>NZ_JANLGQ010000003.1 GCF_026157065.1 Enterococcus sp. HY326
TTGTGTGGTGGCGATAGCGAGAAGGATACACCTGTAACCATGCCGAACACAGAAGTTAAGCTTCTTAGCGCCGATTGTAGTGAAGGGTTGCCCTTTGTGAGAGTAGGACGTCGCCACGCAGTTGTTTTGTAATCATTGGAGGTTTAGCTCAGCTGGGAGAGCATCTGCCTTACAAGCAGAGGGTCAGCGGTTCGATCCCGTTAACCTCCATATGAGTCGTTAGCTCAGTTGGTAGAGCATCTGACTTTTAATCAGAGGGTCACAGGTTCGAGCCCTGTACGACTCATACGATGCGGGTGTGGCGGAATTGGCAGACGCACTAGATTTAGGATCTAGCGCCTTACGGCGTGGGGGTTCAAGTCCCTTCACCCGCATAGAAGCCGGCTTAGCTCAGTTGGTAGAGCATCTGATTTGTAATCAGAGGGTCGAGGGTTCAAGTCCTTTAGCCGGCATAGGAAAACTGCGGAAATAGCTCAGTGGTAGAGCACCACCTTGCCAAGGTGGGGGTCGCGGGTTCGAACCCCGTTTTCCGCTTTAAGTAAAAACAAGCCGGGGTGGCGGAACTGGCAGACGCACAGGACTTAAAATCCTGCGGTGAGTGATCACCGTACCGGTTCGATTCCGGTCCTCGGCATAGTGTGAAAACACCATGCACCCATAGCTCAACTGGATAGAGTGTTTGACTACGAATCAAAAGGTTAGGGGTTCGACTCCCTTTGGGTGCATTGTAACTTTTAGCTACGAATCAACTTAGAGGAGTAGTTTTTTTATTTATCCAATTTTCAATAGTTACTAAACGGGAAGTAGCTCAGCTTGGTAGAGCACTTGGTTTGGGACCAAGGGGTCGCAGGTTCGAATCCTGTCTTCCCGATTGTAGGTTAATCAGTAGATTGACCTATTTTTTTGACCTTAAAATACCATTTCTTAAATTATGATTAAAAATAATCGGTCGTTTTTAACGATAAACCTTGCAAAGCCTCTAAAACTGCGAGAAAATAACATAAGTGAAACAAGCTATTTCCTTTGCATTCCTTGTTAAATCAGCTATAATTAAGGTCAATATTAGTCAAAGGAATGATTATTATGAGTTCTCATAATACCTCAGATTTAATTGAAGCTTATTTGAAGCAAATTTTAGAAAATAGTGAAATAATTGAGATTCGCCGAACTGAGATGGCTGAACTATTTAATTGTGTGCCTTCTCAGATTAATTATGTGATTAATACGCGTTTTACGATTCAGCGGGGTTATACTGTTGAAAGTAAGCGGGGCGGCGGTGGTTATATTCGGATTGCTAAGGTCACAATTACTGATAAACATGTTTTCTTGGAGCAATTGGATCAGCTAGTCGGGCTGGAACTATCGGAAAAAAATGCAGTGGCCCTGATTCAAAAACTGTACGAGGAACAAGTAATTGGCCGTAAAGAAGGTAATCTGATGCTCAGTGCTATTTCCAAAAATGCTTTGAGCCTAAGTTCAAAGGAAAATCAAATTCGGGCTCAGCTGATGCACTTATTTTTAGAGCGACTTAGCTACGAAGAAAAGGAGTGAAGTAAATATGGATGAATTATTTACAGAACGCGTCCGAGTGGTACTTAATATCGCTCAAGAGGAAGCAAAATACTTTAAACATCAATCTGTTGGATCAGAACATCTATTATTAGCATTAATTTTAGAACCAAATGGTATTGCCGGCAAAACATTGCGCCAAATGAATGTTGAAGAAGGCGATGTCCGCGAAGAAATTGAACATTTGACGGGTTATGGAACAGTTAAAAAATATCCTGAAGGCAGCTATTTGCCGTATTCTCCACGGGCAAAACAAATTTTTGCTTATGCTGGAGATGAAGCCAAGCGCTTGGGAGCACCAAAAATCGGGACAGAGCATATATTGCTAGGTTTATTACGGGACGACGAAATTTTAGCCTCTCGTATTTTACAAAATATTGGCCTGAGTTTACCTAAAATGCGCCAGTTGTTGCGGAAAAAAATGGGTATTAGTGATGTGCAGGGGAACAACCAAAATGGACAAGCCCGCCGTCGTAATCCTAATAATGCTAAAGCAGCTGCACCACAAGGAACGCCAACTTTAGATAGTCTGGCCCGGGATTTAACAAAATTAGCTCGGGAAAACCGTTTAGATCCAGTTGTTGGTCGGGATTCAGAAGTCCGTCGGTTGATTCAAATTTTAAGCCGCCGTACGAAAAATAATCCAGTCTTAGTAGGTGAGCCTGGTGTTGGTAAAACAGCGATAGCGGAAGGTTTAGCCCAAAAAATTATCAAAGGCGAAGTGCCCGAGGATATGCAGCAAAAACGTTTGATGATGCTGGATATGGGAGCTTTAGTCGCTGGCACAAAATATCGTGGTGAATTTGAAGACCGAATGAAAAAAGTCATTGATGAAATTTATCATGATGGTCAAATTATTCTCTTTATTGATGAATTGCATACATTAATCGGTGCTGGTGGGGCTGAAGGAGCAATTGATGCCTCTAACATCTTAAAACCTGCTTTGGCTCGAGGTGAGCTGCAAACAATTGGTGCAACGACTTTAGATGAGTACCAAAAATATATTGAAAAAGATTCTGCGTTGGAACGGCGCTTTGCTCGTGTGCAAGTCGATGAACCGACAGCTGATGAAGCTGAGGAAATCTTGCGGGGATTGCGGGCTCGCTATGAAGAGCATCATGGTGTTGAAATTACTGATGAGGCGCTACACGCGGCGGTTCATTTGTCGATTCGCTATATTAATTCCCGTCAATTGCCAGATAAGGCTATTGATTTAATGGATGAGTCAGCGGCGAAAGTTCGTTTGGATAAATCAGATACACCTTCTGAATTGGCTCAACTGCAGGAAGACATTATGATTTTGTCTACTGAAAAAGAGTTGGCTATTCAACAGATGGACTTCGAAAATGCTTCTCGGTTACGTAAGAAGGAAAAGAAACTGGATCAAAAGCTGCAAACTCTTTTACAACAAGAAGAGAAGGAAGCTTCCGGTTATGCAGATAAAGTGACGGAAGAGGATGTTGCTGGCGTGGTTTCCCAATGGACGGGTGTGCCGTTGCAACAATTGGAGAAAAAAGAAAGCGAACGTCTGCTGGATTTAGAAAAAATTCTACATCAACGGGTCGTTGGGCAAGACGATGCCGTCAAAGCAGTAGCACGGGCTATTCGCCGAGCGCGTAGTGGCTTGAAGGATCCACAACGGCCAATTGGTTCCTTTATGTTTTTGGGGCCAACTGGTGTTGGGAAAACCGAATTGGCAAAAGCGTTATCTGAAGCAATGTTCGGCAGTGAAGATTCATTAGTCAGAGCCGATATGTCAGAATTTATGGAAAAATATAGTACCAGCCGATTGATTGGTTCCCCTCCAGGCTATGTTGGCTATGATGAAGGCGGCCAATTAACCGAGAAAATTCGTCAAAAACCTTACTCAGTCATTCTGCTAGATGAAGTTGAAAAAGCCCATCCAGATGTCTTTAATATTTTGCTGCAGGTTTTAGATGACGGTCACTTGACAGATGCTAAAGGTCGTAAGGTCGATTTTAGAAATACTATTTTGATTATGACCTCTAACATTGGCGCAACGGCGATTCGTGAAGAAAAGAATGTTGGCTTTAACGTGAAGGATTTGACCAAAGATCATGATGCAATGCAAAAACGGATTTTGGAAGAATTGAAAAAAGGTTTCCGTCCTGAATTCTTGAATCGGATTGATGAAACGGTTGTTTTCCATTCTCTAAGTGAAGACAATATTCATGATATCGTGAAAATCATGAGCAAGAGTATTATCAAACGTTTGGCGGAACAAGATATCAAAGTTAAAATTACGGCCGCAGCAATCGCAGTCATTGCTAAAGTCGGCTTTGATCCTGAGTATGGTGCACGGCCAATTCGCCGGGCTTTACAAAAAGAAATTGAAGATCGCCTTAGTGAATCTCTACTTTCTGGGCAAATTAATTTAGGTGATACCGTGACGATTGGCGCAACCAAAGGGAAAATTACGGTCAACGTAAAAGACCCAGTTGTCGATCGTGAAGCTCAGCCAGTTTAAAATTTTGGCATTTGGTATTAATGAAAAATCAATTGAAATTTGAAGCAGCATCCAGCACAGCCTATGTGTTGGGTGCTGCTTTTTTAATTTTGAAGGGATTATAAAAAATAAGCAGAGGGAAAGTTAAGTATACTTGGAAATTATTTTTTTGATTGCCTTACGGTAGGGCAATTGCTTCTAAGAAATTGAGCATCTAGTAAATATTTTGCAATTGGCCTATGCTTAAAGCCTAATTTAAAATCATTATAAAGGATTGGAAAGTTTGTGAGTCTGTGATACTATAAAAAAGTTCAAAAGTTATTTAAACTCAGCAATTTATGAATTGCTTTAAGAGATATCTGCTGAGAGTTGATTTGTTGAAATGAGAATCAGTTAGACTTAGCTGTAGTAATTTTTTGAGAATAAGTTAATCATGTTTAAAAGTAAAGATATCTTGGTAGGAAACAGGAGGAATAGCTGTGATTGAAATTCGCAGTACAGTGGAATCAATGGAGCAAGCGCAGGCGCTGTTGGTGGCTGGCGTGGATGCCATTCAATTTGGCGAGGCGGAGTTTGGCCTGCGTTTGCCCCATTCATTTTCCCGCGCTGAGCAGCAGGAATTAGTAGACTTGGCTCATTCGTTTGGCAAAAAAGCTATCATTGTTGTCAATGGCATTATGCATCCGGAAAAAATGAAAAAAATTCCGGAATACTTGGATTTTCTCGCGACGACAGGTGTTGATCAATTAGTTGTCGGAGATCCGGGAATTGTTTATTTAATCCGTAAAAATAATTATCAGCTGCCTTTTATTTATGATGGGGAAACTTTGGTCACTAGTTCCCGCCAAATTAATTTTTGGAGTAAAAAGGGTGCTGTGGGAGCTGTTTTAGCTCGGGAAGTTCCCTTTGATGAGCTGGTAGCGATGAAGGATAATTTAGCGGTGCCAGCGGAGATTTTAGTTTACGGGGCGACTTGTATACATCAATCAAAACGCCCGCTATTGCAAAATTATTATAATTTTAAAGGCCTTGATGAAGCGACGGTAAGAGAGCGGGATTTATTTTTGTCTGAACCTAAGAAGGCAGACACCCACTATTCAATTTTTGAGGACAGTCATGGCACGCATATTTTTGCGGATAATGATGTCAATTTACTACAGGAATTACCGCAGCTGTTTGAAAATCACTATACAACTTGGAAGCTAGATGGTATTTATGCCCCAGGGGAAAATTTTGTCGAGGTGGCTAAAATTTTTGTCGCTGCCAAAGCGGCCTTAGAGACGGGAGCTTGGACTGAGAGTTTGGCAACTGCTTGGACTGAACAGATTCAGCATTTGCATCCTGCACAGCGGGAATTAGACAGCGGTTTTTTCCATATTCAAGGAGCCGATATTAAATAAGAGGTGGAACATGACAACGGCAAAAAAATTAAAACGACCTGAAGTGCTAGCGCCGGCAGGGACGTTAGAAAAATTAAAAACGGCGATTCACTATGGCGCCGATGCGGTTTATATTGGCGGTAATGCTTACGGTTTGCGTAGTCGTGCCGGAAATTTTAGTTTAGAGGAAATGGCCGAAGGGGTGGCTTTTGCCAAAGCCCACGACGCCAAAGTTTATGTGGCCGCCAATATGGTAACTCATGAAGGCAATGAAGAAGGTGCTGGCGAATTTTTCCGAGAACTGCGGGATGTGGGTATTTCGGCGGTAATTGTTTCCGATCCGGCCTTAATTGAAATTTGCGCAGCAGAAGCACCGGGCTTGCCGATTCATTTGTCGACTCAAGCTTCGGCGACCAATTATGAAACACTGGAATTTTGGAAGGAAGAAGGCTTAGAGCGGGTGGTTTTGGCCCGGGAAGTTTCGATGGCGGAGGTGGCGGAAATCCGCCAGCATACGGATGTGGAAATTGAAGCCTTTATTCACGGAGCGATGTGTATTTCTTATTCGGGGCGCTGTACGCTTTCCAATCATATGTCGATGCGGGATGCCAATCGTGGCGGCTGTTCTCAGTCTTGCCGCTGGAAATATGAATTGTATGATTTGCCTTTTGGTGGGGAAAAGCGTTCTTTGACAACAGCGGGTTCAGTCACAGAAGAATTTTCGATGAGTGCCGTGGATATGACGATGATTGAACATATTCCCGACTTGATTGAAAATGGCGTGGACAGCCTGAAAATTGAAGGCCGGATGAAGTCGATTCACTATGTTTCGACGGTGGCAAATGTCTATAAAGCGGCTGTCGACAGTTACATGGCTGATCCGGAAAATTATGTCTGCAAGCAGGAATGGATTGATGAGCTGTGGAAGGTGGCGCAACGGGAATTATCGACTGGTTTTTATTACCAGACGCCATCTGAGGAGGAGCAATTGTTTGGCGCTCGCCGCAAGATTCCTGTTTATAAATTTATCGGTGAAGTGCTGAGTTATGATGAAGCGACTCAGATTGCCACGATTCGTCAGCGCAATCATTTTTCTGTTGGGGATGAAATCGAATTTTATGGTCCGAATTTTACGCATTTTTCCCAAAGTGTTACAGAGATGAAAAATGATGAGGGAGAAGCAATTGACCGGGCACCGAATCCGATGATGATGTTGACGATGCCAGTGACGCAGCCAGTCAAAGCTGGCGACATGATTCGCAAAAAGAAAAATGATTAGTTAAGTTCTGAACAGCTGCAGCTAGGCAAACGTTTGCTTATGCTGCAGTTTTTTTGATAAACTAGACAATCTTGAGAATATAGATTTTTCAAATGAAATGTTATAATGAAGCCATAATAGGGCACAAAAGCTTGTCAATCAGTTGTTTGTGCTGTTAAAAGCGAGAAAAAGTGCAACAACTTAGTAGTTGCAAACTAAAAAATTTACGGATTTTAATTGTGTAAAGACGGATTTAACGACAAGCAAAGAGCCCAGCAAACAGGAGGAAGAACATGGAAACCTACGATTATATAGTTATCGGCGGCGGCAGCGGTGGAATCGCTTCAGCGAATCGAGCTGGGATGCACGGCGCTAAAGTTTTGTTGATTGAAGGCCACAAAATTGGCGGTACGTGTGTCAATGTCGGCTGTGTTCCCAAAAAAGTCATGTGGCAGGCCAGTGATATGCTGGAAATGATGAATCGTGATGCTAAGAGCTACGGGATTGATGTGGAAGTAAAAGGCTTGGATTTCCAAGGTTTAGTAGAGCGTCGGGAAAAATATATTGATTTTTTACATACCGCCTACCATCGTGGCCTGGATAGCAATCATGTCACCTACTTAGAAGGCCATGCTAAATTTGTTAATGAAACAACAGTTGAAGTAGCAGGTATCGAATATACAGCGCCGAATATTTTAATTGCTACTGGCGGTCATGCCAGTGGGATGAAAATTCCCGGTGGTGAGTATGCAATTGATTCCAATGGTTTCTTTGAGCTGACCGAGCTGCCTCAAAAAGTGGTGGTTCTTGGCGCCGGATACATTGCGGCTGAGTTAAGCGGTGTACTGCATGGTTTAGGTGCTGAGGTGCATTGGGCTTACCGCAAGGAACGGCCGTTGCGGACTTTTGATAAAATGTTGCAAGAAGGCTTGGTGGAAATTTACGAACAGGCTGGTCTGCATCTCCATAGTCGTTCGGTTGCCGCTAAGATTGAAAAACATGAAGATGAGTACACTGTCTTTTTTGAAAATGGCGAAAGTTTAACGGCAAATTGTGTCATTTTTGCCGGCGGACGCAAAGCTAATATCAAAGGCTTAGGTCTGGATAAAACGCAAGTTGCCTTAGATGAACGAGGCTTTATTAAAGTTGATAAATTTCAAAATACTACCCAAAAGGGGATTTATGCGATTGGCGATGTGATTGGCAAAGTGGATTTGACACCAGTCGCAATTGCCGCTGGTCGCCGCTTGTCAGAGCGGCTGTTCAACGGTCAGGAAAAACTCTTTTTAGATTATGATTTGATTCCGACGGTGATTTTCACCCATCCGCCGATTGCCACAATCGGCCTAACGGAAGAAGACGCTTGGGCCAAATATGGTGAACAAGAGGTTAAAATTTATCAGTCTAAGTTTACGCCGATGTATTTTGCCTTGAATGAACACCGGCAAAAAGCCATGATGAAATTGGTCTGTGTTGGACCAGAAGAAAAAATTGTCGGTCTCCACGGTATTGGCATCGGTGTCGATGAAATGCTACAGGGCTTTGCCGTAGCCATTAAGATGGGGGCGACGAAAGCTGATTTTGACAACACAGTGGCAATCCACCCGACTGGTTCGGAAGAATTTGTGACGATGCGTTAAATTAGTTGAGTTAAATTATTTTGATAGATTGAAGGCCGCCCTTGTTAGATTAGGGCGGCCTTTTCAGTTAAATATCGAAAAAATGATTCCTTAGGTTAAAATTTATCAGTCTAAGTTTACGCCGATGTATTTTGCCTTGAATGAACACCGGCAAAAAGCCATGATGAAATTGGTCTGTGTTGGACCAGAGGAAAAAATTGTCGGTCTCCACGGGATTGGCGTCGGTGTCGATGAAATGCTGCAGGGCTTTGCCGTAGCCATTAAGATGGGGGCGACGAAAGCTGATTTTGACAATACAGTGGCAATCCATCCGACTGGTTCGGAAGAATTTGTGACGATGCGTTAAATTAGTTGAGTTAAATTATTTTGATAGATTGAAGGCCGCCCTTACTAGATTAGGGCGGCCTTTTCAGTTAAATATCGAAAAAATGATTCCTTAAATTTGAGAATTTAAAAGAGGGAAAAAATTTAAGAAGCAGAAGACTGAGAAACTTAGCTTCTGCTTCTTTTTTGATGTAAAGGAATAGCGTAAGAGATTAGTATGATTGACCTTTAAGTAAAGCTACATCTTGGCTTGCTGTTGGATAAATTCCTGCAATTTTTCATAGGAATTAATTTTTAGCAGCTCAGGATAAATAGCTGGGTCATCAAAAAAGGAAATCAAGGCTTCGTAAATATTGAAAAACAGTTTTTTATCGTGCTTGCTGATGGCGGGTAGTATCACTAGGGAAATTTTTTGACCACCCCAGTCCAAGGGCTTTTTCAAAAAGGCTAAAGCAATTTTTGTCTGATTAGCCGCCGAATGAATCGAATGGGGGATAGCAATCCCATCATAGGCTTTCGAGGCCGCTTGCTCCCGCTCTAAAACTTGTTCGAAAAAGCTTTCTGAAACGATTTCCGCTCGGGTGAAATTCCCGCAAATCAGTTGAATTAAATCGTGTTTTTCTGTGACCTCGGGATGGAAGTAGCAGAATTTTTCTTGGAAAAAATCGGTAAAATTATTCAGCAAAATACGGCACTTTTGATAGGTCCGCAGTTCGGCAATTTCCATCGTCAGTCGACGTTTTTGCTGCCGATTTAAAATCGGCGCAATCGGCAGAATTTGATAGCTCTGACTTAAACTTAAGGGCACCTCCAAGGTGGTAATCAGTAAATCAAATTCCTCCTGCTGAATTTCAGATAATTGGGAAATCACCGAGATGATATTCAGCTCGTGACTGAAATTATCATTGAGGTATTGATACAATTCCACATCCAGCTTCATATATTTTGGACACAGGAGCACGGTCCGGATTTTATAGAGATTCTGCTGTTGATTTTCCAATTCAAAGGCGATATGCATGGCAATATAGGCCACCTCGTCTTCGGTCACAGAAAAGGGATAGAATTCCTCCAGCTTTAAGGCGATGGCGACCGCCACCGTAAAGACAATCGGGTAATCTTTTTTGATGGTAGTGACCATCGGATTTTTGATAAAGCTATTTTCCTTACCTCGGGCAATCAAGCCGCTCAGATGTAGAGAAAAGGGCACAATAAAGCTGCGGTCAGTTAAGCTGATGCCAAAGGTTTCTTGAATTTCGGCAGCAATTTCGCGAATCTGCTCAAAGAGGATGGTGCCAACAATTTCCTCCACCTCCGCCAAATTATTCGTAGGAACAAAATTGGCATTGGCCTGAAATAAAACATGGAGTTCTTCCCTTTCAGAGGGATTTAATTTGATCGAAAAGGCCGCCTCAAGACGGTCAATTAGTTGATTGACCAGCAGGGCTTTTTCTTTTTCCAGCCAGACGCTGGAGGTTTCCCGCGCGACGAGGGTGTGGTGATGGCGAATCGAGTCGACTAAAATTAAAAGGTGCAGCACCAAATTCGTATAAGCAAATTCATTGAGGGAGTAGCGGCTTTCCTTGGTGACTTCGGTAATTGCCGTGGCGATGATTTTAATATCCGCCGGGTCAAAATGCTCCGCTAATATTGCTAAATCAATAAAATGATTGGGCATCTCCTCAAAGACCAATAGTGAAATCAGCCGCCGCCGCTCCTTTTCATTCCCCTCAATCACAAATTCTTCGCCCCGCAGGCAAAACTGCAGGTCAGCATTGCCATAGGTTTTATTCATGCGGGCAATATCTTGGCGAATGGTCGATTCGCTGATAAACAATTCATTTTCCAGTTGAAATAAATTAAGGCTGCGCTTTTGAATCAGGGCCTCCCGCAAATAATAATTGCTGCGCTCAGTAAAGGTTTCCGGCATCTCATTGACTTCATTTTGCGACTCGCTGACCAGCTTTCGGCCTAAATCTTTATCAATTAGATAGCCGCTGTTGGAGGATTGAATCACTCCGCTGCTTAATTCGTTGATTTCCTTGACATAATTTTTAACGGTGCGGGGGGAAATATTCAAACTGGCCGCAGTGACTTTGGAGGAGACGGGCTTGTCTTGTTTCAAGAGAAATGTGATGAGGTGTTTTTGTTTGTCTTTCATAAGCGTCACTCCTACAGTTAGTAATAATTCCAAATAAAAAAACACCGACTATTTTATTAAAGTCTTGCATATTGATTATAACATCATTTCTTATGAAATGTAGTCGTTTACAATAACATTCATTTGCACCGCTTGAGGGCAAATGAATAATTGTTTGCCCCCCTTTGAGGGAGCATAATAGGCTCATCAAAACAAATTGATCGCCGGTAGCGAAGCTCTTCAGACAAAGTAAAATTTTCCGGCATCAAACAAATCAGGAGGAAACAAAGATGGAAAACGTGAATATTTTACTCTGCTGTGGAGCTGGTATGTCCAGTGGTTTCTCAGCCCAAAAAACGCGAAAGGCCGCTAAAAAGAGAGGCTTGACTGCAACAGTAGAAGCTCGTAGCGAAAGCGAAGTTGCACAATATTTGCCAACGATTGATGTTTTATTATTAGGCCCCCATTATGCGGCCTTTAAAGATGAAATGGCAGAAACAGCACGGCCCCACAACGTAGTAGTCAACGTCATTCCCCAAGATATTTACGGCATGTTAGATGGTGATGGCCTACTGGATTTTGCCCTAGCTCAACTGGCAACTGCTAAAAGTTAATGGAAAATAAGCCAGACTTTTTGACAGACTAGCGCTGATCAAAAAAGTCTGGCGCTAAATAAAATTAGGTAACACACTTAGGAGGAGTAAACTCATGAAGAAATTTATGGATTGGTTATCGAATTCCTTTGCCCCGAAAGCGAAGAAATTAACGCAGCGTCCATCAGTGGCGGGCTTATCCAGTGCAATGCAAAAATTAATTCCCTTTATTTTAACAGGCTCCATCGTCTTCTTTTACAATGTGTTTCGGTCATACATCTCAGTCCTACCAGATTTAAGCACTATTTCAAATTATTCCTTTGGATTAATTGGCTTGATTGCGGCTTTTATGGTAGCCAATCAATATATGGAAAAATTCAACCATCGGCAATATGCCATCACCGCTGGCATTGTTTCCATCTGTTCCTTGATGATGTTTTTACATCCGGTAGCCGCTGAAGAAGGTGTTTACGAGATGGACCGCATCGGACCAACGGGCATTTTAATTGGTGTTATCGTCGGGATGGGCGTCAGCGTGATTTTCCATTACTATGCAAAATTGAAATTATTCAAAGAAAGCAATGTGCCAGACTTTGTAATTGAATGGATTAATAATATCATTCCGATTTTTGCCAGCTTAGCTTTTTGGGCGGCATTAACCTTTGGCCTGAAAATCGATATCTTTGCCGTCATTATCGGGGCCTTTGGACCAATTCAAAGCTTTGGTCAATCTTTACCAGGCTTGATTCTCTTAGTCTTAATTCCCGCTTTCTTTTATTCAATGGGAATTTCAACATGGCTCTGGTCAGCCATTCAAAATCCAATTTTTATTGCCGGCATTGCGGCGAATACTTTGGCGGTGCAACAGGGCATGGACCCGAGCAATATTGTCACCAATGAAGTGGTCTACAGCATCGGCTTAATCATGATGGGGGGCACGGGTGCCACCTTAGCATTAAACATTATGATGCTCTTTTCAAAATCGAAAAAATTGAAAACGCTGGGTCGAATTTGTATCTGGCCATCGATTTTTAATATCAATGAGCCATTAGTCTTCAGTACGCCAGTGGTTATGAACCCATTATTGATGATGCCAATGTGGATTAATTCAATTGTCGGCAGCTGTGTGGTCTGGTTTGTGATGAAGGGCGGCCTATTAAATATTCCAAGTGAATTAATGCAGCTGGCACAGATTCCTGCACCGATTTCCAGTGTAATTTTAACTAGCGATTTTAGAGCAGTCCTTTGGTATGTCTTGTTATTCGGCATTTACTTCGGCGTTTGGTATCCATTCTTTAAGGTGTATGAAAAAGAAGTCTTAGCTGAAGAAATTGAAGAAGCTAAAGAACCAACTTTTATTAACACAACTGAATCAGTGGCTTAAAAATGTTCAGCCACTGAATAAAAATAAGAAAATGAAATAGGTGAAAAAAATGGAAGCATTTGAAGAAAAAGAAAATGAATTGATTCCGGTGGCGATGCAGATTATTCTGCACGCTGGCAATGGTCGCACGAAAGCCCAAGAGGCCATCAAAGCCGCTAAAACCAGTGATTTTGAGGCCGCCCATCAGTTATTGAAGGAAGCCAAAGAGAATATCACGCTAGCACATCGGGCCCAGACCGACGTGATTCAAAATGAAGCCCGTGGGATAACCTATGCGCCTTGTCTACTCTTTACCCACGCTCAAGATCATTTGATGACCATTTCCAGTGAGGTCACGTTAACCAAAGATTTAGTGGAGCTGTTTGAATTAGTGATGGAAAAAGTAGGTCTGGTTCATGAAAGTTGAGACGTTGAAAACACAGGTGCAACTGGATGTCCTTAATTAAACGTCAATTATTTTCAGCAATCGGCGCCGCAATTGTCGGTATCGGGGTTGGCTTATGCGTTTTAACCGGCTTTGGCGCCGATGCGTTAGGTCTTTTATGGCAGGGCGTGGCCAATGTCCTGCCCCTGACAGTCGGTCAAGCGTCCTTATGTATCACTGGTATTTGTTTAATCATCGTCTTTTTTATCGACAAAAAAGAATTGGGTTTGTCGACGATTATTAATCCTTTGGTGACTAGTCTGGTGACAGATTGGACGATTCAAACGGTGCAATTACCGCAATTAAAAGTGCTGCTGCTGTTGATTTTGGTCTTCGGCATTTCCTTGATTGGCATCGGCAATGGCTTAGCTTCAGCAACCAACACCGGAAAAGAAGGATACATCGCCTTAAGCTTTGGTATCAGCCAAAAGCTACAGTTTGATTTAGCAAAAGTGCGCTCAGTGATGGATTTAATCTGTTTTATTCTGGGGATGATTTTAGGCGGTGGCTTGATGATTGGACCAATTTTAGGCGTTATCCTGATTGGACCATTGTTAAAACGCAGCAATCAATTTTGTTTCCAGCGTTTTAAATTTTTAGCAAATAGCTAAATGAAAGAACGGGCAACTTAGGAGATTGCCGAAGATGAAAACAATTTTTTTCAAGTTGAGCAAAAGTTTATCTGATTTTAAACAAGCCTTTTTAAAGAGGCTGATAGAAAGTTAATTTGAGGCGGAACTGGTAAAAAGTATTACTAGCAGTGGCTAGTGACTAAACAATAATAAATATTTTTGAGAAAAGCCGCTGACGAAATCGGTTTGGATATAAAGCTGAAATGTTAGATGCCAGCCAATTCCTCATAAAAATTTTAAAATATAGTAGCAATTGATGCAGTCCGCTATTGGCTTCATCCTTAAGCAACAATACATTTAAAGGAGCGAGACAATGAATAAAGAATTTCCAAAAAACTTCCTATGGGGAGCAGCAACTAGTGCGTATCAAGTGGAGGGTGCAGCTTTACAAGACGGCAAAGGACTGTCTCAACAAGACGTGATTAATCGGGAACGCCATGAGTTATACGGCTTTGCTGATGCCAGTATTGCCAGCGATCACTATCATAAATACAAAGAGGACATCGCCTTATTCAAAGAAATGGGGTTTACCAGCTATCGCTTCTCCATTGCGTGGTCCCGCATTTTTCCAAATGGTGACGATCAAGTAAACGAAGCCGGCATCCAATTTTATCGGGACTTGATTAAAGAATTAAAAGACAATGGCATTGAACCAATTCCTACTCTATATCACTATGACTTGCCGTGGGCTTTAGTTGAAAAATATGGCGGCTGGCTTTCCCGAGAAGTCGTCAAAGATTTTGAAATCTTTGCCAAGTATGTGGTGAACGAATTCAAAGATGATGTTAAATACTGGATTACCTTAAATGAACAAAGTATTATCGTGCAATACTGGACTCAAAAATGTTATATTTTGCCGGAATTTCAAGACAATAATCAGCTGCGTTATCAAATTAATCACCATATGAATTTGGCACAGGCAGTCGCAGTTAAATTGGTTCACGAAGTTGGCGGTTTGGCTGGCCCGGCCTTGGGCTATGCGCCGGTCTATGCCCGAACCTGTAAACCAGAAGATCAATTGGCAGCCATCAACGCCAACGATTTGCGTAATACCTATTACTTAGATGTTTACTTCAAAGGCTATTACAATGTCGCTGCCTTGAACTATTTACAGGAGAATGATTTAGCACCTGTTATGGAGGCGGGGGATGAAGCCTTCTTCGCCGAAAATATTTCTGATTTCTTCGCCATTAATTATTATGACAGCAGCTGTGCACAAGCTTGTCCAAAAGATGCTGAACGTCGCTGGTCCGGCTATAATCTTAGCGGTAAAAAAGGCGATATGTCCGGCTTTGAAACCCATCCCGGCTTTTATCAAATGTGTCCAAATCCTGAATTAGAAACGACTGATTGGGATTGGGCGATTGACCCGACCGGTTTGGAATTTGTCTACCGGGATTTATATACCCGCTACAAAATTCCATTTATGATTACTGAAAATGGTCTGGGGGCCTATGATGAATTGACCCCGGATGGCAAGGTTCACGACGAGTATCGCATCAAGTATTTGAAGGAGCACATTGCCGCAACCAAGCGAGCAATGGATCGTGGCGTTGAAGTCATTGGCTATATGCCGTGGTCGGCTTTGGATTTATTATCCACCAGCAATGGCTACCGTAAACGCTATGGCCTGATTTACGTGGACCGTACGGATGAAGATCCTAAAGACTGCGCCCGCATCCGCAAAGATTCCTTCTATTGGTATCAGCAAGTCATTGCCAGTCGAGGCACAGACTTAGCCGTAGACAATTTTCTATCAGTCAGTGAAAAAGAATGATTTAGACAGTTAGTTTGTGTTAAGTTGAAAAATAGAAAAGCCCGTTTATCATTGGTTCCCAATGATGATTGACGGGCTTTTTTGCGTCTTTGTTCGTAACAGATATAGAATAAAGCAGAAAAATTATATCCAAGTTCTTAAAAATATTTTATGATAAATTAAGAGCTTTGGATGTTGAAGGAGACTGGGAGGATGACGACCTGTGAAAAAACGCAGATACAACATGAAAAGGGTTCAAACAAATTATTATAAAAATGCTCAGTCAGGTTTGGTCATCTTACTATTCCTAATTTTCTTCGCAATGATTAGTGGATATATCACTTTTCAAACGATGACAGCCGGAGATTTAGGTATCAGTATTGTGATGTTAGTTTTAACACTGTTTGCTACGGCAAGCATCATTGTTACCGCTAAAGTATCTCTAAAGGCCTTTAGTAGAAGGAAACAGCTTTTTGAAGAACGTGTTCCGCAAAAGCTATTTCAGTTATTAGAAGAAGAATTGCAAGATGAAGCGAGCCAATATTTTGAATCCGTCTGTGTTGGACCTAGTTATATCATCAATTTGAACCCTGAGCCTTTTCAAGAAGTATTTTTAAAGCGGACCAAGCTTTCCCGCATACAGGTCGACAAGGTGCAAGCAGGGACTAAATATCGTTATTGGAGCCATCGGATTCGCGTGTATGTGCCGGGTAAGAGTATGGAAATATATATTATCAATGAGCAGGTGAAAAATGATTTTTTGGCGATGGTGGGAAAGTGAAAGGATGGAGTGGAGAAGTAGTTGTCAGATGGTAACCTGAAATTAATTGTGCTGGCTAAAACTTTCGCATCTTACTCAAAGTGACTTATGATATAAACATCGAGATATCTTTATAGCCTGTCTAAATTGATTAAGGACTCAACATTTGAAAAAAATGGTTATGATATAAATAAATTCTACTTAATATACCAAAACAAGGAGTAAAAAAATGGAAAAAACTAATAAACGTCCCATCATCATCGACACAGACCCAGGTATTGACGACGCAATGGCGCTAGCTGCGGCGTTGTTTTCAAAAGAGCTGGATGTTCAGCTTTTGACTACAGTGGCGGGGAATGTCTCGTTAGAAAAAGTCACCCGTAACTTATTACGGTTGTTAACTTTTTGGGATTTGAAAATTCCTGTTACCAAAGGAGCTAGCCAACCACTTTTAAGAGCTGCCCGTGATGCCAGTGAGGTTCACGGTGAGTCTGGTTTAGCTGGGTTTGATTTTCCTGATGGAAATCAGGAAAACTTGCTGCCAGAATCAGCTGTGGCAGCGATGAGACGTGTGCTAATAGCAGCCACAGAGCCGGTGACGATTGTTGCCTTGGCACCGCTGACGAATCTTGCTTTATTGCTGCGGGAATATCCTGAAGCCAAAGAAAAAATTGCAGAGATTGTGATGATGGGGGGCGCCCTTGGTCGGGGAAATTTTGGTGCTTATACAGAATTTAATATCGGAGTTGATCCAGAGGCGGCCCGGATTGTTTTTGACAGCGGATTGAAATTAACGATGGTGCCCTTGGAGATGGGCAGTATCGCTAAAATTTATCCAGAGGAGAGTCAGAAAATGGCGAGCCTTAATCAGACAGGACGAATGCTTTATTCTTTGCTGCAGCATTATCGCAGCGGTTCGTTGGATAGCGGCTTGGAAATGTATGACAGCACCGTTATCGCCTACTTATTAAACCCTTCAATGTTTACTGTGGAAAAATTGTCGGTTCAGATTGAAACTCAAGGGGCGTACACAGCCGGAGCGACAATTGTTGACTTAGCTGGTTTTTACCAAGAGCCAGCTAATTGCCAAGTTTGTGTCAACTTGGACAGTACCAAATTTTCTACTTGGCTCTTGGCGGCTTTAGCTAATTGCCCTTAATTTTCTGTAAAAAACGAGGCTGTGATATTAGGCGTTTTAACAGATGAAATCCCGATTTATATTATATTTGCTCCTATGGTTCAGTAGAGCCTCGTCGCAAATTAACAATATCTAGTGGTTTTCACTAGATATTGTTCGTAAGATTCGGCTCTGTTTTAACTAATATCACATCTTCCTTTAGCCAATCGTCGCTAAACTGATTTCGCCTGAAGATAAAACCTGCTGGCTGCCATCAGTTAAATCAACAATCAATTCACCTAAGTCGTTGATGTCAACGGCGGTACCTACATAGGTTTGGTTTTGCCGATTGTAGCTGACAGTTTTGCCTAGAACAAAGGAATGTTTCCGATACAAATCAATGGTAATTTGCGGCTGGTTCAAATAAAAGAAAAACTGATTCATGATTTCTGCAATCAATTGATTGCGGGTAATCGTTGGTTTGCCATCTGGGAAAAGTGAGGTCGCTTTGGCCTGCAATTCATCAGGGAAATCAGTTTGCGGAATTGCCAGATTGAAGCCTAAACCAATGATAATATGAGCAATTTCCATCGTATTAACATCACTCATGGCTTCCGATAATATCCCGCAAATTTTGCGGCCGTCTAAATAGATATCGTTGACCCATTTAATCTGGGCTTGTTTGCCAGTTAAATTTTCAACAGCTTTAACGACGGCGACTGCCATCACAACCGTGTATTGGGGCAGCTCAGAAAATTTCTTATAAGGATTTAATAGCAGACTTAAATAAATTCCCTCTTTAGGTTTGGCCACAAAGGGACGACCAAAACGGCCTTTTGCAGCTGTTTGAGTTTCTGCTACAAAAAGCGTCGCTTCGACTTGGTCTTCAATCGCCGCTTTTTTGGCGTCCTTCATAGTTGATTCGGAGGTTTTTAACACCGCCACACGTTCAATTTGATTTTCAGCCGTGAAAAGCTGGCGAATTTCGGTGGCTGAAAGATGCTCAGGGGTAGCTTCCAAGCGATAACCATTCGCTTCATGGGTGATTTCGAAACCTTCTTTTTCAAGGGTTTTGATGGCTTTCCAGACACTAGTTCTGGAAACGGCTAGGTCTTGGGCCATTTTTTCGCCGGATAAAATGCTGTCGCTGGTCATTAATAAGTCTAAAACTTTTTCTTTGGTGGTCATAGGTTCCTCCGCTAGTTTCATTTCTCCTAGTTTAGCAGATTTTAGGAAAATATCCGACTTTAGACAGATGTTTTTTTAAGAAAATATTTATATAATGAATTCATTAAATATCAAAGTATCGTTTAAATAGGAGTGAAAAATATGGAGAAAAAACAGTATGTCTGTGAGAAATGCGGCAATACTCATTACGAGGCTGATCAGTTTCAAGCAACCGGTGGGAACTTTGCCAAAATTTTCGATGTACAAAATAAAAAATTTATCACTATCAGCTGTAGTCGTTGCGGCTTTACTGAGCTGTATCAAGGTAGCACCAGTGATGGCTGGAATATCTTAGACTTCTTGATGGGCGGTTAACCAAGACTGCTCACTTCTACTGAAAAAATGTACCCCCATGTTTGGCTTGCTTATGTACCGACCTCAAAAAAGTTAGATTTTTGGTCTAACTTTTTGGGTCACTACATGGCCTGACTCTGGGGGCACATTTTATTTTGTCGCTATAAAAGAATTTTTCGACACCTAAAATAAGAATTACTTGTAACGATACAACTTAATTAAACACGAAAAAATTAGCTTAACAAAAGCTGATCGTCTTTCAATTCGGCTCCACTATTGCGATGGAACATGTCCATCAGCTCGGCGACGGTCAGATTTTGTTTTTCTTCGCCTTTGACATCGACAACGATTTGTCCTTGATGCAACATAATGAGGCGAGTGCCATAGCGAATGGCATCCTCCATATCATGAGTCACCATAAAGGCTGTCAAAGCTTGTTCACGAATCAACCGTTCTGTTAATTCCATTACCGTAATCGAAGTCTTGGGGTCGAGTGCGGCAGTATGTTCATCCAGCAAAATTAATTCTGGTTTTTGCAGGGTAGCCATCAGTAAAGTAATCGCTTGACGCTGACCACCGGAAAGCAGGCCGATTTCAGCACCTAAGCGCGTTTCCAAACCAAGATTTAAAGTCGCTAGCTGGTCTTTAAAAAAATTGCGGTCTTTGTTTTTCACACCGGCGCCGAAGTTTCGTGGGCGGCCACGTTTTAAAGCTAAGGCCAAATTTTCTTCAACAGTCAAACGGACAGCCGTGCCCATGCGGGGATCTTGAAAGACGCGACTAATTTGTTTGGAGCGGCGCATAACAGATTTTCGGGTGACATCTTCACCATTGACGATGATTTTTCCTTGGTTGACTGGTAATGTACCAGCAATGCTGTTTAAAAGGGTGGATTTACCAGCACCGTTTCCGCCGATAATTGTAATAAATTCTCCTTGGTCCATCGTCAAATTAATGCCTCGTAGGACATGGTTTTCATTGACGGTACCCTGTTCAAAAATTTGATGCAGATTTTCAATTTTTAAAATAGTAGTCATCTAGGCAGCTCCTTTCTTAGGGGCTTTTTTGCTGAGGCCGAGTTTTTTGCGAACCTCCGGCAAGGCCAAGCAAATTGTCAACACGATGGCTGAGGCTAATTTTGAGTCGCTGGCTTGAACATTTGTAGTGAAAACCAATGCTAAGATAAAGCGGTAAATGCTTGCGCCTAAAACAATTGTCAAAAGACGAATCAATAGCGGTTGGTTGCGGAAGATAACTTCAGCGATAATAATCGAAGCCAAACCGATGACGATGGTGCCGGTTCCGGAGTTCAAATCGGCAAAATTATTATTTTGCGCAAGCAGAGAACCAGATAGCGCAATGCAGCCATTGGAGAGGGCGTAGCCGATTAGTTTCATGTTGTCTGTGTTAATGCCGTTAGCCTGACTCATCTCGATATTGTCGCCGGTGGAACGCATCGCCAAACCGATTTCTGTTTTAAAGAAGAGCACAAGGAGAATGACAACTACTAAAACGATGATAGCGCCTGTCACGATAATTGACAGCTGTTTAGTCCCCAGAATTTCTTGAAAGAAATTAAAAATATTATCTTGGCCTAACAGGGCGATGTTCGCAGCCCCCATGACCCGCTGAGTGACTGAATATAACCCTGTCATCGTGATAATTCCTGCGAGTAAAGCGGGAATTTTTAATTTTGTATGCAACAGGCCAGTAATTACTCCCGCTGCGGCGCCACCGATAAAAGCGTAGACACAGGCGAGTAACGGAGGCGTGCCATTGACAATATTAATTGCAGCGATGCCGGCACCTAATGGGTAGCTGCCTTCAGCCGTTAAATCCGCCACGTCCAAAATTCGGTAAGTCAGAAAAACCCCAATCGCTAATAGCGACCACAACAACCCTTGGGCTAATGAACTTGTTATCAGAGATAAAATATCCATTGGAAAAACTCCTTTTTGTAATGAAATATGTACGAGGGGCGAAGGATAAGTCTCGCCTTCGCCCTATAAGAATTATTCTGGGGCAACGATGGTACTTGGATCAATCCCTAAAGCTTCCGCCATGTCTTCATTGATCACTAGTTCTAATTCAGTAGCACTTTCAACCGGAGTATCTGCCGGTGTCGCTTCGCCGCTTAAAATGCGGGCGGCCATCTCGCCGGTTTGCACACCTAGAGAATGGTAGTCAATACCGTAAGTTGCTAAACCACCATTTGTTGTTTGATCGACGGAGCCAGTGACCACTGGTGTCTTGCTTTCTTTGACTACGTCACCGATAATAGCTGCAGCACTGGCAAAGGTATTGTCAGTTGGGATGTAAATTGCATCGACTTGGCTAGTTAAGCTTTCGGTTACCTGTTGAACATCATTGGTAGAAGTGGCTGTCTTCACAACGACTTCAATGCCAGCATCTTCTAAAGCCGCTTGAGCCAAATCAGCTTGGATTTTTGAATTGGACTCGCCGGAGTTGTACATAATGCCCACGGTTTTGGCATCAGGCACAATACTTAAGAGTAAAGCGATTTGTTTGTCAATTGGCACCATATCAGTTGTACCGGTGACATTACCGCCAGGTTCTTCTTCAGAAGCCACTAAGCCAGCATCGACTGGATCAGTAACAGAAGTGAAGGTGATTGGAATTTCAGTTGTTTGATTGACTAAAGATTGAGCCGCTAAAGTAGCAATTCCTAACAATAAATCAGGATCTTCACTGACTAATTGCTGGCTCATACTCATCAAATTATCTTGGCCGTTTTGGGCATTTTGATAATTGACGGTGAGATTTTCCCCTTCAACGTAGCCGTTATTTGCTAAGCCCTCTAAGAAGCCCTCATAAGAAGCATCTAAAGAGTCATGCTCGACTAATTGTAAGACACCGACTGTGACGTTCTCGCTGTCTGCAGCGCTTCCCGATGTGGAGCTGCCGGAAGAGCCATTGTCCGATGACCCGCAGGCCCCTAAACTGATTGTCGCCAATAAAGCTGCTGCTGTTAAAACTAATTTTTTCATTTTCATTTTTACGTCCTCCATTTTTTTCAATCAAACAAAAACGTCCATTTAGATAATTTCTAAATGGACGAAAATAAACTATCGTATCACGCCACTTAGAAATCAATCTACGCGGCTTTTTGCTCATTGCGAATTTCCCTAGCCATCATAGATACAAACTGAACTGCTTGCCGTTTGTATCCACGTATGAATACAAACCTATCTAAAATAGCTAAAGTATGTGTGTTGATTCAACTGTTGTGTCGAAATTTTTTGAAGTGTTTGCATAATAATTTCTCCTTCTTGTTGAATGTCTAAAAGTATACCTGTAGTTAAATGGCATTGTCAATAGAAAAGTTAAAATTTTCTGAAAATTCGTTGAATTCATTTAATTTGAAACTTATTTACTCCTCATTTTTTGAATTCTAAAAGCTTTTGTTAAGCCTAGCGTGACAACCAGAAAACAGTTGACTTTCTACTATAAATATTATATTATATATAGACGCAAAAACGAAGTGAATTAAAAAAGGCAGGAGCGAAATATTGTCCGTTCCGGCTTTAGCATAGGAAACAAAAGTAGAAGCACTAAAGATTTTAATCTTTCAAAACGCCTCTGTCTTTTGGTTTTTTTTATGCCCAAAAGCCGCAAAAAATGCTCTTTGTTACGTAAAAATAATATTTGAAATTATTTCGTAACAATTTAGCTTCCTTTTTGAAAATTAATCTAGAGGAGTGAATAGCTTGGCTGGACAAGACGTAGCATACGGGAAACACCGCACACGTAGAAGTTTTGCTAGAATTAGTGAAGTTTTAGAATTGCCAAACTTGATTGAGATTCAAACAAAATCTTATCAGTGGTTCTTAGATCAAGGACTGCAGGAGATGTTTGAAGATATCTTGCCGATCAACGATTTTAACGGAAACCTGTCTTTAGAATTTGTTGGCTATGAATTAAAAGAACCGAAGTATACGGTCGCAGAAGCACGGGCTCATGATGCCAATTACTCTGCACCATTGCATGTCACTTTACGTTTAACCAATCGTGAAACTGGTGAAATCAAATCCCAAGATGTTTTCTTCGGTGATTTCCCATTAATGACTGAACAAGGCACGTTTATTATCAACGGAGCTGAACGGGTTATCGTTTCCCAATTAGTGCGTTCTCCTGGGGTTTATTTCCATGGAAAAGTTGATAAAAATGGTAAAGAAGGCTTTGGTTCAACTGTGATTCCTAACCGGGGCGCTTGGTTAGAAATGGAAACAGATGCCAAAGATATCTCCTATGTCAGAATTGACCGGACTCGGAAAATTCCTTTGACCGTCTTAGTACGGGCCTTAGGTTTTGGTTCTGATGATACGATTTTTGAAATCTTCGGCGACAGTGACAGCTTACGCAATACTGTTGAAAAAGATTTACACAAAAATGCTAGCGACTCACGGACTGAAGAAGGCTTGAAGGACGTTTACGAAAGATTACGTCCAGGCGAACCTAAAACCGCTGATAGTTCTAGAAACTTATTGACTGCTCGTTTCTTCGATCCAAAACGTTACGACTTAGCTAACGTAGGTCGTTATAAAGTCAACAAAAAATTAGATTTAAAAACTCGTCTGTTGAATTTAACTTTAGCTGAAACCTTAGTTGATTCAGAAACAGGTGAAATCCTTGTTGAAAAAGGCACTGTTTTAACTCACCAAGTGATGGATGAGTTAGCACCGCATATTGACAATGGGTTGAACTCGATTACGTATTACCCAAGTGAAGATGGGGTTGTCACTGAACCGATGACTGTTCAAGTGGTGAAGGTGTATTCACCAAAAGACCCTGAACGGGAAGTCAACGTAATTGGTAACGGCTATCCTGATACCCACACTAAAACAGTTCGTCCAGCTGACATCATCGCTTCAATGAGCTATTTCTTAAACTTAATGGAAGGTATCGGCAATGTTGATGATATCGACCACTTAGGAAATCGTCGGATTCGTTCTGTTGGTGAATTGCTGCAAAACCAATTCAGAATTGGTTTAGCACGGATGGAACGGGTTGTTCGTGAAAGAATGTCAATTCAAGACCAAGAAACTTTAACCCCACAACAATTGATTAACATTCGTCCAGTTGTGGCCAGCATTAAAGAATTCTTTGGTTCTTCTCAGTTGTCTCAGTTCATGGATCAAACGAATCCATTAGGGGAATTAACCCACAAACGCCGTCTTTCAGCCTTAGGACCTGGTGGTTTGACTAGAGACCGGGCTGGCTATGAAGTACGGGACGTGCATTATTCCCACTATGGCCGTATGTGTCCGATTGAAACGCCTGAAGGACCGAATATCGGTTTGATCAATAGCTTATCCAGCTATGCGAAGGTCAATGAATTTGGTTTTATCGAAACACCTTACCGTCGTGTCAACCGGGAAACTGGTCATGTGACGGACACCATTGACTATTTAACAGCTGATATCGAAGACCACTACATCGTAGCGCAAGCGAACTCACCGTTAAATGAAGATGGCAGTTTTAAAGAAGAATTAGTAATGGCTCGTTCTCAAAGTGAAAACTTGGAAGTAACGATTGATAAAATTGATTACATGGACGTTTCACCTAAACAAGTAGTTGCCGTGGCGACAGCGTGTATTCCTTTCTTGGAAAACGATGACTCCAACCGGGCCTTGATGGGTGCCAACATGCAGCGGCAAGCTGTACCGTTGATTCAACCTCGTTCACCTTTTGTGGGAACTGGGATGGAATTTAAAGCAGCCCATGACTCAGGTGCTGCCTTACTGTGTAAACATGATGGCGTTGTTGAATTCGTCGATGCTTCTGAAGTCCGTGTTCGTCGGGACAATGGCGCTTTAGATAAATATTCTGTGACTAAATTCCGTCGTTCAAACTCTGGGACTAGCTACAATCAACGGCCAATCGTGCATTTAGGCGAAGCAGTTGAAGCTGGCGATACATTAGCAGATGGACCTTCAATGGAAGAAGGCGAATTGGCTTTAGGTCAAAACGTCTTGGTTGCCTTCACTACTTGGGAAGGTTATAACTATGAAGATGCGATTATCATGAGCCGTCGTTTAGTTAAAGATGATGTGTATACGTCCATTCATATTGAAGAATATGAATCAGAAGCCCGTGATACTAAATTAGGACCTGAAGAAATCACTCGGGAAATTCCTAACGTCGGAGAAGATGCTCTGAAAAACTTAGATGAAATGGGTATTATCCGTATCGGTGCTGAAGTCAAAGATGGTGACTTACTCGTTGGTAAAGTCACGCCAAAAGGGGTAACGGAATTATCAGCAGAGGAACGTTTGTTACACGCTATCTTTGGTGAAAAGGCTCGTGAAGTTCGTGATACTTCATTACGAGTTCCTCACGGCGGCGGCGGTATCGTCCACGATGTGAAAATCTTTACCCGTGAAGCCGGTGATGAATTATCTCCAGGCGTGAACATGTTAGTTCGTGTTTATATCGTTCAAAAACGTAAAATTCATGAAGGCGATAAAATGGCCGGACGTCATGGTAACAAAGGGGTTGTCTCACGGATTATGCCGGAAGAAGACATGCCATTCTTACCAGACGGTACACCGGTTGATGTCATGTTGAATCCTTTAGGGGTACCATCTCGGATGAATATCGGACAAGTGCTGGAATTGCATTTGGGTATGGCTGCTCGCCAATTGAAGATTCATGTGGCAACACCAGTCTTTGATGGAGCCAATGATGATGATGTTTGGGATACAGTTCGGGAAGCTGGTTTAGCTAGCGATGCCAAAACTGTGTTATACGATGGCCGGACTGGTGAGCCGATGGATAATCGGGTCTCTGTTGGGGTTATGTATATGATTAAATTAGCCCACATGGTTGATGATAAATTGCACGCCCGTTCAATTGGACCTTACTCACTGGTTACACAACAACCATTAGGTGGTAAAGCGCAATTTGGTGGACAACGTTTTGGGGAAATGGAAGTTTGGGCCTTAGAAGCATATGGTGCAGCTTACACTCTTCAAGAAATCTTAACTTACAAGTCAGATGATGTTGTCGGTCGGGTGAAAACTTACGAAGCCATCGTCAAAGGTGAACCAATTCCAAAACCAGGTGTGCCTGAATCCTTCCGTGTATTAGTGAAGGAATTACAATCCCTTGGTTTGGATATGCGAGTTCTCGACATTGAAGAAAAAGAAATCGAACTTCGTGATATGGATGACGAAGATGATGACTTGATTACTGTCGATGCTCTAACAAAATTTGCTGAACAACAATCAGCAAAAGAATTGGCACAAAAAGGTACTGAAGCTGTTGCCGAAGCACAAGAGGACTTAGTCCAAAGCATCGAAACAGCAGAAGACTTCGAACAATAATCTTGAAAACCTGTCGCAACTGTCAGCTTTTCAAAAACTGAGTCGAGAGACAGTTAGGTTAGTCTAGGCGGACTTTATTCGGTGAAGTCCCTTAGCTGACTCTGCTGATCTTTCTCAGTGGGTCATCAAATGAAATGGAGGGAACCCCTTTTGATCGATGTAAATAAATTCGAAAGTATGCAAATCGGTTTGGCTTCTCCAGAAAAAATCAGAAGCTGGTCTTATGGCGAAGTGAAAAAGCCAGAAACCATTAACTATCGTACTTTAAAACCCGAACGTGAAGGGTTGTTCTGTGAACGCATCTTTGGTCCAACTAAAGACTGGGAATGCGCCTGCGGAAAATATAAACGTATTCGTTACAAAGGTATCGTCTGTGATCGCTGTGGTGTGGAAGTCACTCGCTCAAAAGTTCGTCGTGAACGGATGGGTCACATTGAGTTAGCTGCACCCGTTTCCCACATCTGGTACTTTAAAGGTATTCCTTCAAGAATGGGTCTTGTTTTAGACATGAGCCCCCGTGCCTTGGAAGAAATCATCTATTTTGCCTCTTATGTGGTAATCGATCCAGGTAATACTACTTTAGAAAAGAAACAATTATTAACTGAACGGGAATACCGTGAAAAACGTGATCAATTCGGTCAAGAATTCCAAGCTGCCATGGGTGCTGAAGCCATTAAGAAATTATTGGACTTAGTTGACTTAGATGGTGAAGTTGCGGAATTAAAAGAAGAATTGAAAACTGCTCAAGGTCAAAAACGGACCCGGGCGATTCGTCGCTTAGACATCTTAGAAGCTTTCAGAGCTTCTGGTAACCAACCAAGCTGGATGGTTATGGATGTTATTCCAGTTATCCCCCCAGACTTACGTCCAATGGTCCAATTAGAAGGTGGTCGTTTTGCGACTTCTGACTTAAATGACTTGTACCGTCGGGTAATCAACCGTAACAACCGGTTGAAACGTTTATTAGATTTAAATGCACCAAGCATCATTGTGCAAAATGAAAAACGGATGCTGCAAGAAGCCGTTGACGCCTTGATTGATAATGGCCGTCGTGGCCGTCCAGTTACTGGACCAGGTAACCGTCCATTGAAATCTCTTTCCCATATGTTAAAAGGGAAACAAGGTCGTTTCCGTCAAAACTTACTAGGTAAACGGGTTGACTATTCAGGTCGTTCAGTTATCGTTGTGGGACCATTTTTACAAATGTATCAATGTGGTCTGCCAAAGGAAATGGCGATTGAATTGTTCAAACCATTTGTGATGAAGGAATTAGTTTCTCGGGAATTAGCTTCTAACATCAAGAATGCTAAACGTAAAATTGAACGCCAAGAAGATGAAGTTTGGGACGTTTTAGAAGACGTCATCAGAGAACATCCAGTTCTGTTGAACCGGGCACCTACGCTTCACAGATTGGGTATCCAAGCCTTTGAACCAGTTTTAGTTGAAGGTCGTGCTATTCGTTTGCATCCACTTGTGTGTGAAGCCTACAATGCCGATTTCGATGGAGACCAAATGGCGGTTCACGTACCATTAAATGAAGAAGCTCAAGCGGAAGCCCGCATGTTAATGTTGGCTGCTCAAAACATCTTGAACCCTAAAGATGGTAAACCAGTAGTAACGCCATCTCAAGATATGGTCTTAGGTAACTATTACCTAACGATGGAAGAAGATGGTCGTGAAGGCGAAGGCATGATCTTCCGTGATATGAACGAAGCAGTCATTGCTTGGAGAAATGGTTATGTCCATTTACATTCACGGATTGCGGTTAATCCAAACAGTCTAGGTGACAAACCGTTTACTGATTGGCAAAAAGAACGCATGATGGTGACAACTGTCGGTAAAGTTATCTTTAACGAAATTATGCCGCAAGAGTTCCCTTACTTGAACGAACCAACTAATTCTAACTTGACGGAAAAAACGCCTGACAAGTACTTCGTGGAAGCTGGGACAGATATTCCGGCCTTCATCAAGGAACAAGAATTGATTGCGCCATTCAAGAAGAAAAACTTAGGAAACATCATCGCAGAAGTCTTCAAACGTTTCAAAATTACCGAAACGTCTAAGATGCTAGATAGAATGAAAGACTTGGGCTACCGTCATTCAACAATGGCTGGTATCACAGTGGGGATTGCCGATATCATGGTCCTTGCTGAAAAGCATGACATCATCGAAAAAGCCCACAAACAAGTTGAAAATATTACCAAACAATTCCGTCGTGGTTTAATCACCGATGACGAACGTTATGAACGGGTTATTGCCGTTTGGAATGCTGCCAAAGATGAAATCCAACAAAAACTGATGGAAAGTTTGGATGCTAAAAATCCAATCTTCATGATGTCAGACTCTGGAGCCCGTGGTAACATCTCCAACTTTACTCAGTTGGCTGGGATGCGTGGTTTGATGGCCGCTCCAAATGGTCGTATCATGGAATTGCCAATCATCTCTAACTTCCGTGAAGGCTTGTCCGTCTTGGAAATGTTTATCTCAACTCACGGGGCTCGTAAAGGAATGACCGATACCGCCTTGAAGACTGCCGATTCAGGTTACTTGACTCGTCGTCTAGTTGATGTGGCCCAAGATGTTATCATTCGTGAAGAAGATTGTGGCACTGACCGTGGTCTAGATATCCAAGCGATTCGTGAAGGTAATGAAATTATCGAATCATTGGAAGAACGTTTAGTTGGTCGTTATACTCGTAAGAGCGTAATTGATCCAGCAACGGGTGCTGTTTTAGTTGGTGAGGACCAAATCATCACTGAAGACTTGGCTCGCCAAATTGTTGATGCTGGCATTGAAACAGTGACCATTCGTTCTGTCTTCACATGTAATACTAAACATGGTGTATGTAAACATTGTTATGGCCGCAACTTGGCAACTGGTGCTGAGGTTGAAGTGGGTGAAGCAGTTGGTACCATCGCTGCCCAATCTATCGGTGAACCTGGTACTCAGTTAACCATGCGTACATTCCATACCGGCGGGGTTGCCGGCGACGATATCACGCAAGGTTTGCCGCGGGTTCAAGAAATTTTTGAAGCTCGGAATCCTAAAGGGCAAGCTGTCATTACCGAAGTTACCGGTGAAGTCATCGATATCTCTGAAGATGCAGCCACTCGGACTAAAGAAGTGACCGTCAAAGGTGAAACAGATACAAGAACTTACACTGTACCATTTACAGCCCGTATGAAAGTTGCTGAAGGCGACATTATTCACCGGGGAGCTCCATTGACTGAAGGTTCAATCGATCCGAAACAATTATTAGTTGTTCGTGATGTATTGTCTGTTGAAAACTATCTATTAAGAGAAGTTCAACGGGTTTACCGGATGCAAGGGGTAGAAATCGGCGACAAGCATATTGAAGTAATGGTTCGTCAAATGCTGCGTAAAGTCCGCGTTATGGACCCAGGTGGCTCTGACATCTTACCAGGTACTTTATTAGATATTGCTGACTTTAAAGATCGGAACTATGAAACGTTAATTTCTGGTGGTGTGCCAGCTACTGGCCGTCCAGTTCTATTAGGTATCACAAAAGCTTCCTTGGAAACAAACAGCTTCTTATCTGCTGCTTCCTTCCAAGAAACAACTCGTGTCCTGACAGATGCTGCCATCCGTGGTAAGAAAGATCCATTACTAGGCTTGAAGGAAAATGTTATCATCGGTAAGATTATTCCAGCTGGTACTGGTATGGCTCGCTACCGCAATATGGAACCAAAAGAAACAGTTATTGCCAGCGAAAATGTCTACAGCATTTCTGACATCGAAGCGCAAATGGCAGCTGAAGATGCTTTAAACAGCCAAAATATTTAAAATGATATTTAAACAAGTCCCTCGCACTTTGAGGGGCTTGTTTTTTTGTCTAGATGGTGAATAGAAGTGAGGTCGCTGGCGCAATTTGTGTTCCAAAAGATAAAATAAATTTTGAAAAGCAAGAAGAATGCAGCTATAGATGGTAAACTAATGATAGAAAAAAAGATAAACTTGTATAAACAGTAGGATTAAGTAACTGCTAATCATAACTAGAATCGGGTTTCAAAAAAGGGGAAGTGGCAATGAATCAGATAAAACCAAAAAGCTTTGTATATCGCTTTAGCTGGGTAGCTATTTTACTGGCGGCTTTAAGTCTTATTTTCATAGGAGTGGCGGTAATTATGCAGGTTATACCAATAGACTCAGATCATTTTAATCTGTCGGTTAATGGCGTGCGCCAGACCTACAATAGCGAAAACTTGCGCACCTTTCGGCTGATTTTTCTAGCAGCTTTTGGCGGCATCGGTGGCGTTTTACTTTTGGTGTCGGTGATTCTTTTTGCCCGGTCATCCCGTAAAAGTCGACGCATCGAAAACTTGCGAGCCACTGGTAAAAAAGTGCTGGCAGAGGTAGTCGATTATAATTTTTCTGGCGTGACGGTGAATAATCGGCGGGCGACTTATCTTATTTGTTCCTATCAGGCTAAAAGCGGCGAGCATCTAAATTTTAAAAGCCCTTTGCTACGGCGGGACCCTACTCCGTATCTACCGAAGGGAGAGGTGATTGTCTATTATGATAAAAACAATTTGAAGAACTATTTTGTGGATATTGATGGCAGCATGGAAAAAGTGGTTGAGTTGTAAAAGAGCTGTCTGAACTGCTACTTGGAAAACTGTATCTTTAATTTTTTTTAGTGGTGACTTTTTTGATTTATGCAGCAATTCAGTCAGATGAAGTAGATTCTAGGTCTGCTATCTATTTAACTGTTGCAAATTTTTTACATTTAACCAAATAGAAAATAGTTGATTTCTTTACAGGAGAGCAGGTTTCCTGCTACCATTTAGCTAAATAAATTTTGAGGAGTGTTTGCATGAAGATTGCATTGATTGCCCATGATCGCAAAAAAGCCGCCATGGTTAAATTGGCGACCGCTTACGAGCCGATTTTAGCGAAGCACGAATTGTTTGCAACGGGAACGACTGGCTTAAAAATCATGGAGGCAACGAAGTTAAAAGTTCATCGATTTAAATCCGGACCACTGGGGGGCGACCAGCAAATTGGCGCTTTGATTTCAGAGGACTCAATGGATTTGGTGATATTTTTGCGGGACCCGCTGGCTTCTCAGCCCCATGAACCGGATGTCAATGCCTTGATTCGCTTGAGCGATGTCTATGAAATCCCATTGGCCACCAATATCGGGACTGCCGAGGTTTTAATCCGCGGCTTGGCGGCAGGCTTTTTAGATTTTCGGGAATTAGTCAGCCATGAGACAGTGGAAATCTTAGCAGAAGAAATCTAAATTTAAAGGAGCAAATGAGATGGATGAACAACGAGTAGTACCCTTTTTAACATTTAACGGGGAAGCGAAGGCGGCTTTGGAGTTTTATGCGGCTAATTTGCCAGAAGCCGAGATTTTATTGGCGGAACCATATGGCACTGACAATCCGCATATGCCAGCAGCAGAAGGACAACGGATTATGTACGGACTGCTGTCACTCTTAGGACAGAAAATTATGTTTTTAGATATGGACAGTCAGAATCCGGCGCCGGCGTTTAATTGGTCCTCTTCTTTATACCTTGAGTGCCGCAGCGAAGCGGAGTTTGATGTAATCTTTGCTGCCTTGGCAAAAGAGGGCAGCATCATGATGGGACCAGAAGCAATTGGCGATATTCGCAAGTGTGCTTGGGTCGTTGATAAATTTGGCGTGACTTGGCAACCGGTTTGGCGATAAAAAAATAGTTTGCTGCATAAAGAGGCAGCCCTTTTTCAGTGATGAATGTGGTCCTGAAAAAGGGTTTTTCTTTATGGAGAGCAAACTATTTTTTGATAAGTCTTTTAAAACTGCTTAATAAATAATCAAGCCGATAACACCGGCCACACACATCAGTAAAATTGGGTTGACCTTATATTTTTTCAAAGCGAAAAAGGCAATGGCAAAGAGAATAAGCGCCTTGAAATCAATATTAAGCCAAGGAATACTTGAAAGCTCAGAGCTGCCGTAAAAGGTCAGTAAAATAATTGTCAAGGCGGCTGAGGCAATTAGGCCAACAGAGGCAGCCTTCAAGCCTTGAAAAATATTGCCGACTAAAACTGACTCTTGATGGCTTTGGAAAAATTGATATAAAGCCATTGAGATAATCACGCCGGCAGTAATGGCGCCTAATGTGGCCACAAGCGCCCCAAGGACTCCTGCCAGCTGCATGCCGACAAAAGTTGAGGTATTAACGGCTAGTGGCCCGGGAGTCATTTGGGAAATCGTAATAACATCGGTGAAGACCTTCTGGGTAATCCAGCCATTTTTTTCGACGACCTCTGCTTGTATCAACGGGATAATGGCATAGCCACCACCGATACTAAATAAACCAATTTTTAAAAAGTTCCAATACAGTTGCCAAATCATGCTTGCACTTCCTTTCTGCGATTAAAGACGACTAACAGACAGGAGAAGACTAAGATTAATGCAACATTGACTTGGAAAAAAGCATTGAGAATAAAACTGCCGGCTACAATAATTAATAACAATAGGCTGCGCTGACTGCGAATAGCCGTGACCATATCTACCACTACTTCTAAAATTAAAGCGGCAACGGCGGCCTGCATACCGGTTAGTACGGCATTGACTGTTGGATTGGCAGCAAAGGCTTGATAAAATTGCGCAATCACACCGATAATTACCAGCGGCGGTAAGATGCCGCAGACTAAGGTAATAACAAAGCCCGCCCAACCAGCTGCTTTTTTACCGGCTAAAACACATAGATTTATCGCAATCGCTCCGGGAGAGGATTGCGCTACTGCGGCCATTTCCACTAAATCTTCTTCAGTGAAGAAGCGCCCCACATAATATTTGCGAATCATCGGCACCACCACATAGCCGCCGCCAAAGGTAAAGGTGCTGATAATCAAATTAATTCGAATCAACCATAAATAATCTTTCAACGTTTTCATATTTTCACCTCATCTAATTAGTATAAAGGTGTTTTAATGATTAGTGAAATGATAAAATGAAAGAGAAGACATGAATAGATTTCATGGGAAAGCGAATGGTAATCAGTTATGAATTATCGGCAATGCGAAATATTTAGAGCAGTTGCCCGCCAAGAAAATTTCACTAAGGCGGCGAAACAACTTTTTATGACCCAATCGGCAGTTTCACATGCAATGGCGGATTTAGAAAAAGAAGCCAGCACCCAACTATTGGAGCGGCTGCATCGAGGAGTTCGTCTGACACCGGCGGGGGAAATATTTTTGCAGGAGATTCTGCCTATTTTAGAAAATTTTGAGCGGGTGGAAAGTCATCTGCCACAGCTTGCCCAACAGCTGCCCCTGAGAATTGGCTCTTGTATGACCTACGCCAAGAGTGATTTACCGCCACTGATTAAACAGCTGCAGCAGCAAAATATCCGCTGCAAAGTGACTGTTGGACCGGCTGGGGAAATTGCGCAGCTGCTAGAGCAAGGCCAGATTGATATTGCTTTTTTAGAGGGGCAACGAACGCTTGAGGGCTATCAGCAAAAACCGCTGGCCCGCTATCCCATCGGTTTTTATGCCAATCAGGATTTTATCGACCGGCATAAAGGAAAATTTTCTTTTGCGGAAGTCTTGCAACAGCCGCTGTTACTAAGGGAGCGGGGCAGCGCTGTCCGTGAGGCGCTGGAGGCCAGCGTGACGCTGCGAAACTTTCAGCTGCGGCCGGCTTGGGAAAGCAATGATTCAGAGGTGCTGATTGAAGCAGCCTTGCATGGCGTCGGCATCGCAGTGCTGCCGGAGGTTCTGATTACCGCTGAATTGTCAGAAGGCACATTAATTCCTCTACAAATCCCACAAGTTAAACTAGAAAATCCGGTAGCGGCTGCGATTCGCAGCAGCACAGAAATCCCGCAAATTCTCAATTTATGGCAGCAATTATAGAATTTGCGGGAGTTGATATTCGAATTTTTTTGGCTTAACACCTAGTCTAACTAGGAAAGTTAATTTTAATGCAAGTCAACTCAGCTTCATTTTAAGAAAATAAACCTGACTTCTACAAGTTCACCGCCAAAAAATTTCTCGAAGCCCTTTTTTTCGCGAAGTAGCTCGAAAGGATAAACAACAGGCTGCCAACTGCTAAAATTGGCAGCTGACGTAGTTGGTCAGCCCAAGCGATTGAATCTAACCACGGCAGCAGATGAGCTAAGCTTTCTCCGATGATGGCTACGATAGTGGCAGGAATAATCGCAAAAATAAAGCTTTTACCGGCTTGATAGGCCGTTTGAAAAAACAGCGGCAAAAACAGCCAGTTGAAAACGGCGAAAATCAATAATCCAATCCCAAAGAATGCCACGTTAGCCTCGATGCCCACTGGATTGCCGATGCTTCTCAGATACAAGAGACGAATAAAGGCGAAGGGGACAGTAAAGAGTAAAGCGAAAATTTCTGATGCAATTAAAATGGTAAATTTGCTGGTGACAACATCGACTTTTTTAATCGGTAACAGGGCAGTGTAATAAATATCGTGGGTTTCTCTGGCATACAGCAGGTTGACAAAGTTGCCGATGCAGACAAAGAGAAACACCATGCTATACGGATAGCCGGGGACTAACACCAATGCGCCCATCAAAGAGAAAACAAAGAGATTCGGATGCCCGGCTAGCCGAATTTCCTTTTCTAATAAATTAGAAATCATAATGTTTACCCTCCATTCGAACCATAATTTCTTCTAGAGAGAGGTCAGCTTCTTTAGGTGTCTCCTTTAAATATTGAAAAGAAGCGATAAACTCGGCTTTCTCAGCGGCTTGAATCAGCTTGCCCTCCTTTAAGTAAACAATCCAATCTGCAGATTTTTCCAAATCCGAGGTAATATGGGTGGAAAAGAGAATACCCCGGCTACCATCGGCCGTTAATTGTTTAAAAATAACCAATAAATCATCACGGGAGACCGGGTCAAGACCGCTTGTCGGCTCATCAAAAATAAAAAGTTTTGCTTGGTGGGACAAAGCCAAAGCAATATTGTATTTGACCTTCATACCTGCGGAGAGCTCCTTGACCTTTTTTTCAGGATTCAAACCAAACAGACGCATGTATTTTTGATAGGTGTCTTCTTGCCAGTTGGGGTAAAAACGCTTGGTGGTAGCTGTAATCACCTTAAGCTTTTTTTCTTGATAATAATCGACACCCCCAAGGACAACACCAGTTTGCTGCTTCCAAGCAATTTCTTGAGTGAGCTGGTCTTTGCCTAGTAGAGCAATGTTGCCCTGATCAATAGGAATCAAATTTAAAATGGCCTTCAACAAAGTGGTTTTGCCGGCGCCATTTGTGCCAATCAAGCCGACGATACTGCCAGCAGCGATTTGCAGCGAAATATCCGCCAAAGTAAAGCTGGGATAATTTTTAGTCACCTTATCGACTGTTAAAAGTTCCATCGTCAGTCCTCCTTTTTAGCCAACAGGGTTTCAAGACTATAACCGGTCCAACGGAAAAAAGAATCGGCAGTTAAAATGGCAATGCCAGCTGTAGCAGGATTGCTATCCCCTAAAACGACTAAGGTATCGCCGCCTTTGATATTAAAGGTCTCACGGGCTTTTTTCGGTAGCACGATTTGGCCCCGGTTGCCGACAGTCACTGCGCCAAAGATATGTTTGTTCAAGGGGGCTATCGGCAGGCCCGCTTGATCGCTATCGTGGCGCACCAAATCATTTAATGAAACGGTGTATAAATCGGCCAAAGCTGCACAATTTAGTAAATCTGGTAGGCTGTCGCCATTCTCCCACTTGGCAACTGCTTGGCGGGAAACGCCAACTTTTTCAGCGACATATTCCTGTGACCAGTGATTCTTCTGTCGCAGATAGCGGAGATTTGCGGCGACAATTTTTGCTTGATTATTCATACTTTTCACACCTTTCATACTTTGACTATACTTGAATTTTTAACAGACGAACACCACCTGCTGTTAACGAAAAATGTCTGCTTTAGTTGCTTCTAGTTTACCAAAATTATTCCCCTGACAACATCAGACTATTTTTCAGAAAAAAGTCAGTGTGCTTTTCTCGAAAATAAAAAGGAAAAAATTGATGGAAAGTTTTTTTCTGCAATCTGAACTGATGCTGTCATCTAAAAAGAAGCCAGAAATTCAAAAATTTAGGTGAGTAAGCTGAGTTCAAAGCTCGCTAACTTTCAAATGAAAAAAACGGGAGTATATTTAGAGCAGGAAAACGGACTTTTTGATACTATAGAGGTATTACAATGAAAACAGGAGTATATTATGGAAAAAAATCGTTTAATGGCCTTCTTAGGTGGGAAGACCTCCTATTTTGTGATTGGCTTAGTGGCGTTGTCGGCACTGGCCATCTTTTTGCTAAATCAAATTTCCTATATTTTTAATCCCTTGGTGACAATTGTGCTAACTGTCATGCCGCCGGTGATTTTTGCGGGCGTTTTGTATTATGTGTTTAATCCTATAGTGAGTCGGCTTTCAAAGAAAATATCTCGGACTTGGGCCGTTGCTATTGTCTTTTTAGTGGCCTTGCTGATTCTCGGCTTAGCAGGTGTGCAGGCGGTTCAAGTGATTAGCAGCCAAGCCCAAGAATTAGTTCAGCAGCTACCGGATTTATTTGACAATTTTCAAGCGGAGATTGAAAGCTTCTTTGCTTCAACCCCCTTTGACAATCAAGTAACGCAATTGGTGGATTCGATGGATAAAATTGTCACGGACGTCACAGGTTATGTGGCAGATAACTGGCAAGCAGGAGCTTCAAGTTTGGGAAATATTTTTTCAGCAGTTTCTTCCACCTTGGTGACCTTGTTCACGGGACCGATTATCGCCTTCTTTTTGCTGAAGGACCCACAGAAATTTTATCAAGCGGTTTTACGGATGATTCCGCCGGGCTTTCGTCCTGATTTTAAAAAGCTGACTCGAATTGCTAATCAGCAGTTGGGGGATTATCTCAAAGGCCAAGTGATTGCTTCACTGGTTTTAGGTGTCATGTATTGGATTACTTTCTTATTGATCGGTTTGAATTATGCGACCGTCTTGGCGGTGGCGGCGGGGATTTTGTGTATCATTCCTTATGTCGGGCCGTTTATCGCCTTCTTGCCGGGACTATTTATCGCCTTTCAAGACAGCAGCTTTATGGTCATTAAATTTTTAATTGTCTGGTTTGCTGTCCAATTGCTCCACGGCGATTTAGTGGTGCCACGGGTGATGGGAGATCGGCTGAAAATTCATCCAATCACAATCTTAGTGGTGTTATTGGTGATGGGGGACCTCTTAGGCTTTGTCGGCGTGATTTTTGGAATCCCAATTTATACTTTGATTAAGCTAGTTGTTGTCTATCTCTTTAGCCGCTTTAAGCAGCGTTACAATCGTTTCTTTAAAGATAAAGGAACTTATGAAGATAGCGAATTTTCTGAAGAGGACTATTTAGAGTAAAGCGTTGAAAAGATTCCACTCCTTACTATGATTGACAGGAGTTGTGAGACATTAGTTTACTTTCTAAAACAGACTTCACAGTATGGTAACAGAGCTTATTCCACTTTTAGGAGAAAATAAATGACAGTTAAAGATTATTATCAGGAAATTCATCAGCCCTGGGGCGAATTATTTTACAAATTATTGTTTCAACAGTTGAAAGAAAGCTTGCCTGCTGGTGGCCGGATTTTAGATTTTGGTTCAGGCTTCGGTAAAACGGCGGGCTTTTTAAGCCAAACTCATCAAGTGGTCGCTTACGAGCCTAACGCTGAAATGCTGCCGCTGCGACTGGCCGCTGACCAATACCAACAGTTGACGGGCAGTTTTGCCGAATTTGAGGCAGCTATTTTTCAACAGGCAAAATTTGATGGAATTTTGCTGCATAATGTGTTGGAGTATGTGGCCCTTGAAGAGCGCCCCAAAGTTTTAGCCCTACTGCAATCCCATTTAAATCCGGGTGGGAAAATGTCTATCGTCAAGCACAATCGCAATGGAACAATTTTTGCTAAGGCGGTCCTGCAGGATGACCCAGCGTTGGCTTTATCGATTATTAATGGCGGAGCTTCCCGTTCCGCCAATTTTGGAACAGTGGCGGTCTATGAAACGGAGTGGCTGGCAGAAGTCTTGCAGCCGTTAAATTTAGCGGAGCGTTTTGGCCTGCGAACATTTTTTGGCTTGAGTCAAAATACCGAAGTCAAATATACAAAAGCTTGGCAGGAAGCGATGTTTGGCTTAGAGGAAAAAGCTAGCCAGCAGGCACAATTTATTGAAGTTGCGATGTTTAACCATTTGATTTTCAGCTAAAAATAAAAGCACGGTAAACTTTTTTGCAAAAAGCAATTGACAGGAAAGCGCTACCGTGCTATTCTAAATCCATAAAATAGAAACGTTTCCAAAAGAGCTGTGAAAAGATTTTTCTGAATGGAAAAGTTGTCGCTATTATTTTTTTAAAACAAAATGGAAACGTTTCTAAAACGAGGAGAGGGAGTCTGATGGAAAAAGCTCTGCCGATTGAAAAAGTTGATAAGAAAAAAGAGAAGGCCCAGAAAAGGGAGAAAATCAAAAAGCGTTTAAAGCGGGACAAGTGGTTGTATTTCTTAATGATACCGGGAATTTTACTGACGCTGGTCTTTAAATATTTTCCGATGTACGGCGCCTTAATCGCCTTTAAAAATTACAATCCATTATTGGGAATTTTAGGCAGTCCTTGGGTTGGGTTAGAACATTTTAGAGATTTTATATTTTCACCGAATTTCACAAATTTATTAGGCAATACCTTGAAGCTAAGTGTTTATGGATTGTTACTAGGATTTATCCCGCCAATCTTTTTGGCACTAGCCCTAAACCAAATCTTAAACAAAAAGCTTAAAAAGAAGCTGCAATTAATTTTGTACGCACCGAACTTTATTTCAGTGGTGATTATTGTGGGGATGCTCTTCTTATTTCTTTCTGCTAACGGTCCGATTAACGGCCTAGTAGAAAAAATTACCGGTCAGCCCATCATGTTCATGTCTAATCCAGCGTACTTCAGGACCATTTATATTTTGTCCGGTATCTGGCAGGGGATGGGTTGGTCATCCATTTTATATACGGCAACCTTAGCCGGTGTCAGCTCAGATTTATATGAAGCGGCCAATATTGATGGCGCGAATATTTTGCAAAAAATTCGCCATATCGATTTACCGGCCTTAAAGCCTGTGATGGTAATTAGTTTTATTTTAGCCGCAGGAAATATTATGAATATCGGCTATGAAAAAGCCTACTTGATGCAGACATCCATGAATATTCCTACTTCGGAAATCATTTCAACTTATGTCTATAAAGTCGGGCTGCAATCTGGTGATTATGCCTATTCAGCGGCAGTTGGCTTGTTCAACATGATTATCAATGTGATTTTATTGCTACTGGTTAATGGAATCGTCAAGAAACTGAATGAAGGCAAAGGCTTATAGGAGGAAACAAGATGAATATGCAGATGTATTCGCAATTTGATAAAAGAATTTTATGGGTTAACCGCATCATTATCTTTTTTCTGGTGACGATTACGATTTTACCCTTGGGCTATGTGGTGATTGCCTCCTTTATGGACCCGTCAACGTTAATTAGTCAGGGGATTAGCTTGAATCCCGCCGATTGGACGACACAAGGCTATCAACGGGTGTTTGCCGATGATTCGATTATTCGCGGCTTTGTTAACTCGCTGTTTTATTCCTTTACCTACAGCGTCTTAACGGTTTTTATCACCATGATTACCGCCTATCCCTTATCGAAACCAGATTTATATGGCCGCAAAATTTTGATGACCTTCTTTGTCATCACGATGTTTGTCGGCGGCGGCTTAGTACCGACTTATTTATTAATCAAGGACTTGGGTATGTTGAACTCTGTTTGGTCAATTATTATCCCGGGGGCTGTTAATGTGTGGAACATTATCATGGCCCGGACTTACTTTAGCGGTTTACCAAAGGAATTGTCAGAAGCTGCGACAATTGATGGCGCTAATGAATTGCAGATTCTTTTTAAGGTGATGTTGCCGTTGGCCAAGCCAATTATGTTCGTCTTATTCCTATACGCCTTTGTCGGTCAATGGAATTCTTACTTTGATGCGATGATTTATTTGAAGGATCCCGATTTGCAGCCGTTGCAATTAGTTTTACGGAATATCTTGATTCAGAATCAACCATCAACAGACATGGTTGGTGCCAACACAGCGATGGCTGAGATGAAACAAATTGCGGAGCTGATTAAGTATTCAACAATTGTCATTTCCAGCTTACCGCTGATAGTGATGTATCCCTTCTTCCAAAAATATTTTGAAAAAGGTGTTTTAGTCGGCTCAGTTAAAGGATAAACTAAAAAATTTCTCAGGAGGATAAAATGAAAACAAAACCGATGATCTTCAGTGCATTATTAATTTCCAGTCTAGTCTTAGGCGCCTGCGGGGGTTCTGACAGCGCCACTTCAAGTCCAGATTATGAACTAACGGACGTGACTTTTCCTTTAGAAGAAAAAGTGACACTAAAAATGCTCTCACAAGGAGCAGCGTTGGCGCCGGACGATCCCAACGATAAATTAATTTTCCAACGGATTGAGGAAGATACCAATGTGCATGTGGATTGGACAAATTACAATGCTGATTTCGTAGAAAAAAGAAACCTTGATATTGCCAGCGGAGAATTACCAGATGCCATCTTTAACGCTGGGGCTAGTGATTATGATTTACTCAGCTGGGCTGAAAGCGGTGTGATTGTACCGGTGGAGGATTTGATTGACCAATACATGCCCAACTTGAAAAAGATTTTTGATGAAAATCCTGAATACCGCCAATTGTCAACTGCACCAGATGGCCATATTTATTCCTTTCCTTGGATTGAAGAATTAGGAGAAGGCAAAGAGTCAATTCATACTGTCAATGATATGGCCTGGATTAATGTTGAATGGTTAGATAATTTAGGCCTGGCTATGCCAACGACGACGGATGAGCTGATGACAGTTTTAGAAGCCTTTAAAACGCAAGATCCTAACGGCAATGGTGAAGCCGATGAGATTCCCTTCAGTTTTATCAACGACGGCGGCAATGAAGATTTGAAATTTTTATTTGCGGCCTTTGGCGAAGGGGACAACGATGACCATCTAATTGTCGACAATGACGGCAATGCGCAGTTTACCGCAGATAAAGAGGGCTATAAAGAAGCGATTAAGTATTTTAATGAAATGTATGACAAAGGCTTGATTGACGCAGAAGCCTTTGAGCAGGATTGGAATACCTATGTGGCAAAAGGTAAAGAGCACGAATACGGCGTCTACTTTAGCTGGGACAAAGCCAATATCTCAGGCGACAATGATAGCTATGATGTCCTGCCGGTATTAGCAGGCCCTGATGGCACCAAGCATGTCACAAGAACCAATGGGATTGGTTTCTCTCGGGATCGGTTTGTTATCACCAGTGCCAATCAGAATTTAGAATTAACCGCTAAATGGGTCGATAAAATGTATGAGCCTTTACAGTCTGTCCAAAATAACTGGGGCACATACGGCGATGACACGCAGGCTAATATTTTTGAACTCAATGGCGAGATGCTGACTCATTTGCCTTTAGATGGCGAAGCGCCTGGGGAATTACGCCAAAGAACAGAAGCTGCTGGACCATTAGCAATTCTTGACAGTTACTACGGTACGGTAACGACGATGCCAGATGATGCTGCATGGCGTTTAGAATTGATGCATGAAACATATTTACCATATATTTCCAATGAAAATAATTATCCTAAGGTCTTTTTAGAAAAAGAAGAGACCGATCGTTTAGCCAAAATCGAAACGGATATGTGGGATTACATTTACCGCAAACGGGCAGAATGGATTACCAATGGTACTATCGATCAAGAATGGGACGAGTATTTAGCAGAATTAGAGCGGGTCGGCATTGACGAATGGCTGGAAATTAAACAAGCCGGCTATGACCGCTTTGTTGAGGGGACTGAAGCAAATTGATGAATTTAACAACGGCTGAAGATTTATTGCAGGAAGCCAATCGCTATGTGGAAAAAAATAAGGCGGGGGTCAACCCCCGCTATCGCCATCAATTTCATTTGATGGCCCCGATTGGTTGGATTAATGATCCGAACGGTGTGGTCTATTATAAAGGCGAGTACCATGTCTTTTATCAACACAATCCCTTTGATTCTGCATGGGGCCCGATGTTTTGGGGCCACGCCAAATCAAAGGACTTAATCCATTGGCAGGAGTTGCCTATCGCTTTGGCGCCAGACCAATGGTATGACCTTGACGGTTGCTTTTCCGGTAGCGCCATTGAAAAAGATGGCAAGCTGTATTTGCTTTATACTGGCCATCGAGTGATTGACGGGCAAACTTATCAACGCCAGTGCTTAGCTGTTTCTGATGACGGCATTCATTTTAGCAAATCAGCACACAATCCGGTGATTGCCGAAGAACTCTTAGGCCAGCATGGAGAGATTAAAGATTTTCGTGATCCGAAAATTTTTCAAAAAGGAAATAAATATTATACGGTAGTGGCTAGCAAAACGCCGCAGGAAACGGGCCGAATTTTGCTATTCTCTTCGGATAATTTGACGGACTGGCAGTTTGTCTCAGTAGTTTTAGAAGGCACTCCAGAGCAGGGAATCATGTGGGAATGCCCTGACTTATTTCATTTAGATGGCTCAGATGTCTTAATCATTTCGCCAATTCAAATGCCGCAGGCCGGCTTAGAATATCATAACATCAGTTCGACGGTGGCTTTTATCGGGGAGATGGATTGGCAGACAGGGAAATTCCAGACTGAAAATTACCACGAGATTGACCGGGGCTTTGACTTTTATGCCCCGCAAACCTTAGAAGATGATAAGAAACGGCGAATTATGATTGCTTGGATGCAGCTGTGGGACCGGGCCATTCCCAGCCATGATTTAGGTCATGGCTGGTCAGGAGCGATGACTTTGCCGCGAGAGTTAAAGGTTAAAAATCAGCGCTTAATCCAAAAGCCGATTTCTGAAGTTTATGCTAATATCGAATATTTATATGGCGTTGAGAATTTGGTGGTGGCCGGCGAATCTCTCCGTTTGAAAAAGGTTATGGGGGATAATACCTACTTGCAGCTGGTCTGTGATTTATCTGCCAGCCAAAGTTTTGTTTTAGAATTGGCCAAAAATCAAGAATCCGCCATTCGTCTCAGCTATGATAAAGGGAGCGAAATTCTAACCTTGAGTCGGGAAAATTTCGGCTACGCACTCCTTGGTGCAGAAAAAGAGCCGCTGGTTAGCCGCAGTGTGCAGGTGCCTTTAATTAATCAATGTCTGACCCTTGAAATTTTTCGGGATACTGCTAGTTTAGAAATTTTTGCCAATGCACTGGAAACTTTAACGATGACCTTTTATGAAAAGACAGCTGGTCAGGAGATGGCCTTTGAAGCAGAAGGCCAATTAACGATCCAGTCCCTTGAGATTGGTCGGGTGATTTAATGCTCTTAGGTGCAATCGAAGCCGGCGGGACAAAATTTGTTTTAGGTGTCGGTACTCCGGCAGGGGAAATTATCGCCAAGACTACCTTAAAAACAGAAAATCCAGCTGTGCTTTTGCCGAAAATAGAAAGTTTTTTTGCCGACTACGAGCTAGCTGCCGTTGGAGTCGGCAGCTTTGGTCCGTTGGATTTAAATCCCAACTCAAAAAGCTATGGCTTTATCACCAATACACCGAAATTGGCTTGGCAAAATTTTGATTTGTTAGGCAGTTTAAAAAGCAGTTTAGATGTGCCGATTTTTCTGACTACAGATGTGAATGCCTCTTGTTTGGGGGAGAAAACCTTTGGCGCATTTCAAGACTATACAAGTCTAGTGTATTTTACGATTGGCACAGGAGTTGGCGCCGGCGGTATCCAAGGCGGGCAATTTATTCAAGGTCTGTCCCATCCGGAAATGGGCCACATGCTGCTGCGGCAGCATCCCGCTGATTTATATGCAGGGAATTGTCCCTTCCATCAAAATTGTCTGGAGGGCTTAGCCAGTGGTCCGGCGATTATGGCTCGAGCTGGTCGAGCCAGTCATTTATTGGCTGAAGCTGACCAAACTTGGGAATTTGTCAGCGACTATCTAGCTCAAGCGGCCTTTAATGTGTCCTTGATTCTCAGCCCAGAGGTGATTATTTTTGGCGGTGGTGTGATGAAGCAACCGCAGCTGCTACCGAAAATCCGCCAAAAGCTGATGCTGCTTAATCAAAATTATTTGAGCCTGCCAAATTTAGACGATTATCTGCAAACAGACAGCTTAGCTGATTTACAGGGCTTATTGGGCTGTATCGCCTTGGCACAACAGCAACTGTCGCCAACAAAAATGGCGAACCGCTAGTTTTTTTAAATTTTCCTCGTTATAATAAAGTGATTGGACTTTTGGAGGAAAATAATGAAGATTACGATGAAGGAAGTCGCAAAACTAGCCGGCGTTGGTGTCGGCACAGTCTCACGAGTTTTAAATAACGGCTCAGTCAAGGAGAGCACGCGTCTAAAAGTTGAAGCGGCGATGAAGGAATTAAACTATCAGCCGGATTTATATGCCCGCAGCTTTAAAACCAACCGTACGAATACGATTGCGCTAATTATTCCGACTGTCTGGCACCCCTTCTTTTCAGAATTTGCTTGGCATGTGGAGCATCAGCTAGAAAAAAATAATTACAAAGTCTATCTTTGCAATTCAAGTGGCAATGCAGACAAGGAACAAGAATATATTCAGATGGTTGTCCAAAATAAAGTCGACGGCATCATTGGCATCACCTATTCGGATATTGACCAATATATTTCCAGCAATCTGCCTTTTGTCAGCATTGACCGTTATTTTACCGAAGATGTCATCTATGTGACCGCCGATAATTCAGCGGGGGGGCGCTTAGCTGTTAATGAATTGCGGGCTCGTGGTTGTCAAAAACTAGCCTATATCGGTGGGTATCAAGAAACTCCGAATGAAACCAAGAACCGCCGCAAGTATTTTGAAATCGAATGCCAACGGTTGAAACAAAGCTATGAAATTTTAGATATGCTAGAGCCTTTGACGGATTTAGCAGACCGTTTAACCGAATTTTTAACGGCGCATCCTGAAATAGATGGCATCTTCACCATCAATGATTCGATGGCGCTAGATGTCCAACGGGTTTTAACAAAATTAGGCCGACGAGTGCCAGAAGATGTGCAGATTATCGGTTTTGATGGGCAGCGAAATCGTGAAGGTGAAAAATATTTAGTCTCTTCGATTGCCCAGCCGGTAGAGTTAATGGGCCAGACAGCGGTGGACTTAATTTTGCAGGTCATCAACGGGCAAGACGTGCAACAACGGACAGTCTTGCCGGTGGCTTTTGTTGAAGGCGGCACAACGCAAAGTAAAGAATAAACGGCAACTTGAAGTCTCAGGAGTGGGAGGCTTCAAGTTTTTTTGTGGAAATGAACACTTTTTATAAATGTGTCTAAAAAAAATGACAGTCAAAAATGAATATGCTAGGCTTTTCTTAGATTAGAAAAATTATTATCTAAAGGAGAGTACAATGAAAAAATTAGTACGGGTTAGTATGTCCTACATGATTTTAGGATTGGTGTTTGGTGTTTATTATCGGGAGTTTACCAAGTTCAATGATTTTACTGACAAGACGCAATTGAGTGTGCTACACACGCATACGTTGATTTTAGGGATGTTTTTCTTTTTGATTGTGTTGCTATTGGAGAAAAATTTCCAAATCAGCCAGCATAAAAATTTCAAAAAGTTTTTTATCATCTATAATATCGGCTTGGGGGTCACTTTGTTGATGCTGTTAGTCCACGGCACTATGACTGTTCTAGGCTACGCTGATTCAGCGGCGATTTCCGGTATTGCTGGTCTGGGCCATATTATTATCACCATCGGGCTAGGCTTCTTCTTTAATGTTTTATTCGGCTCGATTAAAGAATAAATCCTAATCAGTAATTTGCATTTGTCCTGTACCTTGCTCAATCTTTTCGATGAGAAGTTGGTAACAGTGTCAAATGCTTTTTTATTTGAAAAAAATTTTCCGATGAAAGTCGCTAAAAAAGCAGGAGCTCTTTTTTTAGCGGCCAAAAAGAAATATTGAAGCTAAGAGATTAAGTGCTTTTCCTAGCTATGATTCTTTGTTAGTAACGGCATACTCAAAATATATTTTCCTGTTATAAAGTCATAGCTGTCAATAAATTAACTTCTCAAAATTTGCTCACTTGGATAAAATATTTTTTTAATTTAGTCTGATAGCAGAACGGGAGGAGATTTTTTATGGCAAAACCAGATTTAAAGGACCCAAGAAAGTTATTTCACGATTGGCAGTTTCCTAAACAAGAGCAAGAGACACCGGCCCTTCAAGATGAAATGAAGGTCAAACCAGATTGTGGCGAGGACAGCTATGTCGGCAGCCAAAAATTATTTGGCCGCAGAGTCTTGATTACCGGCGGCGACTCGGGGATTGGTCGAGCTGCAGCAATCGCCTACGCTAGAGAAGGTGCTGATGTTGCCATTCAATATCTACCAGGTGAAGATGAAGATGCCAAAGAAGTTGCAGCGTTGATTGAAGCGGCTGGTCAAAAAAGCCTGCTGCTGCCTTATGATTTGCGGGATGAAGCCGCTCCAGCTGAAATGGTTGAAAAAACAGTGGTCGCTTTTGATGGTCTTGATACCTTAGTTTTAAATGCGGCTCAGCAAATTGCCCAACCAAATGTTGCAGATTTACCGTTGGAACAAGTCAAAGATAGTTTTATGGTCAATATTATTTCGATGTTTGCGACGGTCAAAGCAGCGCTGCCTCATCTACCAGCCGGCAGTGCGATTGTTACGACGACCTCGGTCCAAGCCTATCAGCCGAGCCCGCAATTATTGGATTACGCAGCAACCAAAGCTGCCATTGCCAACTACACCATGAACTTGGCGCAGTCATTGGCGCCAAAAGGCATTCGCGTCAATGGAGTTGCGCCAGGCCCAATTTGGACACCATTGCAATTAGACGGCGGCCAGTTGCCGGATGCATTGCCAGAGTTTGGGCAAGAAGCTCTGTTGGAACGGGCTGGTCAACCTGCTGAATTGGCCCCGGTCTATGTCTTTTTAGCCTCTAATGATGCTAGCTATGTTACCGCCCAAATTTATGGCGTGACTGGCGGTACTCTAATTAATTAAAATTAAAATTAAAAATAGAAATTTATCCTGCGCCGTTGACTTGTTTTTCAACGGTGCAGTTTTTTTGTCGAATAATAGTTCTGAAAAAATTTATTTTACGAAGGGTGGTTACGATTTTTTTCAGATAGTTGGTTAAATTTTGCTATACTGAAAAAAAGTTTATTTCCCCCTTGACCTTCCAGTAACAGGAAGGCTTAAGCTAGGAATGTGCCAGTCAAAGAGGAGGAGCAAGATGTTAACCATCAGTCAGTTTTCGAGAGCCGGGCGGATTACCGCCAAAACGTTAAGGTATTACGATGAGATTGGGTTATTGTCGCCGCAGAAAGTTAATCCGGACAATGGCTATCGTTATTATGCGGTCACCCAATTAGCCGACGTTGCCTTAATCCAGCGGTTGAAAATTTATGGCTGCAGTTTGGCGGAAATTCGAGGAGTGCTCCGTGATGCAACGCAGCTGCCTGTGCTGTTGGCAGAGAAGGAAAAACAATTGCGGGAACAAATGGCAAATTACCAGACCCTCCAGCTACAACTGGCCAAAGATTTGAAAACCTTAGCTGAAGGAGGAGACTTTATGTCTTACCAAAATGAAATTGAACTTGTCGATAGCCCCACCATGAATTTATTTAGTCTGCGGAAAACGATGGATGTCAAAGATTTCGGGAATTTGCTACAGGAATTATTTGAACAGATTGGTGTAGCCGGAGTTACGCCAATTGGTGCCCCAATGGCTTTTTATCACAGCGATGAATACACGCCAGAAAATTACGATGTGGAATGGGCGGTACCAATTGCTGAAGCAACGAAAGCCACCCGCATCTTACCCGCTTATCAAGCTGCCCGGTTAATCTTTAAAGGCAATTACCAAGAGATGCCGTCAGTCTATGGAGCCTTGTCGCAATGGCTTGAAGAGCACAATTTTCAACTGATTGAATCTCCTTTTGAGTTTTATCAAACTGACCCAAGCCAAGTCGCTGCTGACGAAAATCAAGTGGATGTCTATTTCCCCATTAGACTACTGGATGCTTAAAAGTGAGCAAGATAGTCTGTGATTGTCAGGCTTTAGAAAGCTTTTAGCAAAGCTAGCCGCAAGCAAATTCTTGTACCAAATATTGACATCGAAAAGCTGCTGTTATTGTGATAAAACAGTAGCTTTTTTGCTGAGCTGTGAGATTAGCCTTTTTTACAGCTGAAAGCCCGAATTATATTGCACTTTTTTGTGGTTCAGTGGTTGCGTAAGACAGAAAGTACCTATGCTCCTATAAGTTAGGAGGATTTCATCGCAAATTGAAAATGATTAACTGTTCCTACTGGATATTTTTCGTTAGATCGCAAGGTTCGGCGCGGCCTAAACTAGTTGTGCAGCCATTTTCTAATTGCTTACAGATGAGCCAAGTGGAAATTTTTCTTCATTTTTTTATTTTCTTTGATAATTACTGAAGTTTGGCAAGCCCGTTTTACTTGCAAAGACAATTGAAAAATTATGGTCTGAGACAAACTAATCAGCAGTCACAATTGCTGTCAGAAATTGTTTTTTGTGCTACGATCATCTGGCAGTTGGAAAATATCTAAAGAAAGTCAGGAAATAAAATGAAAAAACTAGCCAGATGGCAAAAAGTTCTGCTTGGTGCTTTATTGGCGATTGTCTTAGTCTTTGCCGGGGGCTTTTTGTACCTCGAAAAAAGTACCTACAGTGCCTCAACGGCAGCCGTGAATGCGGAACAGGTGAGCCAAGAATCAAAGGATTATTATTATTTTGCGGCACCGGAGAAAAGTAGCATCAACTTAATTTTCTATCAAGGAGCGCTGGTGGAGGCGGATAGCTACAGTATCTGGGCTGAGCAGGTGGCCCAAGCCGGCTACAATGTTTACCTTTTGAAACTCCCTTTGAATCTCGCTGTTCTGGGAGAAAACGCAGCTGAAAAAATTATCGAAGAAAATCCCGCCGACACGTATATTTTAGCGGGACATTCCTTAGGTGGCGTGATGGCCAGCCGCTTTACTGCTAACCACTTGGATCAAGTAGCCGGAATGATTTATTTGGCCAGCTACCCTGATGAAAAGGGGAGCTTAGCTACGAGTGATTTGCCGGTTCTTTCTTTGACCGCAAGTGATGATGGTGTCTTAGACTGGGATAATTATGAAGCGGCAAAGGAATATCTGCCAAGTGATACGAATTACCAATCAATTGTTGGCGGCAATCATGCCGGCTTTGGTAGTTACGGTGAACAAAAAGGGGACAATCTAGCGGAAATGTCCAATGGCGAGCAACAAATTGAAGTGGCGACGATGTTGATTCAATGGCTGCAGGAAAACTTTCCGCAAAATAATCGCTGAAAAATGTAAATAGAAAAATCCCGCAAACATTTTCAAGTTTGGGGGATTTTTTTCGTTTTTTTACCCAAGAAGTGCTATGCTTTTGGTGATCAATTATATAGAAAAAGGAAGTTACGACAATGGAATTTATCGGTATCTTGTGTCTTATTTTATTAGCAACTACCATCGCTTCTCATTTTTCGCAAAAAATTGGCATCCCGGCAGTCGTCGGGCAGCTACTGATTGGCGTAATCTTAGGGGAAGGGGTTCTCAATTGGTTGCATCCGGATACCTTGATTCATGAGTTTTCAGAAATCGGCGTCATTTTGCTAATGTTTATTGCTGGCATGGAAAGTAATCTGAGCCAGCTAAAAAAATATTTGAGACCGGCTTTGCTTGTTGCTTCTTTTGGCATCCTGTTGCCGCTTTTCTTAGGCTTTGGTACAGGACAAGTGCTGGCGATTTCCACCACTGAAGCAATTTTTTTTGGAATTATTTTGACCGCTACTTCCGTCAGTATTTCAGTGGAGGTATTAAAGGAATTGAAGGCCTTAGACACTAAAGAAGGTTCGACAATTTTAGGGGCAGCAGTAATTGATGATATTTTGACGGTGCTGTTGGTCAGCTTTAGCTTTACGTTTTTAGCACCTGACAATAGTCGCAATTCTCCATCAATTCTTTTGATTGTGTTAGAGGACTTACTATATTTTCTATTGATTTACTGTTTAGTCAAATGGTTGGCACCTTATTTAATGAACCTCAGCCGCAAAGTGTATGCACCGGCGGCCGTCATTATCGTGTCATTGGTCATTTGTCTTTCGATGGCCTACTTGGCGGATTTAGTCGGACTTAGTTCAGTGATTGGCGCCTTTTTTGCTGGCGTTGCCATCAGTCAAACCAAAGATAAAACAGAGGTCCATCGCAATGTGGAGGCCCTTGGTTATGCTGTTTTTATTCCAGTCTTTTTTGTCAGCATCGGTCTGAGCGTTTCCTTCGGCCAATTAAAAAGCCAAATAGTTCTAGTCGTGGCCTTTGTTTTGGTGGCAATTGCCGCTAAAATGATTGGCGGCTTTATCGGCTCCAAGCTTTCTGGTTTTTCTAATAACAGTAGCTGGATGATTGGCGCAGGAATGGTTTCACGAGGGGAAATGGCCTTAATCATTTTACAATTAGGGACAGACGCCGGCGTAGTTGCCAGTGATTACTATTCTTCACTGGTCTTAATTATTTTAGTGACAACCCTCGTTTCACCATTGATTTTGAAATATTTCACGAATCGCACGTATGGCAAGGTCGCATCTAATCAATAAACAGCACTTTTGAAGAAAAAAAGTCTTTAGGGTATGCTTAATTTAAATCAATTAGTCAAACAGGAGGTACAGAAAATGAAAATGTTTATCGCAGGGGCAGCCGGTCGGGTAGCCGAAGAATTAATTGCCGATTTGATTGAAGACGGTCATGAGGTATTAGCCGGAGCTAGAAGCCCTGAAAAAATAAAAACGGGCGTTAAGATCACCCCCGTCCATTTTGATTTACACTGGGAAGTCGCCGAAATGGCCGCTGCTTTAGCGGATGCCGAAGTCGTTTATTTTGTCGCCGGCTCTCGGGGCCAAGATTTACTACAAACCGATTTGTTCGGTGCAGTTAAATTAATGCAGGCTGCCGAAACCCAAGGTATCAAACGCTATATTCAATTGAGCTCGACGTATTCCATGGAACCGGAAAAATGGCGGGGCACTGGTTTAGAAAAAATCATGAACTATAATATCGCCAAAATGTTCGCTGACCATTGGCTCATCGATAACACGCAGCTGGACTACACAATTTTACAGCCAGGTAGTCTAGAAGAAACTACCGCAACAGGCAAAATTTCCGTAAACAGCGGAGCGATGGGTCTCAATCCGATTCCCGATGTCGCTAAAACTTTAGCAGAATTGTTGAAATATCCTAATACGATTAAAAAGGTTATCTCCATGATGGGCGGTTCAGATGAGATTGATGAGGCGTTGAAGTCTGTGTAGCCTTTGGACTGGCAAAACCTGGTTCATTTTAACAAGTCAATGAATCATATAAGAATCTAAAAAAATAGAAAACAAAAAAGGCCAGCAACAGCTTAAACTTAAAACGTTCGCCATTGCTGGTCTTTTCTTTTGCCAAATAGCTCGCTGCTAAAATTGTGTCTAGATTACTCCCTCAAGGCTTAATATAAGCATAGCCATTCGACTGTAGCTTAACTAAATCTAAAACGCCAGCGGGCACCACCTCGACATTTTTAGGTAGCTGTTCTTCTGCGATATCATTCGCCTTTAACGCATTGTGGCAAGCGTGGAAAATAATTTTGGGATTGCTGATAAAGTGTTGGTAAGCCGGTTCAAGATAACCGGTGACAGCTCCACCATTTACTAAAACAATCACTTCAATTGTGGCTGTGGCCTGTAGCAAATTTTTTACATTGCTGCGGGCTTCCGGCCATTTTTCTTTTTCATCAATGTGAAAGACAACCTTCATAAAGATTCCTCCTAAGTTTGTTTGCATTTTCCATGGAAGCACTCAGTCATTCCAAAGAACAATTAGTGGTAATAACTAGGCTTATTGTATATTATCAACATAAGAAAGAAAAATGGGAGGCTCAATATGTATCAAACGATTTCGATGAAGGATTTTTATCAACAGGCAACACAGAAAAAATTACATATTCTAGATGTTCGCCCGGTAGAGGGCTTTTTTGCTGGGCATGTGCCTAACGCAGTGAGTTTGCCACTGGAGGAGCTACCGGAAAATTTAGCTCAGTTGTCAAAGGACCAAAAGTATTACATTATTTGCCGCAGCGGTCAGCGCTCACAAAGAGCCAGCGAGTTTTTAGCAGAAGCGGGCTATGATGTCACTAATGTTGCCGGTGGTACGTTGGCTTGGCCGGGCACCTTAGAGAAATAATTTTAAATAAAGTATTTTCTTTTTGCTAAAAAAAGCTGATAATAAGCTGAATTGTTTTTTAGAAATATTGCCGAAGGGGAGCTGGTAATTCTATAAATTTTTAAGGATAAGTTTTTAAAAAATATCTCATAAAGACCATTTGAAATAAGTAAAGTTTTAAAATAAAAATAGCTGCTGTAATTTTTTGTTTTACATAAATTTGATTTTGATAAATAGATGGGGGATTCGACATTGATTGAAATTGTCGGTTTAAAAAAAGTCTTTGAAAATGGGTTTGAAGCCTTGAAGTCGGTGGACTTTACGATTGAAAAAGGAGATTTGGTTTGTCTGCTGGGGCCAAGCGGCTGCGGCAAGTCGACGATTTTAAATATGATTGCCGGCTTGTTGACACCAACAGAAGGCGACATTCGCTTTGACGGGAAATCGGTCGTGAAAACTGAACCGAAGGACCGCAATATTGGCTTTGTGTTCCAGAATTATGCCTTATATCCACATATGACGGTTGAGGAAAATGTCATGTTTCCACTGACTGTCGGCGACAAAAAAATGAAAAAAGCAGAGGCCAAGCCGATTGCTGAAAAGTATATGAAGCTGACCAATATCGAAGAATTAAAGGATAAAAAACCAGGCACTTTATCTGGTGGGCAACAACAGCGGGTAGCGATTACCCGGGCTTTGGTCCAAAATCCTGAAGTTTTATTATTAGATGAACCGTTAAGTAATTTAGATGCCCGCCTGCGTTTGAAGATTCGGGAAGAAATTCGCCGTCTTGTCAAAGAAGTCGGTATCACCACAATTTTCGTGACCCACGACCAAGAAGAAGCTCTTTCCATCAGCGATAAAATTATTTTGCTAAATGAAGGTGTCGTTCAACAAGATGATGATCCGCAAAATCTTTATTTGGAGCCTAGCAATTTATTCGTAGCTAAATTTATCGGAAATCCAATTATCAATATTTTACCAGTGGAAATCAAAGCGGGTCAGATGCTGCATCCGGAATTTAGTATTCCGCTGGAGCGCTTCAGTGATGAGCGCTTTAAAAAAGGCTATCAAGACGGTCAATACTATATTGGTATTCGACCTGAGGATGTGATTCCAGCCGATGCTGAGCCGGATTTCACGGCTAATATTAAAAGCGTAGAGTTGATTGGCCGGGAACGAATTTTGAATTTTGACGTTAATGAGATTCACTCCAAGTCTTTAGTGCCAATTGAAGTCGCCATTGAAGAAGGCAATACCCAAGGTTTCCGTTTTAATTTGAACAAGGCCTTTATCTTTGAAAAAGAAGGGGCGCGCATCTACTAATGTTTAAATTTAAGAAGAATTACAATCCAGAGAACCAGCCAAAAGCTTGGCTTTTCCTGTTGCCCTCGTTGATTGTCATTGTATTCTTTAGCATTTATCCGTTGATTCGTTCATTTTGGATGAGTTTTCAAAGCGGCAGCTTAATCAACCAGCAGTGGGCCGGTATCGAAAATTATCAAAGAATTCTCAGCGACCCAGTCTTTTTTCGGGCGCTAAAAAATACTGCTCTCTACACCTTCACTGTGGTGCCGATTGCTTTAATCATCTCTTTAGCGATTGCCTGGGTCATCTTTGAAAAAGTGAAATTCAAAAGTTTTTTTGAAACAATTTTCTTCATGCCTTATGTGACTTCAACAATTGCCATCGGGATTGTCTTCCGTTATTTCTTTAACGGCTCTTATGGGATTGTCAATTATATTCTGGGCTTTTTCGGAATTCCCGGAGTCAATTGGCTTGACGATGTCAAGATGAGCATGCCAACCTTGATTATTTTTGGGATTTGGAGCAGTCTGGCCTTCAATATTATTATTTTGCTGGCAGGCCTCAGAAATATCGACAAGGAACATTATAAAATTGCCAAAATGTTTGGCGCAAATAGCTGGGAAATTTTCAGCCGGATTACCTTCCCGCAATTGATTCCAACGATTGCCTTTTTGCTGACAGTCAATGTGATTGGTGCCTTTAAAGTTTATACTCAGGTCTATGCTTTATTTGGCGGGAAAGCTGGGATTGCCAACAGTGCGACCACGGCGGTTTATTATATCTATGATAAATTTCATATTGCCGGTCGGCCAGGTGTGGCGATGGCAGCGACTGTCGTGTTGTTCTTAATTATTCTAGCGGTCACCTTTATCCAAAATAAATTGTTGCGAAAGGTGGGCAATTAAGATGAGTAAAGTGCTGACAACTATCAGTTATGTCTTTATTGTTTTATTAGCGATTATCACCGTCTTCCCCTTTGTCTATATGATTTTAGCGGGCTTGATGACTTATCGGGAAGCGACAAGTATTCCGCCGACCTTTATCCCAGAAGCTCTGCAATGGAGCAATTTTACGACAGTCTTTGAGCGGGCACCGTTTCTGCAATATTTTATCAATACCGTCTTTGTGTCAACGGTGACGACTATTTTTACATTGATCACTGCCGTATTAGCTTCCTTTGCATTAACTAGCTTAGAGTTTCGCTTTAAAAAAGTTGTGATGGCGATTATGGTTTCCCTGTTGATGGTGCCTTATGAATCAATTATTTTTACCAACTACAATACAATTGCCAGACTGGGCTTGCTGAATACGTACACGGCCTTGATTATTCCATTCCTGACGAGTATTTTCTATATTTATTATTTGAACGGCTATCTTAAAGGAATTTCCAGCACCTTTTATAAAGCTGCCAAAATTGACGGGGCGACGGATTTGCAATACATTCGCCGGATTTTAATTCCCATGTCAAAACCAGCTCTAGTTACCGTGGGGATTTTAACTTTTATTTCCAGTTGGAATTCATTCCTGTGGCCGCTTTTAGTTACCAATACAAAAGATTTGCGACTGTTGAATAATGGACTGTCAGCCTTCACTACAGAAAGCGGCAGTGATGTCCAATTGCAAATGGCGGCTGCCACCTTGACGGTCATTCCCATCTTAATTATTTATCTTATTTTCAGAAAAGAAATTATCAAAGGAGTGGCAAAAGATGGCATCAAAGGCTAAGACAACTGTGACCTTTCACAGCGGAATTTTAACAATTGGCGGCACGATTATTGAAGTCGCTTATAAAGACGCTCATATTTTCTTTGATTTTGGTTCTGAATATCATCCTGAAACACCGTTACCGGACGAAAATTTACAAACACTTGTCGATCATCGCTGGGTGCCGGAGATGTCGGGAATTTACGACGCTCGCTTGAATTATTCCTATCAAGGGGAGACGCCTCAGGAGTTTAAAGAGACAGCGGTCTTTTTGTCCCATGCTCATTTGGACCATTCAAAAATTATCAATTACTTAGATCCCTCTATTCCGTTGTATACTTTGGCGGAAACGAAGGCGATTTTAGAAGAACTAAATCGGGACGGCGACTTTTTAACCCCGTCGCCCTTTGCTGAAAAAAACTTTGTCAGAGAAATGATTGGCTTAAAACCACGGGATGTCATTCAAGTTGGGGAAATCTCGGTGGAAATTTGGCCGGTGGATCATGATGCTTTCGGCGCTTCAGCGTTATTGATTCGCACGCCGGAACAATTGATCACTTACACAGGGGACTTACGCCTGCATGGATATCATCCGGAAATTACGGAGGCCTTTGCCAAAGCGGCCTTTCAAACGGATTTATTGATGATGGAAGGGGTCAGCATTAGTTTTCCAGAACGGGAAGAAAATCCCGAAGAAATCAAAGTTTTAAGTGAAAAAGACTTGATTCAAAGAGTTGTTGATGTCGAGTTAGAAAACCCGAAACGGCAAATTACTTTTAACGGCTATCCAGCCAATGTTGAACGCTTTTTACAACTCGTTGAGCATTCGCCACGGACAGTGGTATTGGAAGCCAATCAAGCCAGTTTATTACAGGAGATTTTTGGCAAACAAGTGCCTTATTATTATGCCAAAGACAAAATAAATCCTGATTTAAATCCAGAGTTAGAAGTCAGCTATCAAACTTTATTAGCTGATGATGAAAAATATTTGTGGCAGGCAGTTGCTGATTTTGAACAGCTGCAGGCCGGGGGACTTTATTTACACTTGGATGCTCAGCCTTTGGGGGACTTTGATCCGGCTTATGCAGTCTTTTTAGCGCTATTAGCGGATCATGAAATCGAATTTCTGCGTCTAGCAGTATCGGGGCATGCTTTTCCTGCTGATTTGAAGCAAATTATTGCTTGGATTCAGCCTAAACTATTGGTTCCAATCCATACCTTGAAGCCAGAAAAACTGGAGAATCCGTATGGTGAAAGAATATTACCCACACGTGGGCAAAAAATTGTTTTATAAAGAGGGAGCGTAAAAGATGAAAGCAAACAAAGTAACATTTGGAGTATTTGCAGCAAGTGCAGCACTTTTATTAGGGGCTTGCGGTGGCAGCAACGATTCAACGGCGGACTCAACTGCCAGCAGCGAAATTGCGACAGAAGTATCTGAAGGAACTACTGTCACATTTTGGCATGCGATGAATGGTGCCCAAGAAGAAGAATTGGTATCACTAACTCAAGAATTTATGGATGCGAATCCGAATATCACCATTGAGTTGCAAAACCAATCTCAATATTCTGATTTGCAAGCAAAAATCAATTCTACTTTGCCTTCACCAAAAGATTTACCAACAATTACTCAAGCTTACCCAGGCTGGTTATACAGCGCAGCAACTGATGGCATGCTAGTCGATTTACAAGATTACATCGATAACACCGATATCGGTTGGGGCGACCAAGAAGCAATTCGGGAACCCTTGATGGAGGGTGCGCAAATCGATGGCACGCAATATGGAATTCCTTTTAACAAATCGACAGAAATGTTATTCTACAATGCGGATATGTTAGCTGAATACGGCGTCGAAGTGCCAACAACTTTTGAAGAATTGGCGGAAGCTTCTAAGACAATTTACGAACAATCAAACGGTGAAGTTGTCGGAGCTGGTTTTGATTCATTAAACAATTATTATGCTATCGGTATGGAAAATGCCGGTGTTGATTTCAATGCTGACTTAGACTTTGCCGGTGACGAATCTAAAGAAGTTATCAACTACTATGCAGATGGTGTTAAAGAAGGCTACTTTAGAATTGCTGGTTCTGACAGCTACTTATCTGGACCATTTGCTAATGAACAAGTAGCAATGTTTATCGGCTCTATCGCTGGTGAAGGCTACGTGAAAAAAGATACTGAAGGTGTCTTTGAATACGGCGTAGCAACTCGCCCGGCTGAAATGAACCTGCAACAGGGAACGGACATTTACATGTTCGACAGCGCTTCTTCAGAAGAAAGAACAGCTGCTTTTGAATACATGAAATTCTTAACTTCTCCTGAATCGCAATTGGATTGGGCTGTCAACACAGGCTACATGCCCGTTGTCGAATCTGTTTTAACTTCAACAGAATACTTAGACAATCCAGAAACAAAAGTACCGGCAGAATTAGGCCAAGCAACAGCACATTTATTCTCAATTCCAGTGGCACAAAGTTCTGATGCTGCTTACAATGAAACTCGGGCAATTATGGAAAATATCTTGTCGAACACCGACCAAGATACCGACCAATTAATTGAAGACTCTGTTTCACAATTCCAAGATGCTTGGAACCAATAAGCGTTAAAAATCCAGCAGGTTGAATCTGCTGATGATAAACACGAGGAAGGCCTGTGACAATTTTGTCGCAGGTTCTTTCGTTAATTGGAGGAACTTATGCGTTTAACTATTTTAGAAACCAGCGATATCCACGGCTATATTTATCCGACCAATTACGCTGACAAGCAAGAGCTGCCAATCGGTGCAGCCAAAGTTGCCAGTAAAATCAAAGAACTGACTGCAGCGGCAGAAGGTCCGGTGATAAAAATTGAAAATGGCGATTTTATTCAAGGCTCGCCCTTCAGCTATTTCGTTGCCAAAGAAAATAAGTTGACGGCTGCTGACTTGACGCAAGTCACCGACTTAATCGGCTATGACGTTCATGTTTTAGGCAATCACGAATTTAATTACGGTCGGGCTTACTTAGAAGAAGCAGTTGCCAGTTATCAAACACCGGTTTTAGCAGCAAATATTTTAAATGAAAACGGTGAGCCAGCATTTGGCAAAGCCTATGAAATTATCGAAAAAGCGGGTGCTAAAATTGCCATTCTAGGCTTAGATACTCAATACATCCCCCATTGGGAGCAGCCAGCAACGATTGCGGGTTTGACGTTTGTCAGCGCTGTGGCAACCGCCAAAAAATATCTACCTCAATTACGGAAATTAGCTGACGTGGTAATCGTCAGCTATCACGGCGGATTTGAACGGGATTTAGTCACAGGAGAGCCCACCGAATTATTGACCGGGGAAAATGAAGGTTATCAATTGCTGACAGAAGTTGCCGGCATCGACGCTTTAGTGACCGGACATCAGCATCGGGAAATCGCCGCCATTGTCAATGGCGTGCCAATCGTACAGCCAGGCTATCGTGGCAATCATGTAGGCGAAATTCAATTGGAGCTGAAAAAAACGGCAACTGGCTATCAAGTGACTACTAGCAAAGCTGAAATTCATCCGGTGGCAGATGTTAAAGCCGATCAAGAAATTTTAGCTGCTGTTGCTCCTATTGAAAAAGAGTTGGAGGCTTGGCTCGACCAGCCGGTGGGAAAAGTTGTCGGTGACATGACGATTGTCGATGCGATGCAGGCCCGCTTAGTTGAGCATCCCTATGTAGAATTTATTAATCAGGTGCAAATGGCTGCCAGTGGTGCGGAGATTTCCGGGACGGCGTTGTTTAACAATGAAGGCAAAGGATTTCAAGAGACGATTACCATGCGGGATATTATCACCAATTATATTTACCCGAACACGCTAGCCGTTTTAAAAATTTCCGGCACCGATTTGAAAGCGGCCCTTGAGCAAACTGCCAATTATTTAATTTTGGAAGATGGCGAAATCCAGTTTAATCCGGCCTTCATTGATCCAAAGCCACAGTATTATAATTACGATATGTATGAAGGTATTGAGTACATTATCGATATGACGCAGCCTGTTGGACAGCGGATTACTAAGTTGACTTTTAAAGGACAGCCGGTGAAACCAACGGATGAGTTAGAAATTGTCACCAATCAATACCGAGCAGTGGGGGGCGGCAATTTTCAAATGTTTACTCCAGAAAAAATTGTTCGGGAAGTTCAGATTGATATGACCGAACTGATTGCCAATTATCTAGAAAAACATCCGGTAATCAACGCTAGTGTCAACCATAATTTTAAAGTCGTAAAAAAAGCCTGAATTTTTTTAACAGGCACCACCAGAATTTCAACTTCTAGCAACAATTGTATATTGCTGAACCGAAGATCCACTTCAGAAAATTCCTGAAATATACGCCAAGTAGTAGAGCTGCAGCTTTTTGCAGCTTTTTTGCTTGGTTGACACTTTTGCAACGTTTGTTATATTGGAAGGAAAGACCGGTTTGAAAATTGGACAATCAAAAGGAGGAGGACCATGTTTCTTCATGAGTTAAAAATCAATGATACACAGCAAAAGGGGTATCCCTTTGAAGTTTTTGCTGTACAGGAAATTTTAAAGCAGGAGGGCAGGCTACCTTTTACCGCTCCTGTTACCTTTTTGTCAGGAGATAATGGCACTGGTAAGTCAACGATTTTGGAGGCAATTGCTGTTGCCTATGGTATCAATCCAGAAGGCGGCAGCCAAAATTTTAACTTTGAAACATTTGCGAGCCACTCTTCACTCCATGAGAATGTGCGCCTGATTAGAAAAGGCACACTTCCAAAAACAAAATTTTTTCTGCGCTCAGAAACTTATTATAATGTGGCGTCAGAAATTGAAGAGCTTTCTGGATATGAAATGACGCCCTTTGGTTCCTACGGCGGCCAATCACTTCATGAACGCTCCCACGGAGAAGGTCTGTTGGCAATTATTGAAAATCGTTTTGGCGGCGACAGTTTTTATTTGCTGGACGAGCCAGAGGCGGGCTTATCAACCAGCCGCCAATTTTCTTTACTGGAACAAATGCATCGGCTAGTCAAGACGGGCTCGCAACTCATCATTGCGACCCATTCGCCAATCATCATGGCGTATCCCAATGCGCAAATTTATCAATTTTCGGAAGCGGGTCTAGAGGAGCTGCCCCTCGAGGAAACGCTGGCCTTCAAAGAAAGCAAAGTCTTTTATGATGACCATAAACGGCTGCTACATTATTTGTTGGAGTGAAGGGGTGCTGCAGGAAATTGAGGGGAGTATTTTTGCGGTTTTTTTTATAAAAAGGTAGGAGTATGAGCAGGCGCCCATACTCCAAATTTTTTTGAAATTATTCTACACTAGGGACATGGAACATATCGTTGACTGCTTTTATGGCTGACAAGTCACATTTTGGTTGACGATCATAAGTTACTAAGCCGTTAATTTCTTGTTCAACATCACTTAACTGGGTATAGCAGTAGCCCCATAATCCTGTGGAGGCATAGACAGCTTCCATTATTCTACGATAATCTTTTACAAAATCTTCTGCATTTTCGACAGAAGTATAGCCCCAGCCCGGTTGACCTGAGACATCAAAACCGATACCACCAAATTCAGTTAACAAAATTGGTTGGTCTTGATAGTCAAAACCATTTGCAAAAATTGGCCAAGGCGTTGAAGGTCTGGATAACAGCTTTTCTCTTGAAATCAATGTATCTTTGAAATAGTCATAAATTTGAACTTCATCCTCTTGTCCGTGGCAATAGTTATGAATTGCGCAGATATCTGTTTCTGTCGCAGCCCAACCATCATTGGAGATTACGAGACGTGTTTTGTCCAGTGAATGAAGATAGTGGTACATTGTTTGAGAAAAATGCTGTTGCTGGCGATCAAATGAAATATCAGGCACCCCCCAGCTTTCATTAATGGGAACCCAGGTCACAATCGCTGGATGATTGTAATCTCGTTTAATAATTTCAGTCCATTCTGACATTAATCTTTCTACCGATTGATGGTTGTATACGGCTGGTGCAGCGCATTCGCCCCATACTATGAAGCCCATTTGATCGGCATAATATAAAAATCTTGGGTCTTCGGTTTTTTGGTGTTTGCGACAGCCGTTAAAGCCCATCGCCTTCGATAATTCAATATCTTGAATAAAATCTTCGTCCGTTGGGGCAGTTAACAAGCCAGTCGGCCAATATCCTTGGTCTAAGATTAGCTTTTGATAATAAGGCTTATTGTTTAAATAGAACATGCCATTTTCCCAGTGAACTTTTCGCATACCAAAATAACTTTCAACAGTATCAAGAGTCTTGCCATCTTCCAGCAAGGTCAGCTTGATATCAAAAAGATTTGGCGTTTCGGGAGTCCAAGACCAACCCTCACCATGGTAATTTTTTCTGAAAATATAATCTTGAATTAAATCAATATCTAGGATTAAATTTTTTTCAGTAAGATTTGCGATACCGCTAACAATTAGTTGTTCTTTAAAGGAGATTTCATATTGTAATTTTATCTCAGAGTTCATTAATTGATTTAGAGAAACTTTAAGCTCTATTTTACCTTCATCGAATTTTGGCGTTAAGTAAAGTTCTTGGATATAAGTCTCCGCTACTACTTCTAGCCAAACAGTCTGCCAAATGCCTGTGGAATTGGTGTACCAAATTCCTCTCGATTCATCCTCCCAGAATTGTTTTCCCCGTGGAATACTTTCGTCATAATGTGCGTCATATGCGCGAACACTCAAACTCTGCAAAGAATTATCAGCTAATAAGTCTGTAATATCTGTCTGGAAAGAAGTGTGTCCACCAATATGCTTGCATACGTGCTGACCGTTGAGATAGATGTCTGATTCATAATCAACTGCTCCAAAATGTAAAATGACTCGTTGATTTTTTTCTTTTGCTAAGTCAAATTGACGGTGATACCAAACAATGTCATGGGGTGTTCGGTCGGCAATTCCACTCTCTTGGCTCTGATAGACAAACGGAACTTGAATTGTTTGATCATAGACATCTGAATTCTGATACCATTTTTCCTTTAGGCCTTGATTGCCATCGTCAAATTTGAACGACCATTCGCCATTTAAATTTGTCCAATTATTGCGAACGAGTTGAGGGCGAGGGTAACTAGTTTTTTTCATTTTTTTCTCCTTTTTATCCAATAGTGGATTTACTAATTCTGATTGATTTATTTCTTGCTAAGAATATAACACCGGCTGCCATGGCCAAAACCATCGTGACAAAATCCATGATAAAGTATGAAAATATGCCCAATACTAATAGATAGCAACCGATTTTTTTGCTGGTTTCTTGATCTTTCATATAACGTTTTGAAAGAATCAAGTTAAATAATCCTAATCCAATTAATAAGGTCCCAAACATGCAAATGAAGAAGAACATGTTCCCAACATGTTCAATGGTACTTAAGCCACCAGTCAGAACTTGTTGTTGATAAATGCCATAGACTAAAATGGTAATTAAGCCATCAATAATCTGCCAGATTCCCGTTATTTTTACTAACCTACGTTCTATTTTTCGATTCATCGTCATCCTATCCTTTCACACCGGCTGAAAGAGACATTGATTGTAGGAAATATTTTTGAGCAAACAAGTACAAAATAAAAGTAGGAATGATTGCAATTAATGCGCCAGCCATTAGTAATGTCGGTTGTGCTTGATACATTCCTTGGAGTAATTGCAAGCCTGAGGTAATCGGCATTTTATCAATATCATTGAAGACAATGGAAGGCCATAGGAAATCATTCCAAGAACCAGTGAAGGAAAACAACGCTACAACAAGTAACACTGGCTTAATTAAAGGCAGAATAATTTTTCTGAAAATCGTAAAATCATTTGCTCCATCAATTTGTGCTGCTTCATCGAAGTCTTTCGGAATATTATCCATAAATTGCTTCACCAGAAAAATATTAAAGACACCGGCAGCGCCTGGAATAATCATCGCAAGCGGGGTATTAACCCAACCGAAAATATCAACAATTTTATACAGTGGAATCAAATTCACAACACTTGGAAACATCATCGTAGCTAACAAAAAGGAAAAAAGAGCATTTTTCCCTTTAAAACTTAAGCGACTATAGGCAAAAGCTGAGAAGGATACAACTACTAAAACTAATAAGGTATGACTAACCGCAATAAAAAGAGAATTCATAAACCAGCTGACAAGAGGTGTACTAGTATTATTTACTAAAAGAGAAGTATAGTTGGTTAGCACCCATTCAATTGGTAGAATCTTGAAGCCGGCAGTTAGTAACTCTAATTCGGATTTAAATGAAGTCATAACTCCATAGATTAAAGGAACTAACCAAATTGCAGCCATTGCTAATAAAAAAATAAAGGCTATTGTTTTGGAAACGATACTTTTTTTCACGATGGCGTCCTCCTAATCTCGATTTCTTAAAAACTTAAATTGAACGGCAGATACAACCATGATGCATAAACCTAAGATTACTGCCATGGCTGAAGCCATTCCTGCGATGGATTGTCCTGAACCAAAGGCATTTTGTTGAATATACATTAATAGAACCCTTGTGGAATTACTCGGCCCCCCAGCAGTTAACATTAGCGGCTGACCGTAAACATTAAACTGAGCAATTGTTGTCATGACAACGGTATATAAGATTTGTCCACGAATAGCAGGTAAGGTTATTTTCAAAAACTTTTGCAAGGAGCTTGCCCCATCGATATCCGCTGCTTCGTAGTAGTCTTTAGGGATGCCATTTAAGGCAGCTTGATAAATCACCATATTACCACCAATCGTCCACCAGACTGTCACTACAACAAGAGCTATCCAAGCAAAGGGTTGCGTGCCTAACCACGAGGTTGCTGTATCGAAAATATTGTTAATCGGACCATAGTTGACATTAAAGATTAAAGTCCAAATGATGACCACAGCAGAGATAGCGAATAAAGAAGGCATGTAAAAAATAGATTGAAAAATTTTACCTAGTCGAGGTTTAGTATTAAGAGCCGCCGCCAAAATCAAAGGAATACCAATACAAAATGGTACTGTACAGATAACAAATAGAAAGGTATTTTTTAGTCCAATGCGTAGCTGCTCATAAAATATTGAATTTGAATTAAAGAATAGCTCTTTATAATTATCTAGTCCGACGAAAGTAGGTGTCGAAAATAAATTCCAATCCGTAAAAGATATGTAGATTCCAAATACTACAGGAACTAAGAAAAATATTAAAAAGATAATCAAGTGGGGAGCTAAAAAGAACCAAGGTGTTACTTTTTTTAAAGTGGTTTGCTTTTTCGCCTTGGTTGTAGCTGATGAAGCCATCATAATAAACACCCTTTCTTAAAAAGAAACCGTAATGGGAAAATCGCCAATTTATGCTTCTTCCCATTACAGTTTCAGAAGATTTTAATTATCCTTCGCAACTTTGTCGGCGACTTCTTTTTGCATATTATTTACGAAATCTTCAATCGAGGTTTTTCCGAAGATTGCATCAAAACCATTGGCATCTAAATATTCAGCTACATAACCGTTGTATTTGTAATCAAAGATTTTTAAGGTTGCTTGCTCCTCAGCACTGCTGATAAATAGCGATTGCGGCATTTCTTGGTATTCTTCGTTGCTTAAAATATCTAGGCTGGCAGGATTTTGTCCAGCTTTTGCCCATTCGACAGAATTGGTTCTAATCCATTCAATGAAGTCCATAATTCCTTGAGTTTTTTCCTCAGATCTTTCGGAGTTTTTAAACATGACAAATTGGTGAGAGGAGGCCCAATTGACAGTTTGACTAATGTCATCAGATAGTTGCGGTGAATTGGTTAAACCCCATTCAAACTCAGCATCTTTAATATTATTTTGTAGCCAAATTCCTTCTGGCATGAACAGTAGCTTGCCCGCTAAAAACAATTGGGTTGGATCTTCACCATCTTTAGTCGTCACGCCTTCATCGAATAAAGTTTTCCATTCTGTGATTGCATCGGTTGCAGCAGCTGTATCTAAAGTTGGAGTGATACCATCTTCACTTAACGAACCGCCTTCTTGAGCTAACAGAGATAAATAATTTGGTTTAACCCATGTTACTGCAATTCCCCGGACATCATCTGCTGCTGCTTTTTTCCCTGCCTCAGTGATTTCATCAAAGGTTAGTATATTGTCATCTAAAGCATTGGGTGCGTATTTTTCTAACAAATCTTGGTTGTAATAGGTCCCCCAATTGTGGATGTCAAATGGTAAACTGTAGCGGGAACCATCAATCTCTCCTAAGTTCCAAGCTTCTGCAACATAATTCTCTGCAGTTATATTTGTATAGTCTCCTAAAATATCGTCATAAGATTCCAACATATCGTTGTCCACATATTGTTGAATTCTTTCTGCATGGACAATGTTTAAATCGGGAATATTCTTACCGGAATTTACAACAGTCGGTATTTTTGAATACATATCGGTTTCTTTTAGTGACACATTTTTAATTTTGAAATCTGGATCAGTTGCATTGTACTCATCAATTAATTTCAATAAATTTGAATTGTCGGCTCCGGTGAAAGGATTCCAAAAAGTGATTTCATTGGCACTCGCCTCTGAACTTGAGCCGTCTGATGATCCCCCGCATCCTGTTAACAAGGTGAAACACGAACTTGCTACTAACAAACCAGCGAATAATTTAGTCTTTTTCATTCTGATTACCATTTACTAAAAAGTTAATAGAATAGTTGGTTGATAGATTTTTCATGATTAACTTATTAGTAATTCCTTCCTTGTTTTTTTAGTACAAAGTCAAAATAACATCCGTTGCAATCGCTGTCAATGCTATGTTACAATAGTTTTATAAAAACAACTTTTTAGTTATAGAAGTTTTATGTTAGTCTTGTGAACTAGTTTTTTACTTTAACTAATTAGTTAAAAGGAGTATAGAAATGGAACTTGACTTAAGTAATCTTTCTTTGCCGGTCTTTGAAGCTTTAGCCAGTGATACAAGAATAAAAATGATTCGCTTTGTGGGGGATAAGCAAAAAAGTATTCAAGAAATTGCTGAGCATTTAGGGATTAGCAATGCAATCGTGAGTAGACATGTTCAGCAGTTGGAGGATGCGGGGATTCTTTCATCTGAAAGGGGTTTGGGTAAAAATCGCAATAAAAAGATGGTGTTTTTAAAAGTGGATAACATCAACATTGTTTTCCCAGAAAAAATTTATCAACCTTTTCATCTACATCAAACTGACTTGAAAATAGGTCATTTTACCGACGTGTTGGTTGAGCCAACATGTGGCTTAGCCACGGTGGATGGAGTAGTTGGCAAATCCGATGATCCAAAATATTTTCTAGATGGCAATCGGGTAAATGCAGCATTATTATGGTTTAACAGAGGATTTGTGGAGTATAAAGTGCCAAATCTTTTGCAAGCAGACGAAATTCCGGAGCTGCTAGAAATCAGTTTAGAAATAGCATCAGAATTTCCTTTATCAAATAATGTCTGGCCAAGTGATATTTCCATCTTTGTCAATGATGTCAAAGTTGCAGTGTATACAGTTCCTGGGAATTTTTCAGATGTTCGTGGCAGATACACTCCAAAATGGTGGAATGACGAGTTTAGCCAATATGGATTATTAAAGCATATTAGGATTAATAAACTTGATACAGGAATAGACGGTGAAGCTTACTCAGAAATAACCATCAATGATTTAAATTTACAAGAAAGTCCCATTATCAAACTACGTCTAGAAATTGAGAAGGATGCAAAAAACCAAGGTGGCTTGACACTTTTTGGAAAAGGATTTGGCAATCACGATCAAAACATTTTAATCAATACCTATTATTTAAAAAAAGATGGGGATGAATAAGCTGACTGAAATTTTATCAAAGTATCATGTTGGAAAAAATGTTTATCAACTCAATTGGCATCATTTATATACATCGGAGCTAGCTATCACTTGGTAGCTGTAGGAATCTAAATGATTCAGCAAAATTAGCAAAAATTCTTCATAGCATTCCCCCCGCAGCTGGCGTATAATTTTTGAAAATGAAGCAGGTGTGCTTAATCAAAGGAGGCCCTTATGCGAATTCAACAGTTGGAATATTTGGAAATGATTGCTAAAACTGGCTCCATCAATGAAGCGGCCAAAAAATTATTCTTGACCCAGCCCAGTTTATCCAATGCCATCAAGGAATTGGAAAATGAAATGGGGGTCCAGTTGTTGCTGCGGAGTAAAATGGGGGTGACTTTGACCAATGACGGTCGGGAGTTTTTGATTTATGCTCGCCAAATTTTGGATCAGGTGTATTTACTGGAGGAACGCTATCAGCAGCAAAGCGTTCGTAAGCAGGCTTTTTCCGTATCGGCGCAGCATTATGCCTTCGTGGTCCATGCCTTTGTTGAGCTGATTCGCGGTGTCACAACCGCCGAATATCAATTTACACTGCGGGAAACCGAGACGGAAAATATTTTAGATGATTTAACTAGTTTTAAAAGTGAAATTGGTGTGCTCTATATAAATGACTTTAACCGTCAAGTGATGACTAAATTATTTAAAGAAAAAGATTTAGTTTTTACGCCTTTATTTGTCGCTCAGCCCCATGTCTTTGTCGGCCGCCAAAATCCTTTAACCCAGAAAAAAATTGTCCAGTTAGAGGATTTACAGGAATATCCTTATCTTTCTTATGAACAAGGGGACAGCAATTCCTTTTATTTTGCGGAAGAAATTCTCAGCACTCTGGAGCATAAAAAAAGCATTAAGGTCAGTGATCGGGCCACAATTTTCAATTTGATGGTGGGTCTGGATGGCTATACTATCAGCTCCGGCATTATCTCCAGTGAACTGAACGACGATAAAATCGTCGCCATTCCGCTGGCGGTCGAAGATTCGCTGACTTTGGGCTGGATTAAACAAAAGCAGTTGGAATTATCCCCGATTGCCCAAGAATATCTGCAGATTCTTCAGGCCCATATCAGAAAATATGGGTTTGAGGTTATTGGGGAGTAACCTATGCCCACTCCAACATTATTACAACAAATAAAAAATGATACCAAAAAAATCCTGCGTCATAAGCTAGTGGGCATTTATTTGCATGGCTCGTTTGTTTTAGGCGGCTACAATCCTGATTTCAGTGATTTGGATTTTTTGATTGTCGTCAAATACAACTTGACGAAGACTGAAAAATTGGCCTTGATGGCAGTCGTGCTAGAGAAGTGGTGGCCCAATGCTCCCAAAAAAGGCTTGGAGTTTCATGTAATGACGGTGAAGATGCTGCAAAAAAGCCCTGTTGCGGCAGCTTTTGATTTTCATTTTTCACCGCTTCATCGAAGGGCTTTTTTGAAAAGCCCTGAGCAATTTGTTGAAGCGATGCAGGGACTTGACCCGGATTTACCTGCACATCTAAAAATAATTCGCAAAAAAGGCTATGTTTTGCTAGGTAAATCCACTAAGAAAACCATCCCCTATATTTGCAAAGAGAACTATTGGCGCAGTGTGTGTGCTGATTTACAGGATGCTTCAGTGGGCATCCGCCAAGCTCCAGTTTCAACGCTTTTAAATTTGTGTCGCAGTTTAGCTTTTGTGAAGCGTAATCTGCTGTTAGGAAAATTAGCTGGTGGCCGCTGGGCTTTGCAGCAGGTGTCGCCAGAATTTCAGAAAATCATTGGGCAGGCAATTATTGATTATCAAGGAAATCCCCTTAGCTTGCAGCAAAATTATTCGGAGGAAAACTTGCAAGAAATCACAGTTTTTCTACTGTCTGCGATAAAAAAAGCTGCTGGGGAAAACTTGCTTTTCGTTCATTAATTTTTTGCAAAGCCGATTGATAATTCTAAGCATAATTTTTGCGGAAGTCCCAAAAGTGAGTATGATTAGCAGTAGAAAGAAGGGATAGTAATGGCAGAATTTAAAAAAGCCGTCTTTGCTGGCGGATGTTTCTGGTGTATGGTCAAACCTTTTGAAGAAACGCCAGGTATTGAGAAAGTAGTTTCCGGTTATACAGGCGGACATACCAAAAATCCCACCTATCGCGAAGTTGGTTCTGGTAAGACTGGCCACACTGAAGCGGTGGAAATTACTTATGACCCAGATCAAATCAGTTATGCTGATTTAGTTGAAATCTATTGGCGCCAAACCGACCCAACAGATGCTTTAGGACAATTTGCAGATCGTGGCGACTCCTATCGTCCGGTGATTTTTTACGGCGATGAGGCTGAAAAAGCAGCGGCAGAAAAATCGAAGGCCGACTTAGCAGCTAGTGGTCGCTTCAAAGAACCGATTGTTACAAAAATCGAAGCTCGCCAAACATTTTATCCGGCTGAGGATTATCACCAAGACTATTACAAAACTAACAGCGCCCACTACAACATGTATCGTGAAGGCTCTGGCCGGGCAGCGTTTATTCGCAATAACTGGAAAAATGAATAAAATTAAAGGAACAGCCAGTCATCTTGAGACTAGCTGTTCCTTTTTTTAAATACGCCCATAATGTAAAATCTGCTGGTTGGCGTATTGGAGATAGTCCTGCAATTTATCAATGGCTTCAGCATAATGTTCAGCACGGATTAAATCCAAATACTCTTGGAAAAATTGAATTGTCGATAAAATTTTTTTTGGTGCATTACTGGAAGCGGACATTTTTCGATACAAAGAGGTGCTGACGACTCGGGCCCACAGACTCTCGTAGGTCGGCGCAAGCAGCTCATTGCCGGAGGCTGCCATGATAGCCGTATAAACTTTGGGCATTTGATTGATATATTGAACGTAATCGAGATTTTCTCGATACTGCTTGGCTAAGGCTAATTTTTCTTGAATGTCCTCTACATCTAAAACAGCTAGGCCAAGGCTGGCTTGTTTTGTGGCTAAAATTAACCATTCAACACAAATTTGTGTGATGTCGACCATTTCTTTTACCGTGGCTTCCCTCAAGGAGATGCCACGGTTTTTTTTGTAGACAATTAATTTCTCCTGCTCCAATTGTTTTAGAGCAGAACGAATAGGTGAGCGGCTGTAGCCAAGTTTTTTTGAAATCGAGGCTTCGGATAAACCTTCTTCAAGATTATATTCCCCGAAAAGGATTGCTTGTTTAATTTCTTGGTAGACACTACTTTCAATGGATTTTGGCATGATTTTCATCCTTTTACATATAATTTACAAAAACGTTACTGAATATTGATGAATCTTCCCTGTCCTACAAAGTATACTACAAGTGTTCAGTGGTATACTACTGAAATTTGAAAATGGGAGATTGAAAATGAAAAAAATGAAATTAGCACTTTTAACTTTATTATGTGGGGCATCTTTAGCAGTGATGACAGGCTGCGGTAATAATCAAGCAGCGAGTGCAGCTGGCGAAATTGATAAATTAACGATTGTCCAAATGCCGGATGAAAATAATCCGGATGCAGGCACGAAAAATGAAGACTTCCGCAGTGCAATGGCGGAGGAATTAGGTTTAGAGGTGGAAGAATTAGTTGGCGCAGAATATTCTGTGGGCATTGAAGCGATGAAATCCGGGAAGCTGGATGTGTTGTTAGTTTCGCCGATGAGTTATTATCAGGCGAAAAAAGTTGCTGGCGTTGAGCCGCTAGTTACGACAACTTCCATGGGGGAAGAAGAATATCGGACGGTCTTTATTGTTGGTAAGGACGACACGGAAACACAAACGCTAGCTGATTTAGAAGGAAAAACTTTTGCCTTTGTTGACCCGGCCTCTTCTTCTGGCTATATGTTTCCCAAAGCTAAGTTAGTCAATGAACTGGATTTAGATACTGACCAATTGGAAAATCCTGACTACTTCTTTAAGACTGTTGCTTATTCCGGCAAACATGACTCAAGTATCATGGGCGTCATTAAAGGCGATTACGATGCAGCGGCGGTTGCTGGTCAAACAATTCCGCAATTGATTGAAGCGGGAATTATTGAAGAAGACGACGTGCGGGTAATTGGCGAAACCGATGTGATTCCGAATGCTTGCTTTGTCATTCGTGCAGACTTACCGCAGGAGATGAAGGATAAAATTAAAGAATTTTATTTAAATTATGCCAACGAAGACTATTTTGAAACAATGTATGGCAGTAAAGACGTGCGCTTTATCGAAGCCAAGGATGAAGATTATGCAATCGTAGAGGAAATGGTGGCGACATTAAACATTGAGGAGGCCGAATAATGGCAGCAGAATTATTAGTCTTAAAAAATTTAGGGAAAACCTACGACAAAGAAAATTATGCGTTGAAAAACGTTGATTTAACGATTCACAAAGGCGAATTTATCGTGGTTATCGGGCCTTCCGGTGCCGGTAAATCGACCTTCATCCGTTCAATTAATCGGATGATTGATCCCTCTGAAGGGGAAATTATTTTTGACGGTACCCATATGGAAAAAGTGAAGGGACGGGAATTAAAACGTCAGCGCTCTGACATCGGCATGATTTTCCAACATTACAATTTGATTGGCCGCACCAATGTGATTAAAAATGTGTTGCATGGTCGTTTAGGCAAGGTTTCATTCTTCAATAGTCTTTTGAGCCGCTATCCAGAAGCGGACAAACGGGAAGCCGTTGAATTATTAACCAAAGTCGGCTTAAAAGACCAATTATACAAACGAGCAAACGACTTATCTGGCGGGCAAATGCAGCGGGTCGGCATTTGCCGAGCGATTATGCAGCATCCTAAATTAATTTTGGCGGATGAACCAATTGCTTCGCTGGATCCCAATTCGGCTGGGATTGTGATGGATCATTTAAAGGGTGTTACCGAGGAACGAGGTATCACCTGTATCGTCAACTTGCACCAAGTCGATTTTGCAAAAAAATATGCGACTCGAATTATCGGCATTCAAGCTGGCCAAGTTGTTTTTGATGGACGGCCAAGCGAGCTTTCAGATGAAATGACTGCCATGATTTACAAAGGGAAAGAAGCGCAGATGAAATTGCCGCAAGAGGATGCGCTACTGACGGAGGGAAATTTGACTTATGGAGAAATCTAGCCAACAGGTACTGCTGACTGAACAAAAAAAATTGGCTTTATTGCTAAAGCTGATGACTGTCATCGGCGTGGTCATCTTTGCTTTTGCCTATCTGCAAGTAAATCCTTTAGAAGCATTGCTGGCCTTCCCTAGTTTCTTTCAGTTTTTTATTACTAATTTTCTGCCGGCTAATTTCACTCAATTACCAACCTACCTACCCTTAATTTTAGAAACGCTATTATTTGCGGTTGTAGGAACTTATTTTTCAGCGATTTTGGCCTTTGTCTTTGGCCTCTTAATGTCAGAACAAACAAATCCGTTTCGCTGGTTGAGAGTCGGCGTGCGGGTCTTCATTTCATTTTTAAGAAATATTCCGATTTTAGTTTGGGCTTCATTGCTAGTTTATATTTTCGGCATCGGGAATATGGTGGGACTGCTGGCTCTGATTATTGCTACTTTAGGATTTTTGGCCCGCTCCTATGCAGATTCTATCGATGAAATTGCCGGCAGCAAGCTCGAGGCTTTGCGGGCAAGCGGCGCTTCTTATCTGCAAATTTTATTTCATGGACTGATTCCGGAATTTATTCCATCTTGGATTAACTGGACACTGTTTTCCTTTGAAATAAATATTCGCGCCTCCTCCATTTTAGGAATGGTCGGCGCAGGCGGCATCGGGATTATGATTCAAACCAATATTCGTCTATTTAAATACCATGAGGCCTTGTCTTTGATTATTATTTTAGTGGCGATGGTGCTGCTGACTGAATTTGTCGTCAATCGCCTCAGACGTTTAGTGAAATAAGGAGAAAAAATGAATACTAAAATAGCCGTTTCAAGCAAAAAAGATAAGCTGCTAACCGCTTTGATCCTAATAGGCTTGACCAGTCTCTTTGTGGTCAGCTTATCTTTATTAAAACTAGATATTCCCGAATTTCTCAGCCGGTTTAAATCGGCTGGTGACATTTTACCGAACTTTTTAGCTTTGGATTTTTCAGAAATCAGCACGATTATCTATGAACTATTTGTTTCCATCTGCATGGCGATTGCCGCTTTGGCATTAGGCTTTGTGATTTCGATTCCCTTGAGCTTTCTCGGAGCTCGCAATACGACACCATGGCCAATTTTATCTGGTTTTATCAAAGGATTGGTGGGAATCGTGCGGGCAGTGCCTGCTTTGATTTGGATTTTAATTGTGGTGGCCAGCTTAGGTTTTGGTAATACGGCTGGTGTTGTGGGGTTAATTTTCCCAACGACGGGCTACTTGATTAAATCTTTTATCAGTTCAATCGAAGAACAAGATCCAGCCATCATCGAAACGATGAAGGCAACCGGGGCCGGCTGGCTGCAATTAATTGTTGAAGGCTTATTGCCGGGCTTAGTCAATCCGCTTTTGTCTTGGACCTCGATTCGTCTGGAGTCCAATATCGCAGAATCAATTTCTTTGGGGATGGTTGGCGCTGGCGGCATCGGCATGGTGATGACTCGGGCGATTGGTCAGTATGACTATGCTAAAATTTCCACAATTATTTTAGTCATTTTTATCACGATGATTACCTTTGAATTAATTATCGGCCAAATAAAACGAGCAATTAGATAGGAGCAAACCATGACAAATTTTACCCGCCTGCCGTTAAAAGGCAGTTATAATACCCGTGAATTAGGCGGTTGTCCCACAGAAAATGGAGCGATTAATTTCCACAAATTTATTCGCAGCGACAGCATCACAGCTTTAACCAATCAGGATTTGGATTTTTTGAAGGAATACGGACTGCAGACGATTATTGATTTACGCAGTGAAGCCGAAGTTGCGCAGGCGCCAAATCCGCAAATGGAGGGCGTTGAGAATCTGCACATTCCTTTAATCACCGGAGACATCGCTGATGCAACAAAGGATTTAGGTGGTTTTATGAAGCTGACCATGGGGGATTTTTATATCAATGTCTTAAAGGATTATCCGCAAAATCTGGTGAAAGTATTTGAAGCGATGGCCGATAGTCAAGGTGCTGTCCTCTTTCATTGCAGTGCAGGCAAAGATCGAACCGGAATTATTGCAGCTTTTCTTTTAGATTTAGCTGGCGTTTCCGAGGCCGATATAATCGCCAATTATCAATTGACTCATACTTATTTAAAAACTAATCCGACTTATACAAAGTCCGCCAGCGGCTACCCTCAAGAAATGTTTTATTCACTGCCAAGCTACATGGAGGAGCTGTTGAGCTATTTGTATCAACATTATGATTCAGCCGAAAATTATTTGAAAACATTCGGCCTATCAGAGTTAGCCATTGAAAATTTACGGGAGCAATTGACCGGACCTATTCTCGTTTCCGTGAAGGAAGATTAAAGTTTATCAAGAATGCCACAATAAGAACGCCAAAGCTGCCCACAGAAATGGAACAAAGGGCAGCTTTTTTATAGGTTGCCGAGAGAAACTGCTAAGCAAAATCACTAAAACACCCAGCAAACTTGCCAAACAAACCAGTAAAGCCAACTCTTGATAAGGAAGAAATAGCGACCAGCACAGGAGTAGTTGCAAATCACCATCACCGATTTTTTGAGGGAAGAATAACCGGATACACAAAAAAATTAGAAAAAGCAGAGCAGTCTGCTGCCAATATAAGGGCAACGGCCCAATAATTGCCAATAAAAGCATCACTACACTTGCAGGATAAAGAATTTTTGGTTCGACATGATAATAAAATAAGTCTGTCAAACTCAACAGCCAGCCACTCAATAGCCAAAGACCGCAAAATAAACTGTAAAAAGTCAGTGGCAGTTGTGAGAGTCCAACAAACAATAACGCTCCGCTCATCTCAGCAAGCAAATAAATTTTTGGAATTGGCTGGTGACAAGCGGTGCAGCGAAATTTTTGCAGGAGGATGGAAAAGATGGGAATCAGCTCATAACTGCGTAATTTATGTTGACAGCGGGTGCAGTGGGAAGCCGGTTTGACAATTGAAATTCCCTGATAGCTGCGTTCGATAACGACGCAGCAAAATGAAGCTAGGCAAGCACCGAATAAAAAAGCCAACAGCATGAACAGCACCTCATTTCAAAAGTATATTTTCTACTAATTTATATTTTCTATAAAGAAATACGCAGGCCTAGCAAGATTGCATTTTGCCGAGATTCCCGAAAGAGAAAACCGCTTTAAATGAAAAAAATTCTCAATTAGCTTGTTATGGTTTACTTTTTCTGCCCTTTCTACTATCATTTAAGAGTAGGAAAAATTAGAATTATTTTAAGGAGGAACTTAACATGAAATTTGAACAAACAAAAGAAGTATTAAATCAATTGGTCGCTGATTTGAGCCAGTTCTCTGTTGTGATTCACCAAACTCACTGGTATATGAGAGGACCTGAATTCTTAACTTTACACCCATTGATGGATGACTACATGGATGAAATCAATGATCAACTGGATGTAATTTCTGAAAGATTGATTACTTTAGATGGTTCACCTTACTCCACTTTAAGAGAATTCGCTGACAACACTGGTATCGAAGACGAAGTTGGCAACTGGGATCGCACAATTCCAGAACGCATGGAAAAATTAGTTGAAGGCTATCGCTACTTAGCCGACCTTTACCAAAAAGGTATTGACGTATCTGGTGAAGAAGGCGACGACTCCACACAAGATATTTTCATTGCTAACAAAACTGACATCGAAAAGAAAATCTGGATGGTCCAAGCTAAACTTGGCAAAGCACCAGGCGTTGACGCTGACACTCGTGTTGGGAAATAATTAAATGATTGAGAAGCTGTCGAAAAATCGGCAGCTTTTTTTATTGCCTTAAAGATAAGGAACGCTTCCTTTTTACAGACTATTTTTCTAGAAATTTTTGATTTAGCTAAATAAAACGAATATGCTATAATTCCATTGAGAATCATTTTCAATTAAATGGAGGGTTCAGATGGAGGATGTAATTATTATCGGCGGCGGACCTGCCGGTTTATATAGTGCTTTTTATTGTGGGATGCGAGGCTTGTCGGTGAAATTAGTTGAAGGAAGCTCGCAGCTTGGGGGCAAATTGAATTTTTATCCTGAGCGGATTATTTGGGACCTTGGCGGTGTTGAGCCAAGGCCGGCCAAAGAGGTTGTGGCGGCTTTACGAGAGCAGGCCGCCACGTTTCCGACAAAAGTCTTATTGAATCAAGCAGTTGTGGCGCTAAAACAGCAGGCTGAACACTGGCAGGTGATTACCAAGGAAGGACAAGTGCACGAGGCCAAAGCTGTGATTGTGGCGACTGGTACAGGCATGGTTGCAAAACAACCGGTGATTTGGGGTGATGCTCAAGCACCACAAATTGATTACAAATTAGCGACTGCTGAAAGGTATCGAGATCAGACGGTTCTTTTATATGGAAGCTTTGCGAAAGTCAAACGAGCACTAAAGAAATTAACTGTTGCCAAAAAAGTTATTGTCTTTGGCGCAGAAAAAAAATTCCCCGCTGAATTTACCAATCTACATGTTATTCCTGAGCCATTGCGAGTGACGGTGAAGGAAGTGGAAAATCAATTGGCCGTGACCTTAACATTTCCTGGAGAAAACGTTCAGCCTTTGTTAGTTGATTGTTTGGTTGCCTTTCAGCAGGTCAACCATGCTCATCCGCTTAAATCAGAACTGAGTAAGCGATTTGAAATTAGCGAGTTTGGGCAAGTGACAACCTTGGGGCAGGGTAAGACGGATCTGGCCGGCCTGTTTGCTGTTGGTGACGCCAGTCAGTATGAAGGCAAAATGAATATGATTGCCGGTGCCATTTATGAAGGATTACAGACTGCCAATCAAATTGCCGTTTATTTGAATAATGAAGCTGAGCCGGTCGGCAAGGTTTCTACTCATCACCCTGAGCTGCTAAAGAAATTGTGATGTGGGCTGCGAATTAGAATGGAGAAATCCATTCTTTTTTTGTTTTGAAAGCCATTAGCTAGTTTATTAACAGGAATTATCTGGAGTCATGAATCCAATTTCCCCTGAAATTTTCCGATAATGGTGTCCGCTTGCCGTTTTTTTATTTTTGCAAAAGGGTCTGCTGTATTTGCTTTTGCCTTTAGTTTGGAAGAATCTTGATTTATTTTAAATATTTTCTAATAAAAACTGGTGGATTTCATTGACTTTGCTGGTGTTTCAGGTTATGATGTTAAACGGTATTGTTTACCCCACAAGAGCCCCGGAAACTCACGTGTATGTAAACATCAGAACTTAAATTGGAGGAAGAAAATCGTGCGTACAACATATATGGCTAAGCCAGGCGAAGTAGAACGTAAATGGTACGTAGTAGACGCAACTGATGTTCCTTTGGGACGTCTTTCAACTGTTGTTGCTTCAGTGCTACGCGGTAAAAATAAACCAACATTCACACCAAACGTGGATACAGGCGATTTCGTAATCGTCATCAACGCTGACAAAATTAAATTAACAGGTAAAAAAGCAAGTGATAAAATTTACTACCGTCACAGTAACTACCCAGGTGGGTTGAAATCTGTAACTGCTGGTGAATTACGTGCTAAAAATTCTCGTCGTTTGATTGAAACTTCTGTAAAAGGCATGCTACCTAAAAACACTTTGGGCCGCAAACAATTTACTAAGTTAAACGTGTACGGTGGAGCGGAACATCCACATACTGCACAACAACCAGAAGTTTTAGACATCACAAACTTAATCTAAGAGGAGGGAATTTCATTGGCACAAGTACAATATATCGGCACAGGCCGTCGTAAAAATGCAGTTGCCCGCGTACGTTTAGTACCAGGAACTGGTCAAATTACTGTAAACAAAAAAGATGTTGAAGAATATATTCCACACGCTGACTTACGTCTAGTTATCAACCAACCTTTTGGTGTAACTGAAACTGTCGGTTCATACGACGTTTTCGTAAACGTAAACGGTGGAGGCTACGCAGGACAATCAGGAGCTATCCGTCACGGAATCGCTCGTGCATTGCTTGAAGTTGACCCTGACTTCCGTACACCTTTAAAACGCGCTGGCTTACTTACTCGTGACGCTCGTATGGTTGAACGTAAGAAACCAGGTCTTAAGAAAGCTCGTAAAGCTTCACAATTTTCAAAGCGTTAAAAACAGCTTCATATCAGTGCTTTCAGGCGTTTCGCAATTCACTTTGCGAAGCGTCTTTTTTTTTAGTTGACACCATTCCGGTCTGACTTTTTTTGAGATAATTTACGGTAGGCAATTTCACCAATAGGCATTTGAATGACGTTTGGTGTATTTAAAATGGTTAAGCGGGAAACCGATAAGTACGATTTCTTGCGGATAGTAATTTTGAAGATCAGTATTTAGTGAGAAAACTAATAAATATCTCGGCAGATCAACAAAAGACCGGCGAACTTATCAATATATTGTCCGAAGAACTAACGAATAAATCTTTTTCTGGAAGATTTGGTGGAGAAGGATTGATAGAAGCATTTGAAACGTTACGTCTGGCACTAATCCGAATTTATAGTAAAATCACTACAGATGAATTGGACGATTTATTTCGTCGCCATTTAGAGTTAGCTGTTAATTCATTATTACAAGCTGAATTAACAGCGTTTCTTGACTATGAGAAATATGATAGAGCAGGATTTAATTCAGGGAATTCCCGTAACGGAATTATACGCGTTCGTTTAAAACAGAATACGGAGAATTGAACCTGGTAATACCTAGAGATCTTGAGGGGGAATTTACACAACAAACAGTACCTGCCTATAAATGAACGAATGATTCTTTAGAGACGACAATTAATCAATTGTTTCAAAAGGGCATTACAATGTCAGAAATCTCTGATTTGATTGAAAAAATGTATGGTTATTACTATACTCCGCAAACTATTTCGAACATGAGCAAATTAGCATCTGAAGATGTTCTAGCTTTCAAAGAAAGAAAGCTTGAATCGAACTATTCAGTGATTTTTATGGATGCCACTCACATTCCAATAAAGAGACGGACAGTCTTAAAAGAAGCTGTGCATAATAGTGATTGATATTCGTCTAGATGGAACCAAAGAGGTACTTGGATTTACTATTGCTCCAACCGAATCAGCTTATATCTGGAAAGAACTACTTCAAGATATTAAAACTTGTGGGTTAGAAGAGGTTTAATTAGTCGTAACTGACGGACTAAGTGGTATTGCTGATAGCATCCATGCAATCTATCAAAATGCTCAGTTTCAGCAATGTTGCGTTCATGTTTTTAGAAATATCGCCTATAGCGTCCGTGTTGGTGATCGAAAGGAAATTTGTGATGATTTCAAACAAGTCTACCAAGCAACTTACAAAGAAGAAGCGGTTACGCAACTGGAATTTATGATAGATAAGTCGAAAAAACAGTACCTACAGTGATTAAATTACTCATGAACCCTGCTATATTAACGTTCTATAATTTTCCAACTTCAATCAGAAGGACGATTTATTCGACTAATTTAATTGAAGGATTTAATAAACAATTAAAAAAATATACAAAAAGAAAAGAACAATTTCCTAATGAAGAATCTCTAGAGAGATCCCTTGTTTCGCAAGTCAATCAATATAACCAAAGATTCTTATCTAGAGTACACAAAGGGTTTAAAGAAATTCAGCATACTTTGGAATCAATGTTTTAACTTGAGTGCCAGAGTGGATATTTCATTTACACATAATTCTTTACGCTACCAATTTTTGAAATATAGGTATCAAGAGTTTGCTTATCAATTAATGAGGGGATTACCCCATCACGAGAAATCGAAAAACCAGCAGCGGCAGTGGCAATTGAGATGCTTTTTTCTATATCATTTCCATACATCAGGTAGGCAGTCATCGCACTGATAAAGGCATCACCAGCACCAGTACTATCAATAGAAGGGAAGTCGGATGATTCAAAAAATAGACTTTTATTTTTTGTCTTCAAAAAGCTACCTTTCGCTCCACGAGTGACGATAATCATTTTTACCCCTTGAGCTAAAAACCAAGTGGCTTTTTCTTCTAATGTAGTTCCTTCCTCAGCAAATTCAGTCAGATAGTCTTCATTGGGCACTAAGATATCAATTTTTTTCAACATTTCCTTTGAAATAGATTGAGCTGTGGCAGGTTTCAAAATAGTTTTTGCACCATGTTTATGAGCTAAATCGCTAGCTTTTTCAATCGCTTCTAAAGGAATTTCGGTCTGCATCAAACAATATTCAGCATCTTCGAAAGCTTCCTCTTGAGTCTCGATATCTTTTGGTGAGAGCTCGTAATTTGCTCCGGGTAAAATTGAAATCATAGACTCACCATCAGGCTGGACAAATATATATGCTTTGCCAGTGTTGCCACTTTTGGAGTGAATGAGGTTGCTTGTATTGATACCATGTGCCTCTAACTCTTTATAGACTCGATCGCTATCTAAATCTTTTCCAATTTTTCCAATCAAGCTGACCCGGTGGCCAAGTTTCGCTACTCCAATGGCTTGGTTTAGTCCTTTACCCCCAGGCATATTAGTGATATTAGACAGAATTATACTTTTTCCCTCGACTGGAATTTCTGGTGTAGTCAAGTAAGTGTCAATGTTAATACTGCCAATAACTGTAACCTTAGGGGCATGTAAATCATAGGGTTTACTTATGGTAACAAAATTATTAATTTCAGGATGCCCAAACTGAATGGTTGGAGAGTCGATATCACTTTTGTTTTCAATCGCTTTTATGATTTTCTGACAGATAATTTTCCCAAAGTCTGCGTTTTTTACAATGACAGAAGATATTTTAATGTGTGAATTTGCCAAAGAAAAGTCACGATCATTCTGAATAGCAATAAGGGAAAAATTTTCGGGAATTTGGATATTAGAACCATTGACTAAGCTATATAATTCCATAGCTTGAACATAGGTTGAGACGACGATTCCTGTCAGTTCTTGCTTGCCAATTTTATGAAGTAGTTCATCATCTATACCGTGATAAATCTCATCTCGGGAAAACTGTAATCCATTTTCAAAAAAAGCCTTCTTATACCCTTCAATGAACTTAGCTGTTCTTCTACCAGCTTTTACGAGACAGGCAATTTTTTTGTGCCCTTTTTCAATCAAAGTTTTTGTCATAGTGAAAGCAGTGGACTCGTAGGGCAACAGTAAAGAATTATCATCACCATCCACTCCGATAGTTTGCAAGGGAACATCTATTTGATCAAATAAGTATTTTTTTGACAGACTGTTTTTTGAAACGGGTTCCCAGATTATGGCATCGACGTTCGCTTTGCAGATAGTGGTGATATTTTTAAGCTCCTGCTCTTCATTATTGTAATTATTTAAAACTAAAGTGCTATAACCATTTTTTTGTGCTTCGCTTAAAATACCATCTAAGGTCGAATCTTTAGTCGTTGTTGAATTCAGAAGAACTCCTATTGTCCAAGATCTCTTTTGTGGAGTAATTTTTGATGAGTAGGGAGAATAATTATATTCTTTGACAACTCTTAAAACGCGCTCTCTAGTTTCTTGGCGAATCGAATCGTCTTTTCCGTTAACAATTTTAGAAACTGTAGATACTGAAACGCCGGCTAACTTGGCTATATCTTTTATGTTCATATGAGACATCCTTTCTAATCGAAATTCTTGGCTTTACAGTTACTATAATAATCTATCCAAAGAAAACCGGTCAAATAAAAAATTATTCACGAAAAAAAATATTGACAACGGTTTCAAATAATGCTAAATTCTATTTAAGAAAACATTTTCGGAAAACACTTTCTTTAACAGTATAACATATTTATCATTGGAGGGGTTGCGATGAAGAAAGAAAAGGTACGGATTTTTGTAGCTAAGCAATTAACAACAAAATCATTAGTACTAATTCCAATTGCTGTTGGGATTAACTTGATTGGTGGCACTCTTTGCTCAACATTAAAATTGCCACTTTTTCTAGACATGATTGGCACTATTCTAATTGCTTGTCTTTCAGGACCTTGGATTGCTGCTTTATGTGGATTTATCACAAATTTATTTTTAACGATTGTTGCTAATCCAGTGTATTTACCTTATTCGATTGTTAGCATTTTATGTGGGCTTGTTACTGGCTATTTAGTTAAATTAGGACTTTTCAAAAAAATCTGGGGAGTTGTTTTAACATGGTTGGCTTGTTCATTAACAAATACTATCAGCGCGTCATTGATTACTATTTTCGTTTATGGAGGCGCCACTGGTATTAACACAAGTTCATTAGCGACAGCAGCTTTGATAGCGGCTACAAAAGAAATCGTGTTTGCTGTTTTTTCAACCTCTATGGTGGAAAACTTAATCGATAAAGGAATTGTTTTTATCATTGCTTATTCACTATTCAGAAAAATCCCTAAGAAGTTTGCTTCGCAATATGCGCCACTAGATTCTGCAAAAGTTTAAAAAGGAAGTGAAATAATGGAAGGTGTATCAAAAAGAATTGAGAATTTGAATCCATTGACTAAACTTTTGGCAATACTTGTTTTTGGCATGGCTACTGGCTTCTTCCCAAATCCCATACTCGGCTTTGTATTATTGTTTTTATTGATGATTCTGGCATTTATTTTACATTTGTTAGTGGGATTTTCTAAAATGATTTTTGGCTTCGGCGTGCCTTTAACTACTATGTTAGTTTTTATCCAAGGTTTTTATAGTCCCCAAAATAACCAAATTCTACTTGATTTTGGATTTGCTCAACTCGGCCTTGAAGGAACCATGTACGCGCTAAAACTTGTGAGTGTTCTTTTGGTTTTTATGGGAACGTTTTTCTTAATGAATCAAACAACTAAGACATCAAAATTAGTTGCTGCTCTTGAAAAAAGCGGCTTAAATCCTAAAATAGGCTACCTAGTTTTAGCAAGCTTTAATGTCGTACCACAAATGAATCGCAGATTAAAAGAAATCAGAGAGGCTCAGGAATCACGTGGAGTTGTTCTAAAAGGAAACATCTTCCATCGAGTGAAGACGTTTGTTCCTTTGATTGGACCAATAGTTTTGAGTTCTTTCACAGATGCCCAGGAAAGAGGAATGACATTGGAAACTCGTGGTTTTGCGATTGAAGGAGTTAAACGTACTTCCTTAGTTATTACGACAACAGATAAGCTAGATTACATTGTTCGATATAGTCTTCTGCTTTTTTTACTGCTAGTTATCATAAATAATTTTAGATAGATGGGGGACGAAATGGAAAACATAATTGAGATTTCTAATTTATCTTACCGTTACAACCAAAGTAGTCACCGAAGCCTAGACTCAGTCAGTTTCAATGTAAAAAGAGGTGAATTTTTAGCTATTATTGGCCCCAACGCCTCAGGTAAGTCTACCTTATGTAATGCTTTGGTTGGTCTAATACCATACTTTTTCGTTGGAGCAAAGGAAGGGAAAGTATTGGTTAATGGAAAAAATGTTGACGAAACTGATATTAGTGATTTATCAGCTGTTGCCGGGCTCGTTTTTCAAAATCCGTTTAATCAGCTTTCTTATACCACTGAAACAGTTGCCGAAGAGCTTGCTTATGGCTTAGGAAATCGTGGTGTTGCTAGAGAAGAGATGTTAAAGAAGATCGATGAGGTTGCGAAAAGAATTTCTTTGACAGATTTGCTGAATCAAAATCCTTTAGAACTGTCTGGGGGACAAGTACAGCGTGTGGCTTTTGGTTCAACTTTCATTTTAGAACCACAAATATTAGTGTTAGACGAATTTACGACTCAGCTAGATCCTCGAGGTAGTGATGAGTTGATGCAATTGATTAAAAGCTTAAATCAAGAGGGTGTGACAATCATTATTGTTGACCATGATATGGAACGTGTAGCTAAATATGCCAATCGAGTACTCGTTTTAAACGAAGGAAGAGTAATGCAAATTGGAACACCTCGCGAGGTTTTTACCAAAGAGAACGCTAAAAAATATCAAATAGATTTACCAGAGTTTGTTAAGCTGAGCTATCTTTTGAAGGAAAAAAATTATTGGCAAGGGGAAATAGCCTTCACAGAAAAAGAAGCTTTAAATATGTTGAAGGAGATTAAATTATGTTAATCGAAATCTCAAATTTAGTTCATCAATATGCTTCCGGACAGAGGGCTTTAAACGGTGTCAGTTTTTCGATAGAAGCAACAAATCCAGTAGCAATTATTGGACAAAATGGTGCAGGAAAAACAACTTTGGTAAAGCATCTCAACGGTTTGTTAAAACCGACATCTGGAAAAATCTATATTGATGGCAAGGAAATTTCTACACAAGAAACGTCTGCTTGGTCAAAGACTGTTGGTTATGTCTTTCAAAATCCTGATAACCAGCTATTTCTAGATTCTGTAAAAAAGGAATTTGAATTTGGACCTAAGCAGATTGGCATGGAGAAAGAGGAAATCGCAACAAGGCTAGAAATGGTTAGCCAGCTTGTTGGACTATCAAAAAAACTCGATGTGCATCCTTTTGATCTTTCTGCCGCAGAAAAAAAATTCTGCACGATTGGTTCAGTCTTAATGATGAATCCTAAAATTATCATACTAGATGAACCCACTTGCGGCCAAGATTTATTAGGTGCTCAGCGCTTAAACCAAATCGTTAAGCAATTGGCGGAGTTAAACATTTTGTGTATCACTATCTCCCATGATATGAGATTCGTTGCAGAAAACTTCGAACGAATTCTTGTTATGCGAAAAGGAGAAGTAGTTTTAGATGGCGATAGACAAACTATTTTTAAAGAGCGGGAACAATTGGCCAGCAGTTTTGTTACGCCACCACCGATAGCTCAATTGGGACTCAAACTAGGATTAACTCAACTGGCTTTTAACGCCGTTGATTTTATTAATAAATTAGAGGAGGAAACACAAAATGTCTGATGTAATTATACAGATTTACGGAATTAGGACGGTCGAAGACGCAAGGATGGTAGTGGAGCTTGGAGGAAATCACCTCGGCATTTGCTACGGTAAAAATAAGCGAGTTCCTAATCAATTAAGTTGTGAGGAAGCTAAAGAGATATTTGATAATATTCCAGAAAACGGGGTTGCGATTGGCCTAACTGTCGCTGAAGACATTGATGAGATAACAGAGGATTTAAAAATTGCTCTACCAGAAATTCTTCATTTGTCAGGTGATATTGAAGGGATTTCACCCGATGAGATTACTGCCTTGAAAACTAGGTTTCCCAATTTGAAAATTATGCAAGCCATACCGGTATTATCAGGGATACCGCTAGAAGAACAAAAAGTGATGGAGTACGTGAAAGAGTATGAAGCAGTTTCTGATTTCTTTTTAATTGATACAAAGACTCCTGATGCAGGAGATATTGGTGCAACTGGAGCTGAACATGATAGAAATATTGATAAAAAAATTGTAGAGAGTACGAAGGTTCCATGCATTATTGCCGGGGGATTAGGGGCAGATAACATTGCCGAAGCAATTCATTTAACCAAGCCGTATGGCGTCGATTCCTTCACCCTAACTAATTATTCTGATGAAAGAGCTGATACTAAGAGATGCAAAGATCCAGAAAAGGTACTAGCTTTTGTAGAGGCTGTGAAAAATGCCTAAGGTGTTAGTTGTAGGTGATGCTAACGTTGATATTATTGTACCTTACCCGAAAATCATAGATTCCGAAAAAGGGCTGGCTTCCTTTGAAAACCCCATTCTTCAAGGAGGTGGAACAGCAGCCAATACAGCAATTGCTTTGTCTAGAATTGGGGTTGAAACTGCTTTTTTAGGCACAGTAGGAAATGACAGCTATGGGAAATTTGTAGCAAAGGATTTTGAGAATGAAGGAATTGATGTCGCTCATTTAATTATTGATCCTAGTTTAAATACTGTAGGGGTTTTTGCATTTATTGATGACTCAGGAGAACGATATTTGTGGGGATGGCCTAGAGAACAACAAGCGTTTAAAGAAATTGCTGGGGAGTACGTGAATGAAAATACTTTAAAAGATATTAATTGGGTGCATTCTTCTGGAATGGCAGTTGTCCATGATTCTTCAGCAAGGAGTTCTATCCTAAAATTATTTACACTTGCTCAGCAAGCTGGAATACCCACATCTTTTGATTTAAATTTACGTGTAAATGATGGCCAGTTAGACCCTGAATATAAGGAAGCAGTATTAAAAATATTGGAGCAAACGAATTATGTTTTGGGGTCTGCAAAGGACGAATATGCCTATATCGGTACAACTGACAATTGGTTAGATAATGTCAAAGAACTAGTGTCAAAAGAACGCGTTTGTATTGTTCGTAATGGTAGTCATGGCTCTTTAATTGTTACTGAGGAGGAGCAAGCTGAGGTTTCAGCTTTTCGCATCACTGTAAAAGATACAGTTGGAGCTGGAGACACTTATAATGCTGGCTTTATTAAAGGAATGCTTCATGGCGAAGATTTACGTAAATGTTTATTTCTGGGTAATGCCGTAGCAGGCTATACAGTATCTAAAATAGGAGCTAGAAATTGTCCTCGAAAAATAGAATTAGCTACTTTTATTGAGGAGCATGGAGGATAAAAGCTTTGCTGAAACTTAGTACAGAAACCTGTATCAGCGTAATTTGGGATTTCGATGGAACCTTGGTAGATACAAGCTCGGATGTTTGGAAATCTTTAATTAGTGCAGCAAGAATGTGTACCGGGGAGATAAACTGCGAGTATATTTCAGATGATACTAATTTGGCAAAGCCAATCCAAGAGATATTTTCTCAGATGTTGATCAATGGGGACGCAAGTCAACTTAATTTTTTCGAAAAGGAAGTTGCAAGCCATTATCGTACAAAGAATAACTTTGATCAATCATTCGCTTATGAAGGCATTCGGGAAATTTTACACTTTTTTCAGGAGCAAGGAGTTCCACAGTTTGTCGCCTCTATGAAGCCTCAACAGCCTTTAAAGAAAGTAATAAAAAAATTGAATTGGGAAGAGTACTTTTTGGAAGTCATAACGCCAGATGTACTAGATAGTAAAGTTTTGACTAAGGAAGAAATGATCTATTTAATAGTAGAAAAAAATAAGTTGGATAAAAAAAGCTGTTATATGATAGGCGATTCAGCGAGTGATATCTTAGCAGCTTCAAAAAATGAAATTTTAACCATCGGAGTAACCTATGGCGATGGAAACTCAGAAGAACTAATTAGTTCTAACCCGGATACAATAATAGATTGTTCTCAATTGTTGAAAGATTTTTTTATAAAAGGAGGGAAGTCATTTGAAGGGGAATTTCGAAATAGAAATTGATACCAAGTTCATTTTTGATGATAGGTGTGAAGAAAGAGTTGGTGAATGCATAGAGGAACTTGGGTATAGTAAGGTTCTACTATTACATGATGACGGAAAATTTCTTCAAGAAAGTGGTCTGCTAGACACCGTCGTGAGTTCATTGCAAAATTCGAAAATCAATTTTTGGGTGTTATCTGGAATTTTGCCGAACCCGAGATTGACAATCGTTGAAGAAGGAATTTCTTTAGTTAAAGAACATCAAATTGATTTGATTTTGGCAATCGGCGGTGGCAGCGTCATTGACACAGCTAAGGCAATTGGTATTGGAGCTAAGGTAAATCATCCAGTTTGGGATTTTTTTGAAGGAAAAGCAATTCCTAAGGATACTGTTGCAGTAAGTTCATTGTTAACTTATCCATCAGCAGGAAGCGAATCTAGCTGTGTGACTGTCATTAATAATACAGAAAAAAAGCAAAAGCTTTTAGTAAGTGCTCCAATTATCAGACCTAGAATGGCTTTTATGAACCCTCGCTTAACCTATTCACTACCCGGCAGTTTAACGGCTTTGGGAATTGTTGATATGTTTTCACATATATGCGAGAGATATTTTTCAGACTCTGATGAAATAGGTGTTATTGATCGTATGGCAGAGGGGGCACTTAAAACAATTGTCGAGATTGGTCCTTTATCGATTTCTGAACCAAATAATTATTTTTATCGATCTGAATTGATGTGGCTGTCAACGATTGCTCAAAATAATACTTTAGGGATTGGTAGAAGCCAGGACTGGGCCACGCATGAAATTGCTAATGAGCTTAGTGCATTGTATGACACTCCACACGGCATTACAATTTCAATTATCATGCCTGCTTGGCTTAAGTACGTGTCTCGGATGCGACAACAACGAGTCGGGCGCTTTGCTGTAAAAGTTTTTGATGTTGAAGAATCAACTCAAGAGTTATCTAAACAGGCGGAGGAAGGAATCACAGCGTTAGAAGCATTTTTCAAAAAAATGAAGATGCCAGTATCGCTAAGGGAGTATGGTCTTACAGAAATTGATATTGAGGCGCTCCTAGATGGAATTAATTTTAATGGTGATGACCAGTCAATCGGCAGCTATTACCGTTTAAATAGAAATGATTGTCGTGAAATTATTAGAATAGCGTATTAATGGATTACAAAATTGAAAGTGAGGAAAAGAATGGAGAATACTAAAGATGTACATGTGACGGGAGTCCCTGTACCAGAAGAAGGAACTACAGAATTTGAAAAAATGAACAAGATGGCAAAAAAAGCCATCCCTCTAATCCTTTTGATTTTCACATTTGGTATTTTAGAGCAACAGGCTTTTGGTATGATCTTTGTGAATATTGGTGAACAGTTGGGAACTCCTAATTTAGCCTCATTAATTACCTCAATTCCTGGTATTATTTTAGGTATTGTTTGTGTTATCTATGGTTCTTTAGGTGACTTTGTTTCTTTGAAAAAAATGACCATTTTAGGTGTTGTAGTCTTTGTAATAGGTTCCCTTATTGGTTTTGTCTTTGGTCCAATGAGCATTTGGGCTGTCGTTATTGCTCGAGTGCTACAATCCGCAGGGGGGCAAGTAGCAGGCTCAGTTTTCTTAGTATTAGTATCCAAATATATTTCTAAAGAAAATCGGGTGGTCTATTATGGAATATTTGTTGCGGTATTTAGATTTTCTGCTGCCTTAGGTGTGGTTGCAGCTGGTTATATCACGAAAGTTGATTGGCGCTGGCTATTCGCAGTTCCTATCCTATCCGTACTATTCATTCCTTCATTAGCTAAAAATCTTCCTGATGATAAAGCAGAAGGAGCAAATATTGATTGGCTTGGTTTTGCATTAATCGGTGCGTTTGCCGGATCAGTTACGATGTTTTTTACAGATATGAATATTTTCTGGGCATCAGCTTCTGTAATTAGTTTAATTTTGTTTGTTGTCTATATCAATAAAGCGAAAGATCCTTTCATTACGCCTGAATTCTTTAAGAATCCAGCTTTTATTGCAACAATGGTTGTCATATTTGTCGGTTACTTCTTTAGCTACACCTTAAATGCAGGGGTCAATGCTATTGGTCTTAATGTTTTCGGGATAGATTCTGCTGAAGTGTCTACCTTGCTTGTCTGGTCGATTTTATTGGCAGCGGTATTAGGTTTTGTCTGTGGACCTGTAGTTAAAAAAATTGGACGTTCGGCAGCTATTATTATGGCTTTGCTATTTATGGGCTTAGGACTTCTAGCAGTCGCTTTTGCGATTCCTTATGGGAAGGTGATGGCTTTAGCAGTAGCCCCATGTATTTACTATTTTGGGACCTCTTTCTTTTATTCACCAATCGTAGATACAGCGACATTGACTGTAACCCCAGAAGAATCTGGCCGTGTTTTAGGAGCTAACGATTTGGTTCAAGCGATTACTGGCTCAGTTGGTGTGGCAATCTTTGGTGGAATGATGTCATCTGGTGTATTTTCTGGAGGCAGTTTAACTGGTACGGCAGAAGGTGCAGCTTCAACTTATTCAAATGTGTTCATAATTGGTGGAGCTATTGTTTTAGCGGCGATGCTCATCTTCATTTTTACTAAAAAAATGATTTATCAGTACTCAGATAAGATTAAACGCTAATAATTAAAGTTTGAAACTGGAGGATAAAAGATGGTAAGGAAAGTAATTTTAGATTGTGATCCCGGACATGATGATGCAATGGCTTTATTGATGGCGATTGCCTCAGAAGAAATTGATTTATTGGCAATCACAACTTCAGCAGGCAATCAGTTGCCTCAAAAAACCTTTGAAAATGCTAGAAAGCTATTGGCATTAGCTAAAAGAGAAGATATTCCGGTCGCAGCAGGTGCAGCTAAACCGTTAAGACGAGAATTGATTATTGCTGATGATGTACATGGGGAGAGTGGTTTAGATGGTGCTGATTTACCCATCCCTACAACTTCTAAATTGTCAATATCAGCTAACGATTTAATCGCAGAAATTTTAAAGGAATCTACAGAAAAAGTAACACTAATTGCTACAGGCCCGTTAACTAATATTGCCATTTTCATTCTGTCACATCCAGAGTTAAAAGAAAAAATCGAATTAATCTCTTTTATGGGAGGTGCTTGCTTCGGTGGGAATATGACTCCAGAAGCTGAGTTTAATATTTATGTCGACCCAGAAGCAGCTGACATCGTTATGCAATCAGGGGTGCCATTAGCAATGTTTGGCTTGGATGTGACGCTGAAAGCACAACTGTTTGATACTGATATTAAAGAAATTCGAGAAATAGGCAATGATGTCGCAAAGACAATGGCCGACTTACTAGACTTTTTCAACTTAACAACAACTGTTCCTTTTTGGGCTGATAATCAACACGTTGAGGGAATTCATATGCATGATCCTTGCGCAGTGGCATTCGTCATTGATCCTACTATCTTCACCACCTATTTGATGCATGTAGAAGTGGAAACCAGCAATACTTTAGCTTTAGGTAGTACAGTTGTTGACTATGACAATGTGTTCAAAAAAGACAAAAATGTGGCGGTTAGCTTTGATTTAGATTTACAAAAATTCCGAAAGCTTACTATGGATACAATGAAGTTTTTCGATAATTAAGGGGTTTCGCAGTTAGAAATATGAATCAAATAATTTTGTCACTAGGTGAGAGGAAAGTCCTATGAATAAAGTAACTGTATTGGGTAGTATAAATTTGGATACCACTATTCGGATGAAACAACTGCCAAAACCTGGAGAAACTGTCCATTCTAAAGAACTCTTCAGTAGCGGTGGCGGCAAAGGGGCAAATCAAGGGATAGCGGCTCAAAGAAGTGGTGCAATGACCACTTTTATAGGTGCAGTAGGAAATGATGAAGCAGGAAAACTTTTACTGGATTTATTGAGTCAAGATGGAATAGATATCTCTGGCATAAGAACTCTAGAAAATGAAAGAACAGGATCAGCGGTTGTCATGGTTGATGATGTCGGAGAAAATTGTATTGTTATCCATTCTGGAGCTAATGAGAAAGTCAGTCTTCCTAACTCAAATTGGCTGATTCACCAAATTCAAAATAGCGATTTTCTAATTGCTCAGTTTGAGACTAATCTGAATGTCATCATTCAAGCTTTCAAAATAGCTAAAGAAAATGGGATAAAAACTATTTTGAATCCAGCTCCAGGTACTAATCGAATTCCTAGGGAGCTGCTTCAAAACACAGATATCTTAATTCCTAATGAAACTGAAGTTGAAATAATTACCGGTCTTACAGTTCAAACGGAAGAAAACTTGGAAACGGCAGCTAAAGAAATTTTGAAATACGGAGTGGAAGTGGTGATTATTACTTTAGGAAGCAGAGGTTCTTACTATTTTAGCCAGAATGGATCTGGGATAATTGCTGCTCAAAAAGTTCAAGCAATAGATTCTACAGCTGCTGGGGATACTTTTATTGGAGCTTTGGCGGCTGTTTTAAAAGCAGATTACTCCAATCTAGTCAGTTCAATTGAATTTGCATCACATGCTTCAGCCATAACTGTACAGCGCTATGGTGCGCAACCTTCAATTCCGTATCTAAAAGAAATTTTAGCAACAAAATGAAGAACGCTTGCGATATTTACCAAATGTAAAAAAATTTAAAATGAATAGTCAAATGTTTAACTTCATTTGACTATTCATTTTTTGCAGAAATCAATTAAATAGAGAATTAAAATCGTTAACAATTGTCAAGAATCTTTAATGTATAAAAGTTGATTGTTTTTAAAATATCAACAAACTGAATTTCGATAGTAGTTTAAATTTTAATGCTGAACTATATTTTGACATTAAATTACAACAAGATTACTATGAATTTTGTAAAAAAAGGTTTGTTCAAGAAAATATCCAGATACTTCAAGGAGATATTTTTAAATTTCCTTTGAAAGAATTGTCGGGAGAACAAGATGTCTTGTGGATTAGGAATTCTCCGTGGGTAACAGTCAGTACCTTGTCTAGTTTGGATTCTAATAATTTACCTACTAAGTCTAATATAAAATTTTAAAAGGAATTGACACTCTAACTGGTGCTAGTAATTTTGATATATGTGAATATATAATTTTATAATTGATAGATGAATGTAAAAAAACTAATACGGTTCTAGCTATGTTATGTAAAACTAATGTAGCTCGTAATGTATTTCAAGAGTTGCATAGACGAAAAATCAACTTTATTCTCAATGTTTGGCATAGGAGATTGTTCATATTCAAGCTACAAAGTTGGTATCAGTGGCTTCTAAAAAAACCATTGTTTGTTTTGATGTATTCAGAGAATAAAAAGTCCATGGTGATGGATGATACAGGATATTTTTTATCTTTTGATGACTATGACCTTGCCTATGTGGTGATGCTGATTATTAATTCAGAATCTGTTCAAGAATTTTTAAAGACTATTGCTTTTTTGGATGCTAAACATCTTTTTACAAAAAAAGTAATACAGCGGATTGATTTTAGAAAAAATATTGCTTATTTAACGATTGAGGATTTAGTTCAGACAGAAATGAATTTGGACTGAATCTTTACATAACTGATGAAATTTATCCGAATTTATGAATTTTAGTTCATATTCATGGAAGTTTCGTTTTCTTAAGTGTTGATGTAAAGGGATTCATAGTTTTCAATAGGAAATTCTCAAAACATTAACATTCGTTTCCTATAGAGTTAGATATATAAACCTAAAAGGCACTTTCCATTTTTATTGGAAAGTGCCTTTTTCACTACTCACCCCTCATCCCCCAACATCAACGATGGCGCCTTCCCAAATTTCTTCTTAAAAGATTTACTAAAATGAAACGTATCCTGATAGCCCACTAGCTTGGCGACGTCGCCAACGGTGTGCTGTTTTTTTTCTAGCAGATATTTGGCGTGATTGAGGCGAATATCAATTAGGTAGCTGATGGGGCTGACGCCAATCAGCTCTTTGAAAATACGTGAGAGATAGGTGGCGCTAACAAAATGGTCTTGGGCCAGCATTTCTAGCGTAATTTCTTGGTCATAATGGTTTTCAATGTAGTAGAGCACCTGGTTGACGATTTTTTGTTGGCGATTTTCATTGTCGAAGAGCAGGTTGGACATTTTGATATCGTTTTCAGTATTGAGGGCCCGCAGAATATAAATCAGCATTTCGATGATGATAATTTTTTGCATCATGGCGCTCTCTGATTGTTGCTGTTCGACTTCGTTGATGGCCTGCCAGGCTTTTTGCAAAACAAAATGCTGGTATTTGCCCAGATTTGGGCGTGGATGGTCGTGGGGCAGAAAATTGCGCTTGAAGCCATCTAAGGAAATATTGCGGATGCCGATATGAAGTTGATGGGAAAAAGTATCTGGCTGCTGCCATTCCCGATGGCGCATGCCGGAATTGAAAATCATCACATTTCCGGCGGCTAAAGAGATGGGCTCTTCCCCTTCAAATTGATAGATGGCTTCTCCCTCTAAAATAATGCTGATTTCTAAAAAATCATGGCTGTGCATATTGGAAAAATTGCGGTCATTATTCCAAGGGTCAAATAGGTAAATGACCTCAGGACTAAAAGTTTTTGGCGAAATAAAATTCATCGAAGGCCCCTCATTTCCTCACTCATATAAATAATATTTTACATTATCTAGACAAAGAAAATCCATTCTCATTGGCAACTATTTTCATTAAACTTTTACATGCAAACAAGGTGGGATTTTTCTTAAAAAATCTAGAGGGAAATTCCTAAAAGGAAGGTGAAAAGAGAATGGGAGATTTGCAGTGGATTTGGCGTTATGCCAAAAGGGACAAGCGGAAAGTTTTTCTGGGATTATTATTTATTTTATTGAATGCGGGGTTGGTGATTGTCAATCCGTATGTTGCGGGAGTTATTGTGGACCGGGTGATTTATCAAGGGGATGCGGGGCTGTTGCTACCAATTCTGGCGGTGATGATTGGCACGACGCTGCTGCGGACGATTGTTCGTTATAGTTATCAAATTATTTGGGAGCAGGTGGGTCAGGATACGATTTATGCGCTGCGGGGCGACCTCTATCAAAAATTGCAGGAGCTGGACTTTGGCTTTTTCAATCATACGCGGGTCGGCGATATTATGGCCCGGATGACGGGAGATACGGATGCGATTCGCCATTTTGTTTCGTGGGTCAGCTATAACGTGTTGGAGTGCGTGATTTGGTTTGTTTCAGCAATTATTGTGATGGGTACGATTAATTTGCGGCTGACGCTGGCGTTGGTGGCGATTACGCCGTTTATTTTTATTTTGACAAATCGGATGGCTCGGGATGCCCATCCATTATTTATTGAAATTCGCGAAAGTTTTTCCCGGCTAAATTCGATGGTGGAGGAGAATATCGGCGGCAATCGCGTGGTCAAAGCCTTCGCCCAAGAGGCTTTTGAGATTGAAAAGTTCAATCACTTTAACGCTGATTTTAAACAACGGAATTTAGATTTGGCTGGAGTCTCCAGAAAATATTTGCCATTGTTAGATGGACTGGCGGGTAGTTTAGGCATGACAGTTTTGGTGTTGGGTGGCTTTTTAGTAATCAACAGTCAAATGTCTTTAGGGGAATTGGTGGCTTTCAATGGCTATTTATGGATGTTGAACAATCCCTTGCGGATGAGTGGCTGGCTGATTAATGATGTTCAGCGTTTTTCGGCTTCTTGTATTAAGATTCGGGAAATGTTAAATCGCAAATCAGAAATTCCTATTGGAGCGGCGGCAGATATTCAGCAAATTAAAGGTGATGTGGAGTTTCGCCATGTGTCTTTTGCTTTTCCTGATGATCCGGAAAAGGAAATTCTAGCGGATGTCTCTTTTACGATTAAACAAGGGCAGACGATTGGTATTTTAGGAGAGACGGGTTCTGGTAAATCCACACTGGTCAATTTAGTCGGGCGTTTTTACGACCCGACGGCGGGCACGGTTTTAATTGACGGCAAAGATATCAAGACCTATCCCGTGCGACAATTACGGGAAAAAATTTCGATGGTGATGCAGGATGTCTTTTTATTTTCCAATACGATTGCCGAAAATATTTCTTTTGGGAATCCTTATGCCGACCCAGAGATGATTCAGCAGATGGCGGCGATTGCCGATGCGGATGCATTTATTCATCGGATGCCAGAGGGCTATGAAACGCTGGTGGGTGAGCGGGGCGTTGGTCTTTCTGGCGGTCAAAAGCAGCGGATTTCCTTGGCCCGGGCTTTGACCAAAGACCCCGCTGTCCTGATTTTGGATGATACAACGTCTGCTGTCGATATGGAGACGGAAATTAAAATCCAAGAAAAATTGACAAATCTGACTCAGCAGAAGACGACTTTCATCATTGCCCACAGGATTTCTTCTGTGCGAAAAGCCGATGTCATTTTGATGATGGAAAAAGGCAAAATTATTGAACAGGGCACCCATGAAGAATTAATTGCAAAACGGGGCAAATATTTTGAAGTCTACCAAAGACAACTGGGAGGAGCTGAGGAAAATGGCTCGCAATAAATACGATGTCGATGAAGAATTAGAAAAAAGTTTTAACTGGCAGGATTTTAAATGCTTAGGGCAATATGTAACGCCTTATCGCAAGCCGATTGCGCTGGTCTTAGTAACAATTATTCTGGCCAATAGTGGAAGTATGCTCTTGCCGCTGTTCACCAAAATTGCCATTGACACATCGATTCCCCAAAGAAACACAAATGAACTGCTGCTGATTGGTGCTGGCTTTCTCGCAATATTAATCATTGTCGGGCTCTGCTTACGCTACCGTATTTTCCAAATTACTAAAATCGGTCAAGATGTCTTGAAGGATATGCGCTTTGATATTTTTCAACATTTGCAAAAGCTGCCTTTTTCTTATTTTGACAATCGACCCCACGGCAAAATTTTGATTCGTGTGGTTAACTATATCAATACGCTGAGCGATTTGCTGAGCAATGGCCTGATTAATCTCGTTTCGGATGTCTTTAATATCTTGATTACCCTCGTCTTTATGTTTGCGATTGATTTCAGACTGACCTTGTATAGCTTGGCTTTGCTGCCGGTGCTGATTATTATGGTGCTGTTTATTAAAAATCGTCAGCGGGCGGCTTACCAAACCTTGTCGAACAAGCAATCAAACATGAACGCCTATATTCACGAAAGCATTGCTGGCATCAAGATTACCCAATCCTTTGCCCGGGAAGCGCAAAATTATCAGGAGTTTCAAACGGTCAGCGATGATTGCCGTCAATCTTTTATGAAGGCGGTTAAAATTCAATTTCTGATGTGGCCGGGGGTGGAAAATATTTCGGTTATTACCACCAGCTTGATTTATTTTGTTGGGGTCAGACAAATGGGTGTCGATGTTTCTGTGGGAACGCTAATTGCCTTCATTTCTTATATTAATAATTTCTGGAACCCTGTTATCAATATTGCGAATTTTTATAATTCGCTAATTACCGCCACCGCTTATCTAGAACGGATTTTTGAAACGTTGGACGAAAAGCCGGTCATACAAGATGCACCGACGGCGATTGAACTGCCTGCTATCACCGGCGACATTGACTTTCAAGATGTCAGCTTTTCCTATGAAGCGGGGAAAAATATTTTAAATCAGGTCAGCTTTCAGGTTGAAGCCGGTCAAAGTATTGCTTTAGTTGGGCCAACTGGTTCTGGGAAGACAACGATTATTAATCTTTTAAGTCGGTTTTATGATGTATCTTCAGGCAGTGTCAAAATCGATGGCTATGATGTGCGGGATGTCACGCTGCATTCATTGCGGCGGCAAATGGGGGTGATGCTACAAGATACCTTTATTTTTTCCGGCACGATTATGGATAATATTCGTTACGGCAAATTGGATGCAACAGAAGCAGAAGTAATTGAGGCGGCGAAAGTCGTGCGGGCACACGATTTCATTAAGGAATTAAAGGATGGCTATCAAACTGTGGTGGAAGAACGGGGCAATACCTTGTCTGCTGGTCAGTGCCAATTGATTTCCTTTGCTCGAGCGTTACTAGCCGATCCAAAAATTTTAATTTTGGATGAAGCCACCTCTAGCATTGATACGAAAACGGAGGAGCTGTTGCAAAAAGGTTTGGTCCAGTTGCTAAAAGGGCGGACTTCCTTTATCATCGCCCACCGGCTTTCGACAATCAAACATTCTGATAAGATTTTTTACATCAACAAAGGTGAAATTGCTGAAGCTGGTAGTCATGATGAATTGATGGCGGCTAGAGGCTTGTATTATTATTTGTATCAATCCCAGTATGATTTGTTGCGGGCGATATAGAAAAGAATAGTTAAAGGTGGAGATTAGAAATTTAAAATCGCCACCTTTTTCCATGCCCCGAAAGCATACTCCAAACCCAACTAAGCATTGGTCAACTCAGCTAGTTTCCTCTAAAGTGAAATTAGAAATTATTTTAGAGGAGGAAGAAAAATGACGAAACCTTTTGTTTTTTGTCACATGCTGATTTCATTGGATGGAAAAATTACCGGCAAGTATATGGAGACACCGGAAGGAGAGCGGGCCGGCGACTTTTTCTATCAACTGGCTTTTGGTCAAGCGCCTTTTTACAAAAATCAAGGCTGGCTGTCTGGCCGGAAAACGACGGATGATAATTTTACTTTTTATCAGGAGCCAGAGCTGCCGGAAAAATTTCCAGAAGTTCCTGATGGGGATTTTATCACCGAGACCGGTCGAAAGATTTATTATATTTCGATTGATCCCTCGGGGAAACTCGGCTGGCAAAAAAATACGATTACCTATCGAGACACGACGGCGACAGTGATTGAAGTGCTGACAGAAAAAGTCAGCGACCAATACAAAGCTTTTCTACGGCAGCGAAATATTCCCTATCTGATTGCTGGCCAAAAGCAGATTGATCCACAGCTGACACTGGAAAAATTGCAACAATATTTTGCTTTGGATTCAGTGATGCTAGGTGGCGGCGGACTATTGAATTGGTCATTTATTGAAGCGGGAGTCTGCGATGAAGTCAGTCTGGTGGTGGCGCCGGTGGCCGATGGCGCCTCTGATAGTCCTTCGGTTTTTGAAAGCGGCAATTTGAGTGACAATCAAGCCGTTGCATTTTCCTTAGAACAAGTGGAAAAGCAAGCAGACGGCACCTTGTGGCTGCGTTATTCAGTTAAAAAATAAACTTCCATGCTTTAAAGGCATACAAAAAAATATTATAAGTATTGGTGGTCTGGTCAGCTTTCCTCTAAAGTAAAGACAGAATGAGTTTAGAGGAGTAAAAAAGATGGATCAACGAAAAAAACAATTGCTCGCCCTTTTGTCGGCGGCTTTGGTGATTGCTTCGGCGCCGGCAATCTCTGCTAATATTCCGGCAATAGCGGCTAGCTTTCCCACGGTCAGCCAAACTTTTATCAGTTTGTTTACGACAATTCCAGCGCTATTTATTATTGTGGGAGTTTTTCTGACTAGCATAGTTGAAAAGCAGCTAGGGCAAAAGAAAACAATTTTGGCAGGCTTATTGATTGTGGCAATTTTTGGTACGCTGCCGGCCTGGTTTAATCAAGCCTTTGCGCTATTATTTTTATCCCGCTGCATTTTAGGGTTAGGCATTGGGTTATTTAACCGACTGATTATCCAAATGGTCAGTGCTTTGTATCAAGATTCCTTGACGAAACGGGCGCGGGCACTAGGTTTGGAAAGTGCCTTTGAAGGGCTGGGGGGCATCGTGATGACAATCAGTGTCGGCCAGCTGGTTAAAATTTCTTGGCAGCTGTCCTTTTTGGTTTATGGCATTTCGTTGATTGGCTTTGTGTTGGTATTGTTCTTTTTGCCAGAACAAAAAAAATCTGCACAAGCGCCTACCGCTGATTTAACAATAACGGTAAAAGCTGCTCCAGCAGTCAAAGCAAAGATGATTCAGCTGGCTTGTTTGTTATTTGTGATAGTCGGTTTGTTTATTATTTTTAATCTGCAAATCACCCCGCTGCTTTTAGAAAAGGGCATTGGCGATGCTACACAGGGGAGCAATATGATTGCCGGCATTTCGATTGGCGCCTTTATCGCAGGGAATTTATTCGGCAAAACTTACACTATTTTGAAAAATTATGTCCTGCCGACTGCAGCCTTTTTAGCGGGGACCTTTATCATTTTGACGACAATTTCAACATCGATTCCCTTGACAATTCTCCTTTCCGGCGGCTTGGGCTTTGCCTTTCGCAATATCATGCCTTTTTTTAATCATTTATTTACCTCGGCTGACGGTGATTCCGCTAAGTTTGGGACGACGGCAATTTTAATTGCCTACAATTTAGGCTCGACCTTTTCGCCTTACTTTATTCAAGGCTTTAATTTTTTAGGCGTTAATCAACCAAGTTTGCTTTTGCAAGTTGTCGGAATAATTTTTATTGGCATCGCAGTGTTGACGGCAATTTTTAACCGGAAAATTTATCTAGAAGAAATTTAATAAAAAAAAAACCACCTCTTTGAAAATAGATTTGTAGGAAGTACCGTAAAAGTAAGCATAAAATGCTAACTCGGCGGTCACTTCAAGCATCTATCGTTTAAAAGGTGTTTTTTTGTGTATAGAGGGATTGTTATTTTCCTTCGAGGTTAAACTGACTCCCGAACGATTAAGCGAGTTTCTAACGGTGCCGCTTTAGGAACTGGTTGTTCTTCAATTTTGGCAATCAACGCTTCTGCTGCCAGCCGACCCATTTCCTCAATCGGCTGATGAATCGTAGTGATTTCCGGATTGGTTAAGGCGGCCATCGGTTGGTCGTCAAAGCCTAAGACCGCTAAATCAGTTGGGATAGTTAACTGAAATTTGCGGGCTTCACTGATAATGCCGGCTGCCACTTCATCGCCGTTGGAAAAAACGGCGGTTGGTCGCAAAGTATCAGTAGCCATCATTTTTTGTAAAAATTGGCGACCACCAGCTGCCCCTAAAATATTTTCATAATAATCCGTGTCGGAAAATTCGATGCCAGCTTCTTTTAAGGTTTTTAAAAAGCCTTTAAAGCGATGGTCGTGGGCATTGCGAATATTGCCGGTACAAAAGGCAATTTTGCGATGGCCTTTTTCAATTAAAAACTTGGTTCCTTGATAACTGGCTGCCTCTTCGTCAATTTGAATCACCGGCAAATCCTTCGAGCCGATGTAACGATTGCAGAGAATTATTTTGCCTTCATCAATCAGTTGGACAATATTGTCCGTGGCATGTTCTAAATTGGTGACAATAATTCCGTCCAGCTGTTTTTTGGAAATCAGCTGAATAAAAAAATCCTCCAGCTCAAGATTGCCCTGAGTTTGTAAAACAACAAGGTTATAGCCTTTTGCTAAGGCGGTTTTCTCGATTTCATTGACTAGATAGGCGAAAAATGGGTTGGTGATATAAGAAATAATCACGCCAATCATTTTGGATTTTTTACCCCGCAGCTGCTGGGCGACATTATTGGGGAAATAATTTAAATCCGCCATCGCTTTTTCAATTTTCTTTTTGGTTTTTTCTGAGACATAAGGATGATTATTTAAGGCACGGGAAACGGTTGTCACTGAAACCCGGGCTTTTTTTGCAACGTCTTCAATACTGGCCATGTGCTCAACTCCTTAGAAAAAATCTTAATTTAATTATAGCTTAAAAACTTGATATAGCAAGGAATAAATCATATGGTAACGATTATCATATGAAAACGGTTGACAATTTCTTTTGCGGCTGTTATTCTCAATTTATGAAAACGATTGACATAAATGATTAGCAATTATTTTTTCAATAGAAAGAGTAAAAAGAAGGAGTAAAAAAATGAAAAAGAAATTATTTGCAATAGGTTCAGTACTTTTTCTTAGTTTTGGTTTAGTCAGCTGTGGGCAGGGTGCAGAAGATGAGGTCAGTCTAAAATTATGGGTCGATCCTGGTAGTAGTGAATTTTATGAATCTGTCGTGGCTGAATATCGGGAAACATATGACATCGACTACCCGATTGAAATTATTGAATCTGATACTGGAAAAGCACAGGAATATGTTAAAAAAGATCCAGAGGCAGCTGCCGATGTTTTTAGTATGCCCCATGATCAGTTGGGTCAATTAGTTGAAGCCGGAGTTATTTATGAAAATACCAAATATCGTGATGATGTGACGGAATTAAATACAGAACAGGCTGTCGAAGCTGCTACTTATGAAGGCAAGATGTATGGCTATCCCTATGGTGTAGAGAGTATGATGTTGTACTATGACAAATCGGTTTTGAGTGAAGAGGATGTTCAAACTTTTGAAGGGATTGTGGCAAAAGCCAAAATTGGTTTAAACCTTGAGGAAAACGGAGCTGATTATTTTGCTGTCCCATTCTTTGTATCCAATGGTTCGAAACTTTACGGAGATAATGGTGAAGATCCTAACGGAACCACCTTTAATGATCAGTATGGGGTTAATGTTTTAAAATGGATAGCGGCTCAAAAAGCTAATCCAAATGTTGTACAAGCTAATGCTGACTTAATGAGCCAATTAGAAAATGGGTCAATTTCAGCTTTGGTCAGTGGTCCTTGGGGGAAAGATAGTGTTGAAGAAATTCTAGGAGATAATATGGGAATTGCCACCTATCCAATGAATGACTTTGGCAACGGGAGTGTCCAAATGAAAGCTTTTCTTGGAGTGAAGCTTTATAGTGTCAATGCATTTACTGAACACCCTTTAGAAGCGATGGCGTTGGCTAATTACTTAGCAGGTGAAGAGGCGCAGTCACGGGCTTTTGATGAATTAGGGATGACTCCTTCCAATTTAGTTTTGCAAGAAACGGCTAAAGTATTAGAAAATCCTTTGGCCAGTACAGTTGTTGAGATGGCGACACCAGAACATACATTGTTGATGCCTAAAATTCCTGAGATGGTTGGTTTTTGGCCTTCTGCGCTTTCAGTAATTAGTGATGCCTATAAAGGGAAAATCCCTGAAAATCAAATGGAAAACAAATTAACTCAGCTGATTGAAGACACATCAACAGTTGCTGAAGAATAGTTGATAGTAAAGAACAGTTGAAACGATAAAATGAGGTGGGAAAATGGAAGAGAGCAGAGCAAAAGAAATCAATCAGATTTCTTTTAGAGAATTTTTTTCTCAAGGGGATGTAGGGGACAAGCTATCCTTTATTTTAATGGGAGTCAGTAATATTATCCATCAGCAGATTTTGAAGGGATGTCTATTTCTCATTTCAGAGATTGCTTTTGTCAGCTGGTTTATTCTTTTTGGAATTCGCAATATTATCAGCATGATAACTCTGGGAACAGCAGAGCAAAGCTGGCTTTATGATGCCGCGTTGGAGATCAATATCCGTGTGTCTGGTGATAATTCCATGCTGCTATTGATTTATGGGATTGCTACGATTTTAGCCGCCGTAGCGTTTGGCTTTTTGTATGTTGCTAGCCTGAAAAGCGGCCGTAAGAATTTCTTTTTGCGGGAACAGGGCTTAAGCATTCCAAATTTTAGAACAGACTTAAAATCATTACTAGATGAAAAATTCCATTTAACGCTGATGTCAATTCCATTGCTAGGGGTGATTATTTTCACCGTCTTACCACTGGTGTATATGATTTCTTTAGCATTTACTAGCTACGATCATAATCACTTGCCTCCTAGAAATTTATTTGACTGGGTGGGCTTAGTTAACTTTGGCAATGTCTTGAATGGCCGTATTTCCGGCACCTTCTTTCCACTATTGGGTTGGACATTAATCTGGGCAGTGTTGGCGACTGTTACTAGCTTTTTCTTTGGAGTTTTATTAGCAATGCTGATTAATTCTAAAGGTATCAAAGGCAAGAAAATTTTCCGTACACTTTTCGTATTGACGATGGCAGTACCGCAATTTATTTCGCTATTGATTATGCAAAATATGCTGCATGCTTCTGGTCCTATCAACACTCTTTTGGAGAATTGGGGCTGGATTAGCGGCCCGATTCCATTTTTAACAGACGGTTTGATGGCTAAAATTTCCATTGTAGTTGTCAATATGTGGATTGGAATTCCAGTTTCAATGCTGGTGACAACAGGGATTATTATGAACTTGCCAGAAGAACAAATTGAGGCAGCTCGGATTGATGGTGCGAATAAATTTCATATTTTCCGCTATATTACGTTTCCACAGATTTTGTTTGTGATGGCGCCTAGTTTGATTCAGCAATTTATCGGCAATATTAACAACTTCAATGTTATCTATCTGCTGACAGGTGGAGGGCCATTGAACAGTGATTATTACAGCGCTGGTGAAACGGACCTATTAGTGACTTGGTTGTATAAATTGACTGTGGAGGTCGCCGATTATAATATCGCTTCTGTTATTGGAATTATCACTTTTGTACTGAGTGCTGTCTTCTCATTGTTTGCTTACACCCGTTCTGGTTCCTATAAGAAAGAAGGAGAAATCTAATGGAAAAAAGTCGCAAAAATACCAAATTTTTAATTTATGCTCTACTGATCGCTTTGGCGATTCTCTGGGTTTTTCCGATTCTTTGGATTGTCTTGACCTCATTTCGTGAAGAAGGTGGTCAGTTTGTTTCATATATCATTCCTAAGCATTTTACTTTAGAACATTATAAGTTTTTGTTCAGTGGCAGTTCAAGTTTTCCTTTTCTTCGCTGGTTTATGAATACGCTGATTGTCTCAATCGCTTCTTGTCTGCTAAGTACAGCAATTACGATTTCCATGGCATACGTTTTATCGCGGTTGCGCTTTAGATTTCGCAAAAGCTTTTTGAAAATTGCTTTGGTTTTAAATATGTTCCCGGGATTTATGAGTATGATTGCTGTCTATTATATTTTGAAGGCGTTAAATTTGACTCAAAGTTTATTTGCTCTAGTCTTAATTTATTCATCAGGGGCAGCCTTAGCTTTTTATATTGCAAAAGGCTTTTTCGATACAATACCCCATTCTTTAGATGAGTCGGCGATGATTGATGGCGCAACAAAATTTCAAATTTTTACTAAAATCACACTGCCCTTATCTAAACCAATTATTGTCTATACAGCTTTGCAGGCATTTATGTCACCTTGGATGGACTTTATCTTTGCCCGTGTCATTATGGGGGATAAGGTGGAGAATTACACAGTCGCAATTGGATTGTATTCAATGATGACTAGGGATAATGCGGATAATCTGTACATGGCTTTCACCGCTGGTTGTGTAATTATCGCAATCCCGATTACAATGCTCTTTATTTTCCTACAAAAATATTATGTGGAAGGAATTACGGGCGGTTCCGTAAAAGGTTAAGAAGATGACAGTCAAACATAAATGGTGGCAAGAAGCAATTGGCTATCAAATTTATCCCAAAAGTTTTCAAGATAGTAATCATGATGGAATTGGGGATATTCAAGGGATTATTCAACATTTAGATCAGTTGAAAGATTTAGGCATCACAGTGATTTGGATTAGTCCAATTAATTTATCGCCGATGGTGGACCATGGTTACGATATTTCTGATTATCTGCAAATTGATCCTTCGTTTGGAACTAATGGGGATTTTGAGGAACTAATTGCCGCCGCCAATGATCGAGGGATTAAAGTCTTATTGGACTTGGTGATTAATCATACTTCTTCTGAACATGAATGGTTCAAAAAAGCAATGGAGGATTTAAATAGTGAGTATGCGGATTATTATGTGATTAAAGAAGGTAAAGGCGATTTACCACCAAACAATTGGCGCTCGATTTTCGGCGGCAGTGCGTGGGAAAAAATTGCAGGCACGAATAAATACTATTTGCACTTATTTACAGTAGAGCAGCCAGATGTCAATTGGGAGAACCCTAAACTACGGCAGGAACTGTATAAGGTGATTGAATTTTGGTTGGACAAAGGTGTAGCCGGCTTTCGGATTGATGCCATTTCCCACATTAAGAAGATTTATGATCAAGAGGATAGTCCCGCTGATGGACCTGACGGCTTAGCAACCAATTGGGAATTATATCGAGACGCAGAAGGCATCGGTGAATTTCTCGGAGAAATGCGCGATATGACTTTTAAAGGCAAGGACATTTTAACGATTGCTGAGATGGATGTTGAGGATCCTCAAAAATGGGAGGAATACTTCGGTGATGATGGCTACTTCACCTCGATTTTTGACTTTTATCACACACCCTTTACAGTGCAAGACAAAAAATATCGAGATGATCCAGTAGCTTTTATTGAAATGTTGAAAAAATTAGTTTTTAAAAAACAGCAATTAGCTAACGGGCGTGTGTTTTTCACAAATTTCATTGAGAATCATGATTTGCCGAGAGCCTTGAATCGTTTCATTCCTCAAAAAGAGATTAACTTTCATTCGGCCTCAGCACTGGCATTGTTTTATTTCTTTTTGCGGGGAATTCCCGTGATTTATCAAGGCCAAGAAATTGGTATGGTGGATTATCCAAAAGCGTCGATTGAAGAGTATGTAGACTTGGCCACCCACAATAACTATCAAGACTATCTTTTGCGCAATTATACCGAAGTTGAGGCTCTGCAACAGATTAATATTGAAAATAGAGAGAATAGTCGGACACCTATGCAATGGGATAATACAGCTTATGCAGGTTTTAGCGATGTAACACCTTGGTTTGCAGTCAATCCTAATTATCCTCAATTGAATTATCAAGTAGAAGAAGAAAATCCAGCCTCCTTGCTGAATTTCTATAAAAAAATGACAACTTTGCGAAAAAGAGCTGCTCTGCAACCGATTTGGATTGATGGTGATAGTTTGCCAATCTTAGAAGATTATGCTGGATGCATCGCATATCAGCGGGTACTAGTTAATCAAAAATTAACCGTCGTAATTAATTTTACTAATAAAAAAATGACGCTGCCTTTGGAGAAATCGGAAGTGCTGCTAACTAATTATGACCAGGTTGCTTGGAGGAAAAAACAAGTGGAATTGCAACCGTATCAAGGACTTATCTTAAAGGATTAGGGAGCGTAAAGGATGAAAAAAAATTGGTGGAAAGAGGCGGTTGTCTATCAGATTTACCCCAAAAGTTTTCAAGACAGCAATGGTGATGGGATTGGCGATATTCCAGGGATTATCACTCGTTTAGATTATCTCAAGGAACTGGGGATTAATGTTATTTGGCTATGTCCCGTATACAAGTCACCAATGGATGATGGGGGGTACGATATCGCCGACTATTATCAAGTTGATGAGATGTTTGGCAGTAATCAGGATTTGGAAGAACTATTAACCAAAGCCAACCAACTAGGAATGAAAGTTTTGATGGATTTGGTAGTCAATCATACATCAGATGAACATGCTTGGTTTCAAGAAGCAATTAAAGATCCTACCAGTCCATACAGGGATTACTATGTCTTCCGCGAAGGCCGTGGAGGTCAAGCACCTAATAACTGGCGCTCTTATTTTGGTGATTCCGCTTGGGATTTGGTACCGGGAGAGGATAATTTATTTTACCTCCACGCTTTTACAAAAAAGCAACCGGATCTAAATTGGGAAAATGACAATTTGCGACAGGATATTTACGATATGATTAACTACTGGTTAGATAAAGGCTTAGCTGGTTTTCGGATTGATGCAATTTTAAATATTAAAAAGCGAATTGAGCTAGGGGACTTTCCCGCAGATGGTGAGGACGGACTGACCTTTATTGGCCCGTGGATTTTGAATCAGCCGGGAATTGAAATTTGGCTAAAAGAAATGAAGGAAAAAACTTTTATCCCCCATGACAGCATGACGGTTGCCGAAGCGAATGTGCCTCATGAGCGTTTAGGTGAATATATTGGTGAAGATGGTTTTTATTCGATGGTTTTTGATTTTAGTTATACAGATATCGACGTGCCGACAACCGGGGAATGGTTTAAACCGAGTGGCTGGACTTGGCCACTATTTGCAGAAAAAGTTTTCGAGAGTCAAGTGGAGACACAAAAACAGGGATGGGGAGCGACTTATCTAGAAAATCATGATCAACCACGTTCTCTTAATAAATATTTACCAGCAGCCGATATCAATAATGAAAGTAAAAAAATGTTGGCTACATTATGGATGATGCTTCGGGGAACCCCATTTATTTATCAGGGGGAGGAACTAGGGATGACGAATAATGCTGGGATGACAGCTATTAGCGATTTTGATGATATCGCCACCCATGACCAATTTCATCGGGCTAAATTGTCTGGTATGACACAAACTGCAGCATTTGAAGCTGTCAGTCAGCGCAGTCGCGATAATTCCCGCACGCCAATGCAGTGGGAGAATTCAAAAAATGCTGGTTTTTCAACTGCTGATCAAACATGGTTAAAGGTGAATCCCAATTATCCTGAAATCAATGCTGCATCTGAAATTTCTGATGAAGATTCGGTCTTTCGTTATTACCAACAACTAATTGCGCTGCGGAAAAACAGTATTTATCGTGATGTTGTCATCTACGGAGAATTTCAACCAGTTTTGACTGACAATAGCCAAACGATTGTTTATCTACGAAGACTTGTTGAAAAGGAAATTCTAATAGCTGTTAATGTGACTAACGAAGTCCAAGAAATAGTAATACCAGAGGGTTTCAATCATTTTATATTAGGGAATTATGGGAGGGAAAATTTTTCAGCAGGACAATTGATGCTGAAGCCATACGAGAGTCTCATCATTGCCAATTTTGGAGGATAAAAAAATGAAGCTAACCAATCAAGTCATGCTAATCACCTATGCTGACAGCTTAGGCAAAAATCTGAAAGAACTAAAGCAAGTGCTGGATAATTATTTAACGGATGTGATTGGCGGGGTTCATCTGCTGCCCTTCTTTCCTTCGACGGGCGACCTCGGTTTTGCCCCGATTGACTATCGGGAGGTGGACAGTGCTTTTGGCGATTGGCCGGAGATTGAAGCGTTGGGGGAAAAATATTACCTGATGTTTGATTTTATGATCAATCATATTTCCCGCCAATCGACTTATTTTAAAGACTTTAAAGAAAAGCACGAAGACTCCGCTTATAAAGAAATGTTCATCCGGATTCACGAGTTCTTTCCTGAAAATCGACCGACACAAGCCGACATTGACTTAATTTATAAACGCAAAGACAAGGCGCCTTTTCAAGAGGTGACCTTTGCTGATGGTCAGCAGGAATTAGTTTGGAATACCTTTGGAGAAGAACAGATTGATTTGGATGTCACGAAGGCCGTTACTAAACAATTTATTCAAGAAACGATTGCCGATATGGCGGCTCATGGTTGTTCGCTGATTCGCCTCGATGCCTTTGCCTATGCCATCAAAAAATTGGACACCAATGATTTTTTTGTTGAACCGGAAATTTGGGAATTATTGGACGAGGTTAGAGCGGAGGCAGCCACACATCAAGTGGCGTTATTGCCGGAAATTCACGAGCACTATTCAATCCAAATGAAAATTGCCGATCACGACTATTATATCTATGATTTTGCTTTGCCGATGCTGACTTTATATAGCCTGTATAGCGGTCAGACAGCGCCTTTGGCAAACTGGTTGAAGAGGAGCCCGATGAAACAATTTACGACACTGGATACCCATGATGGCATCGGCGTTGTAGATGCCCGGGATTTATTATCCCCGGAGGAGCTGAGCTATACTTCTGAGGAATTGTATAAAGTTGGTGCCAATGTTAAAAAGATTTATTCCTCTGAGAGCTACAATAATTTAGATATTTATCAAATCAACAGCAGCTATTATAGTGCATTAGGCGACGATGACCGCAGCTATCTGCTGGCACGGGCGCTGCAATGTTTTGCTCCAGGTATTCCGCAGGTTTATTATGTCGGATTACTGGCTGGAAAAAATGATATTGAGCTATTAGAGGCCACCAAAGAAGGCCGCAACATCAATCGCCATTACTATGACTTAGCTGAAATTGCAGAAGAAGTCCAGCGGCCGGTTGTTCAACAGCTTTTTGAATTATTGAAATTCCGCAATCGCAGTGCTGCCTTTGATTTAGCTGGCAGCATCACCGTGGAGACACCAAGTGCAACGGAAATTGTCATTACCCGTAAAAATCAAACGGGTGAGGTAACGGCAACACTGACGGCTGATTGCCAAACAAAAAACTTCAGTATTCATGAAAATGGTAAGTTGGTTTTTGAACAGTAAATAAAATTTGTCCCTACAACGGAAATTAAACCGTTGTAGGGACTTTTTGTGGTTTTAAGTTGCTGATGAAAGTTAAGAGCGTGTAGGCTGGCCTAACATTTTTAAGCGAATCATGGGTAAGTTAACTTAATAATTCTGTGGATAACAGAATGAACTATTTTAAACCCACTAGAAATCACTGCAATAATGTTTCGCCACAATCCAAATACCCACCAGGACTAATTAAAAATTTAGTCCCGTCTATATCGACAGCCTGAATAATTCTCAAAACAAAAAATCCCCGCTGCAATCATTTGAGGGAGGATTTTTCACGTTTCTTTTATTTCACAGCACCATTGCTCATACCGGCAATGATATTTCTTTGGAAGACTAGATAGACTAAAGTGATGGTGATGATCCCCACCGTGTAAGAAGCAAAGCTTGGACCGTAGTCGTTGAAATATTGTCCCGTGTAGTTGTATTGGAACAACGGTAAGGTCCACATGTTAGAATCCCGATTTAAAATCAACAACGGCAACATGAAATCATTCCAGAACCACAGGGCATTGATGATGACGGTGGTTGCATGCATTGGCTTTAACATTGGAAAAACGATTTTGAAATAGGTGGTAAAATGACTAGCGCCGTCAATTTCAGCCGCTTCATCCAAGCTGACTGGCACGTTTAATTTGATAAAGCCAACGTATAGGAATAGCGTTTGTGGGACAGCATACGTGATATAAAGCAAGATTAGACCCCACATATTTGCTAAACCAATCCGGCTCATCATAACGGTAATTGGAATCATAATGACTTGAAAGGGCACGAAAATTCCTAGAATTAAAAAGAGATACATTAATCCATAAGCTTTGCCGCTGGACATTTTGCGGGCCAGAGAATAGGCAGCCATCGGGATGATTGCCGTTACTAAGAGGACGGCAATGACCGTGATCACTGCGGAGTTCCAGAAGTAATGGCCGATGCCGTCTTCTAGTAGTCGCTTAAAGTTATCCAGCGTGCCGGGATTAGGCAGGCTGAAGAAATTATTCATAATATCTGGGGTCGTTTTGAAGGAGCTGAACAAGGTTGCTAGCAACGGCACTAAAATCATAAAGCCGCCTAACAGCAAGAGCAAGTATTTTGGAATATTTTTTTCTTTCGATGTTTTCATTAGGAACCTCCTACTTCGTTTTAAAGGAATAATTTTCTTTCAGAAAATTAGATTCTCATCCGTATGTCATTCCGCTAAACAGGTTTTTTCAAGTTTTCTTTTAGCAAAGAGATTTTGTTTAGCCGAGGGTGACTGTGAAAAGCGGAACTGAAATCCTACTTCGTGTTAAGGGAATAATTTTCTTGCAGAAAATTAGTTTGATTCTCATCCGTATATCATTCCGCTAAACAGGTTTTTTCAAGTTTTCTTTTAGCAAAGAGATTTTGTTTTACTAGCGGAGAGTAACTGCGAAAAGCGGAACTGAAATCCTACTTCGTGTTAAGGGAATAATTTTCTTGCAGAAAATTAGTTTGATTCTCATCCGTATATCATTCCGCTAAACAGTTTTGGTCAAGTTATTTTTAGCTAAGTGATTGTTTTACTAGCGAAGAGTAACTGCGAAAAGCGGAACTGAAATCCTACTTCGTGTTAAGGGAATAATTTTCTTGCAGAAAATTAGTTTGATTCTCATCCGTATATCATTCCGCTAAACAGTTTTGGTCAAGTTATCTTTAGCTAAGTGATTGTTTTACTAGCGAAGAGTAACTGCGAAAAGCGGAACTGAAATCCTACTTCGTATTAAAGGAATAATTTTCTTTCAGAAAATTAGTTTGATTCTCGTTCATCCGTTTATTTGTAACGGATAAGCTCTTACTCGATTTCAAATTTCTTCGACATTTTTAATTGCGCCATTGAAACGAGCCCGATGAGGATAAATAGGACTAGGGCGATGGCATTGGCATAACCAAATTGGTTATTTTTAAAGGCGTAGTTGTAGACTAAAAGACCTAAAGAGGTTGTGGCGTCGTTTGGTCCGCCGCCGGTTAAAGCAAAGATTTGGTCAAAGGCAGTCAGTCCGCCCTTTAAAGCCATAATGAAGACCATCGAAATACTTGGTAATAAATAGGTCAGTTCAATATTCCAAAAAATTTGTTTATCATTAGCCCCGTCAATTCGGCCAGCTTCAATGATTTCCTGGGGAATACTTTGAAAACCTGCAAGAAAGATGATGACGGGCATGGCAATTCCCTGCCAAAGTAAAACGAAGATAACTGCAAAGATAGCGCCCCAAGTGGTTCCTAAGAGGCCAGTTTGTAGAAATTCAATGCCAAGTGCGTTGCCGATTGTCGGCAAGCCATAGTTGAAAATTTGGCGGAAAACTAGCGAAACCACTACGCCAGATAGAACAGCGGGGAAAAAGAACCAAGCCCGAAAGAAGGTTTTTCCGCGGATGTTGGAGTTCAAGGCCCGGGCGATTAAAATCCCAAAGCCGATTTGGCCGGCAATCATGCAAACGGTGACAATTAAAGTGAAACCAATTGATTTAATGAACTTTGGATCTGAGAAGAGGATTTTATAATTATTCAACCCAACAAAATCAAAATTATAGGTTAAGCCGGTCCAGTTGGTAAGACTGTAAAAGGCTCCTTGCACCATTGGAAAGTAGAAGAAGACGATTTGCAGAATAATTGGAATTGCAACAAAGATGACGGCCCAATAACGGTTTAAAAACTCTTTTATTTTCATGAAACTCCCTACCTTCCATCTGCTTTCATCGGATTAAAGAAAGCGTTCAGTGCATCCACCATCATCTGCTGGTTGCCGTTGTGTAAATAATTTGTCGTCAAGGTGTAAAAATCATTTTCGCTGTTCCAGTCTTTGGCTAACCAAACCAAGTGGCGGTCAGTAAAGGCTAACTCAGTCAGGCCGCTTAATGGCGAGTCTTCGTCATTTTCCACTACGCCCTCAACGGCGACAGGTGAACCATCGACATCATAGTATTTTTGCATCGCTTCAGGAGTGGTCATATATTCAACAAAACGCTGAGCTTCTTCTTTATGCTCAGAAGTTGCGGAAATCGACATCGCCAAATCACCGGCGCCAATCGTCAAACTTTCGCCAGCTTCATCAGCCGGAAACGGGAAGGTAGCCACTTCAAAATCAGGATCTTGCGAATTAATCATCGGCATCGCCCAAGAACCATTTGGCATAATCAAAGCATCGCCCTTGGTGAAGGTCACGACGGTGTCATTGTAGCCGGCTCCCTGCCAATTATTTTGCAGAGCACCGGCTTCTCTTAATAAATCTAGACGATTGAAATCTCCCTGCATGTCTGGCTCATCGACACTGATGCCGTTGACTTCAGAAAAACGCCAAACATCATTGGCTTCTTCTTCACCGCCGGCCACTGTCGCTAGGGCCAGCTGATGATAACCATTTAAGGTCCAACCTTCAGACCCAGCTATTGCAAAGGGAACTTGGCCTTGAGCTTCAATATCAGCTACTAAATCTTGAAATTCCGCCCAAGTTTCAGGAGCTTCTAAGCCCATTTCATCAAAGGCAGTTTTATTGTAGTAAAAGCCATAAACATTAGCAGATAAAGGTACATTGTAGACTTCCCCATCTACAGCGAAACGTTGGGCATATTCATTTTTAATATTTTCCAAGTAAGGCTCATCCGTTAAATCTTCGAGATAGCCGGCTTTTGCCCATTCCTGCAATTCAATACTTTGCGGGTAGAGATTGATGACATCCGGCACGTCACCGGCCAACATGCGGGTTTTAATTACTTCGCCGGCATTGGGAACATCAATCACCTCAACGTGAATGTCAGGATTTTCGGCTTCAAAATCTTTAGCGATTTCTTGGATAGTTTGCGACATTTCTTTTTTCTGGTTAAAATATTCAATCGTCACTCGGCCGTCGCTGCTCATTTCCGAACTGCCGCAGGCGCTAAGGCCGACCACTGTTAAAGCTAAACCAGTGGTCAGAAGCCATTTATTTTTAGATAACTGCATTTTTTTCACTCCTATCAGTCAACAAGTTTAAAGCGATACAGCCAAGAAGAAAAATCCTCTGTCTGCTGCGGTAAATAAAAGCCGAGATTCATCAATTCATCGCCACCGTAAATCTCACCGTTCGCGGCTTGATAATTTTTCTGCGGATCTAAACCTGTTAGTTTCAACAGGCTAAAGGGTTCTTGCCCTTGATTTAGAATTTTAAAGGCCATCACCAGTACTTCTTTTTTATCTTGCGCGATAAACTGCCACACACATTCATTGCTGGTAAAAGGATTTTTTAAGCGGGCAAACTGACCGAATTGGACCGTTTGCCGAATGTCTTTATACAAGGAAACTTGTTCAGCGACAGCTTGTTTTTCGGCCTTTGTTAGTTTTGTTAAATCCAGCTCATACCCAAAAGTCGAACTCATGGCAGCATTCCCCCGAGTCTCTAAGGAAACCTTGCGACCGGTTTGATGATTTGGAATATCTGAAACATGAGAGGTGAAGGCAGACGGCGGATAAACTAAAGAAGTACCGTATTGAATTTTCAAACGCTCAACAGCGTCGGTATTATCACTTGTCCATGATTGCGGCATATAGTGTAAGATGCCGCTGTCGAAACGACCACCACCACCAGAACAGCCCTCCCAAAGAATATCGGGATACGTTGTAACTAAGTTTTCTAAAAGCTCATAGAGTCCTAAAATATAACGGTGGAAGGCCTCTCCTTGATTGCTTGGCGCCAATTGCTGAGAAAAGACTTCTGACAGGCTGCGGTTCATATCCCATTTAACATAATCAACATGGCCTTCATCAAAAATGGCCGATAGCTGATGAAAGACATTGTCCCGCACTTCTTTGCGACCTAGGTCCAACAAATGCTGGCTGCGACTCGGTGCCGGCGTGCGACCAGGATAAGCCATCAGATAATCTGGATGCTCACGATATAAATCGGAATCAATGGATATCATTTCCGGCTCCATCCACAGACCAAATTGCAAGCCTTTTTTATGGACGTAATCAGCAAAATGATTTAAACCCTTTGGAAATTTGCGTTTGTCTACAACCCAATCCCCTAAGGAACTGTTGTCGGCATCCCGCTGGCCATACCAGCCATCATCTAGGACAAACATTTCAATGCCAACCTCAGCGGCAGCATCGACAATCGGTAATAATTTTTCTTCGGTGAAATCAAAATAAGTGGCTTCCCAGTTATTCACCAAAATCGAGCGTTCAGCATTGCGGTACTTGCCTCGAGCTACCCGATTGGTCAATAAATCATGATAGGCTTGGCTCATTTTGTTTAAGCCTTGATCTGAATAAACCATCAGAACTTCCGGTGTTTGGAATGTTTCGCCAGCATTTAACTCCCAAGCAAAATCTTCCTCATTAATACCAGCTACTAAACGCAGCTGATCAATTTGGTCCCGCTCTATTTCAAAGCTGTGGTTGCCAGAATAAACTAGATTAAAGCCAAAGACCTCTCCTTGAAATTCATCGGCGGCGCCTTTTTCTAAGGCGATGAAATTATTCATGTGATGACTTGTTGAACCGCGGCGGCTACCGAATTTTTTAATGCCGTAGCCAATCGCTTCTTTTTGGACTTGGCGTTCTTTATTGTGGGCTCCCGGTAGAGAAATTACCGAAAATTCTTCGGCCGCAAAATCGAGTTGCAGAGAAGCCAATTTATTAATCACAGCTGAATGATTGCTTAAGTTTCTTAGCTGAGTCGAGCGGGCAATCACGGGGCGATCTTGATAAATGGTGTAATAGTTAGCCAATTCCAATTGGCTGACTTCATCAAATGAGGTGATGACCAAGGTTTCGGCTTCGCTGTCAGCTTCGACATAGGCTTGCGGTAAGCCAATCAAATTGGGCTTGCCGGGAAACATTTCAAAGCCGGTGAATTTGAAATTCAAAGCATAACTGCCATCGGCTTGAACAATTTTAGCAGCGGGGGTTCGATAATCCCCTTCGCCGGCCATGCTGTATTCCCTTAATAATGTGTCTTGAGAATAGCGGCGGTCCTCAACACCAGCCAAATTACCGGAGAAGCCGCGGTCAACCCGGGGATATTTTCTTTGACCGTGATAATTCTCAACGGCCTTGCCAAAATATAAATGGCTAACCAGATCAAAATCCTCAACTGCTAACAGGTAGCTGATCTGTTGGTTTTTTAAATGAAAGACCTGCTGCTCGCCGTCATAAGAAATTAAGTTTGTCATAGTTTCCCGTACTCCTTTAAAAAAATTATGTAGTGATTCAATTAATTTGAAAACGTTTACTGTTGGTGGATTTATCATAACAAGAATTTTTGTATAAAAACATGGTTAGGTGTGGGTAAAATATGTCATAATGTAATTAAGACATTTTGACATATTTTAGGGAGGAAAAGCGATGTTATACGAATACAAGAAAGTTAGCATTGAACATTTTGACTGTAATGTCCTCTTCTTTGGGCGGGAATTAACGCCAGCGGATTACGCCTATTCTGGCAATAATGCGCGGGATTATTATGTATTGCATTTTATTTTATCGGGGAAGGGCAGCTTTGCCAGTGCCGGCAATCGCATGACGCATTTAACGGCAGGGGATGTTTTTATTTTGCCGCGGGGGGTGCCGTGTTTTTATCAAGCGGACCATCAAGATCCATGGGAGTATAGTTGGATTGGTTTTTCCGGTAGCAGCGTTCGGGATATTTTGCTCCAGAGTCAATTAATGGAGCGGCATTATTTAAAAGGTGTTGCCAGCAGCCAGTTTGCCAAAGAATATCAAACGTTATATCAGAGTCTGCATCAGCCATTGAATTTGAGTCATCGTCTCTTAGTGCAAAGCGGGATTTTTCAGACCTTTCATCGGCTGATTCAGGAATACCCTTCGCAAAAAGGCCAGTCCAAAACCAGTTCCTACGAGCATTTTAATCAGGCGGTGCAGTTGATGAAGCATAATTTGGCAGACGGCTACAATGTCACCGATGTCGGTGCGGCACTGCATTTATCCCGCAGCTATCTTCATACTATTTTTAAAAAATTTGCCGAAAGCAGTCCACAGCAGTATTTATTAAATCTGCGGATGGAAACGGCTAAAGAATTTTTGAAGGACACCAATTATTCTCTGCAAAATGTCGCCAGTCTGGTAGGCTATAAAGACCAGTTTACATTTTCAAAAGCCTTTAAGCGGCTGGTGGGAAAATCACCGCAGGAATTTCGTTTAGAGAAATAGGCTGAGAAGAGTTTAATATATTTTTTTTTGCGACTAGCTTAAAAAAGAAAAAAGACAGTAAGTTCTTTTGAATCTCTTTGCAAAGGGTTAGCCCTTGCTGGAAATTCAAAAATAGCAACTTACTGCCTTTTTTAGTTTAAGAATGTAACTTGGCTTCTTTGGCTAGTGCTAAACAGCCTAAAGTGCCGGCATTGTCCTCTAGCTCTGGTGTAACAATATAGTCTGCCAACGGCGGAGTTTTAACATAGCCGTTGATTAATTTAGTGAAGGCTTGATGTACTTTTTCAACCATGTGGCGTTGTTTCATCACGCCACCGCCGAAAATAATTACATCTGGCGAAAGCATCAAGGTCGTATTATAGGCACATTGAGCAATGTAGTAAGCCTCCATCTCCCAGAAAGGGTCGGTCTCAGGAATATCTTGGCCTTTTTTACCATTGCGTTTTTCAACGGCCGGGCCCGCTGCCATTCCTTCTAAACAATTGCCGTGGAAAGGACAGCTGCCTTTGAAGCTATCATCTGGATGGGGCACGACCATCATGTGGCCCATTTCCGGATGGCTGAAGCCTTCGACAAATTGGCCGTTTTGCAATGCACCACCGCCAACGCCAGTCCCGATTGTATAATAAACTACGCTGGATAAGCCTTGACCTTTACCAAAAACATATTCGCCATAGGCTGCGGCATTCACATCAGTCGTCCAAGCAATCGGCAATGAAAAAGCTTTTTTCATGCTGCCGACAAAATCAAAATTTTGCCAGGGAATTTTTGGTGTGGATGTAATAAAACCATAAGTCGGTGAGTCCCGATGAATATCAATCGGGCCAAATGAGCCGATGCCGATGCCTTTTAATTCAGCGGCATATTTTTGGAAAAATGCAATCACCAAGCCCATTGTTTCTTCTGGGATGGTTGTGGGAAAACTCACTCTTTCTAAAATTTCTAATTCTTCATTGGCGACAGCGCAGACAAATTTAGTCCCGCCGGCTTCGATTGAACCGTACATGTACATTTCCTCCAGTTTATAAAAAATTAGTGATAGCCTTTGTTCAATTTATATTCCGTGGGGGTTAGCCCCAATTCGGCTTTAAATAATTTACCGAAGTAATTACCGTCGGAAAAACCGACCGCTTCGGCGAGTTCCTGTAAATTTTTCTTTTCACCTAATAGCTCCAAGGCTTTTAAAATACGAAACTTCCGCAGATAAGCCATCGGTGTGATGGTGTAGGCGGCCTCAAAAAGATGGATAATTTGATATTTAGACTTAGCAAAAAGCGCCGCCAAGTCATCCAAGCCAAAATCTTCTTGAAAGTGTTCCTCTAAATACTTTTTAATCTGCTCAGCTTCTGGAGAACGGGCTTGTTGCAGCCGTTCCAATTCTGCTAGTAAATCTAAAAAGAAATCAAACGCCAGCTTGGCATTCTCGTGTAAGCTCAAGTCTGTAATAGCTAAGCTGTCTACCAAGTTGAGCAACCTTTTTTGAAAGGCGGGGCTAGCCCCTTGACCAATTTGTGTGGGAGCTGGCAGCCATTGGCGAAAAATTGGCGCAAATTCCAGATAGGCAAATTGCCAATCCGTACCAGAATAGCTGAATTTTCCCGGGATAGCCGCAACAAAAAAATCGCCGGGCCGTTGGGGAATGTCCTTGCCGCCGCTGTTTAGCTGCCCTTCACCGGCGAGGGTCAATTGCAACACCACCAACTGGTCTTTGCGGGCAGTACCGTCCCAAAAATAATTAGCGTGGCCTTGACTGCGGCCTGCACCTTGGATGTAAGGTAAATTTTGGGGCGATAAATAATGAAATCGTTTGACGAACTGCTGCAATTTTTTACCCACCTCCACAATTATTTCTTCTTGCGGCCAACCAGTATCTTGCTTATCCTCATTATATAAATAGTATATACAAACTTGGAGGTAAAGAAAATGCCAATTTTCCATCAAGAGACAGGAAATTTTTTCCATCTGCAAAATCAGCAGCTGAGCTACGTAATTGGGGTGGAAAGAGAAAAATATCTGACCCACCGCTATTTCGGTTCTAGGCTGCCTAGTTATCATGGCAGCAATCATTTACAATTCATTGACCGAGGGTTTGCGACCAATCCTTTTCCTGAAGAGCGGGGTCTATCCCTCAATGCACTACCATTAGAAACCAGCACGCAGGGAAATGGCGACCACCGAATCGCCAATTATCAAATTCGTCTAGCGAACGGTACCAATGTGACCGACTTCAGCTATGCTAGTCATAAAATTTATCAAGGCAAGCAACCTCTAGCTGGTCTACCGGCTTTAAAAGGCGGCAAGACTGAGGTGACGACATTAGAAATTCAGCTCGTAGATGACATCAGCCAGTTGCAAATGACCTTGGTCTATAATTTATATGAAAAATTTCCGGTCCTTACCCGCAATGTTTTATTTGAAAACAACGGCAACCAAGCCGTTTTTCTAGAGAATGCCGGCTCGGTGCAGCTGGATTTTCCTAGAAATGATTTTGAGCTGATTACCTTGAACGGCTCCCACACAAATGAAGCCAATCTGCATCGGCAGGCGCTCCATCCCGGAATTCAAAAAATCGAAAGCAGTCGCGGCACCAGCAGCCCGCAGCATCAGCCCTTTATCGCTTTGGCGGATGCCTGCACAACAGAATTTTCTGGGGAAGTCTTTGGCTTTCATTTAGTTTATAGCGGCAATTTTGCAGCGCAGGTCGAAGTGGAGCAGTATGGCTCAAGCCGGCTGCAAATGGGGATTCAGCCGGAGACCTTTGAATGGCAATTGAATCCGCAGACTAGTTTTCAAACACCAGAAGTCGTTATAAATTATAGTCAAAAGGGCTTTAACGGAATGTCGCAAACCTTCCATCAAGTTTATCAAGAATATTTAGTGCCGCAAACTTTCGCCAAAGCGGAGCGACCGATTTTGTTAAATACGTGGGAGGCCAATTATTTTGACTTGGCGGAGGAAGAATTAATTCAACAGGCAAAAATTGCCAGTCAGCTGGGTATAGAATTATTTGTCTTAGATGATGGTTGGTTTGGTCAGCGCAATGATGACACCACTTCATTAGGTGATTGGCAGGTCAATGAAGATAAACTACCCCATGGCATCACGGGCTTAGCTGATGAGGTCCACAAATTAGGTCTGAAATTTGGACTTTGGTTTGAACCGGAAATGATTTCAAAAAATAGCGATTTGTTTGCCGCCCATCCTGATTGGGCGTTGCAGGTGCCTGACTATCCATTAACAGAAGGGCGTCAGCAGCTAGTCTTAGATTTAAGTCGATCTGAGGTTCAAGATTTTGTTATTGCGGCTTTGAGTCAGCATTTAGCCACTGGAGCCATCGACTATGTTAAATGGGATATGAACCGCCATTTAACTGAGGTGGGTAATCTCGTTTTACCTCCACAGCAGCAAAAAGAAATCAGTCATCGTTATGTGTTAGGTTTGTATCGGATTTTAGATAGCTTAATTCAACAGTTTCCACAAGTTTTGTTTGAAAATTGTTCTAGTGGTGGCGGTCGTTTTGATCCTGGCATGATGGCCTACATGCCGCAAACTTGGACCAGTGATAATTCTGATGCCATCTGTCGTACGAGCATACAATATGGGTACAGCTATTTATATCCACCGATTATGATGGGGGCCCATGTCTCTGATGTGCCGAATCATCAAGTAGGGCGGATAACACCGCTGGAAACACGGGGCTGGATTGCCATGAGTGGAAATTTTGGTTATGAGCTAGATATCAGTAAGCAAACGCCCACTGATTTAGAAAAAATTCAAGAGCAAATTGCCTTTTATAAAAAGCATCGTAAGCTGTTGCAATTTGGCGAGTTCTATCGTCTGTTGGCACCAACAGCTCAGCAATTTGCGACGGCTTGGCTCTTTAAAAATCAAAAAGAAGCTTTGTTGATTTATTCCAATGGCTTAGCGCAGCCGGCAGTTCCTGCAAATTATTTGAAATTGCATTATCTAGATGCCGAAGCGATGTACCGCAATGATGCAACTGGCGAAGTGGCTAGCGGTGCTGAATTCAATCAGGCGGGGATTCTAATTCCCCGCTTAAAAGAAGATTTTGCTGTGATGGCTTTACATTTTACTAAGGAATAAAAAATGGCTGTGACATTAGTCTTACGAACAGATGGATTCCCGAATGAGATTGCATTTGGTAGTGCGTACCAGATGTTCTTCGGGAAATCAGTTCTGTTTTAACTAATGTCACAGCCACTTATTTTTATAAAATTTTAAGGGCAAATGCTTCATAAGGTTGCAGCTGATTTGTCAGTTGCTCTTGATAATTTGTAATCAGCCAAGCTTTTATTTGTGGATTTTCAATGAATTGATAAGATTGAACCTCTTTTGAAAAGTTCACTACCACTAAAATTTTATCACTACCCAATTGTCGCTGATAAGCTAAGACTAGCGGATTATTGGTTTCAATAACTTGATAGTCACCGTCAATTATCGTTGTTTCTTTTTTTCTTAGCTCAATCAGGCGTTTGTAAGTATAGAACAATGAGTGTTTATCTGCTAAAGCAGCGTCAACATTGATTTCACTGGAATCTCCCACCGGCAGCCACGGTGTCCCTTGGCTAAAGCCAGCATTGGGACCGTCATTCCATTGCATCGGATGGCGGGCGTTGTCTCGGCCCTTGGCGTTAATCGAAGTGAGCATCTCTTCTTTTGAGTAGCCAGCGGCAGAACGTTCTGCATACATCCGTCGACTTTCAATATCGTCGACTTCAGCAATATCGGTAACTGGATAATTGATCATGCCGATTTCTTCCCCTTGATAAATATAGGGCGTGCCCTGCATAAAATGTAAATAAATTGCCAGCATTTTGCCGCTGAGCTCGCGATATTCTTGATCGTTGCCCCAACGGGAAATAATTCGGGGCAGGTCGTGATTATTCCAAAACAAAGAATTCCAACCTTTACCGGCTAATTCAGTCTGCCATTTTGAAAAGACTGCATGCAATTCTTGAGGCTCTAAAGCTTTTAAATCCCATTTTCTTTGGCCGGCCTGTTTATCTAAGTTAATGTGTTCAAATTGGAAAACCATCGACAGCTCTTCCCGCTGCTCATCGGAATACAATTGGGCGATTTCGGGAGTCGCCCCCCAAGTTTCGCCAACCGTGACAACATCATAATTCCCAAAGGTTGCTTGATTCATTTCCTGTAATAATTCGTGTAGTTTTGGTCCATTTTTAGTAATCAATTGATCTGGTTCTTTGCCAATTAAATCAATCACATCGAGACGGAAGCCGCCAATGCCTTTTGCTAGCCAAAAATTCATCATCTGATAAATCGCCTGACGCATTTTGGGATTTTCCCAATTTAAATCCGGTTGTTTTTTTGAATGCAAATGCAAGTAATATTCATCCAGAGCTGGCACATAAGACCAAGCTGAGCCACCGAAATTTGACAGCAATTCATTTGGCACTTGACCGTCAATACCTTTGCGCCAGACATAAAAATCATGATATGGATTTTCTGGTCCGGCCAGCGCAGCTTGAAACCAAGGATGTTCATCAGAGGTGTGATTCACAACTAAATCCATAATGATTTTTATATTTTTTTCCTGAGCTTTTGCTATCAGCTCATCCATGTCCTGCATGCTGCCGTATTCTGAGCCGATTTTTTGATAGTCGCTGATATCGTAGCCGTTATCATCATTTGGCGAGGCATAAACAGGACTCAGCCAAAGTGCTTCGACTCCCAAAAAGGCTAGATAATCTAGCCTTTGGGTAATGCCTGGCAAGTCACCGATGCCGTCGTTATTCGTATCTTGGAAACTGCGGGGGTAAATTTGATAAAAGACGGCATTTTTCCACCAATTAGTCTTCTTCATAGGCTGCACTCACTGCTAAAATATTTTCACCGGCGGCTACTGAGGTTTTATCCAAGACCTCAACGTCGCCATAGGCCATCGAATTTGTAATAATCATCATCACGGTGTCATCATAGCCCGCCGCTTGAATTTCTTTTGAATTAAAGGTACCCAAGACATCGCCTTTTTTCACTAGGTCCCCTTGTTTTTTAGCGCTAGTAAAATGCGCCCCGTTTAAATTCACGGTGTCGATGCCAATGTGAATTAAAATTTCGGCGCCGGTATCCGTTTCGATGCCATAAGCGTGTTTAGAATCATAAGCCACGGTCAACTGTCCATCCGCTGGTGCGTAGATGGTATTGTCAGTTGGTTTGATGGCAACACCTTTGCCCATCATTTCGGTTGAGAAAACCGGATCATTGACATCTTTTAATGAAACAACACTCCCACTGACTGCTGCAGCAATCGTTTCATCCTGCGGCAAAATTTCTTTATTTTGCGGAGTTTCATTGACAGCTAAAGCCGTTGGATTTTCAACATCGACTGCAACGGGTTCATTCATTTTATTGCGGCCGTAGATAAAGGTGAAACCAAAGCCTAAGACTAAACTAATTGCAATTCCCATCATAAAGAAGGGAATGGAAGAAGCAGAAATTGAAATGAAACCAATAACGCTAGCAGGTCCCATGGCTACTGAAAGTACATGGAAGAAGCCGATAAAGGCGCTGGAAATTCCAGCAGCAATCATCCCGCAGATAAACGGGAATTTTAATTTTAAATTGACTCCGAAAATGGCTGGTTCGGTAATTCCTAAAAGGGCCGAAATACTTGCAGAAGAGGCCAAGCTTTTTTGCTTTTCATTTTTAGTTAAGAGGAAGACAGCTAGAGCTGCGCCACCTTGGGCCACGTTTGCCATCGAAGCGACCGGGAAAATAAAGGAGCCGCCGGTACGAGCTACGTCTGCCAGTAAAGTTGTTTCAATTGCTGGGAAGCTTTGGTGCAGACCGGTGATGACAATCGGTGAATAGAAGAGACCGAACACACCGAGACCAAGAGCGCCAGTTGTTTCATATAACCAAACTAAAGCGTCAGTTAAACCATCAGAGACCGTTCGCATAACTGGTCCTACAACGATAAAAGTTAAAAAGCCGGTGATGATTAAAGCCAACATTGGCGTAAAGGTAAAATCAAAAGCAGCTGGGATTTTTTTGTGGAAGAATTTCTCTAACGTTGCCAAAATCCACGCCACTGCTAAGACGGGTAAAACGGAACCTTGGTAGCCTGCTTGGGCTACGTTTAAACCAAAAATATCCCAATAAGGCATGCTGCCATCGACAATTGCATTGGCGACGCCATAACCGTTAACTAAATCCGGCATGACCATCACCATACCCATGGCTGCACCGAGATAAGGGTTACCACCAAAGCGGCGTGTTGCCGAGAAGCCGACTAAAATCGGCAGAAAGGCAAAGGGGGCAGAGGCCATCAAATTAATAATGCCGGCAATATCAGCCAGAGCGGGAACCATTTCAACGACGGATTGCGGGCCAAATAGATTTTGAGCAGTTAGCACATTATTGATAGCCATCAATAAACCGCCTGCAACTAAGGCTGGCACGATTGGTACGAAAATATCCGATAAGACTTTAATCAAAGCCATTGCTGGATTTAATTTTTTCTGATTAGCTGCCACCGCTTTCAAATCGTCGGTAGAAGCTTCGCCAACGCCGGTTAATTGAATAAATTCTTTATAGACATGGTTGACATCCCCGGGGCCAATGATAATTTGATACTGGCCGTTGGCTAAAAAGGTTCCCTTGACATCATCGTTATTGTCTAGAGCCTGTTGGTCAATTTTATCCGTATCCTTTAAGACTAAGCGCAATCGTGTGGCACAATGAGCTGCTGCCTGTACATTATATTCCCCAAGAGCTGCGACAATCTCTTCAGCGACTTTTTTATAATTCATTTTATTTCCCCCTTAAACTGTAATCGCTTTTATTTGACAACAGTATGCCATGGTTTTTCAAAATTGTCAAACGTTTATCAAAAAAATTTTTTTACTTTTTTAAAATTCTTTTTGATATTCTGTTGTAAAAGGAAATATTCTTGGGTTGTTTTGTTATACGTTTGACATTTTTTGTTAAGCAAGCTATGATACAAAAAAGAAGACGATTACGAAGAAGCTGTTAAAGCAAAAAAAGGGGAATATAAAAATGACATTGATTACAGATTGGACACAGGCGCTACGTTATCAAAAATATGACCAGTGGAGCTCTGCTTATTTAGCTGAATTAAAAGAAAAGGTGACTCAATCACCATGGCGTTTGGGTTATCACATTCAACCGGAGACGGGGTTGCTGAATGATCCCAATGGTTTTTCCTTTTACAATGGCAAATGGCAATTATTTTACCAAGCTTTTCCTTTGGGACCAATCCACGGATTAAAATCTTGGTTTCATTTAACATCAGAAAATTTGGTGGACTGGAAACCGGAGGGCATCGCCTTATTGCCAGATAGTGAGTTTGACAGCCACGGAGTGTATTCTGGTTCAGCGCTACCAGTCGGCAATCAATTATTTTTAGCCTATACCGGCAATGTTCGTGATGAGAACTGGCAGCGCCAATCTTATCAGATGGGTGCTTGGCTGAATCAAGACAATCAGATTGAAAAAATTTCAGCGCCTTTAATCAGTCCAGATCCCAACTACACTGATCATTTTCGTGACCCGCAGGTGTTTGCTTACGAAGATTCCTACTTGATGCTGTTAGGAGCGCAAGATCAAGAGTTGAAGGGAAAAGTTTTAACCTATCAATCAGAAAACTTAAAAGACTGGCAGTTATTAGGCGAGTTGGATTATACAAAAGAAGAAATGGGCTTTATGGTGGAATGTCCGAACTTAATTTTTATAGAGGGACGGCCAGTCCTACTGTTTTGCCCGCAGGGATTGGCTCAAGATACATTTGCTTATCAAAATATTTATCCCAATACATATGTGATGGGGAGTGAATTTAAGCTGACGGAAAATAAAATTCTCGATGCGACGCCGCTAAAAAATCTAGATGAAGGCTTTGAAGTCTATGCGACCCAAGTTTTTAATGCACCAGATGGCCGCGCTTTAGGAGTCAGTTGGATTGGCCTGCCGGAAATTGATTATCCCAGCGACCAAGACGGTTGGGCTCATTGCTTAAGCATCGTTAAGGAATTTAAAATCGTTAACGAGCAACTACTGCAACAACCCGTAGCAGAAATGCAGGAATTGCGAGAAACACAGACAGACTTTTCTGGAACTATTTCAAATGATTCTGAAAAAATCGCCGGACCCATGCCTCATCAATATGAATTGAAGCTTAACTTAGCGGCCGGTGCTGTCGGTCAACTAGATTTATTCGCAGATGAAGCAGGCCATAAATTTAGCATTCATTTTGATACCGTCCGTGGTACAATGACCATAAATCGTGGACAAAGCGGATTGACATTTGGCGAAGAGTTTGGTGTAACCCGTCATTTTGAGATTGCCACCGGCGAATTAGCGTTGCAAATTTTTGTCGATGCTTCGGTAGTAGAAATTTTTATCAATGACGGACAGCAGGTTGCAACGGCACGGGTGTTCCCAACCAGCAGTCAAAGCAGCATCTATCTTTCCGGCGAAAAAATCAGCTACAGCGGTCAGCTTTGGTCCTTGCGCAAAATGAAATAAGAGGTGCCTGTATGGTAGTTAAATTAACAGATGTCGCCAAAAGGGCTGGTGTTTCAGCAACGACAGTTTCTAGGGTGATTAACAATTACGGTTCTTTAAGCCAAAAAACAATTGATAAGGTACAACAGGCGATGAAGGAATTAAATTATCAGCCGAATTCGCTGGCCCGCTCGCTACAGGGGAAAAATACCCAGCTCATTGGTGTCATTTTTCCAACTGTCGCCAATCCATTTTACGGGGAGTTGGTTGAAAAAATCGAGACCAAGTTATTTGAGCTCGGCTATAAAACAATTCTTTGCGACAGTGCTGACAATAAAGAGAAAGAACGTAATTATATTAATATGCTGGCGGCTAATAAAGTTGATGGCATTATCGCCGGTGCCCATAATTTAGGAATTCAAGAATATGAAAATATCGAGCTGCCGATTGTCTCCTTTGACCGCTATTTGGCAGAGGGCATTCCCATTGTCGGTAGTGACAATTTTCGTGGTGGCTATCTTGCAGCAGAAAATTTGTATCTTCATGGAGCTAAAAAAATTGCTATTCTCACGGGCAGTCAAAAATCCGATTCCCCTACGAATGAACGCTTAAACGGTTATCTCAGCTTCCTAGCGGAAAAGCAAATAGAGCCACAAATTTTCCAGCTGCAAATGCAGACCCGCTCCGCTACTTTGAAAAGCGTTGAAATCAAACGGCTTTTAGAAACAGAGGAGTTTGACAGTATTTTTTGCACCGATGATTTGACCGCCATCTTAGTCTACAATCTCTGCCAAGAATTACACATCCAAGTCCCATCCGAAATGAAAATCATGGGTTATGATGGCACCAAATTTGTCCAAACATATTTTCCTCAGCTTTCGACAATCGTGCAGCCATTAACGGATTTCGCTGAACTACTAGTGGACCTGTTGATTCAGCGGATTGAAAAGCCTGAAAAGCAACTGGAAAAACATTACCAGCTGCCGACGAAAATTTTTCAAGGGAAGACTTTGTGATGGCTAAAGCGTAAAAGCAGAAACGGCTGTTAAAAAAATGCGTTAGTTTCTATAATAAAATAGGCAATAAAAAAAGCCACTACCAAACTCCGGTAGTGGTTTTTAAGCGGCTTGATATAGGTTTTGAATGGCCTTTTCAATCGTAATGCCAGTAGCAAATTTTTGCGGATCATTTTTGGCATAGACTAAAAATATATTCAGTTTGACATCATAGGTGACCCGCACTTGACGGGGAATTTCTACAGTGTTCATAGGTTAACCTCCTCTCTGCTACTAGCATAACGAAGGAGTATTAATTCCATGTAAAAATTCTGTAAAAGATTCTGCTACGGGCCATATTCGAAAATTTTAATGGTGATTAAAACTACAACAGAACATTCCTATCAATCAATAATCAACATATTATTGTCATCGAATTGCCAATTTTTACCGTAGGCTACTTCCCAATAATAACCATTTGGGTCGGTAAAATAGCCCGAATAGCCATCCCATAAGCGGTTTTGTTCAGGGGCTTTGGCAATTGTCCCTCCGGCCGCCTCGATTTTGCTGAAGAGTTCATCAACTTCATTTTTAGAACGCGTGTTAATCGCCAGCGTGATGCCTGAAAAACCAGAAGTCTGTAGTTCAGGCGGTGAGACTTCATTAATGTCTTTAGCTAATTCAGCTAAGGGATACAGCTCCAGCTTAGTGCCCTCGTTGTCAAAGAAGACAATCGGGGGATTTTTCTCCTGCCCCAAGGTTTGAAAGCCAATCTCCTTGTAAAACGCCAGCGACTTAGCCATATCCTTGACCCCTAAACAGATTAAATTAATACGATTCATAGGTAGTCCTCCTTTTATGTAATTCAGTAATTTTGACTCAATTAGTTAATGATAGAAAAAATATTTCCGAGATTTCATACGCTAGTTTTCTGGTGGGAACGAAAGATAAAGCATAAGCGCCTCTTCCATCGGTTTAAAGCCAGTGGCCAAATAAAATTTTTCAGCCGGAGTGCCTCGGTCAGTATCGAGTAAAATCGTATAAATTTCCCGGTGGTGTAAAGCAGTTTTTATGTTTGAAATAAAGGTTTGTCCTAGCTTTTGCCCTTGATACTTTTGGCGAATAAACAAAGTATCCAACATGTATTCACGACCTTGGTACCAGGGTTTGATAAAACCTAAAGCACAGCCAAGTAATTCATGAGTGTCAGAATCCTCAAGTAAATAGCCGATAAAGGTGTTGAGCTCCGTCATATCCGTCACATATTGTGTAATTTGTGCCTCGGTCAACACATCATTCCAAGGCTCGTCTGAGAAAACGTCAATATAGGCTTGAATAATGGCTGGATAATCGTCATTTTGGGTATGGCGAAAGATAACCTGATTTGTCATAAGAACTCCTTTTAATTTTTAGTGATGTAAATCTGCTAGTTAACTTTTATTTTACCATGGGCGGCGTGAATTGAAGTGGAGAAATTGAAAATCAGTCAAACTAGCAAACTGTTTTACATTAGTTGATTCAAATTATTAAAATGAAAATTTTCTCGAAAATTCCTCTTGCATTTTAGTGGAAGTTTCTGTAAACTCATATCAATTTGAGAATCTTAAAAAAGGAGAATTGAGATGAATAAGTATCAAAGTAAAGTTTTGCTATCTACTTCAGCGGGAATTGCGTTAGAGAATATGGATATTATGTTTCTTTCTTTTTCATTATCTTCAATGATTGCAACCTTTGGAATTTCTAGCACGGCGGCTGGCTGGATTGCTACAATTACCAATTTGGGAATGCTCGTTGGAGGTATTTTTTTTGGCCTGATGGCGGATAAATATGGCCGCGTCAAGGTCTTTTCTTACACGGTGATTTTATTTTCAATCGCCTCATTGTTAATGTTCTTTGCTTCAAATATTTATCTCGTCTATCTGTTTCGTTTTATCGCCGGAATTGGGGCAGGTGGCGAATATGGTGCATGTATGTCCCTCATCTCAGAATCTTTTTCGAAAAAACAATTAGGGCGGGCCGCATCCACTGCTGGCATTGGTGCTCAAGTTGGAGCGGCGTTGGCTGCAATCTTGGCTTCAATTATTATTCCGCTGTTTGGCTGGCGGATGCTCTACGTAGTTGGTGTGCTACCAGTCCTGATGGTTTTATTTATTCGTCGCGACTTGCGGGAACCAGCCGCCTTTGCTAAAGCCCAGGAACAAGGGCGCAGCGCAAAGCTTCGGGATTTATTTGCAACTAAAAGCTTTGCTTGGCAGACGATTGGTCTAAGCTTGATGGTAACAGTTCAAATTGCTGGTTATTTTGGCTTGATGAATTGGCTACCCTCCATTATGCAAACTCAATTGGGCTTGTCGGTGTCCGGCTCGTCCCTTTGGATGGTCTGTACTATTTTAGGCATGTCTTTGGGAATGTTTACCTTCGGCACTGTCATGGATAAAATCGGACCGAGAAAAGCTTTTGCCATTTTTCTTATCTGCTCTGCACTGTCTGTTTATCTGTTGGTCATGGCCCACAGTCAGCTGACGCTTGTGGCGGCGGCTGTGATTGTCGGCTATTTTATCAATGGTATGTATGGTGGTTATGGAGCGGTGATTAGCAGTCTTTATCCTACAGAAATTCGGGCGACTGCCAATAACTTTATCATGAACTTGGGTCGAGCTGTCGGTGGTTTTTCCGCCATTATCATTGGTTTTTTGATGGACCGCTATAATCTGACAGCGGTAATTTTATTTTTAAGCGGGATTTATGTTATTAGTTTGTTGGTGCTATTGACCATTCCGGGAATCAAGACACTGCAAGCAGTTGCCGACAGCCCAGTCGAATTGGAAGAACTTTCATAGATTTTTTGTTAATAAAAAAGATTTCTATTTTGATAAAAAACTTCAGAGACTCCTAACGTGCCAACATCTTTTTAGCTATATGCAGCAGAAATGAGTAAAATTTTTATCCAGCAATCAAACTTTTTTGATTGCTTTTTTTGTTTCTAAGGAAAGACTTCAAAAATATCAGCCTTTTATTTAATAACGAAGGATTTGAGGGGAGCATCTGGAATTTGAAGGGCATAGCTAACTTTTTGTAAGCTCTTTTAAAAAGATCTGTTTCTACTGGGAAACAGTTATTTAAGCTATCTTAATCAGCCAAGTAATTTTACACAAAAAGTGATTTTAGGAATTGTAAAAAAGGAAAATAGAACTTGAAATAAAGTGGCCTTGATATTTTTTGGATAACAAAAAAATATCAAAAATAACGAGAATAGCGTTTCAAAAAATTCAATTGATTGTGAAAAAAAGGGAATAAGACTAGCATTAATTTTGTCAAAGGAAATAAAAAAGCTTTATTTTCAAGGAAAGAAGGAGGTATATGTGAATAGGTTTCAAAAATTATGCTTGCTGTTGTTAATTGTGATTACCCTTATTCCACTGCTTTTCCTATTATTAGTGACAAGGCCGACAGCACAAGAGTATTCATTCTTGAATCAACTGCAATTTACATTAGTCAGTCATGAGATATTTTTATTGACTATCTTTTGGATTACAGCAGTATTGACGGTTATTTTATTGTTGGCTGTGCTCTGGGTGATTTTCTATCCGAAGGCAAAGCGCGATTTTGTGATTAAAGAACAAAATGGTCGTTTAGCTGTTAAGGATCGGGCAATCAAAGGGCTGGTCGCTGCAACTATTTCAGAAAAAGAGTTTGTTAGTCAGCCGACGATTTCGGTGGCGGCGACCAAGCGGAAAATTAAAGTCTTAATTAAAGGAGACTTGAAGCGCACATCTGGCCTTGTAGGCAGGACAGCAGAGTGGACCGAAGAAATTCGTCAGCAAATTCGCCAAACAGTTGGAATGGATTACGATATTCAAGTGGAGGTCGCTTACAAGAATTTGGAAAAAGACAGCAAGCACTATACGACGGCAAGAGTTGAGTGAGGATAAGGAGGCTAATTTATGGAAACGTGGCTACGTATTTACAAAGTGCCTTTAGTCGGAGCTCTAATCGGGTTAGTATTTGCGATATTGCTGGTGACTTTAGGTTTTTTCAAAACAATTTTAATTTTGCTTCTAACGGTGATTGGCGCCTATCTAGCGCTATATCTCGATAGAAATCATATCATCCAAAACTATTTCAAAAGAAACTAGACAAATTAGGAGGAATTTATCATGGAAAAAATGAACACAACGAACACGATGAATAATGACAATATGGATTCGAAAATGAAAAAAGATTCAGCAATGGACACGACAGAAACTGTTCGTGGCGAGTTAACTTACGAAGACAAGGTTATCCAAAAAATTATTGGCATTGCAATTGCTGAGGTAGACGGCTTGTTGACAGTTGATGGCGGCTTTTTCTCCAATATCAAAGACAAAATTGTTAATTCAGATGATGTGACTACCGGAATTGAAACAGAAGTCGGTAAAAAGCAAGTAGCTGTTGATATGGACATTGTTGCTGAATACGGGAAAGACATCGAAGAAATTTTTGAAAATATCAAAAAAGTTATCGCCCGTGAAGTGAAAGCGATGACCCATTTAGAAGTGATTGAAGTCAACGTAAATGTAGTCGACATTAAGACTCGTCAACAATTTGAAGAAGATAGTGAAACCTACCAAGACAAATTGGGTAGTGCCGCTGAAGCAACTGGCGATTTTACTTCAAAACAAGCAGACAAAGCAAAATCGGCCTTTGCAAAAGGCCGCGACAAAATTGAAGACAATTCAGAACCACGTGTACGTTAAAAATAATTTGAAATTGGAGTGATTATCATGGGTTTAATCTGGTCATTAATTGTTGGTGGGATTATCGGTCTCATCGCAGGAGCAATCACAAATAAAGGCGGCTCAATGGGCATCATCGCAAACGTAGTTGCCGGTTTACTCGGTTCAGTTATCGGTCAAGCGCTATTTGGTACTTGGGGCTGGACCGTCGCTGGGATGGCAGTATTCCCTTCTATTTTAGGAGCAATCATCTTAGTTGCAGTTGTGTCATTTTTCTTTGGCCGCAGCCGCGCATAAGAAAAACTAGTTAATGTATAACCAGTATTTTTATAAAGCAGCTCTAGTAGATAGCTTTTTGGAAGAATCATTTTCCAAAGCTAACTGCTAGAGCTGCTTGTTTGTGTTTGGGATAGCTGGCAAATGGGTCTCGATAGGTGTCTTGTGACAATCAGTTGTTAAAGGCAGGGCAAAAAGTGACCTAACAGATTTTATCCAGTCAACTTGATTATTATCGCTGATAAAATAAACTTGTGCGCCGCTAGTCGATTGTGCCTTTTCGTGTATAGCTTGTCCGTCTGCGTACTTCTAATTGATCATACAAAGAGGTGAGCAGATGAAATTACAGGAATTAAAGCGAAATACAGTTTCAATCAAACGAGCTTTTATGGCTGGCTGAAGGAAGCGAAACTAATTGAGAAAACTGAAGGAGGTTATATTGTAGGGCCCGCTGCTTGGCCGGAGATGGAAACTGTAACTTCGACAGTCTATCGAAATGGTGGCACTGTCGAAGCAAGCCATGTCAAAATTGCTGCTGAGAAAGTTCCAGACCTGGTCAGCTTATACGAAGCTTCCAAGTGGGGCAGTCTCTATTCTCAAAGCAAACAATTTGATGTGCTTCATCAAAAATTACTGAGTCTAATGGAAGGCTTGGCAGGTTTGAAGGAGCAGCTGAATCAGATGCAGCAATTGCTAGAAAAGAAAAAGCCAACTAGCTAGTGAGAAGCGGCAGCTTAATTAAAGCTGCGACCTTCTGACAAAAGCAAGTTGGCAAATATTATGTTTATTGTTGCAGACTTTGCAAGGCCCGCATGTCGATAATTTCAACATTTCCATCAACGGTTCCGCTGGCGGTTTTTAAAACTAGATTTTGAAAGCGAGGATTTAATTCTAACACCGGTTCCTCAGCAAAGTAATTGCTAGTATAGTCTTTAATATAAAGGTCGCCGATGGGAGAACTTAACGCTGTTGGATAGTCCTTCAAATCACTATCTTTTGCGACTACTAAAACCCGAAAACTGGTATCTAAAGAGCAAACACCGAATTTTGAGAAACTGCCGACACCATCGTCTAAATCTAGTAATAGTTTAGCATCCTGTTGATAGGGTGCTAATTTTTTTTCAACTTCTGAACTCATTTTGATTTCCATTGTAAAACCCCCTGTGAGTTTACACATTCTTTTAAGTACAATTTTATCCTACTCTTTTTTATAAGTAGACTCTAATAATCTGCTTATAAAACCAAAGCTGAGAAACCGTAAAATCAGCATAACTATATCTTGATGCAGATTTGCGGTATAATAAAAAAACAATTTGCGGCTTTTTCGGGAGGTGTTGGAAATGAACGGGATGGGAATTTTTTTAGCACTGTGGGTCAGCTTTAGCGGATTGACAGCTTGGTTCCAATGGCGTCAGCAGCCACAGCAGATTTGGCTGAAGCTTGGCGGTTTGAATTTGGCGTTTTTAGCAGCCAGTCTCTTCATTTTTTCAATTTTTTCAACAATTGCTGGCTTTGCGGAGCAGGCATACAATAGTATCTTTCTGATGATATTTGCCCTGTGCATCAGTTTAGTGCTGGGACTTGCTAGCCTTGGTATTCTTGGCAATTTTTACGGGAGTTATTCTGCGGAAGCTATTTTACAGGTCAAAAAAAGTAGCCACTTGATGAGTATCACGAGTTTTAGCTATTTGACCGTCGTTAGCTTAGCCGCATATTTTTGGCTCGACAATCATAGCGGTCTGAGGTTTGCGCTGTTGGCGTTGGCGCTGACTGGCTTATTTATTTTTTCTTACGTGCAACGCTATCAATTAAAAAGTTAAGATCATGAAGCTCTGTTGGGTTTGCTTCACGAAATTTTTTCAATCAAAACAGGATTTGTTCAGGTGCCAATGCCTTTTGATAAGGCTTGGCTGACCTGATTATCCGATTGAGTGAAGAAGAGTTTCGTCAGGCAGGAGACAGCGCTTTTTTTGTTTAAAGAATTATTGATTGACAAGCTGTTTAGTAAACAGTAAATTGAACTAAATTAATATCTGACAGGTGTTTTTTATAAGGGGGAATCAATCATGGAGAGTACACAGTTATCTAAACGCAATCTTTGGTCATTTTCAATCGGTACTGTCGGTCGAGATATGGCGGCCGCCGGATTATTTGTCAACTATCTCTTAAATTATGTATTGTTTACTAAAACTTTAACGGCGGCCCAATTTTCTGTGATTACCGTTATCATGGTGGCGGCCCGCTTTTTCGATGCGGTCATTGACCCGATTTTGGGGAATGTGATTGATGCTTCCCACAGCAAGTGGGGAAAATTCAAACCCTTTATTTTAGCTGGGGTCATTGGAACGGCGATTATCGTCAGCCTGTCTTTTTCATCTAATTTGCAGGGCTGGCCCTACGTTATTTTCTTTGGCATTATGTATTTTCTTTTTAGTATTTTCTTTTCGATTAACGACATTGCCTATTGGGGCATGATTCCCGCTTTGACAAAAGATCAAGACGGTCGCAATCGCTTGATGTCTTTAACCAATTTGATGGCGGGCATCGGGGCTTTCTTGACGGCTTTAATCGTGCCGACATTTACCGTCGGCAGTTTGGTAATCGGCGGCAGCGCTGTGACTGGTTATGCAGCTATTGGGATTGGCTTTTCTTTATTTATGCTCTTGACGCAGGCGATCACATTATTTGGCGTTGAAGAACCGCCAAGACCTGCGGTAAAAAAAGAAACCACGAAAATCAGCGTGAAGGAAATTGTTCATATTATCTATCGTAATAAACAAGCCTTGTGGAGCGGCGTAATTCTATTTGTTTATATGTTGGTCACCACCTTGAGTACAACGTTGATTTCTACTTATTTATACTTTAGTTTTGGTTACAACGGCTTATTGGTGACGATTTTCAATATCGTCGGACAAGTTGCCGGCGCTTTAGTTTTTATTATGTTTCCCGCTATTTCTAAAAAATTCAACCGTGATACTTTAATTAAAATTGCTGCCAGCATGTCTTTGATTGGCTATTTTCTTTTATTGGCAGCTGGCTGGATTTTACCCAACAGTCTGGAAATGACCAAATTAATTATTTTGGCATTGGTTAATATTTTGCCAGCAGTGGGTAATGGCGTCTTTTATCTAATTATCATGATTAGTATTGCTAACGGGGTTGAATGGAATGACTGGAAATTCGGCACCCGCAATGAAGGCATTATTTTTTCAGTGCGGCCCTTTGTAACGCAATTAGGCATGGGCTTAGGTCAGTTCGGGACTATGTTAGTTTATCTGGTGATTGGGGTGCTTTCCACCACTAACCAAATTTCTGATTTGGAAAATCAAGCGGCAGCTGGTACGATTTCCGCTACCGCCAGAGAAAGTATGATTCAACAGATTCTAAATGCCACACCGGAAATCAAAGGCCGTTTGCTGTTAATTTTCTTAACGGTGGTGCCTTTAATCGGGATTACGATTGCCTACACTATTTATAAGAAAAAAGGCATCATGACAGAAAGTCAATTTGCGCAAATTACGGAGGAAATTAAAGAACGGGATGCCAAGGTGGAAGCTGCAACCTCCACTAGTCCTGAAGGTGATATTCATGCTTAAAATTATTTTAATTATTGTCCTGCTATTGGCAGCTGTGCTACTTTTTGCGGCCTATAAACTATTTACAATCGCTTTTTTGAAAACAACTAATCGGGCGGAAACGATGGAGTCCGACCACAATCGGATTGACACGCCAGAGGATGCTCTATTGCAACCAGTTTTGGATAAAAAAGCGGAGTGGTTAGCTGAAGTTACTGAAGAAATGGTCAGCATCACTAGCCAAGACGGCCTAAAACTGAAGGGCTTCAGCTATTCTTTAGCTCAGCCAAGCAAACGCTGGGGCATTTTAGTCCACGGGTTTGACAGCCGCCATGAAGAAATGTTTGATAAGGCTCCTTATTTTCAAGACTTAGGCTTCAATGTGCTGCTGCCGGATTTGCGGGCTCATGGCGCTAGTGAAGGCCGCTACATCGGATTTGGCTGGCCAGATCGCAAAGATATTCAGCTGTGGATTGATTTTATTTTACAAAAAGACCCTGAGGCGGAAATTATTTTATATGGGGTTTCCATGGGCGGGGCAACCGTGATGATGACCGCTGGTGAAAATTTGCCGGACAATGTCAAAGCAGTGATTGAAGACTGCGGCTATGCTTCTGTGAAAGAAGAATTGAGCTATCAATTGAAAAATTTGTTCCATGTACCGGCTTTTCCTTTGATTCCCCTCGTCTCAGTTATCAATAAAATGCGTCAAGGTTGGTGGCTAGGTGAAGCCAGTAGTACAAAGCAGTTGGCGAAAACCAAACTGCCAGTACTCTTTATCCACGGAAATGCCGATACTTTTGTGCCTTTCAGCATGTTGGCGGAAAATTATCAGGCGACCGCCACCTCTAAAGAAAAATTACCGGTGGCTGGAGCACAGCACGCCATGTCAGGAATTATTGCCGGAGAGGCTTACTGGCAAAAAGTAAAAGCCTTTTTAGATGAAGTAATGGCTTAAGCAAGACGTTAAATTAACCAGTGGTAGAAATAATGGCTACTGGTTTGCCACCATCATAAATTGAAAGAGGAGTCACGGATGAAAAAACTGATTAAGCAAGGGTTTGAATTAACCAACGACAATTTATTATTGCAGGAAACACTGTTCCATACAGCTAATGGCTATCTTGGTGTGAGAGGAAATTTTGAAGAAGGCTATCCTCAAGGCTTTTCCTCCAGTCGAGGACAGTATATCAACGGTTTTTACGATATTGCTGAGATGAAACAGGCTGAACAGCTATATGGCTTTGTCAATAAAAAAGAAGTGATGCTAAACGTTGCTGATACGCAATCCTTAATGATTGAAATCGGCGGAGAAGCTGTCTCACTTTTTGAAAACGCTACAGATATTTATCGGGAATTGGATATGGAAAAAGGTACAGCCCTTCGTCAATTTACTTGGCACAACCAAGCGGGCCAAAGCTTTCAAATTGCCTTCAAACGGATGGCATCTTTTGTTATGTTGCCTTTGTTCACCATTGAATTGACAATCACTTCAAATGAATTTAGCGGTGAAGTTAAAATTACTTCTAAGCATAATGGCGAGGTCACCAATTTCGCTGACCCCAATGATCCGCGAGTTGCCGCAGAATCTGAGCATTATCTGCGGGTTGTCGGCAATCAGGTGGATGAAGCGCAGGGGATTTCTAAAATCACCGCTAAGACGCAGGTTTCAGATTTAGCCGCTGAAACAATTGTTTTTCATGAGAGCAAGCTTCCATTAACTGAGCTGGTGGCAACAGAAGTAGAAAATACGTTTATCTATCGAGGGGAGATTTCTCCTAAGCAACCGCTGAGCTTCACGAAATTCAGTCTCTTTCTAGATTCCCGTCGCTATGATTTAGCTAAGGCGAGCGAGGAATTAATTGCGGAAGTTAAATCAGCTGGTCTCAGTGATTTATATCAAAAGCAAGCCGCTTATTTGACGGATTTTTGGCAAAATGCGGTGGCTGAAGTGAGCGGCGACCAATTATTAAACGAATCTCTGGATTATAGTTTATATAGCTTGTTGCAGTCAGCTGGTAAGGACGGCATTTCCAATATTGCCGCCAAAGGCTTAAGCGGCGAAGGCTACGAAGGCCATTATTTCTGGGATACCGAAATTTATATGATGCCCTTTTTTACCTTAACCAATCCACAAATTGCTCAAAAATTAATTCACTATCGTTATAGTATTTTAGATAAGGCCCGGGAAAATGCCCGCATTCTTGGTCATCAGACCGGCGCCCTTTATCCATGGCGCACGATTGCCGGGGCGGAGTCTTCTGGATATTTTCCTTCAGGCACGGCCCAATATCATATTAACAGCGATATTGCTTATGCCATCATCCAATATTATTTGGCGACCGGGGATCTGCAATTAATTGCCGATTACGGAGGGGAAGTTATTTTTGAAACGGCCCGCGTTTGGTTAGAGGTCGGCCATTTTACCGAGGAACATTTTGTCATCAATGCGGTGACTGGCCCCGATGAATACACTTGTGTTGTTAACAATAATTTTTATACCAACATCTCAGCTAAATACCATTTGGAATGGGCGGGGAAATTTTATCAAGTATTAACCGAGGCAGGCCTTGCTGAAGTCATTGGAAAAATCGGCTTAACCTCTGCTGAAATCGCCGAATGGCAGCGGGCAGCGGCGGCTATGTATTTGCCTTTTTCTAAAGAATTACAAATTCATGAGCAAGACGACAGCTTTTTAGCAAAACCTGTGATGGAATTTAAAAACTTGCCGGCTGAGAAGTTTCCACTATTGCTCCACTATCATCCGTTGTATTTATACCGGCATCAAGTAACAAAACAGGCGGACTTAGTCTTGGCCTATTTCTTATACGAAAATCAATTTGAGGAAGCGGCTATCAAACGGGGCTATGATTATTACGAGCCATTAACGACTCATGACTCTTCTTTGTCTTCTTGTATTTTCAGCATTGTGGCGAATCAGTTTGGAGATAGCGAGAAAGCTTATAATTATTTCGATGAATCTTCAAAAATTGATATCACCAATTCCCATAAAAATACCAAGGATGGTATTCACGCAGCCAATATGGGAGGGACTTATTTAGGACTCGTCTTTGGTTTTGGCGGCTTACGCTTAACTGAAAGCGGCATAAGTCTGCGGCCGCAGCTGCCAAAAAATTGGGATAAAATGACCTTCAGCTTCCACTATCATGGCAGCCAATTTTTAGCAGAAATCACTGAAGCAACGATTAATTTGACGTTAGTGGCAGGAGCAGCACAATCTGTTATGATTAATGGAGAAAATTATTTAGTTGAAAAAAAACAGTCATTAAACGAGGTGCTTAAATGAGAGTGTTAACGGAAAAAATCCAGGCAGCTGGTCACGAGGCGGAACTGATTTTATATTTGCAGGACAACTCGGCTGAAATCGACCCGCTGCGCCAGCGACCAATGATTTTAATTTGCCCAGGCGGCGGCTATGAATTTTTATCAGAGCGGGAAGGCGAACCAGTGGCGTTGCATTTTCTCAGCTTAGGCTATCAAGCTGCTGTCTTAAAATACAGTGTCGCACCAGCAGTTCGCTATCCAGTGGCTTTAAAGCAACTGGCAACCTCGGTAGCTTTTATTCGTAAGAATGCCGGCGACTTTTTTGTTGATGCCGCAAAAATTACCGTGTTGGGCTTTTCTGCCGGTGGACATTTGGCCGCTTCTTTAGGTGTTAATTGGAATAAGCCGTTACTGGCAGACATTGCACCGGCTGCAGAAATCTATCCGAATGCTTTAGTATTAAGCTACCCAGTGATTTCTAGTGGTAAATATGCCCATCAAGGCAGTTTCCAAGCGTTGCTAGGAGCTGATTATCCAAAAGAAAATGCGGCTGTCTCCATTGAAAAATTAGTCGATCAAGATTTTCCAGCAACTTTTGTTTGGCATACCGTGGCTGATGATGCCGTGCCAGCCAAAAATAGTTTATTGTTGGCGGATGCTTTATATGATGCCAGCATCCCCTTTGAATTTCATCTTTATAATCGGGGACTGCATGGTCTAAGCCTAGGGACTGTCGAAACTAGACGCGCCAGTGAGCCGTATCAAATACTAGAAGATGTCGAAAACTGGCCGCAAATGGCGGACCGTTGGTTAAAAAATCAATTTGCCAAAAATTAAATCATGAATCAATTATTTTAAATAAAATGCGTGAGCCGCTTCCTTGTTGGCTGCGCATTTTTATTTTTTTTGAAAGTGTAACAGTTGTAAATTTTTTGCGTATCTCGTTGAAGTTCGTGAAAAAAATCTTTTTGTCAAAAAGTCTTGAATTTATTTTAGAAACCGTTTACAATGTGGTTAACCGGTAAACCAGAAGGTGAAAGATTATGAAAAAACATGTCACAATTCAAGAGGTTGCTAACCGAGCTGGCGTTTCTAAAACAACCATCTCTAGATATTTAAATGGCAAATTTGGCAACATGTCTCTTGATACTAAACGAAAAATTCAATTGATTATCGATGAATTAGACTATCGTCCCAGCAAACAGGCGCAGGGATTAAAATCAAATAAAAGTTGGTTAATCGGTTTACTAGTTGCGGATATTGCCAATCAATATACAGCCTATATTATTAAAGCCGTACAGGATGCTTTAATGGACACTGGTTATCAATTGCTGATTATGAACACAAATAATTCTGAAACTGAAGAACAGCGGGCTATCCAAAAATTAATTGATCAAAATATTGATGGCATTCTCCTGCAGCCAGTTGCAACCGAGCTGACTGCTTTTCAACAGATTATTGATCAAGAGATTCCGACAGTCTTAGTCGATCGTTTCTTAAATATCGATCGCTGGACGACAGTGCAAACCAATAATATTCAGGTTTCCAAAAAGATGGCGGAAATTATTGTTGCAAATGGCTATCAAAAAATTGTTCACGTCAGTGAAGCTATCGGCGACATTAGTCCACGGGCCGAACGCTATCAAGGTATTCGTCTCGGGACTTTAGATACAAATTGTCAAGTGGAGTTGTTGGAGCTACATCATACCGGCAAGGGACAAGATATTGTCGAGTTTTGTAGCGAGGAGTTCAAGGAAAAGACTTGCTTCTTTGCAGCTAACGGGAATGCAATGTACGAAACAGTCGTCGGCTTGAATAATTGTCAACTGAAATTTCCGATAGATTGCGGTTTAGCCGGCTACGATGACTGGTTTTGGGGAGAATTAATTCAACCGGGAATTACCACGATTCACCAAGTACCTGAACGGATTGGCGAGCGGGCAGTTGAAGTTTTAATGCAGGAGATTGACATTCCTCAACCGACAGAAACAATTGAAATTGCTGCTGAAATTCATTTGCGAGGCTCATTGTAAATAGCGAAGGAGAGAAAACATGGGAAATATTTTTGTGAACACAATTGTCAAAGAAGGAACTCCTTATCAAGATCAGACAGCGTTTGTTAAGGCTTTGGCAGAGTTGCCGTTGTCGCTTTCTGGAATTGAAGTGCGGCGGGAATATTTTTCAAAAATTCCCGCAGAAAAACAGCAGGAATTTTTAGAAATTTTGGAAACCGGTAAACTAAAAAATTGGCAGCTGCGTTATTCGATTCCTGAGCCGCTTTTTGTCGCAGATGGGCTAAATCCTGATTTGTCAGAATGGCTAGCAGAAGCTGAAAGCCTAGCTGCAGTTTCAATGAAATTAAATATCGGCAGTTTAGCGGGCCTGCAAAAAGTTTCTCGAGGGCAATTGGAAAAGCTTTTGCCAAAAGAACTGACGGTTACCATTGAAAATGACCAGACTGAAGAAAACGGGAAGTTAGCCGCTGTTTTAAAAGCGCTAACAATCATTGAAGAGCAACAGCTTCCGCTGGGCTACACCTTTGATTTAGGCAATTGGGTGGTGATGGGGGAAGACCCAGAAGCAGCCTTCCAACAAGTAAAAGAAAAAATTACAATTTTTCATTTAAAAAATATTTTTCAAGGTCAGCCGGTTTTATTAGACCAAGGGGAGCTAAATTGGCGAAAATTTTTAGCACCTGAGTGGCCGACTGGCATTGAGTATCCCATGAGTTTAATGGAGCTGGAACAAGAATATCAAAAAGTACAGGAGGTTATTGAAAATGGGTAAAGTGCTGACAATCGGCGAGCCGATGGCGATGTTCATTGCGCAAACACCGGAGAAATTAAAACATGTAAAATCTTTTGACCGTTATGTTGCAGGAGCCGAGGTCAACGTTTCGGTGGGCTTGGTTCGCTTGGAGCATGACGTGACCTACGTGACAGAATTAGGTCAAGATCCTTTTGGCGAACATATCGTGGAATTTTTAGCGGCAGAAGATATTGATACTTCCTTGATTGAGATTAACCCTGAATATCCAACTGGTTTTCAATTGAAAAATAAGGATTCGAAAAATGATCCGGAGGTTGTTTATTTCCGTAAAGGCTCGGCCGCTTATCACATGGGAATTGAGCGGGCAGCGGAAATCGATTTTTCTGACATTGATATTTTTCATGTGACGGGGATTTTGATGGCCTTAAATGACGGGACTTACGAGTTGATGGAGGGTCTTATTCAAAAAGCGAAGGCTCAAAATACAATTATTACCTTCGATCCAAATCTGCGGCCAACCTTGTGGGGCAGTCGCGAGTTGATGACTGAACGCATCAATCATATTGCAGAGTATGCAGATTATGTTTTACCGGGAATCGGTGAAGGCTTTATCTTAACTGGCCGGACAGAGCCGAATGAAATTGCCGATTTTTATTTAGATTTAGGAGCTAAGGCAGTCATCATTAAACTAGGTTCAAAGGGTGCCTATGCCAAATGGCGGGATTTAGCTGGTGACCACAGCCTGACGCAAGCTGGCTTTAGAGTCGAAGCTGTTGATACTGTTGGTGCAGGTGACGGCTTTGCAGTGGGGATTGTCAGCGGCCTTTTGGAAGGGCTACCGATGAAGGAACTATTGGTTCGGGCGAACGCAATTGGAGCGATTCAGGTCAGCCATATCAGTGATAATGAAAATCTGCCAACGAGAGAGCAATTAGCTGATTTTATTCAAAATCATCCAGAGTAAAAGGAGGAAGCCATGAAGATACAAGTTGCAATAGACCGTGTGCCTTTAAGTGAGGCTTGTCTGCTGGTAAATCAGCTACAAACAGCCGACATCATCGAATTGGGAACTTCCTTAGGCAAAGACTACGGCCTACTCTCGGTGACAGAAACCAAAAAAATTGCCGGCTCGGCTAAAATTTTAGCCGACATTAAGACGATTGATGAAGGGGAATATGAATTCCGCCAATATTTTGCCGCAGGTGCTGACATTTTGACGGTAATGGGAGCGAGTGCCCCTGAAACTTTAGAAATCTGTTACCAAGTCGCAGAAGAATTAGGCAAAGAAATGATGATTGATTTACTGGAATGCTCAGCAGAAAAAATTGCCCAGATTGCGCATTATGAAAAGGCGATTTACAGTCTGCATTTTGCTAAAGACAGTCAAAAGCCAGTTTCAGTTGTTGAAGAAGTCCGAAATTTTCAGAGCCGCTTTCCACAGATTAAGCGGACGGCACTAGCTGGCAGCTTAACCTTAGAAAAAGTTGCAGAATTAAAAGATAGCGGCTTAGAAATTGCAATTGTCGGCAGCAGCATTGTCAAAAGTCCGGAACCACAAAAGGAACTGGCGAAATTTAAGGAGGTTTTAAAATGAAGGATATGGAAATTATCCTCAAAGAGATTGATCAGGTAATTGCCAAGCTCAATCCAGAAGAAGTACAGGCGGCCATTGATTTACTAAATCAAAACCAGCGGATTTTTGTTTTAGGGGAAGGGCGCAGCGGGCTGCAGGGAAAAGGCTTTGCGATGCGGCTGATGCATATCGGCTTACCGGTCTATGTAATTGGCGAAACGACGACCCCTTCGGTGCAAGCCGGTGATTTACTTGTGGCAATTTCTGGTTCGGGAACGACAAGTGCAATTGTCAGTCTGACCACCAAGGCAAAGGCTCAAGGCGTCACAATTTTAGCAGTGACTAGTAAAGGCGATTCTCCGCTTGGGGAGCTCGGGGATGTAACGCTTGTGATTCCAGGAGCAACTAAAACGAAAAGCGGCCTACCTTCGATTCAATTATTGAGTAGTTTGTTTGATCAAACCTTGCATATCACCTTAGATTATATCTGTCTGCAGCTAAGTAAGCTGAAAAACGTCAGCAACGAAGCGGCCAATCAGCAGCATTCAAATATGGAGTAATTGATGGATTTTTACGGAAAGGCCAATCACTTAAGAGCAATGTTATAAAAAGCTTGGCTCTTTTCCGTAACAATAGTGTAAACCAAATTTCAGCAGGAATTTAAAATTATGGAGGAGCGAGAATATGGATTTTATTATTGGAATTATTTTGTTGATTAGCTACTTTCTCTTGATTCGTTTCGCTGCAAAAGGCGGGAACCTCATGGTAGGTTTCTTCGTAATGGCAATTGTGTGGGTGTTCTTTAGTATTATCGGTGGCCAATTAACTTGGGATCAGGCGATGATTGAGGTCTGGCAGGGCGGCCCAGAAAGCTGGGGAGCAACAGCCGTTATCGTAATTTTCGGTAGCTGGTTCGGCCGTATTTTGATCGAAACTGAAATCGCTTCCAGTTTGATCAAGAAAACTGTTGAGCTGAGTGGGGAAAATCCTTTATTTACAACGATTCTTTTATGTATTGTCACCACCTTGATTTTTACTTCAACTTTTGGCGCCGGTGCAGTTGTGGCCATCGGGATTATCGTTTTACCAATCTTAATGTCATTGGGTGTGCCAAAACCGTTAGCGGTAACCTCCTATCTGATGAGTGTCGGTAGCGGGATGTATGTCAACATTGTATTGTTCAAGCAGATGCAGGGGATTTTTACTGATTATGCTTATGATTGGAATTATTTAAAATTTGGTTTCACCGCTTTAGGCGTGCAAACTTTGATGGTTATTTTAATGTTGATTTTCGGTTTACGGAAAAAGAAAACCTTCAACATGGCTTCGTCGGTTGAAGATATCGAAGAGGAAAAAGATATTCCGATTTATGCCTTGATTACACCAGTAATTCCAGTATTATTAGCGATTGTTTTTGGCTGGCAGCCAATTCCAGCCTTTATCGTAGCGTCATTATACGCATTGGCAGTTTGTGGAAAACTGCCGAATTACAAAGAAGGAACTCGATTAATTACTAGAACCTTCTATGATGGGGTTGTCGATGTGGCCTCACTACTAGGTTTCCTATTTATTTTACCAATGTTTAATAAGGCTTCTGGGATTGCTGCGCCGTTTTTCCAAGCGGTTTTAGGGGACTTTATTCCAAGCAGCGCGTTGATTCTCTGTATCGCCTTTGCCATTTTGATTCCGTTAGGACTTTTCCGGGGTCCATTGACAATCTTTGGTGCAGGTAGTGCAACCGTTGGTATTTTGCAAGCGATGGGTGTTTTCCCTGTCAGTTTATTATTCCCACTGATGTACATTCCAACAATTGCTATGAACTTATCGACGTGTCCGACCCAATCGTGGAATCTATGGGCTTTGAATTATTCCAAGGTTGGTGCCAAAGAGTTTATGATGACTGGCGTACCATGGGGCTGGTTAGCCGGGGCAATTAACGTGATGGTTTGTTACTTCATGTTCGCATAGAGAGGAGATTTTCAATGAAAAGAGCAATTCGTGTCGGAATCGACGTAGGTGGCACCCATACGAAAGCTGTCGCAATTGATGGGGATACCTTTGAAATAGTTGGGATTGGTTCAGTCAAAACGACCCATGATGATGAATTGGGAGTTTCCGCTGGCGTGGTGCAGGCTTTTGAAAAATGTTTAACGCAAAATAACATCTCCCCAGACGAGGTGATGTTTATCGCCCATAGTACCACCCAGGCGACCAATGCCCTTTTAGAAGGGGACGTGGCGGTAACAGGGGTTATCGGCATGGGCAATAGCTTTTTAGCCAAGCGCCAATCTGTGATTAAAGATATTATTTTAGATGAAACCGGCAAGCGCCGGATTGAAACCCATAATAAATATATTCCTTTAAAAAAATTCTCTAAAGATGTCGCAAAACGGACAATGGAGGAATTGCTAGGCGAAGGTGCGGAGGTTATTGTGGCTTCCAAGGCCTTTGGGGTGGACAACAAGCGGCAAGAGGAAGAAATCGCCGCTATCGGTAAAGAGATGAATGTTGAAGTTTCACAGGCTTCGGATATTAGTAAGATGTATGGTTTATCCAAACGGACTCGGACTGCGGTAATCAACGCTTCAATTTTACCAAAAATGTTTGAAACAGCAGACAGTACCGAAGACAGTGTGCGCAAAGCTGGCATCAAAGTTCCGCTGATGATTATGCGGGGGGATGGCGGTGTTATGGACATTAATGAAATGCGCAAACGGCCGGTATTGACGATGCTTTCCGGCCCGGCAGCTTCAACAGTTGGTGCTTTGATGTATCTAAAAGCCTCCAATGCGATTTTCTTTGAAGTTGGTGGCACTTCAACTGATATCGGCGTAATTAAAAATGGCCGCCCGATGATTGATTACTCAGTAGTTGGCGGGCATAAAACATTAATTAGTTCTCTGGATGTTCACGTTTCTGGTGTGGCCGGTGGGAGTATGGTACGGGCCGACAAGACGAGCGTTGTGGCGGTTGGGCCACGTTCAGCCCATATTGCTAAACTGCCGTATGCTGCTTTTTCAAAACCAGAGGACATTATCAATCCTAAAGTTGTCCACATTCAACCATTAGAAAATGACCCGTCAGATTATGTTGCAATTGAATCTGAGAACGGTCAGCGGTTTGCCATCACAGTAACCTGTGCTGCCAATGTCTTAAAATTGGTGAAGGAAGGGGATTATTCTTTCGGGAATTACGAAGCCAGCTACAAAGCGATGGAAGCCTTAGCTAAGGATATCGGTAAGTCAGTGGAAGAGACTGCCACTGAGATTATGGAACGAGCTTCAGACGTGGTAATCAAAGTGATTAATTTCTTAGCTGACAAACATAAAGTTGAACGGGATCAAATTTCTCTAGTTGGCGGTGGCGGCGGAGCAACGTCATTACTGCCTTATACAGCTAAAAAAATGGGCTTAGGCTATGACATTGCCAAACACGCCGAGGTTATTTCTTCGATTGGAGTAGCTTTAGCGATGGTTCGTGACGTGGTAGAGCGGGTAATTCCTAATCCTGCGCCACAGGACTTAGAGGATATTCGCAACGAGGCAATTCAATCAGCAACGAAATCCGGTGCTTCTCCGGAAACTATCGAAGTCCAAATGGAAATCGACTCACAGACTAATAAAGTGCGGGCAATTGCTACGGGTTCGACAGAAGTTAAAACAACTGATTTATCAGCTAGTGTTGATGAAGCTGAGGCGAAGACATTGGTAGCTAAATCAATGCAGGTCAGTGAAGAAAAAGTTTATCTAGTGGCTGAAAATGAATATTTCTTCTGCTTTGGTACGATGAAAGGCACAAAGGATGAGCAGCAGGAATTACGGATTATTGATAAAAAAGGTTTTATCAAAATTCAACGGGGAGATGGCGAAGCAACGAAAACAACCGTTGGCGGCATTCGCAATGTCGTGGATAAATATTGGGAAGATTTAGCAGTCTATAAGAGTGACATCAAGCTAGCACCAGATATTTATCTTTGTATTGGAGCGAAGGTTGTGGATTATACAGGGATGCTCGAGCTTTCTCAATTGCACATGGTAATGGATACTGAACTGATGCAACATGGTGGCCGGGAAGAGGTTATCGTTGTGGGCGCCCGGAATAATCTATGATCGGCGAGTTATGGCAAGCCTTCAAAGGCTTGCCAGAGGAAAAGCTGCAGCAATTGCAGCTGCAGGAAAGTGCCTCCTTCAAAAAAATTCCCCCTGCTGAGATTCCCGAGCTGATTGCCAAAGCTGTAGCAGATGGTAAAAATCTAGCGGCGAATGTGGAGCAAAAATTTCCCGGGTGCAGCTTGGCTGAGATTTTAAAAGCTCAGCAGGTGAAGGTTAGCTTTGCTGAACTACCAATTTCTGAAAAATTTATCTCACTGGGGGCCTTCGAGCTGCCAAACCAGATTACGATTAATCAGAGCTTTCAAACAAAAGATGCTTATTTTAAAAAGGCTGGCTTATCTGAGCTGCTTTTTGAGAACTGGCAGCAGGTAGCAATTGCCCATGAGCTGTTTCATTTCTTTGCCGAGCCAGAGGAGCTCTTTGTTAAATCTTATCGACTGTCGCTATGGAGTCTGGGCTTTTATCAGCACCAGACGAGTGTAGGAAGTCTTGAGGAAATTGCGGCAATGGTCTTCGCCAAAGAACTTTTACAGCTAGACTATTATCCTTATCTGTTGAATCTCTTTTTACCAGCGGCTTTTTATCCAAAGGAAGCTGAAGGGCGATTAACTAAACTATTTAAACGCATTAACTAATCTAAAATCCGCAAAATCGGCTGTTCTCAGCCGATTTTGCGGATTTTTTACTGTTTATTTATTTTTTTGAAGACGTCGCTGCTGCCGTTGTTCTTTTTGCTGTAAATAGCTGAGCTCTTTTTGCAGTTTCAGATAATTTTTTAGGACTGCATCTGGTAATTGACCAGTAGCGATGGCCTTTTTTACAGCACAATTTGGTTCTGTCAAATGCTGGCAATTTTTAAAGCGACATTGCTTTGCTAGTGCGTCGATTTCATGAAACTGCTGTTCAAAGCCTTCACTTTGCTGCGCTGCCAAACTGATTTCCCGCATACCCGGGGTATCAATCAGCATTGCGCCATTTGCCAAAAGAAATAGCTGTCGGCTAGTTGTCGTGTGCCGCCCTCGATCATCATCGAGGCGAGTGCATTGGGTAACTTGTTTTAGTTCTCCTATTAATTGGTTTAATAAAGTTGATTTGCCAACACCAGAAGAGCCAATAAAAGCTGAGATCGAGTCTGCTTTTAAATAAGTTGAAAATTTTTCGCGGTTATCCTCTTGACTAGTGGTTAAAATCACTGGGACACCGATAAAGCGCTGGCGCAAGTCTGCTTCAATCTGAGTGATTTCTGCAGCGTTCAATAAGTCAGTTTTGGTAATGACTAAGACGGGAAAAGCGCCGCTGTCCCACACAATAGTCAGATAGCGATCTAAACGGGAAAAATTCAAATCCTGATTACCGCTGGTAGTGATAAAAACAGTTTCAATATTTGCAGCAATCCCTTGTTCATCTAAGCGGTTGCCAGCAACTTTGCGGGCTAAAAAACTTTTTCGCGGTAAGATTTCTTCGATTAAAAAAGCATCTGCGTCATAGAAACGACCACTGACATAATCGCCGACAATCGGAAAATCAGCGGGAGCAGTTAATTTTTGCCTGAGACTACCAGAAATTCTTCCTGTAACTTGTCTTGTAGATAATAAAACTTTTGCGACATCCTGTCCTTGGAAAATCACAATACCAATGTTTTTTTCGTTCATAAAGCCTCCTAAAATTTGGGGAGGTTTACATTAAAAAGGGAAACCTCCAATTTTTATTGCCGTAAATTTACTCATGATACATTTCCCCTTTCCAAAAAAAGTTATTGGTTTTGCAAGACCAACTTAAGTATAAAGATAGTTTTAAAATAAAACAATCGTTTTGTTAACGGATACAACTTTTTTTGTTGAAAGCAGTCTAAAGAGAATTTCGCTTGTTAATTTTGTTTCAAAGTTGTATACTAGTAAAAAGAAAAATATTTACTAAAAAAGGAAGGTGAAGAGATGGTTGGGATTAGAGATGTTGCAAAACGAGCGCAAGTTTCTCCTGCCACGGTTTCACGTTTGCTGAATGAAGATCAGACTTTGTCGGTGACTGAAGAAACTCGCCAGCGTGTTTTGGCGGCAGTTAAGGAATTAGATTACCAAGTAAAAAAGAAAATTAAACGCAACGCATCAATTTGTATTATTACGCCAGTATCTGAGGAAGAAGAAATCGATGACCCTTATTTTCGAGCGATTCGTTTAGGCTTGACGCAGGAGGCACGGCAGATGAAAATTGCCGCTAACCGGATTTTCCGACTTAACGAGGACAAACCGCTCCCAGAAATTGATGCCTTTGGTGCTGTCATTGTGATGGGACATTTAGCCAAGGAATTATTGGCAAAGCTCTATCAGCATAATCCCAACATTATTGTGGTGGACGATCCTTTGGCGGAGGAAAAATACGACATGGTCTATGTCGACATTGCCAAAGCGACTGAAAACCACTTGGACCGGCTCTATGACAAAGGCCATCGCAATATTGCTTTTATCGGCGGCTTGCGAAATAGCATGCAGGAAAACCACAAATTTAAAATATCTGATGATGATATTCGGACCCAAACCTATCGAGATTGGATGGTGACCCACGGCTTGAGTGAGAACATCCAAACTTATTTGGCTGGCTGGGGACCGTTAGATGGGATGCGGTTGGCGGAGCAATTGATTGAAGACCATCATGAGAAGCTGCCGACAGCAATTTTAGTTGCTAGTGACCCCTTAGCAGTCGGTGTCTATCGGGCGTTGGCTAAAAATGATTTAACGATTCCTGATGACATTGCGGTTGTTTCCTTTGATAATGTTGAAGTATCAGAATTTATGACGCCGCCATTATCAACGGCGGACTTAAAAACCAGCGAAATGGGCAAAGCAGCTATTCGTTTAGCTTCAGAGAAGATTCAAGAGGTTCGTGGTTACCCAATTGGTTTAGTAATTCCGGCTGAGATAATTATCAGAGAAAGTGAATGAAAAAAATATAAATATTGAAAGAAAGCCTTTGAACGCATTAGTTCAGAGGCTTTTTTGATTAGTAAAAAAACTTACGTAATTATTTTTAATAAAATTTGAAGATTCTATGAAAAAAACTATTGACAATTAGTTTAGTAAACAATATGTTGTAAACAAGTTAAGTGGAAACGCTTAATAAAAATTAAATGTTTACCATATTAGGGGGACGAAAGAATGAAACGATTTACAAAAAATGTGTTACTGTCGGTTGCAGCTTTGGGATTGGTCGGCGGCTTAAGCGCCTGTGGTAGTTCATCCAATTCATCCAGCGCTGATAGCGGTTCTTCAGGTGATAAAGAAGAAATTGAATTTTTCTTTCAAAAGCAAGAAATGCTCGACACGATGAAGGAAATTGTGGCAGATTTCGAAGCCGAAAATCCTGATATTACTGTTAAATTAACGAATGTTCCTGATGGGGCAACAGTGTTGAAAACTAGAATGGCCAGCGGTGACGTACCAGATGTTGTCCATGTCTATCCTCATCAACAAGATTTCCAAACTTGGGCTGAAAGCGGCACATTTGCTGATTTAACTGATACAGACTTACTAGATAATGTCAAAGACGGCGTTGCTGAAACTTATGCGATTGATGGAAAAGATTACGCTGTGCCATTATCCAATAATGCTTATGGCATTTTCTACAATGCCACTGCCTTTGAAGAATTAGGTATTGAAGCACCAACCACCTTTGCTGAGTTCGAAGAAGATGTTCAGGCGATTAAGGATGCTGGTGAAACACCATTTGCAGAAGCTTTATCCAGTGATGCAGCCGGCTTTATGATTGGTTTTGACCAACTAGCTTTTGCTACGACAACTGGTGGCTATGACGAAGCCAATGCTTTCTTGTTGGATTCACCAAAAGATTCAATTGAAGTCAGCGATCCAGTGATTGAAGAAGTTTTATCTAAATTAGATATCGTGCGGGACAACTACCAAGCGAATGCAGCTGGAGCAGGTTACAATGATTCAATTGCTTCATTTGCTAGTGGCGATGGCTTAATGTTAATCAACGGTACTTGGGCTTTACCAGCAATCCAAGCCTTGGAACCAGATTTTGAAATCCGCATGTTTGCTTTCCCAGGTGATGAAGCTGGTCAAGAATTAACTGCTGGTGCGGCTGACTTGGCATTAGCTGTCAGCGAAACATCTGAACACAAAGAAGCATCAGAAAAATTTGTTAAATTTGTGTCGAGTGCAGAAGAAATGCAAAAATACTACGACGTTGATGGCGGACCTGTTTTAGTTGATGGCGTCGATACTGAAGGTAAATTCCCTGAAACAGAAGGTGTCACTGAATTGGTTGGTACTGACAATCAAATCGTGTGGTTGGCAAAAGACTGGTCATCAGAAACTGACTTTGGTCTATTGACAGTTGACTACATTTTAAATGGGGATGCAGATCAATTTGTTTCTAGCTTGAACACATTTGTAGATACGATGAAATAATTAAAGATTGAAAGAGGTTAAACCATGAAAAAGAAAAAATCCTATAGCTGGGGATACTTATTTATCATCGTCCCTTTGATATTACAATTAATTTTCTTTTATTTTCCAATGTTTCAAGGATTCTTCTATAGCTTTACCGATTGGACTGGCTTAACTCCTGATTTCAATTTTATTGGTTTTGATAATTTTAAAGCAATTTTATCAGATGCAAAATTCACCAGCGCAATCAGCTTTACCGTGATTTTCACGGTAGGGGTGATTGTCGGTGAGATTGTAATCGGTATTTTTATCGCCCGGGTTTTAAATAATAAATTTAAAGGCATCGGCTTTTTTAGAACCCTTTACTTTTTCCCGGCTGTTTTAAGTACGGTGACTCTAGGTCTGATTTTCCGACAAATTTTCAGCTATGGCCTAACGCAAATTGGTCAATCCTTTGATATTGAGTTCTTGAAGGTCAATCTCTTAGCCAATGAAAAAACGGCGATTGCAGCCGTCCTGTTTGTCGCATTATGGCAGGGAATTGCGATTCCAGTCGTAATCTTTTTAGCCGGCTTGCAAAGTATTCCTTCGCAAATTCTTGAGGCTGGTAAAATTGACGGGGCCAATAAATGGCAATCCTTCACCCATATTGAACTGCCATTTTTACTACCATCAATCAGCATGGTCTTTATCATGGCCTTGAAAAATGGCCTGACTGCTTTTGACTTGATTTATTCCTTAACCGGTGGCGGTCCTAGCAATAAGACCACATCAATCGGGCTATTAGTTTACAACTACGCCTTTAAGAGTAATAAATTTGGTTATGCCAATGCCTTGGCGTTAGTCCTATTCTTGATTGTCATGGTGATTTCACTGGTGCAAATCAGAATATCACGGCGTTTTGAAATTTAAAGGAGTGAGTCAGGAATGAAAACAAAGAAGAAAAGTGCAATTTTTAATTATTTATTCTTATTCGTTGGAGCAGTTCTAATCTTAATTCCTTTGATTTTGACAATTACCAGCTCCGTAAAAGAAACAAAGCAAATTCAAACAGATTTTCTGGGACTGCCGAGTCCTTTGACTTGGGATAACTTTACCCGCTTATTAGATGATGGCATCAGTCAATATTTCTTTAATTCTGTGACGATTACCGTCGTATCAATTCTCTTGATTTTGCTCTTTGTACCGATGGCAGCTTACTCAATTGCCCGAAATATTTCAAAGCGCAGAGCTTTTGGAATTTTATATACCTTATTGATTTTGGGAATTTTCGTCCCTTTTCAAATTATTATGATTCCGATTGCCAGCTTGATGACCAAGCTGAATTTATCTAGCATTACCGGCTTAATCATTTTGTATCTCGCCTATTCGGTACCACAAACATTGTTTTTATATGTAGGCTACATTAAAAATACCGTGCCGGTAGATATTGATGAAGCGGCGGAAATTGATGGTGCCAGCAAGCTGCGGATGTATTTCCAAATCATCTTTCCTTTGATGAAGCCGATGCATGCGACGGTTTTAATTGTCAATGCGTTGTGGATTTGGAATGACTTTTTGCTCCCATTGATCATTTTAAACAAGGATGCCTCAAACTGGTCCTTGCCATTATTCCAATACAATTACTCCAGTCAATATTTAAACGATTTTGGTCCATCCTTTGCCTCTTATGTAGTGGGGATTGTCGTTATTTTAATTGTGTATCTGGTCTTCCAAAAGAATATTATTTCCGGTATGACCAACGGTTCTGTCAAATAAAACAGTGTCGCTAATTTCCTGCTTTTTAGCTTTAAAAGCCGATGAGTTTCTTGATAAAATCCTCTGAGCAGTCTTTTCATCAAACGCAAGATTCGTTACAATGGAGGAGAGCTTGCTGAGGAAATAAAAAGGTTAAAAAGCTAAGGGAATAGCAGTCAGGATTTACTGAAAACAATAGTTTAAAAACGAAGTTGATTCTCAGCAGAAGTTGTTTCACATGTTAGGCGTTACGGGTAATTTCAGCTGAGGAATTCACGGATAGAAAAAATTGCGGGGATCGGCTGAGTATCTTCGCCTTTTTTTTCAAAAAAATTACATATTGGTATCATCTAGGAGGAGAATTTATGAAAAGTATTCGCGTGGAAAATGGGGTCTTCCATCTTTCCAACCAGACCATCAGCTACCTTTTTTATATTGAAGAAGGGGGCATCTTGAGCCATCTATATTTCGGCAAAAAAATTGCGGATTATCAAGAGGGGTTTCGTTTTCCGCGAGTGGATCGGTCATTTGCGGCTAATCTGCCAAATTCAACTGAACGGGTGTTTTCTTTAGATACTGTCCTGCAGGAATTTCCTGGTCACGGTAATGGTGACTTTCGTGAGCCCGCTCAGATTATTCGCCATCCAGATGGCTCAACGATTAGCGATTTTCGTTATGATTCATATGAAATTATTTCCGGTAAGCCTAAGTTAAAAGATTTACCAGCGACGTATGTCGAAGCTGATGCTGAAGCGGATACTTTAAAGGTGACGTTAAAGGATGAAGTCGGTGGTTTGTATTTGGATTTGTACTATACAATTTTTGCCAATCAGCCGCTTGTTTCCCGTTGGAGCGAATTGCGCAATGGCGGAGAGCAAACGGTCCATATTCAAAAGTTGGCCAGTAGCAGTCTCGATTTTCCGAAAAGAGATTTGGAGTTGCTACATCTTTGTGGCAGTTGGTCCAGAGAGCGCACAATTGAACGGGAAGTAGTCCACCACGGCATCAAAAAAATTGATAGTAAACGGGGTTCCAGTTCCCATTTTGAAAATCCTTTTGTGGCTTTGTTAAGTCCTCATGCAACTGAAACAGTTGGCGATGTCTATGGTTTTTCGCTAGTATACAGCGGTAATCATGAAGCGATTATTCAAAAGGATGCCTACGATCAAACACGAGTTGTAATGGGAATTAATTCCTTTGGCTTTGACTGGCCACTAGCTGTCGGTGAAAGCTTTGTGACTCCAGAAGTGGTGATGGCTTATTCGAGTCAAGGCTTGAATCAAATGTCCCAGGCCTATCATGAGCTGTATCGCAACCGTCTAGTACGAGGCAAATTCCGCAATCAAGAGCGGCCGATTCTGGCTAATAACTGGGAAGCAACCTTCTTTGATTTTGATGATGAAAAAATTATGGCGATTGCCGATGAAGCCAAGGATTTAGGCGTTGAATTATTTGTCTTAGATGATGGCTGGTTCGGCCATCGGGACAGCGACAATTCCTCATTAGGGGATTGGGTAGAGGACCGCCGTAAATTAAAACATGGTTTAAAGACATTAGCTGAAGCGATTAAACAAAACGGAATGCAATTTGGGCTGTGGTTTGAACCGGAAATGATTTCTGAAGACAGCGAGTTGTTTAAAGCGCATCCTGATTGGGCCTTTCACGTACCAGGTCGGCCAATGTCGCCGGGACGGGGCCAGTTTGTCTTAGATTTTTCCAGAGCAGATGTGCGGGAAAATATTTTCCAACAGATGAAAAATATTTTAGACGAGGTGCCCATCGATTATATTAAATGGGATATGAATCGTAATATGACAGAGGTTTACTCTAGTTTGTTGACGGCTGAGGAACAAGGAACAGTTGCCCATCGCTACATGCTGGGGCTTTATGATTTATTAGAAAAACTGACTCAGGCCTATCCTGATATTTTATTTGAAAGCTGCTCTGGTGGTGGCGGCCGTTTTGATCCAGGGATGCTTTATTATATGCCGCAGGTTTGGACTAGCGACAATACCGATGCAATTTCCCGCTTGAAAATTCAATACGGCACTAGCTTGGTCTATCCAATCTCCAGCATGGGAGCCCACGTAGCAGCGGTGCCGAATCATCAAACCGGCCGGATTACGAGTTTACAAACTCGAGGAGCAGTGGCGATGTCCGGTGTCTTTGGCTATGAATTAGATTTGACGACATTATCACCTGAGGAAAAGGCTGAATTTAAAGAGCAGGTAGCTTTTTATAAAAAGCATCGGCAATTGATTCAATACGGAGAATTTCTCCGTTTACGCAGTCCCTTTGAAAAAAATCAAACGGCGTGGATGTTTATTGCCCCAGATCGCAAAGAAGCCCTCGTCTTTTACTATCAAACATTGGCAGAAGCAGTTGCGCCTTTTGAAGTGTTGCAATTAGGCGGTTTGAACACCGAGTATACCTATCATGTAACTGGCGATGGCCTTGATTTAGCAGTGAAGGGAGATCAGTTGATGAATTTAGGACTTTATATGGGTCTAAACTTTAACGGTGATTTCCAATCGAGTATTTTGCATTTGCAGGCGCAATAAATAAATGAAAAAGTAAATAAGAGCTTGGTGCATTCTTCAGAGATTGAGAAGGATTTGCCAAGCTTTTTTTTCGCTGCAAGTAGCATTTAGCCAACGGAAAATCCCGATAACACAATAGCCTTCAAACATGGTAAAATATGAACAGTTTTTAAAATCTTTGGAAGGCTGACGCAATGTCAGCTTGTGTTGCACCATTTATGGAGGAATCAATCATGAAAATGAACGTGGAAAGTTTTAATTTAGATCATACGAAGGTTAAGGCCCCTTATGTGCGGGTGGCTGACCGCAAGATTGGTGGCAATGGCGATGTTATTGTCAAATATGATGTGCGCTTGAAACAGCCCAATCAAGAGCATATGGAGATGGCGGCGCTGCATTCTTTGGAACATTTAACGGCGGAATTAATTCGCAATCACGCCGATTATATCGTGGACTGGTCGCCGATGGGCTGTCAAACTGGATTTTATTTGACTGTTTTAAATCATGAGGATCTAGCTGAAATCATGGATGTTCTAGAGCTGACGATGAAAGATGTCTTAACTGCTACAGAAGTACCAGCCAGCAATGAAATTCAATGCGGCTGGGCAGCGAGCCATACATTGACAGGCGCCCAAGCTCTAGCAGAAGAATTTTTAGCGAAACGGTCTGAATGGGGACAAGTATTTGCTTAATTTTCTAAAAAAGGAAGTCGCCGTGCTTTTTTAGCACAGCGGCTTTTTATTTTTGCCCAAAAAGCCTTCTATAGAGTAAAATGGTGAGACTAACAGAGGAGCTTAGCAAATGAAAGAACGGGTAGTATTATTTAGTGATGCAGTTATTGCAATTATTTTAACAATTATGGTGCTGGAGTTGCCGGTGGACCTCCATAGCGGTGTGATAAATTTTCCTGAATTGTTTCGTGGAGTAGGAATTTATTTTATTAGTTTTTGTTTTGTGGCCAATCTCTGGTTTGAGACAGCCCAAAGCTTTAATAAAGTTGAGCGAGTCACCAATCGTGATTTGGTTATCTATCTCCTTTCGCTTTTTTTCTTATCACTAGTGCCAATGTCAACAGGACTTTTAATTGAAGACACGAATTCTCAGGTAATGTTGATTTATGGCGTGCTGACACTGATTGTTTTGTTGTTGACACAATTTTTGATTATGAGTCTAACAAAGCAAGCTGTCGCCGAAAAAACAGTGGAGGCTTATCAAATCGAAGTCTTGAAGGGGCGTAATCGAATCGATGTCGGTCTGCGTTTAACCTTACTGATTATCGGGCACTTTTTTGTACAGGTTGGCTTAGTGATTTATTTGATTTTACCGATTGTCTCCTTTTTGCAAAATATTGTTGATCGAGAAGAAGACAGCTTGGTCAAGCAGATGGATGGCGAGCAAAAGGAATATTATTTGCAGGAGCGTGGTCAGGTCTGGGGCAATCCGATGAAAAAATATTCTCAGCTGCTGCGCAATTCGTTGCAGGAGTATCAGCAAAATGGCGAGCGGCCGGATGCCCAGTGGTGGAGTCAATTTAATCAGCAGTGGGAGGCCCAATTAGCCGGCCAGATTCAGCAGACAAAAGAGCGTTTGGCAAATAGCAACGCCTCCGAACGAAATCATTTAGAGCATGAGCTACAACGGTTGACTAGCGAACAAGAAAAATTTCGCAAGCGGGTGACCATGATGCAGCAAAATCAAGAACGGGGCTTTCAGCGCCAGCAACACAGACAACAGCAGCAGGAAAGACACCGCAAGCCCAAAAAATGATTATTATAGTTTTGGGTGGTGTTAGTCAGATGATTTAACGAGTAGCTTTTTGACCTAGTTGTGGGAATTTCTTCAAAGTAATTGGGTTATTTGGTATGATTAGGGAGTATCTAGGAGGAAAGAAATGAGAATATTTGAAATTGTGCTTTTGGTATTAATCTTCATCAATACGGTGTCAGCGATTATTACCGTTTTTCGAAAGCCCCGTAGTATCGCCAGTGTCTTGGCTTGGCTACTAACCTTAGTCTTAATTCCGGTGTTGGGCTTTATTTTATATGCCTTTGTCGGTCGCGGTCTGACTAACCGCAAAGAGTTATTTGGGAAAACAGATGTAGAAAAAGACGAATTGAAAGATATTCGCCGCAGTATTTCTCAAGACAATCATCTGGTCAATAATGAAAATATCGAAGCGGATAACCTAAATCTGCAATCTTTGATTCATTATTTCAGCAATATGGATGGAGCGCCTTTAGCGAAGCGAAATGAATTAAAACTTTTTACGGATGGACAGGAAAAATTTGCGGCACTGCTGGAGGATATCCGTCAAGCCAAGGACACCGTCCATGTTGAATACTATGCCTTTTTTGATGATCGCATCGGCAATAAATTATTGAAGGCTTTGACAGAAAAAGCCAAAGAAGGTCTTGAAGTCCGCGTTATTTACGATCCATGGGGCGCCAATTCAAAGCCCAAGTGGTTTGATTCTTTTAAAGCGGCAGGTGGGGAAGTGGCGGCTTTTATCACTTCTAAGAATTTAGTTTTAAAAACCCGCTTGAATTATCACCTGCACAGAAAAGTTGTGATTATCGATGGAGAAATCGGTTGGACCGGCGGCTTTAATGTCGGCGACCAATATCTAGAGATGACCGAAAAATTTGGCTATTGGCGGGACACTCATTTGCGAATGAAGGGTTCTGGCGTGCGCTCTTTACAGGAAATTTTTATCATGGACTGGAACGCTTCGATTTCAGATAAAAGTCGCAAGCTGCCCTACAGTGGCATTTATTTTCCAGAAATCGACCAAGATTGTCCGGGAACGTCAGCTGTTCAAGTGGTCGCTGATGGTCCTGATTCTAGCTTTGATATTATCAAGGGCGGCTTTATCCGTATGATTTTAGCGGCAAAAAAATCGGTCTGGATTCAAACTCCTTATTTTATTCCTGATGATAGTATGGTGACGGCGCTTTTAGTGGCGGCCCATTCTGGTATTGATGTAAAGGTGATGATTCCTAATAAACCGGATCACCCTTTTATTTATCGGGCTACTCAATACCATGCAAACTACATGCATCGGTTGGGAATTAAAATCTATCAATATGATGGTTTAGATAATCGTGGCGGCTTTATGCATGCCAAAACAATGGTGGTGGATGATGAAATTTGTACCATCGGCTCCACCAATCAAGATACCCGCAGCTATTCACTAAATTTTGAAGACAATGTTTTTATCTATGATCCGGATTTCGCAGCCCAACTTGGTAAAGTTTTTACAGAAGATATGAAGAACTGTATCTTGTTAACCGATGAAATTATTAAAAAGCAATCGCTGTGGCTACGCTTCAAGCAAAGTTTCTCCCGCTTGTTATCACCGATTTTGTAGCATTTAAGTCAAGCTTTTAAAACGAATGCAACACAAAAAAACCGTCAGCTCTTATTTAACAGAAAGCTGATGGTTTTTTGTGATACAATTGTGGAGGCGTTCAGCTTTCAAAAAAGTTTTTCGTCCCTTAGAAAAGTTCCAGCGCTTTTTCGACAAAGCGCTCACCAAAAATCGTAAACATTTCCTGAGCTTCTTCAAAGTGATTGCCGACTGCATCTAGTGCGACAGGGCCGTGATGGATAAAGGGCTTGCCTAAGGCTGATCCGCCGGAATAGACGAGCATACCTTTTGTCAATAAAATGCCCGCCAGTGACATAATAGCAGAGTCACTGCCTCCTTGAGCGTAGTGGGCGGTGGCAAAACAGCCGCCTAATTTGCCGGCGAGTTTTACGGAATGATTGGTGGTCAGCCATTCTAATACTCGCCAATGGGCCGTTGCGAGATAGGTCGGCGTGCCAAAGATAATTCCAGCGCAGTCATTTAAATAAGCGACATCCAACTCTTCATCTAAAGAAAATAGACGCACCTCAACAGGCGAAACGCTCATACCTTGAGCGATGCATTCCGCCATTTTTTTCGTATGTCCTCCGTGGCTGTAATAAATAATCGCAAGTTTCATCCGCTGCTCCTTTTGTTCGTTTCTTTAACTATAGGATTTTTTTCATAAGATAACAAGGTGGTAAGGCTGAAAAGTTCAAAGCAGCATGTTGATGCCCTTCGCTATCAAGCAAGTTATTAGGTTAAATCATGCTATACTTTAATTAATAGATTTTATTGAAGGTGGGGATTTGACATGCTTTGGCGAACTTTTCTGCTTGTCTTATATGTTGTGGGGTTGATTTTTTTGGCTAGAAAAATCAAAAAAGAAATCACCATCACGAAAGCAACGAGAAATACCGTTTACTTTTTACTAATTTTCGGTGGGGGCCTGCTGTTTTATTTTCTATTTACCGTTTTATTTTTCGGCGGCAATTTTTGAATTTCGTTAGTTTCTGCTGAGAAGGGCAAACCACTTGAATAAAAAAATGGTTTTAAGCTGGGTTCATCAGCAAATACTTGCCGATAAAGTTAAAATTTTGAAGACTATTTATAAAATAGCACAGGTTATAAAACTGTGCTTATTTTGCGTTTTAGAAAACGCTAATTTCTTGTCGTAAAACAAGGTGTCTGCTATTATATATGAGACTTCTATTTGACGGACGCTTTGTTATGTAACAGACTGAGAATGTGTTATAAAAGAAGTTAAAAAACCATCAGGGGGATATGATTTTGAAAAAATGGCTAACAGGTTTGACAATTGCGGCAGCAACTTTATTTTTGGTGTCCTGCGGCAATGATTCTTCATCAACAACTTCGAGTACCCAAGCCGATACTAGTTGGAGCGACGTGGAATCTGCTGGGAAAATTGTAGTGGCAACATCAGGAACACTTTACCCTTCTTCTTATTACAATGATGATAACGAATTAGTTGGTTATGATGTTGAGATTGCCCAAGAAGTTGCCAATCGATTGGATTTGGATATTGAATTTAAAGAATACAACGTCGATGGACAAGTGACCTCTGTGCAAAATGGTGAAAGTAATTTTGCTGCCAATGATTTTGGCTTAAGCACTGAGGATCGAAAAAAATATTTCAGTTTATCTGAGCCTTATAAATACTCTTTTGACAGCATGATTGTTAGACAAAGTGATGATTCTGGGATTGCTTCTTTGGAAGATTTGCAAGGGAAAAAGGCCGCTGGAGAACCAAATACCAGCTATATGCGAATTGCCGAAGCTTATGGTGCAGAATTAGTTACCTATGATAATGCGACTAATGACCAATACCTCACCGATGTTGCCAATGGCCGGACTGATGTCATTTTAAATGATTACTATTTGCAAAAAATGTCAGTAGCGGCACTGCCGGATATTCCTGTCAAAATTTTAGAAGATGTTTATTTTAACGAAAGTGAATCTGGCTTTTTAACGAATAAAGAGGACCAAGCTTTGCAGGAGCAAATTAATTCCGCTTTGACCGAGATGAAAGAAGACGGAACGCTAAAAGAAATTTCTGAAAAATACTTTAATGCCGATGTATCAGTTAAGCCTGACGTGGAAATCACGGAAACGGTGTCGGTGGACTAATGTATATTCCCAAGCTTGATTTTGCTTTGATGTGGGAGTCGCTGCCTTTTATTTTAAGCGGTTTGTCCTATACAATCGGCTTAGCAGCTGCTTCATTTCTGCTGGGAAATATTTTGGGAATTTTGCTGACAGTCTTAGGTCTGGTGAAAAATAAAGTCCTCAATGCCATCGTCAGAGTGTATATCTCTTTTTTGCGGGGCGTGCCGGCTTTAGTGCTGCTGTTTATTTTGTATTTCGGCCTGCCGTATCGGCTAAATGCTTTAACGGCTGCAATTATTTGTTTCACCTTAACCAGCAGCGCCTTTATCGGTGAAATATATCGAGGATCGATTGTCGGAATTGACTATGGTCAATGGGATGCTGCCTATGCACTGGGCATGCCTTTTAGCAAGGTCATGCGTCTAATTATTTTGCCTCAGGCGGTGCGGATTTCTGTGCCGGCTTTGAGTAATGTCGCCATTGATATTATTAAAGGAACCTCACTGGCGGCGATGATTACAATTCCGGATATTTTTCAAAAGGCTAAGATTGTCGGCGGCCGCACCTTTGATTATATGTCGATGTATATTTTAGTTGCCTTAATTTATTGGATGCTGTGTTTAATTATTGAGTTCTTCCAAAAACGCTTAGAACTCTTCTACAGCAAACGATATGGATAATTTGTTTTGCCCTCGCTTTTTGGCGAGGGCTTTTTACTAATCTGATGGAATTTTATTACCCATAAAAAAATGGACGAACACCACGAAAATGTGAATTTCCTGAACCAAATAATTATGTGCTAAAAAAGGTAATTCACAGGTTAAATATTGTGAAAAATCTTTCCATCAGCTGAGGCTTTCTTTATAATCAAAGGAAACGACTAGCAGAATCGGGGAGAACATCATCAAGCGAGAAAAACTTTTTAAACGCATTAATTTAATCATTAATTTTTTCATGACAGTAGGGGCTTTTTTTTGTAGTCTGGCCGCCTTGATTCCCGGAGCGGCAGAGAGTATGGGGCTGACGGCAGAGGCCCTTAAGAATGCACCCTTTCAAACTTTTTTAATTCCGGGATTGTTTCTGTTGCTAATTTTAAGCAGCGGTAATTTGGTGAACGGCCTGCTGTATATAAAAAAGCAGACTAGCGCAGTCTTTTTAGCGGTCTTATTGGGGGGTATTTTAATGCTGTGGATTATCATCCAATGTCTGATGCTCTGGAGCGTTACACCGCTGCATGTAATTTTTTTCATCGTCGGGGCAATTCAGTTCAGCAGTGCTTTGTATCTGTTTTTTACTTTAAAGTATAAATTGCCCTTCAGCGCCCAGCAGAATTGAAGGGTTGACTATGCAAAGGCAAATTGCCAAAGGTCATCAGTCTGGGGAAACAGCTAGAAACTATGAGAGGCTGCATTTTTAAGTCTTTCTTGAAAGCCTTCTAGACTAAAAAAATCTAAAAAATCCTCTAAACTCGGCAAATTAATTTGCTAAAAAAGCTGGCGGGGAGTAGAGTAAACTTAGGTTTGTTTAGAAAAGAAGGTTATCTTATGTCACTAAATCCATTAGAACGTCGCCGGACTAAAAAAGAATTTGTTGAAAATATCAAACTCACCGGCTTAAGTGAAAGCGAAATTGCAGCAGATTTGCAAATTTCTGTTACAACTTTACAAAGTCTCTTATTGTTAAAACCAAAAGCAATCGAAGATGTCTGGATTCTGCGGAATTATTTGCTAGAAAAAGTTCGGGCACAAGGAAAAACCCCCGTTCCCTTTACCGCATTAAAGGGGAATCCAGAGGACTATTGGTTTATCGATAGTCAAAAGGTTTTAGCCAAACAGATTAGCTGAAGGATAAAAATAAAGCCAGACAACTGGCCTAAAGAGCAACTTTCATGCAGCGAATAAAGTCGCTGAAGAGTGCTCAGAAGGTCAGCCGTCTGGTTATTTTTTTGCAAAAAAGCAAGCTGGGATATCCATTTAATTAGTATTAAACATTTAAACGAGTATCAATCTGCTTAGAATTAAACATTTAAATGAATATTAGTTTAGTTAGAACTAAATATTCAAAACTATGCATTTCAATTAGGTAGTAAGTGTGTCAATTTATAGTTTGCGCAAAAGACTTCCTAAACCACGGGAGAAATAGCACCTCAAAGGAGGAAATCTCCCTATAAATTAATGTTATTCCACTCGTAACGTTTCTAAAATACTTCTTAATTCAGCGACTGGCACTTGTCCAGGGGCTGAAGCGGTTTTGGCAGCGCCGAATGTCGCATCTGAACCAAAGACTTGACCGGAGACTCGGCTGACCATGCCTAAAGCGCCCATCGACATGGTGATTAGCGGTCGATCAGAAAAATTTCGTTTCATCTCCTCGGTGGCACTGAGTAAGACCAGTACGTCAGCGGCATTTTGCGGCATGACGGCGATTTTACAAATATCGGCGTGTTTCTCCTGCATTTTTCGCAAGCGGCTGATAATTTCATCCTTGGCCGGTGTGGCGTGAAAATCATGATTGCACATCACGATTTTAATACCGTTTGCTTGTGCGGCTGCGACAATTTCTGCCACGGGTTCTGCCGGTAAAAACAATTCCACATCCAATAAATCAATCTGCGCATCAGAAATCAATGCCTGATAAAGAGCAAAATAATCCTCCGTTGGCAGAGCCATCTCACCACCCTCTGCTTGAGTGCGAAAAGTTGCTAGTAGTGGTTTAGCGATAATTTCTTTGATTTCCTTGACTAAGGAAAGAGTCTGAGGAAAATTGCTAACATCTTGATAAAAATCTAGCCGCCATTCGACTAAATCACAATCTAATTGGGCAACGAGCTGCGCTTCTTCAATAATTTTGTTGCGGGTTTCCCCCACCAGCGGGACAATAATTTTCGGCAGCCCTGCTCCTATTTCAATATTTCCTACTTTAACAGTTTTCACATCAATCAGTCCTTTTCCTTCATTTCAGCTGCGGCAGGAAAGCCGAAACTTTGAAGAGTAGCTAGTACCATTGTAAAGATTCTTTTCAAGAGAGGCAAATCAGTCTCAAAAATTTTTTACTATTCTTCGTCAAACAGAACAGCTTTGATATAATCCACCGGCATTTCTTCGCCGGTGAATAATTTGAAGGCTTCCGCTCCTTGATAGAGCATCATCCCTAAGCCATTGATCGCTTTTTTAGCGCCATGCTCTTTGGCGAATTTTAATAATTTTGTTTCTCTCGGTGAGTAGACGACATCAAAAACTACTAAATCTGGGCGAATCATTTCCGGGTCGTTAATCAAGCTAAGATTTTCTAATGGCTTCATGCCGACGCCAGTTCCATCAATGTAGATACTGCTTTCAGCGATTGATTTTTTGAAGGCCTCCTGATCAGCAAGGTCTGTTAAGGTTGCTAAACAATCTGTGTGCTGATTAATTTTATCGACTGTTTCCTGAGCATTAGCATAAGATGGATCTTTGATATTAAAAATCCGCAGCTCTTTAACACCATCTAAGGCGGCTTGAATGGCAATTGCGGTACCCGCTCCGCCGCCGCCAGTCATCGTGATGATTTGATCTTTGACGCTGACGCCTTCTTCTTTGAGAGCACGCATTGCGCCAGTGCCATCGGTGATATGGCCGACTAAATGGCCTTTGCCATCTTGATTGACCACAGTGTTGACTGCGCCGACTAATTGCGCCGCTGGAGATAATTCATCTAACAAGGGAAGGATGGCTTGTTTATTAGGCATGGAAACATTTGAGCCGCGAATGCCTAGCGCCCGAATCCCTTTCACTGCATCGGCTAATTCTTGATTGCCGACTTCAAAGGCTAAGTAAGCATAATCTAAGCCGAGTTTGGCGAAGGCTTCATTGTGCATTTTTGGTGAAAGGCTGTGGCGAATCGGAGTGGCAATTAAACTGATTAGTAGGGTGTGCCCGGATAATCTTTCTGTCATTGTATCTGACCTCACAAATTCTATTCATTTTTATTAATAAAGTTGATTTTAAAAAATTTGAAAAAGTTTATTTTTTCACATGTTTAAGCTTCTTTCATCATAAAGGAATGCCAGCAGAAATTCCAATTTATTTTTTTGATGAAACTGATTGATTAGAGCTATTGATTATCTCCTTTTCAGCTTCAAAAAAAATTTGAAATTATTTTTTTGAAATCGTTGACATTTATTTAGTTTAACGTTAAACTTCTTTTTGTAGGAATGAGTTTAACGTTGAACTAAAATAAAAATCTTAGGAGGCTAGCTGATTAAGAAAAATTTTAGAGGAGAAGATGGATGAAGGTCACAATCAAACAAATCGCTCAAGAAGCCGGTGTCAGTGTCACAACCGTTTCCAATGTGGTGAACAATAAGGCTCATCGGGTTTCTGCTGAGAAGAGAGAAATCATTCAAGCGATTATTAAAAAATATGATTATGTTCCCAATATGAACGCCCGCTCGTTAGTCAACTCCTCTTCAAGACTAATTGGTCTGTTGTATTTTAGTCACGAGGCGGCGGGACCGGTTGATTTTTCCACCCCCTTTGCCTCAGAAGTGCTAGAAGGGGTCGAGCGGAAGGTCAAAGAGCTAGGCTATTTTACCTTGATTCATAATGTTACCAATGTTGATGAAATTTTGACCATTCAAAATAATTGGCTGTTTGAAGGTTTTATCGCCGTTAGTTTTTCTCAGGAAATGTTTGAAAAAGTGCGGGGGAAATTAAAGGAGCCGACGATTTTTGTCGATACCCATTTGGAGCCAAAGGTGTATCAAAGCTTAAAAGATTATCCAGACTGCTTTGTAATCAATACAGATGATTTTGAAATGGGTAAAAAAGCCACCCGCTATTTAATCAGTCAAGGCCATCGGCAAATTGCTTTTTTAAGTCATCACTTTGACGAAGAGCAGCCGGGGGTTATCAAAGAACGCTATCACGGGTTTAAAGCAACGATGGAACAAGAGCAGCTGCCTTTAAGAGAAGAAAACTTTTTTTACGAGGAACAAATGTCCACGCTATTGGCGCAAATTGACAATTTTACTGGTGTTGTTGTTGACGGCGATGATTTAGCGTTGCAGTTCATCCACTTTTTACGGGTGCATGGCAAAAAGGTGCCGGAGGATTTGTCGATTATCGGCTTTGATGATATTCGTTTTGCGGCATATAGCGACCCGCCGTTGACGACGATTCGTTTAAATCAAATCAATAAAGGCGAACAAGCGATGGAAATGCTTATTAAGGAAATGCAAAAGCCCCAAGAAAAAAGGAAGCAATTGGTTTCTCTGCCAGGAGAATTAGTGATTCGTGAGACTGTCGGCAAACCAAAAAAATAAAAATGAAGTATTATCAGCAGGAGGAAATGAAATGACTTTAAGAATTGGAATTATCGGTTGTGGCGGAATTGCCAATGGCAAACATATGCCGTCACTTGCGCAGGTTGCAGAAGTAGAAATGGTAGCCTTTTGTGACATTATTGAAGAGCGAGCGGTTAAAGCGAAGGCTGATTTTGGAACTGAGACAGCTGAAGTCTACACCGATTATAAAAAAATGTTAGCAGAAGCGAAACTAGATGTTGTCCATGTCTGCACACCGAACAGCAGCCATGCGCCATTAACGATTGCAGCATTAGAAGCTGACAATCATGTAATGTGTGAAAAACCGATGGCCAAAACCAGCGCTGAAGCCAAAGAAATGATTGCGGCAGCTAAACGAACCGGCAAAAAATTAACGATTGGTTATCAAAATCGTTTCCGGACAGATTCTCAATACTTGCATGAAGTGTGTTCAGATGGTGAATTAGGCGATATTTATTTCGGCAAAGCCCATGCAATTCGCCGGCGGGCAGTCCCAACTTGGGGCGTTTTCCTAGATGAAGAAGCGCAAGGGGGCGGACCATTAATTGATATCGGCACCCACGCTTTAGATTTAACTTTGTGGATGATGAATAATTACAAACCAAAATTTGTGGTCGGTAAAGCCTATCATCAATTATCGCAAACTAAAAATGCCGCAAATGCTTGGGGACCATGGGACCCAGACAAATTCACAGTAGAGGATTCCGCATTTGGTTTTATCACGATGGAAAATGGCGCGACAATCTTCTTAGAATCCAGCTGGGCTTTAAACAGCTTAGATGTCAAAGAAGCTAAAACCACTTTAGCTGGAACTAAAGGCGGCGCTGATATGAATGACGGCCTGAGCATTAACGGCGAAGACCACGGTCTTTTATACGAAAAGAAAATTGAGTTGGAAACAGGTGGCGTTGATTTTTATGATGGTGCTGGTGATGATCCTGCCTTAAAAGAAGCAGAATCTTGGGTGGCAGCCATTTTAAATGATACCGAACCCGTTGTGAAGCCAGAAGAAGCGCTAGTAGTGACAGAAATATTGGAAGCTATTTACCAATCTTCAGCAAAAGGCGAGCCCGTCTTTTTATAAAAAATAGCTGCTAGCTTACTTTGAAAAAAGTAGTAAGCGGTCAATCTAAAGAAGACAGTGAGAATAATTTTATCGACGTGGGCCGTTGACGACAGCGGCTTACGATTTTCAAAATTGATAAACTGTGTAAGGTTAAAGAAAATAGTTTAACAAATACTAGGAGGAATTTTTAGATGAAATTAGGCGTATTTACCCCATTATTTAACAACTTGAGCTTTGATGAAATGATTGATGTAGTGTCTAAAAAAGGCTTGGAAGCAGTCGAAATTGGGACTGGCGGTTCTCCCGGCAATGCCCATTTAGATATTGATAAATTATTGGCATCTAGTGATGAAAGAAAAGATTATTTGGCAAAATTAGCGGACAAAGGCTTGAGCATCTCAGCTTTGAGTGCCCATCATAATCCAATTTCACCAAATGCAGCTGTTGCTAAAGAGGCCGATGAATTATTACAAAAAACCATTAAATTGGCTAGCCTGATGAACGTTGAAGTTGTCAACGGCTTCTCTGGAGTTGCCGGCGGAAATGCTACCGATACACAAGTGAACTGGCCCGTTTTACCATGGCCAACTGAATATACTGACAGCTATGAATATCAATGGGACCAAAAACTGATTCCTTATTGGAAAAATATCAACGGCATTGCTGAAAGTGCCGGCGTGAAAATCGGGATTGAATTACACGGTGGATTTTTAGCCCACACACCTTATACAATGTTGCACCTGCGAGATGCAGCCGGCAAAGCCATCGGTTGTAATTTAGATCCAAGTCATTTGTGGTGGCAAGGAATTGATCCAGTTGCAGCGGTTAAAATTTTAGGTGCTGACAATGCGATTCATCATTTCCATGCAAAGGATACGTATTTAGATCAAGACAATATTAATATGCATGGTTTAACAGATATGCAGCCTTACAGCAATGTTAAAACGCGGGCTTGGACTTTCCGTTCTGTTGGTTGTGGTCATGACTTGAAAGTTTGGTCAGATATTATTTCAGCGTTGCGGATTTACGGCTACGATTATGTCTTAAGTATCGAACACGAAGACCCAATTATGTCGATTGATGAAGGTTTAAATCGGGCAATCACCAACTTAAGAAGTGTAATGATTAAAGATATGCCGGCTGATATGTGGTGGGCATAAGCATTAAGTAAAAAATCGTTCGAGGCTGTGCTGGAAGTCTTATTATCAGAAGGGATAGCCTCGACGTTAGTTGCAAAATTATTTTTTAGGAGGCAGCTTATGAACTTAGCAGTAATCGGCTACGGAGGCATGGGAAGCTATCATGTAAAAACTTTGATTCCTGAACAAAATCCCGGCGTCCAAGTTGTCGGTATTTATGATATTGATCCAACCCGTCAAAAAGAAGCGGAAAAAAATGGTCTGCAGGTGTTTCCTGATTTAGAGACACTGTTGGCAGATAAAAAGGTCGAGGCAGTCTTGATTGCCACGCCTAATGACAGCCATAAAGAATTGGCAATTGCCAGTTTGAAAGCAGGCAAGCAGGTTATTTGTGAAAAACCGGTGGCGATGAATGTGGCCGATCTGGATGAAATTTTAGCAGTAGCTGAAGAAACCGGTAATACGTTTATGGTCCATCAAAATCGCCGTTGGGATCCAGATTTTTTAATTATTCGGGACTTGTATCGTCAAAAACAAATTGGCGATTTATTTCAAATCGAATCGCGGGTGCAGGGTGCGAACGGAATTCCCGGCGACTGGCGCCATTTGAAACAGCATGGTGGCGGTATGATCTTAGACTGGGGCGTGCATTTGTTTGACCAAATGCTTTTTCTAGTCGACAGTCCGATTAAAGACATCGCCGTTGATTTGAGTTTTATTTTAGGGGATGAAGTCGATGATGGTTTTATCGTTTATCTGACTTTTGAAGATGGTCTGCGGAGTTTAATTGAAGTGGGAACTACGAATTATACGAAGCTACCACGTTGGTATGTGAAGGGCATTAAAGGCACCGCCAAAATTGATGACTGGGATTTATCTGGAGAAATTATTGCCAGTGCTGAGAATGCTTACGCCGCTGCACCTGCGCCGATTCAAGCCGGCGTCGGTCTAACTAAAACGATGGCTCCGCCTTCAGAGGATGCAGTGGAAGTGTTAAGTTTCCCTGAGGCTAAAGCGGAATACCCAACTTTTTATGAAAATTTTGCTGCAGTCGTCGCTGGTCAAGCGGAACCAATTGTCAAAAATGCTGAGGTTCGCCGAGTGATGCTCTTGATTGAAAAGATTTTTGAATTAGCGGAGGAAGAAGCAACGAGTTTAAATTTATAAAAGAATGTCGAGAGGCAGTCGTCTACTGAAATGCGTGGGGAGACGAAACTGCTTCTCGCTATTTTTTTGTCTAAAAATGCTGTGGGAAATTTCCCAGCACCTGACACTTTAGTTCATTCAATGGCGCTAGTTCCCAAGATCAACTGAAAGTATTGAAAGCGGATACGAGGGTTGGTATAACTAATGTACAAGCAAGAAGAATTATTTTTTGCACAGAGAAGAGGAGGAAGTTCACTTATGATGGAAAAGATCCAACGCTTTGGCGGGGCTATGTTTACACCGGTTTTACTATTTTCTTTTTCCGGGATTATGTTGGCGGTAGCAATTATTTTTAAAAATCCGTTAATTATTGGCAGCATCGCTAATGAAGGAACCACCTGGTACAACATTTGGACCATTATTGAAAATGGTGCTTGGACCGTATTTAATCAAATGGAATTATTATTTGTCATCGGCTTGCCGATTGGTCTAGCTAAAAAGGCGAATGCCCGCGCTGCGCTTGAGGCTTTTGTCGTTTATCTGACAGCTCAATATTTTATCGGCAGCATGTTAGAATTTTTCGGTGATTTTTTCGGAGTCAACTACAATCAAGAGGTTGGCGGCGAAAGCGGCTTGAAATTAATCGCCGGTATCAAAACCTTAGACACTAGTATTGTCGGCGCAATTTTAATTTCAGCGATTGTTGTTTTTCTCCACAATCGTTACTTCGATACAAAATTGCCAGATTTCTTGGGAGTTTTCCAAGGTTCATCCTTTGTTGTAATTTTAGGATTTTTCGTGATGTTACCTGTCGCTTTTCTATTCTGTCTGATTTGGCCGAAAGTTCAAATGGGTATCGGTTCAATGCAAGGATTTCTAGCAAGTGCCGGCGTCTTCGGCGTTTGGCTCTACACCTTCTTGGAACGAATACTGATTCCGACCGGGCTGCATCATTTCATTTACACACCGTTTATCTATGGCCCAGCAGTTGTTGAAGGCGGAATTGCCAGTTACTGGGTGGCACATTTAAATGAGTTCTCACAAACGACTACACCGCTAAAACAATTGTTCCCAGAAGGCGGCTTTGCTTTACACGGAAACTCAAAAATCTTCGCTTCACCGGGGATTGCGGCAGCCTTTTACTTTACTGCAAAACCTGAAAATAAGAAAAAAGTCTTGGCAATTTTAATTCCTGCAACTTTGACAGCTGTCTTAGCTGGGATTACTGAGCCGCTAGAATTTACTTTCCTATTTGTTTCACCTGCATTGTTTGCGGTTCACGCTTTCTTAGCCGCTTCAATGTCTGCAACCATGTATGCCTTCGGAGTTGTTGGCGATATGGGTAGTGGTCTAATTGACTTGCTTGCGAAAAACTGGATTCCATTATTTGCCAATCACAGCGGCATGATTTTTACGCAACTTGCTATTGGGTTAGGATTTACGCTTATTTACTTCTTGGTTTTCCGTTTCTTGATTTTGAAATTTAACTTTGCGACACCAGGACGGGAACCAGATGCAGAGGAAATTAAACTGCATACCAAAAAAGATTATAAAGCCAAACAAGCGGATGATGCTGCCGGAGCCGGAGCCTTAGCTGGTGGCAACCAATATACTGAACAGGCCGCTATCTATCTAGAAGCTTTTGGCGGTTCTGACAATATTGATAAGGTCAACAACTGTGCGACTCGTTTAAGGATTACCGTTAAAGATGAAAATCTGGTAGGAGCTGACGATGAATTTCGAGCAGGCGGAGCCCACGGGGTTGTCCGCAAAGGCAACGCCTTCCAAGTTATTGTTGGCTTAGATGTTCCACAGGTCAGAGAACAATTTGAACAATTATTACAAGTTAACGACTAAAAAAGGAAACAAGAGAGGGAGAACAAAATGAAGAAATTTTCAATCGTTATCGCTGGCGGCGGCAGTACATTTACACCGGGGATTGTCTTGATGCTTTTAGACAATCTGGAGCGTTTTCCAATTCGCCAAATTAAATTCTATGACAACTTAGAGGAACGGCAGCAGCAAATTGCCGATGCCTGTGAAATTATTATTCGGGAACGGGCACCAGAAATTAACTTTGTTGCTACGACTGATCCTCAGACTGCCTTTGAAGATGTCGATTTTCTGATGGCTCATATTCGCGTTGGCTTGTATGCGATGAGGGAACAAGATGAAAAAATTCCTTTGAAATACGGCGTTGTCGGCCAAGAAACCTGCGGACCTGGCGGGATTGCCTATGGGATGCGTTCAATCGGCGGCGTTTTAGAATTAGTCGATTACATGGAAAAATATTCGCCAGATGCTTGGATGTTAAATTATTCCAACCCAGCAGCAATTGTGGCTGAGGCGACCCGTAAATTACGACCAAATTCAAAAATTATCAATATCTGCGACATGCCAGTAGGGATTGAAGAGCGGATGGCAAAATCCGTTGGTCTAAATTCCCGCAAAGAAATGGTTGTTCGCTATTATGGCTTGAATCATTTTGGCTGGTGGACTGATATTCGTGACCTTGAAGGCAATGATTTAATGCCGAAAATTAAAGAACATGTTAACAAATACGGCTATTCCTTACAAGATGAAATTGAAGAATCGCAGCATACTGATGCTAGCTGGATGCATACGTTTGCCAAAGCGAAAGATGTTTATGCAGTTGATCCAGAGACGTTGCCAAATACTTATTTGAAATATTATTTATACCCACAAGACGAAGTAGCTCATGCCAATCCAGAATATACGCGGGCTAATGAGGTGATGGCGGGAAGAGAAAAACATGTTTTCGGTGAATGTAATCGCATTGCTGAAGCTGGCACAGCAGCTGGCATGACGTTAGAAGTTGATGAACACGCTAGCTACATTGTCGATTTAGCCAGAGCAATTGCGTATAACACCCACGAAAGAATGCTGTTGATTGTGCCAAACGAAGGGGCAATCGTCAACTTTGATGAAACGGCCATGGTGGAGGTACCGTGTATCGTTGGTGCTAATGGTCCTGAGCCATTAACTCAAGGGAAAATTCCACAATTCCAAAAAGGCTTGATGGAACAACAAGTTTCTGTAGAAAAATTAGTCGTGCAGGCTTGGGAAGAAGGCTCTTATCAAAAATTATGGCAAGCCTTAACACTTTCTAGAATTGTTCCGAATGCGCGGGTTGCTAGAGATATTTTAGATGACTTATTAGAAGCCAATCAAGAATTTTGGCCAACGCTAAAATAAAGAGTCAATCTTTAAACAAGTGAAATTAAAATAAACTGAATTACGCTAAAGGAGGCTGGGGATTTTTAGGCAGCTAAATCCCCTAAATTTAGCCTTAAAAGCTCCAGTCTAACTTTTAGCAATTTCAATTTGTCGCAACGCTTGAGAAAACTTCTTGATTTTTCACCAACATAAAAAAGTTTCCATTCATATTTTTTCTTATTTCTTCTATAATAAATAAAAGAGAATGAAGAAAAGAGGCCGATTATGAATTTGGAAACGATTGCGCGCCAGCATCAAAAGGATTTAGGTGAGTTGGACCAAGAAATTTTGGCATATATCATTGACAATCAGGCGTTAGTAACTAAAATGAGCATCATCGAATTAGGCGAGGCTGTCCATACGTCAAAATCAACAATTTTACGTTTGACGAAAAAGATTGGCTTTACCGGATTTTCTGAGTTTAAGTATTTTATTAAGCAAAATCAGCAGGAGGATACCACCGCTGATAGGGTAGATATTTTTGACGCCCAGCAACAGGATATCCAGCGGACGATTGCTTATTTAGATAATGTCGATTTCAGTCGCATCTTACAGGAGATGCATCGTTCAGAAACGATTTACTGCTATGGCACTGGCTATTCTCAACGGAAAATTGTCGATGAATTTTCCAAGATGATGATGGCGGTTGAAAAGCGGGTGATTTGTCTGCCCAACAGCACCGAATTTGATATGGCAATGCCGATGATTAAAAAAACTGATATGGTGATTTTTGTTTCATTAAGCGGTGAAACGGAAGAGGTCAAAGAAAATTTGATTTCTCTGAAGATGCGGGGCATCACCACGATGGCCTTCACAGCTTTTGGCGACAACTTCTTTAGTAAAAATGCTGACTATGCCCTGTTTTATTACATAACGCCGATTGCAGTCGGCAAAAAATCCTATGTCACCAGCTTGGTGAGTCTCAGCTGTGGCATGGATTATCTTTTTAGAAAGTTTGGTGAATATCTTTATGATCTTAACGAAAGCGATGAACTGGCTGACACCGAATAGAATTAAACATGTTGTAATTGGGTATTGGCTATTGCTGCCGGTGTTATTTTACAGTTTTGTGCTACTGTTTGCTTTTAATAGTCAAAGCAGTTTTACAACACTGATTGCCGAAGTACCTTCTTTGACGCTGACCTTTCTTTTGACGTGTCTGATGTTACTACTGGCTTTTCTAATGTATACTTTATCCAAGGATCAAAATAATCAGCAGTTGTTAAAGCGTTTTGTGATTTTTGCTTTGGTTCAGCAGGTGGCAACGGCTAATTTAATTGGTGCTGCTTTGGTCTTCGCATATTTCAAATCCATGAAACACCAACCGATTGCAGCAGGTGTTGCCACAACGAAAACACAGTTTGAAAGCTATTTGCTGATGGGCCTAATTGGTTTATTATCCATTTTAGTTGTCGCTTTGACCTTAATCACGAATTTCTAGGAGGAAAAATATGTTTGGTTTTAAGAAGAAAAAGAAAAAAGAAGTTTTTGTGCCGGTCGACGGCGAATTAATTTTATTAGAAAAAGTCGCTGACCCCGTATTTGCCCAAGGGATGATGGGGGCCGGCTATGCTGTTGAACCGGCCAATGGGGAAGTTTATTCACCGGTTGTCGGCAAAGTTGCTTCCATCTTTCCAACAAAACATGCGGTTGGTTTAGTCATGGAGGATGGCACCGAAGTTTTAGTCCATCTGGGAATCGATACGGTAGAATTAGATGGCGCCGGCTTTACAAGTTATGTCAACGCAGGCGACAAGGTGGATCAAGACACCAAATTAATCTCAATGGACCTAGCAACCTTAAAAAGCAATGACAAGCCAGCCACAGTGATGGTTCTCTTCCCCGGGAAAATGGGCGAGACCTTTACCATCAACGAAGGCCCAGTCAAAAAAGGTGAAGTGGTTTTGGAATTGGAATAATAAGAAATATTGAACTCCAGCTCGTTTTTCAACGGGCTGGAGTTTTTTTGTGTTGTCTCACCTAGGCCCCCCCATTCCAAAATCCCCATATAAAGATAGCATAAAGAAATATCTAAACTTTAACACTATCTTTATACCCCTTTAGGTAAGCTAAACATGTAAAGGAGACGTGACGTTTATGAATCTGGTTTTGGGGCTTTTAAGTCTGTTAATCATGGTTTACTTATTTTGGTATTTATTTAAGGGGGATCAACAATGATTGGCAATTTATTGCAGGGAAGTGTGTTCTTCCTCGTATTAATTGGATTGGCAATACCATTAGGTTGGTATATAAAGGAAATTTTACAAGGGAACATTCCTAAATATATGCGGTTTTTACAACCGGTTGAGAGATTCTTTTATCGAATTATCGGGCCGGCTAGTCGACACACGATGAAGGCTAAACAATATTTGGTTTCAATATTGATGGTCTCATTATTTTCACTACTGGCTTTATTGCTAATTTTAATGACACAAGGCTGGCTGCCCCTCAATGGCAATGGCGCAGAAAATCTAAGCTTTCCGCTAGCTGTTAATATTGCCGTCAGCTTTATTACTAATACAAACTGGCAGGCTTATGCCGGTGAAGAAATGCTTTCAAATTTCTCGCAAATTTTTGGTTTAACCGTGCAAAACTTTTTATCTGCGGCTATTGGGATTGCCGTCTTATCCGTTTTAATCCGCGGTTTAATCCAGCGACAGCAAAAATTTATTGGAAATTTTTGGCAGGATATTGTGCGCAGTTTAGTTTATCTATTGCTGCCACTGGCGACAATTGTGGCGATTTTATTAATGTCCCAAGGAGTTGTCCAGACCTTCAGCAGTGGCTTTAATTATGAAGGACTAAATGGTGAAAGTTTATGGTTGGCCTTAGGAACAGTCGCTAGCCAAGTAGCCATCAAACAATTAGGCACAAATGGCGGTGGTTTCTATGGTGCCAATTCGGCCTATCCCTTTGAAAATCCGAATCTGCTGACAAATTTTATTGAAAATATCAGCATTCTCTTAATTCCAATGGCGCTGATTTTTGCCTTTGGTTTTTGGGTTAAAGAATGGCAGCAGGGACGAACCATTTTCATTGTTTCTTTAAGCTTTATCTTGTTGGCGGTGGTTGGTGTATTAATCAGTGAAACTTATGGTCCACAATTTGCAGATGTTTTAGGGCAAGCAAATTTAGAAGGCAAAGAAATGCGTTTTGGTGTCGGCTGGTCTAGCATTTGGGCAGTCAGTACGACCGCGGCTGCCAACGGTTCGGTCAATGCCATGATGGATAGTTTTACTCCTTTTGGCGGCTTGATTCCAATGTTTTTGATGCAGCTGGGAGAAATTATTTTCGGCGGTGCCGGCAGCGGCCTTTACGGAATGCTCGCCTTCATTTTATTGGCCGTTTTCGTGGCGGGGCTATTAGTGGGCCGCACGCCAGAATATTTAGGCAAGAAAATTGAAGTTTTTGATATGAAGATGGCTAGTCTGGTGATTTTAACACCATTGTTGCTAACGCTCTTTGGCGGCATGCTCTTAGTCTTACATCCAGATATTTTTTCTTGGTTGAAAAATTCAGGGCCCCATGCCTTTACTGAAGTGCTATACAATGCAACTTCCTTAGCAAATAACAACGGGAGTGCCTTTAGCGGCATGACAGCGGACACGACTTTTTTAAATCTTCTAGGTAGCGGCATGATGCTATTGTCCCGTTTTATGCCAATGGCGGCGATTCTTTTTCTAGGACAAAACTTGAGCCAGAAAAAAATTGCAGCCGTCAGCGAAGGGACCTTATCGACCACAAACGCAACCTTTGTCGTCATGCTAATGATTGTGATTGTCGTCATCGGTGCTTTGAGCTTTTTACCGGCAATGGCCTTAGGACCGATTGCAGAATTTTTTACAAACTAGTTGAATAATCAAAAATGTTGTAACTATTTATGATATAAAAGGGGAAATCAAATGAACAAATTATACCAAGCGGCGCTACTAGATGCTGTCAAAAAATTAGATCCCCGCTTGCAAATAAAAAATCCGGTGATGTTTATCGTCTATATCGGTGCAATTGTCACTAGCATTTTATGTTTTACCAAGCAAAGCGTGCCCCTCTGGTTTATGGTGACAGTCGCCTTTTTCCTATGGCTGACACTCTTGTTTGCCAATTTTGCCGAAGCGATTGCCGAAGGACGAGGAAAAGCGCAGGCCTCTAGTTTAAAAGAGGCCAAAAAAGCCGTACCGGCCTTTAAAATCCAACAGCCAAATGATTGGCAGCAGGAAAAATTCATTGAAGTGATTTCTTCTGATTTAAAAAAAGGTGACTTAATTTATGTCAAAGCCGGCCAACAAATTCCCGCTGATGGTGAAGTCATCGAAGGGGCTGCTTCGGTGGACGAAAGTGCCGTGACCGGAGAATCGGCACCAGTCATTCGGGAATCCGGTGGGGACCGCAGTGCGGTGACTGGCGGGACTAGCTTAGTGTCAGATTTTCTGGTAATAAAAGTGACCGCTGAAAATGGCCACTCCTTTTTAGATAAAATGATTTCGATGGTGGAGGGCACGCAACGGAAAAAAACGCCGAATGAAATTGGGCTGCAAATCTTTTTGGTGACGCTGACGATTATTTTCTTAGCAGTTGCTGTCACACTGGTGCCCTTCACTGATTTTTCCAGCCAATTAGCCGGCAATGGCGAAGCCTTATCAACTGTCATTGTGATTGCATTGTTAATTTGTTTAGCCCCGACAACTATCGGCGCTTTGGTTTCTAGTATCGGGATTGCTGGGATGAGTCGGCTGACCAAAGAAAACGTGATTGCCATGAGCGGTCGTGCGATTGAAGCGGCCGGCGATGTGGATATTTTATTATTAGATAAAACAGGAACAATTACGTTAGGCAACCGGCGAGCCAGTGAGTTTTTACCAGTTGCTGGCGTTAATGAACGGGATTTAGCTGATGCAGCGCAGCTTTCTTCTTTATCCGATGAAACGGCTGAGGGCCGCAGTATTGTCGTTTTAGCCAAAGAAAAATTTGACATCCGTGAACGAGAATTTACCGACAAGGAAGTTGAATTTATTGATTTTAGTGCAAAAACCCGCATGAGCGGTATTAATTACCAAGGCACGCAAGTCAGAAAAGGTGCCGCTGATACAATGAAAAAATACGTCGAGGCAGCTGGCAAAACTTATCCTGCTGACTGCGATGAACTCGTCGATAAAGTTGCCCGAGCTGGCGGAACGCCACTGGTTGTTGTCAAAGACTTACAAGTTTTAGGCGTGATTTACTTAAAAGATATCGTTAAAAACGGCGTTAAAGAAAAATTTTCAGATATGCGAAAAATGGGCATTAAAACCATTATGATTACTGGCGATAATCCTTTGACAGCGGCGGCGATTGCCGCTGAAGCGGGAGTCGATGACTTTTTAGCTGAAGCGACGCCGGAAAATAAAATGACTCTGATTCGTAATTATCAAGAAGAAGGACACTTAGTGGCGATGACTGGCGATGGTACCAATGATGCGCCGGCTTTGGCCCAAGCCGATGTTGCTTTGGCGATGAATACCGGAACCCAAGCCGCCAAAGAAGCCGGCAACATGATTGACTTAGATTCTAGTCCGACTAAATTATTGCAGGTGGTACGAATTGGGAAACAATTGCTGATGACCCGTGGCGCTTTGACAACCTTTAGTATCGCCAATGATATTGCCAAATATTTTGCGGTGATTCCCGTCTTGTTTTACAGTATTTATCCGCAGCTGAATGCCTTAAACGTGATGCATTTAGCAAGTCCTTTAACGGCGATTTTAGCCGCCTTGATTTATAATGCGCTGATTATTGTCGCTTTAATTCCCTTGGCTTTAAAAGGCGTGCGCTATAAAGAAAAACCTGCCAGCCAAATTTTGCGGGACAATTTATTGCTCTATGGTTTAGGCGGCATGTTGGCACCTTTTGTTGCCATCAAGCTGATTGATATGCTGTTAGCGCTGATTATTTTATAACAGAGAAACTTAGGAGGTTCAAAAATGAAACAAACAGTCTTAGCCAGTCTGCGATTTTTAGTTTTAGCGATTGTCGTGTTTGGCGGTTTATATACCTTGGTAATCACCGGTGTTGGCCAGACATTTTTCTCAGAAAAAGCAGACGGCAGCTTGATTGTTCAAGAAGGCAAAGTTGTCGGCTCAAAATTAATCGGTCAAGACATGCAGGCAGCCGACTATTTTCAAGGTAGACCAACTGAAGTCAGCAATCTAGCGGTATTTTCTGCTGAGCAGGCAAGCCTAGTAGCCAAACGAAAAGAAACATTACTAACTGAAAATCCGACACAGACTGAGGTGCCTCTTGATTTAGTCACCGCTTCGGCCAGCGGTGTCGATCCTGATATCAGTCTCGCCGCTGCTGAATTTCAAGTGGCCCGAATTGCCAATCAACGGAATCTTTCAGAAGAGGCAATCAATGCTATAATAAAAGCACAAACCCAACGGGATTTTCTCAGCAATCGAGCGTATGTTAATGTTTTAGCATTAAACTTGGCCTTAGATAAATTGAGTCAAGAGTAATTGGAGGAATTATGGTGGCAGAAAACCGACCAAGCGCTTCAGAATTACTAAAAAAAATTCAACGGGAGACTTCGCAGCGGGGACGCTTGCGGGTCTTCTTTGGCTTTGCTGCCGGTGTCGGCAAGACCTATGCCATGTTGCAGGAGGCTCAAGAGCTGCAGCAATTGGGCCGGGATGTTTTAGTCGGCTATGTCGAGCCCCATGACCGGCCGGAAACCAATAAATTATTGCAGGGCTTACCTCAATTAGCAGCAAAAGATGTCACTTATCGTGGCATCACTTTAAAAGAGTTTGATGTCGATCAGGCCTTAGCCATTAAACCGGAAATTATTTTGGTGGATGAATTGGCCCACACCAACGCCCCCGGCTCCCGCAATAAAAAAAGATACCAAGACGTCGAAGAATTATTACAAGCGGGCATTAATGTGTTAACGACGATGAACGTTCAGCATTTGGAAAGCTTAAATGATTTAGTCGATGACATTACCGGTGTAGAAGTGCAAGAGACTGTGCCTGATACCGTTTTAAAACAGGCCTCGATTAAAGTTGTGGACATTGAACCGGAGGAATTGATTGAGCGTTTAGCCGAAGGGAAAATTTATGCAGCCGGCAATGCCCGCAAGGCGTTGGAAAACTTTTTTTCCCTTGATAAATTGGATCAATTGCGGGGCTTAGCAATTCAGCGGGCCTCAGATTATATCAATCAGGCAGCTGTCACCAATAAAGTTCAAACCAAGCTACTGACAATTGTCGAGGACCGTTTTCCCAAAATGGGAGAAAAATGTATCCGCTGGACGGCTCGGTTAGTGCAGGGCTTTGGTGTCGATTGGACGGTTGTCTTGGTGCATTCGCAAAATGAACCAGAAACAAAGGATGCGAGCTTTTTATTAGACCTCGGAGAAAAACTGGGAGCTGAAACCGTCACGCTGGAGGAAGACAGCAGCTATGAAACGATTGCTAAATATGCGGAGTTAATTCAGGCAACTGATATTGTGATGGGCAAGCGGCTCAATCAAAAATGGTACGAACGACTTTTTGTCAGCGACCCGGAGGATATTTTGCTGGAACAGCTGACGGATATTGAAATCCATTTAGTGCCTTATCAAGAGAAGGGACAAAAAACAAAGTGGTGGCAGGAGCTGATTCCCACAGGCGGCTGGGGGAATTTGATGGTTACTTTGTTGATGGTCATCAGCGCCACGATTATCACGGAAATTTTACAGTGGTTTCATTTTGGCGACCAAAATCAGATGATGATTTATTTGGTCTTTGTTTTAATCACAGCCCGTTTAACAAACGGCTATCTTTGGAGCGGCTTAGCCTCCATTTTAAGCGTGCTGATTTATACGTATTTATTTGTTGAGCCCCGCTATTCACTGGTGATTAATCGGGCGAGCTACTTGATTACCCTGTTGATTATGCTGATTGTCGCTTTAATGGTCAGCAATTTAGTTGTTCGTTTAAAAATGAAGGCCAGCAGTGCGATGGAGCGGGAGCACCAATTGGAAATTTTATATGAGCTGAACAAACGCTACGTTGTGGCAACGGATAATCAAGAAATTTATGATACGGCGACGAGTTTTTTAGCCCGCCTTTTAAAGCGGGAAATTGTTTTATACAGTCCGGAAACTGAAATTATCAGCCACAGTCCCGAAACGGCTCAGACATTGCAAACCAAAGAAGAAATGGGGGTCGCCTTTTGGACCGGTAAAAATCAGCGGGAGGCGGGCTTTGGCACGGACACTTTAGGTGGCGCCAAAGGTTATTATTTGCCAGTGGCCGCCGAGGGACAAACCCTAGCTGTTTTAGGAATTTTACGGAACCAGCAGCATAATTTAGAAAATAATCAATTAAATTATTTGCGATTGGTCACGACACAATTGGCCATCGTGCTAGAACAATCCCGCCTGAAAAATACTCAACAGGAAATGCGGGTGGAAAATGAGCGGGAAAAAGTCCGCAGCAATCTTTTGCGGGCGGTCTCCCATGATTTACGGACACCACTGACCTCAATTTCAGGTCTAGCGGAAACCTTGATTGAAGACGAAGAACAACCAAATTTAGCTAAAGCAACGAAAGTGAAACTATTGCAAGACGTCAAAGATGAATCCCAGTGGCTAGTGCGAATGGTAGAAAATTTATTGTCGGTCACCAGAATTAATATGGACACGATGGAGGTCACGAAAACGCCAGAACTTGTCGAAGAAATCGCCGAGGCCGTTTTAGCCCGTAGCCGCAAAGCTTATCCCGAAAAGCAATTACAGATTGATTTGCCCGCGGAGATGCTCTTTGTGGCCGCTGACCCAATTTTATTGGAGCAGGCGCTATTCAATTTAATTGAAAATGGCTTCCGCCACGGCAATCAAGGGACACCGGTCAAAATGAGTATCAGCTATCAAGAGCCCTTTGTGACTTTTCAAATCAGTAGTCAAGGCCAGATGACTCAGCAGCAATATCAAAAAATCCTCCATAATTTATCCAGTGATGATGAGATACCCGTTGATTCGAAAAATGGTCTTGGAATCGGTCTAAGTATCGTTAAAACGATTATCAAGGCCCATGACGGCCAACTGCAGGTGTTGCAGGCTGGAAAAGAAACAATTTTTGAAGTCAAAATTTTAGGAGAGGAGAGTTCCTATGAAGCCTAATATTTTATTAATTGAAGATGATTCAGTAATCACCGATTTTATGCAAGTAGTTATAGAAAAGGAAGGCTATCAACTGGCAACGACCGTTGATGGCATGAGCGGCCTGAATTATTTTCAAGGCCATGAGGTGGATTTAATTTTGCTGGATTTAGGTCTGCCAGATATTGACGGCAGCGAATTACTAAAAATAATTCGCAAACAAAGCCAAGTGCCGGTGATTATTATTTCAGCTCGAGATAACGAACAGGGCAAGGTCGATGCGCTGGATTTAGGGGCGGATGATTACGTCACCAAACCCTTTGGCACTAGGGAATTATTAGCGCGGATTCGTACAGCTTTGCGACATAAAAATTTTCAAGCGCAGGCTGAGCCAATTATTACCAATGGCGCCTTGAAATTAGATATTCCCCGCCATCAATTACTTAAGGAGGAGACAGAAATTCATTTGACTAAAAATGAATATCGAATTGTTAAAGTCCTCTTTGAAAATCTTGGAAAAGTAGTGACCTATAAAACTTTGATGACCGCCGTGTGGGGCCCTTACACTGGCGACCAGCAAGTGCTGCGGGTCAACCTCTCCAATATCCGCAAAAAAATTGAAAGCAATCCGCTGGAACCTGAATACTTATTTACTGAAATTGGCGTCGGCTACCGCTTGAAGGATTGGCGCTAATCAAAAAATCCGTCTTAGTACGGATTTTTTTCTGTCTATTTTTTGATAAACTTAAAAAGTGGAGGGGATTTTAATGAGTTGTTTAGGAAATATTATTTGGTTTATCTTTGGCGGACTGATTGGGGCCGTTACTTGGTTTCTAGCCGGCTGTCTGTGGTGCATCACGATTATTGGCATTCCTGTCGGCCTGCAATGCTTCAAATTTGCTGGTTTAGCCTTGGCGCCTTTTGGCAAAGAAGTTGTTTATGGTGGCGGTGGGGGCAGTCTAATTTTAAATATTCTCTGGTTGATTTTCTCGGGGATTCCTTTGGCACTCGGCCATTTGGGAAGTGCGATCCTTTTAATCATTACGATTATTGGTATTCCATTTGCCATGCAGTCTCTGAAAATGGCAAAGCTCGCATTGATGCCTTTTGGCGCTCAGATTGTGAGCAGTCGGTATTAAAAAAAGTGTTATACAGTATTGAAAAGATTATCCGAACAAAGATACTTACTGCTTTTCTTAGCATAATTGGCACGAAGCGCTGATTAAAAATTAGCTGGCAGTTTAGTAGAAAATTGTTCGGATATTTTTTATGGAAAAGTTGTTTATAAGACTATTATTTTGAACCAAAGCTTTACTCAGAAGCCAGTCGATAATCTCGAGGGGAAAAACCAGTATTCTTCTTAAAGACCCGGGAAAATTGTTGAGTATTTTCATAGCCAACAGAATAAGAAATGACTTTCACTGGTAAATCTGACTCAGTTAATAATTTTTGTGCCTTACGCACTCGCAGAGTCGTTAAATATTCTTTAGGGCTGGTTTCTAATTCATTTTGAAAGAGTCGATGCAAATAGCTACGATCAATTCTCAAGGCTTCGGCAATCTCATTGATTTGTAGATTATGTTCATAATTATTGTGCATAAATTGAATAGCTTCTGTTAATAGTTGGCTTTTTTTACTGCGGGGCTGTGTCTGTTCAACAGGAAAATGGCTCACCAATTGAAAGAGAATTTCCAGCAGCTTTCCATTTAGTAAAATATCGTTATCTTGGTGAACATAAGAAATTTCAATCATCTCACTTAATAGTTCTTTAATCTGTAAACTGTTTGAATTTTTGAAAATAGGATTATTATAAGTTATCGTTGTCCGCTGAAGATATTCTTTGGCCAACGCTCCCCGAAAACCAATCCAATAAAATACCCAAGGATCCTCTGAATCAGCTACATATTTAATTGGCAAGTTTGGTTCAATAAAGAAGAAATCATCTGCACCTAGATTGTAAGTCTGGTTGCCGGAGGTGAATTTTCCTTTTCCTTTGTAGATATAATGCAACATATAGCCACTGCGGACAGTTGGTCCATAGACATGACCTTTAGGAGTTGGTTCATAGCCTCCAGAATACAAATAAAGTTGTTCACTTTCAATATGGTTATTAAAAAAATAGTTCATCTTTGAGAATCTCCTTTAGATAAGACAAATCCACATTGATTGTCTACATTTCTGCATTTAATTTTAATGGAATAGTCGTTAAAATGGAACTATAAATAATCAAGTTGCAGAGGTTTAGGAGGATAAACTGAATGGAAAAAGATTTGAAAAAAACAGTTGCTGAAATTGCTGAAGCTGTTGGTGGTGTTGAAAACATTGAAAAGGTGACTCATTGTGCGACCCGTTTGCGCCTCGTTTTAAAGGATAATAGCGCTATGAATCTTGAGGAAGCCGAAAATGTTTCGTTAGCAAAAGGAGCCTTTGTGGCTGGTGATCAATTACAGATTATTTTTGGGGCAGGCTTAGTCAATCAAGTATATGCTGAATTTTTAAAGAGCTTTAATCAAACAATTGATGACACTCAACCGCAAGTAACACAAAGTAATAAGAAAAAGCAGAATCCTATTCAATCATTTATCAAATCAATTTCAGATGTCTTTATCGAGATTATGCCATCTATTTTAGCGGCAGCTTTATTAATGGGGTTAACCTCCTTATTGTCGACAAAAGGACTATTTGGTTCTGAATCAATTGTTGAGATGCTGCCACAAATTGCTGGCTTAAACCGAATTATTTCCATTGCTAGCTCAGGGATTTTTACTTTTCTACCGATGATTGTTGCCTACTCTGCAACCAAACGGTTTGGTGGCCGACCAGCATTAGGCTTAGCTATCGGAGCCATTATGGTGCATCCTAATTTAGGTGATGCTTTTCAAGTTGCCTCTGGCTCAGCCTCAGCAGAACTAGTTGATTTATTTGGCTTAAATGTTGAACTCGTTGGCTTTCAAGGAGGGATAATCATTGCCCTGATGATTGGCTTTGTGGTAGCAAAACTTGATAATTTCTTTAATAGAGTCTTACCAGATATTATTAAATTTGTATTGTCACCGATGCTGACAATTCTAATTTCTTCCTTGCTTTTATTTATTGTGATTGGTCCACTAGGCAGAGCTTTGGGGGATGGTTTAACCAACAGTCTACTGTGGATGGCAGAACATTTAGGGATTTTTGGTTATATGATTTTTGCCGGGGTTCAACAAATTATCGTTATCACAGGATTACATCATACTTTTGGTGCGATTGAAGGGCAATTACTATCAAACACTGGTCGAGATTTCTTAAATCCTTTGATGTCAGTTGCTTTAGTAGCTCAAGGTGGTGCTGTTCTAGGATATATGTTGTTAAACAGAAAGAATAAAAAAATTAGAGAAATCTCTATTTCAGCTTTTACCTCAGTCTTGTTTGGCATTTCTGAACCAGCCTTATTCGGTGTTACACTGAAATATAAATTTCCATTAGTTGCTGGTTGTTTGGCGGGAGCTGTTGGTGGAGCTTATGTCCATCTATCGAAATTAACTGCAGTTGGTTATGGTACCACGGGATTGCCGGGTTTTACAATTGTTGATCCAGCCAATCAAGGCTATCTGCATTTTGCAATTTCTCATTTATTAGCCATTGGGTTAGGAATTACTTTTACTTTAATTTTAGGCAAGTTCTACAATAAGGGAACCAATCGAGATGTCATCACAGAAGAAGCACGGGAAGCTGACATTGAAAATGACGCTGAAGCAATCATCAAAGCGGTGGAGGAATAATGATGGTTGTTGATAATATAGAAAAGTATTTTCGTTTTTCAGAAATTCCTGACGGTATTAAAGAAGAAGCTGCTCAAAAAGTGGCACTGAGTCCTTATCGCCAAAAATACCATATTGAAGCACCGACAGGTTACTTAAATGATCCTAATGGCTTTGCGTTTTTTAATGGACAGTACCATTTATTTTTTCAATGGAGCCCATACCGCTATGCTAAAGAAAATATTTGGTATCAAGGTTGGTATCATCTGGTCTCGGATAACTTAGTTGACTGGCAATTTTTAGGGCCTGGCATTGAGCCAGATTCTAAATTTGAAACTCATGGGGCATACTCCGGGAGTGGTCTGGCTATGACAGATGAACTACTTTTATTTTACACTGGCAATACACGAACAGCCTCTGGCAAAAGAATTCCTTATCAGATAATAGCTAAGATGAACGAAAGTGGTGAGATTATAAAACGACAATTGCCGGAAGTTATCGGAAATGTTGCTGGTTATACCGATCACTTTAGAGATCCTAAAATTTGGTCCACTGAAAATGGTGAATTTTTGGCAGTAATCGGTTCTCAAAGAAATAATTTAACTGGCGCAGCTTTAGTATTTCATTCAAAGGATACCTATGATTGGCAGTGTCTGGGTGAAATTGAAACTGGACACAAGGAACTTGGTTATATGTGGGAATGTCCTGATTACTTTGAGTTGGCTGGAGAAGGTGTCCTGATAATTTCTCCTCAAGGACTTCAGCAAGAGGAAGAGCAGTATCAAAATATTTACCAAACAGGGTATTTTATCGGGAATCTTTTAACAAAGAATCAATTGACATTAGGCCAAAACTTAACTTTTACAGAATTGGATTTGGGATTTGATTTTTATGCTCCACAAACAACAATTGCGTCAGACGGCAGAAGAATTTTGATTGGTTGGATGGGGCTGCCCGAGTTGGAGTATCCGACAGAGAAATTTGGTTATTGTGGTACCTTGACCATACCAAGAGAACTGAGCATTGATGAAGGACAGCTTCTTCAAAAGCCTGTCAGAGAAATGAAGGCGAAGCGGGGCTTATACACAACCTTTAGTAATCAGGAGCTGGCATTAGGTCAAAAGGTTTCGGAAGCTCTGGAGCTCCAGTTTAAAATTTCAGAATTAACTCAGGAAAATTTTTCAATTGATTTATGTGGAAATCAAGATTTTTCAGAATACACTCGTCTGTATTATGATGGAAAAAAAGCTGAATTGTGGCTGGATCGTTCCCAATCTGGGACAGTTGTTGGTGAGAACTACGGGACTAAGCGTTTGTTGAAAAAAAATAATCGAGGAGAATTGAGTCTTCACATTTTTATTGATATAAGCTCAATCGAAATCTTTATTGATGGGGGAACAGAAGTTGCTTCCAGCCGAATCTTTCCAACCAGCCAGCAACGTTTTATTCGTGGATACTTTGACAAAAATGTTTCAGTAAAAATAGATAGCTGGGATATTCAGCATAATAACTGAGTGTCTATTATGATTCGAAGCAATCTTATATAGCCAAAAACTATAACCGTAGATAAAAAATCCATATAGGCAAATAACCTATTTTAGATTGCGGAAATAGAATAATTAAAGTAAGATTAAAAAAACGAATAATCAAACGCAATGAGAAAGAAAGTAAAATTTGTCAGTTTTCAACAGAGAGCCTCGGTAGCTGAAAAGAGGTGGAAGTCAGCAAATTTGAAAATGGCTTTTGAGCGGGTGTTCTGAGACAAGGTTAAGGAGCACACGGGGCAATCCTCGTTAGGAAAATTCCAGTATTTTAGCAGCTAAAGTATTGGCAGAGGTAAAAGGCAACTTTTACGAATTAAGGTGGTACCATGTCAACGACATCCTTAGAAGAACAATTCTTCTAGGGATTTTTTTATTGATGGAGTCCACGAATCTAAAAAAATCGGAGGAAATTTATTATGTGCAAAACAGTCAATCGTTATGAAATCGTCGGTAGTTTTTTAAGACCAGAAGCTTTGAAGGAAGCGAGAAGTGCTTTTGAAGCGGGCAATTTAACGCAAGCAGAATTAACGAAAGTTGAAGATCAGGCCATTGCTGATTTGGTGGAAAAACAAAAAAAAGCCGGCTTAGAAGTTTTTAGTGATGGTGAATTCCGTCGCAGCTATTGGCATTTAGATTTCTTTTGGGGCTTTAACGGTGTCGAACATATTGTCAGAGATCAAGGCTATCTATTCCACGGCGAAGAAACCCGAGCAGATTCTGCCCGCTTATCAGGAAAAATTGCCTTTAATCCCGAGCATTCGGTTTTTGCGGAATTCACTTCCTTAGCCAAATTAGTTGCACCAGAAAAAATTCGCCAAAGCATTCCCGCACCAGCACAATTATTTGCCGAATTAGTTCGGGAAGACAATGAAGACTGGGTCAATCGCTTCTATCCTAATCGGGAAGATTTATATGCAGATATCGCTAAAGCTTACCAAGAAACACTGCGGCATCTGTATGATTTAGGTGCTCGCCAAGTTAAGTTGGATGACTGTACTTGGGGCATGCTCGTGGATAAAAATTTCTGGGAAACGATGACCAACGGGGAATACGACACCAGTGCTTTGCAGGAATTATATTTGAAGTTAAATAATGAGGGCATTCAAAATTTACCAGAAGATTTGAAAATCACTACTCATATTTGTCGGGGGAATTACCATTCGACCTGGGCCACTTCTGGTGGGTATGAACCAGTCGGTGAAGTTTTATTTGGCCAAGAAGATGCCGATGCCTTCTTTTTAGAGTTTGACGATGAACGCTCTGGGGATTTTTCACCATTGCGCCATCTTCCTGAAGATAAATTTGTAGTTCTCGGCCTAGTCACCAGTAAAGATGGCAAATTAGAAGACAAGGAAACCATCATCAATCGAATTCACGAGGCCGCCAAATATGTTGACCTCGACCGAATCAGCCTTTCCCCCCAATGCGGCTTTGCCTCAACCGAAGAAGGCAATATTCTTACCGAAGAAGATCAGTGGAAGAAACTGCAGCTGATTAAAGAAATCACTGAAGAAGTTTGGGGCGCCGCTTAAATTAATCACCAATAAAAAATGCGGACTATTAGTAGTTCGTATTTTTTTGCGGCAAAAAAATAACCCGCCAGTGGGTGGCTGGCGGGCAAGGAGTTAAAAATGAAAAAGTGTTTTTTAGGGTTGTTTGTTGGTATGTATTTATAATACAATGCAAAACTTAAGGTGAGCCTAAGAAAGTGTAACCTTTTTGTGAAGTTGTATTAAGGATTCCTTAAGAAGCTTATGAATTTATTATTGCAACTACCAACATAAAAAATTTATTCTTCGTCAGCTAGTTGTTGATGAGCTAAAGCGACTTGTGCTTGCACCTGATCAAAGCCGGTGCCGCCTAAGGAATGGCGGCGGGTGATAGCTGTCTTGGAGGAAAGCGTATCGTAAATATCTTCTTCAATTAGTGGTGTAATCTCTTGATACTCAGTCAAGGGCACATCCTGCAAGTAGATGCCTTTTTTTGTGCAGGCCAAAACTAATTTACCGACCACTTCATGGGCTTGTCTAAAGGGCATACCTTTAGCTGCAAGATAATCTGCCAGTTCAGTGGCGTTGGAGAAATCTTTTTCAGTAGATTCTGCCATGTGGGCTTTGTTTAATTTCCATGTATCCACCATGCCCGCCATAATATCTAAGCTAGTCAAAATAGTATGAGCCGTGTCAAACATGCCTTCTTTGTCTTCTTGCAAATCTTTATTATAAGCTAGCGGCAAACCCTTCATCACCGTCAACAGACCAAATAAGTCACCATAGACCCGACCGGTTTTACCGCGAATTAATTCCGCCATGTCGGGATTTTTTTTCTGAGGCATAATCGAGCTACCGGTGGAAAAAGTATCCGTCAATTCAACGAATTTAAATTCGTTGCTGGTCCATAAAATAATTTCTTCGCAAAAACGCGAGAGATGCATCATCATAATCGATGAATTGCTTAAAAATTCTAGGATAAAATCCCGATCGCTGACGGCGTCAAGACTATTGGTATAAATATTGGCAAAGCCGAGTTCTTTCGCCGAAAATTCCCGGTCAATTGGAAAGGTTGTGCCGGCCAAAGCAGCTGCACCTAAAGGCGAAATATCAATCCGTTTCAGGCTTTCAGCAAAACGTTCCTGATCTCTCGTCAGCATGCCGTAATAAGCCATCATGTGATGACCAAAGGAAATCGGTTGGGCATGCTGCAGGTGAGTATAGCCGGGCATAATCGTTTCGATATTTTCCTCAGCTTGATGGACTAAGACTTTTCGGAAAAAATGAATTTTTTCCACGACTTCCTTGACGATTTCTTTTAAATATAAATGCATATCCGTCGCCACTTGATCATTGCGACTGCGGGCAGTATGAAGTTTGCCAGCGACAGCCCCGATTTCTTCGGTTAAATATTTTTCAATATTTAAATGAACATCTTCATTTTCAATGGCGAAGGTCAATTCGCCATCTGCCAGTTTTTTTCCAACAGCTTTTAAGCCTTTCGTAATTTCTGCAGCCTCAGCCTCAGTAATAATTCCCGTATGAGCCAGCATTTTCACATGGGCTAAAGAGCCAGTAATATCTTGTTTTGCTAATTTTTGGTCGAAGGGAATCGATGCGCCGAACTCATCAATCCATGCTTCGCTTTGGCCTTCAAAACGGCCGCCCCAAACTTTTGCCATAAATTGGTCACCTCTTCTTTTTTTCCAGTATATCAAAAAATGCTTTTAAAAAGCGGAGAAAGTAATTTTTCTCGTAAAAAAGAGGCTATGACACTAGTCTTTTTAACAGATAATCCGTCGAACTATATTGATTTGCTTCTGAGGTCAACTGAGTCCACTGAAGTAAATTTTCAATATCTAGCTGCTTGTACTAACTAATCTTCGCAGCGTTCGGTTCTGTTTGAACTAATGTCACAGCCTCCGTATTTCTAGGGGAGAGCAGTTACAGGAAGCCTTTAATTTTTAGAAAATAGACTCCTCACTTAAGTAAACTGCTAAATTAAAAATTGGCGATTTACTGGTTTCCTTATTTCTTACTTGATAAGAAAAGAAACTCACTAAAAGTAAATCAAGATGTCAACGGACAAAATTATTTTCTCTCGGAAAAGTTTGCCTCACATCAGTTGCATCAGCCAAATTATTTCAGATTAAGCATTAGGGACTGCTTGGTCAGCTTTTAGTTTGCTTTGCACCTCAGCATTAACTTTTGTCGGTAGGCCCCACAGTTTGATAAAGCCAATTGCAGCATCCTGGTCAAAGGTATCCGCAGAAGTATAAGTAGCCAAGTTTTCATCATATAAGCTGTTGTCAGACTTCCGACCTTCAACAATGCAGTTGCCTTTAAATAATTTCACCCGCACAACACCATTTACATAGACTTGAGTTGATTTTAAGAAGGCAATCAAGGCATCTGTTAATGGATTAAACCAAAGGCCATCATAAATCGTTTGGCTCAATTGATTTTCAATCGTTGGTTTGAAGTGGGCCACTTCCCGTACGAAAGTCAAATCCTCCAACGCTTTGTGGGCAGCGATTAACGTTACCGCACCGGGACATTCATAAACTTCCCGAGATTTAATGCCGACTAACCGATTTTCAATGTGATCAATCCGACCAACACCATGCTTACCGGCAATTTCATTTAATTCTTGAATCAAAGGATATAACTCAAAGGCTTTGCCATCTAAGGCTACTGGCACCCCTTGTTCAAAAGTAATTTCAATAATGTCTGCGGTATCAGGTGTGTCTTCCAACTCAGCGGTAATTTCATAGGCACCCTTTGGCGGCGTTGCCCACGGATTTTCTAAAATTCCACATTCACAAGCCCGGCCCCATAAGTTTTGGTCAACTGAATAAGGATTGTCTAAATCAGCAGGGATTGGCACACCTTTTTCAGCAGCGTAAGCAATTTCTTCCTCCCGTGACCATTTCCACTCCCGCACTGGAGCAATAACTTTTAAGTTGGGATCTAAAGCGGCAATCGCCACTTCAAAACGAACTTGGTCATTCCCTTTACCAGTACAGCCATGGGCAATTGTTGTTGCGCCGGTTTGATGGGCGATTTCAACTAATTTTTTAGAAATCAAAGGCCGGCTTAAAGCAGAAACCAATGGGTAAATTCCTTCGTAATATGTGTGGCCTTGTAAGGCAATTAAAACGAAATCTTTGGCAAATTCTTCTTTAGCATCAATTGCGTAAGATTCGCTAGCGCCAACAGTCAAAGCTTTTTCTTTAATAAAATCAATATCTTTTCCTTCGCCGATGTCCAGACAAACGGCAACGACATCATAACCTTCATCAACGAGCCATTTAATTGATACGGAGGTGTCTAAACCACCGGAGTACGCTAAAATTACTTTTTCTTTCATGATTGTTTCTCCCCTTAATGCTTTTGTTTTGATGAAAGTATCATAACACCCTTTTCAATGGGATGCAAGAGAAAAGTAAATAAATATACATAAAAAGTAAAATAATTCAGTTAAATATACGTTTAATCCTATTTATACAAGAAATGCATGCATAAAATCATTTTGAAAAAATTTACATCGCAATCCTTATAGAAGAATATTTTTTTAAATTTCGGCCTGCTGAAATTGCTTACAAAAAAAGAATAGTGTAAAGTTTAGTGAAGGGCATTTGTTGCCCAAAATAATTAGCGGAAACGAGGAAATCAGATGTCACAATCTTCCCAAGCAATTGCAGCTTTACAAGAAAAATTAATCGCCAAGGATGCCCACCAGCCGGAATTTTTACAGGCTTTAGAAGAATTTTTACCAAGTATCGTGCCCTTTTTAGAAGACCATCCCGAATATTTGGAAAAAAATATTGTGGAGCTGATGGTAGAGGCGGAAAGGATTATTCAATTCCGAGTGCCTTGGCAAGACGATCAAGGAAATTGGCAGGTTAACCGTGGCTTTCGTGTCCAATTTAATTCGGTGATTGGCCCTTATAAAGGTGGTCTGCGTTTTCATCCAACCGTTGATTTAAGCATTTTAAAATTTCTCGGATTTGAACAAGTTTTTAAAAACAGTCTGACTGGTCTGCCGATTGGCGGTGGTAAAGGCGGGAGTGATTTTGATCCCAAAGGAAAATCTGATAGCGAAATTATGCGCTTTTGCCAAAGCTTCATGACAGAATTGTATCGTCACATCGGTCCGTCGCTGGATGTTCCCGCCGGTGACATCGGCGTGGGTGGTCGAGAAATTGGCTATTTATACGGTACTTATCGCCGTCTGAGGGGAGCAGAGGCCGGCGTTTTAACTGGCAAAGGGTTAGACTACGGCGGCAGCCTTGTGCGGACAGAAGCAACTGGCTATGGTTTGGTTTATTTTGTCAAACATCTACTAAAAGAACACCAAGATTCCTTTGAAGGTAAAACAGTTCAAGTCTCCGGCAGCGGCAATGTTGCCATTTATGCGATTCAAAAAGTACAGGAATATGGCGGCAAGGTTATTACATGCTCAGATTCCAATGGTTATATTGTCGATGAAGCGGGCATTGATTTAGCTTTACTGAAGGAAATTAAAGAAGTAAAACGCCAGCGCTTAACTGAATATCAAAAAGCTCGCCCACAAGCTCAATATTTTGAAGGCAGTGTTTGGAATTGTCGCAGCAATATTGATATTGCCTTGCCTTGTGCAACACAAAATGAAATCAATGAAGACCACGCAGATATTTTAATTGCCAATGGCGTTAAAATCATCGGCGAAGGCGCTAATATGCCTACAACGTTAACAGCTGTAAAAAAAATCCAAGCAGCGGACATTATATACTGTCCCGGCAAAGCAGCCAATGCTGGTGGCGTTGCAGTCTCAGCTTTAGAGATGGCCCAAAACAGCCAACGCTTAAACTGGAGTTTTGAAGAAGTTGATCAGCAGCTCGACCAGACGATGGCTACTATTTATAAAACGTGTAAAGAAACCGCTGAAAAATATTCCCACAAAGATGATTTATTAACTGGGGCTAATATTGCCGGTTTCGCCAAAATTGCTAAAGTAATGTTGGCTCAAGGCTTAGTGTAAAAGAGGAAGACAGAAATGTACGATGAACTATTTAAAGAAGTTGATTTAGAGGTGATCGAACTGCCAATTGAAATGATTGACGGCAAGACGAAGTTTAGCGCATATATCCGCCAACTGCCTTTTATCGCAGCAGAAGGGGAGTCACGCCAGGCCGTTTTTCGCAAATTGGCCGAAGCCTATGCAATCTATCGCCAAGAGCATCTTCCTAAAGAAGAAGAGACAGAAGAAAAGCAGCTGACTATTGACGAACTGCTGCGCTATTACGACGGTGAAACAATTGATGGCTACGGAGACTTTTTCAAAGAATAAAGTATAACCAGCCCCCAACTAATCTGAAAAGGATTGGCTGGGGCTAGTTTTCATTTGAAATAAGTGTTTTTAATTCTCTTGTATCTCAATTAAAGAAGATACTTACTATGATACCTCTCAAACTGTCCAATTTTCATTTGTATTGCATCTATGGCATGATAAATAGAGAGAAAGCATTACTTCCGTAAAAAAACTTAAATTATTCTTGGTATTGTGGGCAAATTATTTTCAAATTTTGGATATTCAAAAATTTTTGAGCGGAAACTGCAAAGCCTCCAAATAAAGTGGCACGATCATCAAGAGTTGTATTTCTTAAAATGATGTTTTTTGAATAATTACTTTTCAAATTAGTTTTCAACAAATCAACTAATTCGGGTATTTTTCTATATACGGAACTATTAATAATAACAATCTCAGGATCAAAGAGCATGACGACATTATTAATACCAATGCTTAACAACTCCACATTCTCCTTCAGTAGCTTTCTCACATATGGATCGCCGTCAAAAAACATTTTCTTGATTAAGTCTGAATTGATTCTAGTCAAGTGTCTGTCATACTCTGCCAGCTTTGCATATAGAACCTTATGAGAAATATACTGTTCCAAGCAGCCGTGATTACCACATGGGCAAATTTTACCATTAGGAAATAAAATTGAATGACCTATTTCTCCGGCCTTACCATTTTGCCCGAGCCATAGTTCACCATTCTCAACAATTCCGCCACCTACACCGCTGTGGATGCTGATACTAAAAAGCCTTTTAGATTCGGAAGTAAAAGTGTATTCTCCCATTGCAGCTAAATTGGCTTCATTTTGAATAAATACAGGGAAGTCATATTTGCTACTTAGTTCATTATGAAGATCCATTTGGTCTAAATCATAATATGGTGTGAAGACAATTTGATTATGTTCAACCAAGCCATGAATAGCGATGGTGATTCCAACAATACCGTGAGGTGCTTCTACTGAGTATTTTAAAAAACCATCAATTGTTTTCTCTAGATACTCTAAAACATTTTCCTTTGTAATACTAATGTGTTTATCTTTTGTAGTGTCAATAATTGCTCCATCAATAAAAGCTAACATAGATTCTATATAATCTATACCAATATCTATTGCAATCACTATAGCTGATTTACCGTTAAAAGTTAATAAGGTAGGCTTTCTTCCACCAGTTATTGAAGCGTTACCAATTCTTGTTTCGACTACAAGGTCGTTGTCAATTAAGTCTTTAGTAATTGCTGAAACAGATGCTTTATTAAGCTTAGTCGATACAGCAAGCTCTGCTCTAGAAACTTCTTTTCTATTTATTATTTCAGATAAAATACTGGCTTCGTTTTGCTCCCGCATTGTGTACTTTGTAGAAATCACTGGAATCACTCCTTTTTTATTATGAGTCATGAATAATATCACAACTCAGGATAAACTAAAAATATGATAGAACATTCTCCTAAGCGGAAAGTATTTTTTAGTTAAAATATTTGACGATAATAATTTTAGATTGCTATAGTAATAATTTCGAAACATTAGTTATTTTAAGTATAAATGATTTGCTTGAAAAAAACTTCAATTATTTTTTGAAAGCGCTTGACTTTTATTGACGAATCAAATATATTGTTCTTGTAAGTTAGTTTAACGAACTAACAAACTTAAATCAAGTGTAAATTTATGAGGGGGATAAAAAAATGCATTACTTTCCAAATGTCGAAAAAATTAAATACGAAGGAAAAACAACAGAGAATTTATTTGCCTTCCGTCACTACAATCCTGAAGAAGTAATTATGGGGAAAACTATGAAGGAGCATTTGCGTTTTGCCGTTGCTTATTGGCATACCATGACTCAAGATGGTTCTGATCCATTTGGTGATCCAGTCAATCAACGGACTTGGTTTGGAGAAACACCGATGGATACTGCTCGTAATCGTGTTGAAGCCTTCTTTGAAATTTTAACTAAATTAGATGTCGAATATTTTTGCTTCCACGATGTCGACATTGCACCAGCCGGCGATTCGTTAGAAGAATTTTTCAGTAATATTGATGAGATTACGGATTTAATTAAAGAAAAAATGGATCAAACTGGCATTAAATTATTATGGAACACAGCAAACATGTTTAGCCATCCGCGTTTTGTGAATGGTGCGGCATCTTCAAATAATGCAGAAGTCTTTGCCTACTCAGCAGCTCAAGTGAAAAAAGGGTTGGATGTCAGTAAAAAACTCGGCGGCGAAAATTATGTCTTCTGGGGCGGCCGGGAAGGATATGAATCACTGCTAAATACCAATATGAAATTTGAGCAGGACAACATTGCTCGGCTATTTAAAATGGCAATTGCTTATGGAGAAAAAATTGGCCACAAGCCACAATTTTTAATTGAACCAAAACCAATGGAACCATCAAAACATCAGTATGATTTTGATGCAGCAACGGCGATGGCATTCATTCAAAAACATGGTTTGGAAAATGATTTCAAATTGAACTTAGAGGCTAACCACGCAACTTTGGCTGGACATACTTTTGAACACGAGTTAAATGTTGCCAGAGATTATGATGCGTTAGGCTCAATCGATGCCAACCAAGGGGATGTTTTATTAGGTTGGGATACAGATGAATTTCCAACAAATATTTATGATACGACCCTAGCTATGTACGAAATTTTAGAAAATGGCGGTATCGCACCTGGCGGTATCAATTTTGATTCAAAAGTACGTCGTTCTTCTTTCGCAATGGATGATTTATTATTGGCTCATATCGCCGGAATGGACACTTTTGCCCGCGGGTTGAAAGCAGCGGCTGCTTTGAAGGAAGATCGCTTCTTTGATGATTTGAAAGAAAAACGTTATGCCAGCTATACGACCGGTATCGGCGCAAAAATTGTTGCAGACGAAGAAGATTTAGAAAGTTTGACCACCTATGCCTTGGCCCATGATGATATTACGAATGAATCTAGCCACTTGGAAGTTGTCAAGTCACGTTTGAATGATTATTTAGTCTAAGGGGGAAATGAGAATGGGGTTAAAAAAATTTTTAGCAAGTGCTTTACTAGGTGCGACCGTAATTAGTTTAGGGGCATGTGGAACTTCGGATAGTTCAGGATCTGGAGAAAATGGTACGATTGGGATTGCAATGCCATCAAAGGCACTTGAGAGATGGGAAAAAGATGGGGACTACATGGTTGAACAACTTGAAGGCAATGGTTATTCAACCGACATTCAATACGCTCAAGATAGTGTGCCAACACAAGTATCTCAAATTGAGAATATGATTACTAAAGGTGTGGATGTAATTGTAATCGCTTCGATTGACGGTGAAGCATTAACGGATGTTGTTTCTAAGGCACAAGACCAAGACATTCCAGTTATTGCTTATGACAGATTGATTATGAATGCGGATGGTATTGATTATTACTGTACATTTGATAATTTTCAAGTAGGCGTTTTGCAAGGACAGTATATTGTTGATAGTCTAGATTTGGAAAATGAAGTAGGACCTTTTAACATCGAGCTATTTGGTGGAGCACCGGATGATAACAATGCTAGATTCTTTTTCGATGGAGCAATGTCAATTTTACAGCCATACATTGATAGCGGAAAACTTGTTGTTAAAAGTGGACAAACAGATTTTAACAAAATTGCTATTAAGAACTGGGATGGTGCTACAGCACAAGCCAGAATGGATAATCTGTTAAGTGCTTCTTATACAGATGCAACTGTTGATGCAGTTTTGGCACCAAATGATGCTGTAGCCATGGGGATTGTTTCTTCTTTAAAAGGAGTTGGATATGGTAGTTCTGATCGCCCAATGCCCATAATCACTGGTCAAGATGCGGAAGCGGCATCAGTTAAGTCAATTATCTCAGACGGCCAAACTATGACAGTTTTTAAGAATACACAAGAGTTAGCAGATGTTGCAGCAAGAATGGTTGATCAGATTATTAAGGGTGAAGAAGTAGAAGTTAACGATACGGAGACTTATAACAATAATGTCAAAAATGTCCCAACCTATTTGTTAGAACCAGTTGCAGTAGATAAAGATAACTACCAAGAAATTTTGATTGATAGTGGGTATCTAACAGCTTCTGATGTTGAATAAGCTCTGATATATAAGCCAGGTCTAGACCTGGCTTATATAATATTCTTAAAGTTGGAGGAGAGTTATGACTGATTATATTCTAGAAATGGAAAATATTACTAAAGAATTTTCGGGTGTAAAAGCCTTAGATGATGTAAGTTTCAAAGTGAAACGTGGTGAGATTCATGCGTTGTGTGGAGAAAATGGGGCGGGAAAGTCTACCTTAATGAAAGTCTTGAGTGGTGTTTATCCATATGGAGATTACACTGGAAATATTTTTTTAGACGGTGAAGAGAGTAAATTCAAGGATATCAGAGACAGTGAGAAAAAGGGAATTGTTATTATCCATCAAGAATTAGCATTAATACCTTACTTATCTATAGCAGAAAATATCTTTTTAGGAAACGAAATAAAAAAATATAATATTGTAGATTTTGATCAAACATTTGAAAGAGCACAAATCTTACTAAAACTTGTTGGCTTAAGCGAAAATCCCGGAACGTTGGTTACTAATATAGGAGTTGGGAAGCAACAACTTGTTGAAATAGCGAAGGCAATTTCAAAAGAAGTACGCTTGTTAATTCTGGACGAACCAACGGCAGCATTGAACGAAGATGATAGTGCAAATTTGTTGAAACTATTACTGCAATTTAAAGCACAAGGTATCACCTGTATTATAATTTCCCACAAACTCAATGAAATAATGGAGGTTGCGGATTCAGTAACAATTTTAAGAGATGGGAAAACAATTGAAACCATTAAGAAAGATTCTGGTGAATTAACAGAAAATAGAATTATTAAAGGGATGGTAGGACGTGATTTAGAAAATAGATATCCTGATTATGAACCTTCTATTGGTGAAAAATACTTTGAGGTGAATAATTGGAATGTTTATCATCCTGTTCATCAAGATAGAAAGATTATTGATGATGCGAGTTTTTATATCCGAAAGGGTGAAATTATTGGCATTGCAGGACTGATGGGTGCTGGAAGAACCGAATTAGCAATGAGTATTTTCGGAAAAAGCTACGGAAGCAAGATTTCCGGCACTATAAAAAAAGAAGGAAAAGTATTGCATCTAAGTAATGTAAAGCAAGCAATTGACAATGGTCTTGCCTATGCTACTGAAGATCGCAAAGGAAATGGACTGGTCTTGATTGAAGATATTAATCAGAATATATCAATGGCAAGTTTGAATAAATTATCTAAAGCGACTGTCATTAATGAAAATGATGAAATTACTAAATCTGAATACTACAAAGAAAAAATGAGGATAAAAAGTAATAATATTTTTCAAAAAGTCGGAAGTCTCAGTGGAGGAAATCAGCAAAAAGTTGTACTAGCGAAATGGATGCTAGCTGAACCAGATATTCTTTTCCTGGATGAACCAACACGGGGCATTGATGTAGGTGCTAAATATGATATTTATACAATAATTCAAGAAATGGCAAAAGCCGGTAAAGGTATATGTGTGATTTCTTCGGAATTACCAGAGATATTAGGAATCTGTGATCGTATCTATACAATGAATGAAGGAAAGATTACACGAGAGATTCTTAAAAAGGATGCAGATCAAGAAATATTAATGGAAAGCATGACAAATAAAGCGGGGGTATAAGATGGAAGCGAAAAAAATTGCCAAGTCAGATAAATCAGAAGGTATTTTAGATATTCTAAAAAATAGTTTTCAAAAATACAGCATGTATTTTTTCTTAGCAATCATCATGATAGTGTTCCAAGTGATGACGGATGGAGTCTTATTAAGACCCTTAAATATTACCAATATAATATTGCAAAACAGTTACATTCTAATTTTGGCAATTGGAATGGTGATACTAATTATTTTAGGTGATATAGATTTGTCAGTTGGCTCAATAGCAGCCTTCACTGGGGCATTGTCAGCAATATTTACAATTAATATGGGGCTTTCTACGCCTATAGCGATACTATTATGTTTATTGATCGGTGCAGCTATCGGAGCCTTTCAGGGATTTTGGGTAGCGTTTGTTAAAGTTCCGGCTTTTATTGCTACTTTAGCAGGGATGCTTATTTTTAGAGGCCTGACTATTGTTGTATTAGATGGAAAGTCATTGGCTCCTTTTCCTGAGAGTTTTCAATTATTAAGCTCTGGTTTTCTGCCAGATCCTTTGGGAAATGGCGGCGTACATTTATTTTCATTAATAATTGGTTTAATAATTGCTTGTCTATTTGTCTTTTTTTCATTTAAATCTCGAAATAAAAAAATCACTTATGGATTTCCAGTAGAATCAAAGGGAATGTTTGTTGTTAAATTGGTGTTGGTTTTAGTCTTACTTGGACTTTTTACCTATGTAATGGCTTCATATGAAGGATTTCCCAATGTGTTAATCATACTGGCTGTTTTAGTAATGATTTATCGCTTCATCACAAATAAAACTACCATAGGACGTTATGTATACGCTACTGGTGGGAATGAAAAAGCTGCTGCCTTATCAGGTATAAAAACTAGAAAAATAAAGTTCATTATGTTTATGAACATGGGGCTTCTTTCAGCAGTAGCGGGACTAATTTTTTCTGCTCGTCTGAATGCGGCGACTGCTACAGCGGGAAATGGGTTTGAACTAGACGCCATTGCAGCTTGTTATATTGGGGGAGCATCAGCCTACGGAGGTGTAGGAACAGTTCTAGGTGCTATTGTTGGGGGACTTGTAATGGGTGTTCTTAACAATGGAATGTCTCTTCTAGGGATTGGGGTTGACTGGCAACAAGCAATCAAAGGCTTAGTACTATTACTAGCTGTTGCATTTGATATTTATAATAAAAACAAAGCGAGCTAGGAGGTACAAAAAATGCCCTACGTATTAGGAATTGATTTAGGCACGAGCTCACTAAAAGGCCTTTTGATGAATCAGGCCGGCGAGGTAGTTGCCACGGCAGCCCAAGATTATCCATTAATTCAACCGGCTTCTGGCTACAGTGAGCAAGATCCGCAGCATTGGGTTGCAGCCTGTAGCGCTGTTTTTGAAAGTTTAAAAAGTGAAGTGGCTGATTTTACAGAAGAGCTAGTAGGCATTAGTTTTTCGGGACAGATGCACAGCTTAGTTCTATTAGATGAAGAAAAACAAGTGTTGCGCAATGCCATTTTGTGGAATGATGTACGAACCACGAAACAATGTCAGAAAATCATGGCAGAATTTGGAACAGAGTTGTTAGCAATTACGAAAAATATTGCTTTAGAAGGCTTTACTCTACCTAAAATTTTATGGGTGCAGGAAAATGAACCAGAGATTTGGCAACAGGTACGCCATTTAATGCTGCCAAAAGATTATCTTGGCTATTGGCTGACAGATACAATTCATATGGATTATTCTGATGCAGCCGGAACATTGCTTTTGGATATTAAAGAAAAACAGTGGTCACCGGCGATTCTAGAGAAGTTTGCTATTTCGAAGGATTTATTGCCGCAATTAATTGAATCATCAGGAATGACGGGTCTCTTGAAAAAAGAATTAGCAGAACAATTTGGCTTTAGCAAAGAAGTCAAAATTTTTGCTGGCGGTGCAGATAATGCTTGCGCTGCAGTTGGATCAGGAATTTTGGCAGAAGGTATCGGCATGGCTAGCATCGGAACTTCAGGTGTCTTCTTGTCCTATGAAAATTCCGCTGACCAAGACTACCAAGGGAAACTCCATTTATTTAATCACGCTCAAAAAGATAGTTATTACTCAATGGGTGTAACTTTAGCAGCAGGCCATAGCCTTAGCTGGTTTAAAGAGGTTTTCGCTGCAGGTTTATCCTTTGATGAGTTACTAAAGGGCGTCCATGATGTGCCAGTCGGAGCAGCTGGATTATTGTTCACGCCTTATATTAGCGGTGAACGGACACCCCATGTCGATGGCAAAATTCGCGGCAGCTTCATCGGGATGGATGATCAGCACACCTTTAATCATTTCACCCGAGCCGTATTGGAGGGCATTACTTTTTCTTTGAAGGACTCACAGGTCTTGATGGAGGAGGTAGCAGGTCGCAAATTCGAAAAGATTATTTCAGTTGGTGGCGGCGCTAAGAATGCCGATTGGCTGCAGATGCAAGCAGATATTTTTAATGCAGAAGTAACCAGTCTGGTCTCCGAACAAGGGCCAGGACTAGGGGCAGCCATGCTAGCCGCTATTGGCTTAAATTGGTTTGCTGACTTGAAAGCTTGTGCAGAAGTATTTGTGGCATATAAACAGTCACATTTTCCAATTCAAGAAAATGTCGCAGCTTATCAAGAAATTTATCAAGAGTATCGGAAAGTTTATTCAGCGACAAGCGAGTTGAGTCATGAGTTGCGGGAGCTAGCAGAGGAATAGTATTGTAAAATGTCGATAAAAAGAATTGCTTCTGAGAGTTGAGTTCTCAGAAGCAATTCTTTTAATCTAATTCTTGATAGTCAAACCATTCGCACACAATTGGGGTCACTGATTCTTTCCCATTTCCAGTAGCGTATAAGGCTAGATAAGGTCCGGTAAATAAGCCGCCAACCTCTGTTGTTAAATTGACCGTGGTTGCCTCGCCAATTTTTTGTAGAGAATTTTCTTCTGTACCACCAAAAAATTGATAGAGTTTTTTATCGCCACGAATTTCTAAAAAGTAAGGGGTACCAGCCATCAGTGGATCTTCAGTAACCTTTGTCATCTTATCAAAAATACTAACGGTTTGTCTGAAGATAATGGCTGTGGGCTCATCTTGTTGTAGCGCAATTTCATAATGATGCTGTCGATTAAGAAAAATACTTAAACCAAACTCAGTGCCATCCTGCATTTGTGGCAAAATGAATTTCGCTTTAGCAAAAAAATGAAAAGCTGTTTGGCGACGGCCTAACCAAGTCAGACCAGCTTCGGAGTTTAAAGTTTCAGCGGTTCCCAAGAGATTCAGCCCCTGTTCATCTGTAAAAATATGAACATCATCTTGTTCGTATAAATAATTCCAAGTTGCATCGACGCCCTGTTTTGAAAAAATTGTTTTTGCTGGCTGACTAGGAAATACTTTTTCCGGTAGACCAGTTGCCTCCATTTCTAATGAGAGGCTGCCATTGTTGCCTAAAATTGGCCATGCTCCTGACCAATCAACTGGGAATAAAAAGGTTTCTCTACCCAGTAAATGTTTCGGTGTGAAGGTGCCAATTGTGCGGATACCGAGGCAGACCCCCCACCAATTTCCTAAATGATCTTCAATTAAATCTGCATGACCGACTGCTTGAATCGGATTTTGCAAACTGCGATTCGTTAAAATCGGATTTTCAGCGTAAGCTTCATAAGGTCCTAACATATTTTTACTACGGGAAATCGTCACCATGTGCCCAAAAGATGTCCCACCTTCGGCAATTACTAAATAATAATAATCGCCTTTTTTATAAAGATGCGGACCCTCCGGATCAGCAGCGCCAATGCCCTGCCATAATTCATGGCGAGGACCGGTTGCACCTGTAGTTAAATCCAGCTCGCAAAGATAAATTGTTTTGTGGGTACCCACATAAAAGGCTTTGTCACCTTCGAAATATAAAGAAGGATCAATTCCGGGTAAATCAATCCAAATCGGGTCGGACCATTCTCCGTGAATATCGTCTGTCCAAATAACAAAGTTTCCTGATGTAAAATTACCCTCTGATACATTTGTGCAAATAACGTAAAAACGGCCATTGTGATGTCGAATGGTCGGTGCATACAAACCAAAGCCATTTGGAACTTTATGAGAAAGTGTTAGTTGACTATTGCGGGAAATACAGTGACCTAATTGCTGCCAATGGATTAAATCCCGACTGTGGAATAAAGGCAAGCCAGGAAAATATTCAAAGGAACTGGTGACTAAATAGTAATCTTCGCCGACACGGCAGATGCTGGGATCTGGATAAAAACCTGATAGAATTGGATTTTTATATTTCAAAATAAAAACGCCTCCTTTTTGTGTGAATCATAGCATGATTCACTAATAAAAAAGATGGAGAAATTAGATGTGTTACTGTACAAATTAGCGTTATTTATATAGCGTTTTTTTAGTCTGGAAAATAGTTTCAAATTCTATTATTTTAGGTTAATTTTCTTGAATAAGTTCAAAAAAGCTTGTGCTAAAGTTAAGCTAAAGAACGGGGGATGAACATGTATCACAAGACATTAGATGCTTTTCCGGAAAAATTTTTATGGGGAGCAGCTTCGGCGGCTTATCAAGTTGAAGGCGCATGGGATAAAGATGGCAAAGGGCCTTCTATTTGGGATGATTTTGTAAAAATACCTGGGAAAACTTTTGAAGGAACGGATGGGGAAGTTGCTGTAGACCATTATGGACATTATAAAGAAGATGTCGCATTGATGAAAAAGATGGGCTTGAAAGCTTATCGTTTTAGTGTGGCTTGGAGCCGAATTATTCCTGATGGCGACGGTGAAGTAAATCAGGCGGGATTGGATTTTTATGAAGCTCTCGTCGATGAATTAATTGAAAATCAAGTGGAACCAGTCTTGACTTTATATCATTGGGATTTACCTCAAGCATTACAGGAACGGTACGGTGGTTGGGAATCCCGCAAAACTGTCGCGGCTTTCAAAAAATATTGCCAAGCTCTCTTTGAACGATTGGGAAAAAAAGTAAAGTATTGGGTTACGATGAATGAACAAAATGTCTTTATTTCTTTAGGCTATCGCTGGGCGGCGCATCCACCAGCAGTAACCGATGTTAAACGAATGTATGCTGCCAGCCATATTGTCAATTTAGCAAATGCTGAAGCGATTAAGCTTTTTCGCAAGATGGTGCCAGAAGGTTTAATTGGTCCCAGCTTTGGTTATGGACCAATGTATCCACTAACAGCTGATCCGCAAGATGTACTGGCGGCAGAAAATGGTGAGGCCTTTAATAATGATTGGTGGTTGTCGGTGTATTGCTTTGGGAAATATCCTAAATTTGTGATGAAGCAATTAAAACAATTGGAAATTGCCCCAGAGGTGACCGCAGAGGATGCCAAACTTCTGGCATCTGTGAAACCGGATTTTTTAGGAATTAATTATTATCATGGCGGTACTGCCAAGACGAATCGGATTGAAGCGCCCATTGAGGAGGAAAAAGAATTTTCAAAAACTGATCCTTATTTGATGCAGCCGAAAGAAGAGCAGGCAGTCTCGCCAGAAGTTCCGATGTTTAACAGTGTCGCCAATCCATATTTGGAAAAGACTGATTGGGGCTGGGAAATTGATCCAGTTGGTTTCAGAGTAGCTCTAAGACGAATTCAAGCCCGATACGACTTGCCGATTTTTATTACCGAAAATGGTCTTGGCGCCATCGATCAACTCACGGCCGATAAAAAGGTTCACGATCAATATCGGATTGATTATTTGGAAAAACATTTAGTGGAGCTACGCAAGGCAATTACCGATGGCGTTGAAATTATTGGTTACTGTGCATGGTCCTTTACAGATCTATTAAGTTGGTTAAATGGCTATAAAAAACGCTATGGCTTTGTCTATATTGATCGGGACGAGCATGAGGAAAGAAGTTTGGAGCGTATTCCCAAAGACAGCTTCTATTGGTATCAAAAAGTAATTCAAGAAAATGGTCGAAACCTCCAATAAAAAAGTTACAGCTATGACATAAGTTATACAGAGGGAACTCTTAAGGTTTGGTTTTGCTACTTAGTAAACCTTCAGTGGGATTTAGGTGTTTTCATTAAGTTTCACTTAGAGACATCCTTTTTGTTCAAGCTAAAGTCATAGCTTCTTTTCTTTCAACTGTGATAATACCGTCGAAAATTCTTCGGCGTCACCTGTTCGCTTCGTTTAAAAAGTGCAATAAAGTGACTGGCATTGCTAAAGCCAGTGGCGTCACTGATTTCTTGGATGGTTAGTAACGGCTCGTTGGCCAATAATTCTTTGGCCTTTTGCATCCGATACTCAAGCAGATATTGATTTGGGGAAGTCTGATAGACATCTTTAAAAAGCCGATTTAAATATTGAGGGCTGTAGCCAATTAATTGGGCAAGCTCTTCATTGCGAATATCTTCAGCGTAGTGTTTTTTTATATAATGGACCACAGGTTGAATCAAGTCATGATATTTTGAATAATGACTTGATTCAGCTAAGGTGGACTCTTTAATCAGCATCAAAAAAGAATAAATCATACCAGATACTTTTAACGGCGTCGTTAAAGTATCTTTTTCAATTTCTGCTGCTAATTGACTGACAAAATTTTCAACATCAATCGCATTTTCGGAAATTACTAGATAGTTGCCAAAGCCAAGCAGAGTCATAATTTCAGAAATCAGAGCGCCACCAAAAGTAAAGTAGGCTGTTTCCCAAGCGTCATTTGGATAGTAGTCATGAGGAATCGCTTGGTTGATTAAAATACTGGTACCAACTGGTAAATTAATTTTTTGATTGTCGATCAACACGGTGCCGCTACTTTTTTCAGAGAAAAGCCAATGGACATAAGGGTATCCTTTAGGCCGCTGAATCTGTTCCTGCTGCCAGTTAGTGCCAAAGCTGTCGACAAAGAGTGGTAAGCTGCGGTCCTTTTGATTAAAACTATAGCGCAAAATCAACGCCTCCAATTGTTTCGTTTTATGATATTTTGTCTTTTTTATTTACTACTATTCTACCATGTAAGCGTGTTAAAATGAGAAAAAATAGCTGGAGGTTTATTATGACATTTAAAAAAGTTTTGTTTGGTGGCGACTACAATCCTGAGCAATGGCCTAAGGAAGTATGGACAGAAGATATGCGGATGTTTGACTTGGCTTCGATTAATTCGGCGACTGTCAATGTTTTTTCTTGGGCCCAGCTGCAGCCTAGTGAAGAAGAATATGATTTTTCACAATTGGACGACATCATGGAGATGCTTAAAAAACATAATTATCAGATTGTATTGGCGACTTCGACAGCGGCATTGCCGGCTTGGATGAGCCGTCGTTATCCTGATGTTAATCGGGTTGATTTTGAAGGACGGCAGCATAAATTTGGCCATCGCCACAATGCTTGTCCCAATAGTCCGACCTTTAGAAAATACAGTCCACTTTTGGCTGGAAAGTTGGCAGAGCGCTATGGTGATTTGTCTGAGGTAGCTTGCTGGCATATTTCCAATGAGTATGGCGGAGAATGTTATTGCGAAAATTGTGAAAAAGCTTTTCGCGTGTGGCTGAAGAAAAAATATCAAACGTTAGAAAATTTAAATGATGCTTGGAACATGACTTTTTGGAGTCATAAAATTTATAGCTGGGAGGAAATTGTTGCGCCTAATGCCTTAGGCGATGCGATTGGTACTGAAAAAACAGCCTTTGCTGGAATTTCGATTGATTATCGCCGCTTTATGTCTGATTCAATGCTACAAAATTTTGTCGATGAAAAAAATCAAATCCGCAGATTCGATGCAACAACGCCAATTACGACAAATTTAATGGGCACGTATAAAGGTTTAGATTATTTTAAATGGGCCAAAGAAATGGATCTTGTTTCTTGGGACAGTTACCCGAGTTACAATACGCCGGCAAGCTATACAGCGATGTGTCATGACTTGATGCGGGGCTTGAAAAATGGTCAGCCCTTTATGCTGATGGAACAAACGCCAAGTCAACAAAATTGGCAGCCTTATAATTCTTTAAAACGCCCAGGGCAAATGAAAAATATGAGCTATCAAGCCATCGCTCACGGTGCAGACACGATTCAATATTTCCAATTGCGTCGCTCAAAAGGCGCCTGCGAAAAATTCCATGGGGCTGTGATTGACCATGTCGGTAATGAACATACAAGAGTCTTTAAGGAAGTTGCTGAATTAGGCGGTGAACTGGCTCAACTTGGTGACAGCTTCTTAACGGCAACTACACCAGCCAAAGTAGGACTCATTTTTGATTGGTCAAACTATTGGGCACTAGAATATACTAGTGGTCCGACAATTGAATTAAAATATGTCGAACAAATTCATCATTATTATCAAGAATTGTATCGCCGTAACATCGATGTTGATTTGGTACCGATTGATGGCGATTACGAAAAATATGATTTATTGCTGGCACCTTGTTTATATATGATTGAAGAAGCAAGTGCTAAAAAGATTGAAAAATATGTTACTGCTGGTGGAACTTTTGTGACCACCATGATGAGCGGGATTGTCAGTCAATCAGATAATGTTCATTTAGGTGGCTATCCGGGACCATTGAAGGAATTATTAGGAATCTGGGTGGAGGAATTTGACGCACTGCCACCAGAAACGCATTATCAAGTCGTCTTTGAAGATGGAAGGCAACAGGATTGTCGCATGCTTTGTGATATTATCCATCCGAAAGGGGCCCAAACGCTTGCTAATTATGGTAAGGGTGAATTCTATCAAGACACTCCGGCAATCACTCGCAATCAATTTGCCAAAGGTGCAGCCTATTACGTGGGTACCATGTTATCAGAGGCGGGCATGACAGAATTGTTTGATTTAATCCTAGCTGACTTAGATATTCCCGAATTAATTTTACCAGCGGGCATTGAAGTCAAAACAAGAATCAAAGACAATCAAGTTTTGAAATTTGTTTTGAATCATCGTAATGAAACTGTTGCAGCTACACTGCCTTTCAACGGGACTGATTTACTGGCTGGTCAAGCTTGTGGTGGTGATGTCGAGTTAGAACCTTTTGGGGTGAAGTTGATTGCGGTAAAATAAATGGAAATTAAAAAAGCTACCGATAGGCTAATATAGTAGATAAATTTCAAAGAGAAGGAAATTATCGACTGAAGCCTATAAGGTAGCTTTTTTTAATGCTCCATTGTTGATTTAATTTTCAAAGTAACTGTCGTGCCAACACCAACTTGACTAGTAATTGTCAGGCCGCATTCTGCTCCATAATAATTTTTTATGCGGCTATTCACATTTCTTAATCCAATATTTTGCGCATTGCCGAGATCATTTTCAGCAATTTTTTTGTGGACTTCAATCAGGCGTTCAGGTGAAATGCCAATGCCGTTATCTGTCACTTGGATAATCAAGTAATTGGCGTCTCTAGTGATGGTCAGTTGAATGTGGCCAGTGGTAGTTAGCCCCTCCAAACCATGGGAAATCGCATTTTCAACTAACGGCTGAATTAATAGCGGTAGTAAGCGAATTCCTTCAGTATCAAGATTATCTGCCACGTTAATTTCCAAATTTACGCGATCGCCAAAACGCAATTTTTGAATGTCGGCATACAGTTTAGTTGCCGCCAATTCCTCGGCCAAAGTGGTCTGTCTTTTGCCTTGACTATCTAAGGTGTAGCGCATGGATTTTGATAGTAATTTAATCGATTGGGCGGCGGCTTTATCTTGATTTTTTAAAGCGGTCATGCGAATGGTCTCTAACGTATTAAATAAAAAATGTGGATTTATCTGGCTGGAGAGTACACTGAATTCCATTTGTTTTTGTTGCGTCAGTAGTTCTTGTTCATGCAATTGCGATTGGAAAATGGCCTCTTCATTTTGTTTAATATGTTGGATAATCTTAAGGAAGTCCAAGGAGATTTTAGAAATTTCATCATTCCCTGAAATATTTTGAAAAAATTGGTAGTCTTCAATCGAAGCGTGATAAACTGCCGATTGCAGTTTTTTAATTCTGCGGGCAAAAATATTAGCAAAGATGATGATGATAATCGCTGTTGTCAAAAGTGTCAGTAGTAGAACACTCGACCATTTGAAAATATTATTACGCAGATTGCCAAATGCGTTAAAATCCATTGAATAAATGTGGATTTGATCCGATTGATTGCCTAAATCCAAAGTTGTGGTAGCCAGCAAAACATTTTCTCTGTTACCAATCGTTGCAAACTGAGTATTAATTATTTCAGATTGGGCTTTTAGCTCCTCAAATGGATTGGTCCCCAAGTCATTAATGTGGTCGCTGTAAAATAAGACATCTTGGTTTAAAGACATCTGATTGGTGTAATCAGAATTATTAATGCGATTACGCAAAAAATTATAATCCACAACGATTTCCACGACTGCCTGATAATCAGAGAGGGGAAGCGGCAGCTGCTTATAAATCGTCAATAAGGAAAAATTACCATCAGATGTTTGGGTAGTTTTCCAAAAGGAGTCAGGTGTGACAGTAGCTTGTTTGAACCATTCGGACGCCTGCAATTCCGTTGTTGCTTGAGCAAAATTTTGATAATCAGGAATTGTCAAATTCGTAGTATAAATCCGAATTGATGAAATGGAAGTATCCTGCTGTTTTAGTTTTGTTAAGGCATCATATTGGCTTAAAGATTCTCGAGCAGCAGTCTCTGATTCATAGTCTTGACTCAGGAATGACCGGAGCTCTGTATCTGTCGATAAACTTGCAACATCATTTTTTAAGGAGCTGGTGCGCTCAAAAATCACAGAGCGGACTCGTTGAGCATCTGAAACAGCCAAGTCTTGATAGCTCTGACTGAGCTGTCTAGTGGAATCTAAGATTAGTAAGCCGCCGATAATTAGTGTGGCTAAAAAGATTATTGGGATATAAATAATAAACAATTGAAACTTAATTGAATACTGGCTTAAGTTGAGTTTGCTCCATCTGTTTTTCATAGTGCAGACCTATCTATGATTAGCAAAAATTGATAGGAGTAAAAAGGCTCCGCAATAGGCTGAAAATGAAAAGCCTAAAAACAAAATGAAATAACTGAACCCCGGTATTATGAAGGCCAATAAAAACATCGTCAATGGAATCAGTAAAATCCCTAAGCTTTTCATTGGATGAGCCATCACTAGCAGTAGGCTGTTTTGCAGGGTTTGTTTGGTTGAGGTTTGGTACTTAGCAGTTAAGCCACAACTAATCAGAAATGCTAAAAAAAGAAATAGGCTAACAAGACCTGCTAGCATGCCAATAACTGTCCCTAAAGTCGTTTCAAAAGAAAACCAGAAGAATGCACTAAAAGTTAAAGCCACCAACGGGATCAGATAAAAAGGGAATAGCTTTAAGGCAGTTTTGAAATTGGTTTTAAAACTTCTGAAATAGTTTTTAATTAGATAGCCACTTTCGTGATCTGCAAAATCTAAGGTTACATCATAAAGCGCCGTTGTGGCTATACCAATCGTAATAATTGGTAAACAAGATAGAATGTAAATGACATTTAAACAGATAAATTGTGCTGCTGTCGTTGTAATTTTAAAAAATTGACTATTAGGATTAAAAGTAATCATGCTCATCAGTCCTTCTTATAAGATAGTTGTATTTTACATTATAAAAGGTAGAATACAAAATTTGTTAAAAGTTGATAAAACAATCAAGAAAGCGCTATCCATCGGGCTTCTTATTTAAAATTGACAGGTTTTGGTTAAAAAGAAGTCTATTTTGTAGGGTAAGGAGATACTCTTTTGTCCGGTGGAAGAACCGCTTTTAAATGCTATGATATAGAAAATAAAACGTTTACAAGAAAAGGGGTATTGTTATGGAGGTTCAGTTGAAGAGCCGGAAAAAAGCTAAAAAAAGGGCTAACCGAGAAGGAAAAATCATGTTTTTAACGATTATACCCTTCTTAATTTTAGTTTTTCTTTTTGCTTATTTTCCATTACACGGCTGGATTTATGCATTATATGATTATCGGCCAGCTTTGGGATTGTCGGGCAGTGAGTTTGTCGGTTTAAAATGGTTTAATATGTTGGTATCCAATCCAACACAAGTGAGTCAAATTCTCCAAGTAATGAAAAATACTTTTGCGATGAGTTTCTTAGGTATTGCCACTTCTATTTTCCCAGTTGCCTTTGCGATATTTTTAAATGAAATCAAATGCAAGTGGTTTAAAAATATTGTACAGACACTCACCACCTTACCAAATTTTATCAGTTGGGTACTTGTTTATACAATTGCTTTTAGTTTATTTTCAACAACCGGACTGTTGAACTCATTACTTTTAGATTGGGGCGTCATTGTTGAACCCCTTAAAATTTTAGACAGCAACAGCCACACTTGGTTAATGATGTGTCTGTGGAACCTTTGGAAAGGTCTTGGCTGGGGTGCCATTATGTATCTGGCGGGAATTTCCGGCATCGACCCTGAACTTTATGAAGCAGCTCGAATCGACGGCGCCAATCGTTTCCAATTAATGCGCAATGTCACTTTGCCAGCACTTATGCCAACTTACCTAGTCATGTTGATGCTTTCGATTGCCAACTTATTAAACAATGGGATGGATCAGTATTTTGTTTTTCAGAATGCGTTTAACAGTGAAAATATTCAAGTGTTAGATTTATATGTATACAATCTAGGACTAGGCGGCAACAGTTTGTCATTAGCGACGGCTATTAGCATGTTGAAGAGTTTGATTAGTGTGGCGCTACTTGTAATCGTTAACTTTGCTTCTAAAAAAATTCGCGGATCGTCCATCATTTAGGAGGTGAGAAAATGGAATTGTCTATGAAAGAGAACAAAAAAAAGCAACGGAAACATAAAAAGCCTTCTAAAGAAACAGTTGGTTTTAATATTGTAAACTATTTATTTTTCGGGATTATCACCATCATATGCGCTTATCCTTTCTATTACTTAATTATAAATTCAATCAGTAATAACGAACTTAGTGCACTTGGAGCCATTCGTTTTTTCCCAGAAGGAATCCATTTTGAGAATTATAAGCAAGTCCTACAGTTAAATGGTTTGTACTCTGCAGCTGCAATTTCCGTTGCTAGAACGGTTTTAGGAACAGCAGCTACTGTCTTAGCTTCAGCATTTTTAGGCTTTATGTTCACTCAAGAAAAACTTTGGAAACGTAAGTTTTGGTATCGTTTTATCATCATTACGATGTACTTTAATGCTGGGTTGATTCCAATGTTTATCACGATGAGAAATCTTGGACTGACGAATAGCTTTTGGGTATATATCCTACCAGCGATTGTCCAACCTTTTAATATCATTTTAGTGAAGACCTATATCGAATCAATTCCTAAATCATTGCAGGAAGCAGCTGAAATGGATGGCGCTAATATTTTACAAGTATTCTTCAAAGTAATTTTGCCAAACTGTACACCAATTTTAGCAACGGTAGCTATTTTCTCAGCGGTTGCTCAATGGAATTCATTCCAAGATACGCTGATTTATATCACAGATCAAAGCCTTTATTCGTTACAATATTTATTATACACCTACATTAATCAAGCAAGCTCTTTAGCTTCTTTAGTGAGAAACTCAGGGGGAGTTGTATCGAGTGTGGCGTCGGCAGCGACAACTCAGACACCGACATCTATTCGTATGACTGTTTCAGTCGTCGTCGTATTACCAATCATGTTTATTTACCCAATGTTCCAAAAATATTTTGTAAAAGGAATTATGTTGGGTGCAGTAAAAGGCTAATTTGAGTAGTTAAAATTGAAGGGAGAATTTATTAATGAGCAAGAAATGGGTAAAGTATGGCGGACTGGCATTGTTATTAGTTAGCAGTGTAGCTGGAATGGCAGCATGTGGTTCAGCAAGTTCAGCAGATGATTCACAAGATAATAGCGGAGAGACAATCACGATTGATGTGTACTCCGACACAGCTAATTACATGGGAATTCAAAGTGGATGGTTTGGAAAATTAGTCAAAGATAAATTTAACATTGAACTAAATATTATCGCTCCAAATGTAGCAGGAAATGGTGACACACTGTATCAAACAAGAACAGCGGCTGGCGACTTAGGCGATTTAATTTTAACAAGTACTGGTGAAAGATATGATGAGCTATTACAAGCCGGATTGTTGTACGATGCAACAGATTTATATGCAGATATGGAATTTTTACCTGAATATGATGGTGCTGTTCAAAACTTGAACGAAAATCAAGGTGCCATTTACGGATTTCCAACAGAAGTTTCTAACTCAGCGCCAGACACTCCATCTGAAGGACTAGATTTAAATGTTGGAGCATATTTACGCTGGGATTTATACGGTGAATTAGGTTATCCAGAAATGAATACATTGGAAGATTTATTACCGGTTTTACAAGACATGCAAGAAAGTAATCCTACGACTGGGAATGGACAACAAGTTTATGGATTTTCACTATTTAGCGATTGGGATGGAGACTATATGTCAAATGCTGTCCAATTAGCGCAATTATACGGCTATGATTCAGTAGGTTATGTCTTAGCTAAAACAGATGGATCTGATTATCAAGGAATTTTAGATGATGATTCTGAATATATTCGAGCGTTGAAACTTTATTTTGAAGCGAATCAGATGGGCTTAGTAGATCCGGAATCAACAACACAAAACTGGGATACTTTATACTCTAAGTTCCAAGGGGGACAAGTATTATATTCTTGGTATCATTGGTTAGGTCAGCAAGCCTTTAATACTGTTGATAATACTAGTAATGGTGTCGGTTTCATGATGGCTTCTATTGCAGATCAAAAAAATTATTCAACAGGTGCTCGCACAAATGGTGGCAACTTATTCTTGGGTATTGGAGCAAATGCTGAAGAGCCAGAACGAATTGCTGATTTTATAGATTGGTTGTATTCACCAGAGGGAATTTCAACAAATGCTTCTCAAACTGTCGGTGGTGCAGGTATTGAAGGATTGACTTGGGAAGTAGATGATGCAGGTCAACCACAGCTAACTGATTTTGGCGTGGAAGCTTTAATCAATGGTGATGCTGAGGTACCAGAAGAATATGGTGGCGGAAATTATGCCGACGGAAATTCAGCATTGAATGTACGCACAGTTATGTTAATTGATGAAAATCCTGATACAGGATATCCATATAACTTTAATCAATGGGATAGTTATTTAACTGAAACATTGACGCCATTAAAAGAAGATTGGTCAAGTCACATGGATGGAGCAACTAGTGCAGTTGAATATCTAGAAAGTCATGACGAAATTGCTGTCGCACCTGGAGCGACCTACACGAGACCAGAAGACAGTTCAGATATTTCAACAGTCAGAAATCAAGTTAGCTCTTCAATCAAAGATTATTCTTGGCGGATGATTTTTGCTAGCGATGAAGCAGAATTTAACTCACTATTAGATGAACTACAAAGTACAGCAATTGGACTTGGCTATGAACAAGTTTTAGAAGTAGATATGGCAAGTGCTGAAGAACAAGATGCTGCTCGAGTTGAGGTTATGTCAGAATATGCAGCGCAATAGAAATTAAATCTTGAATTTTAGAGTTGTAGCATAAGTAAAAAAACACTTGTGCTACAACTCTATTACTGATTAATAAAGGTAGCTAAAAGATAGAAAAAGATTATAAAGGACTTGATACCATGTTCAAAAAAAAGGAACGCATAGTTTTTGTCGGGGATTCGATTACCGATGCTGGTCGTGACTACGGAGCTGCTCCGGCTGCTTGGTCTTCATGGGGCGAGGGCTTCGTTAATTTAATCAATGCTTATACAACAGGCCTTCATCCTGAAAAAGAGTTGATGATTATCAATCAGGGAATCAGTGGAAATCGAATTACAGATTTAAAGGAGAGATGGGCGGAAATTATGGCTCTTCAGCCAGATTGTTTGACGATTATGATTGGTGTGAATGATGTCTGGCGACAGTTTGATGGAACGTTTATGCAGCAGGAACAGGTAAAATTGGATAAATTTGAAAAAATCTATGAAGAGCTTATTCTTGAAAGTTTAGAAAAGAGAATAAAGCTTGTCTTGCTCTCTGCTTTTATGGTAGAGGCTAATCAAGAGGACCCAATGAAAAAAATGCTGATGACTTATAATCAGATTACTGAAAAATTGGCGGACAAATATGGATTGTCTTATGTTGATTTACAAGTTGAGATGGATCGCTTTACAGCACTTCAGTCATCCTATGTTTTGAGTGCAGATCGGGTCCATCCATCATTGGCAGGACATGTCATAATTGCCAAAGCTTGGTTGCAGGCGGTCAAGTTGGAGGGGTAAGATGCTATCTTTAGCAGAAATTAAAAAAATTGCCAATCAAGGTCCTTTTTTCCCGAATTGGCAATCTTTGAAACAATTTGAGATACCAACGTGGTTTAAGGAGGCCAAGTTTGGCATTTTTATTCATTGGGGACTATACAGCATTCCAGCGTTTAATAATGAATGGTATTCCCGCAATATGTATATTGAAGGTCATCCAGAATTTAATCATCATCGTCAAACATATGGTCCGCAGGATAAATTCGGTTATCAGGATTTTATTCCATTATTTACTGCTGAAAAATTTCATCCCGAAGAATGGGTGTCTCTATTTAAACAAGCGGGAGCTAAATATATTTTTCCTGTAGCTGAGCATCATGATGGCTTTCAAATGTATAACAGTGAAATTTCGCACTTCAATGCAGCTGAAATGGGACCTAAACGAGATATTTTGAAGGAACTGAAACATTCATCAGAGGCTGCTGGTCTGCATTTTTGTACGTCCTCTCATCGAGCTGAACATTGGTTTTTCTTTGGTCATGGCAAAGAGTTTACAAGCGATGTCAGAGAACCACTAGAAAAAGGTGATTTCTATTGGCCCGCTATGCCAGAGCCAGATAATCAAGCACTTTATAGTGAACCATATCCAACAGACGAATTTTTAGAAGACTGGCTTTTGCGTACTTGCGAAATTATTGAGCAGTACCAACCGGAAATCTTGTATTTCGATTGGTGGATTCAACATGCTGCTTTTAAGGAAAGCTTACAATTGCTGGCGGCTTTTTATTACAATCGTGGTGCTCAATGGCAAAGACCAACTAGTATTTCCTATAAACATGACGCAATGATGTTTGGCTCGGGTATTGTAGAAATCGAGAGAGGAAAATTTGCTGATTCACAGCCATTTTATTGGCAGACAGATACGGCGATTGCCCGCAACTCATGGTGTTACACCACTACACTGGATTACAAAACACCAAAAGAAATTTTACATGATTTAATTGAAGTTGTTAGCAAAAATGGTAATTTATTATTAAATGTTGGGCCAAAAGGGAATGGTGAAATTCCCCAGCGAGACCGGGAAATTTTAGAAACCCTCGGAGCTTGGTTAGCAGTTAATGGAGCTGCCATTTATAAGTCGAAGCCTTGGCGTAAAGCTGGAGAAGGGCCAACAAAATTAAAATCGGGTCAATTTCAAGAGGCAAGTATCCAAACCTATACTTCTGAAGATATCAGATTTACGGTTCAAGGAGATAGCATTTATGCAATATTTATGGAGCCGCCGCAAGGGACTGCTTGGATAAAATCGTTAGGAGATAGCCAAGACCAAAATATTCCAGAATTTCACGGAATTATCAAAAAAATTACCTTGTTAGAAAATTCAGAGGAGCTAGTTTGGCAAAAAAGTCAACAAGGGTTACAGGTGAATGTACCAAAACTAGCGACAGAATTACCGATTGTACTAAAAATTCAAATAGAGTAGAGGGATTTTTGTGATTCATGATAAAATTGCACTACCAATTAACGGAAGCACTGCAAACTTAACAACCTATGTGATGGAAAATTCTCAGGAAATGGATGTGAGCTGGCGACGACCAGCAATGATTATTTGTCCCGGCGGTGGTTACGAAATGACTTCAGATCGTGAAGCAGAACCGATTGCTATAAAGATGATGAGTTTTGGATATCAAGTTTTCGTTTTACGCTACAGTGTTCAACCAGCAACCTATCCGACAGCTCTAATACAGTTAGCTGCTAGCGTTGCGCTAGTCAGAAAAAATAGTGAAAAATGGTTTGTAAATCCCGAAAAAATTATTGTTGCTGGATTTTCCGCTGGTGGGCATTTAGCAGCCCATCTTGGTGTTGCTTGGCAAACTGAAGTGATTGCTGATTATCTTGAAGGCCCTAGAGAGAGCTGGCGGCCTAACGCATTGCTCCTGAGTTACCCTGTGATTAGTAGTGGTTCTTTTGGACATCAGGATTCTTTTAAAAATCTATTAGGGGAAAATTATCAACAGGCTGCTGCTGATTTTTCCTTAGAAAATTTGGTGACCAACAAGACGCCGCCGACTTTTATTTGGCATACTGGCGAGGATGGCTTGGTACCGGCTGAAAACAGCCTGCTTTTTACGGCAGCCTTGCGTAAAGTTCAGGTTCCTGTTGAGCTACATTTGTTCACCAAGGGTGGGCACGGCCTGTCGTTAGCCGTGAAGGAAACTGCTACAGGTCTGCCACTATATGGAATTGAAAAAACGGTAGCCGTTTGGCCAGAACTTTTTGCAAAGTGGTTTGAAGAGTTGTTTGAAAGCGAGCAATCGTGAGGTTAAAGAGATAGAAAACTAGGAGGTCCCATGAAAAAGATATTAGTAATTGATGACGAAGAAATGATTAGAACGGGATTACCTAATTTGATTGAATGGGAAGACTATGGTTATCAGGTAGCATGGACTGCTGAAAACGGTGAAGAAGGCTTAAAAATTATTTTGGCTGAGCATCCGGATTTAGTCATTACTGATATCCGGATGCCAAAAATGAACGGTTTAGAGATGTTGAAGCAGGCCAAGGCGCAGCAAAGCGATTTTTATTCGATTGTTTTATCGGGATATTCAGATTTTGAATATGCTAAAGAAGCGATTAAGCTCGGCTTGGCTTCTTATCTGCTAAAGCCTGTGGATGAAGACGAATTAATTGAAATTCTCGTTTCAATTAATCAAAGCGATCAAGTACAACGGGAAAACACCTTAAAGCAAGAACTGATGAGCAAAATTTTTGGCAATGACCACACTGGACTGCAAGGATTTCAGCAGATTAATTGTCTGTGTTATCCCCAAGAAGAAGTCCCTGAAATGTTAGAAACAATTGTTCAGCATGCAGCCGTGACCGTTACTTTGAATAACTTTGGCTATAATTATTTGTTTTTATTAGATAAGGTAGCACTTGAAGTAGCTGGTAAAAGCTTAGTCGACCTGTTAGGGCAAGAAGAAATCTTAATGACTGGTTGGCTAAAAACAAATCAAGATTTGCACGTAATAGCGGAGACTGTTCGAGAATTACAGCGAATGACTTTTTTGTTTTCCAATCAGTGGATTTCCCAAGCAAAACTACTAAAAAAACAAAGTCAGGTTGTTTACACTGAACATATCACCAATCAGTTTGTCGAAACTATTTTAAATAATCAACCCCTACTGCCGACCTTAACGGCTTATCGAAATAATTTCATTTTTGAATTGGCTTATGAGAGGGACATTAAATGGCATGTCAATCACGAGTTTGAACAGATTATTCTGCAGGTAGCACAGCGGATTGGTGCTAGCCCAGAAACGTTAACCGCTGAAAATCATTCAAACAAAGAATTTTTTTGGAGTGCAGTGACTTGCGCAGATTTACTGCAACGTTTTCAAGAAAGACTGGCAGAATTCTCACTTTCTGTGGCTAAGCAGTTAAACAATTTAGATATTGTCTTAGAGATTATCCATTTCTTGGAGAAAAATTATCAAAAGGATTTAACCTTAAAATCAGTCTCAGATCAATTCGGTTATAACAGTGCTTATCTAGGGAAAAAATTTAAAAAGAAAACAAATGAAACTTTTTTGAGCTATTTAGAGAAGATTAGAATGAATCGAGCAGCGGACCTCTTGCAAAATTCCAATTTAATGGTCTATGAGGTGGCCGAAAATGTCGGTTATCACAATGTAGATTATTTCTACAAAAAATTTAAGCAATTTTTTAAGCAGTCACCAAATGAGTTCCGCAAAAAGATAACAGAGTAATCTAGGTTGAACACTTGGGCTAGTAGAACTATTTTTCCCGCAGTCAATTACGATTGATGATGGTGGATAGTTTACAGTAGCTGAAGTGTTTTTCTATTTTAGGTAACAGGTCAAAGGAAAAGACTATTTTTCACAGTATTGCCACTAATATTAGCGGTATTAAAAAGAGCAAGTGATTACGTATAATAAACTTTGAAAGGGTTATCATTAGGAGGTGTTGAAGTGAACTACTTGTGTTTTGATGTTGGCGGGACCTTTGTCAAATACGCAGTATTAACTGACGAAGGCCAGTTTTTAACTAAGGGGAAGATGCCAACGAATCATGAGAAAAAAATTTTTTTCGCCAGTCTAGCAGACTGCTATTTTACTGCCAAAAATAGTTTTCAGATTGAAGGAATTGGTCTGAGTTTTCCCGGATTTATCAATCCAGAAAGTGGTGAGGCACTTCTGGCTGGGGCTTTAGCTAATTTGCACGGAGCCAATATTATTGAATTATTGGCAGCGGAGATTAATCACGAGGTTTCCATCAAAATTGAGAATGATGTCAATTGTGCTGCTTTAGCAGAATTAGCTAAAGGAAATGCCCGAGACATTGCAGATTTTTTACTGATTACACTTGGTACTGGAATTGGTGGAGCCATTGTCGAGAATCGAGAAATTATTCATGGTGCGGGTTTTAGAGCCGGTGAATTTGGAATGATGATTACTAATTTTTCTGATAGCGGCTATCAAACGCTTCATGACTTCGCTTCAACTAGAGCTTTAGTTGACCAATACCGTCAGTTTTATCAAATATCAGCGGCACAAGAGATTTCTGGGGAAGAAATTTTTGCCGATGAGCGATTGACAACCAAAGAAATTTTAAGAAATTGGAGTCGCTATGTAGCAATTGCAATTTTTAACACTGTGACAACTTTGAATCCCCAAAAAGTTTTACTTGGCGGTGGTGTCAGTCAAAATCCGCAATTAGTACCGTTAGTTGAAGCAGCTTTGCAAGAAAACCCCCACTGGCCGGATTTATCAGTGGCGGTGGAAAAATGTTTTTATTCAAATGACGCTGGTTTATTAGGCGCTTTATATTTAATTTCAAAGGAGCGAAAAGGATGAAATATTCAGATGGTGGATGGCTAATTAAAGAAGGCTATGATGTTAAGTATGTCGTACATATTTACGATGCGGTTCAAAAGGAAAATAAGCTGATTGCCTATATGCCTTATACTTATGTTGGTCATAAAGGAGCAACATTAGATGGCGGACTGTTAACAATGGAAATATCCACGCCCCATCAAGATGTTATCGGGGTGAAATTATACAATTATAAAGGAATTCAAAAAAAATTCCCGGACTTTGAAATTAACAGTCAAGAAATCCAACCGGAAATTTTGGAAGATGAAAAAGTGTATCGCTATACATCTGGTGATCTCTCTATCGAATTAACCAAAGGAGAAGGCTTGCAAGCTACTTTTTCTTATAAAGGTAAACCAATTACCCAAAGTCTTTCCCGCAGCAAAGCCTACGTTCATGATCCGAAGGGGCTGCCGCACATCAGTGAGCAGTTGACGATTGGGGTGGATGAAAAAATTTATGGTTTAGGAGAACGATTTACCAATTTTATTAAGAATGGTCAATCTGTTGATATTTGGAATGCCGATGGCGGAACGGGTACCGAACAAGCCTATAAAAATATTCCGTTTTATATTAGCAACCAAGGTTATGGTGTTTTTGTTAACTCACCGGATAAAGTCAGCTTTGAAGTAGGGAGTGAAAAAGTATCCCGCGTTCAGTTTAGTGTACCGGGTGAAGCGTTAGAATACTTCGTGATTGCTGGTGAAACTATAAAAGATGTCCTCACTAACTATACGGATTTAACTGGCAAACCTGCATTACCACCAGCATGGTCATTTGGATTGTGGCTTAGCACTTCCTTTTTAACAGATTATGATGAGAAAACTGTTAATTCCTTTGTCGATGGGATGCTTGAGCGGGATATTCCTTTAGAAGTTTTCCACTTTGATTGTTTATGGATGCGGGAATATGAATGGTGTAACTTTACTTGGGATGAACGAACTTTTCCAGAGCCGGTTAAAATGTTGCAGCGCTTAAAGGCAAAAGGATTAAAAATTTGTGTTTGGATTAATCCTTACATCGGTCAAAAGTCTCCGTTATTTGACGAAGGCATGGCAGGTGGCTATTTCTTGAAGCGAGCGAACGGTGACGTTTGGCAATGGGATAAATGGCAGGCGGGTATGGCAGTCGTTGATTTTACTAATCCAGAGGCAGTTGCTTGGTACAATGGTAAATTAAAAGCTTTGCTAGACATGGGTGTCGATTCTTTTAAAACAGATTTTGGTGAAAGAATTCCGACTGATGCAGTTTACTATAACGGTGCGGATGCTGAAAAAATGCACAACTATTATGCATTTTTATATAATGAAGTCGTTTTTGATTTGCTTAAGAAAGAAAAAGGCGAGGGACAGGCAGTTTTATTTGCCCGCAGTGCAAGTGTAGGTTCACAAAAATTCCCCGTGCACTGGGGAGGTGACAGTACGTCCGACTATCCTTCAATGGCGGAAACCTTACGGGCTGGTTTATCATTTGGTTTAGGTGGTTTTGGTTATTGGAGCCATGATATTTCCGGTTTTGAAGCAGGCTCAACACCAGATTTATACAAACGTTGGACGCAATTTGGCTTGCTTTTTTCTCATAGTCGTTATCATGGTAGTTGGGAGTATAAAGTACCATGGTTATATGGAGAAGAAGCGGTGGCAGTTTCGCAATTCTTTACAAAATTGAAATTAAGTTTGATGCCGTATTTGCAAAGCCAATCGGTTCTGACAACCCAGACAGGTGTGCCGATGATGCGTAGTATGTTCTTAGATTTTGAAAGAGATCGAGCAACCCATACGTTAGATCAGCAGTATATGTTAGGCGAAAATTTATTAGTGGCGCCTGTCTTTAATGATCAGGGAGTCGTTGATTTTTATGTACCGGACACAGAAGATGTTTGGACTGATTATTTATCTGGTAAAACTTATGCTGGTGGAAAATGGTATCAAGAAACCTATGACTATTTCCATCTGCCGCTATTAGTGAAACCTAATAGTATTTTAGTAACCGGTCAGGACAACAAAGCTGAATACGACTACCATCAAAATGTTGAGATTCATGTGTATCAACCACAAAATTGTCAGGCAAAAATATTTGATACTACTGGTCAATACTTAGCAGAAATTTCTATTTCCCGAAATGGTCAACAGGCTTCTGTAGTAATTGACGGGGATGTGACAGGGCAAGTTATCCTTCATTTATCAGCTAAAGAAACTGTGACAGCGCAAATTAAGCAAAAACAATTTTCAATTGATTTGAATTAATAAAGAAACTGTATGCATAGAGAGAAACAAAGAGGAGCTTGGCCATTCTGCCAGCTCCTCTTTTAATTGTATTGGTATCTAAAATTATTGTCTAGACGGATGATTCTTTCGCTTTCACTCTTCTCTCTGGTAACAGCTCTGCCAATTCTGCCTGATGGTCAGCAACGTAAGCTTTGGCTTCTTGGTTGACTGCTTTGATATCGGCGCCTTGTTGTTTGGCGGCGAAGATACAGCCGCAATAGCATTGGCGGTAGACATCGTATTCTTTGCACATTTCAATTGAGCGTTGGTAGCCGCTGTTTTTTTTGAAATCGCTGGGTAGATAGTTTGTATTATAAATTTTTTGGATGTCCATGCCGATTTGATTGATTAGAGCACTGTTTTTTTTCGGCGAAATTGTCAGGGCTGAGCCGAAGTAATCAAAGCCTAATTCGGCGGCTTTTTCGGCAGCTAAATCTAAACGCATGTTAAAGCAAGCGGTGCAGCGCTCGCCGCCTTCTGGTTCTTTGTCCAACTTGGCGGCGGTCACCATTTTAACGAATTCGTTTGGTTTATACTCATCGACAATTAGCTGGACAGCATGATTGGTGTTGGTGTTGAAATCATCGATGAATTTTTTTTGAACTAAAACCCGCCGCTGGTACTCACTTTCGGGATGGATATTGGAGTTGGCAAAGAAAATCGTCACATCAGCATATTCACATAAAAATTCTAACGTATAGGTGCTGCAAGGGGCACAGCAGGAGTGCATCAGAATTTTAGGGCGCTCTTCATTTTTTTGCCAATCGCTGATAACTTTGCGTAAAACTTTATCGTAATTGACCTTTTGCATGGCCATTTTTTCTAGGACAGTCGTTACATCTAACATGATTTTGACCTCTTTTTCAGCGGAAAGTCTCCGCAACTAATTGTCCATATTATAACGAAGATTTTCTTTTAGGAAAAGAGTTGTTAAGAATTTTTTTCAACTTACAATGATTATAAAAATGCTAAGAAAATGTAAGCCCTTTGACAACTGCCGTTATTTTTGTTAAGCTTAAATTAATTTTTATTTGGAGGTGATAGTCTAATGGACCCTGACGCCGAGACGTCGTTGTATGTTTTTGAAGTTCCTTATTTTTTAATTGAGTAGAAGGTAGCGGTGCGCATTTTTTTGCGGAGCGTTTATTTGTGTATCTAAAAATTAAAAAATCAAGGAGTGTTTAAACACAATGAAGGAAGATTATCACCAGAGTATCAATCAATTGAAACAAGCTTATCAAGCAGAAAATTTTGAAAATGGACTAAGTGCTGAAGAAGCCGAAAAACGGCTAGCAGCGAATGGTCCCAATCAGCTGACCAGCGAAAAGACGCCAAAGTGGAAACTTTTTGTACGACAGTTTCACAATATGATTATTTATATTTTAGTCTTAGCAGCGTTACTGACGATTTTGATGGGGCATTATTCGGATGCTGTGATTATTGGCTTAGTGGTTATTGCCAATGCCTTAATTGGTTATTATCAAGAAGCCAATGCTTCTGATGCCTTGGATAAAATTAAAGAAATGTTAGCGGCGAAAGCGACCGTTTATCGGGATGGTCAACGGCAGGATATTCCCGCTGAAGATTTAGTTGTCGGCGATGTGGTTTTCTTAGAAGCCGGCGATAGTGTGCCGGCGGATTTGCGGATTGTCGATGCCGATAATTTGCGAATTCAAGAGGCTTCTTTAACCGGTGAAGCCGACTCGTTAGAAAAGACAGCGAAGGATTTAGCTGGTGAAAACATTCCCTTGGCGGAACAATTTAACATGGCCTTTGCCTCCACTTCTGTAACAAATGGGAGTGGGCTTGGCGTCGTGGTTGCGACCGCTGCCGATACGGAAATCGGGAAAATTTCAACGGAGGTCAGCCAGGTTAAAAAAGGTAAGTCACCATTGATGCGCCAAATTGATAATTTAGGTAAAGGCGTTTCTTATGTTGTATTGGCTGCTGCTGTTGCTTTGTTTGCATTAGGTTTATTTTTTGAAACCTATTCCCTTTCGGTTTTAGCTTTAGCTGTTGTGACGATGATTGTCGGTTCGATTCCAGAAGGATTGCCGGCCACCACTTCAGTTATTTTAGCGATGGGCGTAAGCGACATGGCTAAAAACAAACACACGATTGTGAAATCTTTGCCGGCAGTAGAAACATTGGGCTCCGTCGATGTGGTTGCGACCGATAAAACTGGGACCTTGACGAAGAATGAAATGACGGTCAAAGACCTTTTGATTGATGACCATCATTATAAGGTCAGCGGCAATGGCTATGAGCCAGTCGGAAAAATTTCTGAGTTTGGTAAAGAACAGCCAGTGACAGAAAAATTAAAATTATTCTTGGAAGCTGGGTTTGAAGCGAATGATACTTTGTTGTTTGAGGAAAATAAAACGTGGCAGATTAATGGTGAACCGACCGATGGTTCATTTTTAACCTTGTATCATAAAGTTTTTTCAAAGGCACCAGCCTATGAAGAAATCGATATGCTGCCCTTTGATTCAGATTACCGCTACATGGCAAAATTAGTTCGAGGAACCACCGAAGAAAATATTATTTTCATTAAAGGTTCTCCGGATAAATTATTGCCAATGGCCCAAGCCAGTACAGCGGACTTTGCCTTTGATAGCTGGGCCCAAAAAGTTCAGCGATTAACAGAAGAAGGCAAGCGGGTGGTGGCAGTCGGCTATCAGAAAGTGCCGGCGGATGTCACAGAGATTACCCATGAATTATTAGCCGAAGGAATTCAATTTCTCGGCGTTGCCGGAATTATCGACCCGCCGAGGGAAGAAGTCATCAGCGTCTTAAAAGATATGCGGGAAGCCGGTGTTGAAGTTAAAATGATTACCGGTGATCACCCGACGACTGCTAAAACGATTGGAGAAAAATTAGGGTTAGCCAAAAATATCAAAGTGATTACTGGTCCGGATTGGGATCAGCTTTCTGAAGTAGAGAAAGCTGAAACAGCAGTCAGCCACCAAGTTTTTGCCCGCACGACGCCAAAAAATAAATTGGAAATCGTTGCCGCTTTACAAGAGAGCGGCAAAGTCACCGCCATGACTGGTGACGGTGTCAATGATGCACCAGCTTTGAAGAAAGCCGACATCGGCGTGGCAATGGGGATTACTGGGACGGACGTGGCCAAAGATTCGGCGGATATGATTTTAGCCAATGATAGTTTTGCGACAATTGGGGTGGCGATTCGTGAAGGTCGCCGAATTTACGATAATATTAAAAAGAGTATTCTCTTTTTATTGCCGACCTCTTTTGCAGAAGGGCTGATTATTGCCTTCACCATTTTAATGCAGCGGGAAATGCCGTTGCAGGCGACCCAATTGTTATGGATTAATATGGTTTCGGCGATTACGATTCAGTTTGCCTTTATTTTTGAACCGGCAGAAGCGGGAATTATGCAGCGGAAGCCCCGCAAAAATTCCGCCAACTTGATGAATCGCCATGATGTGATTCAGATGGCGTATGTCTCTATTTTGATGGCGCTGATTAGTTTGTTTGCCTATGAGTGGATTCTTGCTCAAGGGGTTAATCAGGTAACAGCTAGCACGATGATGGTGAATATTATGGTGATGAGTAAGATTTTCTACCTCTTTAATATCCGGACCAACAGCTTTGCCTTTTCAAAAGATTTCTTCAGCAACAAAATGGCTTTTGTTATCATTGCCATTATGTTAGGGCTCCAGCTGTTACTCACCTATGTGCCGTTTATGAATCAGTTTTTCCACACGGAAGCGATGAGTTTGACGGAATGGGGCGTGACTTTAGTGGCCGGAGCGTTAATCTTGGTGATTACCGAAGCGGATAAATTTATTCGCCATAAATTCGGCAACCAAGAAGAAAAAGATTTGTACGCCAGTGAATGGCGCTAATCTATAAAAGCCATTAGACAAAAATAAACCGCAGGAGTTTTGCCTAGCTTTTTCAGCTAGAGGCTAACTCCTGCGGTTTTTTATTTAAAAAATTGAAGGATTGAAAAGCTCTTGGCGCAGGCTTTTCAATCCTTCATTTATGTTAGTCTTCACGATTAAATTCCCGTAGTAATAGACGATAAATGTAGGAAAAATTTCCTAGAAAGACATAAAGGCAGCTTGCCAGTAACAAGCCAAGAAAGGTCCAGATTGGAAAAGGAAATGTTTTTAATAAGCTGCTGAATTCAGCTGCACTCATCAAGCCAACCATGCTGCGGCGATATAAAAAATTGCCGATTGCTAAACCAATTGGCTGAGAAATTAATAGATAGCAGATGGATTGTAAAGCAAATTCGCAGGCAATTATCGAAGTCCGTTCCCCGAGAAAACTTTGAATTTCAAAATCCTCCTTTTGAATTTGGGCATATTGAATGGTGCTGCGTTTAGTATACACCGCCATCAAGACAAAAAAACAAAAGGAAAGCAAGGTCGCCATAAATTTTGCCAGTTGAATCGGCAACGTGTTGCTGACGGATTGGATGCCCAAAGAAGATTTTGCGGCAGCTGCCATGGAGTCTGCCTGCCAGTGACCGATGAAAGAGCTGTAAAGCATAAAGAAGTAGCAGAAGCTGCCGACGATGATTAATAATAAAAGCGTACCTAGCTTGCCTTTGGTTCGCCACAGATTTTTGGCAGAATTTTCTAAAATGTAATTTATTTCCAACTTTTTCATCTCCTTTCATTCTCCTTACAAATAGCTTATCAAGTTTTGATTTTTAATGCAAATCTACATATGAATTTAATTTATAAAAACAATCAAAATAAAGCATTAGTTTTATCATTCTACCTGTATTAAACTATTTGTGCAGAGTTAATGTGAAAAGTATCACATTAACAAAAAAACGCTGGGAAAATTAAAGGGGTTCAGGACATGTTAAAAAACAAATATTTTTCAACGTCACTCGGTTTATACATGAATTATTTTGTACAGGGTATCCAAGCAATTATTATTTCACAGAACATCAATAACTTTGCTGAAAACTGGAACACCACCACGGCTGGCGTGATGGGCGTGATTGCCGCTACCGGAATCGGCAAGATTATCGTGTTGCTTTTCTCAGGTATGTTAGCGGATAAATTTGGTCGCAAGCCGATTGCTTTAATCGGAATGGTTGGCTACATTTGTTTCTTCGGCGGGTTAATTTTATGTAATAATTTAACCTTAGCTTATGTGGTGGCTTTCACAGCTGGTGCGGCAACCTCCTTCTTAGATGGGGCAACTTATCCTGCTTTGATGGAAATTTATCCAGACCGGCCAAGTGTTGCTTCCGTAATTGTCAAAGGTTTTATCGCAGCCGGCGGTGTTGCACCGTTGTTTATCAGTTTCTTGAGAACAAATAATTTTTGGTATGGCTGGTCATTAGTTTTACCATTAGCCGTGGTTGCAGTGAATTTCATTTTCATGATGACTGCCAAATTCCCGGATATTAAAGGAAAAGAAGTTGCCAAGGAAGAAAAAGCAGAGGAAGCAAAATTTTCCAGCAAGCCGAAGTTTTATCTGGAAGGTATCTTTTTAATGGCATACGCCTTCTTTATCTTCGGTACTTTCTATTTGTGGCAACAAACATCAACTTTATACGCAGTTGATATTGTTGGGATGTCTGATGTAGCTTCAAGTAGTTTAGTAACAATTTATAGTTTAGGTAGTTTCATTGCGGTACTTTTAACTTCAGTTATCATGTCTAAAGGTATCAAAGATATCACCGTCATGATTGTGTACGGTTTAGTGGCTACTTTATTATTAGCAATGGTGTATCTAATTCCGAGTCAATTAACATTAACAATCGGTTCCTTCGGTGTTGGTTTCTTCGCTGCTGGTGGTGTCTTGCAAATCGGTAATGCGATGTTGAGTCAATTCTTCCCTGAAGGCAAAGGCCGTAACACAAGTCTTTACAATGTCTTTATGGCAGGGGCTTCTTATGTGGTACCAGTTTTAGTTCAAACGTTAATGGCTGGCGACTTCACTCGTGTCATGCTGTTAGCAGTTGCTTTTTCAACCGTTTGTTTTGTCCTAGCACTCTTAATCGGAATGCGTTACAGCAAAGTGTTCGGTGCCAAAATTGGTAATAAATTTGGCAAAACAGCCGATGCCAACAGTAAATAAATTTCAAAAGAAAAGCAAAAATTAAGGAGCGTTTCACAATGACAATGACTTATACGAAAATCAAAGGAATCGACAAAGAGGTTGCCCGTGTTTCATTAGGAACTGGCTGGTTTGGCCCAGAAGATGAAGCGGTGATTTTTGATTTGATGGATGAATATGTTAAACAAGGCGGCAACGTAATTGATACGGGACGTTTTTATAACGGCGGCAAGTCTGAAACAATTATCACTAAATGGTTAAAAGAGCGGGGCAATCGTGACGAGTTAATTCTTGTCAATAAAGCGGTTCATCATTATGTGGATGAAAACAATGTTCATTATCCAGAGCAAAGCCGTGTTGCTGCTAAATACATTACCGAAGATTTAGAATTTTCTTTGAAAAATATGGGCGTGGATTTCTTTGACTTATACGTCTTGCATCGAGACGATGAATCCGTTCCTGTAGCGGAATTGATGGATCGTTTAGAAGAGCATCATCAAGAAGGTAAAATTAAAGCTTATGGTATGAGCAACTGGTCATTGGCTCGGGTCAAAGAGGCCGCTGAATATTGTAACGCTAAAGGCTATCAAGGCATTAGTGTCAACAGCCCGTCCTTTACTTTAGCTGATGTTGAAAAACCTCGCTGGGTAGGAACTGTCTATGCAGATGCCGATTATGTTAAAGCCAACGCTGATTTAGGTATCACTGTGATGAGTTGGGGTGCTCAAAGTGCCGGCTTCTTCGTTCCTTTATGGAAAGATATGAACGCTGATGCTCCTCAAGATATTAAAGACGCCTTCTTCACGGAAAGAAACTTTAAAAAATTAGCTCGCGTCGAAGAATTAGCTGCGAAAAAAGGCGTGGAGCCAGTTAACGTTGCGTTAGCCTATGTTTTAGACCCTCGTTTTGAAGTAACAGTTTCGATTGGACCTCGTAATAAAAATGAATTGCTTTCAAGCTTAAAAGCCTTAGAGGTTAGCTTGACTCCAGCAGAAATTGCTTATTTAGAATTAAAAGATTAAGACCTTATAATAGAAGACTTGCTCATCCTTTATCATGAAAGGAGCGCATGTCTTCTTTATTTTATTTATCTAAAAGAAGTCTGACATAAGTAATAAATGAAAAGTGCTGATTTTCACAATGACTCTTTATATAGTAGAAATTTGTAAAGCAGTAGATTAAAAAACTTTCGGTTAGTATTTATAACCGTAAAGCAGCTGTTGAAAAGCTTAAATTATACAAAATTTTTTATCACGAAGTAAGTGGCTGATTTTTGCAAATCTTTTTATAGCGCATTGAAAGAAGTAAAATTCAGCTGCTTTATTTTTTTATTTTTGACAGCCTTTTTTCTTTGACAACTTTTGCGTATAATGAGGGGTGTTTAGAAATGAGGCTAGTATGCAAAATTTAATTCCTTTATTAGAAAAAACTTTTGGTTATCGCAGTTTTCGTCCGGGACAGCAGGCGATTATTGAGAAAATTTTTGAAAAAAAACCAGTGCTGGGGATTATGCCCACTGGCGGCGGTAAATCGATTTGTTATCAACTGCCAGCACTAGCATTACCCGGTGTAACTTTAGTGATTTCACCGCTGATTGCCTTGATGAAAGATCAGGTGGACAGTCTGCAGGAGATGGGGATTGCGGCGGCCTATATTAATAGCAGCCTCAGTCAAGAGCAATGGCAGCAGCGGATGCAACAAGCCCGCAATGGCGAATTAAAATTGCTTTATGTTGCACCTGAACGTTTGGAGGCCGCTTCTTTTCAACAACTGCTGGAAAGTTTGCCGATTGATTTAGTGGCGATTGACGAAGCCCACTGTATTTCCCAGTGGGGCCATGATTTTCGTCCCAGCTATTTAAAAATTCCTGAGCTGTTGCAGGGCTTGCCGGCTTCTGCTAGCGTGGTGGCTTTAACGGCAACGGCCACGCCGAAAGTGGCCGATGATATTTGCCAGCTGCTAAAGATTCCTGCTGAAAATCGTGTGCAAACGGGTTTTGCCAGAGAAAATTTAGCCTTTGAGGTTGTTAAAGAGCAAAAGGATTTGTACTTACAAGAGTATTTGAAATTAAATAAAGGGCAGGCGGGCATTATTTATGCCGCCACCCGCAAAGAAGTTGACCGTTTATTTTATATTTTAAAAGATGGCGGGTTTTCAGTAGGCCGCTATCATGGCGGTTTATCAGAGGCGGAGCGCTCAAGTAATCAAGAAGCTTTTTTATTTGATCAAAGGACTGTGATGATTGCCACTAATGCCTTTGGAATGGGCATCAACAAAAGCAATGTGCGCTTTGTCATTCACGATCAAATTCCCGGTAATTTGGAATCCTATTATCAAGAGGCTGGCCGTGCAGGTCGGGACGGTCTATCGAGTGAAGCCGTTTTATTATTTGCTCCACAAGATATTCAAGTCCAGAAATTTTTTATCGAACAATCCCAAGGAACGATTGCCTATCAGCAGCAGGAATATTTAAAGCTGCGGGAGATGGAACAATACGCCCATACACAGGGCTGTTTGCAGTGCTATATTCTCCATTACTTTGGTGAGGAAGCAGGCGATTGCGGTCGCTGCAGTAATTGTTTAGACCAAAGGGAACAGGTGGAGATTACTTTAGAAACGCAAAAAATTCTTTCGTGTATTAAGCGCATGGGGGAACGGTTCGGTAAAGGTTTAGTTGCGCAAGTTTTGACCGGTTCAAAAAATCAAAAGGTGCTGCAATGGCATTTTGAAACATTGCCGACCTATGGCTTGATGAAGGACTGGGGCCAAAAAGAACTGACCCAGCTGATTGATTATTTAACAGCGGAGGGTTATCTGATCCCCTCAGACGGACAATTTCCAACGTTAAAATTAGCCAACAGCGGTGTTGAAGTATTGAAGGGCCAGCGGAAAGTTTACCGCCGGCAAGCGCAGGTGCGTCAGTTAGTAGCGGACGATGCTCTATTTGAACGATTGCGGGAGCTGCGCTCAGATTTAGCCCAGCAGCAGAAATTGCCACCATATATGATTTTTTCAGATAAAACCTTGCGGGAGCTAGCGGATAAACAACCGCAAAATTCATTGGAATTTCTGGCTATCAATGGTGTTGGTCAAAATAAACTAGATAAATATGGCGCAGTTTTTATCGACTTAATTCAACAATCAAGTCAAACGGAATAGAAAAATATCAGTGAGTCTAGCTGAGTTGCGTGAAAAGTCAGTGTTCAAAATAAAAAATCAAAAAAGTGCAGTGTCTAAAAAAGTTTGGCTTCATAAAAAGCTTTCAAGGACAGTGGACTTTTTTTGATGATTTCAATTTTTTAAACCCTTAAGCTCTATTTAAGCCACCATCCTTATAGTCATGAAATAAAATAATGTTTAGAAAGAAGGCTTCCTGTGAAATTAAAACATCTAATTTTGGGTGGGGTAATTTTAAGTGGCTTAACGGGATTGGTTTTAGAAGCTTGGTACAATGATGTTTTGGGATTAGCGGCAACAGTCGAAACCACTGAGACGACAGAAACAACAGCAACAACAGCGTCTGGGGCAGCCGCTGTGATGCAACTGGCGACTAGTAGTGAAGAGGACACTCAGGCATTAACGGATTACTTAGAAGATGTGGAGGAAATAATTTCAAGCTATGGCGAAAAAAGTGATGGTGAGCTTTCAATTACCTATACAGATTTAACTAGCGGTGAAACAATTTCTTATAATGGTGAAGTGTTATACGCCGCCGCCAGCACCACAAAAGTACCGCTGGTGATGTATCTCAGTGATCAAATTGATGCCGGTGTTTTGTCATGGGAGGATATCATTTACTACGATGATAGTTATTACGAATCGGGAACAGGCACGATTCAATATGATACTCAAGCAAGCTATACATTAGCGGAGCTAGCTGAACTGGCGATTGTCGAGTCAGATAATATTGCCACCAATATGCTTTATGCTGCCTTAGGAGGGTATGATAGCACTCGTAGTGCCTATTATTTGAAATATTTAGGCGAAGACATCAGTCAAAATGAAAATCAAATTACATCTGATGCAGCGGCAGAAATTTTAAGCTATCTCTATGAAGCAAGTGACACTAATGATAATTATCAAACTTTGATTGAAAATATGCTAGCGACTGCTTTTTCTGAACGCTTAGAGACCACTGAAACAACTGGTTCTGTTGCCCATAAAATTGGCAGTCTCGACAGCGATGTCCATGATATCGGAATTTTTTATAGTAAGGCTCCGTATATTGTGACGGTTTATTCTGAAGGGGTCAGTGATGCAGATCAGCTGATTGCTGAGTTGTCTGATGAGCTGTGGGAATTGCAAACAACCTCTTATCCAAACTAAAAACAGCTGACCAAACTAACGGATGAAGTGATTTCAAAGTTAGACTAAAAAGCTAGCTTTGAAGGATGCTCCATAGTAAATGTTTGGCAGCTGTTTTATTTAATGCAGTTCTTTGATTAAGTCATTTTCGGAAGTATCTTTGGCATGTTTTTTACTCCGCTCAGGACTTTTCCAAGTGCCGGAGCCGTGACCTAAAATAGTTTTAATTGCCGGAATAAAGGTGGTGACAATCGTCAAAGCGTTCATCATCCAATAAAACAACATATACAAAGGTGCAAAGAACATGTATTTTAATTTACGACCGCCGTCATCGGCTAGTAAGGCCGCAGCTAATTGGAAGAAGCCGGAAATCATTTCAAAAATGACAAAGACGAAGGCCATTGTAAACATATGATAAATTCTTTCGTAATTGCCCATGCTCAAAAAGTAAAAGAAGAGCCCGATAAACCAAGCGGTAAAAATCCAAAAACAAAATGACCAGAGAATACTTAAACTTTGGTCAAGATACATAATTGTCCGGCCGATATTTTTGAAGGGATGCAGAAAAACTTTTTTGAAATTGGTCAACCACACTTCCATGCCGCCTTTGGCCCAGCGGCGACGTTGCCGATAAAGCATCCGCATCGTTTCAGGGACTTCCATGAAGAACATAATTTGCGGAGCGAATAAAGAAAGCCAGCCATCCATTTGGTGATCCCATGCAATACTGATATCTTCTGTTGCTCGATCTTGCCGGAAGAGACCGACATCGACTAATGCGTCTTTGCGATACATTGTGTTGGCACCGCTATAGGCATAGAGGCCACCGAAAACACCCTTTTGTGTCCGCTTGATAATGCCGACAATGCTGGAAAATTCAACTGTTTGTGATTTGGTAATTAAGCGGCTGCGATTTTGCACATCCATATTAGCTGTAACGGCTGCAATATTGGTACTATATTGGCGAATAAAATAATTAATATAGCGATTCAAAGCACCTGGTTCAGGAACGGTGTCGGCATCGTTGCTTAAAATTAATTCACCTTTGGCAAAACCAACACCGATATCAAAGGCATGAGCCTTACCTTTATTTTTTTCAATGCGAATGACCCGCAGCTTATCGTATTTTTCCATTAAGCGGGCTAAAATATTGGGAGTATCATCTGTTGAGCCATCGTCAGTGACGAGGACTTCATAGTTTTCATAATTTAATTCAGTCATCAAGTATTCGATTGTGTTTTCAATAACGACTTCTTCATTGTGGGCTGGAACCATGATGGTCACAAAGGGTTCAATCTCAATGGGGATGTCGTCCCATTTTTTTTGCCGATAGCGGAAGATGAACCGATAACAAAAGACACCGATAAACCATGAGAAACCACCTAAGATTGGATAGGTTAATAAAATTAGAAAGAGTAACGTTAAAATAATATCGATTATTTGATTGCCGGTATGAAACATCAGGTTCATAATTTCACCCCATTTTCTTTGTAGAGATCAGCGACAAAGTGCGTGTCGAGATTTTGTTCTTCTTTGACAGCGTAGTATTTGACCGTGTGGCGATACTCTTGACTGCCGAAGCGTTCGTTGTAGCTGTCGTTTAAGACTTGCCGCCGCGTAGCTAGACGTTGATCATCGTAGGTCGTTTCTTTGCGTAACTGACCGCCAAAACGGTGATTATTCCAAAGGGTTAGGCTAACATAGGTAATTAAAATAATAACAAATGAGATGGCTAAGAAAATAACTAAAAACATCAACGCCCGAATTTCTTCAGAATAGCTATGGAAATAGCGGCTGATTTCTAAGTCAGGAAATAAAATCGGAACAAAAATCCAGATAAAAGGCAAGATAACGCCAAACCAACCAACCAGTGCAACCACACTTTGAAAGATTTTTGTGCCCAGATGACCTTTTTCATAATATTTATCTTTGACTAAGATATGGGAAACATCTTCACGGGTAATTTTTTTCATTTTTCTTCACTCCTTTTGACTTCGTTTGTATTCTAGGCTTAATCAAGCAAGAAAGATATTAGTTTGCTTGCAGCTGAGAATCATTTTTTGAAAATTAATCAAATCATAATGAATCCGTTCTTATATGACGAAAGTGTGAAAAAAGATGAAAGAATTAACTTTAATTTTGGACTAAAATAAAAAAATCCAACGGCAGTCACAAACTGTCCGTTGGATTGATTTTTTTATTAAGAAGCTGCTTCTTCTGCAGAATCCGCTTGTAGAGATAAGTAAGCCAGCTCTTTGTCAGTTAATTTTAAATCAAGGGTTTGAATGCAAGAGTCAAATTCTTTACGGCTGCGACTGCCGATAATCGCTGCTGGTTTAAAAGGCTGACACAGGACATAAGCTAAAGCAATGTTGATGCTGTCCACTTGATATTTTTTCGCTAAAACCTGACAGCGGCGCAATTTTTCAAAGTTTTCATCACTGAAAAAGGCATCCTTGATATCTTGCGGCGCATTTTCATCATAAATGTCGGCAAAAAATCCATGGGCTTGTGCAGCCCAGCTAAAGAGCGTTACATCTTTTCCATTGTGCCATTGAGCATAGGCATCATCTGCGTAAACACAACCTGGCCAGCGGGTTTTCTTAACCGTTGCTAAAGAATAAGATGGATTATTGACGGAAAGACCTTGGTAGCCTTTTTTATTGCAATAATTTACAGCATCCTCAACCCGTGATAATTCCCAGTTCGAAACACCGTAAGCCGTAATCAAGCCTTCTTTGCGATGTGCTTCTAAACGATCCATAATCAATTCCACTGGAACATCGGGATCATCTCGATGCATCAAATACAAATCAAAATGATCACAGCCGGTTCGTAAAAGGCTGCTGTGTAAATCATCCGTGATTAAATCGGGTTTCACCCGCCAATATTCAGGGTGATGAGCCCCGTCTTCAGTGATAATCGGATGGCAGGCTTTATCCATAATAATCAATTGCTCCCGATTGTCTCTAGAATCCAACCACTCTTTTAAAATTAATTCCGCTCGGCCAGCGCCGTAAAAACGGCCGGTATCAATCACATTGCCGCCGACTTCTACATATAAGTCGAGCATTTTAAAAATTTCTTCCCGCACATCTGCGCCAATGCCAAACCAAGCGGTCCCCATAATCATTCTTGAAATCGGTTGTTCAATTCCTTTGACTTTAATATATTCCATTTACTTATCCTCGTTTCTTTAAAATTTGACGAACCAATGCAACTAAAACCAAACCTAAGACTGCAACTGCTGCGGCCACATAAAAGACTGTATGATAGGCAGCTGTTCCAGCACTGGCATCCACAAAGCGGGCCGCAATTTGCGGACCAAACAAAGCACCTACTGAGTAACCGAAAAACATAATGCCATAATTGACACCGGAAAATTCCATGCCAAAGGTTTTAGCCGTCAGCGGTGGGAAAACCACCAACACCCCACCGAAGGACCAGCCCAAAATAATTAAAAAGAAAATAAAGACTGGCAATGAGTAAGCAAAGCTTAAACCGATTAAGGCAACAAAAGTTAGCACAAAGATGAGTGCTAGTGTTGGCAGCTCCCCCCATTTATCACAGAGCTTGCCGATAATCAAACGGCCGCAAAGATTTGAAATTAAATTCACAGCCACTAAATTGGAGGCAGCGATAGCACTCATACCTAATTGAGTTTGCCCGATGGCTGATAGCGAGCCAATCATCATGATGCCGGCCGTACAGGCAACGGAAAAGAGCAATAACAGCAGCCAAAATTGTAAAGTTGAAACCATTTCCTTTGGTGAAAAACTTTTTCCAGAGGGATTGCCTTGAGCCGTTTGCTGAATGAAATTTGCTGGCTGCCAGCCTTTTTCTGGTAGAGACATTTTCCAACCGACCGCCCAAATGACAATCAAGTATGCAACTCCTAAATACATTAGGCCTTGAATCCCAAAAGCATCACATAAAATGGCACCGGCTCTAGCAGTCACTAAAGGACCAACGGATGCGGCACAGAGTAAAACGCCAGACATTGTGCCGCGTTTTTCTGGATACCAGCGCAAAGCTGTGTTTAATGCCGGGTTATACAATAAGCCATTGCCGGCGCCAGCGACAAAGCCGCAGGTGATGTAAAGCATCGGAATGCTAGTAGCAAAGGCTGTTGCAAACCAACCTAAACCAAAAACTAAACCACCGACATACATTAATTTTTTTGGACCGGACTTATCGACAATCCGTCCTGAAATAATGCCGAAGAGAGCCATGAAAAATTGGTAAATGGTTAAGGCAAAGGCAACCTGAGCCGCATCACCGCCCGTTGCTTCTTGAAGCGGAATTGAAAAAACAGAAAAGGCCGCTGAAGCCGAACAAACAAAGATGACAAAAAAAGCGGCGACAAAAACGATTTTTCGAACTGATAATTGCTGTTGCTGGGTGATATCCATATTGTTTCACTCCTTGTGTTTTATTTCACAATTAGCATAACTTTTTTCTGAGGGAAGAACCAATACTAATTTTTAGTAAATTCATAGAGAGAATCTATTGATGTGGTATACTGAAAAAAAGTTCCAAAAATTTTTGGAGGTGGCAGATGAATTACAATCATCTAAAGTACTTTAACGCCTTGGCAACAAATGGCAACGTCACAGAGACGGCGAAATTTTTACGAATCAGTCAGCCTTCGTTAACCTATGCGATTAAACATTTAGAGATGGATTTAGGTTTTTCGTTATTTGAAAAAGTCGGGCGTCATATCCAATTAACCAAATCTGGAGAAGAATTTCACAAGGTAACAGAACAAGCAATTGCGGCTGTCGATCAAGCGGCTATCAATTTGCGAGAAGCGGAGCAATTAGCAGCTCAGCAATTAAATATCGGTATCATTCCTACTTTGGCTAGCAGCTTTATGCCCAAAATGCTGCGGGCTAGTCAAAGGGAACACTTTGCAACGGAGGATTACCATATTTTTCATGGCTTTACCAATGAGATTATTGCTAAATTATATACTGGTATCTATGATGTTGGTTTTTGTTCAAAAATAGTTGATGAACGCCTCGAATTTTTTGAAGTCGAGCGTCAATATTTTACTTTGATTGCTAACCAAGATTTTCCCTTGAGTCAGTATTCTATAGAAGAATTATTTCAACAACCACTAGTTACCTATCGCAAAACTGTCCCGATTGGTCAAAACGCCCATCAAGTGTTGCACAGCTACAATCCTTATCCACAAATTGTGGCGGAGATGGATGATGAAACATCGATTGGCGGCTATGTGATGGAAAATCCAGTGATTGCTTTGGTGGCAGATACTTCTTTATTGCGGCAATTTGATTTGCACAAATTTATTTTGCCAGATGAGGATAGGTACCACAGTGTTTATTTGACGGTCTTAAAGGAGCGTCTAGCGGAAACTAAAATTAAACAGTTTGTCGATTTTACCAAAATTTTTATTGCAGGCAGTTAAAAAAGGAGCGGATGCAGTCATGTTAATGTTTACAGATAAAAGCTTTAAAGTGTTTGAAATTGAAGGCCTTGAAAATAGGATGGCAGCCATCAGAAGTGAAATTCAACCCATTTTTCAGGAGCTGGATGATTACTTTAAAAATCACTTAGAAAAAGAATTGAATGAGGAGCTCTTTGTTCATATTGCTCAACACCGTCGCCGCAGTGTCTATCCACCAGAAAATACGTGGTCGGCCCTCAGCCGTAAAAAGCGCGGCTATAAAATGGAGCCGCATTTTCAATTGGGAATTTTTCCGGAATATGTGTTTATGTGGCTATCGTTTATTGACAATCCTCAAAATGAAAAAGCAATGGCAGAGGCAATGTTAGCTCACCCAGAAGTTTTTCCTGGATTAACTGATTTTTCGTTGTCCTTGGACCATACGCAGGCGGCTGTCCTGCCGTTAGAGGAGGCTGATTTGCAGCAGGCTTTGACTCGCTTTAGAGATGTCAAAAAAGGTGAGTTTCAAATTGGTCGAATAATTTATCGTGGTGACAAATTATTCAAGACTCCCACCAAAGCCCGCAAATTTATGCTGGAAACTTACATGGAGTTGTTACCTTTATATCGTTTGGTCATGCCTTGGGCGATAAAATAGTGGGTGATAGTTTTTAACTATCACGTAGCGGTCAAAATTAATATACTTTTTGTGATATTTATATTAAAATAGAAAAATCAATTAAAGAAAGATGAGTTTACTATGAAAATATACTAAGCTCGGCTTTTCTATTTTAAGCAAGAAGGTGTTACAATGGCGAAACCAATTATTGGTGTAGCGGCAAATGAAAGTCAAAATCCGGGAACAGTGCTTTATGAGATGCCAATTTTGTATACGCCCCTCGGCTATACAAAAGCAATTCAAGAAGTTGGCGGATTGGCAATGGTTTTGCCAATCAGTGAAAAGGCAGCTGCAAAAGAATATGTCAGTCAGATAGATAAGCTGGTGTTAGCTGGCGGTCAAAATGTATCACCGAAATTTTATGGAGAGGCAATGACTACTGCGGATTCGACTTTTTTAGCCCGTGATGAGTTTGAATTGGCTTTAATTGAAGCGGCTTTGCTTCAGAAAAAACCAATTTTTGCAGTTTGTCGTGGTATGCAATTGCTGAATGTTGCTTTAGGAGGGACTTTGCATCAAGATATCAGTCAAATGAAAATTTCTCACATGCAAGACCCGATTCCCCGGCAGGTTGCCACCCACAAAATTTTTACGGAAAAAGGCAGCATTTTAAATCATATTTACGGAGATCAGACGATGGTCAATTCTTTTCATCATCAAGCGGTGGATCACTTGGCAACTAATTTTAAGGAAACCGCGTGGAGTCCAGATGATGTGATTGAAGGCATTGAAGATCAGCAGCAACATTTATTAGGGGTACAATGGCATCCAGATTTTGCTTATGATGCTTTGCCGCAGGAATTATCGGCCTTTAGATATTTGGTTGAAAGTCTGTAGGCTAAAATTTTTACTTACATTGGTTAGTTTGGTTTTTAAACGAAAGGGGATTTACATGAAAAAGAAATTTATGGGGCTTTTAGCGACTGCTGCACTTTTATTGGCAGCCTGCAGTGGCGGCGGAGATACAACAGATAGTGGCAGTACTTCGACTTCAGGAGATACAGCTGCAGTGAGTCAAACCATCTCTGTTTCTACAGCTGGGGAACTGACGACTTTAGATAGTGGGCAATACACAGATACGTATAGTTCTGATATGATTGGTCAGCTAGCGGAAGGCTTGTATCGTTTAGATGCCGATGGTCAACCGGAATTGGCAATGGCCGCAGAAGATCCTGAAATCAGTGAGGATGGCTTGACTTACACATTTAAAATTCGTGATGCTGAGTGGAGCAATGGCGATCCGGTGACGGCGAATGATTTTGAATATGCCTTTAAATATGTAGCAAATCCAGAGAATGCGTCATCTAGTATTAATCAAATGGATATTTTCCAAAATGGTTACGAAGTTAGAAACGGAGACGCTGAGCCAGACACGTTAGGTGTGACGGCATTGGATGATGAAACTTTAGAATTAACGTTGGCAAGTCCAATTTCTTATTTGGATCAAATTTTAGTCGGTACGCCATTTATGCCGAGAAATGAAAGTTTTGCTAGTGATTTAGGCACAGCTTATGGTACAAGCTCGGATAATTTTCTCGGTAACGGTCCTTTCACCATTTCTGGTTGGAATGGCAACAGCGAGTCGTGGACTTTAACAAAAAATGAAAATTATTGGGATGCTGACAACGTTCAATTAGATCAAATCGATGTGCAGGTAATTACTGAAACAGCAACTGGCGTTAACTTATTTGATACTGGAGCGCTGGACTTTACTTTATTAACGGATACCTATGCACAAGAAGAACAAGACAACGCATTATCCCATTACGATACTCGTTCATTAGTTGGTTATGTTTCTGCCAACCAAAATCGGGAAGTTACCGGCAATGTTTTAGTGCGCCAGGCCTTGTTACAATCGATTGACAAAGAAGGCTATGTGGAAAATGTTTTAGGTGACGGCTCCACTGCTTTAAATGGTTTTGTTCCGGCTAACTTTGCTTATGATCCAGATAGTGGTGAAGATTTCCGTGAAGAAAATGGCGATTTGTTACCATATGATTTAGATGCAGCAAAAGAAGCTTGGGCTGCCGCTAAAGAAGAATTAGGTCAAGATGAGATTACCTTAGAAATACTTTCCGCAGATTCAACAGTTGCTAGAAGAACAGTTGAATTTTTGCAGGGCCAATGGCAGGATAATTTAGAAGGATTGACCATCAGTGTGGCTTCCATGCCGTTGTCCAATCGTTTGCAACGACAAACCGATGGTGACTTTGATTTAGTCTTTGGGACTTGGACGCCAGATTACGCTGATCCGATTAACTTCTTAGAATTTTATGATTCAACCGGCGGACTGAATACTTCTGGTTACGCTAGTGAATCCTATGATGCCGGCCTGCAGGAGGCCCGCACCACTTTAGCTAACGATCCAGAAGCTCGCTGGGATGAATTATTGGCTTTAGAAAAACAACTGATTGAAGAAGATACCGCAGTTCTGCCGATTTATCAAGGGGCTTTGGCTTATTTACAGTCAGAACGTCTGCAAGGTGTACAAACCTTCCAATTTGGTCGGACAGTTTCTTATCGTTTAGCTTATGTGACGGAATAAAAAATATGATCGATAAACTTTGAAAAGCGCTGCTGCATCTAGTGGCTGCTTTTCAAAGTTTTTTTATTGTTTTAGAAAAGTCTGGTTAAAGAGAGGGAAATCAGTTGCCGATTTTTAACTGATTTATTCAAGTAATAGTAGCAGCGAATTTTTTTGTGCTTTTAATTAAAAAGCAGGTATGCTAATTTTGAATTAGTGTAATTTATTTTTGTGTTTTAAAAGGAGTGAACAAGGTGATTGGAATCGGTGTACTGTATTTTATTGTAATTATTTTGGCCAATACCGTTGGAGCAATCTCAGGCATGGGGGGCGGCGTTCTTATCAAGCCGGTCTTGGATTTTATCGGCTATGATTCTGTTGCTGCGGTCTCCTTTTATTCAGCTGTGGCGGTTTTTACAATGTCGGTTGTCTCCACTTGGCGGCAACTTGCTAGCGGCCGCAAACTGAATGGCCCGATTGTTCTCTGGGTTTCTTTAGGAGCGGTCATCGGTGGTTTTCTCGGCAATGTTGGCTTTGAAGGCCTCTTAAAAATCTTTCCCAATGAAGACTACGTGCAGCTGATTCAAATTGTAATTACTATTTTTACGCTGGTCTTTGCCTTTTTATACAGCAAATACGACTGGAAACAATTTCATTTAAACAGTATATTTTGGTATTGCCTGTGCGGGGTGACTTTAGGCTTCCTCGCCAGCCTTTTAGGAATTGGCGGCGGGCCGATTAATGTTTCACTGCTGATGCTGCTCTTTAGTCTGCCAATTAAAGAGGCGACTGTTTACTCCATCTGCACGATTTTTTTCTCTCAGCTGACCAAACTGGCTACAATTGCGTTTTCCAGTGGTTTTGCCCGCTATGACCTGCAAATGCTATTTTTTGTGATTCCCGCAGCAATCTGTGGCGGCTTAATCGGTGCAAAGTTTAGCCAAGTTTTATCGCCACAAAAGGTGACAACCGTCTTTCAAGGTGTAATTATTTTAGTCATTTTGGTTAATATCTATAATGGCATCCGCATTTTCATTTGAATCAGGGACACTTTTTAAAAATCTGTAACTTTGGGAAAATTTCCTAGTTACAGGTTTTTTTGATTCTCATTTTAGAGACAATCATTCTCAACAAAGTCAGTAAACTACTGAAATAGCTTTCAAGTTTTGTTTAAATTGACTTAAACCGAGCGCATTCCTTGCTAATAGAAAGATAATCTTTGTAAAAAAATTTCTAGATTGTCAAAAAAGTTTTTTAAAAAGTGGAAAAAAGATTGACTTAATGGCTGTTTTATTATAATAATTATAAATAGGGAATCTACCCTTAAAATTTGTGAGGAGGAATTGTCAATGTCATTAATTGGAAAAGAAATCGAAGCGTTTGAAGCGAAGGCTTACCATAAGGGAGAATTTATCGATGTAAGCTCTGAAGATTTTAAAGGGAAATGGAACATCGTTTGTTTTTATCCAGCAGATTTTACATTTGTTTGTCCAACTGAGTTAGAGGATTTACAAGGACAATACGCAACATTAAAAGATTTAGGAGTGGAAGTTTATTCTGTATCCACAGACACTCATTTTACCCATAAAGCGTGGCACGACCATTCAGATGCAATCGGCAAAATCGAATACATTATGATTGGTGACCCATCCCATAAAATTTCCCGCATCTTTGATGTGCTGGATGAAGAAGAAGGCGCAGCTAATCGTGGGACATTCATTATTGACCCTGATGGCGTAGTTCAAGCAATTGAAATCAATGCTGACGGTATCGGCCGTGATGCTAGCACTTTAATCAATAAAATCAAAGCTGGCCAATATGTCCGTAACCATCCAGGTGAAGTATGCCCTGCCAAATGGCAAGAAGGCGAAGAAACTTTAACTCCTAGCTTTGATTTAGTAGGTAAAATTTAAGGGGGAACGTCTTTATGGCATTAGATGCTGAAGTAAAAGGACAATTAGCCCAATATCTAACCATGTTGGAAAATCCAATTGTTTTAGAAACAAGTTTAAATGATAGCGAAGCTTCCGGCAAAGTCCGCGACTTTGTCACGGAAATTGCTGAGATGTCAGATAAGATTGCCTTTAAAGAAGTTACTTTAAAACGGACGCCTAGTTTTAAAGTAACCCGCCCAGGCGAAGATTCCGGTATTGTTTTTGCTGGCCTGCCAATGGGTCATGAGTTTACTTCATTGATTATGGCTTTGCTACAGGTGAGTGGTCGGGCACCAAAAATTTCTGATGAACAGGTTGCCTTGATTAAAACAATCAAACAGCCGTTAGCATTCGAAACTTATGTCAGTTTGACCTGTCACAATTGTCCAGATGTGGTACAAGCACTAAATATTATGAGTGTTTTAAACCCAACAATCAGTCATACAATGATTGAAGGCGGCATGTTTAAAGCCGAAGTGGAAGAAAAAGAAATTTTAGCAGTGCCGACAGTTTATTTAGACGGCGAGTTTTTCGAAAGCGGCCGCATGACGTTAGATGATATTTTAGCAAAAGTGGTGACAAGTGATCCATCTGAGTTCACAGCCAAAGAACCCTTCGACGTTTTAGTTGTCGGCGGCGGACCGGCTGGAGCGAGTGCGGCAATCTATGCTGCCCGCAAAGGAATTCGCACTGGTTTATTAGCGGAAACTTTTGGCGGCCAAGTGATGGAAACCTTAGGTATCGAAAATATTATCGGTACTCCTTATACAGAGGGACCGAAATTTATGGCTTCTGTTGAGGAACATGTCAATCAATATGAAGTTGATGTGATGAAGGCCCAACGTGCTGCCAAAATTGAGAAAAAAGAATTTGTCGAAGTTACGCTGGAAAATGGCGCAGTGCTGCAAACAAAAGCAGCAATTTTAGCAACTGGTGCTCGCTGGCGCAATACTGGCGTTCCTGGTGAAGCGGAATTCAAAACTAAAGGGGTTGCCTATTGTCCCCATTGTGATGGCCCGCTCTTTGCAGGTAAAGACGTGGCAGTAATCGGCGGCGGGAATTCCGGAGTGGAAGCTGCAATTGATTTGGCAGGACTTGTCAAACATGTGACGCTTTTGGAATTTTTACCAGAATTAAAAGCTGACCAAGTGCTGCAGGAACGTTTGGCTAGTTTACCGAATGTGACTATTTTGAAAAATGTCGCCACAAAAGAAATTACCGGCGACACCAAAGTAAACGGCTTAACTTATATGAATCGTGAGACAGAAGACGAGCATCATATTGAATTAGCAGGTGTCTTTGTGCAAATCGGTTTAGTTCCAAACACCGATTGGCTAAAAGATACGCTAGAGTTGAGTCGCATGGGTGAAATTGTCGTCGACAAGCGAGGTCAAACTAGTATGGCGGGTGTTTTTGCCGCTGGCGATTGTACCGACAGTGCCTACAAACAAATCATTATTTCAATGGGATCCGGTGCAACAGCGGCCTTAGGTGCCTTTGATCATCTGATTCGCAGTTAATCTTTTCTTAACTTATATAGTAGGAAAAATGTTAAAAAGCTCTTTTGAGAACCTAAAAAGTTCTCAGAAGAGCTTTTTTTTGTTGAAATCTTTGATATCTGCTGAATCCAATCAATCAAACCGCTAAGAAAGTAATGAAAAACGTTTGCAATTTTGTAACATTTGTCAAACTTCGTAACATAAGACGGTCAAAAAATTCTTTACAAAATAAATTTAAGAATATTGACCAATTTTGTCCTTGTTATAAAACAGTGAAAAGTTTGATGTAGCAAGGGCTATCCGCCTTTTTTACAAGGTATTACGAAAACCCTGTTTCCCGTAACGAAGTGTTATATTATTTAAACCTATGTAATATTTTCTGGTGTTAAAGTAGTGTTCGTCGCTGATGCGAACAACACTTTATTTATTTAAGGAGAGTTACATGAAATCAATTAAAACTTTACTATTAGGAACAGCTGCCATTGCCGGAATCGGATTTTTCGCAGGTGCCACCAATGCTAGTGCTGCCGAAGCTTATACAGTTCAATCAGGAGATACTCTTTCACATATTTCATCTGAATTTTTTGGCAGTGACGACTATGTTAATGCCATCGCTGAAGCAAGTGGTTTAACTGACGCTAACTTAATTATCGTCGGTCAAGAATTATCAATTCCAACAGAAGAAGAAATTGCCAACGGAACTTACACCGTTGCTGAAACAACTACTTCTACTGCGACTGAAACAACAACAGATACAACAACTACTGATACTTCAAGCACTTCAACTTATACTTCTAGCGTAAGTGGTAGCGAAGCTGAAGCGAAAGAATGGATTGCCCAAAAAGAATCTGGTGGTTCTTATACAGCAACTAACGGACAATACATCGGCCGTTACCAATTAACTTCTTCATACTTGAACGGTGACTATTCAGCTGCCAATCAAGAAGCAGTTGCTGATGCTTATGTAGCAAGCCGTTATGGTTCATGGACAGCTGCCCAAGCCTTTTGGTTAGCAAATGGCTGGTATTAAGAAATAAAAAAATTGAAGTAAACGTTAAGACTGAAATCATTTTTTATGATTTCAGTCTTTTCTTTTATTTTTTATCAAAATTAGCTGCAGAAAAAGCCCGTTTAATTTTGTTGTCGGCTTTTTTATAAGGAATGTCAAATTTCTGCAAAAAGGTCCTAAACGCCTGCTGGCCGATTTGGGCATCGGCCACCTCTAACTCCACTTCAAAATCTTCTTGTCCGCTATAAAAACTATGGTCAATTGCTAACAAGCCTTCCGGAATTTTAAATTCAGCTCGTTTAGTAGTTAATTGGGCAATTTGCTCTAACTCATCGGCAGTGACCGCAAGCTCCTGTAATTTTTCCACCGTGTGGCCTGCTGATAAAAATTTTCCGGCCTCGACATAAGCGTTAGCTTCTCCTAAAGAAAGCTTGTCAGTGGTTTCTAAAAGCCCGTCTGTTAAAGGGGTTTTTAAAGTGGCTTCACCATAATCACTGTAGAGGCGAATCCGCAGACCCCAGCCGGCATTTCGCAGCCGGCCGTCTGCTGTATCATAGTAAGCATTGGTCTGGCTGAAAAAATCAGCGGCAGTTAGCTGGTAAAAATCAAGTAATTTTTTGTAATCTGTAGCTGCTAGTAAACTTTTGTATTCTATTTCGACACTTTCACTCATGAATTTCTCCTCGCTTTTCTTTTCATCATAGTAGATAAAATCAAAATCGACAACTATTTTAAAATGAAGTGCTTTCCTTAATTCTGCTAGGCCTTTATGGTAAAATAAGACTGTATGTAAAATGCAAAGTTGAGGAAAAATAGATGGAACGAGACTGGAACTTATTTTTGGCACCTTATGAACAAGCGGTGTCAGAATTGAAGATAAAACTGCGGGGGATCCGCAAGCAATACCGGGAACAAAGTGAACATGTGCCGATTGAATTTGTGACTGGCCGTGTCAAACCGGTGGAAAGTATTTTGGCGAAGGCTCAGCTGCGGCACATTCCTTTAGATCGTTTAGAAGAGGAAATGTCAGATATTGCTGGCCTGCGGATTATGTGTCAATTTGTGGAGGACATCCATCAGGTTGTGCAAATTTTAAAAAATCGTCGGGATATCAAGGTGATTCAAGAACGGGATTATATTTCTAATAATAAAGCAAGCGGTTATCGCTCGTATCATTTGGTGATTGAATATCCGGTGGAGCTTGTAGGCGGCGAAAAAATTATTTTAGCGGAAATTCAAATCAGGACACTGGCGATGAATTTTTGGGCAACGATTGAACACTCTTTAAACTATAAATATAAAGGAGAATTTCCTCAGGAGATGGGCGAACGCCTGCAGCGGGCAGCTGAGGCGGCCTATCTGTTAGATGAAGAAATGTCAAAAATTCGTGAGGAAATCCAAGAAGCCCAAAAGCTCTTCTCCCACGGGCGAGGCTCTGAGCGGGATAATTATTTTCAGAAAAATAGCGGGGATCAATCATGAAAGTTGCGATTGTAAATAATCACGAAGAAAAATCATTGGCAGTTGCCAAACAGCTGCGAGATCTCTTAGGTCAAGCAAATATTATTTTAGATGAACGCAATCCTGAGCTGGTAATTTCGGTTGGCGGCGATGGCACATTGCTTTCAGCCTTTCACCGTTACAATCACTTATTATCTAAGGTCAGTTTTTTAGGTGTCCATACGGGGCATCTAGGGTTTTACACTGATTGGCGAGATTACGAGCTGACGGAGTTAGTTGAAAGTTTAAAAAATAATCGTGGCCAGAGTGTCAGCTATCCTTTATTAGATATTGTTATCAAATATTCAGACGGCAAGACGCAAAATCATTTTCTGGCCTTAAATGAGTCAACGATTAAGCGGGGCAATCGCACGATGGTGGCGGATGTCTATATTAAAGATGAATTATTCGAGCGGTTTCGGGGGGATGGGCTGTCGATTTCAACACCGACCGGCTCAACGGCTTACAATAAAAGTATCGGTGGTGCAGTGATTCATCCTAGTATCAATGCCTTTCAATTGGCAGAAATTGCTTCACTAAATAATCGGATTTTCAGAACGCTAGGCTCGCCAATTATCATTGCAGAAAATGAATGGCTGGAAATTAATTTGAAGGATCGCAGTGACTATTTTGTAACTGTCGATCAATTGGATATCCGCCAAGACAATATTGCCTCCATTTATTATCGAATTGCCAAGGAACGGATTCACTTTGCTTCTTATCGCCATACGCATTTTTGGCGGCGAGTGCGGGATTCCTTTATCAGTGAGGGGTAGCCGTGGAATTTAATTGGATATTTCAAAAAGAAGCCCCGCAGCTTTTGCGGAGCTTTTTAAAAGAGCAGGGAATTTCTAAAGGACTGCTGGCGAAAATTAAATTTCAAGGTGGGCAAATTTTTGTTAATCAGCAGGAGCAAAATGTCTTGTTTTCTCTAAAGGCAAATGATAAGGTTACAGTTGTGATTCCGGATGAAAAAGAACATGAAACAGTTCTCTTAGATGAGACACCAATCGATATAATTTTTGAAGATGAGCACCTATTAGTAGTGAATAAACCATGGGGGGTCTCGTCAATTCCCGCCCAGTATCATCCGAATGGGACGATGGCCAATCGGGTGAAAAATTATTATAAAAAACAAGGCTATCTCGATCAAGTGGTTCATGTGGTGACCCGTTTAGATCGAGACACCAGCGGATTGATGCTTTTTGCTAAGCATGGTTTTGCCCATGCGAAATTAGACGTCCAGCTGAGGGAAAAGCAATTTATAAAAAAATATCAAGCTCTGGTGGCTGGTGAAATTAATACGCTACAAAAGCACGCTGAAATTAATTTACCCATCGCTAGAGATTTAACTTCTTTATTAAAACGCAAAGTTGCTGCAGAAGGCCAGCAGGCGGTCACGGAATACTGGTTGGATTATTTAGGTCAGGAAGTAGCTTTAGTCGATATTCAACTGCACACCGGCCGGACGCATCAGATTCGGGTCCACTTTGCGGCGATTAATTGCCCGTTATTAGGGGATGACATGTACGGTGGTCGCTTGGATTTAGGGGGTGAACGCCAAGCGCTACACTGTTACGACTTGCGTTTTCAACATCCTTTTTCGGGGGAAGCTTTAGCATTTGAGCTGCCTTTAGCGGAGGATATGCAAAAAGTTTTAGAACAGCAGAAAAATATTTTTTAGAAAGTTGTGGTGAGGGAAATGGATGAAAATCAAGAATTGCAGGAGCAGTTTGACCTATTACTGGTGGATTTAGCCCAGGATAAGATTCAAGATTTTCGAGAACGCTTTTTAGACCTGCATATTTACGAGCAGGGGCAGTTCTACCAAGACCTCGATGAAACCCAACGGCAGCAAGTTTATGGTTATTTATCGCCAAAAGAATTGGCGGATATGTTTGATGTTATCGAAGAAGACAATGAACACATGAAGGATTATTTAGCAGAAATGCGGCCTAATTATGCCGCTGATATGCTAGCGGAAATGTTTACCGATAATGCCGTGGATTTATTAAACACGTTAAATAAACGAGACGTTGCAAAATATTTAAATTTGATGGATGCAGAAGCAGCCAGCGAAATTAAAGAATTGCTGCATTATGAAGACGATACCGCTGGTTCTATCATGACCACCGAGTTTGTGTCAATCGTGGCCAATCAAACCGTGCGGTCAGCGATGTATGTGCTAAAAACAGAAGCGTTTGTTGCTGAAACGATTTACTATGTTTATGTTGTCAATAGCGAAGAGCAACTTGTCGGTGTAATTTCTTTGCGGGATTTAATTATCAATGATGACGACACGATGATTTCAGAAATTTTAAATGAACGGGTTATCTCGGTTCATGTTGGCGATGACCAAGAGGATGTTGCTCAAACCTTCCGGGATTATGATTTCCTAGCTCTGCCGGTGACTGATTATGATGACCATCTACTAGGGATCGTTACCGTCGATGATATTATCGACGTTATCGATGATGAAGCAGCCAGCGATTATTCCGGTTTGGCGGGGGTTAACGTTGAAGAAATCAGCGAAAATCCGATGAAGGCAGCTTCACGTCGTTTGCCATGGCTGATCACCTTACTTTTTTTAGGCATGTCAACAGCGACGTTAATTTCGCATTATGAAAGTTTGGTCAGTGAAGCGAGTATTTTGGCCGTCTTTATTTCTTTGATTACTGGGACTGCGGGGAATGCCGGCACGCAATCACTAGCGGTTGCTGTGAGGCGGCTAGCGGTTTCAGATGAAAAAAAAGGCTTTGCTAGTATGATTTTAAGTGAAGTGGCCACCGGTGCCATTACCGGTGCCATCACTGGTGTCACCATTATGATTATTGTCGGTATTTGGCGGCAAGATTTTATTTTAGGTTTCGTGATTGGTATGGCGATGTTGGGGGCAATTACAGTCGCCAATTTGGCCGGCAGTTTGATTCCAGTTTTAATGGACAAGCTAGGTTTTGATCCGGCGGTTGCCAGTGGCCCTTTTATCACCACCTTAAGTGACTTAACAAGTGTTTTGATTTATTTCAATATTGCCAGCTTCTTTATGAGCTATTTTATTGGTCATTAGCAAAAGAACAGCATAAAAAAAGTGAAGTGGCCCTCAAAAGTTAGATTTTTGGTCTAACTTTTGAGGGCCACTTTAGTGCTGTTGTTTACTTTAGCCAAAATTACCAACAATTTTGGTGCCGTGGGCTTCGTGAACATTTAGTGTCGCCATCACGGCCTCAACTTTTGCATCAGTGATGCCGGCGCCGGGCAAGATAATTAATTTATCTTTGGCATAGTCAATTAATTCTTTGAGACGGGGGAAATTATCTTCAATTTTTGTGCCAGCTGCTCCACCGTGGGTTAAAATCCGTTGGACGCCATGCTCGGCTAACCAATCAATCGCTTGAAATTGTTTGGCGGCTGGAATTTGGTCAAAGGCCATGTGAAAGGTCACCTGTAAGCCTTCAGCATTTTCTAAAAGCATTTCTAGAGCTTCTTCATCTAACCAATGCTCTTCCGTCAAGCAGCCGAAGACTACGCCATCTGTGCCTAATTTTTTAGCTTCGATTAAATCCGTGTGCATAATTTTTAATTCGGTATCATTGTAGAAAAAATTACCGCCTCGAGGCCGAATCATGGTCATGATAGGCACTTGATGCTCATTGCCATAGCTCAAGGCTTCTTCAATGACGCCTGTGCTAGGAGTCGTTCCGCCAACGGCCAAGTTGTCGCATAATTCAATCCGTTTGGCACCATTGGCAATAGCTTGGGGAATATGGGTAAAGTTTTCGGCACAAAATTCTTTAATCACTTGTTTGCCTCCTTAATGATTAAGTAGTAGTTAAGCTGAAATCAAGATTTCACCGCTATTTTAGCATATTTACTTGCAGTTGTTGAGAGCAAGCTTTAAGATGAAGTCATTAGTTAAAAAAGTGAGAGAAAAGATGTTAAAAAAAATTGATCAAGCCCAATTATTTATAGAAAAAAATGCTAATTTTTTTCGCTGTCCTTTGTGCCATCAAGGGATGCAGTCTAAAGAATATAGCTTAATTTGTGAGAGCGGTCATCGCTTTGATTTATCCAAAAAAGGAACACTGTTTTTTTTAAAACAGGGACATGTTACTGAATACTCGAAGGAAATGTTTCAACCAAGAGGCCGCATGATTCAAGCAGGCATGTATCAGCCGGTACTGGATGTCGTAGCCAGCTGGTTAACTTCTGAAATGAGTATCTTAGATGTTGGCTGTGGAGAGGGCAGCTTTTTGTCATTGCTGAAGGACAAAGTGAGCTTTCAAACTGGTGTCGGCTTTGATATTTCTAAAGAAGGCATCTATCTGGCCAGCAATCAGCCGGGAGAAAATTTTTACTGTGTCGCAGATTTGACCAATTTACCCTTTGCTGATCAAAGTTTTACTTGTTTATTGAATATTTTTACTCCTTCCCACTATCAAGAATTTCAACGAGTGTTACAAAAAGACGGCTTTTTGTTAAAAATAGTTCCGCAATCTTGTTATTTAAAAGAATTGCGAGCTGCTTTTTATCCAGATCAAAAAGACAAGCAATCTTATTCAAATCAGGCGGTTGTTCAAAAGCTTTCTGAAAAAATGGCGATTGTACAGCAAAAACGTGTGACCTATAGCTTTGATGTTCCCGAAGAAAATCGTTTGGATTTATTGTCAATGTCGCCTTTAGAGTGGCAAGTCAGTCCCGAAAGAAAACAGTTTCTTTCAGAAAACCCCTTAAGAAAAATCACAATTGATGTCGATGTGATTAAGGCTGTAAAGAAAATGGCCTGAAATTTGAAATAATTTTAAGAAAAGACTTGAAAAATTTTACGAATGATGTTATATTACATTCAAGTCATTTTTCATTGGTTTTTATCAGGTTCCTGTTCTGATAAAAGTTAGTGAAAAGAGCTTCACTAACGTAACGACTCGCAGTGCTAGACACCGAGGCGGTACGTTTTTTTTATGCAAAAATCATGAAATCCGCTATACTGTTTGTATTGCGATTGACGATAAACTATAGAATGAAGGAACTTTTCCATGACAAATCAGATAGTCTTGTTTGAACCACAAATTCCTGCTAATACCGGCAACATTGCTCGGACGTGTGCGGCGACTAATTCACCGCTGCATTTAATTGAACCTCTAGGCTTTTCGACAGATGACAAGCAGCTGAAACGAGCGGGTTTAGATTATTGGCACGATGTTGATATTACTTACCACGCATCTTTAGAGGCATTTTTAGAATACCTTGGTGAGCGCCAGCTCCACTTAATCACTAAATTTGCCCACAAGGTTTATAGTGATGTTGACTATAATGACGGGCAGGACCATTTCTTTTTATTCGGAAAAGAAACAACCGGTTTGCCGGAGGAATTTATGCGGGAAAATGAAGAAAAATGTTTGCGGATTCCAATGAATGACGAGCATGTACGGTCATTAAATCTATCGAACACCGCCGCATTAATTGTCTATGAAGCGTTGCGGCAGCAAAATTTTCCAAATTTGGAACTTGAGCATCATTATGAGCACGATAAATTAGATTAAAAATAAACGATAAAGGACGTCAAAATGGATTTATATTTTACACGCCACGGGAAAACTGAATGGAACTTAGCCGGCCGTTTTCAAGGAATGATGGGGGACTCCCCTTTATTGCCTACTAGTCATGATGAAATTAAACAATTTGGCCAGCATGTCAAAGAGATTCCCTTTGCAAAAGTTTATGCTAGCACCTCTAAAAGGGCCCAAGATACTGCTAAAGGAATTGTTAGCCAACTAGCTCAGCCGGTGGAAATTATTTCTACGCCGGATTTGCGGGAATTAGGTTTAGGAACTTTGGAGGGGCGGTCAATCGAAAGTCGTCGAAAACATTTTGCCGAAACCTTAGACAATATGCGGTATCGGATGGATTTATATGATCCAACTCCCTTTGAAGGGGAGCCGATTGATCAAGCGATTGCCCGCGTTGTCAACGTTGTGACGCAGGCTGTGGCGGATAATACTACGGATCAGCCATTGCTTTTTGTGGGGCACGGGGCCTCGTTGACCTCCTCCATTCAGTGGTTGGCGGGAAAATCTTTAGCGGAAGTCCGTAGTCAAGGTGGTTTGTTAAACAGCAGCTTAACGATTTTAGAAGCGGTCGAACCAAAGCGAGAGCTGCCTTATCAGTTAAAATTGTGGAATGATGTCAGCTTTTTAACGGAGTAGTCGATAAATTAAAGGATGAGAGTATGTTTGAAGCAGAACGCATGTATATCACCGGTGAAGTAGCGGCGATTTTTTTTCAAAATCCCGGCAACTTTTATAAGGTGCTGTTGATTAAAGTCAGCGACACCAACAGTGAATTCAAAGAAGCTGAAATTGTAGTGACCGGCAGCTTTGGCCAGCTGCAGGAGGGGGAAAGCTACCGTTTTTTTGGTGACTTTGTGGATCATCCCCGCTATGGCAAACAATTTCAAGCCGAAAGTTATGAACAAGAGCGGCCAACTTCGGCCCATGGTGTCGTCAGCTATTTGTCTTCTGATAAATTTCCCGGCATCGGCAAGCGGACTGCAGAAAAAATTGTTGAAGTTTTAGGCGAAGATGCGATTGAACGGATGCTGGCAGATCCAAGTCTGCTGCAGCAAATCCCTAATTTAAATGAAACTAAGCAGCGGACCATTTTAGAAACGGTGCGCTTAAATCACGGCATGGACCAAGTGATTGTTGGTTTGACCCGCTATGGCTTTGGCAATCAACTGGCCTTTGCTATTTATCAAACGTATCAAAATGAAGCGCTGGAAATTATTCAAGAAAATCCGTATCAGCTGGTGGAGGATATCGAGGGAATCGGCTTTAAAAAGGCCGACAATATTGCCGAGCAGTTAGGGATTGTCGCAGATTCGCCGCAACGTATCAGAGCGGCTATCCTGCATCAAAATTTTCAGCAGGCTTTGCAAACAGGTAATACCTACGCTGAGGCAGAAATGCTGCTGAATCAAACGATTTACGTCTTAGAGAGCAGCCGCCCCTTTGAAATCAAGCCCAATTTAGTAGCGGATGTCATCATTGGACTGGTGGAGGAAGGCAAAATTCAACAGGAGGAAACCAAGCTGTATGAAAATAGTTTGTATTTTTCCGAGTGGGGCATTGGCGGCGCCGTTGACCGACTGTTAGGTCGTAAAAAAGAAATTAGTTATCCCAAAAAAGAAATTGATAAAGCATTGCGCTTGATTGAAAAAACTTCCGGCATTGTCTATGGTGAATCCCAGGAAAAAGCGATTAGAGATGCTATCAAAGCGCCAATGTTTATTTTAACTGGCGGACCAGGGACCGGAAAAACGACAGTCATCAACGGGATTGTTCAATTGTTTGCGGAATTAAACGGTATTGAATTGGATCCAAAAAAGTACAGCAATGAAATTTTTCCAATTTTATTGGCGGCGCCGACTGGCCGAGCAGCTAAACGTATGAATGAGACGACTGGCTTGCCCGCCAGCACAATTCATCGCTTGTTAGGCTTGAACGGACGGGAAAAATCCCAGAGCCTTTCCGCTAAGGAATTAGAAGGTGGCCTATTGATTGTCGATGAGATGTCGATGGTGGATACTTGGTTGGCCAATACCTTATTTAAAGCGATTCCCACCAATATGCAGGTGATTTTTGTGGGAGATAAAGATCAGCTACCTTCAGTTGGTCCCGGTCAAGTTCTTCATGACTTATTGGAAATTGCCGAAATTCCCAAAAAAGAATTGACGGAAATTTATCGCCAAGGCTCGGATTCAACGATTGTACCTTTAGCCCATGAAATTCGCCAAGGAATGCTGCCGGCTGATTTCAATAAAAATCAGAAGGACCGCTCATTTTTTAATGCCCATGCTAATCAGATTGAGCCATTGATTCGGCAAATTGTCGAAAAGGCCAAGCTGAAGGGTTTCACTCCCCAGGATATTCAAGTTTTAGCGCCGATGTATCGTGGCGTTGCCGGCATCGATGCTATCAATAAAATGATGCAGGAAATTTTTAATCCCAACGACGGTTCCCGCAAGGAAGTTAAATGGAATGACACTGTCTATCGTATCGGCGACAAAGTGCTGCAGTTAGTCAACGAGCCGGAGCTGAATGTTTTTAACGGTGATATGGGAGTTATCACCGGCATCACCTTTGCTAAAGACAATGAAGATAAAGTTGATCAGTTGACAATTTTGTTTGACGCCACTGAGGTGACTTATCGCCGGAATGAGTGGATTAACATCACGCTGTCCTATTGCTGTTCAATACATAAAGCTCAGGGGAGTGAATTTAAAATGGTGATTTTGCCGATGGTCAAACAGTATTCCCGCATGTTGCAAAGAAATCTGCTTTATACCGCTGTCACCCGCAGCAAAGACCTGCTGATTTTATTAGGAGAGACCGAAGCCTTTGTTCAATGTGTGCACAATGAATCGGCCATCCGCTTAACAACTTTAAAGGAAAGAATTCTCAATGCCTCTGAGATGTCGCTGACTCTGCGCAGCAAATTGGAAGCATATGAAGAATCTTTAATGGCCGATCCCTTCACCGATGAGGAACGGCCACGGCGGAGTGTTCAACAGGCCAAGGAGAAAAAACAGACTGAATCTACCAATGAGGAAAAGCAACCCCAATTATTTAGCGGGATTGAGCTGGATAATTCGGCCAATCAGCCTAATATTTTTGAGGCCAGCGAAAGCTATCAAACCGCTGATTCAGGAAAAGCAGGGGCTGTTGAACCTGCAGCAGTCAAGAAATCTTCATCAGCTAAGGAATCTACTGACGCAACAAATGAACCAGAGCCACAGATAAAGGATTTTATTTTGACCTTAGCAGCGATTCAAAAACAACAAATCGATCCGTTAATTGGAATGGCGGGGATAACGCCTCAGGATTTTTCCTGAAAAATGTTTTTGAATATTTTCAAAAAAATTTAAGCAAATCTCTTACACGAAAATTTTTTTTGTGATAAGCTAACTCTTGCGACTGAAAAGAATGCCATTGGCTAAAATTCTCTTCAGGCGCTTTTTTTATTTTATGAAAACGAAGGAGCAAAACAATGCCAAAAACAAAACTCGAAGGAATTCTTTTTACAACTACAATGTGTCTTTTAATGGTGACAGGAATGAGTGCTTATAATTTAGCGATTCATCATAGTTTCTCGTGGGGGGCCTTATTCGGTGGTTTAATCCCCGGTTTTATCGTTGCCTTTATTTTGGATGTCTTTGTCGTCGGTAAAATCGCCAAATCAGTAGCCTTTAAATTGCCCATCAACAAAGAAAAAATGCTGCACAAAATTTTGGCTATTTCAGGTTGTATGGTCATTGGAATGGTTTTATGTATGTCATTTTACGGTGTCGTCTATGAACAAGGCTTCAGCGAAAACTTTTTGATGATGTATCTGACAGCGATTGGTTTTAATATTATTGCGGCTTTGCCATTGCAATTATTGATTGTCGGACCAATTTCCCGTAAGCTATTAGGTCTATTTCAAGGGTATACTGCAAAATCTGCAGTTGAATTTGACCCGGAAGCTTAAATTAGCAAAAAAAATCCGTATCTTCTGCTAAACTCTCTGAGTTGTTAGGAAGATACGGATTTTTTTGTAGGAAATAATTTTACGTCAAATTAATTTCTAATGTTTAGATCAGCTGATTAATACCACAATAATTGTTTGTCTAATTGAAAGGAAACATCAAAGGGCTGCGGCTCTAACACTTCGCCATCTGTTTGGGCGAACTCTGGCACTGTTGAAATCAAACGCAATTTGCGGCCATTAAAATGGTGAAAATATTTTGACTTTGTATGTTTCTTTTGAACCAATAAAATAATCAGCCAAAAAATCTTAAACAGAGCAATCCGCTCAACGACAATCGTTTCAAAGCTATCCTGCTCAACACTAGCCATCGGGGCAATCGGTACGCCGCCGCCAAAGTAAGGATGATTGGTTGTTGTGCATAAAAAGGCATTGTCAAAGGAGTATTCTTGTCCGTTTGATTCAATTAAAATCGGATAGCCTTTTTGGGTAAACAGCACTTTTAGGATAGAGAAGATATAGGAAAAAGATCCCATGTGATATTTGTTTAGATTTTTTTTAGTGGCAGAGTCATTCGTGGTAGCCACAATCGAGGCCTCTAAGCCAATGCCAAAATTATTGAAGACTAAGCCCTGTTGATTTTTGACCTGCTCGTCATAGGTGATGACGTGCATTTCTTTGGGGCTTGGAGCATTAACAATTTGCCAAAAGGCCTTTTCAATTTCCTTTGGCAGGCCGATTGCTCGAGCCAAATCGTTACCGGAGCCGGCCGGTAGATAGGCCACCGGAAATTTTTTACCTAACAGATAAAATTGATTCAATACACCATGTAGCGTGCCATCACCGCCGACAATCACTAGCAGCGGATAGACTCCCTCAGAATGTTGCAGGTCATCCTGCCACGGTTTCAGTGTAGTTTCCGCCAATTCGGTAGCAATTATTTTTTCATCGCCGACGTTTTCTGTTCGGTAAACGCTATGTAAGAAATGATTTTTTTCCAATAAAGTAACTATTTTTTTGGCAGCATTGGCCCCCGTACCGCTGCCAGCAGCTGGGTTAATTAGTAAGTGATAATGAAAATTCATAAAATAATTTACTCCTATAAAAATTAACTAATCTTTCGTTTCCTTTGAATTATAGCAGAAATTCAATGAATAAAGAAAAAGTTGGACTCACAAAATTATTTGTGGGCCCAACTTTTTTTATTCTTCGATAATCAGCGCTTGAATACCGGCTCCCGCTAAGATACGGGCGGCGTTATAATTATTCAAGCCTTTCCTAAAGGTTAAATAAACCGTTTGATTGGTTGGTACTTCTGCTAGTCGCTCCCGTAATTCACTTAAAGGAATATTGGCAGTCGCTGTTACAGAACCTGCTGCAGCTTTACCGGCTTCGCGAATATCCAAGAAAAAGGCGGTTTGAAAATCGGCTTCAGGAATGTCTGCCAGCTTGATTGTGGCTGCCACATTGCTTAATTGATTAATCGCAACATAACCAGCAGTATTTAGTGGATCACGAGTTGTGGAATAAGGTGGCGAATAAGGCAATTCTAAGTCCGGCAAATCAAAGACACTGAGATTTCCGGTGATGGCCACAGATAATTCACCAATCCGTTTATCCACACCTTTTTCACCAACGGCTTGGCCGCCGAGAATTTTACCGCTATCGGCATCAAAAATTAATTTCAAATTTAAACGAGTCGCTCCTGGATAAAAGTAAGCATGGTCAAAGGGTGTGATGAAAATTGTTTTATAATTGGTAATGCCGGCTGCATGCAGCATAGCTTCTGTGTAACCGACGAAGCTAGCGGTCAAATCAAAAACCTTGCCCACACCAGCACCGATAAAGCCGCGATAGCGCAGCGGATTGCCAACAAAAATATCCGCCAACAAATGGCCTTGGCGATTGGCTGCACTAGACAAGAGACTAGGGATTGGTAGACCAGTAATCACACTGGTTGTTTCAATGACATCGCCAATTGCGTAAATGTCAGCAATATTTGTCCGTAGTTGATCATCCACAATAATGTGTTGATCAGCTGCCAAAGCGATGCCAGCTGCCGCTGCAACTTCGTTATTTGGCTTGACGCCTGTGGCAAAAATCAGCATCTCCTGTTCAATCTCTTGACCGTCTGCTAAGCGTAATTTCCGGCCGTTTTCGCTAATTTTGGTGGCAGTTTCCCCAAGGAAAACGTGAATGTCTTCGGCAATTAATTTTTCATATAAAATATCAGCAATTTCTTGGTCGTAAGGGTAGGCAACCTGAGGCAATTGTTCAACCAAAGTCACCGCCATGCCCCGATGCTTGAAATTTTCAGCTAATTCCAAGCCGGCAATCCCTGCTCCTAAAATGGTCACTTTTTGAGGATTTTCTTGCTCCATGAAATTTTTTATCGCATCAGCATCGGAAACACTTCGCAAGACAAAAGCATTATTCGCTTCAGCTAAACCGTCAATCAGCGGAAAAACTGGCCGGGCTCCCGCAGAAATAACTAATTTGTCATAGGTCTCCACATAGCTCTCGTTGGTTTTCAAATTGGTGACGCTGACGGCTTTTGCTTGCGGGTCAATCGTGGTCACTTCATGAAAAATCCGCACATCTAAATTATTTTTTATCTTTAAGCTTTCCGGGGTGCGTTCAATTAAAGAATCCCGGTCATCAATCACACCACCTAAATAATACGGCAACGCACAACTGGCGTAGGAAATATTGGCGCCTCTTTCCAACATAATGATTTCAATACTTTCATCTAAACGGCGTAGGCGGGTAGCAAACGAAGGGCCACCGGCGACAGCACCAATTATTAGGACTTTCATGGAAAAGCCTCCTTCTATTTTTCTAAGAATTAGAATAAATTCATGCTACGCTTGGTGAAAAAAATAAGCAACTAATTGTACTTCAAACAAAGAATAACCTTCCAAAACAGTTACAATTAACTGACCTTGGAAGGTTATTGTTAAAAAAATTTATTTACTCGACTTCTGTGAAGCCCGCAGCCTTTAAGCTGGTAGCAAAGTCATCATAGGCTAATTCGCTGACGACCTGACTATCTGGCAAAGTTGTGCCGGTCAAATTGGCGAAACTGCTGCTGTCGACTTGACTCATGTCTAATTCAATATTGACCTCAAAGGCCTCATCGGTAAATTGATTTGTCAAAGTGACGCCTGCTGTGTCGCTATAAGTTTCAAAGGTACTAGCCAAGGCTTCTTCCAATGCTGTCTGCTGTTCTTCTGATAGCGTGGCATCCTCTTCTAAGCCTAAATCCGTTAATTTAAAACTGGCTAAAATTTCGACAGTCCGCATGGTTTCATCTTGATGATGAATGGTAATTTTGGTTTGGGCACCATCAAGGAGACCTTCGTAGACCGCTGTCTGCTGTACTTTATCTTCAATAACTTCTGTGGCATTCTCGCTGCAGCCAGTTAACAGCAAAAGCATTATGCCGGCAACCAGTAACGGCAGATAGTTTTTCAATGATTTCATCTTTATGGCCCCCAAAAATCTTTGTTTCATTAATAGTATCACAAATTTTTCGCCTTAGACGCAGGAATTTTTCCTTATCAAGCAATCGGCAATTGCTAAAATTATTTTTTTTGGTATAATTGACCATTGTTATCATATTTTTATCGCGGTTCGTCGACCATCCCGCGTTACCAAAACTAGGAGGAGGAAAAAACATGCAAGCAACCAACAGTACTACGAGGAAATCCCTCGTCGCCTTAATCGTCAACGGGCTAATCATGGCACTTTATATCGCCCTAACTATTTTGGTGGCTCCCGTTTCATCAGGACCGATTCAATTTCGGATTTCGGAAAGTTTAAATCATCTTGTCGTCTTCAATCGCAAATTTATTTGGGGTGTCTTAGGCGGTGTAGTTGTCTACAATCTGTTTTTCGGATTTGGTGTGATGGATGCGCTCTTTGGGGGAGCACAGACTTTGATTTCATTAGGCTTAACAGCTCTTTTGTATAATAAAGTCAAAAGTCCCATTGTTCGTCTAGCTTTGAACACGCTATTTTTCACAGCAAGCATGGCAATCATTGCGTATATGCTGACAATGACTGGCAGCGAAGGCAGCTTCTGGGCAATGTATAGTACTTTAGCGTTGAGTGAATTTATTATCATGGCGATTTCAGCGCCAGTAATGTATGTCTTAAATGAAGCCTTAAACTTCAAAAAAATCGTTTAAGATTCACCAGCAACAACTGAATAAAATAAATAAAACCGGCAGCTTTTAGTGGGAAAACTAAGGCTGCCGGTTTTTTATAAAATATTGTTATAAGCTGTTGTCGTCATTATGTTGCAGGTCTTCAACTTCAACTACCTTAAAGTTTTTATGCTCTAAGTTAGCAATAATTTCTTCACAGGTTTCTCTAGAAGTATTTTCAGGTAACGTAATTAATGTGCGGCGGATAAAGGCATCCTTGCCGACATCTAGAGTGATACAAGCTGCAATGCTGACGTATTTAGAAATAATTTTTGACATATAAGCTAAATCGCCTTGTTTTCCTGTCGAAGCAATTGTTAAAACATAACTGCCGGTTTCGATATTCCAAGACTGGGCTAAAACATTTAATAAAGCCGCATGGGTTAAAATCCCGTAAAAATAATTGTTATCATCTAAAACAGCAATATAAGGTAATTCTTTAATAGTAAAGAATACTTTGAAAAACGAAGTATCAATATCAATAAATTTAGTAGCGTTTTTCAACAGGTGAGTCACCGGTAAGCTCATGTCACCACCGTTAGCTTTGTGGCGATAAATGTGCATCTTATAGATATTACCCCGAAAAATTTTATTGGTTTCATCGAGAATCGGCACACAGCGGAAACCAGACTCTTCCAAAATGTTTAATGCTTCCTCCAAAGTGCTGGATTCAGTGACTGTCGTCAAATCTTTTTTCTTGCGAACAATTGATTTTAATAACATAAAATACTCCTCCTAACAATCTATTCCTTCCCTTGTATAATAACATAATTTCAAAAGAAACCATAGAGGATTAATGGAAAACTGCGGTGAGCAGCGCCGGTTTGACAGAAAAATCATCTCGTGATAATGTATGTTAGTACATTTGTGAAATCGTCAGGAGGTTTATCGATATGGCAAATAAAAAAGCGGCTTTAGCTTGTACCGTTTGCGGCTCAAGAAATTATCACAAGAGTGTCAGCGAAGGCAAAAAGGGCGAACGTTTAGAAATCAATAAATTTTGTAAACACTGTAATCAATATACATTACATAAAGAGACAAAATAGAAAAAAGGAGCAGACCAATGAAATTTCTAAAAAGTGTTAAAGAAGTCATGAAAAAAGTAACTTGGCCAAGCGGCAAACAATTGCGTCGAGATACGATTATCGTCATCCAAACATCTTTGGCGTTTGCGCTATTCTTCTTTATCGTGGATACCGCTTTGCGCTATGGTATTACTTGGATTGTTGGCAATTAAAGCTAGCCAAAGGGAAAAGTCGATGTTATACTAGGGTTGAGAAAAATCTCGGGAAACTGAGGTTTTTTTATTATGGAAAAAGCTTTTTCAGCTTTTGAGCAGGTCACTTAGGGAAATGAAAGGAAATTTAAAACATGGAAACTTTTGAAAAAAATTGGTACGTTCTACACACTTATTCCGGTTATGAAAATAAAGTAAAAGCGAATATCGAATCACGGGCCCAAAGTATGGGAATGGGAGATTATATTTTTAGAGTAGTCGTTCCTGAAGAAACCCAAACAGAGGTGAAAAACGGCAAGGAAAAAGAAATTGTGCATAAAACTTTTCCTGGTTACGTGTTAGTTGAAATGACGATGACGGATGATTCATGGTACGTTGTCCGCAATACTCCAGGGGTGACCGGTTTCGTTGGATCGCATGGAGCCGGCAGCAAGCCAGCACCTTTATTGCAGGAAGAAATCAATCACATCCTGCGTTCAATCGGCATGAGCACGCGCCAAAGCGATTTGAAAGTTTCCCTTGATGAAGTTGTGAAAATTACGGAAGGGGCCTTTTCTGGTCTTGAAGGGGTCGTGACTGAAATCGATGAAGAAAAGCAAAAGCTGAAGGTTAATATTGATATGTTCGGTCGGGAAACCAGCGCCGAGTTAGACTTTGATCAAGTAGATAAAATTTAAAAAACAAATGAGACTGTCAGATAATTTCTGCGACCAGATAAATTATTGAATAGTAGAAAATTTAGGCGTTAGTCTAGCGGCATGGCATAAAAGCCAGCTAGAGTAGCATAAAGCTAACGGCTAACCTTCAAAAAAATTCTTTAATCTTATCTGGTGGCACTTATCTTAATGGTCTCTTTTTTTGTAGTCAACTAGCTAGGAGGCTTGGAAATTGAAAAAAATTATGGCGTTTATATTGGGCTTAGTGCTGATCTTTCTGGCAGCTTGTTCCAACAGCCCGCAGACCACTACTGCTAGTACAAGTGGCACGTCCACTGAGGAAACAACTGCTTCGACAAGTGAGATAATTACGAAAACGAACGAGCCAACCATTTTTTTTCACGGTTATAGTGGCACAATCAATTCCTTTAAAAGTATGATTTCTCGGATTGAAACGGACGGCTATGCCACAAAAGAATTGGTGCTGACAGTCGCAACTGACGGCAGCATTACTTCAGAAGGAACCTACACAAATACTGAGAACAATCCAATCGTTCAAGTATTATTTGCGGATAATAAAAATAATGAGTGGAATCAAGCGGAGTGGGTCAAAGATGTCCTGGAGTATTTACAGACGACTTATAATGTGCAGGCTGTTAACATTGTTGGACATTCAATGGGGGGCGTCAGCGCCTTTCGGTATCTGACTGCTTATGGCTATGATACAACCTTGCCTAAAGTTACTAAATTTGTCGGTATCGGTGCGCCGTTCAATGATTTTTTAGATACCTCCAGCAGCCAAACCATTGACGAGCTATTAGCCAACGGTCCCACAGAAAAAAGCCAGCGTTATTTAGATTATGCAGCCGGGATTACTAATGTTGCCGCTGATATACCCGTATTACTTTTAGCAGGGCAAATGTCAGAAACCGATTTGAGTGATGAAACGGTGCCTTTGACCAGCGCCTTAGCTCCTTTTCAACTGTTGCAAACCAATGGCAATTCTGTAAGCTATCAAATTTTTATGGGAATTCAACACAGTCAGCTGCATGAAGAGCCAGCTGTCGACCAAGTGGTTGAAAAGTTTTTGTGGGGATAAAAGAAAAAAAGTTTTGCTTAATATAGTTATTTCCTTTACTATAAATAATGTAATATATTTTTAGTTTTATTGGAGGAAAAATTTTGAAAAAGAATGTTATGGTGTCCTTGGCTTCCTTTTTTTTAATTGGACCAAGTGTTTTGGGTTTTTATGCCCCTTTAAGTGCTCAAGCTTCAGAAGAAACGGTAACAATATCTAATGGTCAAGAAAATGAAAGTTCAACAAAATCATCAGAATCAACATCTGACTCTTTGATGGCGGCTACTAATGAGTCAGAATCTAGTATTGCTCCAGATGAGACTATGTCAACTACAGAAATAACCGAAACTCAAACGAGTAGTTCTACAGAGGAAACAGTGAGTGCAGAGTCTGAAGACGTTGTTATTACTGAAGAAAACAATAGTGCAATGGGTAGCTCAATTTCGCAATATTATTCTGATGAGGATACAATTAGTTTGGCTCGTGCATCAATAGATATCGTTCATGCTGGTGAAAGTAATCGTCCTGGTGCGCATTTTGTCGATGTATCAAGTCATAATGGTAACTTGTCAGTAAGCGACTACAAAAAGATGCAATCTTACGGTATTACAGGGGTTGTTGTAAAGGTGACTGAAGGGACAACCTATACTAATCCTTATGCTCAATCTCAAATTAATAACGCATTAGCCGCGGGTATGAAAGTTTCAGTGTATCATTTTGCTTGGTATACAAATGCTGATAAGGCTAGAGCAGAAGCTGCTCATTTTGCAAGAACTGTAGGCAGTATGGGATTGCCGAAATCTGTAAACATGGTTATAGATATTGAAAAATCAGATTCTCAAGCTAATATGAATATTAGCAGTTTAACAGCTAATACAACAGCTTTTAAAAATGCTCTTAATACTTCCGGTTATAATAAGGTTTACTATTATATTGGGAAATACTGGTTAAATGAAAACGGTGGGAATTTCAATGTCAGTAATTTTGGAGCTAAAAATATCTGGGTTCCTCAATATCCATACTCACCGAATGCTACTCAAAAATGGAATAGTGAATTTGCTGCATGGCAGTGGTCTTCAAGATATTACATTAATTCAATAAATAGTTCTCAGCCCTTTGATATTAATTTAGATTATACATCAACCTTTAGTAATGCTTTAGGTAATAACTATTATTTTAAAAATTCCTTAACTACGGGTGTGGCCGATGGCTCATTTAAATACGGGAATATTGATGATGAAGTATATTTTGGCGACTGGAATGGTAACGGTCAAGATACAATTGCAGTACGTCGTAATAATACTTACCATTTGAGAAACAGCTTAACTTCTGGTACAGCGGATCTTGTCATTAAGTATGGAAATAACGATGATGAAGTTTACTTTGGTGACTGGGATGGTGATGGTAAAGATGGTATTGTTGTCAGAAGAGGAAATACGTATTATTTCAAAAATCTTATCGCCTCTGGTGTTGCAGATTTTGTGATTGTTTATGGGAATAACGATGATGAAGTTTATTTTGGTGATTGGGATGGTGATGGTAAAGATACAATCGTAGTGCGACGAAAGAATGATTACTATTTTAAAGACTCTTTAACAACTGGAGTTGCTGATCGAATCATTAAATATGGAAATAATGATGATGAAGTATATTTTGGTGACTGGACTGGTAATGGCAAAGATTCTATTGTCGTGCGCCGTGGTGCAACTTATTATTTTAGAAATTCATTGACATCTGGTGTCTCAGAAAATACTATTAATTATGGATTAACCTCTGATACAGCTTATGTAGGCGATTGGAACAGTGATGGCATTGACTCATTGATGGTGCGCCGCTAAAGATTTAGAGATTCTGTATTAGATATTGTGAATCTAAGCTTCATACAGGCTTGTAAGTCTGTATGAAGTTTTTTTCAACTATACTTAAATTGGTTAGAGTTCATTCTTAATAAATTATTTTTCTTAAAAGTGTGATCAACTTTGTCGAGGAATACTATGCTTCTAAATTTTATCAGCTTGCTAAAAAAAATAGATTCTATACAATTGAAAAAGACAAATCATTTTTAGAGTGGTTAAAAACGAACTTAACAAAGTGGAGCGGAGGGGAATTGATTGAAAAGAGTATCTGTGATAATTACTTGTTACAATCATGAAAAATATATAGAGCAGTGTTTGAAAAGCATTTTTAGACAAACATATCAAAATATCGAATTATTTGTTATTAATGATGGCTCGCTGGATGATTCTGATAGCGTTATTCGTAAAACACTAAAACGGTCTCCTTTTAAAACAAATAAATATCTTTCACAAGATAATAAGGGTAGCTGTATCTCAAGAAATATTGGTTTGGATTGGGCAACTGGGGATTTTGTTTTAATGGTAGATAGTGATAATTATTTAGAAGAAAATCATATTGAGAAGTCAATTCAGTTATTAGAGCAAACGAAGGCTGATATTGCTTATACTTCTTTAAAAGATGCCGATACTCAGAATATTCTAAATGAAGTGCCGGTTTTTGATTTAACTCGTTTAATTAATGTCAATTATATTGATACCTGTTCATTGATTCGTTCTAGTATTTTAGGGGACTATCGTTTTGATTTGCATTTGAATCGTCTTTTCATGCAAGACTTTGATTTCTTTTTAGGTTTGATTGCTAAAGGTGCGAATGCAGTTAAAGTAGAAGGACTTTATCAGAACTACCGGGTGCTGCCTCATTCAGTGGGGAATCGTGCTCAAAATCGGGAACAGCGACAAAAATGGTTTGATGTTTACAATTATATATTGGCTAAACATCCTGATTTTCTTACTAGTAGTACGACTCAATGGTTTGCTGGGTGGTATGATCAATTAAACGAGGAGTTTATCAAAATTCAATTTGAAAATGCTAAACTTAATTCCCGTAATTATGATTTATACTCACAAAAATATACAATTGAACAGGAATTGTTGGGAAAAGAAAAAAATCTATTACAGTTGCAGCGAACCTTGGAAACTGAAAAAGAGAATCAATTCAGTGGATTTCGCAAACAGTATAAACAAAAAGTAAAAAGTCTGTTTAATAAGAAAGAGCAAGATAATTCAAAAGATAGTTTGAATGAAGAAATTTTAGATGTTGAGTATCAAAACTGGATTGATAATATTGAGGACATGCAAAAAAGAATTCGGTTTGAAAGCCATATTGGATTCGGTTTAATTCCTAGCATTTCAATACTTGTCATCCTAAATGAAATTGACTTGAATCTTTTAAAAAGAGCAATTCAGTCTATAAAAAATCAATGGTATCCAAAGTGGGAAGTTTGCTTTGTTGTAAATACAATTCTGACTATTGAAACTCAAAATTATCTAAACGAACTACTAGCTGACGATAGTTTTGCAGCAAAAATTGTTACCGGAAAGGAAAATCAATCCTTTTCAGTAAAAGTGAATACTGCTTTAGAATTCGCTTCTGGAGAATATTTTTTGTTAATGAGCAGCCAAGATATGCTTGCCTCAGATGCCTTATTTGAGTTTGTTGACTTGCTAAATAATAAGTCTGATGATGTACATTTAGTTTATTCAGATGAAGATCTAATTGATGATCAGAAGAGACGTTTTTCCCCTACATTTAAACCAGATTGGTCGCCTGATCTAATTATGAATCAAAATTATATTGCTCGTTTGTGTTTCTACAATCTAATGATTGCTAAAAAAATTGATGGCTTTCGGTCCAATATTAATGGTATGGAAGAATATGATTTTACTCTGCGCTATACTGAGCAAATAGATTCTGCAACAATATTCCATCTTCCTAAAATTTTATATCACAAAAGGCCTATAAGTTTTTCTTTAAATCATGAAATTCAAAAAGATGATTCAACTGCTAGAAATAGTATAAAAGTAATTGAAGAAGCTTTAAAGCGGCGTAATGTTGTGGGGGAAGTGGGACTGACTAATGTCTCTAATTTGTATAACCTGCGCTATGCAATTAGAAAAAAATCTTTAATTAGTATTATTATTTCTGGAACTGATGATGAAAATGTGAAGAAATGTATAAACTCCATTATCGAGAAAACGAGTTTTTCAAATTATGAAATAATTATTGCCAGTTTAGGTGAAAAAAATAAAGAAAAACAGACTATACATGACTTGTATAAAGAAGAATTGGGAGAAAGGTTTAAGCTCGTTTACCTTAAAGAACCACTTAGCCCTGCAAAATTTAGCAATAAAGCGGCTGCCATTTCTTCAGGTGAATATTTATTATTTTTAGACAGTCGAACAGAAATTTCAACGCCAGATTGGCTTGAACAGATGCTAAGTTTTGCTCAATTTGAAAGAATTGGGTGTGTAGGAGCGAGGATTACATCTCATAACGACGAAATTCAACTTGGTGGAATTATTTTGGGCCTAAATGGGGTTGCTGAAATTAATGTGTTGGATACCTCTGAGACTACATCCATGAACTCTAGGTTATTTCAGACAGATTATAATTATACAGCTATTTCCTCGGCTTGCTTAATGATAAATCGAGGGGATTTTATTGCTCACAATGGTTTTGATGAAGAATTAGAAGAGTATCATGATGTTGATTTAAGTATACGATTATATCAAGCCGGAAAATGGAACATTTTAGCACATAATGCAGTAGTAAATAGCTTTTCCAATAAAATATATCAGTCGAAACCTGCACAAGATTCAATAACTTTTTTAAATTTGAATGAAGTTAAGATTAAGGCTAGATATGGCGATTTTTTGTTAAAAGATCCTGCTTATAATCCAAATTTGACTTTAAAAGGGGTCCCTTTTAAAGTCAAGACCTTTTCGAGTTAGAGTTAACAATGTAGTTTTCTCTTTTTCTAAGAATAAAACATGTCTGGAAGTAAGCAGGTTTTGCTAAGTTTAAAAAGAGCTATTAGGCTCTAAAAAAGTCGAGGCAACTCAAATGATCTAGCTATAGTTCTCTGGGGAATTTCGAAATTGGTGAATTGGCTAGACTTTGATTTTAAATTCATAATTCTTTACAAATTTCATGAATTTTTTGGTTGTGTCAAATTGTTTGATGTGTTTTTTGGACTTTTATTCATTAATAATTAGTCTGAAAGGGAATATTCTATTCGCGAAAACGTTCTTTGACTTATATACGGTTTTAATATAATGATTTATGCAGACATAGACAGTAATGCGCAGATTGCTCTGCGATGTCTTTAAGAAAAAATGAATTAGAGTATCGATTTGTTCCTTCTTTTGTCAAATTTATTATGACAAGCAACGTGGAATAGGTCGATATTTTTTTCATACTGTTTTGTAAAGTTTGTACGGCTATGCCATTAGTTAATACAAAACCAAAATTCTTGAACAATATTTCGTCAATATAATTAAATATTGAAAGTTTGCTATGGGGATATATGTACCTCAGTTGCAAATAATAAAGTAACTCGGGACTTTACCCGTTAATAAGACTAAAGTCATAACAGCTTGCTATTCATTCTTGTTTACCCTATTTCCAGAGAAAATATTTTAAAAAGACTTATACATTTGTTTGACAAAACCCACTTTTCCTCTTATACTTTAGTAGTGGTTACTACCAGTTGAGTTGAGAAATAATTTTGCTAGAAGGGGCGTCACTATCATGGACAATTCAAAAAAACAGCCATTGTATGACCAGTTAGTTTCTGTGATTATTAAAAAGATTGAAGACGGTCTTGAAGCGGATACTCTTTTGCCTTCTGAAAGAGAAATGTCTGAGCAATATGATTTAAGTCGGACCACGGTACGGCAGGCTTTGCAGGAGTTGGAAAAACTCGGCTACATTTATCGTCGGCATGGCAAAGGAACTTTTGTTGCGGATTTAAGCAAGCAAACTATGAATTTGGCAGGAGCCTATAGTTTTACTGATCAAATGAAAAGTTTAGGGAAGATGCCAGAAACAACAATTTTAAGTTTTGAAATTGTCGAGGCGAAAAAATATTTTGCCGATAACTTGGATCTGACTGAAGGGGAGTCGTTAATTAAAATTAAGCGGCTGCGCTTAGCAGACGGTGAGCCAATGATGGTGGAGCGGAGTTATTTACCGCAAAAATACTTTGGGGATTTAACAGAGGAATTGTTGCAACAAAAACCTTTGTATGAAATTTTTTCTGAAGAGTATCATCAGGTAATCAAGCTGGCAGAAGAGGAATTTTATGCGAGTGTAGCAATTTTTTCTGATGCTGAGCAGTTGGCCATTCAAGAGTCTGCGCCAGTACTAAATTTAATCCGGCGCACCTATAACGAGAAAAATGAAGTCATTGAATTTACTTTAAGTGTCGCTAGAGCGGACCAATTCCGTTATAAAATTATTCATACTCGCTAGTGTTAGAAAAATGGCCCATCTAAAATTATTTAGGAAAACTGCGTTACAGAATGTTTTTTAAGTCTATCAGCAGCTATTAAATTTTTATTTTTGTTATTTTAATCTTTAGTCAGACCTTTTTGAAAAAAGACTGACTTGGGAGCTTCATAGAACTCAAGTTGTAAAGATGATATAGGAGGAGAGCAAATGTTTCAACAATCAACAGTGGAATTAGAAAAACTAGGCGCCGAAATTACGACAAGAGAAATTCGTCAGCAGCCGGAATTATGGATGGAAGCATTGGATTTATTCAAAGAACAAGAGGTGAAAATTAAAAACTTTTTAGACAAAGTTTTGGCGGAGACAGATCAAAAAATTCGGGTCATCTTCACGGGAGCTGGTACATCGCAATATGTCGGAGATACAATTGTGCCTTATTTAGCCGATAAGGGTAGCTCGCAATTTATTTTTGAAAGTATCGCAACTACTAGTATTGTGGCAACACCGGCTGATTATCTGACTGCCGATGATGTAACAGTGTTGGTATCTTTCGCCCGCAGCGGAAACTCACCTGAGAGTGTGGCAACTGTCGAAATTGCCAATCAAGTTGTGAAAAATCTTTTCCATATTACGATTACATGTGCCAAGGAGGGTTCTTTAGCGAAAAATGCAGCTGGCGATGAACGTAATTTGTTATTATTACAACCAGAACGTTCCAACGATGATGGCTTTGCGATGACCGGTAGCTTCAGTTGTATGGCATTGACAGCCTTATTGGTCTTCGATCAAACTCCTTTGGTGGCTAAAGAAAAATTTGTTGCCGATATGATTACGTTAGGCAACGAAGTCATTGCCAGAGAAGCGCAAATTCAAGGATTAATTGATAAAGATTTTGATCGGATTGTCTACTTGGGTTCTGGCTCACTGGCTGGTCTGACTCGGGAATCTCAATTGAAGATTTTGGAATTGACAGCCGGTAAAATTGCGACAGTCTTTGACTCTTCCATGGGCTTCCGTCATGGACCAAAATCCTTTGTTAATGAAAAAACACTAGTTTTTGTCTACCAAAGTAATGATGAGTACACTCGGCAATACGATCAAGATATTTTACATGAAGTGGCCGGCGATGAAATCGCGCGGGCAACGGTCGCCATTTCTCAAAATGCTCAAGGAAGCTTCACGGATGATTCTTTCATCTTTGAAAGTCAAACTGATTTACTGCCTGAAGGGTATCTTGCATTGCCATTTCAAATGGTGGCTCAAACAGTTTCCTTGTTGGCCTCCGTCAAAGTCGGCAATACACCAGACACGCCATCACCAAGCGGAACAGTTAACCGTGTTGTCAAAGGTGTAACGATCCACCCATATCAATAATTTTTTATAAAAAACTTTTTTAAAGGGGATATAAATTATGTTAAAAATGTCAGCTGGAAAATGGCAATACATGGAACAATTATCGACAAAGGATGGTTTTATTGAAGCCTTGGCAATTGATCAGCGGGGGGCTTTGAAAAAAATGATTACAGCGTTGGGGGAAGAACCAACTAGCCAACATATTACCGATTTTAAAAAATTGGTGTCAGAGGAATTGACCCAATATGCGTCTTCAATTTTATTAGACCCAGAATATGGGTTGCCTGCAGCGGATGCCCGAGATAAAGAGGCCGGTTTATTGTTAGCCTATGAAAAAACTGGCTACGATGCAACAACGCCTGGACGTTTACCGGACATTTTAAAGGAGTGGTCTGTGCTACGCCTGCAAGAAAAGAAAGCCGATGCGATGAAATTCCTTCTATATTATGATGTGGATGAGGATGCAAAAATCAATCATGAAAAACATGTTTTTGTGGAACGCTTAGGTAGCGAATGCGCTGGTCAAGATATTCCATTTTATCTAGAAGTGGTCGCTTACGATGCTAAGATTGCTGATGCAACTTCAAAAGAATATGCTAAAGTTAAACCCCACAAAGTGATTGAAATGATGAAGGAATTTACCAAACCTCAATATAAAGTTGACGTTTTAAAAGTTGAAGTGCCGGTTAACATGAATTTTGTTGAGGGCTATGGCGATGACGTAGTTTATACGAAAGCTGAGGCGGCCGCTTACTTCAAAGAACAAAGTCAAGCAACTGATTTACCATTTATTTTCTTGAGTGCTGGGGTGTCGGCAAAATTATTCCAAGAAACTCTTTTATTTGCTAAAGAAGCTGGTTCGACTTTTAATGGTGTACTTTGCGGTCGAGCAACTTGGAAAAACGGCGTAGAACCTTTTATTAAAGAAGGAGAAGCGGCCGCTCGCAAATGGTTACAAACAGAAGGCCGTGCTAATATTGAAGAATTAAATGCGGTAGTGGACAAGACAGCAACTCCTTGGTTCAGCAAAGTTGAAAAAGCTTAAGGAGTAAACCATGATTATTACAGTGACTATGAATCCCTCTTTGGATATGGCCTATCCGGTACCACATTTAATTATTGATGACGTGAATCGGGTAACGAATGTCTCAAAAACAGCTGGGGGTAAAGGCTTAAATGTTACGCGGGTTTTAAAGCAATTAGGCGCTTCAGTTGTTGCGACTGGCTTAATCGGCGGCAACATCGGCCGTTTTATTACTGAACAGCTGGGAGCAACTGATATTGCCCATGATTTTTATGAAATTTCGGGTGAAAGCCGCCACTCGATTGCTATCTTGCATGACGAGGGCAAACAAACGGAATTATTAGAAACCGGTCCAGAAATTTCTGAATTGGAACTAGCTGGCTTTTTAGAAAAGTTTGTCGGTTTAACCAAAGATGTTGCGGCATTGACGATTTCTGGCAGTCTGCCACCGGGTGTGCCCCAAGATTTTTATCAAAAATTAATCAATCTGGTTAAAGTTCCTGTATTATTGGACAGTTCGGGTAAAACGTTAGCTGCAAGCTTAGCCGGTCAGCGCAAACCGTTTCTAATCAAGCCTAACTTATCTGAGATTCAAGAGTTAGTTGGTGTCGAATTATCGCTAGACAATCTTGAACAATTGAAAGCTGTTTTGCAAGGAGAAACCTTTACTGACATTGAGTGGTTAGTTATTTCGATGGGCAGTCAAGGGGCGCTTGCAAAACACAATGAGCATTTTTATCGGGTGGAAATCCCCAAAATTGCTGTTGTCAATCCAGTTGGTTCTGGTGATGCGACCCTTGCTGGCTTAGCCTATAGTGTTGAAAAAGGTCTATCAGATGAAGAGTTATTAAAAACTGGCATGGTATGCGGCATGTTAAATGCGCAAGAACATCAAACCGGTTGGATAAATCCAGCTAATTTTTCTGAGCTGTTTGAAAAAATTATTGTCACTAAAATATAAAAAAAGTGCGTCGAAGGAAAGCTTGTTTAGTCAGCTTTCCTTCGACGCTGTTTTCTTCGCTAAATCAGTGGAAAATAAAGAAAAAGACTTGCAACTGTCAGCAAACCTGTTATACTGTTTTAGTGTGTGTTTTCCGACACGCAGTTTTATGCTCAGGGGTAACTGAGCAGTGGGAGGAGAAATATTGATCTCCAATTAACCACATCACGGACTCAAGGAGGTATGTCTCGTGGCAAAAAAAGTAGAAAAAATCGTTAAATTGCAAATTCCTGCAGGTAAAGCAACACCAGCTCCCCCAGTAGGTCCTGCACTAGGTCAAGCCGGTATCAACATCATGGGCTTCACAAAAGAATTTAATGCCCGCACAGCTGACCAAGCAGGTTTAATCATTCCAGTGGTTATCTCAGTTTATGAAGATCGTTCATTTACTTTCGTAACTAAGACACCACCAGCAGCTGTTCTATTGAAAAAAGCAGCGAAGGTTGACAAAGGCTCTGGCGAACCAAACAAAACGAAAGTTGCGTCTGTTTCAAAAGCTCAAGTTCAAGAAATCGCTGAATTAAAAATGGAAGACCTAAACGCCGCTAACGTTGAGTCAGCAATGCGCATGGTTGAAGGAACTGCAAGAAGCATGGGGATCACTGTAGAATAATTTTTACACCCTGAAGCAACGGCTTCTCAGTTGGCTCTGTATTGAAAAATATAGAACACGTGGGAGGTTCAACCCGTTATAACCACTAAGGAGGAAACAAAATGGCTAAAAAAAGCAAAAAAATGCAAGAAGCATTAAAATTAGTTGACAAAAATAAAGCATATCCTGTTGCAGAAGCAGTTGCTTTAGCAAAAGAAACCAACATCGCAAAATTCGATGCAACTGTTGAAGTGGCATACCGCTTAAACGTTGACCCTAAACAAGCAGACCAACAAATTCGTGGCGCTGTCGTTTTACCTAACGGAACTGGTAAAACACAAAAAGTTTTAGTTTTCGCTAAAGGCGACAAAGCGAAAGAAGCAGAAGCTGCTGGTGCAGATTATGTCGGCGAAGCTGATATGGTTCAAAAAATTCAAGGTGGCTGGTTCGACTTTGACGTAGTTGTAGCAACTCCTGACATGATGGCAGAAGTTGGTAAATTAGGTCGGGTCTTAGGGCCAAAAGGCTTAATGCCAAACCCTAAAACTGGTACTGTAACAATGGACGTTACAAAAGCTGTTAACGAAGTAAAAGCTGGTAAAGTAACTTACCGTGTTGACCGTGTTGGAAACATTCATGTACCAATCGGTAAAGTATCATTTGACACTGACAAATTAATTGAAAACTTCAACACAATCAACGACGTTTTAATGCGTGCTAAACCAGCCGCAGCGAAAGGTCAATACATCAAAAACATCACAGTAACCACTACCTTTGGTCCTGGTGTTCACGTTGATCAATTTTCATTTTAATTTAAATTAAAGATTGACTTGCTTGCCTTATCTATGGTAAGGTAAGCAAGGTTAATTAATATTAATCGTACCGAAGACAGTAGGTGACGCAAGTCTTAATTTCCTACCGAGGACAATGTTGAGAAATTCAATAGTCCCTCTATGTCTACGGTGGCATAGGGTTATTTTTTTGGTTTCAAAGAAAAACTCTTTCCATCAAAATTCAGGAGGTGAAATACAATGAGTGAAGCAATTATTGCAAAAAAAGCCCAAGAAGTTGAAGAAGTAACTGCGAAATTTGAAGCAGCTGCCTCTGTCGTTTTTGTTGACTATCGTGGTTTAACTGTTGAAGAAGTAACAAACTTGCGTAAACAATTACGTGACAACAACGTTGAAATGAAAGTTATCAAAAATTCAATCTTATCTCGTGCTGCTGAAAAAGCTGGTTTAGATGGTTTAGGTGACGTGTTCACTGGACCAACTGCTGTTGCCTTCAGTAACGAAGATGTGGTTGCACCTGCAAAAATCATGGTTGATTTTGCTAAAGATGCAAAAGCATTGGAAGTAAAAGGTGGCGTAGTTGAAGGAAAAGTTTCTTCAGTTGAAGAAATCACTGCCTTGGCTGCATTACCAAACCGCGAAGGTCTCCTTTCTATGTTGTTATCTGTGCTACAAGCACCAGTTCGCAATGTGGCTTACGCTGTCAAAGCAGTGGCCGAAAAAGAAGACGACGCAGCTTAATGTTAGTTGATTTAGTCGCTTAGTTACTATTAAAATACAAAACCAATATATGGAGGAAATTAAAAATGGCATTGAACATTGAAAACATTGTTGCTGAATTAAAAGAAGCAACTATCATTGAATTAAACGATTTAGTAAAAGCTATTGAAGAAGAATTTGGCGTATCTGCAGCAGCTCCTGTAGCAGTTGCTGGTGCAGCAGGCGGTGCCGCTGCAGCTGAAGAACAAACTGAATTCACTGTTGAATTGACAGCAGTTGGCGATCAAAAAGTTAAAGTTATCAAAGCAGTTCGTGAAGCAACTGGTCTTGGCTTGAAAGAAGCGAAAGAAGTAGTTGACGGCGCTCCTGCAGCAGTTAAAGAAGGCATCAACAAAGAAGAAGCAGAAGCATTAAAAGCTTCTTTAGAAGAAGTTGGCGCAACTGTAACTGTAAAATAATTTTTAAAAATTATTTTAAGACTAGAAACCTTGTTAAGTCAGGGCTTCTAGTCTTTTTTTGTTGCGACAAAAGCAAAATTTTATCAGTAAAATTGCCGAAGGTATTATCAGAATATTTAGTCAAATACCCCTATTTTAAACCTAAAAATCTGTTTTTAAACAATAAAAAATTCTAGTTTCTACTATTATATATGGTGATTATCTGCACTTAGTTTTTTACCTATTTATCAAGTGATTTTGATTCCTGCTAACATGGCGATGTTGCTTCTAATTAAATGATATTTTGCTCAATGTCTGTTGTTTAAATTTTGCATATCTTTCTAATTCCGCTTCGAGCATCTGTTTTGAAACCAAGCCTTCCCGCCAGATAGTCAGTTCAGCCTCAAGTTTTGTTCCTTTGCTGCGGGTTTTCCAAAACCCGATAATCGCCCCTTCAAACAAAATTGCTCCAGGATTTGCAATAGTTTGCCAAATTACTCGTTGATGTGAGCTATTGGCTAAAATAACATGGCGATCTTGGAGACCAAGATAAGGATCGTGTCCTTTTAAAAGATGAAAAGTTCGTTGATTACTGACGGGAGTTGCTAAGGCGGATAAATCTTTCTCCAAGATAAATTGCTTTTTACCGGCAACTGTAACAGGCACAATTTCTGTTACAATTGTATGCCACATTCGTTTGGCCTGCTGAGGTGAACAGCCTAACCAATTGGCAAAGGCTAGCTCATTGGTGGGACCATAGCAATGAAGAAATTTTTTAAGAAGTTGACGGATTGGTGGAGCTTTCAACTCAAGTTCTTCCCCTACCCAATTTTTATAAGAAGTAAAACTAGGTGTCTGTCCATGACGTTTGGCAAAAACGATTTGACCTTGAAAAGCACAGGGCCGCAGTAAAAAAGAAACTGCGGCTCCGCCCATTGTTTGTTTTTGGGGATTGCCGTACATGGAAGGCGCATTCCATAAGCTTTTTTTCTCTTTTGGAAGATAGTCTGCTACCCATTCAGCAATTGTTTGGTCTAAACTCGTTTTACTTTCGATAATCGTTGTATCTAATTGATGGATAACTTTTTGTAATAGCTGCCAGACAAGGTCAAAGTCCATTTGTAAAAAATCTAAAGCCAACTGGATACCCCTGGTATAAATCCACGGCTCATCAACTAAAGGAATTAAGGTTGGTAAAAAGATGCGGCTTTCTGTGGTTGGAAAGACGACCGGTGTTCCGCGGAAACTCCAAGCTTGGACTAGAATTTTTTCTTCCTCCAAAGCTTTTTTCATCTGTGTTTTAGAAAAGGCAGTTGTCCGATTATGGAGGGCCTCTTGCCAAGCATCTGGGGGCGAATTTTGAAAGCCGCAGGCACCGACAAGCTCTGTTAGCTTTTCAGCGGGATAAAATTTATCCAAATTGTGAGAGCGCAGACGGAAATTTCGAATTTCTTCGTAAGTAAACTGTTTCATTGGTAAGCTCCTTTCAAAGTTATTATACAAGCTAAAGGGGTTTCTCCCAAATTTAGTTAATTTTTCTGTTAAATAACAATCAGATGAGAAATTGAAAGGTTATTGATGAATAAAATGTGAAGAAATTCTAAAAAAACTATTGCTAATTTCAGAATTTTCTATTAATATATGAACAATTACAAGATTAGGGGGATAAAGTATGAAAAAAAGCTTGTTTGCAGGATTTTTATTATGTGGGTTAGTCTTAACAGCCTGTGGAGGCGATTCGAACTCCACAGACGGTAGTAGCACTTCAGGCAGCAGCTCTGCTTCGGGAAATGCAGAGCAGGTTTTTAATCTTGCGGTAGTTCAAGAAATGCCGAGTGCCGATTTATCATTGGCGACAGATACAATTAGTTTTGCAGCATTGAACAATGTCTATGAAGGATTGTATCGTCTAGATGCCGATCAAGCACCTTCACCGGCGGGAGCAGCAGAAATGGCCGAAATTAGTGACGATGGTTTAGTTTACACGTTGCAGTTACGAGAAGATGCAACTTGGTCAAATGGTGATCCTTTGACAGCAGATGATTATGTGTATGGTTGGCAAAGAACCGTTGATCCAGCAACAGCGTCTCAATATGCTTATCTCTATTCCTCAGTGGCAAATGCAACTGCTATTACGGAAGATGGCGCAGATGTCTCAACCTTAGGAATTAAAGCTTTAAGTGATTACGAGTTAGAAATTACTTTGGAGGTGGCAACGCCGTACTTTGATTATCTATTAGCGTTTCCATCATTCTTCCCGCAACATGAAGCAACAGTTGAAGAATATGGCACCGAATATGCCCAAACCAGTGATAAAGCAGTTTATAATGGGCCTTTCGTGTTAGCTGATTTTGATGGTCCAGGTACGGATACTGAGTGGACTTATCAAAAGAATGATAATTACTGGGACGCTGACAATGTAGCGTTGGATACAATCAACGTTTCCGTTATCAAAGAATCTTCTACAGCTTTGAATTTATTTAATGATGGACAGTTAAACGATGTGACCTTGACGGGTGAATTAGCTCAGCAAAATGCTGGCGAAGACGCTTATGTAGTTGATAAATCTTCCCGGACGACGTATATCGAAATGAATCAGCGGGAAGCCGATTCTCCTTGGCACAATCAAAATCTGCGGATGGCATTGTCCTATGCCATCGATCGAGAAATGATGGTTCAGCAAGTTTTAGGTAATGGCTCAGTTGCTTCCACCAGTTTGATTCCTTCAGAGATGTCTTATAATCCAGATACTGGTGAAGATTTTGTGGCAGATTCAAAAGCTGATTTAGAATACGATTTGGAGCAAGCTCAAAGCTATTGGGAAGCAGCCAAGTCCGAATTAGGAATTGATTCTTTGAGCTTTGAATTATTAGCAGATGATACAGATTCAACGAAAGCTGTAGCACAATACTTACAGGGAGCTTGGCAGGATGCTTTTGATGGTATGTCTGTAAGCATTGCAACCGTACCCTTCTCAGTGCGGATTGATCGAGCGAATACCGGTGATTTCGAAGTGGTTCTAGGTGGCTGGGGTGCTGATTACTCTGACCCAAGTAGCTTCACTGATTTGTTTGTCACAGACAATACGTACAACCGTGGACATTGGTCAAATTCTGAGTATGATACTTTAGTAACAGAAGCAGCAACTACCAACGCCAATGATCCTGAAGCCCGTTGGCAGAATCTAGTGGATGCTGAAGCGATTATCTCCGGCGAGATGGGTGTTATTCCGGTCTTCCAAAAAGCTGAAGGTCACCTGCGTTCAACAAATGTGAAAAATGTTGTCGTTCACGGAGCTGGCGCTTCTTATGATTACAAATGGGCTTATATAGAATAAGCTAAACAAAGATTGAAAGAGGAAGCTCTGCAGAAGGATAATAAAACTTTCTTCTGCAGAGCTTTTTAGCTATTTCAGGCCCAAAAATTTTGCGTTGATGTAATTTATTTCTTCGACTAAGAAAATTTTGATGAACCACCTATTTTACAAAAATGAAAAAATGGTTATTTTACAATTAGATTAACCTCATAAAGTTGGTGTTGAGCAAAACAAACAGTTTTTTTTGTATGTTATTTAAATATTTTTTTTGTGAAAACGCCTAATCGAAACCTTGTAATATTAGTCGGTTTTTGGAAATGTATAAAAAGTGTGAAAAATTGGCATTATTTTATTGATTTTTTCAGGTTTATTCTATTGCAATTTTAATCGAAATTATTTAAAATCTTAATTAACTTCAGACAGTACTAATTTTTCTGAAAATACAAAATAATGCGAGGTTATCAAATGAAGAAGAGTGTTCTTTTTGGTTTAACTGCAACATGTGCCCTAGTGCTTAGTGCATGTTCAGGTGGGAGTAATGATACTTCAACAAATGACTCCGGTACATCAAGTTCTGGTTCTAGCGATTTAGCTGCAACACAAGAACTAAATTATGTGGAAGGTTCAGCAATTCCAACGGCTGACTTGTCTCTAGCGACAGATGCTACAAGTTTTACTGCACTAAATTCTGTTTATGAAGGTCTTTATCGTGTTAATGCTGATCAAGCAGTTGAACCTGCAGGTGCAGCTGAATTAGCAGAAGTAAGTGAAGATGGTTTAACTTACACGATTCACTTGAATGAAGATGCAGTTTGGTCAAATGGTGACCCAGTAACGGCTGCTGACTATGTTTATGGTTGGCAAAGAACCGTTGATCCAGCAACAGCGTCTCAATATGCTTATCTGTATGCTCCAGTAGCAAATGCTAGTTCAATCATGACAGGTGATGCTGATGTCTCTACTTTAGGAATTGTTGCGGATGGCGATTATGATTTAACGATTACTTTAGATGTGGCAACACCTTACTTTGATTTCTTATTGGCATTCCCATCATTCTTCCCTCAACACGAAGCTACTGTTGAGCAATATGGCGCTGATTATGCCTTAACTAGCGACAATGCTGTTTACAACGGTCCATTTACTTTAACTGATTTCGATGGTCCTGGTACAGATACTGAGTGGTCATACACTAAAAATCCTGACTATTGGGATGCTGACAACGTAACTTTAGATAAAGTCAACGTTAGTGTAGTAACGGAAGTTGCGACTGCGTTGAACTTGTTCCAAGATGATCAAGCCGACTATGTTACATTATCAGGGGAACTAGCTTCTCAAATGTCTTCTGATCCAGAATATGTAACAGTAGCTCAAGGTACAACAGCATATCTAGAAATGAATCAAACTGCAGAGGATTCTGTATGGCGTAATGAAAACCTGCGTAAAGCAATTTCCTATGCAATCGATAGAGATGCTTTTGTAACCAATATCTTAGCTAATGGTTCAATTCCAGCACCGGGTATCGTACCTTCTGGATTAGCAATCGGTCCTGATGGTAATGACTTTACAGAGGATACAGATATGGATGGCTTTGAATATGATCCAGAAAAAGCAGCTGAATATTGGGAAACTGCAAAAGAAGAGTTAGGGATTGATAGCTTAAACTTTGATATCTTGAGTGATGATGGTGATGCTGCTAAGCGTTCCTTGGAATACCTGCAGGGAGCAATTCAAGATGCATTAGATGGCGTAACTGTAACTGTTACTAACGTGCCATTCTCTGTTCGTTTAGATCGTTCAACTAACGGTGAGTTTGATATGGTAGTTTCACTATGGGGTGCTGATTATGCCGATCCATCTAGCTTCTTAGATTTATTTGTGACTGGTAATTCTTATAACCGCGGTCAATGGAGCAATACTGATTATGATGCTTTAATTGAAGCGGCAGCAACAACCAATGCTAATGATCCAGAAGCTCGCTGGCAAAATATGTTAGAAGCAGAAAATATCTTCTCTGAACAATTAGGAGCTATTCCTTTCTACCAACGTTCACTAGCAACAATGCAAAGCTCAAACATGGAAGGTGTCGTTGAACATGCTTCTGGAGTTAAAATTGATTTCAGATGGGCTTACATGACTGCTGAATAATTTGTAATTTAAAGAGTTAAAATTAAATAGTATTCATCGTGTGAAAAATAAGCGTGGCGTATCAGTGAATAGCAGATACGCCACGCTGTTATGATGAAAGAATGGAAAGAAAAACGATGCAAAAATGGGAAACTGTGAAGTTTTGGATTCGTTTTTTTTAATTTATCATGTTAAACCTCTTTACATATGATTAGAAAAGTTATATAAAAGAAACTAGCAAAAAAAACAAAGAGCATAAAAGGAGAATTCCGGTTGTTAAAACCCAGAATAAATAATTCTCTGCTCCAACTTCAGACAATTTTTTAGATGGTAGGTCTCTTTTTTCTTTTCGAGCAAGAGCTTTTCGCATAGAATGTTGGAAAAAATCAAAGAAGCCAGAAGCAAAAACCGCTAAAAAGCCACCGACTATCAAAAAGAACAGCATAAACATAAATAAATAATCTGAAACAGTTCCCCAGGAGAGCTGATCATTGGTGAATGCAATTATGATGCTTAGTACAAGACAGATGGCGGAGACGATTAGTGGTAGACGAAATTTTTTCATAGATTCACTTCATTTCTAATGGATTAGTCGTTGTTTACTTTACCTAATTTTTGTTTGGAAGTCAAAATACTTTAGGAGGCGGAATTTTTGAACAGTTTTGTAAAATATCTCTTGAAACGTATACTGTTTATGGTAATTACTTTGTGGTTGATTGCTACAATCACATTCTTTCTAATGAAATTGTTGCCAGGAACACCGTATACGAACCAAGAACGTTTGAGTCCAGAAGTGATTGCTCAGTTAAATGCGCAAAACGGTTTGGACCAGCCAGTGATCGTCCAATATTGGCTTTATTTAAAAAATCTTGTAACCGGGAATTTTGGGATTTCCTTCCAATTCCAAAACCAACCAGTTGCCAACTTATTATCTGCTAGAATCGGACCTTCTTTACAATTAGGTGCCCAAGCAATTATTTTGGGAACATTTGTTGGTATTATTTTAGGAACCATTTCTGCTATGCGTCAAAATACCTGGATTGATAGCTTAGCAACTTTAGTCGCAATTTTAGGACGTTCAATTCCTAACTTTGTCTTTGCGGTTATTCTGCAATATTTGTTCTCTATTAAATGGCAAATCTTGCCAATCGCAAAATGGGATGGCTTTATTTATACCATCTTACCATCCGTTGCTTTAGCGATGTCGCCATTAGCCGATTCAGCTCGTTTCATCAGAACGGAAATGGTTGAAGTGCTCCATAGTGATTATGTGGAACTGGCACGGGCGAAAGGGTTAAGCCGCTGGCAAGTTGCCTTCCGCCATGGTTTAAGAAATAGTTTGATTCCTTTGCTTACTTTATTAGGGCCACTAGCTGTAGGTTTAATGACCGGGTCTTTGGTTATTGAAAACATCTTTGCTGTGCCTGGTATCGGGGATCAGTTTACTAAATCAATTTTGACAAATGACTACCCAACGATTATGGCCGTGACGATTTTGTATTCGGTGATGTTAGTTACAGTTATCTTAATCGTTGATATCTTATACGGAATTGTCGATCCACGAATTCGCGTATCAGAAGGGAGCAAGAGTTAATGGATTCTTTTAAATTAAATAATATCCCTGAAAAAATCAAAGAAATTCCTGCTTCCAAGTTTGATTTTATTAAGCGAAATTCCGTTGCTGAACGAGAAAGAATCGCTGCTCCATCATTAAACTTTATTCAAGATGCGTGGCGCCGTTTAAGAAAAAATCGGGCTGCTGTGATCTCCATGATTTTACTGGCAATTGTCATCTTGGTTTCGATCATTACTATTTTCTGGTCACCATTTGACCCAACGCAGCAAAATATTGCTTACACAAACTTACCGATTAAAATTCCTGGTATTGATATCAATGGCTTTAATGGTTATTCACAGGTTAGTGGGCAATGGGTTGACCGTTATGCTCAAGCGAATGTTCCTGAAGGTACCTATTACTTATTAGGAACAGATAGTTTAGGTCGTGACTTATTGTCTCGTTTGTTCATGGGTACTCGGGTATCCTTGATTATCGCCTTCTTTGCAGCTTTCTTAGATATTTTCTTTGGGGTAACCTACGGAATTATTTCTGGTTTAGCTGGTGGCCGTGTGGATACCTTTATGCAACGGATTATTGAAATCCTTTCAGGTATTCCTAACTTAGTTGTAATGATTTTGATGTTAGTTGTGTTTGACCCAGGTATTATCTCAATCGTTGCGGCGATGGCGATTACTAACTGGATTTCCATGGCTCGGATTGTGCGCGCCCAAACCTTGAAGCTAAAAGATCAAGAATTTGTTTTAGCTGCTATCACTTTAGGAGAATCCAAATTTAAAATTGCCTTCAAGCATATTTTACCGAATATCTCCAGTGTGATTATTATTCAAATGATGTTTAGTATTCCATCAGCAATTTTCTTCGAAGCCTTCCTGAGTTTCATCGGTTTAGGGGTTTCTGCACCAACTGCTTCATTAGGTACTTTGCTGAATGAAGGATACAAGACTTTCCGTTACTTGCCTAACTTAATGTGGGCACCAGCTTTTGTATTGTCAGTTATTATGATTGCCTTTAATATGTTGGCCGATGGTTTACGTGATGCATTCGATCCGAAGATGAAAGAGGGATAATTTTGAAAAAAGTACTCGAAGTTAAAGACTTAAAAATATCTTTCGATACCTTTGCCGGAAAAGTGCACGCAATTCGTGGTGTTAGCTTTGACTTGTTCGAAGGAGAAACCTTAGCAATTGTTGGTGAGTCAGGAAGTGGGAAGTCCGTTACAACTCGTAGCGTGATGCGCCTTTTATCAGACAATGCCAATATTGACAATGGTCAAATCCTTTTTAAAGGCGAAGATATCGCAAAGAAGACTGAAAAAGAAATGCAAGCAATTCGTGGTAAAGAAATTGCCATGATTTTCCAAGATCCGATGACCTCATTGGATCCAACTATGCCGATTGGCAAACAGGTTGCTGAGTCTTTGATTAAACACAATAAAGTGTCTAAAAAAGAAGGCTTAGAAGCCGCTTTAGAATTATTAAAACTTGTTGGTATTCCCAATGCTGAAAAGCGTTTGAAAAATTATCCCCACCAATTTTCTGGCGGGCAGCGTCAACGGATTGTCATTGCGATTGCCTTGATTTGTTATCCTGAAGTCTTAATCGCTGATGAACCAACGACTGCCTTGGACGTGACGATTCAAGCGCAAATTTTAGAATTGATGAAGGATATTCAAACGAAAATCAATACATCCATCATCTTCATCACCCATGACCTTGGGGTGGTTGCCAATGTTGCCGACCGAGTTGCCGTAATGTACGGTGGTCGAATCGTTGAAGTTGGCACCTCTGAAGAAATTTTTTACAATCCACAACATCCATATACATGGGGTCTGTTAGGCTCGATGCCTTCAATGGATGGTGGCGAAGAACGATTGTACGCAATTCCTGGTTCACCACCAGATTTATTAGATCCACCAACTGGAGATGCCTTCTATCCTCGTAATGAATTTGCTTTAGAGATTGATACCGAAGAAGCTCCACCGTTCTTTGAAGTATCTAGCACGCATAAAGCTGCGACTTGGTTATTGGCACCACAAGCGCCTAAAGTTGAGCCGCCGGTTGAGATTCAACGTCGCTGGAAAATTTTCCAAGAAAAACAAGCGGTTAAACAAGCGTAAAGGGGTGGCAGAATGTCAGATAAAATCTTATTAGATGTAAAAGGTTTAAAACAATATTTCAACGTTGGCCGTCCTGACGAAGTCAAAGCGGTAGATGATATCAGCTTCCACATTTACGAAGGGGAAACCTTTGGACTTGTTGGAGAATCTGGTAGTGGTAAGTCAACAACTGGTCGGACAATCATCCGCTTAAACCAGCGGACTGCCGGCGATATTCTTTTTGATGGTCGTGATGTTGCTTCGTTAAAATCACGAGCAGATTTAACTAAATTCCGCCGTGATGTGCAGATGATTTTTCAAGATCCGTATGCTTCATTAAATCCACGGATGAAGGTCAATGATATCATCGCTGAAGGGATTGATATCAACAATTTAGCAACTTCTAAAGAGGCCCGGGCAGAACGAGTGAATGAATTATTAAAAACAGTTGGTTTGGATCCAAACCACGGTACTCGTTATCCCCATGAGTTTTCCGGCGGTCAGCGCCAACGGATTGGGATTGCTAGAGCTTTAGCAGTTGAGCCACGGTTTATCGTCTGTGATGAACCAATCTCTGCTTTGGATGTGTCGATTCAAGCTCAGGTGGTTAACTTATTACAAGATTTACAAGTGGAACATAATTTAACTTATCTATTTATCGCCCACGATTTATCAATGGTAAAACATATCAGTGACCGAATCGGCGTAATGCACGGCGGTAAATTATTAGAAGTCGGCACCAGTGATGAAATTTACAATCACGGTGTTCACCCTTACACAGAAAGCCTGCTTTCAGCGATTCCTTTACCAGATCCCGATTACGAACGTACTCGTACGCGGATTAAGTATAAAGATGATGTTGAGCATGATGGAAAAGTTCGTTCCTTGCGGGAAATCACGGATGGTCATTATGTCTATGCGAGCGACGATGAAGTGGATTATTACCGCAATAAAATCGAAGAAAAAATTAAAGCCGATAATAACTAATTGTTGACTGAAATTTTTTAAGCAGTTGAGACTTTCGAGTTTCAGCTGCTTTTTTTATTGGACTTTGCCAAATCAAGCTATAGAAGTATTCGTTCAAAAATTACAAAAGCTACATCTTTTACCTTGCTTATTTGCCGGCTTCTGGTTATAATTGGACTATACCAAACAAGAGGTGGATAAAAATGGAAATTATTCGCGTGAAAGATGCTCAGGCAGGCGGAAAAAAAGCTTTTGAATTAATTGAAGCAGCTATCAACGAAGGCGCTGGCGTTTTGGGGTTAGCCACAGGAAGCACACCAGAAACTTTGTATCAAGAAATGATTCACAGCTCTAGAGATTACTCAGAAATAGTTTCAATTAACTTAGATGAATATGTTGGTTTAAGCAGTGAAGATTCGCAAAGCTATCGTCAATTTATGAATCAGCATTTATTTAACGAAAAACCATTTAAAGAAAGTTTTGTACCAAACGGTAAAGCTGAAAATCTGCAAGCTGAATGCACCCGTTACGATCAAATCATTGCAGAACATCCAATTGATTTACAAATTTTAGGGATTGGTCAAAATGGTCATATCGGTTTTAACGAACCGGGAACAGCCTTTGATAGCCAAACTCATCTAGTTGATTTAACGGAATCGACAATTAATGCCAATAAACGTTTCTTTGATAAAGTGGAAGACGTACCAACCCAAGCCTTATCAATGGGAATCGGTTCGATTATGAAGGCTAAAAAAATTATTTTGATGGCCTATGGCGAAAATAAACAGGCTGCGATTAAAGGTATGATTGATGGTGAGGTGACAGAAGCCTTACCAGCGAGCGTTTTACAAAATCATCCTAATGTAGTTGTGATTGTTGATGAGGCTGCAGCAGCAACGCTTTAAATTTTTTAACTAGCTGAATAAATTTTTTAGACTGCGATGAAAGCCAACCAAGCTTTTCTTGCAGTCTTTTTACGACTTTCAGTTTTTCTTTTGCAGGGAAAATGCTATAGTTAAGAAGGAGGCGGTTACTTAATGACAGCAACAGCAGATTTAACAATTGTTGAAATAATTTTTCGTTTGCTTTTAGCAATGGTGATTGGCGGCTCAGTCGGTTATGAGCGACAATATGCCAATCGACCAGCTGGTATGCGCACGCATATCATGGTCTGCATGGGGGCAACGATTATCGCATTAATCCAAGTGGAAATTGCTGCCCAGGCATTAAATGATGCTTTGGCCAATCCAGAATTGTCGGGGGTCATTCGTTCTGATCAGGCCCGCTTGATTGCCCAAGTTGTCAGCGGTATCGGTTTTTTAGGCGCTGGTACGATTATTGTGACCAAACAAAATGTCTTAGGCCTAACCACAGCAGCTTCATTATGGGCTGTCGCCGGTGTCGGGATTGCGGTTGGCATGGGCTATTATGCGATTGCCATCAGTTCTTTTGTGGCAATCATCATTGCGCTGACATTAATTAAACGGATTATCAAAGTGCCAACCCGTAAGAAATTGGAAGTCCGCTACATTCATCGGGAAGAGACCAAGGAATTTATTACCGACTATTTTGATACACACAAAATCGAAATTGAAGATGTCAATTTTACGGTAACGTTTAATGAAGATTACCGCTTGTACACGAACATCTATACGATAGATTTGCCTAGCGGAATGACTTATACAGATGTGATTGAGGATTTATCTATTTATAAAAATATTACTGAATTACGGTTAGTGACAATTTAAAGTAAAAGGAGGAATTTTTGTGGATTTAGCGAATTTTCGTGAACTAGGTGGGTTAAAAAATAAAGAGGGGCAGTTGGTGAGCCACAATCGCCTATTACGCTCTGGCGAATTGTATCAAATTGATGCCGAGGCCAAAAACTTATTAGCTAATCATCAATTAGCGACGATTGTTGACCTGCGGGGAGAAGATGAAATCGCTGGTCATCCGGACGATATTTTTCCAGCCGTTGACTACGTGTGGATTGATATTATGAAGGAGGTTCATAATTCCGGCAGTCTTAATGATTTAACAAAAGTTGGCGATGTCGATGGAGTGGACCAGCATATGTTGGGGATTTATGATAATTTGGCGATGAATGCTGGGGCGCAGGCTGGTTACCAGCGCTATTTCGAAGAGCTGTTGCGAACAGAAGATGGTGCAGTATTGTTCCACTGTTATGCTGGTAAAGATCGAACTGGTGTTGCTGCGGCATTAACTTTAGATTTATTAGATGTTCCGCGGGAGACGATCTACCAAGATTATTTGAAAACCAACGAGCTGAGAAAAGCGCCGAATGAATTGCTTTTTGATGAGATGCGGAAAAAAGGGTTAACGGATGATCAGTTGGCAGGGATGAAGGTTGCCTTAGAAGTGAAGCAAGAATATTTAGAGCGGGTTTATCAGCTATTAGATACAAATTACGGCGGTGTGGCTGGCTACGCCAAAGATGCTTTGAAATTAAGCCAAACAGATTTAGCGGATTTGAAAAAAATGTATTTAGATAAATAAAAAAGTCTGGAGTTGTATGCAGGCTGTCTGGAAGAGTTGATTTTCAACAAGTGAGACAGTCCTGTAATACAGCTTCAGTTTTTTTGCTCTTTATCAATAAAGACTGAAGAATCAAAATTGATTCTTCAGTCCCATAAATTATCGAGCCGTTCTTTTTAGAGTATTGTCAAAAATAGACTGAGGAAGACGGTTAGTAGACCAGTCAGAAAATTAATCATATCGTTATTGGCCCATTGATAGCCTTTGACGAGGTTAGTCGCCTGTTGGTGATGGACTTCTTTTTCAGTGAGCTGTTTGCAAACAACGCAGCGATAAAGAGCCTGAATCGTTGCACCTAAAAAACTGTCAATAACGGAGCCGCTGATGCCAACCAAAAAAGGAATGAGCAGAAATTCCCACGGCGGCAGCTGGAAGCCGTGACTCATACTTAAAAAAAGAAAGAAACTTGCAGCAACTAAAAATGAACCTATGATGGATGCGGCTGTTCCTAGCAAACTGATGGCACCAGATTGTCCATTTAATAATGGTTTTAAAGTTAAAATTGAGCGGGGCGGCTTTGCTGAAAGCATGCCGACTTCTGATGCCCACGTGTCGGCAGTAGCTCCGGCTAGACTGCTGACAAAGGCGATGAGAAAAATAATATCTTTGGTGACAGCATAAAACAGCAACGCAAAAAAAGCTGGCAGTGTATTGGCTAAAACCTGCTGTTGGTCCCGCTGACTGCCTTTTTCAATAATTTGTGATTGTTCATTTTTATGGAAGGCTTGTTTTAAGAATGAAATTATGGCGGAAGTCCCAAAGAGCAAGCCAATCAGAATAATTGCATACCAGGGCCCCATTGCAATCACCAGACTGCCTAAAAGGATGCTGGCAATCATACCTGACAGGGTTAGGAGATTTAATAAATAGGCTAAAAAAGCGATACTGCCGGACAGCAGCAGCCCAATCAGCAATTGATACAAGAAAATGACCATAACAAACACCTCGCAGTTAAATTTTACCATATTTTTCAAAATTAACCCTTTTCAAAATAATCTTTGGTAAAATGAGGAGAGGAAGGGGGAAATTTTTTTGGGAAAAAATTGGAAACAATCTAAATTACTTTATTGGACGATTGAAATCGTTTTAATTATTGTCGGCATTTTTTTCGTATTGCAAATGCCGAATGTCTTCCGACCATTTTTAACGATGCTGTCGGCAATCTTTTTACCGCTTTTAGTCTCGGGTTTCCTCTATTATATGTTGGACCCGCTAGTGTCTAAAATGGCGGCTAAGGGCTTACCACGAATCTTTGGTGCAATTATCTGCTTGGCAATTTTGATTTTATTGCTGGTCTTAGGGGTGATGAATATTATTCCTCAGTTGGCTCATCAAGCAGTTCAGCTATCGCAAAGCTTGCCAACTTATTTGCAGGAAACGGGGCGCTGGTTAGAAAGCATCGCCCGCCATCCAGATTTGCAGGGACTAGATTTAACAAACGAATTGCAATCGGCTAATCTAACCCTCAGTAATTTACTGAATGTGGTCTTGGTCAATGTCACCAACAGTCTGACGACTATTTTTAGTTTTCTGATGCAATTTTTTGTCATTCTGTTCACAGTGCCGTTTATCCTCCTCTTTATGTTTAAAGACGGTGATAAATTTTCCGGTGCTTTAGGCAAGTTTTTTTCGGCCTCGATTCGCAGTGAATTACAGGAAACTGTCAGAGAAATGAATGACACTTTATCGGCGTATATCAGCTCGACGATGATTGATGCGGTAATTATCGGCGTCATGTCCTTTGTGGCGATGACCTTACTAAATCAGCCTTATGCACTTTTATTAGCAGTCGTCTGCGGCGTGACGAATATTATCCCTTATGTGGGACCGTTTATTGGAGCATTGCCGGCGGTGATTGTCGGACTATTTATTTCTCCCTGGCAAGCGTTGTATATCGGCCTTTCCATTTTGGTTATCCAGCAATTGGACGGCAATGTGATTAAGCCGTTATTATTCGGCAAAAATTTAAATATCCATCCATTAACGATTATTTTAGTCTTAATCGCCGCCGGCAGTGTAGCCGGAGTTGTCGGGATGCTAATTTGTATTCCAGTTTACGCTGTAATCAAAACGTTAGTCTTAAATATCCGAAAAATTTGGCAGCTGCGCAATCGCCGCCTCGTCAGTGAAGGTGAGGAGATGTCTGATGAATCGTAAATTATATCAAGCCTTAGAAAATTCACCGATTATCGCTGCTATTAATAACAGCAGCGAACTAACAGCTGCCTTGGCAACTGATGTAGCAGTCGTGTTTGTACTTCATTCTAATTTGATGGAGCTGGCGAAGCTGTCAAAAGCCATTAAAGAAAGCGGAAAATTAGGCTTTTTACACGCTGATTTAGTCAAAGGCTTATCCACCGATGACATGGCGATTGAATACATCAGCCGTCACAGCGGATTTGACGGCATTATTTCGACAAAGCCGGCGATGATACGCTCTGCTAAAAAGCATCAGCTGCTAACTGTTCAGCGCTTCTTTCTTTTAGATTCCACCGCCTTGGCAAATGTTGAACGGCAAATTTCTTTAACCGAGGCTGATTTGGTGGAGGTCTTGCCAAATGTTTCACCCAAAATTATTAAAGGCGTTCAGCAAAAAGCAAAGCGGCCTTTAATCGTTGGTGGGTTAATCAAAGACAAAGAGGATGTTTTTGCCACTTTGGGAGCTGGTGCCTTAGCGATTTCGACAACGAGTCAGCAGGTGTGGAATAGCTGAGTAGCTTCACAAAGAAAACCAAATCTCAAAAGCATGAAAACGCTATTGTAGCTTTTTCTGTGAAATGATATAATAACAATAAGTAAATATCTGCTAGAGAGATGAGAGTATAGCGGCATTCACCAAAAAAACTTGGTGTTTGTTAGCTGTACTCTTTTTTTCGGATATTTTTAAGACAGGGGGAAGGAAAAATGTACGATGTAATAATCATTGGCTGCGGAATTGTCGGCGCTTCAACCGCCTATGAATTAAGTAAGTACCAGTTGAAAACTCTAGTCCTAGAAGCTGAAGATGATATTAGTTTAGGTCAAACGAAGGCCAATAGTGCAATTATGCACGCCGGCTATGACCCAGAGCCGGGAACGTTGATGGCTAAGTTAAATGTTGAAGGTGCTGAGCTTTGTAAAGAGTTGTGTCAAAAATTATCAGTTCACTATCATCAAATCGGTTCTTTAGTTGTTGCCTTTGCAGAAGATGAACTGCCTACCTTACAGGAATTGTTGGAGCGGGGCCAGCAAAATGGTGTCAAAGATTTACGAATTATTGACCAAGCAGAATTGCGGGAAATGGAGCCGAATTTGTCACAGGAAGCATTAGCCGCTTTGTGGGCACCGACTGCAGCCGTGATTAATCCTTGGGAATTGTGTATTGCCTTAGGAGAAACGGCAGTCGTTAATGGCGTCGAGCTGTCCTTAAACCAGCGGGTACAAAATATTGAAGCAATAACTGGTGGCTACCGCATCACAACGGAAACAGATAGCTTTGAAACGCGTTTTGTTTTTAATGCTGCGGGTGTCCATTCTGATTTGATTCATAACTTAGTGGCCGAACCTAGTTTTAAAATCACACCGAATCGCGGGGAATATTTTTTATTGGATAAATCAGAAGGGAATGTCGTCAATACTGTCGTCTTCCAATGTCCTTCAAAGGTCGGCAAAGGCGTGTTGGTTTCTCCGACGGTTTATGGCAATTTAATTGTCGGGCCTAACTCAGAAGCGGTCCCGACGGAAGAATTAGATACTGGCCTAGATACGGCCAATACAGCGGCCGGCATGGAACAAGTAGCGGAGCTGGCAAAACGCTCTGTACCGGATTTAAATCTGCGGCAATCGATTCGCAATTTTTCTGGAGTCAGAGCGAACAGTACCGCCAGCGATTTTATTATTCAAGAAGCGGCACCGGGCTTTATTGATTTGGCCGGTATTAAATCCCCCGGCTTAACTTCGGCTCCAGCGATTGCCAAATATGGCATAAACTTGTTGGAAGAAGCTGTCGGAGAACAATTTGTTGAAAAGGCTGGATTTATCGATGAACGGCAACATGTGATTTTCCAAAATCTGACCTTGGCTGAAAAAAATCAATTGATTAAGGAACAACCAGATTACGGTCGGGTGATTTGTCGCTGTGAAACGATTACCGAAGGAGAGATTAGAGCAGCGGCTCATTCGCCGATTCCCCCGGTTTCTGTTGATGGGATTAAACGCCGCTGTAATACTGGTATGGGGCGCTGTCAGGGTGGATTCTGCGGGCCTCGTGTGGTAGAAATTTTAGCGGATGAATTAGGTGTCTCGCCATTAGATATTTATCAAGATCGAAGGGGCAGCTTTATTTTAGAAGCAGCCACCAAAGAAGCGGAGGTGACTGAGCATGCATGATTTAATCGTGGTTGGCGGCGGGCCCGCTGGGTTAGCAGCAGCTTATGCAGCCTATCATAAAGGATTGAAAGACATTGTAATTATTGAACGGGATAAAGAATTGGGCGGCATTTTGAATCAATGTATTCATAACGGCTTTGGCCTTCACCAGTTTAAAGAAGAATTGACCGGCCCTGAGTACGCCAATCGGTTTATCGAGATGATTGCGGCAACTGAGGTGGAAGTTTTGACGGATACGATGGTTTTAGAAGTCACACCGGAAAAACAAGTCCACATTGTCAATCAAAGCGGTGGCTATCAAATTTTAGAAGCGCAGGCGATTGTGCTCGCGATGGGCTGCCGGGAACGAACTAGAGGTGCCATCGGCATTCCTGGAAGTCGACCAGCCGGCATTTATACCGCCGGTGCCGCTCAACGCTATGTAAATATGGAGGGCTACTTAGTCGGGAAAAAAGTAATGATTCTCGGTTCTGGCGATATCGGTTTGATTATGGCTCGCCGGATGACCTTAGAAGGGGCAGAGGTGTTGGCCTGTGTTGAAGTGATGCCTTATTCCGGCGGCTTAACTCGAAATATTGTTCAATGTCTGGATGACTATGATATTCCGCTCTTTTTATCCCACACAATTACTGATATTCGTGGAAAAAATCGTGTGGAATCTGTTGTAGTGGCGGAAGTCGATGAAAATCGCCAGCCAATTGCTGGCACCGAACAAGTCTTTGAATGTGACACCGTCTTATTGTCAGTTGGCTTAATTCCAGAAAACGAGTTAAGCAAAGGTGCCGGTGTGGTTTTAGATCGCCGAACCAATGGTGCTATCGTCTATGAAAATATGGAAACCTCGATTCCCGGTATTTTTGCCTGCGGAAATGTAGTGCATGTTCATGATTTAGTCGATTTTGTGACAGAGGAAAGTATCAAGGCGGGGGATGCTGCTGCCGATTATGTCTTAAATCAGGGAGACAGCGCTGAAGGCGAATTGCTCACCATTAAAAATGGTGAGCATGTGACCTATGTCGTGCCGCAAAAAGTTCGGGCAGATCAAGTTGATAAGCGGGTGGAGTTGTCCTTTAGAGTCAATAAAGTTTACGATGACAGCCTGATTACGATTCAGTCTGATGGAGAAGTCTTGGCGAAATTCAAACGGACCTATATCGTACCTGGAGAGATGGAGAAGGTTAAATTGAGCCGCAAAGTCATCGACAAAATTCACAACGGCGAAGTTGAGATTTGTGTAGAGGAGGTCCAAGTATGAAACAGTTTATTTGTATCATGTGCCCAAAGGGATGTCATCTTTCCGTCGATGAGCAAAATGATTATGCGGTGACTGGCTATAGCTGTGCCAAGGGCATTAAATATGGCAAGGCGGAGGCGACAAATCCTGTGCGGGTAGTGACGTCAACTGTGGTTGTCGAAGGTGGTCAACGCAACCGTGTACCGGTTAAAACAGCAGATGGCATTCCGAAGACCGAAGTGATTGATGCTATGAAGGTCATCAATCAAGTTCATTTAAAATCGCCGGTTCACATTGGCGATGTCGTGGTCAAGGATTTACTGGGAACTGGCATCGATGTAGTGGCAACTGCAAATATGTAACTAAAAAGTGTCAGAGCCCAGCTTGTAAAGCGCCCCAATAAAATAATTAGGGCGCTGCCTGTTACAAGTTTAGCTACTGACACTTTTTTTATATTTTTCCATTACTCTGCAGGAAAAATTGCGAATGCTCGTAGTGGTAATAATTTTTGGCGAAGTCAAAGGGGTCGCCATTATTGGCATAATAAATTTCTTCAATTAATAACATCGGCGAGTTTTCCGGCAGTTCTAAATGCTGGGAAATTTCGCCTTTTGTTTTGTGAACGCTCAAGTAACGGTCGGAAAAACCGATTTGAATGTTCAAGCCATCCACCAAATATTGAAAAATCGAGCCCTCGGCAATCGACTTACTCATAAAGGTCACGACGCTTTTTTTATAATAGGACTCCTCCACACATAAAATTTGGCCATTAATATATTGGACCCGCTTAATTTGATAGACCTCATCAGCTGTGGTGCAGTGAAGATTATTGGCCACCTCTTCTGGTGCTTTGATAACTTTCACACTTAGAACTTTCGCCTGCATCTCAGCATAATCTAAGTCACCGGAAAAGCCTTGATTTTCTAAAAGAGTCAAGTAGCCAATCCGTTTTTTGCGGCGCACAAAAATGCCGCTGCCTTGGACTTGATAAATAAAGCCTCGAGATTCCAAAACTTTCAGAGTCTGTAAAATGGTGTTTTTGCTGACCTGATACTCTGTGACCAATTCGCCAACGCTCGGTAATTTGGTTCCCTGTTCTAAATCTTTTTCAATAATTTTGGCTTCAATTTGCGAAGCCACTTCTTGATATTTCAACATAATTTTCGCTCCAGATATTCAGTGAATTTATTTTAACAGAAAAAAAGGTCCTTGACAAAGTGTATGGTTACATTTATATTGTACCCATACAATATAAATTGTAAAGGTATAATTTATAAATAAGGGAGTTTTTCGATTGAGTGAGAAGGTTAGAGATTACAACAAACTTGCCAAAGACATCTTAACGATTGTCGGTGCAGAAAATGTCAGCAGCGTTTCCCGCTGTGCGACCCGTTTGCGTTTGGTATTAAAAGAGAGCAGTTCCGAAATGAAAGAGCAGCTGAGTGAATTAACGGGTGTTATCACTGCTGTTGAATCTGGCGGCCAGATGCAGATTGTTATCGGCACCCATGTGGGAGAAGTCTACGATGCGTTTGTCGGACTGGGAAATATGGAAAGTCTCTCCAGCGATGATGATGCGCCGAAGGGTTCGATTTTAAATCGGCTAATTGCTACGATGTCGGCGGTTTTTGCCCCCTTTATTTACGTCTTAGCAGCGGCTGGGATTTTGCAGGGGATTTTAATTTTAGTGACGTTGGCTTTTCCAGAATTTGCAGCGACGGGCACGTATCAGGTCTTTAGTTTTATTTCGTGGGCGCCCTTCACCTTCTTACCAATTTTTATTGCCATTACCGCTTCTCGGCATTTCAAATCCAATATGTATATTGCGATTGCTTGTTGTGCGGCCTTGGTATCGCCAACTTGGGCGGAGATGGCCGCTTCAATTTCAACCGGTGAAGTGATTACCTTCTTTAATATTCCTTTATCTGAAACGGTTTATACATCATCCATTTTACCGCCATTATTATTGGTTTGGCTTTTGTCTTATTTGGAACATTTTATTGAAAAAAGAATTCCAAGTGTGGTCCGTTCTTTGTTTGTTCCATTAATTTGTTTAGTTATTATGGTGCCGTTAACGATTTTAATCATCGGCCCGGTTTCAGCAGGTGCTGCAACAGCGATTGCCAATGGCTATAACTTCTTAGCAGAAACAGTTCCGGCTGTTGCTGCGGCAATTATCGGCGGTGTCTGGTCAGTCTTTGTTATTTTCGGAGTTCACTGGGGCGTGACGCCGATGGTCTTGGCTAATTTTGATATGTATGGCCGAGATTCCTTCCAAGCCTTTCAAACGATTGCGGTTATCGCTCAAGTGGGTGCGGCTTTGGCGGTCTTCTTGAAATCACGGAATAAAGAAATGAAGGGTGTGTCACTGTCAGCTTTTATTACCGGGATTTTTGGGATTACTGAGCCGGCGATTTACGGGGTGACATTGCGCTTGAAGCGGCCGTTTATTTACGGCTGTATCTCTGGGGCAATCGGGGCGATTGTTGCTAGCTTCTTCAATCCTTACTATTATGCTTACGCTGGCTTACCTGGACCATTGACAGTTGTGAATGGAATCAATGCTGACAATCCAAGCTCATTTATCGGTATTTTAATCGGGGCGGCAATTGCGTTAATCGGTCCAGTTGTCTTAGTCCAGCTCTTTGGTTCTGGCGAAAGCTTAGCCGACGACCAAGAACTAAATCAAGAATTAGCAGATAGCGAGCATTTGATTGCTGTTGACGGCTTGAAAACGCCAGTCTTGGCTCCTTTAGCTGGTGAAATTTTACCATTGAGTGCTGTACCTGATCCCGTCTTTTCTTCTGGTGCGATGGGTAGTGGGGTTGCAATTGAACCAAGTGATAATCAAGTCTATGCACCGTTTTCTGGCAAGGTAACGGCTGTCTTTGATTCAAAACATGCGGTCGGCTTAACTTCAAATGATGGCGTAGAACTTTTAATTCATGTGGGCTTAGATACCGTTAATTTGAAAGGGGAAGGCTTTGAATATTTTGTAAAACAGGATCAAGAAATTCAAGCCGGTGACCTGCTCTTGAGCTTTGATAGCGATGTGATCAAAACAGCCGGTTATCCTACCACAACAATTGTAGTGATTCCCAATAGTGCAGAGTTAGACGATGTGCTGGTAACTGAAAAAGCCAGCGTTTTAGCGAATGAACCAATTTTAGAATTTAATTAAAAAAATTTTCAGTGGAGGCTATACAAATGGTACAAAAAGATTTTCTATGGGGTGGCGCCTTAGCTGCCCATCAGTTTGAAGGTGGCTGGGATGCAGCCGGTAAAGGCCCTAGCGTGATTGATGTGATGACAGCAGGTGCCCACGGGGTGGCCAGAGAAATTACGGCCACAATTGAAGAAGATAAATTTTATCCGAATCAAGTGGCGATTGATTTTTATCATCAATACAAAACAGACATCGCTTTGTTTGCAGAAATGGGTTTGAAATGTCTACGGACCTCAATAGCTTGGACGCGGATTTTTCCAAAGGGAGATGAAGCAGAACCCAATGAAGCTGGCTTACAATTTTATGATGATGTTTTTGATGAGTTAATCAAAAACGGCATTGAGCCAGTGATTACCTTATCCCATTTTGAAATGCCTTTACACTTAGCTAGAGAATATGGCGGCTTCCGTAACCGCCAAGTCATCGACTTCTTCGCAAAATTTGCTAAAGTTGTCTTTGAACGCTATCAAGATAAAGTTAAATATTGGATGACCTTTAACGAAATCAATAATCAAATGGATGTTAACAATCCGATTTTCCTTTGGACTAATTCTGGCGTTTTAGTTGAAGAAGGCGAAAATGCCAAAGAAGTTATGTATCAAGTGGCTCATAATGAATTAGTGGCTAGTGCCAAAGCAGTGATGATTGGCAAAGAAATCAATCCAGATTTTCAAATTGGCTGTATGATTTCCCATGTGCCGATTTATCCGTATTCCTGTAATCCAGCTGATATTATGGCTGCCGAAGAAGCTAATCGCCAACGCTTTTTCTTTGCCGATGTCCATGTCAGAGGGAAATATCCGAATTATGCTTTAAAAGAATTTGAAAGAGAAGGCTACAATTTAGATATTCGTTTAGAAGATTTAGCAGTCTTGAAAGCCGGCACAGTCGATTACGTTGGTTTTAGTTACTACATGTCCACAGTGGTTAAAGCTGATGCAGAAAATTCTGTCGATAATAATGTGGTTAACGGCGGCTTGGCAAATGGTGTTGATAATCCTTACATTCAATCAACTGACTGGGGTTGGGCGATTGATCCAGAAGGGTTGCGCTTTACTTTGAATCGCTTATATGACCGCTACCAATTGCCATTATTTATCGTAGAAAATGGCTTTGGTGCAATTGACCAGCTAGAAGACGGTCAAGTTCATGATCCTGAACGGGTGGATTATTTAACTAAACATATTCAAGAACTACAAAAAGCTGTTGATTACGATGGCGTTGAGCTTTTAGGTTATACTCCTTGGGGAATTATCGATTTAGTTTCATTTACTACTGGCGAAATGAAAAAACGCTATGGTATGATTTATGTAGATCGTGACAACGAGGGTAACGGAACAATGAAACGCTATAGAAAGGACTCATTCGACTGGTATCGTCAAGTCATCGAAAATAACGGACTATAATTTTCTGATAAGGAGAAGCGAATGAGTAAAGTAATTTTTCTAGATGTTGACGGCACCTTGGTGGATTATGAAAATAATTTACCGGAATCAGCGGTGGCAGCGATTAAGCAGGCCCAAAAAAATGGCCATAAGGTGTATATTTCCACCGGCCGCAGTAAAGCTGAGATTTACGATGATATCTTAGCCATCGGATTGGATGGGATTATCGGCGGCAACGGTAGCTATGTTGAAGATGGCGGTGAAGTGGTTATGCACCAATTGATTTCAGCCGAGGATAATCGGGCTGTCGTTGATTGGCTGGAGGCCCGCAACTTGGAATTTTATTTAGAAAGTAACAACGGCCTGTTTGCCAGCAAAAATTTTGCCAAGCGGGGTCAACCGGTGATTCAAGAATACAGCAAACGCAAAGGCGGTCCAGCAGATAAAGAAATGACCGTGCATGATGCGTTTCCAGACATGATTTTTGATGGCGACTTGTACCGCGATGATGTTAATAAAATTAGTTTTATTCTAGATAGCTATCAAGATCATCTAGATTCGATTGAGGCCTTTCCTAATTTAAAACCCGGCACTTGGGGTGGCAAAGGGGAAATTGCTTTGTTCGGTGATTTAGGTGTCAAAGATATCACTAAAGCCCACGCCATTGATGTTTTGTTAGACCATATCGGCGCTAAACAAGAGGACACTTTGGCTTTTGGCGATGCCAAAGTCGATATCCCAATGTTAGAATACTGTGCAGTTGGTGTCGCCATGGGCAATGGCGGCGATGAAATCAAAGCGATGACTGATTACATTACTGATGGGGTTAATGAAGACGGCTTGGCCAATGCCTTTAAGCATTTTGGGTTGATTTAGAGTCAGGGCATATATGTAAATTCATACTACAAAAAAACCTTAAAGCGGAAATTTCGCTTTAAGGTTTTTATTTTATTCCAACCCAATCAAATAATCATCATCCTGCATAGCTTCAACTTCACCCAGCAAATAGCCATTTCCGACTTGTGAGAAAAAGTCGTGGTTACTAGTGCCGGTGGAAATGCCGTTCATAACAATCGGATTCACATCGTTGGCTGTGTCAGGGAACATCGGGTCCATTCCAAGATTCATCAAGGCTTTGTTGGCGTTGTAACGCAAGAAAGTTTTGACTTCCTCAGTCCAGCCTAATTCATCATATAATTCTTCTGTATAGCGTTCTTCATTTTCATATAATTCATACAACAAATCGTACATCCAATCCTTTAAGGCTTCTTGTTCGCCTTCTGGCAGCTCGTTGTAGCCTAATTGGAATTTATAGCCGATATAGGTGCCGTGGACAGATTCATCACGAATAATTAATTTAATGATTTCCGCAACATTGGCTAATTTATTGTTGCCTAAATAATAGAGCGGTGTGTAAAAACCTGAGTAAAAAAGGAAAGTTTCTAAAAAGACACTGGCAACTTTTTTCTCAAGGGGTGTGCCGTTTTTATAAATTTCATTGACCCGCTCGGCTTTTTTCTGCAAATAAGGATTGGTATCCGTCCAGTCAAAAATTTCGTCGATTTCCTTTTTGGTATTTAAGGTTGAGAAAATCGAAGAATAACTTTTGGCGTGAACAGATTCCATAAATTGAATATTGTTTAAGACGGCTTCCTCATGAGGGGTTCTGACATCGTTTCTCAGCTGTTCCATGCCGCTCTCAGATTGGACAGTATCTAATAGGGTTAAACCGCCGAAAACGTGGCCTACAGTTAATTTTTCTAAGGGACTTAACGTGCGCCAGTCATCTAAATCATTGGATAAGGGGATACGAGTATCCAGCCAAAATTGTTCTGTCAATTTTTCCCAGGTGGACTTGTCAATCAAATCTTCAATTTCATTCCAGTTAATTGCTTTATAATAAGTTTCTGCCATAATGGGGACCTCCTTTAGTCAATTGCTTAAGAAAGGAGCCTGTGACAGTAGTTTTTAACAGCCGAAATCCCGAACTATATTGTATTTGCTTCTGCGGTCCCGGTAGGTCCGAATCACAAATGAACAATACAACAATACCTAATGATTTTCACTAGATGTCCTTCGTAAAGTTCGGCTTTGTTCTAACTAATGTCACAGCCTCTTCAGTTTGTTTTTTCAAAAAGTCTAAATCACACAGCTTTCACATTGGTTGCTGCCGATTTCTTCAGCATCATCCGTAAAGGTCCGCACATAGTAAATGGACTTGACTTGCTTATTAAAAGCGTAATGACGCAAAATATTTAAATCACGGGTCGTTTGTTTGGTATTGGTTTTCCACTCGTATAAACCACGAGGGATATCAGAGCGCATAAACAAGGTCATGCTCATACCTTGATCGACATGTTGTTGGGCAGTAGCGTAAACATCAATCACCTTGCGCATATCCATATCATAAGCAGAGGTGTAATAAGGTAAGGTATCATTACTCAAATATGGAGCTGGGTAATAAATTTTACCGATTTTCTTTTCTTGACGTTCTTCAATCATGCGGGTGATTGGATGAATGCTGGCACTAGTATCATTAATGTAAGAAATAGAACCATTTGGTGCTACTGCTAATCGATTTTGGTGGTACAAGCCGTCTTTTTGAACGGCTGCCTGTAAATTCTGCCAGTCTTCAGCGCTTGGGATAAAGACTCCTTCAAACAAAGCTTTGACTTTATCAGATTTTGGCTGGAATTCACCAGTTGTATATTTATCGAAATAGCTGCCATCCGCATATTTTGATTTTTCGAAGTTATGGAAAACTTCGCCACGTTCCTTCGCCAACTGATTACTTTCCATCAGAGTCCAGTAATTTAAGAGCATAAAATAAATATTTGTGAAGTCTAAGGAATCCTCAGAGCCATAAACCATTTGATTTTTTGCGAAATAAGTATGCAGACCCATCGCACCTAAACCGATTGTATGGTTCAATTTATTGCCGTTTTGAATGGAAGGAACCGCATCAATATTGGAGGCGTCTGTAACAAAGGTCAACGCTCTGGTCATCGCCCGCACAGATTTACCAAAATCTGGGCTGTCCATCAAATTGACAATATTGGTAGAACCTAGATTACAGCTAATATCAGTTCCCATCACGTCATATTCTTGAGCATCGTTTAATAAAGACGGCTCTTGGACTTGTAAAATTTCAGAACAAAGATTGCTCATGATGATTTTACCAGCGACGGGATTTTGCTTATTGGCGGAATCAATATTAATGATATAAGGATAACCAGATTCCTGCTGTAATTTAGAAATTTCATTTTCTAAATCCCGAGCCTTGATTTTCGTTTTGCGAATATTTGGATTGTTCACCATATTGTCATATTCAGCGGAAATATCAACGTAGGAATAGGGCACGCCGTATTCTTTTTCAACGCTATAAGGACTGAATAGGTACATATCGGCATTTTTACGGGTTAATTCATAAAATTTATCCGGCACTAAAACACCAAGGGACAACGTTTTGACACGAATTTTTTCATCGGCATTTTCTTTTTTTGCAGATAAAAACATTTCGATATCTGGATGGAAGACGTTTAAGTAAACCACGCCGGCTCCTTGCCGCTGACCTAATTGATTGGAGTAGCTGAAGCTATCTTCAAATAATTTCATCACCGGTACAACACCGCTCGCTGCGCCTTCATAGCCTTTAATTGGAGCGCCGGCTTCTCTTAAATTGGATAAAGTGATACCCACGCCGCCGCCGATTCTTGACAATTGCAATGCTGAATTGATTGACCGACCAATACTATTCATATCATCGGTGACTTGGATTAAGAAACAAGAAACCAATTCCCCCCGACGTTTGCGGCCGGCATTTAAAAAGGACGGTGTCGCTGGCTGATAACGCTGATGAATCATTTCATCGGCTAAGGTTAACGCCAATTCTTCATCTCCATCGGCAAAATAGAGGGCGTTGAAGGCAACACGGTCTTCATAGGTTTCCAAATATTCTGTGCCATCATTAGATTTTAAGGCATACTGGGAATAGAATTTGTAGGCTGCCATAAAGGATTTAAATTGGAAATTTTGTTCCGCTAAAAATTGATATAATTTTTCAATAAAGGCTGGTGAATATTTTGCGATAAATTCAGCCTCCAAGTAATCATTGTCAATTAAAAACTGAATTTTTTCATTCGCAGAAGCAAAAGTTCGAGTATTCGGTTCGGCATTTTCTTTGAAGAATGCCGCCAAGGCTTCTTTATCTTTATTTAAAGGGATTTGTCCGTTAACAGGACGATTAATCTCATTATTTAATTTAAAATAGCTGACATCTTTAAGCTCTTTTAGACTCAAGTTCCATCACAACCTTCTGAAAATTTTGGACGTCTTCATTCGTGCCGCTAAACTCAAAGGCGAACACTAAGGGGACGTGGTAATCACGAGCAATATCTTTGGCGGTGTAGACAAATAAATCGGCAAAATTGCGATTGCCTCCGCCGGCAACGCCCAGCATCTGGTGGGCATTGTCTTTAAAATCAAGAAAGTCGTTCACTACCTCTGTCATTTCAATGTCATAGGTAGGAACAACTAATACAAAGGGCTCATTTATCTCAAAAAAAGGATTTGCTGGCTCAATTTCGTAAGCGGGCAAATCCAATTTTTTTATAAAACGCCGAGTTTGACCAGTTATTGAATAGTAGACAATCTTCATCTTAGCTAGCCAATGATTTTAATTGGTCAGGACGGAAACCGATAATAGCTGTGGCATCTTTAAAGGTTACCGGCACACTTTGGAAACCTTGGCCCTTTAAGAAATCAACTGCTTCAGGTTGCAAATCGATATTGATTTCTTCAAAATCAATATGGTTTTCGCTTAAAAAACGCTTAGTCATCTTGCATTGCATGCAATTATTTTTAGAATAAATTTTCACCATTTTGAAAAACCTCCACTCATTTAATGTCATATCTTAGTATAAATTCTTCTGGAAAAAAGTCAATGGAAAAACACTATATATTGTGGTGTGGATAAGTCGGAATACTAAGTTTTGTGGTTTTTCTGTTTTTTAAAGCCCCTTACATTCACGCCAATCAAGGCTTCTTCACTTTTTTCTCTGTTCATTGATTCCCTGAAAAAATTTTTTATCCACAATTTTTACCCACAAGATGTAGAAATGCCGCTTGAAAGGATAAAAAAATTTAAAAGCTGTGCACTTTTAAACTAGTAAGCGCTTTAGTATAATTAAAATCCGCTAAAATCAAGCTTAGAAATTGTACGAAATGCACAAATTAGATTGACAAAGTGAAGAAAAAAGCATAATCTAAAAGTAATTACTGAGAACGATTCTCATTATCGGATTTTGACAGGAGTGATTAATCATGAATGCTTTATTAGATATGAAGGAAAATACTACATGTCGCGTCAAAGAAATTCAGTTGGACGACAATACAACGCGCCATCTCAAAGAGTTAGGAATTGTGAGGGGCAGTAAAATTGTTATCACAAAATTGTCAAAGGATAATGGCATCGTCCTCTCACAAAATGCGCGACTGGCAATGAGTCAGCAAATTTTAGCTGGCATCATGGTGGAGGAAGCACCGACAGAAGAAACTAGCCTGCATTCCTTAGACATGCTGGCAATCGGTGAGAAGGCCAAGGTCGTACGAATTTACGGCAGCGGTGCAGTCAAGCGCCGACTGATGGATATGGGCTTAACTAGAGGCACAGAAATTTTAGTCAGAAATTTAGCACCTTTAGGCGACCCAATCGAAATTACACTACGGGGCTACCAATTGAGCCTGCGGAAAAATGAAGCCGCCCAAGTCTTAGTCGAAAGAGAGATTGGCCAATGAGAGAGATTGCTTTAGTCGGAAATCCTAATTCTGGAAAAACAAGTCTATTTAATTTAGTAACTGGTTCCAATCAAAGAGTCGGCAACTGGCCGGGGGTAACGGTTGACCGTAAAGAAGGCTTTTGGAAGGAAGACAAAGAGCTTAAAATTCAAGATTTGCCGGGAATTTATTCTTTGTCACCTTATACACCGGAAGAAATCATTGCCAGAGATTATTTATTGGCCCGTCAGGCTGATGCCATTCTAAATATTGTCGATGGCACGAATTTAACCCGCAATTTGTATTTAACTACCCAACTTTTAGAAACGGGAATTCCTGTGGTAATTGGGTTAAACATGATGGACCTAGCAGAAAAAAATGGCCAGCAAATCAATGCAGATAAATTGGCGTATGCGTTAAATACACCTGTTGTTCCAATGAGTGCCTTGAAAAATCGTGGTGTCAGTAAGGCGTTGAAAGAAGCCAACCAAGTGGCCTATCACGAGGATGCTTATCCAGTTTATAGTGATCGTCTAGAGGCAGCCTTGGGAGAAATTGCTACCATTTTAGGACAAACGGTAGCTGAGCGACAAGCCCGCTGGTATGCAATTAAATTATTTGAACGGGATATTCGCGTAAGCCAAGAATTATCCCTCAGCCAGTTTCAAACCAAAGAAATTGAAGAAATTATTGCGATTACTGAAAAGATTTTTGATGAAGACAGTGAATCTATTTTAATTAATGAACGCTATAGTTTTATTGAAGGCGTTGTAAAATTATGTTACAGCGAAGAAGCTGACATCAAAGCAACCCTGAGTGATCGGATTGACCGGATTGTTACCAATCGTATTTTAGCACTGCCGATTTTTGCCGGCGTGATGTGGCTAGTTTATTATTTGGCGATTCAAACAGTGGGTGCGATGGGGACGGACTGGGTCAATGAGGTTCTCTTTGGCGATTGGGTGCCCAACTATTTAGCCGCAGGTCTAGAGGCTGTCAATGTAGCACCGTGGCTGCAAAACTTAATTTTAGATGGTATTGTGGCTGGAGTCGGCGCTGTCTTAGGTTTTGTCCCGCAACTATTAGTTTTATTTTTCTGTTTATCAATTTTAGAAGATTGCGGCTATATGTCGCGGATTGCCTTTGTGATGGACCGGATTTTCCGCAAGTTCGGCTTGTCTGGTAAATCCTTTATTCCGATGCTTGTCGCAACTGGCTGCGGAATTCCTGGGGTAATGGCTAGCCGAACGATTGAAAATGAAAAAGATCGGCGAATGACAGTCATGCTGACTACCTTTATGCCTTGTTCGGCAAAACTGCCAATTATTGCCTTGATTGCCGGCGCTTTTTTCCCAACTAGCTCTTGGGTTGCACCTTCTGCTTATTTTATTGGTATGACTGCGATTGTGTTGTCTGGCATTGCTTTGAAGAAAACCCGTTTATTTGCAGGAGATCCGGCACCCTTTATTATGGAATTGCCAGCTTATCATCTACCGATTTTTAAAAATGTGTTGCGGCAGACTTTTGATCGTGGTTGGTCATTTGTTAAAAAAGCCGGCACAATTATCTTTGTCTCTAGTATTTTGATTTGGTTTATGATGACCTATAATTTCCAACTGCAGGAAGTGGCAGAAGGCGATAGTATTTTAGCCAGCTTAGGCCGTGTGATTGCACCGATTTTTGCACCATTAGGTTTTGGTAATTGGCAGGCGGCTGTTGCAACGATTTCTGGTTTAATTGCCAAAGAAAATGTGTTAGGAACTTTTGGAATTCTCTTTAGAAATATCAGCGAGGTCTCTGAAAATGGTCAAGAAGTATGGGGAGCATTACAGGCCGCCTATACACCAGTCGCTGCCTATGCCTTTTTAGTCTTTAATCTGCTTTGCGCCCCATGTTTTGCGGCAATCGGCGCCATTCGCCGAGAAATGGGCGATTTCAAATGGACGATGATTGCAGTTGGCTATCAAACTGGCTTAGCCTATATTGTGAGCTTGATTATTTATCAATATGGCCACATCATCTTTGAAGGCGGCAGTTTCAATCTGATGACAATCGTGGCAACCGGTTTATTCTTAGCCATGCTATATCTGATTTTCCGCAAAGAAAGAAAAGTGCCTCAAGCCATCATGAATATGGAAGACATTATTGTAGGGAGTGAAAAATAGTGGCAACTTTTATCATCGCAGCCGGTATTTTCGGTTTCGCCGGATATGTCGTCTATAAAAAAATTAAAGCTCCGAGCGATTGCGGCGATTGTCACTGCGATTGTGCGGTTAAACCGCAGGAGAAAAAATAGAAAATTGCCAGTAATCCTTGGCAGTTGAAAAAAGGAATTGAGGAGCATTTCCTCGATTCCTTTTTTGTTCTTTTGTTTTGTTTAGGTAAAGAAAGGATATCATCATAGTTAGCTAAGAGGTTGGTTTCTATAAGATAGAAATATCGATTGTTTTTTATCTTTAAAATATAAAAAATTGATTTATTTAGCTTAAAAAATTATAATATAATTTAATGTATTAAACTTATTGGGGAAGGATATATAATTTATGAAAAATAGGTGGTTTGAATTTTACAATAATCATAGAAAAATCTTTTTTTTAGGCTTGCTGATTGTTATTGGTTTGCTAGCTTTTGCTTCGGGCTGGTCGCTTCGTTATCTCCAACCGGCGACACAAGAAAATGAAGTTCAGGCAACGGTGGATGATCAAGATTATTCTCAATATAATTTATCGTTTACTGAGGATGATTTAGTTTTCGAGGACGAGGCGATGAAAATTACGCTGTTAGGTGCTGATATCGATAGCTATAAAGATTTAGATGATAATGAAAAACAAATAGCTGTACTCTTTTTTAAAGTTTTGAACAAAAGCGAGCAAGAAAAAATCAATATGTATAACGAAGTGTTACCACATTTTCGTCTAACTCAGGAGAACGATTCCACTGCGACGGCTTTATCTACGGCCTATTTGACTGCAGATAACCAAGACAAATACAGTGATATGGCGAGTGAATCAACTGAAAGAAAATTGAATCCTAACGGAGAAGGTTCTATCATAATTCCCTATGAATTGATTGACAGCAGCTTGCCACTATTCGTAACAGTTGAGGATGACATTGGAGAAGAAATAGCCTCTAAAGAAATAGACATAGCTGCGGATGATAATTAAGTTGTACTTTTTTTAAAAGGTTGAATTACAATAATGGGAGCGAAAAAGGGAGCGAATTATGAAAAAAAGGATACAAAATTTTTATAAAAATAATAAGAAGGTCAGTCTAATTGGATCTGTGTTGCTTGTGGGAATTATTTTTTTTACTTTAGGTTGGTATTCGTATGGGAATAGTTCAACTGCTGCTTCAGGAATTTCTATAAGAAAAAGCCCAACAGGTTATGAAGATTTAACAATTGATAATGAATATGAGAACTCCTTTGTTGACGATGATTTAGTCTACGAGGATGAAGATATGACGATTACTCTTCTGGGAGCTGATTTGTTTGACAGTCAAAATGAGGAAGGTCAAGCTGGATTAGTGCTGGATTTATATTTCAATGTCGAAAATAAAAGCAGTAGTCAAAACCTTCGCATGAATTCAGAAATTACCAAGCATTTTTTAGTTCAACAGGAAAATGGTGACTATACTGAACCTTTGGAATTTCCAGACTTAGCTACGAATGATGTTCATTTCGATATCTTTTTTGAAGAAGTTTATGCTGATTTGAGCCCAGATTCACAAGGCCAGACTATGGTAAGTTATGGATTAAATGGCACAACATCACCTTTAGAAATAAGCATAAGGGATAACAACTATAAAGAAATGGAGAGCCGGACCATTGATATCATTGGTGAATGATATCAATAGCATAGTGCGGTCTTGCTCAAATTTTCTGGGAAGCTCGGAAGTATGAAGCAAAAAATTCTCTCTGGTTTTGTGAAATACATCAATTTTATACTGATTTTTTACTATTAAATGAGGTTCAACCTGTTGGTAAAATCCAATAATTTTTTGTAGTCCATTTAGATGGAAAGGAGTCGTTATTGGCTCCTTTTTCATTTTGAAACTAGATTGTAATATTTCCTTTATTGAATCTCACAGTAAATTTTGCTAAGGTAAGACAGAATCCATTTTGGATAATGAGTATGAAGGAGAATGACTGTGAAGAATTTTTTAGCTAAATTGAAAAATTATCAGATCGCAATCAGTGTGCTGGCAATTTGTCTACTCACGCTTTTTTTCTGGTATCTCAATGAAATCAATGCTGAAGCAGTCAACACCAATGCTGCCACCGATTCCAGTCAACAGCTTACAGATACTACAAGTGAAGCTACCACTGAAAGCTCTGCGACACCCCTATATTCAAGTGAACAAGCGGCATTTTATCAACAATTAAAAGAAATTTTGACGAATACCGCTGCCGATATTGACGGAGAAATCGGCATTACTTATTTAGACTTAAGTACCAATAGTAAAATTTCTGTTAATGGTAGCCAAGAATTTGTCGGCGCTAGTACGACGAAGGTTCCGCTAGTCATGTTAATCAGCGACCAAGTAGTTGCAGGGGATTTACAGTGGGCCCACTCGCTGACTTATCAAGAAAGCGACTTTGAAACTGGCACTGGCAGTATTCAAAATGATATTCAAGAAAAATATAGTATTGCCCAACTTGCTGAAGTGGCCATTACTAATTCAGATAATATTGCAAAAAATATGTTGTATGATGCATTAGGCGGTAGTGAAACCGGAATTAATCAATGGTACCAAGCTTATCTTGGCAAAAGCGGGAACGGTGAAAATCTGATTTCTTCAGACGGTGCGGCTACTATTTTAGCTTATCTATATCAAAATCAGTCCACCAATGCCGGCTACCAAACATTAATTAAAAATATGACCAACACTATCTATGATGACCGTTTAGTAACTGACACCACTAGCGGCCAAGTTGCCCATAAAATCGGTAGCAATGAAAGTTATCAACATGATATCGGGATTTTCTTCAATGACCATCCCTATATCTTAACTATTTACACCAATACTGATGATATTGACGCTGCTAGAGACTTGATCAGCAGCCTGTCAGATACTGTTTGGAATTTGACCGAGAGTGAGTATCCGGGAGAATAAGTTCTTATTTAAAACCTCTTTACTATTCGCAGTAAAGAGGTTTTATTTGTGCTGTAAAATTTTTAGAAAAAAGACTATCCATGTATAAAACACTACGAAATACCAGCAAATTTTAAAATCTGGAAATTTTTCTTCATTTTGAAATTATCAAAAAAGTGAGAAATTTTTATTTTATAATGAAAGCGCAAACAAAGATGTGAGGAGTGAAGTGCATGGATAAATTAAGTAATGTTGGCGATTTTTTTGGGAAATTTGCTGTAAAGCTAAATCAAAATCGTTATCTATCAGCTATTAAGAATTCTTTTATTGCGATTATTCCCTTTACAATTGTCGGTTCAGTAGCAGTTTTGTTCGGCAGTGTCATTTTTGGCTCTGCAATGCTAGGTGGTGTCTCTGGACTAGAATTTTTGCAAGACCTAGCACCAATGTTTACCTCAATTAATTATGGAACGATGAACATTATGGCTTTAATGGTTGCTTATTACATCGGCAAAAATCTGGCTAGTGAGTTCCAAACTGAAAATACTGTTTATGCTGGTATTGTTTCGCTGGCTAGTTTTGTGATTTTGAGCCCGACCCAGCTTAACACTGAGATTGATGGTGTCAGTCAAGTTATCAGCAATGTAATCTCAGTTGACTCAAGTGGTTCTAAGGGTCTATTTATTGCGTTAGTAGCAGGTTTGATCAGTACGCGAATCTATATTGGATTAATGAATGTAGAGAAACTAAAAATTCGCCTACCGGAGCAAGTTCCACCTAATGTTTCAAAATCTTTTACTTCTTTGATTCCTACTCTTTTCGTTTTATTCATTATGGGTATTTTAGGTTTTGTTTTTGAAAAGATAACTGGTATGACACTTTCAAGTTTCATTACGGCATTTTTACAAATTCCTTTAGAAGCTATGATGCAACATCCGTTGGGAATTGTCGGGGCAACCTTATTTGCCCATTTCCTCTGGTTCTTTGGGATTCATGGTTCTTCAATCGTTAACGGACTAACTGACCCGATGCTTCTATCTGCATTAGCAGTTAATACTGAGCTAGTAGCTCAGGGGTTAGAACCAACAGAAGTAGTTACTCGGCCTTTTTGGAATATGTATGCGACATTGGGAGGTTCAGGGTGTACCATAGCATTATTAGTGGGAATTTTATTAATCAGTAAACGAGCTGACGAAAAGGCGATTACTAAGCTTTCTCTTGGACCAGGCTTATTTGGTATTAATGAGCCAGTCATCTTTGGGATTCCAATCGTTTTGAACCCAATTTATGCAATTCCTTTTATCCTGGCACCGACAGTTTCTGTCATCATCGGTTACGTGGCGACTTCGATTGGTTTTGCCTCGCCAGCGTTTGTTAGTATTCCTTGGAGTATGCCACCGATTGTCAATGGCTTTATTGCTACCGGGGGCGATATTGGCGCTGTTGTGACTCAAATTATCTGTCTAGTTGTGACATTTTTCATCTATTTACCTTTTGTAAAAATAAGCAGCAATCAATATCTAAAATCACTGGAGCAATCCTAGGAGGAGAAACAATCATGAAGTTTCCAAAAGAATTTTTATTTGGTGGAGCTACTGCCGACTTTCAATTTGAAGGAGGATTTGCTGAAGATGGGCGTGGACTAATTACCCATGATTTTGTCACTACTGGTGATGTTTCCACACCTCGAAGAATAACCTATCAAACACCGGATGGTAAGACTGGAGCAGTCGATTGGAAAAAAGAGTCCATGCCACCGGAAGCAGTCGGTTATTTTGATGAAACAGAAAAATATCCAAGTCACTATGGAGTTGACTTCTATCATCGTTATCAGGAAGACATTAAACTTATTGCCGATTTGGGAATGAATGTCTTTCGGTTTTCAATCTGTTGGAGTAGGATTTTTCCAACCGGAGAAGAAACTGTGCCAAATGAGCAGGGCTTATTATTTTATCAAAAGGTGATTGATGAGTGTCAAAAATATGGGATTGAACCTTTGATTACTATTTGCCACGATGAAATTCCAGCAGAGTTGGCCAATAAGTATGATGGCTGGTCTAGCAGAAAAACAATTACAGCATATCTACGTTTATGCCAAGTCTTATTTGAAAGATTTGGTAAACAAGTTAAGTACTGGTTAACTTTTAATGAAGTGAATGTTTTAAGAGGTTATTCAATGTTGGGGACCAGAAGTGTTGATGAGCAAACCTTTTATCAGGCAAGTCATCATATTTTTATCGCTAGTGCTTTGGCAACTAAGATGGCTCATGAAATGTTGCCTGAAGCGATGCTAGGGACGATGTATGCGTTATCTCCAGTTTATCCATTAACTTGTAAACCAGAGGATGTTTTCTCTCAGGTAACAGCACGGCGAAAGACATTATTTTTCAGTGATGTTATGATACGTGGCACTTATCCGAATTATCAAAAGAAATATTTTGAAAAAGAAGGCATTAAAATTGTAATGGAGCCAGGAGATCTTGAGACTTTAAAGAATCATACGCTAGATTATATTGCTTTTAGTTGTTATCGTTCCACAACGGTAAATCAGGAATCACAATATGACATTATGGTGATGGATCCAAATCCGTATTTACCGAAAACTAAGTGGAATTGGACCGTTGATCCAATGAGTATTCGCTATGTTCTAAATGAGGTGTACGACCGGTATCAAGTTCCAGCTTTTATTGTTGAAAACGGTATGGGGGAAATCGATCGCTGGGATGAAAACTTTTATGTTGAAGATGATTACCGAATTGATTACCTCAATAATCACTTCAAAGAAATAGCTAAAGCAATTGAAGAGGATGGGGTGCCAGTCTTAGGCTATACGATGTGGGGAATCATTGATTTAGTTTCCCTATCGACTGGTGAGATGGCAAAACGCTATGGTTTAATCTTTGTAGATATGGATGATTTTGGTAATGGCAGCTTAAACCGTTATCCGAAGAAATCTTATTTTTGGATGAAGGACTTTTTAGAAGCCTTCCATGAAAAATAATTAACAAAAAGAGTATCTGAACTATGACAAGTAAGGCTGTCGCAAGCGCCTGTACTTGAAAACTGTCATAGTCCAGATATTCTTTATTTTCTTTGATAGCAAGCTAATGCAATCAAATTGGTTAAGAGAATAAAAGGAACATGGTCTGTTGAATAGTCATTTTTAGTTCGCAGTTGAATGATTAAATCATAGAGCTCTTTATGGAGAGGCGTTTCGTTGTTGGTTAATAAGACCAGCTTTGTTCCCGCTTGCTTTTGTAGAAATTGTTTATAGTTGTAGCGGGTTAAAAGGATTCCAGAGAGGGAGAAAATCAAAATCAAGCAATTTTCTTGAGGTATCTCAAAAAATTCTTTTTGCTTTTGTGGCGAGGTGATGACTTGGGTGACAATATCAAGTTGTAGCAAGGTTGCCTGCAATAGAATTGCTGGTGTGGTCGATTGCAGGTTCCCCATCAGAACAATCTTTTGGTATTGGCACAGGTATTTGGCTAACCGGTGTACCTGAGCTTCTTGATAATGTTGCTTAAAAGAACCTAATTCCTTCAACTGCAAGTCGATATAATCTTGATGTGAAATGAGCTTGGCATCATATCCTTCAATAGAAAACTTATCCCGTCTTCGATGAATAAATTTATTGATAAGATAGCGTAGCTCAAACATTCCCTCAAGGCCAATTTTTTTGCAAAATCTTGAAATAGCAGATTTTGAAACATTACAGAGACTTGATAGTTCCTCAATAGAGGTGTTTTCCAGCTGGTTTAGCTGGTTGAAAATAGTTTTAGCGATATGACTGTCAGTAGTATTTGTTTCATTATCGATAAAGCTGATGAGGATAGTATGAATATCTTCCATCCTAAATCCCCCTTTACTAAAAATTTAAGATAAGTAGCATCTATTATAGTGAATATTTTTTGAAAATTAAAGGGTTTCAAAAAAAGTATTACTTTCTCCTTGCAAATATGAAGAATTGTCATAAAGTATGAACACAAAAAATTTTCTGATTCACCTAGTTATTTATAATCATTTTAAATAAAATCGTTGAAAACGGATTCTAAAACCAAATTTAGCAATTTTTTTCAATAATTATTGTAAAAAACTTGATTTTAGCCTTCCGAAAACGGAAATTTTTGCTATAATATTTGTAGTTAAGAGGTAAGCGTTACCATTTGATTACATTTGTGAACAATTGAACTTGTCATTTAATGCTTTAAAAATAAATTAAATCAAGAAACGATTAGGAGGCTGCTGGGTGATGGAGACACAATTTGCATTTATTGAAACAGAGAGTCAAGAAGCGGAATTTCAAGCAAGTTTAACCGAGCTGAAGGGACAGCCGGGGGGACAAATGCCGGCTTTGCAGGAAGCTCAAAGAATTTATGGGTATCTGCCAATTGAAATTTTGGAACGGATTTCTGAAGAACTAGAATTTCCTTTGGAGGAGCTTTACAGCACGGCGACATTTTATTCGCAATTTTCTTTTGTTCCGAAAGGAAAATACACAATCAGTGTTTGTATGGGAACTGCCTGCTACGTCAAAGGGGCAGGGGACATTATCGATTCCTATGCAACTGAGTTGAAAATTCAGCCGGGGGAAACGACCACTGACCGTAAATTTAGTTTGGAATCTTGTCGCTGCATCGGAGCTTGTGGGTTAGCGCCAGTTCTGACGGTTAATGAAGAAGTTTATGGACGCTTGACTAAGAAAAAAGCCGACAAAGTGCTAGTAACCTATCAAAAAGGTGAATAGGGGGAAGGAGCAGCTACATGGAGAATTGGACAGAGTTAAGTCAATTAAAAGACCAGTACCGGCAAAAGGTGGCCATTCGTTTAGAAGATGCGCCTGAAGCAGAAAAGACGGATCATTATGAAAAAGAAGTCTTGGTCTGTGCTGGAACAGGTTGTATTTCGTCAAAGAGTGGCGAGTTTGTGACAGCTTTAAAAGAAGAGTTAGCTAAAAATGACTTGACGGATAAAGTGAATATTGTGCAAACTGGTTGTTTTGGCTTATGTGCACAGGGCCCAATTGTGATTATTTATCCTGAAGGTGTCTTTTATCATCAGGTGCAGGCCAAACACGCTAAAAAAATCGTGAGTGAGCACATTATGAAAGGTCAGTTGGTAGAAAAATTATTGTACCATGACCATCAAACCGAAGAAATTATTGACAAGCTGATGGATACACCGTTTTATCACAAACAAAAACGGGTTGCCTTAAGAAACTGCGGACGCATTGATCCAGAAAAAATTGAAGAGTATATCGCATTCGATGGGTATCAAGCGTTAGCTAGAGTGGTCAATGAATACAGCCAGGCAGATGTGTTAAATGTTTTAGAAAAATCCGGCTTAAGAGGACGCGGCGGTGCCGGCTTCCCAACCTTTATGAAATGGTCTTTTGCCAATAAGAGTGTCTCTGATCAGAAATATGTTATCTGTAATGCAGATGAGGGCGATCCCGGGGCATTTATGGACCGGTCAGTTTTAGAAGGTGACCCTCATGCGGTTATTGAAGCGACGGCGATTGCCGGTTATACTATCGGCGCCAATCAAGGCTATATTTATGTGCGGGCGGAATATCCGATTGCCGTAAATCGGTTGCGGATTGCCATTAAGCAAGCCCGTGAAGTTGGCGTATTAGGAAAAAATATTTTCGGTTCAGGCTTTGACTTTGATTTAGATTTAAAACTGGGCGCCGGCGCATTTGTCTGCGGCGAAGAAACAGCTTTACTAGAAAGTATTGAAGGTCATCGGGGCGAACCTCGACCACGGCCACCGTTTCCAGCAGTCAAAGGACTTTTTGGCAAACCAACGATTGTAAATAACGTAGAGACCTATGCCAATATTCCGCAGATTATTTTGAAGGGTCCTGACTGGTTTGCCGGCATGGGGACTGAAAAATCTAAAGGAACCAAAGTATTTGCCCTCGGTGGCAAAATTCAAAATACCGGTTTGGTGGAAATTCCCATGGGGACGACCTTAAGAGAAATCGTCGAAGATATTGGTGGCGGGATTCCTGACGGCAAGAAGTTTAAAGCGGCTCAAACCGGTGGACCTTCTGGTGGTTGTATCCCAATTGAACATTATGATGTAGCAATTGATTATGATAATTTAATTGAGATTGGTTCCATGATGGGTTCTGGTGGTTTAATCGTTATGGATGAAGGCAACTGTATGGTGGATATTGCTAAATTCTTCTTAGAGTTTACGGTGGAGGAAAGCTGTGGCAAATGTATTCCTTGTCGGGTCGGCACCAAACGCCTCTTAGAAATTTTAGAAAAAATCACTTTGGGTAATGGTACTTTGGCTGATTTGGATAAAATGGAAGAACTCTGCCATCACATTTCAGAAAATTCTCTCTGTGGTCTCGGTCAGACGGCACCAAATCCGGTGCTTTCCACCTTACATTATTTCAGAGAAGAATATTTAGCTCATATCGAAGAACGCCGCTGTCCTGCGGGAGTTTGTAAGAACTTGATTCGTTATGAAATTGAAGAGGATGCCTGTACTGGCTGTACAGCCTGCGCCAAGCAATGTCCGGTGGCGGCTATCTCAGGAGAAATCAAAAAACCTCATGAAATCGATCAAGCTGTCTGTATCAAGTGTGGTCTATGTTTGGATACTTGTCGGTTCCATGCCATCACAGTGAGTTAGGAAGGTGTAGTTATGAAAGAATTAACGATTAAGATTAATGGAAAAGTTTGTACTGCACCAGAAGGCTCAACGATTCTGGAGGCAGCAAGGCTCAATAATATTGAAATTCCCACCTTATGTTACTTAAAGGAAATTAACGAAATCGGTGCCTGCCGCATGTGTGTGGTGGAGGTTAAAGGGGCTCGTAATTTAGCCACTTCCTGTGTGCATCCCATTGCAGAAGGGATGGAAATCACCACCGATTCGAAAAAAGTTTTCAAATCGCGTAAAGTCAATTTAGAATTAGTGCTTTCGACCCACGAACGAAAATGTCTTTCTTGTATTCGTAGTGGCAATTGTGAATTGCAGCGCCTATGTAAAGAATTTAACGTTGATGATGAAGACTATTACAACGGCGAAAACTGCGAATATGAATTCGACGATACTGCCGTGCATATGACCCGCAATAATAATAAATTTATCCTATGTCGCCGCTGTGTGGCTGCCTGTTCAAAATGGCAGTCAGTTGGCGTAATTGGCCCTAATAGCCGCGGATTTAAGACCCATATCGGTAGTGCTTACGAGCAAAGTTTAGGGGATGTGCCGTGTATTTCTTGTGGTCAATGTATCGTTGTCTGTCCGACCGGTGCTATCACTGAACGGGATCAAACAAAAGAAGTATGGCAGGCCTTATCTGATCCAAGTAAATATGTTGTCGTTCAAACGGCTCCTTCAACACGGGTGACATTAGGGGAAGCCTTTGGGATGCCAATTGGCTCAAATGTCGAAGGCAAAATGGTCGCAGCATTACGGCGGCTCGGTTTTGACAATGTCTTTGACACTAACGTAGCGGCCGACTTTACGATTATGGAAGAAGCGACTGAATTTTTAGAACGGGTCAAAAATGATGGACCGTTCCCAATGTTTACCTCTTGTTCACCTGGCTGGGTAAAATATTGTGAATCTTATCATCCAGAATTAATTCCAAATTTTTCCAGCTGTAAATCACCACAGCAGATGTTTGGTGCGATTGTTAAGACTTGGTACTCGGAAAAAATTAATGTTCACCCGAAAGATATTTTTGTGGTGGGAATTATGCCATGTACCGCCAAGAAATTTGAAGTAACCAGAGAAGATGAAGCAGCAGCTGGCTATCAAGATGTTGATGTGGCTTTAACAACCCGTGAATTAGCTAGAATGATTGATAAAGCGGGGATTCGCTTTACTGAATTAGAAGATGAAGCCTTTGATAATCCATTAGGTGATGCGACCGGCGCCGGCTATATTTTTGGAGCAACCGGCGGTGTAATGGAAGCAGCCTTGCGGACAGCCAGCGATATCTTATCTGGCGGCGAAGCTAAGACGGTTGACTTTGGTGAAGTCCGCGGCATGAGTGGCATCAAAGAAGCAACTTATGAAATGAGCGGCAATACGATCAAAGTTGCGGTGGCTTCCGGTATCAGCAATGCTAAAAAAGTCATCGAAAAAATTGAGTCTGGTGAAGAATTCTATCACTTTGTAGAAATCATGGGCTGCCCTGGTGGCTGTACCAATGGTGGTGGACAACCAGTTCAGCCAGCATCAGTACGTAACTTTGTTGATTTAAAGGCGAAGCGGGCGGCAGGTCTTTACGCTGAAGATAAAGATCGTGGCCTGCGGAAATCCCACGAAAATCCAATTCTCCAGCATATTTACAAAGAATACATTGGAGAACCTGGTGGCTTGAAGGCCCATCACATGCTGCATACAACTTTCCGTGATCGTGTACATGCAGCAAATCAAAAATAGACCAATGAAAAAGGCGCCGCCTGTGGCGACGCCTTTTCTATTTAGTTTTAATGGGAAGTTAATGGTAAATTGCCTAAAGCTTTTTTCAGCAATGGAATGATGATAGTTGCAATCACGCCTCCCGCTAAAGCTGTAAATAATTGCGGGAATGAAAAAGCGGCAGAAACAACTGCTGATTGTGGTGCTGGAATAGCCAAGACAATCGGCACGACTAATTGCACAACTGAAAGATACAAGAAGCCAAATTTGCCGGCAGCTGCTACGATGGTTGCCACAATGCTGAAGCCGAATTGATTTTTCTTATCAGCAATCAAGTGCTAAATCAGTACCAAGACCGCATTTCCTAAAGCTACACATAAAGTGATTTGCCAAAAGACTGGCCCGATTCCAAAAATTCTGGCGAAAAATGGTGAGACGATTGCAATCGTTAAGCCGCTGGATATGCCTCCGAGGGAAACAGCTACGATTAAAATCAGGTTAACTAAAGTTCCAGTGACAAATTGATTGCCAAGAGCCGAGGTTAATCCTTGAACCGCTACTAGCATCGCTAGTAAAACGGCTGTTTGAGTAATCCAATGAGCTTTTCTGTTCATAATTGTTGGCGTTAAACGCCTGTCACATCCTTCCAAATTTTGTTGGGGGTAATGTAGGTTTAATAATGTGAATAATTACACAAATCCCCTTAAAAGCATTTTACCAGAACTTGGAAGCGTTTTTAAGGGGGAATTTAAAAAAAGTAACATTTTTTAGATTATTAAGTGAAATTAGTAAAATAATTAAGCAAGTTTTTAATCACTTTAAGATAACGAAGTAGGAGTAAAATTCGCAAAACCCCTTTTCTAAAATAGTAAAAAGGAGTATCATAAATACAAGGGTTATTCTTAAAAGTATTAGTTTTTTTAGTAGGTTTTAAAAAATGTAAAGGGTTGCTAATAACGCCTTTAGATTTAATTATTGATAGACAAGGAAGGATTGATAACATGACACTAGCGAAAATTGTTTATGCAAGTGCAACAGGAAACACAGAAGGAATCTCAGAAATCTTGGAAGATGCATTTGAAGAATTAGGAATTGACGTTGAACGCTTAGAAGCTGACGATGCCGATGACGAAACTTTTGAAGATGCGGATATCTGCGTCATTGCAACTTACACAGATGGTGATGGCGAGCGTCCGTTTGACTTTGAAGACTTCTATGAAGAATTACCTGACTTAGATTTATCAGGTAAAGTTTACGGAGTAGTCGGCAGCGGGGACAGTGAATTATACCCTGATTATTTCTGTTTTGCAGCTGTTGATTTTGACAAAGCCTTTGCAAACACTGGTGCCACGAAGGGCCATGATGTTGTAAAAATTGAAAATGACGCCGACGAAGATGATGAAAAAGTCTTAAAAGCTTTCGTTCAAGCGTTGGTGGATGCACAAGCTTAGTTTTGTTCACATTTGAGGAAACATGCGGCTCAGGAATTTTTAATATCTGAACAGGCCATTGTTTCCTCTTTTATAATTGTTGTTGTAAACGTTAACATCGCCCCTGTTAGAGATAAGAGAGTAAGGGCACATCAGGACGTTTACGGTTGTTACTCTCGGATTTTTTGTTCAGATAATCACACTATATCTGGACTCGTAGGTTATAGTATACGAAACAGGAAATTATTTAGTAGAAGGGTGATCAAATGAAAATGATGAAAACTATGGATGGAAATACAGCGGCAGCGTATATTTCTTATGCGTTTACTGAAGTAGCAGCCATCTATCCAATTACTCCTAGCTCCACAATGGCAGAAGTAGTTGATGAATGGTCTGAACAGGGGCGCAAAAATATTTTTGACGAACCAGTTCAGGTGATAGAAATGCAATCAGAGGCTGGTGCAGCCGGCACATTGCATGGCTCAGTTAAAACGGGAGTCTTAACAAGTACCTATACAGCTTCACAAGGTTTGCTGTTAATGATTCCTAATATGTTCAAAATTGCTGGAGAATTACTGCCGACAGTCTTTCACGTGGCAGCCCGGGCGGTGTCTACAAATGCCCTTAGTATCTTCGGTGATCACAGCGATGTAATGGCAGCACGTCAAACTGGTTTTTGTATGTTAGCTGAAAATGGTGTCCAAGAAGTAATGGACTTATCAGCAGTTGCCCATTTAGCTAGCATTGAAGGTAGCCTGCCATTTATGAATTTCTTTGACGGTTTTAGAACCAGTCACGAGTTACAAAAAATTGAAGCGCTGGATTACGATGATTTGAAGGGATTAGTCAATCAAGAAGCGCTGGAAAAATTCCGCAAACGGGGAATGAATCCAAATCATCCTGATGTTTCTGGTACTGCACAAAACCCAGATTTGCATTTCCAACAAAGGGAAACGGTCAATAAATTCTACGATGAAATGCCGGCAATTGTTCAAAAATACATGGGTAAAATCAATGAACTTCGAGGCACAAATTATGATTTGATGAATTATTATGGCGATCCTGAAGCAACGGAAGTGATTATCTCCATGGGTTCAGCTTCACCGACCATTCAACAAACCGTTGATTATTTAAATGCCCAAGGTCGTAAAGTTGGTCATATTGATGTGCATTTGTATCGTCCGTTCCCTGCAGACCATCTATTAGAAAAATTACCAAAGACGGTTGAAAAAGTGGCTGTATTAGACCGGACTAAAGAACCAGGGTCTGATGGCGAGCCATTATTATTAGATGTTCAAAGTGTTTTATACCGTCATGAAAATCGTCCAATCGTTATCGGTGGACGCTATGGTATTGCTTCAAAAGATGTGACACCAGATCAAATTGTTGCGGTCTATGACCATTTAGTATTACCAGTTAATGAGTTAAAACCACGGTTCACCATCGGGATTGTTGATGATGTGACACATTTATCATTACCAGTAACTGAAATTTTAGACTTGACGCCAGATACTACTTTCCAAGCGAAATTCTGGGGCTTAGGTTCTGATGGTACAGTTGGTGCCAACAAACAAGCGATCAAAATTATCGGGAACAACACAGATCAATATGCACAAGCTTATTTTGCCTATGATTCTAAAAAATCAGGCGGTCTAACGGTTTCCCATTTACGTTTTGGGAAAGATCCGATTCGCTCAACCTATAATGTTGAAGCAGCTGATTTCGTTGGCTGTCACAATGCTGCCTATCTGCATAAATATGATTTACTGAAGGGCTTAAAAGATGGCGGTACCTTCTTCTTAAATACTGTTTGGGATGAAGATCGTGTGCGTCGTTTATTACCAAAAGCGATTAAAGAATACATTGTCAATCACAATATTAATTTTTATATTGTCAACGCAATGGAGATTGCTCAAAAAGCCGGTTTAGGCCGTAGAATCAATACTGTCATGTCGACTGCTTTCTTTGAAGTGACCGACATCATGGACCGTGAAACCTTCGTTCCATTACTGAAGGCTGAAATTGAAGCAGCTTACGGTAAAAAATCGAAAGTCATTGTGGAAAGAAACTGGCAGGCTGTTGATGAAACCTTTGATGCTTTGCACAAAGTTGAACTGACAGCGGCAGATTTGGAAAACAATGCCCCTGACTTTGAAACAGTTGATGAAAATCGACCAGCTTATGTCCGCAATATTTTAGACCCAGTGAATCGTCAAGAAGGCAATTCATTATCTGTTGGCGACTTAATGCGCAACGGCATGTTGGGCGGTACGATGCCAATGGGGACCGCAGCCTATGAAAAACGTGGTATTGCGCTAGAAGTACCAGAATGGCTTCCAGAAACTTGTACGATGTGTAATGAATGTGCCTTTATTTGTCCGCACGCTGCCATTCGTCCATTCTTAGCAGACGAAGGGGAAATGGCCCAAGCACCAGAAGGCTTTATTACCAGGGATATGAAGGGGCCAGATGGCTTTAAGTATCGGATTCAAGTTTCCTTAGAAGATTGTACAGGCTGTGGGTTATGTGTCGAAGCTTGTCCGGCAAAAGGCAAGGCTTTAGTCATGGAACCTTATGATGATCAAAAGGCTGAAGCTGTTAATTGGGCATTTGCCATGACATTGAAACAAAAAGCTAATCCTGTGAAGAAATTCTCGGTTAAAGGGTCACAGTTTGAACAACCATTATTAGAATTCTCTGGCGCCTGCTCAGGTTGTGGAGAAACACCTTATGTTAAATTGTTAACGCAGCTGTATGGCGACCGGATGATGATTGCCAATACTACCGGTTGTTCCTCTATCTGGGGTGCTTCTTCTCCTGCAACGCCTTACACGGTTAACGAAGAAGGCAAAGGACCTGCTTGGAGTAACTCACTATTTGAAGACAATGCTGAGTACGGTTATGGTATGTACGTTGCTAACTTGGCCAAACGCAATCGTTTAGCCAGTAAAGTTGCCGCAGCAGTTAAAGCTGGTGTCGGTTCAGAAGACACGCAAGCCCAATTAAAAGATTGGTTAGAGCATAAAGACGAAGGTGAAGGAACACAACAACGGGCTGCCAAGTTAGCCGCTGTCTTAGCTGATGAAAAAGAAGCGAACTTGGCTAGTATCTTAGCCGACCAGGATATGTTTGCCAAACCGAGCCAATGGATTATCGGTGGTGATGGCTGGGCCTACGATATCGGCTTTAGCGGAATCGACCATATCTTATCAACCGGTGCTGATGTAAATATCTTTGTTATGGATAATGAAGTCTACGCTAATACTGGTGGTCAAATGTCTAAAGCAACTCCTCCTTCTGCGATTGCCAAATTTGCGGCTGGTGGTAAGAAAACTAAGAAGAAAGACCTTGGTATGATGGCGATGACGTATCGGGATGTTTATGTAGCATCAATTGCAATTGAAGCTAATCCAGCTCAAACAATTAAAGCCATTGCTGAAGCGGAAAGCTATCCTGGACCATCATTAATTATCGGCTATACTCCTTGTATCAATCATGGTATTAAAGGCGGTATGGGTAAGTCTATCGAGGAATCAGTTAAAGCTGTTGAATCGGGGTACTGGCCATTGTATCGCTTTGATCCACGTCTAGCAGATAAAGGCAAGAATCCGATGAAGATTGACTTTAAGAAAACAGACTTTTCTAAGATGAACGACTTCTTAGAAGGACAAACTCGTTTCTCTGCTTTGTACAATATTAAAGATGAACAAGAAGTAGATGAGATGCTAGATACAACCGTCGAAGACATGGAAGCTCGGCAAGAACAATATGTTGATTTAGCGGATACGAAGAAGTAGAAATAAGGAATTGAGAAGAGAGCTGCAGCTGTGTTAAAAGCTGCAGCTCTTTTTCCAGTGAATTGAAACTTAAACAAATAGTAACTTTATAGCATGATGATTAAGGAACTAAAAAGCACGTTTAAAAAAGACTCAATTGCTCCACTTGATACCGCTGCTGATATTTTTCAATAATGCGAGTCATTGAGTATTCAAGCTGCAACTGACAGCAAAGTTTCTTAAATTTTCGTTTGGTCTCCATCAAATTTTCAATCGGATAATAGTAATTGTCTGCAGAAGCTTGCTGGTATTTTTGCAGTAAGTTAGGCGCAATATTTTTAAGCTGTTGGAAGTAATATTCTTTTTGAATATCCCGTAAAGTGACACCCCAAAAAGGATAGATGTAGGCAGCGCCATTTTCTTTGGCCTGAAGCACTAGCTTTTCAATTGTTGACCAATCATCCGTTAGTGCTGGCAGAATCGGCATCAAGAGAATCCCGCTATAAAGACCGCTAGCAGTCAGTTCTTTAAGGGCAGCCATTCGCTGGCTGGGTAAGCTAACCCGCTTTTCAATTTTACTTGCTAAGGCATCATCAATGGTTGAAAAAGAAAAGCTGATGTTGACCGGAGCATGGCCGCTGATTTTTTTCAGCAGGTCTTGATCCCGTAAAATCAGGTCACTTTTAGTCGCTAAAGAGACACCAAAGTCGAAGGTGTCGAAGAGTTCAAGAGCTTGTCGAGTCAGTTGGTATTTTTTCTCAAAGGCATTATAAGAATCAGACATGGAGCCGTCGCCAATCACGGCTTTCTGTCTTTTTTGCTGTAATTCTAATGCTAGCATCTGCAAGGCGTTTTGTTTGCCTGTGACGCGCTCAAAGTTTTCAATGCCATAGCAGCGACTGCGGGAGTCGCAATAAATACAGCCGTGGTGACAGCCCTTGTATAGATTCATCGTGTAATCTGTACCGAGCCAAGCCTTGTTTTTAGTTTTCATCAAAATTTTTTTCGCTGGCAGTAAGTTCATGTTACTTGCACCTCCTATCTAAAGTTTACCCTTTGACATAGTGTCAAGGTCAAGGTGAAAAATTAGTTTTGCTCTTGCTAAAAAAACTTTTCTAAATTGCCTATTCAAAAGCGGCTGCTTCCAGTACACTTATTCTTAATAGAAAAAGTAGGTGAAGAGATGGAATTAGTAATTGATGGGATTACCAAGAAATTTGAAGAGAAAGTTATTTTTGATGAGGCGAGTTTTCGGTTTGAAAAAGGTAAAATCTATGGCCTTCTAGGGCGAAACGGTGCCGGTAAAACGACCTTGTTTAATTGCATTTCCCGCAATATTTCGATTGACAGTGGGGAAATTTATCTAGAAGATGACGGTCAAAAAAATCTGCATTATGATAATACGGCGATTGGCTTTGTCTATACGACACCACATTTGCCGGGCTTTATGACGGCCTATGAGTTTGTGCGCTTTTTTGTGGATATTAATCGTGACAAAATTAAAGAGGTGCAGCGAACTGAAGATTATCTGCTATCAGTCGGCATCGAGAAAGAAGACCATCATCGCTTGTTAAAGGATTTTTCCCATGGGATGCAAAACAAAGTTCAGATGTTGGTCTCTTTAATGATTCAGCCGCCTGTTTTACTGCTGGACGAGCCCTTGACTTCCTTTGATGTAGTAGCTGCTCATGAGATGAAGGAAATGATTATCCGGATGAAGTCTGAATCCGTGGTGATTTTTTCTACCCATATTTTACAGTTGGCGCAGGATTTATGCGATGAAGTTGTTTTATTGCATCATGGAAAATTGCGGGGTGTGCCGGCTGAACGGATTCATGATCAAGATTTTGAAGAGGAAGTGGTGCAGCTTTTGACGGATAGAGAGGAGCTGCTGGATGAAAGTATTAGCTAGTTTCTTTAAAGAGGATTGGCAGTTTTTTAACTATAAGCTGACTAAAAATCTAAATGGCTTTCTTTATTTTTTAAGGCGAGTGCCGGGGCTTAAAAAAATTATTAGCCCAGGAATTTATTCCGCCTATGAATTAAAAAGGGCTTTAGGGATTCTTCTGACGATTTTGAATGTCCCCTACTCCTTTATCAAGAAAATTTTAGTCTTTGTGCTAGTCTTTGCAATGCAAGTTTTTCTGGTAACATTGTTTGACGGTGGAAATTTTTTTGAGATTTTCATGCAGTTTAGTCAATCACTTATACAGCAGAGCGCTTTTCTTTGGTTTTTACTGGTGGTCATAATTACTGGATTTTATTATCAGTTTTCAGTCTTAGCGGAGAAAAAAATGATTGATTTCTACACAGAATTTGCCCTTTCCCGCAACCAGTTTATCTTAGGTCAAAAGTTTATCGAGATTTTTAAGAGTGCTGTCTTTTATCTATTAACTGGACTGATTTATGGATTATTAGCTGGGAAAATTGCGCTGGCATTGATTTTCCCACTGTCTTATTTAGCGGGAAATTTCTTGTTGTTTGTCTTTTGTCGCTGGTTGTATATGCTGAACTTCAGTAAAGGGACGCGCCGACTGATTGGTGTCATTGCGACAGTTCTCTTTTTAGCTGTCATAGCAGGACTTTATTACTTTGATTTAATTGCACCGTTGACAAGTATCTATACTAGCTGGCTTTCAGTACCAGTGTGGCTGCTGTTAACTGTTGTTGGCTTTAGCGGTGCGTGGCGCTATCCCCGACAAAATGAATTTATCGGCAAGACCATTGTTCAATCTGTTGGCTTTTATGAAGCCAATACTAGCGACTTACAAAAGAACAAAGAGTATATCGGCACAGGCCTGAAGATGCAAAAGCAGCTGGAGGTCAATTTCGATGATAAGGTTGACAAATTAAAGGGCAGTGAATACTTAAATGCCCTACTCTTTAGTCGTTATCGACAGGTCTTTAATAAAAAAATTCGCTATTTGCTAATTGGTTTTGCTGTGGTTGCGGTCCTTTTAATCGGCCTGCGGATTTTCAATATTACCGACTATTTGGATGAAGGCGCAACTCTACAACTATTACCACTCCTGTTCTTTTTGATGTATTTTATCTCATTTGGTAAACAAATTGTTCAGATGCTCTTTGTCAATTGTGATTCTTCGATGCTGTATTATCCTTTTTATCGGGAAGGCAGCACAATTTTAAAGGGATTTACTTATCGTTTGCGTCAGACCTTCAAATATAACAGTCTGATTATTTTAGGGATTTTTCTGTTGTTTATCCTGCTACAGGTCCTAAATGATTTTTATCTAAGCTGGCAATTTTTTGGTGCGCTGTTGCTGCTTTTAGTTGCGCTTGGTTTTCTTTTTTCCTTCCATGAGCTGTTTATTTATTATTTAATTCAGCCCTTCACGGTGGATATGACAGTTAAAAGTCCGTTGTACAAAGTCATCACTTGGGTATTTTATTATTTTGCCTATATGAATACTCAGGTTCGTTTCACCGGTTTTCTATATGTAATAGGAATTTCTGTGATTTGTCTATTGTATGTGGCGATTGGCTTGGTGATTATTTACCGTGTCGCCCCGAGAACCTTTAAAATTAAAAGCTAAAAAGGATTTTCTCAAGGTATCTCCTTGAGAAAATTTTTTTCGTAAAAAATTTGATATGAGCCTTTATTGCAAGCGATTACGTGGTAAAATAACGGGAAAAGAAAATTTTTTTTGAGGTGAGCAGATGAGTTTAGCAGTGTTTGATATTGGTGGTACCTTTGTGAAATTTGGCAAGTGGACTGAGGAGTTAACGACCCTCGGTAAATTCCCCACGCCGAAAAGCTATCCTGAATTAGTTTCCGAAATGCAGAAGGTGGTCGCACAAATCGGCGATGTCACCGGTATTGCCTTGAGTGCGCCGGGAGCAGTTAATGTTAAAGAGCGTCGAATTGACGGCATCAGCGCCGTACCGTTTATCCATGAAGGCCGCTTCTTTGATTTATTAGAGGCAGATTTAAATCTGCCGGTGGCGATTGAAAATGATGCCAACTGTGCCGGGATTTGCGAAATGGAATTGGGCGCTGGTAAAGACAGCCTGAATAGCGTCTTTGTGGTTATTGGAACAGGAATTGGCGGAGCTATTTTTATTGACGGTAAGCTCTATAAAGGGGCTCATTTATTTGGCGGCGAGTTTGGCATGATGAAAAATGCCAACGGTGAAACGCTGAGTATTAACGGGACTGCTGTTAAAATGGCAGCTCGCTATGAAAAAGCGACCGGCGAAAAAATTGATGGCGTTGAGTTATTTGCCCGTTATGATAAAGGCGAAGAGCTGGCGATTGAAATTATCAATAGCATGTACGATAACATCGCCGATAGTTTATATGATATTCAAGTTGTAATGGATCCAGAGAAAGTGATTTTAGGCGGTGGGATTTCTGCCCGCCCAGACTTGGCAGAGCAATTAAGTACTCGTCTTGAAATGCGCTTAAAAGAGCTTGGCGTAGAATATATTTTACCGGAAATTGCTACGGCCCAATATCAAAATGATGCCAATTTAATCGGTGCGGCCCTCAATTATCAACAAATTCACGGATAAAATCTGCAGCAGGTTCATTTTTTCACAAAATATATGCTATAATTAAGAAATTTTCTTAGGAGGCGAGGATATGGAAAAAATTCCTTTTCGGTACGACCAAGTCGGTAGTTTACTGCGACCGGCCGTTTTAAAACAGGCTCGGGCAGATTTTAAGGCCGGCCAAATTTCTGCTGCTGAGCTGGCAGCAGTCGAGGACCAAGAAATCATCAAGATCATTGAAAAACAAAAAGCTATTGGCTTGAAGGCTGTGACGGATGGCGAGTTTCGGCGGCGTTGGTGGCATTTAGATTTTATCGCCGGTCTGCAGGGGATTACGGTCTATGATTTTGAGACGACAGCTTTTGGTATCACAACAGAAGCGCAAGGAACTTTTGTCAGTGGCAAATTGGCCTTTGACTCGACCCATCCTTTTCTAGAACATTTCAAATTTACCAAGAAACAGGCTGGCGATGTGCTGGCGAAACAGACAATTCCCGGACCAAATATGATTTTCTTGGATTCTATGATTTTGTCTAAGCAATATAACGAAGCACCTGTTTATGCTGATTTATCAGAATTTGTTGCCGATTTAACTGTGACCTATCAAGCGGCGATCCAAGCTTTTTATGATGCCGGCTGTCGCTATCTGCAATTGGATGATACTAGCTGGGGTGGATTATTTGATGACCGTTTTAGAGGCATGATTACTCAAAATGGCTATGATCCCGATCAATTAATTCAAGAGTTTGGCGATATCACCGAGGCCGTTCTCGCGAAAAAGCCAGCCGATATGGCCATCACTTTCCATTTTTGTAAAGGAAATTTCCAATCCCACTGGCTCTATAATGGTTCTTACGATAAAATTGCCAAGCGACTTTTGGCAATCAAAAATTTTGATGGCTTCTTTTTAGAATTCGATGACGAACGCTCCGGCAGTTTTGCACCGATGGCTAATTTGCAGGACCAGCGTTTAGTTTTAGGTTTAGTTACCACCAAGACGGCTGCTTTAGAAGATTCGGAAATGCTGAAGGCTCGTATTCAAGAAGCAGCTCAGTTTGTCCCGCTAAATCAGCTTTGTCTCAGTCCTCAATGCGGCTTTTCTTCAACGCAGGAGGGCAATACGATTACTGAAGCAGACCAATGGCAAAAGCTAGCCTTGGTAATTGAAACGGCTCGGGCGGTGTGGCCGGACGCAGAATAAAAATACGGACACTTCAATTCATTCCTGAGTTGAAGTGTTTTTTAGGAGGTCGACTAAATGGCAGAAATTTATCTACGAGATTTTACTGATGGGGATTTGTCTTTAATGTCAGAGTGGTTGATGCAGCCTCATGTGGCCATCTGGTTTGAACATCCACAAAATTGGTTGGCTGAAATTCGCAACCGCCATACAGACTATCATTGGATTCAGCATTTTATTGTAATGCTGGCAGAGCAGCCCATTGGTTTTTGTCAATATTATGACTGCTACTATGCGAATCAGTTGGAGGACTGGTATGAGGTGAATCAGCCGGGAAAAGTGTTCAGTTTGGATTATCTAATTGGCGCTGAACAATTTTTAAAGCAAGGCCATGGTCGTCAAATCATCGCCGCTTTAATTGAAAAAATTGCTCACTTAGGGGCTAAAAAAATTATTGTGGCTCCGGAAAAAGAAAATCAGGCCTCAATCGCTGTTTTATTAGTCAATGGATTTCAATGGGATTCGGTAGCGCAATATTTTGTCTTAGACTTGTCGGTAAGATAAACAAAAATCAGAAAGCTTAGCAAAAAGCTTACTCAAAGTGGGTTTTTCGGTATTTTAAAGAAATGAACCTAAAAATTTGAGAAAAGACTTGACTTAAAGTTGACTCCAAGTCGTAAAGTTAAACTAGTAACAAAAAGGAGGAAGTTGATGGTGATACAGTCTTTAGAAGCAAATGTCGTTTCTTATGCTAAGAGTTTTCCCTTTCAGTTTGACTTTGCGAAAAATGCGACCTTAATGACGACTGACCAACGGGAGTTTATTGATTTTTTTGCCGGCGCTGGGGCTTTGAACTTTGGTCATAACAATCCTTATATCAAAAAACAAATTTTAGCTTATTTAAATGAGGACCGCATTATTCATGGCTTAGATTTAGACACTACCGCTCGAGCAGAATTTTTTGTAACCTTTCACAAAGAGATTCTTCAACCGAAAAATTTGGACTACAAAATTATGTCCTGTGGCCCAACTGGCACAAATGCGGTTGAGGCAGCGTTGAAACTGGCCCGCAAAGCAACTGGTCGTCAAAATATTTTGGCTTTTTCCGGTGGCTTTCATGGGATGAGTTTGGGGGCCTTGGCGTTAACCAGCGATCAAGCAAGCCGCAAAGGTGCTGGTGTCCCCTTAAACTTTGTCACCCATCTGCCCTTTGTTGAATCAGCTGTTGACACACAACTGGCTCTAAAAAATTTGAGAGAATTATTGGCAGATGACCATTCTGGTATGGAACTGCCAGCGGCCATCATGCTGGAAACGGTGCAAGCAGAAGGGGGCGTCCATGTAGCGGATAGCGAGTGGCTGCGGGGGTTAAGAAGTATCTGTGATGAGTTTGGCATATTATTATTGATTGATGAAATTCAAACAGGAGTTGGTCGTACCGGAAGTTTCTTTTCCTTTGAACGAGCTGGAATCGTGCCTGATATGGTCATGCTGTCTAAATCAATCAGTGGTTTTGGTCTGCCGCTTTCCCTAGTGTTGTTCAAACCAGAGTTGGATGTTTTTAATCCGGGAGAACATAATGGTACTTTTCGGGGCAATCAGCTGGGCTTTGTCGGTGCGACGGCAGCCTTGAAGTTTTATGTAGCACAAGAGCTCTCGTTATTGACTGAAACTAAAGGTAAGCTCGTGGAAGAATTTTTAACTCAGCAGCTTATCCCGTTACACCCGCAATTACAAATGCGGGGCTTAGGGCTTCTCTGGGGCATTGATTTTTCTGAAATTGATTCACAACTGGCCAAAAAAGTTCAGCAATTATGCGTATCTCAAGGCCTGATTATCGAACTTGCAGGCCGTAAAGATGCTGTTTTGAAACTTTTACCACCGCTGACGATTCCAAAAGCGCAACTAAGAGCTGGTCTAAAGATAATTTTTTCTGCGGTTGCAACAGTTTTGCAGGAGGAAAGACATATTTGCAAGGTGTCATGATTAAGTAGCGCAGATTAATCAAAAATTTTTCCTGTTTAAACCTAAAAGATAGCCCGCCATCTCGATTAAAGTTTCAATCGGGACAGCTGGGCTATCTTTTTATTAGACTTCAGAAGCTTCAGTGATAACAACGGCTTGGCGGCCCATTTGTTCCCAAGAGGCGATGAAGGCTTGTAAATCGGTGGCATAATCTTTGCTGCCATAGGGGTCATTTAAATAAATTTCATTCTCATCATAACCGGTTAAAACGACACTGTGCTCAGACATGGAAACTGATACCTCGCCAGTTGTAGTCTGCCAAGTAAAATTATCACCCGTCTCGGAAAAAGTTGTGGTGGTAATCACCCAGACGGGGTTGCCGATAGACAACTGCCGCTGGATTTCTGTAAAATCACTACCACTTAAATCAATTGCCTCATAAGAATTGTCAATAAATTGATTGGCTAATTGATAAATCGGTTCATGGTAAACAAAATAACCGGGGCCGGTGTTGGCCGTCATATCACCGACAAAGGCCTCATGGGGATTTCCGTAATTGCCATTTGCATCTTGAACCGGCACGGTTGGCAGCTCTTCAGCCAATTGATTTTTGGTCACGGCAAAGCCATGATAATTTAAGATCATCGCCAAACTGGTGACTTCACAGCCATTGTATAAGCGGGGCTCCGTCATTTGATTCAGCAAAGGGACATCTAAACGAACCGCTGATTTTAGTGGCTGTTCCTCAATTACGGGGGTAGCTTCTACAGCAGTTTCTTCTGTTACAAAATTTCGATTGGCATTGATTTCAATTCTTTTTGGGCCGATAAACTCATCAGGCTGCGCTGCAAAATCGGCTTCACTGAAAAATATTAAGGCTGTTAGACTGATTAGAAGGCCTAATGTTAGAGTAGCTCTTTTTTTATTGATGTATTTTTTTAGAAAATGGGTCATGTCACTCAACTCCTGTTTCATTTATATTTATGCTACAGGTTAGAGTCGGGTCGAAGTCAAGGAGAAAATTTTATTATTTTAGAGTACTTCAATTTTGAGATTTCTTTTGCCTCAGGCCACTCATTGATAGCTTGAAAAAGCTGGTGAGGTAGAAAAATATGAATTTGATTATTGTCTCAGCTGTGGGCTTAAAAATGGGCGTGCTTGATTGATAAAAATTTTATTAGCAGAAAAAATTTAATAAAAGAAAGCAAAAACAGTTGACTTGGAGTGGACTCTAGAGTTTATAATTTAGCTATTATCAAGTTGTTGATTAGGTTAGACAGAAGGAGTAATTGCTATGAATATAAAACAAGTTAGCGAGTTAAAGGACATTTCAGCCGATACTCTGCGCTATTATGAAAGAATCGGCTTAATCCCGCCAGTTAATCGTACACCGGGCGGCATTCGTGACTATAATGAAGAGGATTTGCGTTGGGTGGACTTCACTAAATGCATGCGCAACGCCGGGGTTTCAATTGAAGGGTTAATTGAATACATTCGCTTGTATCAGCTAGGAGACAGCACGGTCTTAGCCAGAAGAGATTTATTACAAGAAGAAAAAAACAGTTTGGAAGTGAAGCTGCTGGATATTCAAACAACGCTACAGCGGATGAACGACAAGATTGCTTTTTATGAAAATAGCTTAAAACCTGATAGCGTAAAGGAAGAAGAAAAATAATTTCGAATGCTTTTTGGTACTACAAGAAATCAAAAATCTGCGAAAATCTTAATAGGATTTCGCAGATTTTTTAGTTTAAACTATTTATCAGTTTTAGGAGATAAAAAGTGAAAGATATAAAGCTTTTGCTTGGTTTCAGTTTAAAGGGATTGTAAAATTTTCAAGACTTGCAAAGTTATGTCAATCAAATGTTCACTTTCTTTTCTAATGGTAAGTGTAGCTCAAATAGTGGGAGTTGGTTTGCAATTTGAAAATATATTTGTTTTACTAAGATGAATTAAGTCAGATTCAGGTTAAGCATAAATGCAATTGCTAGACAGTAGCAAGCTAGAATAATAGCTTGTCAAAATTTTCCTATTGGCTAAAGATGCGTTGACATTCAGGATATAAAATTTTACAGAAGGGATGATTTTTGTGAACTTTGGCTTAGAACAATGGTTAAAAATCACTCCTGCGAGAATTTATTTAATTCAGTGGCAGGCTAAAACTGTTACCGCAATAAACTCCACCGACAGCCATTTAGAATATTTGCAGGCGGTTTTGGATTTTCAAGAATTTCCTTTTTTTATGGTCTTTAAAGATGCGGTTTATGGAGGAACAATCAATTTAAAGGAGCCCAATCAATTGTATGTGATGGTTCAGACGCAAGGAATTGTCAATCCTCATCTTTTTGCCAATGAAATTATCTTTTTAGATTTTTTAATCAATCAGCGGGAATTAACACCGGAGGCCATTACCGTGCAAGGTCTGCCTAATCAGCACAAACCAATTTTATTGAAAACAACAGAAGACTTGTTTCAGCATATTGAGTTAGCTGAGTTTCACAATCCCTACGATCAAGAACTGCGGGAGATGGATAGTATCGAACAAGGTAATGTGGAACTGCTGCAAAAAAGTTTTGAAGAAACATATTCAGGTAAACCAGGAATTTTGGCGAAGGATCAACTACGTAATTTAAAAAATCTTTGTATCTGTGTGATTGCTTTGGCTTCAAGAGCAGCCATTCGTGGTGGCCTGCAACCGGAAGAATCATTTACACTGGTGGACCAAAGCATTATGCAACTGGAAGAATTTCAAAATCAAAATAGTCTGATTCTTTTTTTAAGGGAAATTGAAATTACTTTTGCCAAGATGGTGGCACAGGTTCGTTTGGCGGAAGGGCATCAGCAAAATCCGTTAATTATCAAAACTAAACGGCTGATTAGTCAGCAATTGCATCAAAAAATCAGTGTCCAAGATTTAGCACTGGATTTAAAGGTGACACCGGAATATTTAGTGCACGTCTTTAAAAATGGTGAGGAGCAGACGATTAAGCAATATATTTTAAAGGAAAAAATCCGTTATGCCGAAAATCTCCTGCGCTATTCAGAAAAAAGTTTGGGGGAGATTGCCTCGACGCTGGCTTTTAGTGATCAGAGTCATTTTAGTCAAACCTTCAAAAAAATTAGGGGCCTGACGCCTAAGGATTATCAAAAAAAGTTCCGCCAAGAGTAGTTTAGCTTAGATTTTTCCATTTCAGCTTAGTTTTTTTATATTTCGAAAGCGTGAAACCTTGTATGATAGCGATATCAAAAAACGTTTTCAAAAGGAGAAAACCAGATGAATTTGGAAAAAGCAAAACAACCTACCTTTAAAGTTGCTCTGCTGTCGATTTCTTTATTGCTGACTTCCGGCGGATCTATTGCCTCAGCCGTGAGCCACATGCAGGAAACTTTCAGCAGCCATAGCGCAACTGCCGTTGAAGCTTTGGTAACAGCTTCCAACATCAGCGTCATGATTTTTGTTTTATTAAGTGCTTTTATTGTCAATTTCTTAGGAACCAAGAAAACAGTTTTACTGGGGATTGTCTTAGCGGGAATTGGAGGCGTTTTCCCGTTTTTCTCAGATAACTACACGATGGTTTACATCTCGCGTTTAGTTTTAGGGGCGGGACTAGGCATGTTCAATTCACTGGCAGTGAGTTTAATCAATGAATTTTACACCGGTGATACCCGTAATAAAATGCTGGGTTATCAAGCGGCGGTTCAAAGTTTGGGACAGACCTTTACAACCTTTATTGCCGGAATTTTGGTGAATTATAACTGGCATTATGCCTTTGCGATTTACTTTTTAGCGATTGTTTCCTTCATTTTATTCTTTATCTTTATTCCGGATACTAAACCGGAGACGACAGTGGTCAATGGCCAAATTGAAAAACCAAAACAGCGCTTGAACCGCTTCGTTGTCATTGAATCCTGTGCCATATTATTTACTTTTGTTATTTTGATGGCAACTAGTTTAAAAGCAACTGCTTTAGTTCAAGAGCAAAATATGGCCAATCCAGAATTTTTAGGAACGGCCTTATCAGTTTCTAGTTTAGTCAGTTTTGTCGCGAGTTTCTTTTACGGAAATATTGTGAAATATACTAAACAATATACACTGTTCATCGCCTATTTAATTATTTCCTTAGGCTTTATCGGAATTTCCTTTGCGACTAATATTGTGATGTTCACGGTTATTCTAGCTTTAACAGGCTTGGGCTCTTCCCTCTTTATTCCCTTTGCATTTGGGATTGTTATGGAGCGAGCGCCAAAGAATTCAGCAAATTTAGCAGTCTCTATTTCAATGGTCTTTTGTAATATTGGCTGCTACTTATCACCTTATGTTTTAGCTTTTATCGGCGGACTTTTGGGCAATACTAGTGACAGCTTTACCCTGTTGATTTGTGGCATCATGGCATTGGTTTTAAGCATTATTTATCTTTTTGCTGCCAAGTATCTGAAATCGGATGATTCGGGTGAAACGCCAATGAGTATTGAAGAAGAATTAGAAGTAATCAGTGAGCTTAAATAAAACAAGAGACCTTTGGAGGAAATAACAATGGAAAAAATTATTTATGGCGTTGCCTATTATTATGAATACTTACCTTATGACCGTCTGCAAGAAGATATTGCGATGATGAAGAAAGCTGGTATCAATGTAGTGCGCATCGCAGAATCGACTTGGTCTACTTATGAAAAATCTCCCGGGAAATTTGATTTTTCGACCGTTGATTTAGTGATTGACGAAATGGCTAAAGCTGGTATTGAGGTTATCATTGGTACACCGACATATGCTGTTCCCAGCTGGCTAGTTGAACTAGATTCAAATGTGATGGTGTCCAGAAAAAATAGTGGTCGAGCAATCTACGGACCACGGCAGTCAATGGATATCACCAATGCCACCTATTTACGCTACGCTGAAAGAATTATCCGCAAATTGATTGAACGAACCGCTCGTCACGCCAACGTTATCGGCTTTCAAATTGACAATGAAACGAAGGCCTACGGGTCATCTAGTAAAAATGTCCAAAAAGAATTTGTCGAATATCTAAAAGACGAGTTCGACAATGATTTGGATAAATTAAATGCGGAATTCGGTTTGGATTATTGGAGCAATCGCATTGATTCATGGGAAAATTTTCCCGATGTCAACGGGACGATTAACGGCAGTTTAGGAGCAGAGTTTGAGAAATTTCAACGGCTATTAGTTGATCGTTTTCTCCAGTGGCAAGCAGATATTGTCAGCGAATATAAACGAGAGGACCAATTCGTCACCCAAAACTTTGACTTTGAATGGCGGGGCTATTCATATGGTGTGCAGCCGGAGGTCAATCACTTTAAGGCAGCCAAGGCAACCACCATTGCCAGTTGTGATATTTATCATCCGACACAAGCTCAACTGACTGGTCAAGAAATTGCCTTTTGTGGCGATATCACTCGTAACTTGAAAAAAAATAACTACTTGGTGATGGAAACAGAAGCTCAGGGCTTTCCCCAGTGGACGCCGTACCAAAACCAATTACTATTACAAGCCTATAGTCACGTAGCTTCTGGAGCCAACGGTGTGATGTATTGGCATTGGCATTCGATTCATAATTCAGCCGAGTCCTATTGGCGAGGTCTACTTAGCCATGATTTTAAAGAAAATGCGACCTATACAGAAGCGATTAAAATCGGCAGTGAGTTTCAAAAACTATCGCCAAAACTTGTCAACTTGAAAAAGAAAAACAATGTTGCCTTAGTTGTCAGCAATGAAGCGTTAACCGCATTAAATTGGTTTCCGATAGATTTAAATGCCGCTTTTCAGTCTAGCATTACTTACAATGATATCGTCAAAGCGTTTTATACTCAATTGTATCAAATAAATATCGAAGTCGATATTGTGTCACCAGATGTCGATAACTGGACAGATTATGAGATTTTAGTTGTGCCAGCTTTATATGCTGGTGCTGACGAAATTTTTGAAAAATTGGCTAATTTTGTGGAAAAAGGCGGTAAGCTTTTAACCGGCTTTAAGACGGCTGTGGCAAATGAACATGTGAAAATTTCCAGCGACGGTACGCCTCGTAACCTGCAGGAGACTTTAGGTATGCATTACAATCAATTTGCGATTCCTCAAGATATTTATCTGCAAAGTGAATTTTTTGATTTTACAGAAGCCATCAAAGTTATCGGCTTTATGGAAATGCTGGAGGCTGACCAGGCGCAAGTACTGGCTCAGTATGACAATTCACAATTCACAGAAAAAACTGCTATCACCCTCAATCACAAAGGACAAGGTAAGGCAGTCTATCTCGGTTGCTTATTAGAAGATAGCGGTATGAAGCAGTTGATCCAAAGCATTTTCACTAAAATTTTTGACTATCAGTTAACAGAGCTGACTTTCCCCCTCATTCAAAAGAGCGGCTATAATGACGAGGGTAAAAAGGTCAATTTCTTCTTCAATTATGCAAAAGAAATGGCTGAAGTCACCGCACCAGTTAGTGGAAAGCTACTGCGGACTGACGGCTTAATCGAAGCCGGCAATCCAATCACCATCGCTCCTTGGGATGTTGTCATTATCGAGGAATAACCCAAGCAACGCTTTATTTCAATCAATAAAATCGTTAAAATAAAAGTAAGTTGTGATTTTCTCAGAAGGTGGTGAAATCGCAGCTTACTTTTTAGTGAAGGAGCTGGCAAGATGGCACATGGATATTTAGCAATTGACATTGGCGGGACTTTTGTCAAACACGCGACCATTGATCATTCAGGTAATATTGAAAAAGAAAATAAATTTAAAACGCCCTACAATTTAGAGGATTTATTGATAGCCATTCAAGAGGTCGTTACGCCTCTTCAAGAATCAATCAAAGGCGTGGGAATCAGTTGCCCGGGACGAGTCGATCCGGAAACGGGGATTATTTATAACGGTGGGGCCTTGCCTTTTTTGCATGAATTCTCCTTTAAGAAATTTTTCAGCGATCGCTTTGGTCTAGAATGTGCCGTCAGCAATGACGGTAAGGCTGCCGCTTTAGCTGAATTATGGCTAGGCAATCTAAAAGGCGTGGCTAATGGAGCAGCCATTGTTTTAGGCACAGGCATTGGTGGTGGAATTATTGTCGATGGCAAATTAGTGCAGGGTAATCATTTTCAAGCGGGGGAACTAAGTTTTCTTTTACGGACACCTGCACCTGCTGAAATGGAGAATGTGATTGCTTATACGACTTCAGCGGTCTATTTTATTAAAAGGGCCAGCGGAATTCTACACCTAGCCGATGATAGTGATGGTGTCGCTGTGTTTCAGGCAATTGTTAAAAAAGATAATCCTCAGTTGACGGAATTATTTGAAACCTATTGTCGGGAAATTGCTTGGATGATTTTAAATCTACAGGCAACCTTAGACTCGCAAAGAATTGTAATTGGCGGCGGTATTAGTGCTCAAGAAATTTTGATTGAAGAAATTAATCGCCAATATCATCTGTTGCGGGATGTCTCATATTTTTTCAAAAATTCCTTTTATCCAATGGAAATTCAAAGCTGTGCTTTTAGAAGCCAAGCTAACTTGTTAGGAGCTATTTATCAGTTGTTTTTGGAGAAGGATTTAGCTTGAGGAAAGTTGTTTTGCAAGGATTTGGGTGAAATATAGAGAAATATAGAATTAATGAGAGCCGAATTTTTTTGAACTGTATTGAAAAAATATGAAGAGGTCAATAAAATTGCTGATATTTTATCAGCAGTTTTATTGATAATCACGATTGATTCATACTCACCTGTGAAAGGGAAATCAGGCTTCAAATGACCTAGTAAAAACTAGTTTGTTATTAAAATTTTTAGTTGCTTTTTAAAAAATGAAGTGCTAAGATATTGAAGTACGATTTTTGAATAACGCCTCCTTAGCTCAGTTGGTAGAGCAGTAGACTCTTAATCTATGGGTCGTAGGTTCGAGCCCTACAGGGGGCATTGGGTGCCAAACCCACGGAACAGGCAAATTGTTGGTGCGAAAGCATTTAGAAAACAATTTGTGCTGTTCTATTTTTTTGCCCTCAAAAGTGGCTGTGACATTAATCTTATTAGCAGATGAAATCTCAAGTTATAGTGACTTTGTTCTCTGTGTTTTAATGGGTATTGAGACAGAAAGTAGGTGTGGGACTGTGATCCAATAGGCCTTCATCGCAACTTCTAATGCTTGATGATGCTTATCAGATATTGTTCGGAAAAATCAGTTCTGTTTCAATCAGTCCCACAGCCTCGTAAAAAAATTTCCCGTTAACTTCTTTAATTTGTTTCATGATACCTTAAATTTGTTCATTACTATCTCTTTTAGGAAGCGGTATCATTTCTCATGAAAGGAGCTGGAGGGATGAACAAAAAAAAGAAAAAGGGTTTTTGGCAGAATGTTTGGCGCTATAAGGCGTTGATTTTGATGGCGCTGCCGGGATTTATCTGGTTTATTTTCTTCTTTTATATACCAGTTTTTGCCAATGTGGTTGCATTTAAGGACTTTCATATTTCGCCAAATGGCTTTATTGATAGTTTGCTGAGCAGCCCGTGGGTTGGCTTTGAGAATTTTAAATTCTTATTTGCCTCGAGTGATGCGTGGCTGATTACCCGCAATACGCTATTATACAACATTGTTTTCTTGGCTTTTAACCTGTTTTTTGCGATTACCTTTGCAATCGTTATGAGTGAATTGCGCAATAAAAAATTGGTGAAGGTCTATCATACGATGTCTTTACTGCCTTATTTCTTGTCATGGGTTGTTATTGGCTACTTTGTCTACGCCTTTTTAAGTCCAGACAAAGGGATTATCAATCAATGGCTAACCAATGGCGGTAAGAATCCGATTAATTGGTACAACGATCCAACTTGGTGGCCGTTAATCTTTGTCATTTTAAACGTTTGGAAGAGTCTTGGTTACAACAGTATTATCTACTACGCTTCGGTGATGGGGATTGACCCGACTTACTATGAGGCAGCGATGGTGGACGGTGCCAGCAAGTGGCAACAGATTAAAAATGTAACCATTCCGCAAATTGTTCCGATGATGATGGTCCTATTGATTATGAATATTGGTGGGATTTTCCGTGCCGATTTCGGGATGTTCTATAATGTGCCGCGTAATTCAGGGGCGTTGTATCAAGTAACGTCAGTGCTGGACACCTATATTTATAATGGGTTGACTGCTACTGGAGATTTAGGTATGACAGCCGCAGCTAGTTTATATCAATCGGTTGTTGGGGCAGCACTTTTATTGGTTGCAAACTTTATTGTCCGTCGAATTGAACCGGATTCAGCACTATTTTAAAGGAGGGGCTTCAATGAAAAAGAAAAAAATTAATAAAGTTGAAATCCGTTCCTTTAATCCAACGGCGAATGTGATTTTTAATATTGTAATTGCTTTGTTTGCAATCTCTTGCGTTATGCCCTTTTTCTTCGTGGTGATGATTTCACTAACGCAGGAAGCCTCATTGGCAGAAATGGGTTATCGCTTTTGGCCGAAAGAATTTTCGATTGAGGCTTATAAGTATATCTTTGCCGGAGAGATGAGCAGCAAAATTTTTAGAGCGCTGGGTGTAACAGTTTTTGTGACGGTTTTAGGAACAGTGGTCAATACAAGCATGACTTCTTTATATGCCTATGCGATTTCCCGCTCGAATTTTCCCTTTCGTAAATTTTTCACCGTCTTTGCTCTGATAACGATGTTATTTACACCGGGGATGGTGGCAACGTATCTAGTGGTTAATAACTTGTTATCTTTAAAAGATACGATTTGGGCCTTGATTCTACCTTTGGCCTTAGGACCTTTTAATATACTTGTTATGAGATCCTTCTTTATCAAAACGGTGCCAGATAGTATTATCGAGTCAGCCCGCATTGATGGAGCGACAGAAATGCGGATTTTTCGAAGTATTGTGTTGCCGCTGGCGGTTCCGGGGATTGCAACAATTAGTTTGTTTGCGGCTTTAGGTTATTGGAATGATTGGTTCAATGCATTACTTTATATTCAAAAAGACACGCTGGTTCCGCTACAGTATCTCTTGATGAAGATTCAAAATAATTTAGATTTCCTAGCTCGCAATGCTGGGATGGGGGCGCAGATTCAAGGCGGCTTAGCTGCTTTACCGAGTGAGTCAGCTCGGATGGCGATTGTGGTGGTATCAACATTACCGATTGCTTTAACCTATCCATTTTTCCAAAGATATTTTGTGGGTGGCTTAACGCTCGGTGGTGTCAAAGAATAGTTTTATAAAAATAGAAGGAAGTGGACAAAATAATGAAAACGTGGAAGAAAGCATTAGGGATTACAGCGGCAGCTTCATTGACATTAGGCTTGGCTGCGTGTGGTAACAGCGACACTGAAGGGACTACAGAGGGAGAAAGCAGTTCAACCTCACTTTTAATGTATCAAGTCGGGGACAAACCTGATAATTATGACGAGCTGATGGAAATTGCTAATAAGCGCATTGAAGAAAAAATTGGCGTGACCATTGATTTGCAATATATCAGCTGGGGAGATTGGGAGCAAAAAATGCCGACCATCATCAACTCAGGAGAAAGTTATGATATCGCCTTCGCCTTTCAATATGTCGCAAATGCCCAAAAAGGCGCCTTTGCAGATTTGACGGATTTAGCAGAAACTTATGCCAAAGAGTACATGGATCAGCTGCCGGAAATGTATAAAGTCGGCAATGAAGTCGATGGCAAATTGTATGCGATTCCAGTTTATGGCAATACTTGGGGTCAACAAGTATTAACCTTCAATCAGCAATATGTCGACAAGTATGATTTAGATATCAGCGGAGTTGACGGTTCTTACGAATCTGCAACGGAAGTCTTGAAACAATTCCAAGAAAAAGAGCCGAATATTGCAGCCTTTGCGATTGGTCAAGATTTTAAAGCTTCAGGTGCTTATGATTATCCATTAGGTAAAGATTATCCCTTTGCTGTGAAATTAGATGCAGAGGGCGATCCACAAATTATCAATCAATATGCCGATGCTGATTTCCAAGAAACTTTAAAAGTTTTACATGAATGGTATCAAGAAGGATTGATTCCAACGGATGCCGCAACTAGTACGCAAGCTTATCCATTAGAAGGGAATACTTGGTTTATGCGGGAAGAAACCCAAGGACCATTGGATTACGGTGATACAATTTTAACGCAAGCAGCTAGTCAGCCATTAGTTTCCCGTCCATTGACTACTCAATTGCAAACAACTAGTCAAGCGCAGATGGCGAACTTTGTCGTGTCAAACACTTCAAAAAATAAAGAAAAATCAGTTGAATTTTTAAATCTTTTAAACACTGACCCAGAATTATTAAACGGTTTGGTATGGGGCATTGAAGGTGAGGCTTGGGAAAAAGTTGGCGATGATAAAGTCGAAGTTTTAGATGGTTATCAGCCAAAAACCCACATGGCAGCTTGGAATACCGGGAACAACATGATTTTATACACTGCAGATACAGTGACAGATGAAATGATTGCTGAACGGGACCAAAGTATTGAAAATGCTGAGTCCTCACCAATTCTTGGTTTCAATGTGAAAACGGATGATTTCAAAACAGAATTAACGAATATCATGAACGTAATGAATCGCTACCGGGCGAATTTAAATACCGGTTCAATTGATCCAGAGGAAAATCTACCAAAATTAATTGATGCTTTAGAAGAAGCTGGCTGGAGCGACGTTCAAGAAAAAATGCAAGCGCAATTAGATGAGTTTGTCGCTAGTCAAGACTGATCAGCAATTTAAGTCCTATGCAACATTTATGAATAATCCGACTAATCGGCAGCTGTGGGAAAATTATTAGTAATTTTCCGCAGCAGCCGGTCATTCGGTGGAATAAAAATAATACTAGCTATTTATAAATAGCTAGAGACTATGACATTAGTTAAAGCAGAATTGAGCTTGGTGAGCATGATCAAATAAGAATTGCTAGATTTCTGGATTTATAATGAGAAAGTCTGGAATGTGGAAGCAAATACACTCTAGTTCAAAATTGTATCTGTTGAAAAACTTGTGTCACAGTCTCTGGATATTTCAAAAGATAATGGAGGAACCAAAATGGAAAGCAGCGGTATTCAACGTCTTTTTTATGTACTGTGGATGATTATTAAATTAAATCTGTATTTTGTACTTTTTTCTCTGATGGGAGGGATTCTACTAGGTGTTGGACCAGCCTTTCAAACGATGAACGATTTGTTAGTAGAGCACGGCCTTAATTACCAGGAGATTACCTTTAAGAAATTCTTAGCCGGTTGGAAAATGAATTTTAAGCGAGGCAATCAGCACTTTCTCTTATTTTTTGGAATTATCAGTCTGTTAGGTTATAATTTGTACCTTTCAGTGCAAATTCAAGGACTGATGTGGCTAGTGATTGATTTTGCCTTGTTTTTCACCATTCTTTTAGTCAGCGTGTTATTTATCTATGTGACGCTTTATCAAACCAGCTACGACATTTCCCTTTTAAATGTGGTAAAATTAGCTTTCGTTAGTGTTTTCCTAAACTTCGGTACGTTTCTAAAAATTCTTTTTGGTGTGGTCAGTATCCTTTTTATCACTTGGCTTTTCAAAGGCTTGGTTCTTTTTGCCACCTTTGCCTTACTGATTATTTGGAGCGGCTATGCCACTAAAGAAAGTCGAACATTAGTAGAAAGAAAGTTGGCGGCTCATGGGTAAATGGTGGCCTCGATTTAGTAAAAAAAAATATTTAATGAATCGTTTGATGCAAATTTACAGCCTTCTGTTAGTGGGAATCATCCTGCTGACGGTGGCTGCTTTGTGCGTTTTTACGACCGATTCCAATTATAAAAAGCTGCAGGCTGAAATGGTCATTTTAGAAAATCGGATTAATAGCTATGTGATAGATAAGGACAATACCATGAGCTTTTTATATATGGAATTGGCTAGTTCTAACACAGCAATTGACAATGTCCGTAAATATTTAACGCTGTCTCCCTCTGAGTATTTTACTTACACAGAAAAATTTTGGGAGGAGTATCAAAAAGACACCAGTATTTCTTCGACGGTCAGCGGTTTGTTTACAGCTTTTCCGGATTTAGACGAGCTGTATGTCACTTTAGAGGATTCTGAAGATTATCTGAAGGCTGACCGGATGAATCATAACGGTATTAAAGCGCAGGGGGAAATTAATCCTTCCGGCGGTTTTATTGTCAATCGGCCGATTATCGATCAATATACCTCGCAAATCGTCGGGCAGATTTACGGTGTCTTTTCAGAGGAAGCTGTTTTAGGAACCTTTGCTGAGACGATGGTGACAGAAGGAATTGATGCTTATATCTTTGATGCTGCTGATCAAGTAATGTTTTCTTCACAGCATCAAGTTTCTACAAGAGATTACCAAGTGTTGATGACCGGCATTAAAGAGGAAAAAATTCCGGCATCTTTTAAGAAAAAATATTACGTGCTGGAAAAAGAAACTAGTAAAAATAATTCCTACGTTTTAACCGCCAGTAAAAAAGTTTTGTGGACCAAAAATCTGCAAATTTTTGGTTTGATGATTCTCTTAGGGACAGCTTTGGCAGGGATTTTACTTTATACATTGAAACGAACTTTTAATCGCTACTTCCAGCAAATTGAAACGATTGTCGGTATCACCCACAGTGTCGCAGAAGGAAATCTAGCCGAGCGCATTGATGTTGCGCAAGTTCAAGATGAGCTATTTGATCTTTCCGAAGCGATTAATTTTATGATTGGCAGCTTGGATCAATACATCAAAGATAATTATGAATTGGAAATCAAACAGCGGGATGCCCACATGCGGGCGCTGCAATCGCAAATCAACCCACATTTTTTATACAATACCTTGGAATATGTCAGAATGTACGCCTTAAGTAAGCAACAAGATGAGCTGGCGGATGTTGTCTATGCCTTTTCTGCGTTATTGCGAAACAATACCACCCAGGAGAAAACCACCTCGTTAAAGAAGGAAACGTCTTTTTGTGAGAAATATGTTTATCTTTATCAGATGCGCTATCCCGATCGTGTAGCCTACCGCTTTACGATTGCGCCGGAACTAGAGGAATTAATTATTCCTAAATTTAGTTTACAGCCTTTAGTGGAAAATTATTTTGTTCATGGCATTGACTACACCCGCAATGATAATGCCATCAGCTTAAAGGCCTTTTTTGAAAAAGAGGATATTGTCATCAAGGTGATTGATAATGGTAAAGGTATGAGTCAACTAGCTTTGACTCAGCTACAAGAAAAATTAGCGGTAACAGAGGCACCGCTCACTACTTCGATTGGCCTCAGAAATGTTTATGAACGGCTGCAGCACTTTTTCGGAGAAGCTTTAACCCTGACCATCAAATCTGAATTGGGACAGGGAACAACCATCACCATTCGCATCAAAGGAGGGAAACAGCTTGTATAAAGCCATGCTAGTAGACGATGAATACATGATTTTAGAAGGTCTCAAGCAAATCATTCCTTGGCAGGAGTTGGGGTTTGAGATTGTTAAGACTGCCCGCACTGGTCGTGAAGCTTTGGATTATCTAAAAGAACAGCCGGTGGATTTAATAATCAGCGATATTACAATGCCAGAATTAAGCGGCATTCAGATGATTGGTGAAGCCTATGCTTTAGGTTACGATTTTTCAGCGGTTTTTCTCTCAGGCTATCAAGAATTTGAATACGTCAAAGAGGGCATTCGTTTAGGAGTAAAGGACTATTTAGTTAAGCCAGTGGACAAAGAGGAATTAACAGAGATAGTTAAGAAAATTCGTCAGGAATTAGACGATAAACAATATCGCAAAGAGCAAGAGCAATTGTATACAGAAAGCTCCATCAGCCGTTGGTTAAATGATGAACTCAGCGAGCATGAATTTCTTGAATTAATGGAAAACCTTATGCTGAAAACGACTGGTCCCTTTACTGTTGTTAAGATAATGGGACCGGCCAATGAGCTGCTAATTTTAATGAAGGAGTTAAAGCTCAAAGGGCAAAAGCTTTTGATTACCAGCGGGCCTCAGCAAGACCAGCAACTGACGATTATTTTTCAAGGGGAACCGGCTGGCTTTAAACTATTTTTTGCCGATTTAAAACGCCGCTTCAACGAGACTATCATTATCTATCCTGGGGAAACCGTTCATGAATGGGAAAATGTGTATGAAAGCTATGAAAAAGTTCTGCAGATTGAAGAGCTAAACAAATTTTATCCTGAGCTGTTGCCGAGTCAGCATTTGGATATGCTAGAGGAAATGACCGAACCGGAATTCTCCTTTTTTGGTTTTAATAAGTCCTTGATGATTGGCGATGCTAAGACGATTCAACTGGAGCTGGATAAAATTTTTGCAGAGGTGCAAAGTCAGCATCTGCGGCCAGAAAATGCCCGCTACATTGCCTTTTTATTGTTTGCAGATATTTCCCGTCAATATCCGGTAATCACTAAAGCTGTCTATGAAGCGACGATTCAAAAGATTCGCAGTAGCACCACTCTTTACCAACTGAAAAATGTCCTAGAAGAACTTTTGCAACTGGTCAGTGAGCAACCAGTGGAAAAGCAGCTGTCTGAGGTAAGCCAGCAGGTAATTGAAATCGTTCGAAAAAAATACAAGCAAGAACTGAGCTTGAAAAATGTCGCAGATGAATTGCATTTAAATGCGGTCTATTTAGGTCAGCTCTTTAAAAAAGAGCTCCACAGCAGTTTTGCTCAATATTTAAATCAAGTTCGAATTAAGAAAGCGCAACAGCTGTTACTCTACAGCAATCAAAATATCAATGAGATTGCAGATGCAATTGGCTACAATAATACCAACTACTTTTCCAAGATGTTTAAAAAGCTCAACGGTATTACACCAAAGGAATTCAGAGAACAATATCTAACGGATTATTCTGAAGTCAAACAAGAAAAGAACTGATTGTGAAAACTTCGCAAAGAGCTCTGATAAGAACAGTTGATTGAAGGGAAGCTGTTTAGTTTTGAAACGGATTGGACAATAGGGATAAGAAAATTTTTCTTGTAAACAAGTTCTGTGATGTAGTCAGTTTCTATGCTACAGTCAGCTATTGATGGCCAAGTTCCTTGTATTTTGTCACAGGAATCTGAAATAAGCGCAGCATAATAGAAAGCAAAAAGCCGAAGACTTTATCAAATTCCGCAAGCGGGCCATACAAAGGCCCGCTGTAATCAGGAACTGTCGCTAAAGTGCTCGGCTATTTTATTACGAAAAATATTAATTTTGAGTCAAAGAGAAGGGATAATCTGCCGCTTGATAACTTTGTGGATTTGGCACAATCCCCAAGTCATACTGGATGTCGCCACCAGCCATTAAATCTTCATGGCTGAAAAATAATTTTTGATAAGGCTGATTATTTCGCAGTGTCTGGTGGATAAATTGTTGCTGCGGCTGATTGGGAGTTGCGCTAATTTCTAATTGTTTACCGTTTGATAAATGCACAACTGCTTTTTTAACTAGCGGCATGCCAATCACATATTCACCGGTGCCAGGAGTGACTGGATAAAAGCCCAACGAATTAAAGATGTACCAAGCTGAGGTGCTGCCATTATCCTCGTCACCGGGATAGCCGTCAATTCCTGCATGAAAGCATTCTGTTAGTAAATTTTTGATTAATGGCTGGGCCATTTCAGGACGGCCAACATAGCTAAACAGATAAGGATAGTGAAAGCTAGGCTGATTTGAAATTGCCAGCTGACCAAATTCAATGGCGGCCATTTCACTCATCTCGTGAATTTCAAAACCGTAGCCGGCGACATCAAATTTCGGTGCTTGATTACATAAGGTAATTAGTTTTTCAGTAAAGGCAGAGGGACCGCCCATTTGCTGGACTAATCCGGCAAAGTCTTGGTAGACTGCAAAACTACTTTGCCATGCACTGCCTTCAGCGTAATCTTTTCCCCAACGAATCGGTGAAAAATCAGCTCTGAAATTTCCCTCTTGGTCTTTAGCCCGCATCAAACCGACCTTCGAATCAAAAATATTGCGGTAGTTCAAAGCTTGCTCCGCATAGTGTTGAGCAGTCTCGGTTTCCTGTAAAGTTTGAGCCACTTGACTGATACAAAAATCACTGTAGGCATAATCTAAGGTATGGTTGACTGATTCATGATAAGTACTTGGCACATATCCATATTTTAAGTAATCCAGCGTTCCTTGTCTGCCATAATTAGTGTTGTCGCTTTGTACCGTCGCACCTTTTTTCATCGCTTCTAAGAAATGAGGCATTAAATCTGGGCGAATCTTTTTAACAGCCGCATCGGCAATCACGGCATCAATCAAAGTACCAGGCATTAGTCCTCGTTCATCTGGAGATAACCATTTTGGTAAAAAGCCGGTTTCTTGATAACTATTTAAAAAGCCCTCCAGCATATCAGCGAATTTTTCTTGAGCAATTAAAGAAAACAGGGGATAAACCGTTTTGTAAGTATCCCAAAAGCCATTATTGGTGTATAAACTGCCAGCTCTGATTTGTCGGCCCACTGTATCATAGTGGATCTTTTCACTGTTTACATCTAGTTCATAAAAAGTCTGAGGAAACAAAAAAGTTCGGTATAAATTGTGATAAAAGGTTTTCGTTTGGGCCGGATCAGTATGCTCGACTTCAATGCGTTTAAAGTAAGACTGCCATTCTTCTTGGCTCTTTTGACAGAAATCAGCTAAGGTAAGTTCTTTTTCTCTGTCAAGATTGAGCTGAGCTTGCTCTGGACTGATAAAGGAAGTCGCTAAATGGATAGATTGTTTTTGAATAGTGCCAAAAGCCAAACTAACCAAAGTTTGTTCTTCTTGATTTTTTTTGGTCACTGCTAAAATCGGTTCAGAAAAATGGAAGGTCAAATAAAAAGTAAAATCTGGGTCTTCACAGCCGCTAAAATTAACCAGGCTGGCTCGCAACTCATGATTATTAATCTGTTCTAGGTTTTTTAAGCCTGGAAAAGTCAGTAGCAAATTATTTTGCTTTTCTGAATAATTAATTTCAAGGGCCGCACCATACATGCTTGGCACTAGCGTTGAGGTAATATTGTAACGCAGTTGCTGAATAATAAGTTGATAGGGAGCAAAGGTCGCCTCTTCTGGACGATAGGAACTTTGAGCGTGAAATAAAGAGAGCTCGCTTAATTCTCCACTAAAAGGTGTCATAAGAAAATGACTAAAGTCTCCCATCCAAGGACTTGGCTGATGGGTCAAGCGATAGCCTTGAAAGATGTGGTCATTAGGATGGAACCACCAGCTGCCTTTTTGATCCGTCGTTTGCGCTGCAAAATAATTCATGCCAAAGGGGACACCAGTATAAGGCAGGCAATTTCCGTTTGAAAAACTGTGCTGGTTGGCTGTTCCGTGGCGGGTATCAATTGTTTCAATCATGTATAAGCTCCTTTGTCGATTGACGTGTAATTAAATGAATGGCGACTTTTTGACTGTCTGGTACTTGACCAGTTGTAATCCAAGTGATGAGGGCTTGACCAGCCAGCGCCCCGATTTCTTTAAAATTTTGCGAGATGGTGGTGAGACTAGGATCAACCAAGGCTGCAGCTTGAATATTATCAAAGCCAATCACCGACAGCTTCTCCGGTAATTGAAGACCCCCTTGTTTTAAAATCCGCATCGCTTCAATGGCCACCAAATCATTTTCGCAAACTAGGGCGGTAATCTGATTGGTTGTGACATATTCCAAGAGATTGTTTAAAGTTGCCCGCTGATCTTCTAAAGTAGTATGGAAGCTCAGCTGATGTTCACTAGTGCTGCGAATGTAGCCGAGGTAGCGCTGGCGGGTTGACTGAGGTAGCCGGTCATTGCCAAAGATATAAGCAATTTTTTGATGCCCCAATGCAATCAAGTAATCACAGGCAACTTGTCCACCGGCTGAGTTATCAGAATAAATTGCCGGCAGATTTAAATCATGCAGCTGCTTATCCAAGATAATTGTCGGAAATTGTTGCAGTGACAGTTCAAATAACAAATCTAAATGCTGATTTTCGTCATCAGCATAGTAAATCAAGCCGTCGAATTCTTGGGTAATCTCGTTGGCGTGATGGCTCGTTAGAAAATCAAAATTGGTCATCATCACTTCGAATTTTTCAGCCTGAACAATCGGCAGCAGGCCTTCTGAAAAATTACCTAAAGAAAGGTCATTTGAAAAAGGTAGCAAAAATAAAATGCGTTTGGTGGTTAGTTTTTTTTGCGTTGACTTTTTGACGAAACTTCCTTTGCCTCTCGTCCGTTCAATCAACCCTAACTGTTCCAGTTCAGTCAACGCCCGCTTAGAGGTAATGCGGCTGACCTGATAACGATCGGACAATTCTTTTTCGGTGGGCACTTGGCTACCCGGCTGTAAAGTTCCACTGAGAATTTTTTCTTTTAGATCATTTAAAATGGTTTGATATAAAGGTTCCATAACTCCTCCTATTTGATATATCATATTTTCTATCTTACCACATTTATTTTTCCTGTAAATCCCCAAAAAAACTTTTTTGAAAGCGTAGACAAAGTGATTTTTCTATCGTATAATCAAAAACGAATTAATGATATATCAATTATGGAGGATTTACTAAAATGGCTTACAAAGATATACCAAAATCAGTTGAGAATTTTATGCAGACAATTACTGAAAAATGTGGAACCGAGCATGCCGATTGGGCAGAAAATTTTAATGCAGCCTTTGCCAACACTTTGTTAACGACTGTTAAACGTCAAGCAGACGGCACCACTTTTTTATTAACCGGTGATATTCCAGCGATGTGGCTGCGGGATTCAACCGCTCAAGTTCGTCCTTATTTAGTAGTCGCCAAGGAAGACGAAGAATTAGCCGCGATGATTGCCGGTCTGGTGAAGAAACAATTTTTCTATATCAATATCGATCCTTACGCCAATGCCTTCAATGAAACTGCCAATCATGCTGGACACCAAAGCGACCACACTGAGATGAACGATTGGATTTGGGAACGGAAATATGAAATTGATTCCCTCTGTTACCCTGTGCAGCTAGCTTATCTAGTTTATAAAAATACTGGCAGAGCCGACCAATTCAATGCAGATTTCCTTGAAGGAGTAAAAAAAATCTTAACCGTATTTGAAACGGAGCAAGATCACAATCAATCACCTTATGTATTTGAACGGGATACCACACGCCAAGAGGATACTTTAATCAATGACGGCCGAGGTGCTAAAGTAGTGCCCACCGGGATGACTTGGTCTGGCTTTAGACCAAGTGACGATGCCTGTCAATACGGTTATTTAGTGCCTTCCAATATGTTTGCCGTTGTTATCTTGGGCTATTTAGAAGAAATTTTTAGCCAGCTAATCCCTGATGAAGAGTTAGTGATTAGAGCAAGAAAATTGAAAGAAGCTATTCAAGCCGGCATTGAAAAATTTGGCCACACGAAAAATCAAGCGGGTGAAACGATTTTTGCCTATGAAGTTGATGGACAAGGCAACGCTACGGTGATGGACGACAGCAATGTACCGAACTTAATTTCAGGTCCTTACTTAGGCTATGGCCAAGTTGATGACGAGACTTATCTGGCTACCAGAAAAACTTTATTGAGTCCAGAAAATCCCTATTTTTATAGCGGCAAATTTGCCAGCGGAATTGGTTCTTCCCATACACCGGAAAATTATGTCTGGCCGATTGCCTTAGCTATGGAGGGGATGACTACCAAGGATAAAAATGAAAAGGTCCGCATTTTAAATCAGTTGGTGGCAACCGATGGCGGAACTCACTTGATGCATGAAGGCTTTGATGTGAATGACCCTAATCAATACACCCGTGAGTGGTTCTCTTGGGCCAATATGATGTTTTGTGAATTAGTGATGGATTATTTTGATCTTCGCGTTGAAAAATAAAAAAATTAGACACAGCAGGAGCTCTGATATGAAGAAAAAAGTTTATATTATTTCCCACAGCCACTGGGACCGTGAGTGGTATATGGCCTATGAGCAGCATCATATGCGCTTAGTCCAATTGATGGATGATTTATTAGATTTATTTGAAACAGATCCAAATTTTAGCAGCTTTCATTTAGATGGACAAACGATTATTTTAGATGATTATTTAGAAGTTCGTCCTGAAAGAAGAGCAGAGGTACAGCGGGCAATTGACAGCGGCAAATTACAAATTGGGCCCTTTTATATTTTGCAGGATGACTTTTTAATCAGTGCTGAATCTAATGTGCGGAATATGCTGATTGGTATGGAGGAAAGCAAAAAGTGGGGGACGCCAGTAATGCTGGGCTATTTCCCAGATACGTTTGGTAATATGGGCCAAACTCCACAAATGATGCAACAGGCCAATTTGCAGGCGGCGGCTTTCGGTCGGGGAGTGAAACCAATTGGCTTTGACAATGAAGTGCTAGCAGATAATTATACGTCTCAATATTCTGAAATGGACTGGGAAGGCCCAGATGGTAGTAGAATTTTTGGTCTATTATTTGCCAACTGGTACAGTAACGGCAATGAAATTCCCGCCGAAGCGACAGCTGCTAAAATTTTCTGGGATCAAAAACTTAAAGAGGCTGAACGTTATGCTTCGACTAATCATCTGTTGATGATGAATGGCGTTGATCATCAACCAGTTCAAAAGGATATTTCAAAAGCGATTGCTTTGGCGAATCAATTGTATCCAGATTATGAGTTTATTCACTCAAACTTTACGGATTATCTAATGGCTACCCAACAGGATTTACCGGCAGACCTTGGCCAAGTTAGCGGTGAATTAACTAGTCAAGAAACCGACGGCTGGTTTACCCTGGCCAATACAGCTTCTGCAAGAATTTATTTAAAGCAGTGGAATACTTTAGTCAGCCGTCAATTAGAAAATATCACAGAACCCTTAGCGGCGATGGCTTATAGCGTGACAGGTGAATATCCCCATGACCAGCTGGACTACGCTTGGAAAACTTTGATGCAAAATCATCCCCATGATAGTATCTGCGGTTGTTCGGTCGATGAAGTTCATCGGGAAATGCTGCCCCGCTTTGAAAAAGCTAATGAGGTTGGCAAATATTTAGCGGTAGAAGCTTCTGAACAATTAGCTGGAGCTATTGATACAAGCAAATTTCCTGCAGATAGTTTTCCATTTATTGTGTTCAATACAGCCGGCTCTAAAAAGCACGGCACAGCACAAGTCGACATCGAATTAAAACGTATCACCTTTAAGGAGCAATATCCGTCTGAAGGTTATCAAACACTGGCCGAAGAAGTGAACAAAAGCTATCAGGTAATCAACGCTGAAGGAAAAGTTGTGCCGGCCGTTATCAGTGAAGCGCAGATTCGGTTTGATTACGATCTGCCAAAAGATCGTTTCAGAATTCCCTACATGGAAAAATATGTGACTGTGACCATTGAAATAGCAGAACTAAACGCTTTTTCGTGGGAAACTTTTGCCTTAGTGGAAGGGCAGAACCAACTGATCCGCCCGTCTATCGTTAAAGAAAGTGGCCGAGTTTTAGAAAATGATCAAGTAAAACTAACTATTGAAGCAGATGGTTCTGTGAGCTTTACGGATAAACAGCTGAATCGAAAATTGGAAAAGCTGCTGGTTTTTGAAGATGTTGGTGATATTGCCAATGAATATATTTTTAAACAGCCAAAAAATGACCAGGCCATTTTATCGACTTCCTTTGAACATCATGTTGAGGTAGTTGAAGATACTCCTTTGTGCGGTAAAATTCGCTTGACCCATGAGCTGGTAATTCCGAAATCCGCCGAAGATTTGCTGACCTTAGAACAGCAAATGGTCGTTGATTTTCGTTTTCGAAAGGCTCAGCGTTCGCAGGAGTTAATGCCGTTTACTTTAACGACTGAGATAACTCTTGAAGCGGGCAGCAAGAGAATTAATTTTGAAACTAAAGTCAATAATCAAGCCAAAGATCATCGGCTGCGGGTGCTTTTTCCAACGACAATTCAAACGCAAACCCATGAGGCAGACAGTATTTATGAAACCGTAACTCGTCCAAACCAAGTTTCAAAAAATTGGGAGAATCCAACTAATCCGCAACATCAGCACGCCTTTGTTAATCTCCATGATGAAAATTTTGGTGTAACAGTTTCTAACTTTGGTCTGACAGAATATGAGATTGTCGAGGATACAATTGCGGTGACTTTATTGCGTTGTGTCGGTGAATTAGGCGATTGGGGCTATTTCCCAACACCAGAAGCTCAATGTTTGGGCGAGCAGACTTTCAGCTATGGTATCGAGCTGCACGGAAAACCGGCTAGCCGCTATGCCACTTATCAGCAGGCCCATAATGTCCAAGTGCCATTTATAACGACACAAACAGAAATTCATCAAGGAAACTTAGCGGCTGCAGAGCAATTTTTGGAAATCGACGGCCACGTATTCGAAGTGACGGCGTTGAAACGACGGAAAAGTGATCAGGCTTTAATTTTGCGGGGCTATAATTTAAGCAATCAAGAGGCTATGGTGAATATTAAGAAAAATGGTCACCAACCTGTTCAACTATTGAACTTATTGGAGGAACCGTGGGGCGATTTCAACGAAGGCTTGCGTCCTTATGAAATTAAAACAATGGAGATAAAGGAGTAAAGCTGATGTATTTTTGTGGTATTGAAGCTGGCGGGACTAAATTTATCTGTGCTGTCAGCGATCAAGAACAGAAAATTATTGACAAAGTGAGTATTCCGACAACCACGCCTGAAGAAACCTTGGCACAGGTATTTGCATTTTTTCAGCCATATCAACTTGCCGCCATGGGGATAGGTTCCTTTGGTCCAATCGGCATTGATCCAGAACAGGAGAATTACGGCTATGTTTTAGCGACACCCAAGCCTGGCTGGAAAAATTTTGATTTTTTAGGTAGTGTCAAAGCCCATTATTCGATTCCGATTGTCTGGACGACAGATGTCAATGCCGCGGCCTTTGGCGAATTGAAGAAGGGAGCCGCTCAAGGGAAGAAGAGTTGTTTATATTTAACTGTCGGCACTGGGATTGGCGGCGGCGTGGTATTGGATGGGAAAATCTTTTCCGGTATCACACATCCTGAGCTGGGACACATTCATGTAAAGCGACATCCTGCTGATGACTACGAAGGAACATGTCCCTATCATAAAGATTGTTTAGAGGGGCTTGCAGCTGGTCCAGCTTTGGAGGCAAGAACGGGTATTAAAGGGCAGGACTTACCAGAGGACCATCTAATTTGGGAACTGCAAGCCTATTATATTGGTCAGGCTTTGATGACCTATGTTTTGTCCCTTGCACCGGAAAAAATTGTTCTCGGTGGCGGCGTAATGAATCAAGAACATATGCTAATGAGAATTCGCCAAGCCTTTGTCGCTCAAATGGCAAACTATGTGGAAACACCAGCAGTTGAGGACTATATTGTTCGTTGGGGTTTACCGAATGAAAGTGGCATTATCGGCTGCTTGTTGTTGGCTGAAGAGGCATTAAGCTAAAAATAAAGTTGAGAGAGAAGCTATTGCTTTTTTCTCAGCTTTTTTTCTTATCTGTTTGAATTAGTAGAGCAATAAAAATTGCTAGCAACTAAAAAAAATTTTGCCTGACTTCTTAATATTTCATTTATCTCAGGTGGCAGATTTCTTGAACTAATGAAAGAAAGTCTAAAATAAGGTATAATTAAAAGTAACGTGACAGAATTTTTAGAATAAATATGAGGTGACCCAACTATGAAAAAGATTTTAGTCGTAGATGATGAAAAACCAATTTCAGATATAGTGAAATTTAATTTAACCAAAGAAGGCTTTGAAGTCAGCACCGCTTATGATGGCGAAGAAGCTTTAGAAAAAGTCAAAGAAGTAGAACCGGATTTGGTTTTGTTGGACTTAATGCTGCCAAAAATGGATGGCTTAGAAGTTGCGCGGGAAATTCGGAAAACTTATGACATGCCAATCATTATGGTGACTGCTAAAGATTCTGAAATCGATAAAGTTTTAGGGTTGGAATTAGGCGCAGATGACTACGTCACAAAACCATTTTCCAATCGGGAATTAATTGCACGAGTGAAGGCGAATCTGCGGCGAGGAGCAGTTGCCAAAGAAGTCGATAACGGGCAAGGGGAGTTATCGATTGGTGATTTGACAATTTTACCGGATGCTTACATGGTGACTAAACGGGGAGATACGATTGAGCTGACGCATCGGGAATTTGAATTGCTGCATTATTTGGCTAAGCACATTGGTCAAGTGATGACTCGAGAGCATTTATTGCAAACTGTCTGGGGCTATGATTATTTTGGCGATGTGCGGACAGTTGACGTAACCGTCCGTCGTTTAAGAGAAAAAATTGAAGACAATCCAAGTCATCCAACTTACTTAGTGACACGCCGTGGGGTTGGCTATTATTTACGGAGTCCAGAACAGGAGTAGGCGATGCAAAAAAGAGTGCGTTTTTTTCAGTCGGTTAACTTTAAAATTGCCCTGACATTTATTTTGATTTTAGTGATTTCAATCGAAATTATTGGGGCTTATTTTATCAGTAATTTGGAAAACACCACCATCACATCTTTTTATAATGACATGAACCAGCGGACTTCGGCTTTAGCGTCAAACGTGGGCACTGTTTTAAACAACAGTGAGAGCGGCGAAAATTTTGATGATTTAAGTAGCGAAGTCCAACAGGTTATTAATAATATGAATATGACCGATATCATTGAAGTGCGGGTCATTAATGCTGAAAGTACGATTCTAGCCACTAATGAAACCAGTGGGACTAGTTTAGTCGGGCAGAAAAATGATTATGCCGTCTTAAATGATTTTGATGTCCTCAATGAACAGCAGGTGGATGAAAATAATGAACGGGTCTACATTAACGTTTATCCGATTCAGTCTAACGCCGGTAATCTTGGGGCGGTCTATATCCGAAGCAATGTTGAAAGCCAGTATGCTGAAATTAGCAAAACAGCTTTTATTTTTTTTAGTGCGTCTTTAATTGCAGCGGTAATTTCAATTATTGTAGCCTTGTGGGTCTCTCGCTCGATTACCCAGCCGATTGAGGAAATGCGGCTGCATGCTATGCGGGTTGCTAATGGGGATTATTCTGGTCGAGTGCAAGTTTACGGAAAAGATGAGTTGAGTCAGTTAGGGGAAAGCTTTAATCAGCTGTCAGAGAGAATTGAAGAAACTCAAGATTCAATGGAGGCTGAGCGTAATCGTTTGGATAGTGTCTTGACTCATATGACCGATGGAGTTATTGCCACCGATCGTCGAGGCACAGTAATTACAATTAATGAAACGGCGTTGTCATTATTAGGTATAACCAGTGAAGAAGCTGTCGGGGAATCTATTTTAACTCTGTTAAATATTCAAGAGGATTACAGTCTGCGGCGTTTATTGGAAGAAACCAAAGACTTATTATTAGACCGCTCGGAATCTGACCGGCGGGAAAATCAATTGATTTTAAAAGTTAATTTTTCGATGCTTCGCAGAGAATCTGGTTTTATCAGCGGCTTGGTTGCGGTTATTCATGATGTTACCGAACAGGAGCGGACCGAACAAGAGCGGCGGGAATTTGTTTCAAACGTGTCCCACGAATTGCGGACACCTTTAACTAGCATGCGCAGTTATATTGAAGCGCTGAGTGAAGGTGCTTGGCAGGATGAAGAAGTGGCTCCCCAATTTTTAAAGGTCACTTTAGAAGAAACGGACCGGATGATTCGGATGATCAACGACCTGCTGGATTTGTCCCGCATGGATGTGGGGACCACTACGACACTGCAGCGGGAATTTGTTAATTTCACTGAGTTAGTCAACTTTGTCTTGGATCGCTTTGATATGATGGTCAGCAGTCAAGAAAAGGAATACGTGATTCGCCGGGAATTCACCCAAAGAAATTTGTGGGTGGAAATTGATACCGACAAGATGATTCAAGTCATCGACAATATTATGAACAATGCAATTAAATATTCACCAGATGGCGGTACGATTACCGTGCGTTTAATTGAAACCCACAACAATATTATTTTCAGTGTGTCTGATCAGGGCTTGGGAATTCCCCGCAAGGATTTGGGACGAGTTTTTGATCGCTTTTATCGGGTGGATAAAGCACGAGCAAGGGCTCAAGGAGGAACCGGTCTGGGGCTAGCCATATCCAGAGAGGTTGTCAAAGCCCATGGCGGTTCCATCTGGGCAGAAAGCCAAGAAAATCGGGGCTCAACATTTTACATTGCATTACCTTATGAGCCTTATGAGGAGGATTGGTGGGAATGAAACTTTCAGATAAATTAATTCGTTTGGCGTTAGTCCTGCTGATTGCCCTCAGTATTTTCTTGTCCTATAACATTTGGCTCAGCCCAGCCAATACCAGCAGCGAGACTCGGAATACTGCCGTCAACACAGAAAATCAAAATAGCCGAAATGCCGATGACGTCTTTCTACCTTTGAAAATGATTCAGCTGGTGGATGGTGTAGCTAGCGGCAGTCAAAGTGAGACTGCCATTGGCCAAATTCATGATTTACTCTCGACGAATATTTTTGGCGAGCTGACGTTAGAAACTAGTGATGATGAAAATTTTGTTAGCAGCCAAATGATTCAAAACGGCTTGGAATTCAGCTATCAAGGGAGCTATTTATTAAGCGATTATCTAGCAACTTTTAAAATCGAAGCAGATAACAGCGAAGAGAGTGAAGGGTTTTATTTTTCCAAAGTCCAGTTAGATTTTGACAATCAAGTAGTAAAGTTTATCAGCTACGGGGCGAATGCCTATATGCAAATGACTTTTTCAGGTACGGCTAGCAGCTACCAACAGATTTTAGACGACAATAGTTTGAATTGGACAGCTGTTAGTTTGGATGAAACTTCGACGACTGGGCAATACAATAGTAGTGAAACGATTGAGTTGAGCAACTACAGTTATATTTTATCCACCCAGTCTTCCACTTTATTCAGAAATGCTTTTTTCCAAGACCCAAGTGATGTGACTAACGAGAGTGCCACGACCTTTATCAGCGGTCAAGAGCGTTTAGAAATTGACAGCGACAAACAGCTAGCAGAATTTCATGGCGAACTGCCGGTTACCGATGGATTAACGGATGAATTTAATCAAAGCTTTGCTTATATTTCTAAGCTAGGCTCAAATGTCGGTAATTTGCGTTATTTTGATCGGGAGGACGACCAGCTAAACTATCGAGTTTTTGTGGAGGGTTATCCGGTTTTTGGTCAAAATTGGCAAGGCTTGGTGGGCGTCGAGGTGGAGGATAATCCGTTAGAGGATAATTTATCGGTCTCCATCAATACAAGTACCCGCACGATTCAAGTGCCAATTCCAACAGATGAAACGGAAATTTTACCCAGCACGGAAACTGTTCGCAGTGAAATACAAGCGGCAGGCGGCGATTTGACGCTAGCTACTTCGGTGATTATCGGCTATACCTGGGAAGCGATTCGGGATGTTGACCGAGTGGTGGATTTAAAACCGGAATGGTATATTCGCTATGACAAGAAGTGGTATTCGATGCGGGAATTGCTGGATACATTAGCAGATGCGGAGGTGAACTAAGTGAATTTCAAACGAATTGAGATTGTTTTTGTGATTGCTTTTATCGGCTTGAATTTATTTTTGTTCGCTCTGTATCGCAATAATACCAATGCCTTAGCAACTGCTACTAACACACCACAAACAGAATCAATCGAAACTTTACTGAGCACGAATAATATTACCTATTCAGGAGATTTTTCTCGGGAGAAAATGGAGGGCTATTATCTCAGTGGAGAACAAACTAGTTGGCCTGAAGCCTTGAGACAATTGCGGGAAGAAAGTGGCAATTCTGATTTATTTACCCGCACTAGTACGACGGATAATATCTTGACCAGCCAGTTGACCAATCCACAAATTGTCAACACGGATGAATTAGCAGACGGGATTGTGGCGTTCATTGCCCAAAGAAATCTCGTCCCCTTTGGAACAGATTATACTTACCAAGAAGACCTCTCGACCTTTAGTGATGAGACGAATACGGCGATTGCCAGTCAAAGCTATGAAGGTATTTCTTTTTTTGACAGCAGTGATCCGACAGCTCAGCTGGAATTAACTTTGACGGAGAGCAGTGACAATGAAACGTATCGCATTGACAGCTATCGTGTGACTCATATCAGCAATATTGAAACCTTGCGGGAGCGGATGGAATTAATTTCTGAGCGGGAAGCTGTGGCGACCTTATATACCAATAGTCGACTGCCGCAAGATTCCGAAATTTTATGGACTAAATTAGCATACTCCCGCATCATTCAATTGCGGGAAAAAAGTGTTTATGTGCCGGTCTGGTTTGTAGCGGTCAGTCGCAGCGGTGAAACTGGCGTCCAGTATGAAAGTGTCAATGCCATCAGCAACTCAGTCATTACAAATTCCAGCTTAACAGTGGTAGAAAGTTAAGGGAAAGCCGTGTATAATGAGTCCTGAACCAAAGCGGAAGGAAGTTTTTTTGAACATGAAGCAAGCAGCAGCTTTTCAAGTGAGTGTCTTAGCCAGTGGCAGTACCGGCAACTCCTTATATATTGAATCAGCCGAAAAAAAATTCTTAGTAGATGCCGGCTTAAGCGGCAAAAAAATTACCAGTCTCTTAGCCTCTGTCGGCAGGAATCCCGAAGATTTAGACGGCATTTTTGTGACCCATGAACATCGTGATCACATTCACGGCGTCGGCGTTTTAGCCCGCAAATATAAGCTGGACATTTATGCCAATGAAAAAACCTGGCAGGCGATGGACGGCATGATTGGCAATGTGCCGTTGGAGCAGAAGAATATTTTTGAAATGGGCAAAGTTCTCACACTTGGCGATATGGATATCGAGAGCTTTGGTGTCTCCCATGATGCGATAGCGCCACAGTTTTATCGCTTTTACAAAGATGGAAAATCTTTTGTGATTTTGACGGATACCGGTTATGCTAGCGACCATCTGCGGGGAGTAGTCAAGGATGCGGATGCGTATCTAGTTGAAAGCAATCACGATTTAGAAATGCTGCGGATGGGGGGCTACCCTTGGAGTTTAAAACAACGCATTTTAGGGGACAAAGGCCATTTGTCCAATGAAGATGGTGCCTTAGTGATGACAGATATTTTAGGGGACCGCACAAAACGAATTTATTTGGGGCACTTGAGTAAAGAAAACAATATGAAAGAACTCGCTCATTTGACAATGGAAAATACCTTGACTGAAAAAGGTCTAGGAGTCAATTATGATTTCCGGATTTACGATACCGATCCAGATGAAGCGACAAGCCTCTTTGCAATTTAACAAACGCTGAATGATTAGCCAGCCAACCTGTTAGCTTAGTTATGCTAACGGTTGAGCCGCTTCATTCAGCGTTTTTTTTATTTTTATAGAAAGGTTGCAAAGCGTTGATCCCATAAATCCTCGTAAAAGGCAATGGTTGTTGCCGCAGTCATAAAAGGATTATCAAGGGTAGAGGTACCGTTTCGCTGCAGAAAAAGAGTATAGCCTAATCCGTGGGCAAACTTAATGGTGCTGTCGACACAGTATTGTGTTTGAGCGCCTACAATCTCTAAGTTCTTGATTGCCAATTCTTGCAATAGCTCCTGTAAATTTGTTTGATAAAAACTATTGGCGTGGGTCTTACCGACATAATAATCTTCCGGCAGATTTTTCAATTGAGGAACCAATTGCCACGACTCGCTGCCTTTCACCAGTTCTTCATCTTCATGCTGGATAAAAATTATCGGTAGATGCTGATTTCTATAATCATCAATTCGCTGATTGACTTTTTTTAAAAGCGGCTCAAGGCCAAATAATTCATCTTGACCGTAACAGACACCGTTTTGTAAATCAATGACTAATAAAGCTTGTTGATTAGACATGGCAGACTCCTTTAAGTAAGATTTTGCAGTAGAATTTGGGCAAATAAAACGAGGGCATTCATTCCCGCATGGGCAATAATCGGCGTCCAAATGCTGCCGGTTTTTTTAAAAAGGAAGCAAAAGAACATCCCTAAGAAAAAATAAACAGCTAAATGGCCATCGCTGTGGGCGAAGGCAAAGATAATCGAACTAATAACCGCTCCCACCCAAAAATTAGTGAAGCGAAAGGGGAAGCTAGCAATAATACCGGGAATCGCCCGGCGAAAAACAAATTCCTCCATAATCGGTCCGCCAACTGCTGTGGCTAATAAGAAGATGGGGGCACTTTTTATTAAGGTCACTAAATTTTGAGTATTCTCTGAAACCGTCAGCTCACCAGAGATGGCCGACTCAATCGAATTTACTATCAGCTGTAAAAAGAGCGCTCCCCAGATGCTTAAGAAGCCAATAGCGACTAACAGCACCCAATGCATCGGTTTCTTTTCAAATTCTAAGGGCGCTCCTTGTTTTCTTTGGAAAAGATAGAGGGCGATTAAAACGAGGGCCATCCCCAAGTAAACAGCCGTTAAAGCGTTGATTGGCTGATTCCCTGATTGGAAAATTCCTAACCAATAAAAAGTGATGGATGACGTAAAAGCAAAAAACCATAATATAATGGTTAAAAGGCCATATTTGCGAATTGACATAATGAAACTCCTTTTCCTTGGATTCCTGCAAACTTTTTTAATAAGAAGAATTATAGCATAGTCCCAGCTAAAAGTTGGACCTTAAAAATTTTCTTAAAAAAACGAACGAAAAACTTGCAAAGTTTTAAAGAAATGAGTATCATATGAATTGTGAGTTAGCACTCGATAGTTAAGAGTGCTAAAAACTAATTTTTGATGGAGGGATTTATCGTGTTAAAACCTTTAGGCGATCGCGTCATTATTCAAGTCGCAAGTGAAGAAGAAAAAACTGTTGGAGGAATTGTTCTCGCTTCTGCAGCGAAGGAAAAACCCCAAACTGGATCAGTCATTGCTGTTGGTGAAGGCCGCTTATTAGACAATGGCGAAAAAGTTCCTACCTCTGTAAAAGTTGGCGATACTGTGATGTTTGAAAAGTATGCTGGCACAGAAGTGAAATTTGAAGGTACGGAATATTTGATTGTGTCTGGTAAAGACATCATCGCAATTGTTGAATAAAAAAACAGATTGAACTAAAAAATTATGAGGTGAAATAAATCATGGCTAAAGAAATTAAATTTGCTGAAGATGCTCGTGCTGCAATGCTCCGCGGAGTAGATAAATTAGCAGATACAGTAAAAGTAACATTAGGACCAAAAGGACGGAACGTCGTTTTAGAAAAATCTTACGGTTCTCCTTTAATTACCAATGATGGTGTGACCATCGCCAAAGAAATCGAATTAGAAGACCACTTTGAAAACATGGGAGCTAAATTAGTTTCCGAAGTTGCTTCAAAAACCAACGATATCGCTGGTGACGGTACGACAACAGCTACTTTGTTAACGCAAGCTATCGTTCACGAAGGCTTGAAGAACGTCACAGCTGGTGCGAATCCTCTAGGTATTCGCCGTGGGATTGAATTGGCAACTAAAGCTGCTGTTGAAGAATTACACAGCATTTCTTCCATTGTTGATTCAAAAGAAGCGATTGCCCAAGTTGGTTCTGTTTCTTCTGGCTCAGAACAAGTTGGTCAATACATTGCCGACGCTATGGAAAAAGTTGGTAACGATGGTGTTATCACGATTGAAGAATCCAAAGGGATTGAAACTGAATTAGATGTCGTGGAAGGTATGCAATTTGACCGTGGCTACTTATCCCAATACATGGTGACTGACAATGATAAAATGGAAGCTGTTTTAGACAATCCTTACATTTTAATCACGGATAAAAAAATCTCTAACATCCAAGATATCTTGCCATTGTTAGAACAAATTTTACAACAATCTAAACCATTGTTAATCATTGCAGATGACGTGGATGGCGAAGCTTTACCTACTTTGGTATTGAACAAAATCCGTGGCACCTTTAACGTTGTCGCTGTTAAAGCTCCTGGCTTTGGCGATCGCCGTAAAGCAATGTTAGAAGATATTGCTGTATTAACTGGCGGTACTGTGATCACTGAAGATTTAGGTTTAGAATTAAAAGATGCTACTATCGAAAATCTAGGTGTTGCTAGCAAAGTGGTTGTTGATAAAGACAATACAACTGTTGTTGAAGGCGGCGGCGAAAAAGCAGCAATTGACGCTCGCGTGCAATTGATTAAAAATCAAATTGCCGATACAACTTCTGATTTCGATCGGGAAAAATTACAAGAACGCTTGGCTAAATTAGCTGGCGGTGTTGCAGTCATTAAAGTAGGTGCGCCAACTGAAACTGAATTAAAAGAATTGAAATTGCGCATTGAAGATGCTTTGAATGCTACGCGGGCTGCTGTTGAAGAAGGAATGGTTTCCGGTGGGGGAACTGCTTTGGTCAACGTGATTGATAAAGTTGCGGCTGTAGCTGCTGAAGGCGACGAAGCAACGGGTGTTAAAATTGTCTTGCGGGCTTTGGAAGAACCAGTTCGTCAAATCGCTGAAAATGCCGGTTATGAAGGCTCAGTGATTATCGACAAACTAAAAAGCGCTGAATTAGGCGTTGGTTTCAACGCTGCGACTGGCGAATGGGTGAACATGTTAGACGCTGGGATTGTTGACCCAACTAAAGTAACTCGTTCTGCTTTACAAAATGCTGCTTCTGTTGCTGCATTATTGTTAACCACTGAAGCAGTTGTTGCGGATAAACCAGAACCAGCTGCTCCTGCGGCTCCTGCAATGGATCCGTCAATGGGCATGGGAGGAATGATGTAATTTAAGTATTACATCATAACCTTAATTAAAAAATAGACCTGTTCATCTCTTTCATGAGTTTTCTCTGAAGGGATGGACAGGTTTTTTATTTTTTTATTTGAAAAAATTGCTAATTCGCAGTTCGTAAAGAATCCTTTCAGAAATTAAAAACTGTTGATAATAAAAATGATGTGCTCTGGCAATAGTTGAGGGTCTAAAGGACGGCAGCAGAATCTTATAAAACTTTAGTAGAAAAGCAAAAATAAGTTGAACGCATCAAGTATAAATTGCGTGATAGGTTTGGGCTGATATTTGATGTGGGACGGCGGAAGCAGTCTCTAAACGACGTTGTTTTTTTAGATGCAAGGTTCGTTTTGAAATCACTTGAGGGTCATTGGCTTTAGCGGGCATAAAGAAAATTTTGCTACGGTCTTTGGAATGACTAAAACTGGCGATAATTTCTTTGACGCTGCTTTGACTGGTCCCCTGAAGATTTTGTTGGAGGGTTAAAATCGGCGTCTCACTAACAAAAAAGCCGTTAATCCTCAGATTGAAGGTTTCAGAAGCTGTGTTGGGCTGCTTCAAAGAGGGCTGCTGAGAAGGAGCGGCAGCTAAAAATTTTTGAAGACGGCGATAACTTTTGCTGTTTATTTCCATACAGTTAAGCAATTCCAATGGCGTTAAGTTGATTTTTAAGTGGTTGCAATCAGCAGTGAAGAAAATTCTTTTGGGAAAGGTCGGGCGTTGAGCTGTCACTTTACTTTCTGGAAAGTGTCGGGTGAAATGATTGAAGAAATGAGCATGCCGCAATTGATTTGTGGTTACAACGCCGATAATTTCAGCGGCATTCAATTCTAAATCCAAGTGTTCTAAAACCATTTGATTTGCGAGTTGGATGGACATTTCTTTGATTTTTAAATTGGCCATCAGACCTCACCTCCATCTTCTCAGTATAAGATAAATCTTTTATTATGAATATGCAGTTTTTTTAAAACTGAGTTGGCGGTAGCAGGAAAATTGGCTCGATTGATTGCCTGTCGGGATTTTTTTACGCTGACAATTATTTTCAGTTAATCTCTTTTCAAAAGAATTTATGAAAAATAGACGGTGCTTGTCATTTTTTGAAAGATGAAATATTGGAATGTCTTATTTTTTCGCCAGCAAATCTACAAGTTAAGAAGTTATGCGTTTTTGTACTCTGTTCTGGCAAATCATAGAGGAAGTTATTTAAGAATTCTTATTAGCGATTTTTCATTGAATTTAGTTCTGTTTTAACTGCTGTCACAGTCGTGTCAAAAATATTTTTCTAAAAAAATACGAGCAGAAGCAATTTGTTGTTGCCTAAGCTGGCTGACTGGTGCTAGCTGATATGGATACAAGAGGTTAATGGTTTTTACTCCGTAATCTGCAGAGATCAAAGCATGTCCCCGCATGTGACCAACAGCAATCGCTTGAGCAAAGACCCGAGCAGCTGCTTTGCCGATTTCTGTCGTAGCTTCCTTGGCCAATTGGTTTGCTAAAAATCCAGCTTTTCGAAGTTCAGCAGCTGAGAGCTTGCCCGCTAATCGTTTTTTTAGTGCCTCTTTAGCAAATTCAATTCGTTGCTCTTCCATAAAGGAGACATCCAGATAGCTTAAAAAGGGCTCAGCATTTTCCAGAGCCCATTCAGCTAATAAGTTTTGCGGTAATTTTTCTAAATCAAGTGCTAAGGTCCGGCGCAATTTAGCGTTATCAAAAATTTTTATTTTTGGTGTATTTGAAATAAGCTCTTTGCCAAATTGTTTTTGTTCATGGGCATTCCAAGCGTAGTCGGTTTTTTTCATTCCCATAAACTCCCTATGTCAGTTGCCAGTAGTCGACAATTTTTGCAACGGTTTCAGCTGGCTCTAAAAACGTAGTCTCGATTTTTAACGTTTTGATTGCTGGAAAAAGCTCAGTTAATTCTTGAGGCTGAGTTTCTAAACGCATTTTTTGATGGCTGTTTAACAACTCGTTGCGGGAAAAGTCGAGATCTCTTTTTGAAGGTTTGGCGGATAACCGTTCCTCGTGACGATTGCGCTCTAGGCGGGTTGCTAGCTCGGCTGTTAACTCGACAAAATAGACATCTTGGTTCTTTGAAAGAAAAATTGCCGCAATATCCTGCAGAAATTCTCGGTCATCAGCATCATCAAAATTAATCATCACGGTAAAAATGATTGTCTTCGTCTGATTATGGCCTTGATTTTCCACGAAAGCCTGAAACAAAGCTTTCCGCATTTGGTCTGATAAGGCAAAGGTTTTTTGGTTATACCCTAAAAAGTTAGCAAAAACATCCAGAGTTTGATGGTTGAACAAAAGCCGACCGTCAATCTTTTTTTCTAATTCTTTGCCTACCGTCATTTTTCCGACGGCTTGGGCACCAATTAAGACAATTAATGGCATCGTCTGCTCCTTTCAATCGGCTGAACTGTGCCAGCTCAGCTGCAATTCAATTTCTTGGGTGGACTGATCAAGCTCTTTAGCTATCAGTTTGAAGCCATTTTTCTGATAAAATTGGCGGGCGTCTGTATTTTTTTGATACACGGATAAGTTGAGCTGACTATGTTGAGTTTTTGCATAATCTAGCAGGGACTGGCCGATGCCTAAACGACGAAATTCTTTTAAGACGAATAAGCCGGCAATGTAATTTTCTTGAAGTCCTAGAAAACCAACGATTGTTCCAGCCCGTTCTTCAACAAGCAGCGTTGCAGCTGGCAAAAGTTTGCTTACAAGTGGCAGTTGGCTTTCCCAATACTCATCAGCAATAAAATCGTGTGCCTCAATGTTTCCTTTCAGCCAGATGTCAGTTAATTCGGCTAAGTTTTCTGAGGTGATTGTGTCCAATTTTTTTATCATTTACTCTGCTTCCTTTAAAAAATGGTGTATGTTCACGATAAAGGATTTCTGAGGGCTCGTCAAAGTTTTTTTAATTCGGCTATTTACTTTCTGTTGAGCAATTTTTGCTTAATTGACTGGGCTAGTCTATCATTAGGGTAATAAATTTAGTAGAAAAGGTGATACGATGGCGATAACAACAGTAGCAGAGTACATTGCGCAATTTCCTCCAGAGATTCAAGAAATTCTAGTTCGGGTCCGCAAACTTATCCAAGAAACACTGCCGGAGGCCGAAGAAACCATTAAATATGGGATGCCAACTTATTTTTACAAAGAAAACCTAGTTCACTTTGCAGCGGCCAAAAAACACTTGGGATTTTATCCGACACCGGTGACTATTGAAAATTTTGCAGAGGCTTTGAGTCCTTATAAGACCTCAAAAGGAGCTATTCAATTTCCTTTCACCAAGGAAATTCCCTATGATTTAATTCAGGAAATGACCCGTTGGCGTTGGCAACAAGTAGCCAAACAGGATAGCTAGTGTGCAGGTGTTTAAAAATTTAAGGCTGTATAGTTTTGGTATCCTCTAACCGACAAAAAAACGATGCAAAACTAATTACGAAAAATTTTGAGTTTAATAAAAAACTTGATGCTCACTTGTTGTCGATAGGCAGCAAGTTTTTTATTTCACCGAAAATGATAGCGTTTTAATTGTGTTATGATAGAGGTGACATACATCCAAATTTATATCTTAAATTTGAAGGGAGCAAGATAAAATGGCTGTGGAGGAAAAACAGGCAGTTTCAATAGAAGAAATGGTTGTAAAGGCCAGACGGGCGATGGCAGAAATTCATGATTATTCCCAAGAACAAGTCGATGCTTTAACCAAAGTAATTGCAAAAGCAATTTTTGATAACGCAGAGCCGCTAGCAAAACTCGCTCAAGCAGAAACCGGCTTAGGTCGTGTGGATCATAAAATCAACAAAAATATCGGCATGGCGACGAATATATACAGCAGTCTAGTGGGGAAAAAATCTGTTGGTGTCCTGCGGGAAATTCCTGAAGCCGGCCTGATTGAAATTGCTCATCCCATGGGGGTTGTCGGCTCGGTAACGCCGACAACGAATCCAACGATTACCCCGTTAGGCAATGGGCTAATGGCAATCAAAGGTCGCAATGCAATGATTGTTTCACCCCATCCTCGTTCAAAAAAAACGACGACAGAAACCCTCCGTCTGATGCGGGAAGCTTTAGTTAGCGTCGCTGCACCGGCTGATTTACTACAGGTGATTGAAGAGCCTAACATTGAGTTATCTCAAGAACTGATGAAAAAAAGTGATGTCATTGTGGCAACCGGTGGACCGGGCTTGGTTAAGTCTGCTTACTCGAGCGGAAAACCAGCTTTCGGCGTAGGACCGGGAAATGTTCAAGCGATTTTAGATCGTGATTTTGATGTGGCGACGGCTGCTGAATTGACTGTTGTCGGTCGTTCCTTTGACAATGGCATTGTGTGCGCCTGTCAGCAGAGCTTATTTTATCCAGCAGAAAAAGAAGCAGAACTTTTTACAGCCTTAGAAAATCAAAAAACTGCCATCTTTACCGATGAAGCGGAGGTTAGCCGTTTGCGGGAAATAATTTTTCCAGCGGGGCGCACAAATCCTGACATGATTGGTCAATATCCTGAGGTAATTGCTAAAGCGGCTGGTTTATTGGTGCCAAAAGATACTGAAATTATTGCTGTGAAGGTTGCGGGAATCGGGTCAGCAGAATTATTCAATAAAGAAAAAATGTGTCCAGTTCTCGTGATGAAAAGCTATGAAGCCTTTGAAGATGTCGTTGAGTATGCAAAGGCGAATCTTTTATTAGAAGGAGCGGGTCATTCAGCAGGGCTGTTTTCAAATAATCAGGAGCACATAGTGTATACAGGTTTGACATTACCTGTCAGCCGAGTGGTGGTTAATCAGCCGACCATTGACGCGGGCGGTTCGCCGACTAACGGATTAAATCCAACCTCTTCTTTAGGCTGCGGCTCATGGGGAAATAATATTATTTCTGAAAACCTAACATATCGGCATTTAATCAATGTTCAACGAGTAGCGCTTCCGCTTGCATCGCAAGTGGTGGATAATTTATGGGAATAAGAGTTCCTGAAAAAATTGAACATTTTGAGCAACTACTTTGATAATTTGCAGTTGCTATTTCATTTTTAGTTTTTCTATTCAATAAGAACTTTGTCAGTCCTTTAAGTAAAAGTCTGGCGATGTGAATTTTTATAAAAATAATTAAAATTACCCTCTAAAACGGCTGTTCAGTCGATTCTTAGAGGGTTTCTTGCTGTAAAAAAAGCAAAATTTCTAAAATATTTTGCTTGCTCTGGTACGCGTTTCATAACTTATACTTAAATCAGTAAAAAAACTTATTATAATGAAAGAAGGATGATGTTATGTATACGTATGTGAAAATTACCGATGCCAAGGAAACAAATTTTTTCTATGCAATCATTGATTTTTCAGCTGGTAAAATGGTGTTGCAGCAACCTCGTGGATTTTACCAAAAGGCAATTTGTGAAATTCCGTTAGCTAAAATCAGCCATCTAGATACAACTGATTTCTTTGGTGTGGATGGCATTAGCTTTTATTATGAGCACAGCTTGTATCAATTTCAGTGTTACGGATTAGGTGTGGTAGAATATCTACAGGAACATTTGACGGCGGTAGCGAGTTAAATCAGCGTTTAGCTGCAACTTTCATCGTTTCCTGTTAAACGAATAGATGAATCTAAACAAGTCGTTTACAAATTAAGTAAAAATTGTTTACTTGCAAAATCAGGAGGGCAATAAGATGGCCAATATCCGTGATATCGCTAAACTTACCGGTTATTCGGTCGCCACGATTTCTCGTGTTATCAACAATAATCCTTATGTTGACGAAAAAAAACGTCAAGAAATTTTAAAAGTGATGGCAGAGGTCAATTATATTCCCAATCGAACAGCTCAGGTGTTGAGCTCTGGGAAAACTAAAAATATTGGAGTGATTGTTCCCTATGTGAATCACCCTTATTTTGACCAATTAATAAGCGGCATTATGACAACAGCCTTTGATTATGGCTATCAAATTACCCTGCTGCCGACAAAATATGACCCGGAAACGGAGAAAAAGTATCTGCAGCAGTTAGCAGCTAAAAGTTTTGATGGCTTGATTTTAACTTCACGAGCCAATAAATTAGTTGATATCTTTCCTTATTTGGATTATGGCCGGATTGTTTTTTGTGAGGATATTCCCGAATTAACCGATGGCTGTACGTTTATCAACCGCATTGATTCTCTGACGGAGGCCCTTAATTATTTGAAGGCTCAAGGGGTGCGTAATCCGGGAGTGACTCTTGGCCGTAGTCGGACGTTGAGTTATAGTTCAAAAATTACGGTGCAATTATGTCATGAGATTTTTGAAGATTTTAGTGAAGAAAATATTTTTTGGAACAGTTTAACTATTGAGGACGGTAAAGAGGCAGTGCCGTTTTTTAAAGAACGGCAGGTGGATGGGATTTTTACCAACGGTGACTTGGTGGCCGCTGGAATTCGGATGCTTATGCCGGAAATGGAATTACTAATTGGCCGAGAAAATCTTTTTATCAGCGATGTCCTGAATATCTCAACGATTGATCATCATTTAATTGAATGCGGCAGCACGGCCTTTGAATTGGCAATCCAAGCTAAAAAGGGTGTTTATTCAATGCCCTATGAATTTATCCTCCGGAGTAATCAATAAAAGACTGGAGCAGCCAGTCTGTCATATAGCAGATAGAGCCGACCTATTTTCGACGATGTTAGCGAAAATAGGTCGGCAAAATCTTTTGCTGACAGCTGACTGCAACAGTCTTTTTTTTGTTTTAGAATGCGTTCACTACATTGTTTTAACGGAGTAACTTCACGCATAATAATCAATAATTTGTTTAAGTAAAGCCACCGAATCCTTCTCAGTTTTTTCATTGTAATACTTGGCAAAGCGGGGGTCCTCAACATACATCAAGGCTAAATTTTTATGATACTCTCCTGAATAAAATGGAGCTGCTAGTGTCAGCCATTTTTTATGGGCGGTAAAGGCCGCTTCGGCCAGCGGACTGGGAATCGCAGGCGTAGCTGTTGTCAATAATTGATTGAGGGTGTCAATCAGCGTATTTTCAGCTGCCTGCAGCCCAGCAAATTGACTTTCTGTCAGTTCCTGCCATTTTTGATTGGCACTAGTCAATTGCTCGACTGGATATTTTTCTTTTAATTCGGCACCATATTTTCTTTGATTTTCCGCTAGTTTGGCGGTTTTAAAAGCGGCGAATTTTTCTGAATCTTGCATGTCTTTTTCTCCTTTATAATAAGCTAACGTTTCACTGACGGTCTGCAATAATAAATCAATTTGCTCTCTTTTGGCTAACAGTTGCTGATAATGCTGCTGTAACGCCTGTTGATAATCAAAATCCTTTTGATCGAGAATTTTTTGAATCTCCTCTAAAGAAAATTCTAATTGCCGATAAAAAAGAATTTGCTGCAGCCGGTTGACTTCATTTTTACCATAAATACGGTAACCTGCTGAATTAAGACGAGCCGGCTTCAAAAGAGCAATTTGGTCATAATAGCGCAGCGTGCGGGAGCTGACTCCAGATAATTTTGCAAGTTTTTGCACCGTGTATTCCATTTTAAGTCTCCTCGCAGTTTTTCTGGCTAATATTAGTTTAAACCTTGACGTTAGGTAAAGGTCAAGGGGTTATGGTCAATTTTTTTTGAAAGTTGATGTATAATAAATTATTCATAACTGGAGGATTGAGAGTATGAAATTAATTGAAACACCGATTAATTCCAATTTAAATTTGGAAAATACCTATCCCAATATTACCAAGTATATTTTTGATTCACGGGCAGTTAAATTTTACAAAATGTACTCATTGGACCGCAATCAAATTATCTATGCGGATTTGTATGATGTCATTAGGATTGTCATGATTAATACCAAGAAAAAAATCACCAAACAAGAGGTCGACTTCACGATTCATCGGCTCTTGCATGCGACTAGAGAGCAGGTCAAAGTTACCGTAGGAGTCAAGGAAAAGATGACCCAAGCCGGTTTTAAATTTACACAGCCCCGCAAGGATATTGTGGTAATTGAAATGTCGGTACCAGAAGATTAAGGCGACTGTAAAGAGAGGATTTAGTTTATGAAATTAATCAAAAGCCAGTTAAACACCAGCGTGTCCTTGAGACGTGTCTATCCCATCATTTGTTCTTATTTATTTGACAATGTGCGGATTAAATCCTATGAAATTTATACTTTGGATCGGACGACTATCTTGAAGGTGGACACCTTTGATTCGATTGTCCTCGTGCTTTTTAATAAAAGCCGGAAAATTGAGCAGACCGAAATTGATTTTGTTTGCGACAAGTTGTTAGCAGGAGTCAAGGGCGGCGATTGCATCTACCTGGACGGCGTATTAGAAAAAATGGCCGCACAGGGCTTGGAATTTACAGCAAAGGATTTTGTTGTTATCCAAAAAGCCGTGACACAAGACTAAAAGATAGAGAGCCTGTTAGTATCAGTGCTATCGAAAGAAATTATCAAAATAAGGCGCAGCTGGCTCATCTGAAAATCAGTGGCTCAGATGTAGAAAAGAAATTTGCTAGAAAGCTTGGTAAGTTTAGCGTTTAAAGCTAAATCAATCTAATTCGGCAGTTCTTTGAGGCTTGTTTTGATTTTTTTGATTGGATAGCGGCTGATACGGCAGACTCTTTTCATTTTTTATTGAAATTTTCAGCAGTTTTAAGTGTTTTCTGTAAGAAGTTTTGCGTTATTGGCTACTGTTTAAAAGTTTTTTGTTATAATAGCAGTTAAATAAATGACAGGGGAGTTTCAAGATGAATAAAAACTATGCAGATGACAGTTTGACCTTGCATACGGATTTGTATCAAATCAATATGATGCAAACCTACTTTGATTTAGGGCGAGCAGACTTGCATGCAGTATTTGAGTGTTATTTTCGGGATATGCCTTTTCGCAATGGTTATGCGATTTTTGCCGGTTTAGAACGCTTGGTCAATTATTTAGAAAATCTAACTTTTTCTGAGAGCGACCTCGATTATTTACGGGAGGTCAGCGGCTATTCAGAAGAATTTTTAGCCTATTTGAAAAATTTTAAATTTAAATGCACCGTCCGTTCGGCTTTAGAAGGGGACATCGTCTTTAACAATGAACCGATTGTTCAAGTGGAAGGTCCTTTGGCGCATTGCCAGCTTGTGGAAACAGCGCTGTTAAATATTATTAATTTTCAAACGCTAATTGCGACTAAGGCGGCTAGAATTAAATCAGTCGTCGGCGATGAACCCTTACTAGAATTTGGAACGCGTCGTGCTCAAGAATTAGATGCGGCCATTTGGGGGACTCGTGCAGCTTATATCGGTGGGGCCGATGCAACTTCGAATGTCCGGGCAGGAAAAATTTTTGGGATTCCAGCTAGCGGTACCCATGCCCATTCGTTAGTCCAATCCTATGGCAATGATTACGATGCTTTTATGGCTTATGGCAAAACCCACAAGGACTGTGTCTTTTTGGTGGACACCTATGATACTTTGCGCTCGGGTGTGCCTAACGCTATTCGAGTGGCCCGTGAGCTTGGCGACCAGATTAATTTCTTAGGGGTGCGGATTGATAGCGGCGATATGGCCTATATTTCTAAAAAAGTCCGGGAGCAATTGAACGATGCCGGCTACACCGAAGCTAAAGTTTATGCCTCTAACGATTTAGATGAGGAAACAATTTTAAATTTGAAGATGCAAAAGGCTAAGATTGACGTCTGGGGTGTCGGTACCAAGCTGATTACGGCTTACGACCAACCGGCTTTAGGTGCGGTCTTCAAATTAGTTTCAATTGAAGACGAGCAGGGAAAGATGAAAGATACTATCAAATTATCTTCTAATGCAGAGAAAGTCAGCACTCCCGGTAAAAAACAAGTTTGGCGAATTACTAGCCGGGCTGATGGTAAGAGTCAAGGGGATTATGTAACACTTTGGGAGGAAGATCCCCGTTTAGAAGAGGAAATCTTTATGTTCCATCCCGTCCATACTTTTATCAATAAGACGGTCCGGGATTTTGAAGCCCGACCGTTAATGCAGGAAATTTTTGTTGACGGTAACCGGGTCTATGAGTTGCCAAGCTTGGATGAAATCAAAGAGTATTCTAATCAGCTTAAAGATTCCTTATGGGATGAGTACAAACGTGATCTCAATCCGCAGAAATACCCAGTCGATTTGTCCACTGACTGCTGGAATCACAAAATGCGCTTGATTGAAAAAGTGCGCAAAGAAGTCCAAAATCTCAATTGAAAAATGCAAAATGAAGGGAGTTTCATGATGACATTACAAACAGAAATTATTGCTGAATTAGGGGTTCAGCCGACTATTAATCCTAAAGAGGAAATTCGCAAAAGCGTCGATTTTTTAAAAGCCTATTTAAAAAAATACCCATTTTTAAAAACTTTTGTCTTAGGCATCAGCGGTGGCCAAGATTCTTCTTTGGCCGGCAAGCTGGCGCAACTGGCGATGACTGAAATGCGCGCAGAAACTGGCGACGATAGCTATCAATTTATCGCTGTGCGTTTGCCCTACGGCGAGCAGGCGGATGAAGCCGACGCGATGCGGGCCATTGATTTTATTCAAGCGGACGTCACACTGCGGGTCAACATTAAGCCAGCTGTCGATGCACAAGTCGCAGCTTTAAATGAAGCTGGTGTCACAATTACCGATTTTAATAAAGGTAATATCAAAGCCCGTCAAAGAATGATTACTCAATATGGAATTGCCGGCGAAAAAAACGGCGCCGTTTTAGGAACGGATCACGCCGCTGAAAACATTACCGGTTTCTTTACAAAATTTGGCGATGGCGGGGCGGATATTTTGCCGCTGTTTCGTTTGAATAAGCGTCAGGGGAAAATGCTCTTAAAAGAATTAGGCGCAGCACCGGAAATCTACACGAAAACACCGACTGCTGATTTAGAAGACGGCCAGCCACTCTTGGCCGATGAAGCGGCTTTAGGTGTCACCTATGATGAGATTGATGATTACACAGAAGGCAAGGCGGTCTCAGCCAAAGCCCAAGGGACAATCGAAGGCTGGTGGCAAAAGACGCTCCACAAACGTCATCTCCCCATCACAATTTTTGATGATTTTTGGAAATAAATCAACGCAGGACATGTTGACTCGTACTTGAGTTAAGGTGTCTTGGTACATAGAGTTAAATGTCGAGTCTGGTAGCGAAATATAAAGCAAGCGTGTCTATTATGAAATACAGCGGATTTTTTTGAGGCCGTGACATTAGGTAGAAGAGGGCCGGATTTTACGAATGATATCTAGTGAAAACCACTAAATATTGTTAATTTGCGATGAGGACCTATTGGACCGCATGAGCAAATATAAGATAGTCCGGGATTTCATCTGTTAAAAAGACTAATGTCACAGGCTCAATCGAGTCAACAGAATATTCTGGGGCAGGAGTAAACAGTTGCCCCAGTTTTTTCGCTGGAAAGCATTTGTGGATGGACATTTTAAAATGCCGGCTCTGAGGAAAGAGGACCTAGTGAAAGCAGTAGGAAAAAAAATCAAACAGTTTTTGAAACAGCCAATCGTCAAGTTAGTTTTGACGGTCGTTTTATTGTTTATCTTAGTGATTATCAGTAATCTTTATCTACAGTGGAGTCAAAATGATTATGATACAAGTCTAGCTTTTAAATTTGCTTTTTCGTGGCATGTGGAAAAATTTTTCTTAGGTAGTCTGGTTTTGGGCACACTATTAGTCTTTATCATGTCGATTGCCGGCTCAGTCACTATTGGCGCCATTTTTTATACGTTTGTGATTGGCGTGTTAGGCTATGCGGATTATTTGAAAATGCTCTATCGGGAGGAGCCGATTTATCCTGATGATTTAAAAATGATTGTCGAATTCGGACTATTACGGGAAATGGTCGGCACTGGTCCATTTGTCTTCTTGATGATTTTAGCCGTTTTAATTTTGGCGGTCTTTATCTATCAAATTTACCGCAGTTTTAAAATGGGCCGCAAGCTGCAGATTCTGCGGGTAGTAGGTTTGGTTCTTTCCAGTGGTTTATTAGTCTATTTCAGTGATTTTAATAATGAAGACAATTTATTGCGGCAAGCCTATAATAAGACGGCTCTATGGATTCCCTACAGCCAGCAGATGAATTATTATAATGTCGGCTTTGTCGGCGGCTTTTTATATAATTTAAACGTTGATGCGATGGATGAGCCAGCTGGCTATTCCAAAGAAGCCGTCCAAGAAATTGTCGATAAATATCAAAGCCAAGCAACGGAAAACAATCAAACGGCAACTGATGAAGAGCCGAATATCATTTATGTGATGAGTGAAAGCTTTTCAGACCCAGCCAATTTAAACGGCATTACCGTTGAAGGGGATCCTTTAGCAGATTATTATGCGGTTGCTGATGAAACCTACAGCGGAAAAATGCTGTCACAAAATTACGGCGGCGGGACTGCCAACATTGAATTTGAAGCTCTAACCAGTTTGTCGATGGGCTTGATGAATGTTCAAATGACCACACCGTATACGATGTTAGTCTCTAATCTCGACCAGCTACCGTCGATGGTTTCCTTATTAAGTGGGCGAGGCTATCAAACGACGGCCATTCACCCTTACAATACCTCGATGTATAAGCGGCAAGATGTCTATGAAAAGCTGGGCTTCGATGACTTTTTATATGAAGACACGATGACCCATACTGATACGATTGAAAATAATCCTTATATTTCTGACGCTGCGGCTTATTCAGAAATTATGGACCTGTTGAGCACCGATGAGACGCCACAGTTTGTCCATCTCGTCACCATGCAGACCCACATGCCGTATTCTGGCAAATATTCGACTTTGAATTATTCCGCCACCGGCAATGACAACAGCGCTTCGTTAAATAATTATCTGCAGGACATTGCCTATAGCTCTGAAGCATTGCAGGAATTTTTGACAGAGTTAAATCAATTAGATCGACGGACGCTAGTTGTGTTTTGGGGCGATCATTTACCGGGAATTTATTCCGATGAGATTCAAGAGGAAAATGCTGGGGCGACGCTGCATGAGACACAATTTCTAATCTATGATTCTGCTGGCGAGTTAAGCCAACAGGAGACTCACGATACCATCACTAGTCCGTTTTACTTTGCGCCTAATTTATTGAGTCAAAGCAATCAATCAACAACTGGTTTTTATGAAATGTTGTTAGCTGTTGAGGATTTCTTACCAGCCTTTGAAAAAGGACTGTACTACCAAGGCAATCAATGGTTCGAAACAGCTCAGCTCTCCACACCACAGGAGGAAATTTACGAGGAGTACCAAATGATTCAATACGACATTGTCAGTGGTGAGCAATACAGTATTGACATGGGCTTTTATCAAGACGAATAAAGAGAGACAGCTGAAATTTTTGACGAACTGCTAGCAGCAAGAAGGAGTATTACTTGTTGCTAGCAGTTTTTTTATTAGCTGAGATTTTTTTAATTTCCCTAGACTTCTGAAAATTCCTCAGCAATAATAAATGAAAAGAACCTATTGAGGTGAGAGAATGACGTTTGTCAAAAAAGATAATCAACGATTTTACAATCCGATTCGCCGGGCAATTTTAAATCATGGAATGATTCAACCGGGGGACCGAGTAGCGATTGGCATGAGTGGCGGGAAAGACAGTACCAGTTTGCTCTATTTTTTAGATATGATTCGCCGGCAGCAGCGGTTAGGATTTGATTTTGAAATTGTGCCAATCAGTTTAGCGATGGGCTTTGAAATGGATATAACACCTCTAGAAAATTTTGTGGAGTCATTAGGTTATCAACTAGATGTTGTGGATACTAATATTGCCCAAGTCGTGTTTGATATCCGCGAAGAAAAATCGCCTTGCTCCTTGTGTGCCAAATTGCGCCGAGGCTATTTATATAACCGAGCAAAAGAATTAGGCTGCCAGAAGGTTGCGTTGGGGCATCATTTGGATGATGCTATTGAAACTTATTTTATGAATTTTTTACTCCATGGGAAAATGAATAGCTTTGAACCTAAAAGCTATCTGACAAGAACCGGCGTCACTTTAATTCGCCCGTTGCTTTATCTAGAGGAGATGGAAATCAAGCGCTTTGTGAAAAGGGAAGAATTGCCAGTGATTTTCAACCCTTGTCCAGTAGATAAAAAAACCAAGCGGGAGGAAATGAAACATTTGGTAACCCAGCTTTCAGAGACCTATGGAGATATTCGTGAAAAATTTGTGATGGGCATGGAGCAGGGCACAGCCGCTGATTTTTGGAGTGCTGATAAATAGGTTGGTATGGACTGCTAATTTTCAAATTAATAAAAAAATTATTTGACGTAGAGATGATAAACAGATAAATACCCTGCTTGGCACAGCCACCAAGCAGGGTATTTATTGTGCTGTTAGTTTTTTTCAAAGTCTAAATTTATTGGCCCAGCTTGATAGATTTCTTCTTCCTTCCAATCGGTGGTGGGAACAGTGTGGTCGACCACTTCAAAGTTGGCGCTATCCACCCAAATTTTTCCTGCTCCCTGCAAAAGAATGCCGATATTGATGATGGTGGTCTCAGCAGGGACATCTAAAACAGTAAAATAGTAATTCCAATCACGGGTACCCTGAATAGGACGATTTTGCATATTATCAAATTTTAAAATTGTATCGGTGAAGCCACCATCCATCCGCATCCATAAACCAGCCCAGCCAACGACTTCATCGGCTTTAATAAAGGCCGAGAATTTTACCCGTTTGCCTAAATAATCTTCCGGTGTAAACTGCTGCAAAATTGTGGCAAAGTCCGGTTGTTCTAGCGCTTCGTCTGTGCTTTTCAGCAAGGCGGCTTGGGTTCCAGAATGAAAGGTTTGCTGGTCGAGTTCTAATTGATATTTTTCACTGCCGCTGCCGGAAAATAACCAGCCAGAAATTTCGGTTTTTGTTGTCATCGTTTTTTCCTCCTGAGAAATTAAGTTTGTTAAAGTCTTTCGATAAAGTTTAGGTGGCAAGTGATACTTTTGCTTGAAGGCTCGACTAAAGGCTTCCTGCGAGTCAAATTGTGCAACTAAGGCAATCTCTAAAATGCTGATTTGACTTTGGGTCAATAGTTTGCTGGCCAGCGTTAACCGTCTTTCCTTGATGTAGGTATAAAGGGGGATGCCAACTTCTTTTTTAAACAGACGGTGAAAGTAAAATTTCGACAGTCCGACAGTGTTGGCGACTGACGCCAAAGATAAGCTTTCAGTCAAATTAGCTTCAATGAAAGTAATCGCTTGTTGAATTTCAGCGGTATGCATAGGCTGCTTCCTCCTGTAAGTAAAGTATAGCAGGATTAAAAAAACTTTTTTTGATATATCTTGCTCAGTTCAAAAAAATGACGAGCTAAAAAAGAAAATTTTTCTTTCATTGAAAAAAATGCTATGATTTCAATGAAATCGTTTTCTTTATTAGAGGAGGAATTTTATGCGGGGCGATAAATTTTTACAGCCAGGCCTGCTGCCAAATCATGAATTAACCATCCCTTATCAAGTGGCTGAGCCGTGGTTTAAAGTATCAGACCAGCAAATGCAGCTGGAGGGACTCTGTTTTGATCGTAAGGGGGATTTATATTTTGTCGATGTTTTTGGTGGCGAGATTTATTGTTTGCAGCTGCCTGAAAAGCAGCTGACACAAATTGCACTATTGGAAAATCAAAATCCAGCAGCGTTAAAAATTCATCGGGACGGCCGCTTATTTATCTGCTGTCTAGGTGATATGGAGAGTACCGGAAGCGTTCTTGCTATGCAGCCAGACGGTAGCGGACTGGAAACAATTGTTGATGCCTCCTTTGGTTTTGTGATCGATGATTTGATTTTTGATGAAGCAGGGGGGTTTTATTTTACTGATTTTAAAGGGTATTCCTGCAATCCGATTGGCGGCGTCTATTATGTGTCTGCCGATTATCAAAAAATTACTCAAGTGATGGGCAATATGGCCGTGCCCAATGGTGTGGCTTTAAATCCAACCAATGATGGCTTGTGGACAACTGAGATGAGTAACAATCGTTTGCATTTCTGGAGTCTAGCTGAAGACCATGTCACAATCCCGGCATACGGCAGTGCCGTGCCGTATCATTTTAGCGGCTTGGAAGGACCAGATTCGATTTGTATCGATGCTCTGGGAAATTTATACGTTGCCATGTATATGCAAGGGCGTGTGCTGGTCTTTAATCCAGAGGGAATACCGATTGAACAGATTTTTCTGCCGGAAAGAATCCAGCGGCAGATGCTACGTTCGACCAGTGTTGCTGTTTATCCAGAGCAAAAGCAGCTAGTCATCTGCTCAAATGATGGTAGCGGTGATGGCGGTTCGTGGCTGTATCATGCCAAGAGTTTTGCAGTCGGTCATAAAAATTTCCAATTTCAATAATTTTTTTATTTCTAACAGAGTGAAAACCTTTACCTGAAAAAATTCCTTAAAAAGATTGCAGTCCCCTCTTGCAACAGTTATAATTGATTTTGTAATTAAATATCACCTGTGGTATTTACATGAGGGAGTAACTAGCAGCAAGGATTTTGCTGTGACAGCGTCACCAACACCGGAAGAAATTTTCTGGCGCTGTCTTAAATAGTGAGACTTATGTACGCTTTTTGAGTGTACGTGAGTCTATTTTTTTACTCTGAAATCCCGCAGCACATATTTAAAAATTAGGAGGATGAAAATGTCAGAAGAAAAAAAGGCGCAGGTTCAAGCTCCCTTTTATGCGCAAACAGAGGCTGAGGTCCTGCAGGAAGTTCAGTCGTCTGCCGAAGGGTTAAGTGCTAGTGAAGCCCAAAAGAGAATTCAAGAATATGGTCTCAATGAGCTGGAAGAGGGCAAGAAAAAAAGTCTCTTCATGAAATTTTTAGAACAGTTCAAAGATATGATGATTATTGTATTGATTGCGGCAGCAATTATTTCCGCAGTCGTCTCCCACGAGCTTGTCGATTCTATCATCATTCTTCTAGTAGTAGTAATCAATGCCGTGATGGGTGTTTTCCAAGAATCCAAAGCAGAGCAAGCCATTGAAGCCTTGAAGGAAATGTCAACGCCCAATGCAAATGTTTTACGAGACGGACACACCTTATCAATTAAAAGTAATGAATTAGTCCCAGGGGATATCGTCTTGTTGGAAGCAGGGGATGTCGTACCGGCGGATATGCGTTTAATCAGCTCTAATTCATTAAAAATTGAAGAGGCAGCTTTAACTGGTGAATCAGTGCCGGTTGAAAAAGAAATCGTTGTTTTAGAAGGCACTGATATTGGTATCGGTGACCGAATCAACATGGCTTATTCAAACTCTAACGTGACTTATGGTCGTGGTACCGGGGTTGTTGTAAACACTGGGATGAATACCGAAGTTGGTAAAATCGCCAACATGTTAGCTCAAGCGGATGAAACAGAAACGCCGCTGAAAACTAATTTAAATGACTTAGGTAAATTCTTAACTATCGCAATTATTGTGATTGCGGTCATCATGTTTGTTGTAGGAATCGTGATTAACGGAACTGATCCAATTGACATGCTGTTAACTTCTGTTTCCTTAGCCGTTGCAGCCATTCCGGAAGGGCTGCCAGCGATTGTAACGATTATTTTAGCTCTAGGTACTCAAGTAATGGCTAAACGGAATGCCGTTATTCGGAAATTACCAGCTGTTGAAACATTAGGTTCAACAGATATTATTGCTTCTGATAAAACTGGTACGTTGACACTAAACCAGATGACCGTTGAAAAAATCTTTTTTGACAATACCCAAGTACCAGCTGGCGATGAAGTTAGTCATGACAATCTATCGTTAAAAGTGATGAACTATGCCAATGATACTAAGTTTGCCCAAGACGGCTCTTTGATTGGCGATCCAACCGAAACGGCTTTGGTTCAATACGGGTTAGATCATGGCTTCAACGTAACAGAAAAAGTTGCTGCTGAACCACGGGTTGCAGAATTACCATTTGATTCTGATCGGAAATTGATGAGCACCATTCATCAATTAGCCAACGGTAAATTTTTAGTCGCTGTTAAAGGTGCACCGGATGTTTTATTACAACGGACAACCGAAGTGTTATTAAACGGTGAAGTAAAACCGATGACAGCCGAAGAAAAAAATATTATTTTAGAAAATAATACCGACATGGCTCGACAAGCTTTGCGGGTGTTGGGAATGGCTTACAAATATCTTGATGCAATTCCAACAGAATTAACGACAGAAGACTTAGAAAACAATTTAATTTTTGCTGGCTTGGTCGGCATGATTGACCCAGAACGTAAAGAAGCTGCTGAAGCTGTGCGGATGGCTAAAAAAGCTGGTATTCGTCCAATTATGATTACCGGTGACCACCGTGACACTGCTGAAGCGATTGCCGCTCGTTTAGGAATTATTAAAGCCGGTGATGACGATGCTGTTTTAACGGGCGCTGAATTAAATGAAATGTCTGATGAAGAATTTGCTAAGCGGGTTCATGAATACTCCGTTTATGCTCGGGTTTCACCAGAGCATAAAGTCCGGATTGTTAAAGCGTGGCAGACTGAAGGTAAAGTGGTTGCAATGACCGGTGATGGAGTAAATGATGCGCCTTCATTGAAGCAAGCGGATATCGGTATCGGCATGGGGATTACCGGAACGGAAGTTTCTAAAGGTGCTTCTGATATGGTCTTAGCCGACGATAACTTTGCGACTATCGTCGTTGCCGTGGAAGAAGGCCGTAAAGTCTTCTCCAATATTCAAAAAACTGTTCAATATTTATTGGCTGCAAACTTAGGTGAAGTCTTAACTTTATTTATTGCAACTTTACTTGGTTGGGACACATTGTTACCAATTCATTTATTATGGATTAACTTAGTAACCGATACATTCCCAGCGATTGCTTTAGGAATGGAACCGGCTGAAAAAGATTTGATGAGCCACAAACCACGGGGCCGTAATTCCAATCTCTTCTCTGGCGGTGTTCTTAGCAGTATTATCTACCAAGGTATCTTAGAAGGTGCGACGGTTCTTTTCGTTTACTGGGCAGCAATTCAATGGCCAGTTCACACTGGTTACGATGCAATCCACAGTGATGCATTGACGATGGCATTTGCAACGTTGGGCTTAATGCAATTGTTCCATGCCTTTAACGTAAAATCCATTCACCAGTCACTGTTCAAAGTTGGACCGTTCCGCAATAAAACCTTTAACTGGGCGATTCTATTATCATTTGCTTTAATGATGGTGATTATTGTCGTACCAGGTTTAAATGATATTTTCCGGGTGGCACATCTGGATATGTATCAATGGGCAATCGTCTTAGGTGCCTCATTTGCAATTATTCCAATCGTGGAAATCGTGAAGGCTATTCAACGGGCGATGGGTAAAGAGTAACATTTTAGAAGTTAAAAAAATAAAACTTGTCTTCGATTATCAGAAGGTTGTCCAGAGTCAGCATCATTGCTGACTCTGGCTGCTAGGCTAATTGAAGATAAGTTTTTTTATTTGTAAAAAAAAAAACAGCCTGACTGTTTTATTAGCCAGGCTGATGTCTATAAAAAATATTTTTCGAAATTGCTTGTAGCCACAGTAATATGATACCAAGACATAATCAAATTTAAAGAAATTTCACAACCTGCTGACAGCTTTCCGTTAAATCTGATAATCCCGCAAATCAGCGGCTACTTCAAATTCCGCCTCAGTGATTGCTCTGACATCTTCCACTGATAACGCAGGGTCTTTTTCACTCAAAACTAATTGACCCTCCACCATTTTAAAGACAGCTTTTTCAGTGATAATCATATCGACAACGCCGTAGCCGGTTAAAGGTAAGGTACATTTTTTCAAAATTTTTGATTTACCGGCTTTATTGGTGTGGGTCAGCATGATGACAATTTTTTTAGCGCCGGCCACTAAATCCATGGCACCGCCCATTCCCGGTGAACGGCTCGGCATTGACCAGTTTGCGATACTGCCTTCTTGATCGACCTCTAGGGCTCCTAAGATGGCCACATCAACGTGGCCGCCACGGATGATGCCAAAGGAAACCCCGACATCAAAAATAGAAGCCCCGGGTAAAAGAGTAATAGGAAAGCCAGCAGCATTGGCATTATCAGAATTTTGCTCACCAAGTTTCGGTGTCGGCCCCATGCCTAACGCACTATTTTCTGTTTCCAGCTGCACCTCCACGCCGTCAGGAATAAAGTTGGCGACATTGACAGGCATTCCAAAGCCTAAGTTTACAATGGAAGCACCGATTAGTTCTAAACCGGCTCTCTTTGACATTTTATCTCGATCATTCATCTTTATCCCTCCTTTATTTAGCAAAACGATTGGTTTCAATCCAGCGTTGTTCCATTACTTCTTCCTGCTCATCAAGAGTATTTCCTTGAACAACAGCTTTTATAAAAGCGCTTGGTGTGCCAACTCGAATCGGTTCTAAGTCGCCTACTGCAACAATCTCATTGACTTCGGCAATTGTGAAGTCAGCTGCCGCTGCTATAATGGGATTACTGTTAATCGAAGCTCCCCGGTATTCAATATTGCCTAACGTATCTCCCCGATAGCCTTTAATAATGGCCAAGTCAGCCCGCAATGGCACTTCAAGAATATATTTTTTGCCTTCGACTTCTATAATCTGTTTGCCTTCCTCCATTTTTGTTCCGATGCCAACAGGCGTTAAGGCCCCACCGAGACCATATCCGCCGCAACGAATTTTTTCTGTCCAAGTCCCCATTGGAAAAAGCTCTACTTCAATTTCATCATTCTTAATCGCTTCTTGCACTTCTTCAGTTGTCCCAATATGAGAAGTAATATATTTTTTTACCTGTTTGTTTTTAAATAGCGAAGCGATATCAAAGCCTCCTGGAGGATTTGATGAGACTATCGAAATAATCGTTAAATCTTTTACACCGGATTCAACAATTTTTTCAATACACCGTAGCGGGGCGCCAATTCCTAAAAATCCACCAATCATAATCGACATGCCGTCATGCAACTGTTCAGTTACTTGTTCCAAGGTGATTACCTTATTCATAGAATTCCTCCTTTTAGTAATGAAACTCATTTGACTCAACAACAAAATTTGGATACTTTTCAAAATCTGAAACCAAAACAGAGTGACACACAAAAAAGAAAACGCTTGCATTTTAATTATATCATAAAGCAGTTCTGTGAAATACTGACTCTTTTCAAATAGTTGGTATATTATTTTCTAAATTTTTTTTGAGGAAGTATTTTCAGAAATTCGCATCAAAGCCTGATAAACAAGTAGTTTTCAAAGCTGATAGTGATTTATTTTAAAAATAGGTCTCAAGTCTGATATTCAAAAAGCAGGACTTGAGGTAATATTAAGAGTATCAAGATGACGATAAAATTATTTTTTGGATAATTTTTTATTTTATAGAATGAAGTAAGTAGCTATGTGTTTCGCAGAGTTTCAATATAAGGCAAAAGTAGTTGAGATTTGACTAGAACTAGGAGGTTGAGTATGGAAAAGATTCAGCAGTTATCAACGCGAGAGTTGCATTCGTTTGTGTATTACGTTGGTCTAGCTCCCAAGAATAATTATCTTATCGCTCGGCGGCAGTTGAATTTTAATTCGAAAAATCATTGGCAGGGTTCGGCCAATCTGGCATGGACCGCATTGAAGGAAGAGGAATACTTATTAGCTTTTGATAAAAAGCGGTTGATTGTGAAACGAAACCATTCATTATTGGGATTGGGAGCCTTTGATAAACGAAAATTTATTACCCATTTCTTTTGGCAGGATTTACAGCAGGTTTCCCTTGAAGAGACACCTGAAGAGTATTGGCTGAGTTTTTTAGCAAATGATGAGACCTTCTATTTTAGAATTGTAAAAGACGCTGATAATCTAGACTCTTTAAAACTATTGCAAAACTGCAGTAAAAAATTCTGCCCGAAAAAATAAATAAAACCATATGTCGAAACAATAAAACAGGAATTGTTTCGATATATGGTTTTTGTTTTGGAAAAAATTTTTGCGACCTTAAATTTTTCTAAGCTCAGCTGCTTCAGAACTATTCAAGTCGAAACTTAACGAGAACTGTCGGTAATGACCTCAGCCTTCAATCGATATATTTTTGAAGGGCGACCAATGCCAACAGGCCGCTCACCGATTTCCTCAAAGTAGCCTAACATTGCTTTTTTAAAGTTAGAATGGTCAATCGACTTATAATCGACTCCTAAGAAATTTGCAAAAACTTTGCGGGCCTCAGTAATCGTGAAGCTATCGCCTAAAACTAAAAGCACTTGTGGTTCATGATCCATCTTATTAATAATTCGCTGATAGGCTTTCAAAATCAGTTGATTGTGGTCAAAGGCTAAAGTATTTTTGCCAACTGATTTCCCGGAAGGAATATCTAAAACAATTTCAATTTCATCCTTCGTTAAAAATAACTGCTTGCCTTGATGCTTCAAAGTGAACCAGCCAACCTCTTTTGCATCATCACCAGCAACCAGAGCTTCCTCGCCAATGAATGCTAGATAACTAACTGTTACGACCCAACCACGGGGATCACGTCCAGGTGTTGAAAATGTATGGAGCTGCTCAATATTCTCATCAGTAATATTGACACCGGTTTCCTCAAAAGTTTCCCGCAAGACACTGGCTTCCGCTGATTCATCAGGATTGACAAAGCCACCGGGAAGAGCCCATGAATTGCGATAAGGATGACTTTTTCTTTGAATGAGTAACAACTTTATCTCATCCGCAATTTTATTATAGCAAACCAACACAATATCAACTGTCAAAGAAGGCTTTTCGTAAGTGGGGTGCTCCTGTTGCTGATACCAGGCAATAAATTCTTCAAAACTAGCAATTTGCTCAAAATATTTTTTTTCAGCTGCTTTAGAAGGAAAGTCCATTCAGCTGCCTCCTTAATAAAAGTATTTTATACTTTATTGTATCACTTTCTTGAAAAAAGAAAACTGAAAAGTTGGGAAAAGGAGCACATTACTTTTTTTATGATTGATTCTTTTGATAGAAAATGCTATCAGTTTAAAATGCCAATTAGTTTTCGCTAGTCTTGTTGAAAAAAAGAAAAAGGCTTAAGGAAAAAAACCCCTAAACCTTTTTTATACTCAGTGATTTTAAATTACAAATGATAGTGAGGCAAGATTGTTTATCAGTTCTTAATGAGATTTTATAGCGCCTCAGCTAATTTTTTTGCAAAAGCTTCCAGCTTTTGGATATCTTCTTCTTCGGCAGCTAAATCAACTTTAACAGCATCGGCTCCTTTAGTTGCGCCGATTTTAAGAAAAGCCGCTTCAAAGTCATCAATCGACTTGCCAAAATCATCATAAAAAGTATCACCAGAGCCACAGACGCCGAAAATTTTTTCAGATAAATCTAACTCCAATAAATCCTCATAAAAATCAACAATTTCATCTGGTAAATCACCATCGCCATAAGTATAAGTGGCGACAATACACAAATCTGCATCTTCAAAATCTGAAGCATCCACCTGTGTGCATTCATTTAACTCGACTTCTAAATCTAAGTTTTCTAAAGCTTCTGCGACAATATCAGCAACCTCTTCTGTATTGCCGGTTAAGCTTGCATAAACAATTTTTGCTAACGCCAATATATTCACTCCTATGTTATTACTCAGTACCTGCTTGACTGATACTCACGTCAACATCTGTATTACCCATCAAATTTTTAGTGTAATAAGATGACCGCATTTGCAGTTCACTGTACATTGTATCATATCCAATCTCTTCCACAAGCGTTTCTTTGCCAGAAAACAAGTTGGTGCCTAAGCCCAAACGGTCACCCTCAATAGTCGCTCCAAGGGCAGCTAGAGTAGTTGGATACATATCTAAACTTGAAAACTGCCGATTTTTTGTATCCTCTGTAGCAATTGTGGTAGCTGGATTAATAATCGTATTAAAGACAGTTCGAGTATAATCAGCATCTAAATCTTCAAAAAAGTTCGTATCCATACTCAAATGGTCACCAGTGAGTATAATTGTAGTATTCTCATAGTAGGGCTGCTGCTGGATATATTGAATAAATTCAGTCAGCATAGCGTCGCTCCAATGGATAACATTTGCGTATTGTGAGTCGAAAAGTTGTGGAGTTGAATCTGTCAATAAACCATCAGGGAAATGCGTGTCCGCTGTTAACATTGTAAAATTAAAAGGTGCACTTGAACTAGCAATTTGATCTAGTTCATTTTTTGCAAATTCAAATAGTTTTTCATCTTCATATCCCCACCAAACACTATAATCCTCGGGAATCCATTGTTGCTCTTTGGCATAATAATAATCAAAAAACTCGTAATCGCAATGCTGAGAGAAATATTTATCTCTTCCCGAAAAAGTAATATCTGAACCTAACATAAAGTAGTTTTGATAGCCATTGTCTTCTAAAACTTGACCTAACGAGTAGACACCAGGTAAGTATTCATCTGTTTCACCGCCGTACTCATTTCCGTTGATTGAAGTAATTAATGGTGTTCCAGACGTTTGTGAAACGAGTCCCCCGGCGGTAAAGTTGGTTCCTGGCAGAGTCAAGGCCCCGCCTAAGAGTTCTGTATTTGAAAAATTAGTATTTTCTAAAGCTAAAGTACTTAATCCAGGGAGTAAATTATCAGATTGCGCACCACCAAGATTTGACGAGATATAAGTAGTCTCTAACGACTCAACATAAATGTAGATCAAATTCCTTTTCTGCTCAGGAAAATCGATAGCAACAGTTTGTGGAGTAACGTAATAACTTTCATATAGCTTTGTCTTATCGAAAAAAGCACTTTTCACGTTTTCAAAGCCAAATGCTGAAATTCCTAAAAAAAGGTTTCCGACAGTTAAGATTAAAGCAATCGGAATCGTTAAGAAACGAAGGAAAGAACGGGAGCTTTCTTGAGCGTTGCTAGGTGAGGTTATTTTATACCTAATTAAGAAATATAATCCACACCATATCAAACTACTAACTAAAGCACTAGACAGCAAAGGCCCAAAAACAAAACTTTCCATCTGAACTGAGGAGCTACCTTCTAAAGGTTGATTTAGAGTATAAATAATTTGATTGATATCTAGCTCGCCAAAATAATTTAGTGCCCAATAGCAAGAATTCAAAAATAAAAAGCCAGCAAAAATTAAGATAAAGGCTGAAAGATATAATAAAATACGCAAAGTGACGGCCAACCAGGTGGAACTTTTTTGATAACGATGAACAATCCTAATATTAGGAGCTGTCTCAAATAAATAATCGCAAATGATTGGGATTACACAGAGGGATGTTACGGTTAATGCAACGACCAACATATCGGCGTTAGGCACGAAAAATATCTCATTTGCAGAGGCAAAGTTTAACGGAGTAAAAAAGTTGCTATAAATCACTAAGCCGAATAAAAAACTATTTAATGTAACTAATACAAAAGAAAATAAACGTAATTTTCTTTCCTTAAAATAAAATAGACCAAAAAATAAAATTGAAAAAAATAAAACTGTAATGCCCATGACACCTACTCCTTGTAATTGTAACTATTTATGAATATAGCACAAAAAACGACGGGATTAAAGGGTGAACAAACTAAGTTTAACCATCTTATAACTTCTTTAGGTGGGAGTATTTTACTTTTTTTAAAAGATTCGTTAAACTAAGTTCAGAAAACTCTTTGGAATAGGGATTCTTCCCTTGAGCCTGTGACATTAGCCTTTTTTAAAGATGAAATTTCGAACCATGTTACATTTGCTCCTGTGGTCCAGTAGATCCGAATCGCAAATCAACAATTTCTAGTGGTTCTCACTAGATGTCGTTCGTAAAGTTTGACTTTGTTCTAACTAATGTCACAGCCTCAGGTTCAGAGAAGTGAAAGATTGAGGAGATAATTGAAATGATTACATTAAAATCCACCCGTGAAATTGATGCTATGGATGAGTCTGGAGAATTATTAGCTGATGTTCATCGCCATTTGCGGGACTTTATTAAACCAGGAATTAGCAGCTGGGACATTGAAGTGTTTGTTCGTAACTTTATTGAAAGCCATGGTGGTGTTGCAGCTCAAATTGGCTTTGAAGGATACGAGTATGCAACTTGTATCAGCATCAATGATGAAATTTGCCACGGCTTTCCACGGAAGGAGCCGTTAAAAAGTGGTGATTTAATCAAGGTTGATATGTGCATTGACTTAAAGGGTGCTATGTCAGATTCCTGTTGGTCATATGTGGTCGGCGAGTCGACACCAGAATTAGACCGCTTGATGGCAGTTACAAAAAAAGCTTTGTATATTGGCATTGAACAGGCACAAATTGGAAATCGCATTGGCGACATTGGTCATGCGATTCAAACCTATGTGGAAGGTGAAGGGTTTTCAGTGGTGCGGGATTTTGTCGGCCACGGCATTGGGCCCACCATTCATGAGAGTCCTTCAATTCCTCATTATGGTGAAAAAGGTAAAGGCCTTCGTCTGAAAGAAGGCATGGTGATTACGGTTGAGCCCATGGTAAATACAGGGACTTGGCGGATGAAAATGGATCCTAATGGTTGGACTGCCTATACTTTGGATGGCGGATTAAGCTGTCAGTATGAGCATACTTTTGCAATAACTAAAGATGGTCCAAGAATTTTAACCTCACAAGGGGAAGAGGGAACTTACTAAGGTTTTTAAGGAGCGGGTACAGTGTTTAAACGATTGCAACAGCGACTACAGGTTTCCCAATTTATTCGTGTTGTTCAATCACGAATGGCCGAAGCCGAGCTGACAAATAGCTCGGTGGTTGTAGCATATTACCTGCTGCTTTCGCTTTTTCCATTGCTGATTGCGATTGGCAATATTTTACCTTTTTTAAATTTGGATGCTGAAGTTGTTTTAACCTATCTAAAAGAAGTGATTCCCAGTCAAATTTTTTCTTTTCTGGGGGATGCCATTGAAGATTTATTAACACAAGGGTCTGGTGGATTATTATCTATTTCGGCATTGGCGGCTTTATGGTCAGCCAGCCAAAGTATTAACGCACTGCAGATTGCCATGAATAAAGCCTATGGTGTTGAAAAGCGGGGTAATTTTATTATTGTCCGTATTGTATCTTTGTTGGTGATTATTCTTTTTATGGTGGCACTGGCGCTGTCGACGTTGGTATTTGGTTTAGGCCGTATTATTACAGAATATTTGCAGCCGATTTTACAATTTCCGACTGAATGGCTGTCAACTTTTCAAACCTTGCGTTGGCCAGTGACAGCTGTTGGCTTACTGGTTATTATGGGGCTGATTTATCTTGTGGTTCCCAATGCAAAAGTATCCTTGCGTTCAGTTTTACCGGGGGCAATTTTTGCAACTGTCGGCTGGATGCTTTTGTCACAGGTGTTTGGACTTTATGCTCGTTTTTTTGCTTCTCGGGTCAGCAGCTACCAAGTTATCGGTAGTTTCATTGTCTTGATGATTTGGTTGAATATTGCGGCGATGATTATTATCTTAGGTGGTATTATCAATGCAGTCGTGGCCGAGTATACAACGGGCCACGAGGTAGAAGAGCGTAAAGGGCTTGTTGATCAGGTGAAAAAATTGACTGGGGCTGATGAGCAAGATGATTCTGAAGAGGAAAATAAGGAAAAATCGTCAACAGTCGCAGGGCAAAAATCAAAAAAAGAAATGACTGGTTCTGCCAATCAGCAGGAATCTGAAAAATGAAAACAGTTTTTGGAGTATTCTATCTTTAAATTAGTAAAGCATCTTAAAATCAATTTTTAGATTTTAAGATGCTTTTTATTAAGCTTTTCTTTACTTCTGCTTGCTATAGTGGAGACTGCAGATTTTTGTTGAGAAAGGGGCCGATGTCGAGTATACTTTTTTAAGTGTAAAATATCAGCTACTATAGTATGCAATTAAAATATTCCAAAAGTTATAAGGAGAAAAATATGTTTGAAAAGAAAAATCTAATTTTGCTAAAGGAATTAGTAAAGACTGATTTTAAGCTGCGCTATCAAGGGAGTTTGATGGGCTATGTTTGGTCAATTTTAAAACCATTAATGCTGTTTACAGTTCAATATATCGTTTTTGTCCGATTTTTAAAATTCGGACAAGGAATTCCCAACTTTGCAGTTGCGTTGTTGTTAGGGACAGTGATTTGGAGTTTCTTCAATGAAACAACAAACTTAGGGATGTCTTCCATTGTAACCCGTGGGGATTTGTTAAGAAAATTAAGTTTTCCTTCCTCAATTATTGTGATATCGATTTCTCTGAATGCTTTGATTAATTTGTTAATTAGTTTGGTCATTGTATTTTTGTTTGGCTTAATTAATGGTGTGACGATAAGCGCTTATTTCTGGTTGGCACCATTGTTATTAGTGGAACTCTATGCTCTTTCGTTAGGCGTTTCCTTTATTTTGGCGACAATTTATGTGCGGTTTAGAGATATTGGGCCGATTTGGGAAATTGTTTTGCAGGCAGGGATGTATTTAACGCCAATTATTTATCCGATTTCTTTAGTGGTTGATTACAGTCCGACAATTGCTAAATTATTAATGCTTAGCCCGATGGCCCAGCTGATTCAAGATTTGCGGTATTTGACCATCGGTGAAGCCTACACACCGGTTTGGCAGATGATTAATACGAATTGGCTTATTGCGATTCCGTATGTTTTACCATTTTTAATTTTAATTATCGGTTATCGCATCTTCATTAAAAATTCTAAGAAATTTGCGGAGATTATTTAATATGGAAGAGAAAAAAGAGTACGCAGTTAAAATAGATAATATATATAAAACGTTCCGCTTGCCGACTGAGAGTACTACCAGTTTAAAAAGAACCTTGGTGAATTATTTTAAAGGCATCAAGGGTTATCAAGAACAGCACGTCTTAAGAGGACTTTCTTTTGGTGTAGAAAAAGGCGACTTTTTTGGGATTGTTGGTCGTAACGGAAGTGGTAAATCAACCTTATTGAAAATAATTTCTCAAATATACGTACCAGAGCAAGGCACTGTTGAAATTGATGGGAAATTGGTTTCTTTTATTGAACTGGGAGTAGGCTTTAATCCAGAATTAACTGGAAAAGAAAATGTCTACTTGAATGGCGCAATGTTAGGTTTTTCTGATAAAGAAGTGGATGAGATGTATGACGACATTGTAAACTTTGCAGAGCTGCATGAATTTATGAATCAAAAGTTGAAAAATTATTCCAGCGGGATGCAGGTGCGGCTAGCCTTTTCAGTCGCAATTCAAGCTAAGAGTGATATTCTAGTGTTGGATGAAGTTTTAGCCGTTGGGGACGAAGCCTTCCAAAGAAAATGTAATGATTATTTCACTGAGGCAAAAGAAGTTAAAAAGACAATTATTTTAGTGACCCACGATATGAATGCTGTTAGAAAATATTGCAATCGAGCGGTTTTAATTGATCGCGGCGAAATCAAAGTAATTGGCACCCCTGATGATGTTGCCAATCAATATTCTTTGGACAATGTAAATCAAAGCGGTTCAGCAACAGTTATTGAAGGCAGCAATCAAGCCGAAGCAGATTTAAAAGAAGCTGAAGTGGTAGAAGAAGTTCAGCATATTAAAGATTTTAAAGTGAAATTATTATCCCCTCAGCTGCTTGAAGGGGATAATCGCGAAATTAGTTTTGAAATCAGCTACAATGTTTTAGAAGATATGCAAACTTATATTGCTTTTTCCATTGAAGACATTGACCGCAATAGTTGGATGTATAATGATAATTCTTTTGATCAAATGACGAGCGGGAAAGGATTAAAAACATTCCGCTATACTTGTCAGCTAGACGAAATCAACCAGTGCAAACTCAAATTGAACGTGTCCATCAGAAATGACAAGGACGAGCCATTTGCATTTTCTGATAGTGAAAATTCGCCGGTGATTATTATTTCTCCAAAGACCGAGATGACTAAAAGCGAAAGAATTTCCAGTAGTGGGGTTTTAAAACGAAATGGTCAGTGGGTCATTGAAACAGGAGCAGAATAGGTATGAAGGACAAACTAAAAAAAATTCACTATTACAGTGTGCGGATGATTAAGGAACCTCGTTTAATCAGAGTCGCAGGTTCTCGAATCAAACAAAAATTGAAAAGCGGTCTTAGTCGACTACCCAATCCACAAGCAAAAATGCGACAGCGAGTATTAAAAAAGCAGCGGGAATTAAATAATTACGAAAATCCCAGCCGGGTTTTGATATATGTAATTTACGAAAATCAAGCTCATCTGCAGGAATACAAAATTGTTTTTCTTAAAGCTCTGGCGAAATTGGCCACCAGAGTTTTGATTGTGGTGAATGGCAGTTTGCCGGAGGCCGATGAAAAACGTTTAGCAGAAATTGGCGAAGTCGTTTTTCGGGAAAATAGCGGCTACGATACAGCAGCTTTTAAGTTCGGCGTTGACTACTTAGGAAAAAAGGGTTTGGCGGATTATGATGAGCTCTTACTGGTTAATGATACCAATGTTGGACCAATTGGCGATTTGGCAGCAGTTTTTCAAAAAATGGCGGCCAAGAGAGTTGATTTTTGGGGAATTTCTTATGGTGAAGAGCAAGGGGATATTACTGGATTTAATCCATACGGTTACATTCCGGTCCACCTGCAGTCTTACTTTTTAGTGATAGAAAAGTCGCTTTTTTTAACGGATAGTTTCTTTGACTATTGGCGAAACCTTGGCGAAACCAATACTCGTTTTCAAGCGATTGGTCGTCATGAAACAGTTTTTACCAAACATTTTGCCGATTTAGGTTATCTACATTCGGCAGTTACTTTAAATAATCAAGATTCTGCGATGTACATCCACCCTTTAACGATGCTTCAAGAAGGCGTGCCTTTGATTAAATACTCAGCTTTTTCTAATTATGACAATCAGCAATTTGTCTGGCAGGGCTTGCAAAGGGAAACAGAAGTGCCAGCCTTGTTAAATTTTCTAAAGACAACGGATTATCCTCCAGAAATAATTGAGACAATTATGCAGCAAATACACGACCGGCATCGGGAAAATTACGTACTAATTATTGACGGCGTTGAAAATGTAATCCCTCAGCTGACAAAATATCGCGTGGAAAATAAAGTTGAACAGCTACGCTCTACTGGTTTAACCGTTCGCAAAGTGAATTTGTCTGAGCTGCAGTTAAAGGATGCGCAGGATGCTAACCACATTATTATCTATCGTGCCAGCTACACACCACTTTTGGAGCAGTTAATTCAATTGGCTAATCAATTTGATAAGCCAGTGCTTTATGATATTGACGATTTAGTTATCGATACCAAATATACGGATATGTTGAGCTATACCCAAGGATTAAGCAAAATTGAAAAAGAAAATTACGATGCTTCCGTCAATAACTATCAAAAAATGTTAATGCTCTGCGATGGAGCCATTACTTCGACAGGGAAATTACAGGAAGAGTTGTATCATTACAAACCCTTAGTTTTGCTAAATAGAAATTTAGCCAATGATGAATTAGTCGCAATCAGTCAAGAACATCTGCGAGAGTATGGTCAGCCAACTGAGAAAGTTGCAATTGGCTATTTTTCCGGTTCGATTACCCATAATGAAAATTTTGAATTGATTAAGCCAGCTATCATTGATTTACTAAAAAAATATCCTCATCTGGAGCTACATCTAGTGGGTCATTTGGATGTTCCAAAGGATATCGCGAGCTTTAAAGAGCAAATTGTCACCCATGATTTTGTCGATTGGCGGCAATTACCAGCGCTTTTAAGTCAGCTCGATATAAATTTGGCACCATTGGTAACATCAATTTTTAATGAAGCGAAGTCAGAAATCAAATGGCTCGAGGCAGCTTTAGTTAAAGTGCCGACTGTTGCCAGTGATATCGGAGCATTTCGGGAAATGATTCAAGAAGGGAAAACCGGCATCTTGGTTAAGGACCAAGATTGGTTTGAAAAACTGGAAGCCCTTGTGATTAATCAGGAACGGCGTCAAATTATTGCCGAACAAGCGTATCAATATGTTTTGGGAAACTGTGTGACTGAAAATAAAGTGGATGGATTGGTGGAGTATCTAAAAAAATCACATGTTTAAAATTGCTGGTAGCGGTAGTCCACTAGATACCAGTGATTTTAATTACCTGCTAAGCATTTAACCAACTTTAGATTGAGAAAAAACTTTTAAATCTTAACAAGATTTTTGTTATTGAAATGGAAGACGAGGAAGACCTAATGCGTAAAATCTTATTTATTTCTCCATCTGGTACCATGGATAATGGCGCTGAGATTTCTAATTTTAATTTGATGAAATATTTGGTGGCCAGTGGGCATCAAGTTTTCAATGTTGCTCCCCAAGCGCGCCATGAAAGTCAAATTGTGTATTATGACCGGAGTCGTGAGGCAGGGATTGAAACGAACTTTATCCCAATTTTGAAATGGTGGTGGGAAGAAGCCCCCAGCGGTTATCCGGGAACACTAGAGGAACGGGCGATGTTTCATCGAGAAAATATCAAAGTCATCCAAGAATATATTGAGAAGAACCAGATTGATTTGGTGATTACCAACACCGTAAATATGTTTCAGGGAGCCGTAGCCGCAGCAATTACTGGTGTGCCACATTTTTGGATGATTCATGAATTTCCAGAGGGGGAGTTTGGCTATTACAAGGAAAAAATAGACTTCATTTCTGCTTATTCAAATGAACTATACAGTGTTAGTGGCGAGCTAAATCAGCGGCTGAATGAACTATTCAACCCCCGTTTGGTGAAAGAATTTTCCCCTTATACAGAGATACATGCTCAAGAATTAAAAGCCGGAAAAAAACGGCGGATTGTTTCAGTCGGTCGTCTCACCAAAAGAAAAAATCAATTGGAGCTAATCAAGGCTTTCGAACAATTGTCTAGAAATGATCTTGAGCTAGTTTTAATTGGTGCTTGGGATGATGATTATATCAAATTGTGTAAAAATTATATCAAAGAGCATCAAGTTAAAGGAGTTACCTTTAAGGGGAATTTAGAAAATCCCTGGTCTGAAGTAACCGACCAAGATATCTGTGTGTTTCCTTCAGCGATGGAAACATTTGGTTTAGTCTATGTGGAAGCACTGCTCAATGGTGTTCCGGTTGTTTTATCAGACAATCCCGGACATCTTTCTGCGTATAATATTTTTAATTTTGGAAAACTTTATCAAAGTGGCGATGTTCACGATTTGACAGAGAAAATTGTTGAGTTGCTTGAAAATTTCTCGACAGCAAAGGAAGCTGCGACAGCTTTTAAACCGACAGCAAAGGATTATTATCAAATTGCGACGGTTTATAAGGAGCTCTTGCAGGATATTGATAGCTATGAAACGAGTAGTATCAGTCCTTTAAGACACCTTGAGTATGTTCTAGCAACCAACGAGAAGAAATCACGTTTGGCCCGATTAGAATTGAAAATTCGTCGGTTTAAAAACAAAGTAGTTAATCGGATTAACCGCTACTTTGGTCGAGTTTAGTTTAAGATATGAGATAGGAATTTGAGTGAGCAAGTTTATTGTGCTAGATGCCATGATGCATTTAGGACAATTGATTCTAGCTGACTCTTTTTTATTGGGCTCCTTGGCAACTTGTACTGGAAAAAAATCAACGAAACTTTTTGAAGAAGTCAATGTGGATTATTTTATTTTTCTTTAGGGGAACTCTTTTTTATGGAGCTTGTCTTTTAAAATCCTAATGTTTCAGTTACAATAAGCATTAGTGAATTTATCCCAAGGAGTTTTTAAGGGTTAAAATTGGAGGAGCAATGAAAACTTTATTAGTGATTCCCGCATACAATGAAGAGGACAGTATTTTGCAGACGGTCCAAAGTATTCAGGAATATCAGCGGACAATTGATTTTGAACTTGATTATGTGGTAATCAATGACGGATCAAAGGACCGGACACAGGAAATTTTAGAAACCAATCAGCTGCACCACGTAAATCTAGTGATGAATTTAGGAATTGGCGGGGCAGTGCAAACTGGCTATAAATATGCGTTGGAAAATGATTTTGACATCGCCGTGCAGTTTGACGGCGATGGTCAGCATGATATTCGTTCTTTAGCGGTATTAATTGAGCCAATTGTTAAAGGAGAGGCAGATTTAACGGTAGGCTCACGTTTTGTTGGAGCCAATCGTTCAGAATTTCAAACTTCTTTTATGCGGCGTTTTGGTATTAATGTAATTTCCTTTTTTATCAAGCTAGTTACTGGTAAGAAAATCTATGATACAACTTCGGGTTATCGGGCGGCTAGCCGTAAGGTCATCCAAGCTTTTGCCCGTAGATACCCTGTTAAATATCCGGAGCCCGAATCAATTGTGCATATGTTGAAACGTAAAATGCGCGTGCAAGAACAGCCGGTTAATATGTTTGAACGCCAAGGTGGAGAGTCTTCGATTACGCCGATTAAGTCGATTCGCTATATGGCAGAGGTCAGCACAGCCATTTTAGTGGCAGGCTTGATGAAGGAGAATGACTAATGGATATCTTTTCAATTGTGATGATTTTAGTAGCCTTATTCTTTTTATATTTCATCATTAGAAGCATCAATAAAAACAAATTTTCTATGGAGAATGCTGGGATTTGGCTGACAGTCGGAATTATTTTATTGATATTTTCTATCTTTACACCAATTCCAACTTGGTTGAGCCAGTTGTTTGGTTTCCAGCTGACTTCCAATTTTCTTTTATTTTTAGCGGTCATTTTCTTATTGCTGATTGTCTTTATGCAATCTTTGCAATTATCCAAACAGAAGGACCAAATTAATATTATTATCCAAGAACTATCCCTTTTGAAATCAAAAAGGAAGGAGTCTGCTAAAGATGACGACTAGTTTTCCCAACCATACATTTGTGGTTTGTGCCTATAAGGAAAGCACTTATTTAGAGGATTGCCTGCAGTCTTTGCTTAATCAAAAAACAGCCTCTAAAATTATTATTTATACCTCTACTCCGAATGATTTTATTCAGCATCTAGCTGAGAAATATCAGCTGGAGCTATTCACCAAAACGGGAGGTTCAATTGGTAAAGATTGGAACAATGCATTGTCTTTTGTCACAACCCAATACGCAACAATTGCCCACCAAGACGACTATTACGAAGCGACTTACTCTGAAGAAATTATGAAACAGTTTAAGGAAAAGGCGGATACCTTGATTGCTTATCCAGATTATTATGAATGGAAAGATGGCCAAAAAATTCCTGCTAATACGAATTTAAAAATTAAAAGCCTGATGCTAAAGACGATGGCAATATTTCCTAAGTCAAAATTTTGGCGCAAAAGAGTATTGGCATTTGGTAACCCCATCTCTTGTCCAGCTGTCTCGTATAATCTAAAAGCTTTAAAGGATTTTCATTTTGATGAGGAAATGCGGGTCTCATTGGATTGGTACGCTTGGTATCAAATTGCCAATAGAACGGGTGGTTTTGCCTTTGTTAATCAAAAGCTGATGTTCCATCGCATTCATGATGAGTCGGAGACGACAGCTTCCATCAGCGATAATTCCCGAACAAAAGAAGATTTATTTATGTATCGCTTATTCTGGCCACAGCCGATTGCGAACTTTTTAATGCGCTATTATGTCAAGAGTCAAAATACAAATTAGAGAAATAAGGAAGAATGATGGAGAATTTTTATCAAAAAATCTTGAAGCGGCAAGTCAGTCCAAAAACCGAAACCCTCTGGTACAGCATCGGCAGTAGTGTTTATGCTGCTTCTTCAGTCTTCCTGCTGCTATTTGTCACACGTTTTCTAGGGACTTTTGAAGCAGGGGTCTTTTCAATTGGTTGGGCGGTGTGCCAGTTGATGCTAACAATCGGGTATTTCGGCAGCCGCAATTATCAAGTTGCAGATATCCATGATAATTTTTCTTTCAGTTATTATTTTAAATCTAAGGCAGTTACGATTAGTGCCATGTTAATCGGAACATTTATTTACGGCAGTATTTTAGGGTTTGACCAATACAAGATGACCATTGCTTTTTTGCTGACAGCATTGATGATTTGTGAGACTTTTGCAGATGTTTTTGCTGGTTTTTTGCAGAAGCAAAACCGCTTAGATATTTCTGGAAAATCTTATCTGGGTAGAGTTTTTAGCTATGATTGCTTGTTTTTGATCTTGCTTTTAGTGACTGAAAATTTACAATTGTCACTAATCGGGGCAATTTTTGTTTCCCTGTGTTGGGTTTTTCTGTTTGATTATCAGTTTGTCCGCCGTCTGGACAAAACGACTACAAAAAAGGTCGCACCTAAAAGAATTTCGCAATTGCTAATGTATTCCTTTCCTATTTTTCTAAGTGCTTTTTTAACGAACTTTATTATGAATACACCTAAAAATGCAATTGAAGTTCTGCTAAACGAAGACTTTCAAACTGTCTATAATATTTTGTTTATGCCTTCAGCGATTATTGCACTTTTTACTTCCTTTGTTTTTGTGCCCATGTATACTCACATTTCAAAAGCATGGCACGATCGACGATATCAAGAATTTGTGCAAATTGTTAAAAAAATCGTTTTATTAGTTATTGGTTTGACGATTGTGGTAGTAATCGGCGGATTGTTCATAGGAGTTCCTGTTCTCTCGATTATTTACGGAGTTGATATTTCTGGTTATCGGCTTGAGTTTGCAATTTTATTAGTAGCTGGGGGCATTAATAGCTTGACTTATCTTTTAGTCTATCTGTTGACAGTATTTAATAGTCAGCGGTTATTGTTATTCATCTACAGTCTGGTCGCAATTTTAGCGGCCTTGGGTGGAAATTATTTAGTGCTCCATTTCCAACTATTGGGAGCTTCCTTACTATATTTGGCCTCTTGCATTAGCCTAGTGCTTCTTTTAATAATTTCGGTCACAAAAATTTATCGTCAAGAAAAAAACAACCAGTCTACGATTGTGTAGGCCGGTTGTTTTTTTTATAAGCCAAAATGTTTTTACCCGTGCGTAACCGCCCTCTTAACCGCTCCCAGCCGGTTCGTTTACGCATTCCCGTCACATTGCCGCCGTGTCTAACATAATTCATCAGCGGCTTTTCAATGATTGAAATCGAATAGCCGAGTTTTTTGGCGATTAAAAAAAACCACTGGTCGTGCATTTCAAGTTTACTCGGGAAGGGCAAACTAGCATTTGCCAAACGGCGGGAAATTGTCATCATCGCCCCGGTATAGCCATTTTTTTTAAGATTACCAACGACACCTTGATGAACATCATTATGATTGTAGTGATTCCACGATGGGTCAACGATCGCTCCTTGCCCATCAATCACCACGCCATCATGGACAACAAGGTCGCTTTTTTCTCGAGTGATGACTGCCATCACCGTAGCGACTTTATCTAAAAACCATTCGTCGTCTTGATCGGTAAAGAAAATGTAGTCACCGCTTGAGGTCTTTAGAGCCTTTTCAAAGGAGCGTATGGGGCCTAAGTTTTGCGGATTTTCTAGCAGAATTAACTGTGCTGGGTACGGATCGGCGATTTTTTTTATTAGCCCTCTAGTCTCATCAGTGGAAGCATCATCGACAATAATAATCTCATCTTGACTGGAGAGCTGTTTTAAAATCGAAACTAATTGTTTTTCAATGACTTTAGCGCCATTATAAGTAGCCATGCAAACTGAAATCATGTCGATCCTCCAGTTAAATTTTTAAAGGCAGCCAGTGTTTGCCGCCAAATTTTACGATTTTTAACTTTGATAAATTGTTTGACAAGTCGTTTGAGTAATTGCTTTTTATGGTTCGGCAGCAATTCTTGTTGGTAGTGTTGATAATAATTTGCTTCAGCTGTTAAGATACTTTGATAGCGTTGATTTGAGACTTGACTATAATTCAAAACAGAGAGTTGATGCTGTAATTGTGAGTCTAAAATTTCAACTGTATAGCCTTGTTGAAAGATTTTCCAAAAGAGCCAATGATCGAGAAAATCTAGTGGAAAGTCTTCATTAAAGCCGCCGATATTTTCAAGAAGGGCTAGCGGTATCAAACTACCAGAATTAATGGCCATCACATGCCGCTGACAACTGCCAGGCGTTGGAAATTGGCTGGCACGATTAATATAAACATCAGCAAAAACTGGGGAAATCTGCTGGCCGCCTGCAACAATTTGCGGCACAATGGCACCGGTAGTGGGTTCGATTACAACGGATGCAATTGTGTCAAAAAAATCCTCAGTAAGAGCAGTATCATCATCTAATAGAAGTAAAGCGTTAGCACCGAATTGCTGGGCCTGATGCCAGGCATAATTATACGCTGTCGCTATACCTAAATTTCGTTGGTCATGGTGATAAAGCACTTGATCAGCAGCAAATGGATTTTCTTGAGGCTGCGGGCTATTATCATAAAAAATAAGTTGAAAATTTTTTTGAGAGGTGAGTTTCTCTAAGACCGCCAAGCTAGGCAGGTCAGAAATTTTTTCTTGGTACAAAACCACCACTGCAGTAATTTTATTCATAGGCACCTTTCAAGGCTGGTTTTAAAAAAAACGCCAGCCCCATTTATTAAAATAGCTGACCATCGAGCACATAAAAATCATAAAGACTTTGCGGCTGCGGTGGGAATCTCGACCGTAAAAATGAATAACAGAAGCTTGCGGGACATACATAATTTCTTTGCCACTTTGGCGCGTTTTTTGGCAGATGTCATTGTCTTCAAAGTACATAAAAAAGCGTTCATCAAAGCCAGCAATTTGATCAAAATCTTTTTTGCGATAAAACATAAAACAACCAGAGACAAACGGAATCTGTTGAATCTCAGTGCGGTCGGTCTGTTCACGGGTTTCAAAAAAAGCTAAGCGTTTTTTGAAAATATCCTTAACAAACTGAAAAGGAATAAAACGTAGCATATAGTCAAAGACATCGAGTTTTTGGCGCATTAAATACTGAGTGGTGCCGTCAGGATATAAAACCTTTGGCGCACTTAACGCAGCCTCAGCATTTTCTTCCATATAATCATACAAAGCTTTTAAACTATGTTGGTCAATTAAAATATCTGGATTGCAAATGACCAGATACTCACTGTCAGTTAAGCGGGCGTTGTGATTGTGGCCAAAACCAAAGCCTTTATTTTCTGGATAAAAGGTAATGGTGACTTGCTCGGAAGCATAGGCTTGCAGCTTCTCTTGATAGTCAGGTGTTGAATTATTGTCAAAAATGAACAGTTCTGCTGAAAAGTGCGGCAGTATTTCTGTTATTAAGTTATCGATAGTTTTAAAGGCGTCACTACTATTATAAGTGACTACGCTTAAAGCGATTCTTTTAATACGCATCCTGCTCCTTTTCATGAAATTATGAAAGTCATGATAATACTACTCAATTTAAGAAAAAAAAGCAATCTGTGACGTATTTTCCAACGGATTCATTAAAAAATCTTAGCCAACCTTGAGAAAATAAGTCGCAAATGTTATGCTTAAAATGATTTTTTATAGAAAAGAGAGTCGGACATGCACATTATGTTTACAGTGATCGTTCGTTTAATTGTCACGATGTTTATCGGCATTATTTTGACCCCCTTGGTAAAGTTATTGTCCTATCAAGTGGGAGCTGTGGATAATCCCGGCCCGCGACGAATAAATACTAAAGTGATGCCTACAATGGGCGGCTTAGCGATTTTTTTGGCCTTTGCTTTTTCCACGATTTTTTTGTTTCAAGATTTGATTCCCCGCAGCTTTATCTTTCCGCTGCTGCTTGGCGGGTTAGCCATTGTGATTACGGGAATTATTGATGATATTTTTGAATTGAAGCCACTGCCTAAAACAATTGGCGTCGTGATTGGCGCTTGTATTGTTTATTTTATCGGCGATGTTCGGTTTGATAGCTTGAGTTTGCCGATGATTGGTTTCATTGATTTAAGTTGGATTTCCTTTCCGTTAACCATTATTTGGATTTTGGCGATTACCAATTCGCTGAATTTGATTGATGGCTTGGATGGGTTGGCCTCTGGGGTTTCGATTATTGCTTTGACGACGATAGGCATTATCGGGTATTTCTTTTTAACGGAGCCGCAGATTTTTGTCCCAATTACAATTTTTGTTTTGGTGGCATCCATTGCTGGATTTTTCCCGTATAATTTCCATCCGGCCCGGATTTATCTCGGCGATACCGGGGCGTTATTTCTCGGGTTTATGATTTCAGTTTTATCCCTACAGAATTTGAAAAATGCCACTTTAATCAGTTTGGTTACGCCGATGGTCATCATGGGAGTGCCAGTCACCGATACTGTTTTTGCGATTATCCGCCGGCATATCAACAAACAAAAAATTTCATCAGCGGATAAAATGCATTTGCATCATCGTTTATTGTCGCTGGGATTTAGCCACAAGGGTGCGGTGCTGACTATTTATGCTTTGGCACTGATTTTTTCCTTTATCGCTTTGATTCTCAGTTACAATACTTCAATTTGGGCAGTGCTTTTATTAGTTGCGGCCGTTGCTATTGGTTTAGAACTGTTTGTTGAATTAATTGGCTTAATGGGCCCAAATCGTCAGCCGTTGATGTGCTTATTTAAATTCTTCGGTGATAAGGATTATCGAACTCAGTTAAAAGAAAAATGGTTTTCAAAAAAATAATCAAGCCTTTAAAGCTATGTTAATTTCTATTGACATAGCTTTGTTTATGGAAAAGGCTATGATATAATCTTAAACTGTTGAGAGCAGAAATTTTGTTAAAAAAATAGATGAATTGAGGTTAAGGAAACGATGAAGGGAATTATTTTAGCAGGCGGTTCTGGTACGCGTTTATATCCGTTGACGAAGGCTACATCAAAGCAGTTGATGCCAGTCTATGACAAACCAATGATTTATTATCCAATGTCCGTTTTGATGTTGGCTGGAATTCGGGATGTGTTGATTATTTCAACGCCGGATGATACGCCGAGATTTGAACGGCTTTTTGGCGATGGCCATGAACTTGGCATGAATATTGAATATGCCGTGCAGGCCAGTCCTGATGGCCTGGCGCAGGCATTTATTATTGGAGAAGAATTTATCGGCGATGACAGTGTCTGCTTAATTCTCGGTGATAATATTTATTACGGCGGCGGCTTGTCTAAAATGTTGCAGCGGGCAGCTCAAAAAGAACAGGGAGCTACAGTTTTTGGGTATCATGTCAACGATCCGGAACGTTTTGGCGTGGTAGAATTCGATGCAAATATGCAGGCGTTGTCGATTGAAGAAAAACCCGAAAATCCCAAATCAAATTATGCAGTCACTGGGCTGTATTTCTATGATAATGACGTGGTTGAAATTGCTAAAAACATCGAACCTTCGCCTCGAGGAGAATTAGAAATTACCGATGTTAATAAAGAATATTTAAATCGTGGAAAATTGTCGGTTGAATTAATGGGCCGCGGCTTTGCGTGGCTGGACACGGGGACCCACGAATCATTATTAGAAGCTTCAACTTTTATTGAAACGATTGAAAAACGCCAAAATTTAAAAGTTGCCTGTTTAGAAGAAATTGCTTATCGCATGGGCTATATTACTAAAGAGCAAATGGTTGAACTGGCGCAGCCTTTAAAGAAAAACGCTTATGGTCAATACCTTTTGCGTTTGGCAAATGAGGAGTAATCATGGGAAAATTAAACGTAACAAAAACTAATTTGACAGATGTCTTAATCATTGAACCAGCAGTTTTTGGCGATCATCGTGGCTTTTTTACTGAAAGCTATTCAGAAGAAGATTTTACGAATGCTGGTATCACGACAAAATTTGTTCAAGATAATCATTCCTTGTCCTCTGAGGCAGGAGTTGTACGAGGCCTGCATTTTCAAAAAGGCCAGGCGAGTCAAACAAAATTAATTCGGGTTGTCACCGGCGCCGTGTTAGATGTGATTGTGGACATTCGAAAAGGTAGTCCGACCTATGGAAAATGGGAAGGCTACATTCTTTCTGAGAGTAACCATCGGCAATTATTAGTGCCTCGTGGCTTTGCCCACGGCTTTATGACATTAACACCAAACGTGAATTTCATGTATAAGTGTGATAATTATTATAATGCTCAAGCAGACGGCGGAATTGCTTTTGACGATCCAGAATTGGGCATTGACTGGCCGATGGATTTAGAAAAGGCCATCACCTCTGAAAAAGATAAGCATCATCCAACTTTAAAAGCTTTTGAAGCTGAAAATGATTTTGTTTATGGCGAAATTTAAGCAAGGAGAATTTTAATTTATGAAAAATATTATTGTCACGGGCGGAGCCGGCTTTATCGGTTCAAATTTTGTCCATTATGTAGTCAATCATCATCCAGAAGTCCACGTTACAGTTTTAGACAAACTAACCTATGCTGGCAACAAAGAAAATATTGCTGGCTTACCTGAAGATCGCGTTGAGTTAGTTGTCGGCGACATTGCCGATGCGCCTTTAGTGGAACAACTGGTTGCAAAAGCTGACGCAGTTGTGCATTATGCGGCTGAATCCCACAATGATAACTCATTGAAAGATCCATTTCCTTTTGTCCAAACCAATATTATCGGTACCTATACTTTAATCGAAGCTTGCCGCAAACATCAAGTGCGTTATCATCATGTTTCAACTGACGAAGTATACGGCGATTTGCCGCTAAGAGAAGATTTGCCCGGTCATGGCGATGGCCCCGGTGAAAAATTTACTGCGGAAACGCCTTATAATCCATCCAGTCCGTATTCCTCAACGAAGGCGGGTTCTGATTTATTAGTGAAGGCTTGGGTTCGTTCATTTGGTTTGGCGGCAACTATTTCAAATTGCTCAAACAATTATGGACCTTATCAACATATTGAAAAATTTATTCCCCGCCAAATTACCAATGTTCTTTCGGGGATTAAACCAAAACTTTATGGCGATGGTAAAAATGTACGGGACTGGATTCATACCAATGACCATTCGTCAGCTGTCTGGACGATTTTAACAAAGGGTAAAATCGGTGAAACTTATTTGATTGGTGCCGATGGCGAAGAAAACAATAAAGAAGTTTTAGAATTAATTTTAGAATTGATGGGTCAATCCAAAGATGCCTACGATCATGTCAAAGATCGTGCCGGGCACGATTTACGCTATGCAATTGATTCAACAAAATTAAGAGACGAGTTAGGCTGGACTCCGGAATTTACCAATTTCCGTGATGGCTTAGCCAATACAATTCAATGGTACACCGATAATCGCCAATGGTGGGAAGCTGAAAAAGCTGCCGTCGAAGCGAATTATGCGAAAAATGGACAATAATTTTTACAATTGAAAGAGGCTGTGGCACTAGTCAACAACCCCAATGAAGCTTTCATTGCTGGCGACTTTTGTTTCAGCCTCTTTTTACATCAGAAAAAAGGAGCAGATTAGATGATTTTAATTACAGGCGGCAACGGCCAATTAGGAACAGAATTGCGCCATTTATTGGATGAACAAAAGGTAGACTATATTTCAACAGATGCGGCAGAAATGGATATTACTGATGCGAAAGCGACGATGGCAAAAGTCAAAGAAGTTCAGCCAAGTTTAATCTATCATTGTGCAGCTTATACAGCCGTTGATAAGGCTGAAGATGAAGGCAAAGAACTAGATGAGCTAATCAATGTAACAGGGACTAAAAATGTTGCTGCAGCAGCCAAAGCTGTGGGAGCAACTCTCGTGTACATTTCCACAGATTATGTCTTTGATGGCACAAAAAAAGGCGGCATGTATCAAGAAAATGACGCCACCAATCCCCAAAGCGAATACGGTCGTACTAAGTTATTAGGCGAGCAAGCAGTTCAAGAAATTATGGAGGATTATTATATTGTCCGTACCTCTTGGGTCTTTGGAATTTATGGGCATAATTTTGTTTACACCATGCAAAAGTTAGCTGAAACTAGAGATACGTTAACGGTAGTCAATGACCAATACGGTCGTCCAACTTGGACTAGAACTTTAGCCGAATTTATTACCTTTTTAAATGCCAATGCTGCTCCTTTTGGCATCTATCATTTATCTAATGAAAACAGCTGCTCATGGTTTGAGTTTGCCACAGAAATTTTGAAGGATACCAATGTTAAAGTTTTGCCAGTAACCTCAGAAGAATATCCGCAAAAAGCGAAACGCCCGCAATATTCTGTGATGGATTTAAGTAAAGCCGAGGCACTAGGCTTTAAGATTCCTACTTGGCAAGAAGCTTTAGCTCAGTTTTTGGAGTTGGAGAAGGGGAAATAGGGTTCGAGTATCATATTAAAAAATATAGGAAATTTTTGGGGGATTTATGAAATTTATAAAAAATTCATTTGCAGAGTTTTTGCAAAATAAAACAATTCTTGTTTGGGGTATTATCATTTTACTTACTTGTCAGTTTGCGATTCAATATCGTGGAGCTTTATGGCCAAAATTATACATGTTGATTGTTGGAGCTGTTTTTGTAGTTGCGCTATTTTTGATTCGAGTTAAAGATCCAAAAAAAATTGCGAGGAATGGTTTTCTGATTATTGTACTATTTGGGTTATGTGATTCTTTAATCACACCAGTTCGTCAAGATCTTGATGAAAACCACCATTATTATAATGCAATGCAGCTAGCTGATGGTAAATTTAGAATTCAAAGTACAGAGATGGACTTTTTAGAAATCTCACCTGATTTTTTAACAATTTCTGGGTTTCCTAGTCGACCAGAAACCGGAGAGCCTACAAATACCAATCTTTATTATGAAGCGTTTATGTCTTTGGAACACCAGCCGTCAAATTATCAAGAAGATTTGCTTACCAAAGGAAATCTTATTAGCCCGTCTTATTATGCTAGTGGTTTAGGAATTGCTGTCGGGCGCTTATTGAGTAATAAAGTTGCTTTTTCTTACTATATGGGACGTTTTTTTAATTTGCTTTCTTTTGCATTGCTCGCTTATTTAGCAATCAAAATTTCAAAAGTATTTAAGCTACAATTATTAGTTATGGCTACTTTGCCATATGCATTATGGATTACGGCTGGCTTTAATTATGATTCGCTATATTATGGTTTAGCTTTATTAGCAGTGAGCTTGTTTACTAATATTCTGCATGAAAAAAAACTTACACCAAAATCAGTATGGCTTTATGGCTTAGTTTGTGTCGGCTTTGTCACAAATAAAGTGCCAGTATTTTTACTAATATTTCTTTTGTTGTTTTTACCAAAAAGTTATTATTCTAAGCAGTTAAATCGTCTAAAAGCTTTCTTTATTACAATTTTTTACTCAATTATTGGTGGAGCTTGGTTAGTACAAGGAATATTTTTCCGTTTATTAGGGGAGAGCTCGGCTAAGGTAGCGTTAGGTAATGATCAGTCATTGTTTTCAAGGATAGCCTATTTTGTTTCTCATCCAGCTTATACAATTGGAGTAATTCTTCGAGGTATTTCAGAATTATTTTTGAGTATCATTGGTTGGATTGGGAAACCTCAGCCCTATAATATGCCATCACAGACTCTCTGGATTATCAATGTAGGGATATTTTTATTGCTATTCATTATGATAAGTTACAATTTAAAAATTTCGCTTTCAAAAAACATGTATATAGTCACTTCAATTACAATACTGATAATAGGACTAGCTTCTATTTTTGCGATTAGTGGCGATATACGAGTGTTCGAATTAGGAGATCTTTATGTTAGTGGTGTTCAGGGAAGGTATTTTTATTTTCTATTTGGTTTCTTACCATTACTGTTGGGTCCTTTAATGAACAAAATGACAGAACAATTAGGAATATCAGTATCTGGATTGAATACTGAAGTTCGGTATACGATGATTGTAAAGATTATTCTTCTAATTACTTTTTTTAATACTTGTATGGGCATGTATGGGTTCCTATAAGATTTAATCAGCAAAAACCAAACTGCTTTCTATTATTTCAAATTAATTTGAAAAATAATAGAAAGCTTTTTTGTTCAAGTATCTTAAGTAAGTATCAATGGATTGAGAAGGTTCAAGGATCTGGGGAATTACATTTTTTCGATGAGCTGTTGATTTAAAAAATGCGATTTTTTTTATTGATATATTTAATTTGCAATCAGTCTTAAAAAAAAAATACCATTATGCTATACTTATGTTGTTAATAATTTTTTTATTTTTGAGTATCTGAATTTTTTTCTTGGGGTAGTTTTTTTAGATAGTCAAGTTGGTTTAACTTTGGGGAAAGTAATTATTATTTGTTGCACATGTGGAGTAATATTGGAGCATTTAATAATGAAATAAGAATATTTGGGGAGGATGAGGAATGAAAAAGTCGATTTACCAAGCAGGTGTAGTCTGCTTGACTGGGGTTTTGATTTTAGGCTTAGCTGAAGGAGCCCAAGCAAGTGAAATTACTGCAACAACAGCAACGACAGCGTCAAGTGAACAATTGCTGACAGAAACTAGTGAAGCTTCAACGGAGGACTCTAGCAGCAATTTAAGTGAAAATAGTAGCACTATCGAAGAAGCCACAGTAGATAGCTCGACAACAATCAATAGCAGTGAGGAAATCCAAGAAGCTTCACAGGCAGAAGAGTTTATTGCTGAACCTCAGATAACTTATCAGGCCCACGTAGAAAATATCGGCTGGCAGGCACCGGTTTTTGACGGTCAGCTTGCTGGAACAACCGGCCAAGTGCTACAAATGGAGGCTCTTAGAATTGGTTTGGAAAATTCACCATATACCGGCGTCCAAATTGAATATCGAACCCACTTAAAAAATATTGGTTGGACCAATTGGGTTAGTGATTCTGAATTAAGTGGAACTGTTGGGAAGAACGTGCCAATTGAAGCAGTGCAAATTCGCTTAGTAGGTGAGATTGCTGAGGAGTACGATGTTTATTATCGGGTTCACTCATCGAATTTTGGCTGGCTCGATTGGGCCAAAGGCGGTATTGATAACAAAGGAGCTGGCACAAGCGGTTTTGCATTAGAAGCTGAGGCAATTGAGATTCAATTAGTCAAAAAAGGCGAAGTCTTTAATCAGCCAACGACTCGACCATTTGTCGAGTTTGCAAATTCAACGATTTCCTATCAGGTTCATGGTGCTGACTACGGATGGCAAAATCCAGTTGGAAATGGTGGAGCTGCCGGAACAGTTGGCCAAGCTCGGCGGCTTGAAGCAATTAAAGTGAATGTAGCTAACCCGAATTTAACTGGGGCTGTTCAAGTCTCAGCCCATGTTCAAGAACTTGGCTGGCAAAGTTATGTTGGCGTTGATCAGGTGGCTGGAACCACTGGTCAAAGATTACGGATGGAAGCTCTAAAAATTAAACTAACCGGCGAGTTAGCTCAATATTTTGATATTTATTATCGGGGTCATGTTCAAGACAAAGGCTGGTTAGGCTGGACCAAAAACAATGGCATAATCGGCAGTATCGGTGCTGCTAAACAAATGGAAGCCATTGAAATTCGATTAGTCAAAAAAAAATCAGTGTATATTCCCGAAAGTAAATCATATTGTACGGCAGAAGATTTTATTAATTATTCCGAAATTAATCGGAATAAACTTTTAAACGTAGCTCGTAGCTATGTATCGAGTTATAAATACAGTCAAAATAATGTATTTACCTCTAAGTATAATAAGCCGCATAACGGCTGGTGTTCCTTATTCATTGAATATGCTTTTGAAAAAGCAGGCTTAGGTAGTCTCTTCTACGGTGGACAATATGAGTGGAATCCACGTATTATCTTTGCCTACCATCAAGCGAGAGGCCAAGTAGTAGCCAACCCACAACCGGGAGATATTGCATTTGTTGACTGGGCAGGACATGGCTACATCACTCATGCAGAAATAGTCGAGACAGTAGGAAACGGTAGCACAGTTGGAGTGATAACTGGAAACTGGGGCGACATGGTGACGCGAGTAAATCGTCCTAAGAGTCAGGTTGTATATTATGTAAGACCTAATTATTAAAAATTATCAAGACTGCAGCCATAGATTTACAGGGAAGATTTTCAGAGGCAGTGCCATTAGTTAAAAAAGATTTATAATTTACGAACGATATGCAGCAGGTGCTAATAATTTTGTGAATTTGTGACGAGGACCGCTTGGACCACGGAGACTAACCCATAAAGTCCGAAATTTCATCTGTCCAAAAGACTAATGGCATGGCTTCAGAGGGATTTCTTTTAATCTGTAATTTTTTTATGCGCAGTCTTTATTTATGAGGTTGTGTAATTGTGAATAAAAGAATGTATCAATTTGAGCTGATTCGAATTGTGGGTATGTTTATGATAGTTCTGCATCATGTAACTGTTCATGGTCATTATGGTGAGAATATGGGGATTTATAGCTTTAATATAGAGCTTTTTTATCCCCAAGCCTTATCAATTTTTGGAAAAGTCGGGGTAATTTTGTACACAATGGTTTCCGGTTACTTTCTAATCGAAAAACAGCCGCAATTAAAAAGACTAGGTCCGATTATCTGGCCGACTCTATTTTATCTGTCGTTAGGATTTATACTTTCAGTCAGGGGTCTCTGGAAAATGGATGCCCTTGACTTATCAACTTTTTGGGAGGTTCTTTGGAATTCCTATTATCCATTTAGTGGGTATTGGTTTGTCAATAGTTATATAGTATTGTATTTTTTTATTCCTTATATAAATCAAGTTTTGATTACTCTAGAAAAAAAAGATTTTGAGAAACTATTAGTAAAACTTCTGTTTATTCTTTCAATTTTTTTCTTATTGACGACAGACTATGCTCCGCTGGGAGGTCTAGGAAATCTTTTAATGGGATATACACTGGGAGCCTATTTGAAACGTTTCCCTCTTAAACTTAAGACTAGACAAATTTGTTTCGGGTTAATTGGCTCTATAGGTCTGACAGTTCTTTTTATTTATATAGCAGACCTGTTTCCTCCGACTAAAGTAGGATTACTTATGCGAATCATTAATTCTCCACTGATTATTGCTTATGATAACAGCTTAATGATGGTCCTAATTGGCTTTTTTGCATTTTTACTTCTGACAAGAGTGCAGATCAAAAATAGTTTTATTCAAAATACCTTATTAATTCTTGGTAACAGCATGTTTGGCGTTTATTTGCTCCACGATAATCGGGTGATTGGCGATCGAATTATGGTCTATTTAGCTCAATTCTTACAGGATACTTCTGTTGTGATTGTTCCCATAATAATTGTTTTGGCGATTGGTTTGTTTGTCTTGTGTACAGTCTTTGAATCAGTAAGACAATATTGTGCAAAAAGGTTTTTCAAAATAATCGGGCGAAAAAAATTTAGGAGTTGACTATGAAAAAATATTTAGGAATGTCCATCACGGCTCTGTTCCTGTTAGCCGGATGTCAGGAAAATAACGATACGTGGGAAGCGAATACTGCCGAGAGTGCTCAGCTACAAGCTCAAACTTCGACAGATTCACAGTATTCTCAAACGGAGGGTCTTTTGACTTATAATTATGACGACAGCCGTTCAACTTGGCTGTACCTCAATGAAGCTAATGATGTTGTAGAGGCAGAGGGAAATTATCAAACGGTCCTCGCAATGGAATCAGTGATTAGCAACGAGTTTCGCCAAGAACTACAACAATATTATGATGATGGTTATGCACTGGAGTTGGAAACTGGGGAGCCAACTGGTTTAATTCTAGCCAGAAAAGCTGAGGCTGAGACCATTGAGATTTCTGTTGGATTAAGTAATCTTGATTATGATCGAGGTAAAGAAGCTGCTGAAGAAATCTCTGCGGCAGAAAAAGCTACTGCTGAGACGCAAGTTATCACAGACAGTTCTGAAAATAGCAATCAAAAAGTTAACGATTTTGACGAGGCAGTCTCTGCGATAAAAAATGTTCTAGATTTATCTGAGGATGATTCGACGTATACTTTCTACGATTTTGGCATACAAAATGATCAACGAAATTTTTATTATGTGATGTATCGCTTAGCTGATGAGTCAGCAGAAAATTTTGCTAAGGTTTATCAAGATGACGGGGAAGTCGTTTTTGAGTAAGGAAAGCTGAAAAAAAATTATGGTAGTAATTCGTTTTTAAGAGCTAGTAGATAAAAAGTTGTGCTTAGTTTGTCGAATGACATAAGCACAACTTTTTTATTTTTACTGTTCCAACCGCACTAATTTCTTAAGCGGTGCCACGCCGAAATGATCCTCTTGGTAAAGCAAAATATTTGCACAGGCGCGGCTATCCTCTAAGGCATCATGATGATTTTCTAAAGTAATGCCTAACTCTTGGCAAACTGTGTTTAAACGGTGATTTTTCATTTCCGGAAAAAGCTTGCGGCTAGTTCTGACTGTACACAAAGAAAGATACTCAGGTCGAGTCAGCTGGTAATAATCTAAGCAGCCCGCTAAAACTTTCGTGTCAAAGCCGGCATTGTGGGCGACAATCAAACGGTCCCGTTGAAAATATTGCTGAATCGTCTGCCAGACTTCAGGAAATGTAGGCGCTTCACGAACATCTTCTGGATGGATGCCGTGAATTTGAATATTGCGGTAGAAAAATTCTGTTTCAGGTTTAATCAGTGAGTAATACTGACCGACAATCTGACTGTTTTGAACCATGACTAGAGCTAATGAGCAAGCGCTGTGGCTTTGGTAATTAGCCGTCTCGAAATCCATTGCAATAAAATTCAAAAGGATTCCTTCTTTCTTTTAAAACTAAAACGTAAGGTCAACTTCCACAGGACAGTGGTCGCTGCCAAAGATTTCACTATGAATTTTAGACTCTGTCAGCTTACTTTGCAAGTCATCAGAGACGACAAAATAATCAATCCGCCACCCTGCATTGTTTTGGCGAGCATTGAAGCGATAGCTCCACCAAGAATAAGCACCTTCTAAGTCCGGATAAAAATAGCGGAAGGTATCAGTAAAGCCAGTCGCTAATAACTCGCTGAACTTTTCCCGCTCCTGCGGTGTAAAGCCGGCATTTTTTTGATTGGTTTTCCAATTTTTTAAATCAATATTTTCATGGGCGACATTTAAATCGCCGCATAAAATCACTGGCTTATCAGCTTTTAATTTATTTAAATACTCTCTAAAGGCATCTTCCCAAGTCATTCGGTAGTCTAAGCGGCGTAATTCGTTTTGAGAATTTGGAGTATAACAAGTAATCAAATAAAAATCTGCATATTCTAAAGTGATTAGCCGGCCCTCTTGATCGTGTTCCTCAAAGCCCATGCCGTAGCGAACATTCAAAGCTGGCTCCTTGGCAAAAATCGCCGTACCAGAATAGCCCTTCTTCACCGCATAATTCCAGTACTGTGTATAGCCTGGCAAATCTAAATCAATTTGTCCTTCTTGAAGTTTGGTTTCTTGAAGACAAAAAAAGTCGGCGTCCAACTCCTCAAAGACTTCCATAAAATTTTTTTTAACCACAGCCCGCAGACCGTTGACATTCCACGAAATAAATTTCATTGCTGCTACATCCCTTCTTAAATACTTTTCTCTCTTCATTTTAGCGGAATTTATAGTAAGATGAAAGTAACTAAATTCAGGAGGACAACAAAATGAAATTTGGAGTTATTGGTCTAGGGGGCATTGCTCAAAAAGCTTATTTGCCAACCTATAGTCAAAGTAGAAACTTGGGAGAGTTTATTTTTGCGACCCGCAACCCAGAAACCCGCCAAGAAATTCAAGAAAAATATGGTTTTTTCAAAATGGTTGCAACCATCGATGAATTGCTAGCAGCGAATATAGATGCTTGCTTTATTCATGTAGCCACTAAAGCACATTATGAAGTGGCAAAAGCTTGTTTGACAAATGGTGTTCATGTTTTTATGGATAAACCAATTTCTGAGCGGGTTTATGAGGTGAAAGAGCTGCAAGAATTAGCTGCAGAAAAAAATCTGATTTTCATGACTGCTTTTAACCGTCGTTTTGCCCCAATGGTGGATCAATTAAAAAGTTTACCGGAAAAACGCATCATTCAAGTACAGAAAAATCGTGAAAATAATCAAGGAGCAGTTACTTTTGCTATTTATGATTTGTTTTCACATGTGATTGATACGGCAGTTTATCTGTTAGATGGACCGATTCAGCTGATTGACAGTCGTGTGGTGGAAAAAGCTGGCCAATTAGAATTTGTGACGGCCACCTTATCAACACCAACGAGTACAGCTTTTGTCACGATGGATTACCGTAGTGGCGCCAATACTGAAATTTTTCAGGTGACTAGCCCAGAAAAAACCTTGATTCTAGATGATTTGACCAACTTAACGATAATCGAAGGAGAAAAACGGAGCCAAAAATCCTTTGGCAATTGGGACACGACTTTATTTAAACGGGGCTTTGAACAAATGGTGACGAGCTTTATCAGTGCAGTTGACTTAGGGGATGACCGCTTTTTGCGCCAAGAAAAAGTTTTGTTAACCCATGAAATTTGCGGAGAAATTATCGCTCAGCATCAAAGACATTTACTATAGCTTAAGGCTTTCTAGACTGGCTAGAAAACTCTTTTGGAACATGCTAAAATAAGAAGGATGTTTTTAAAGAGAGGAATAAAATCGTGGAAACAATCATTATACCTAAAGAGTTAACTCATATTACAGTATTAACCAATGAACCTTTAAAAAATTATACGTTCACAAAAACGGGTGGGCCAGCTGATTTACTAGCTTTCCCCAAAAATACTTCTGAAGTAGAAGAATTAATGGCTTTTTGTCGGGATGCTCAGCTGCCGTGGCTGGTGCTAGGCAATGCCAGTAACTTAATTGTTCGTGATGGTGGCATTCGTGGGTTGGTCATTATGCTGTCTGAGATGAAGCAAATAACCGTGTCAGGCAACATTATTAGCGCTGAAGCGGGTGCAAAATTAATTGATACCACTTATGCAGCTTTAGAGCATTCCCTGACTGGCATGGAGTTTGCCTGCGGAATTCCCGGCAGCATCGGTGGCGCTGTATTTATGAATGCGGGAGCCTACGATGGTGAAATTAAAGACTGTTTTGATTCAGTCGATATTTTATTGGCAGACGGCAGCTTAAAAACGTTGACTGCCGCTGAGATGCAGTTTACTTATCGTCATAGCGTGATGCAAGAAACAGACGGCATTATTTTAACCGCTCGCTTCGCCTTAGAAAAAGGCGATTTTGCGGTAATTAAACAACGCATGGATGAATTAACCGAATTACGGCAATTAAAACAGCCTTTGGAATATCCTTCCTGCGGTTCTGTTTTTAAACGACCACCAGGACATTTTACCGGCAAGTTAATTCAAGACGCCGGCTTACAAGGTCTAAAATGGGGTGGCGCTCAAATTTCTGAAAAACATGCGGGCTTTATCGTAAATATCGATAATGCCACAGCTACAGACTATGTAGAATTAATTGCCCACATCCAAGCAGTGATTAAAGAAAAATTTGCTGTCAACTTGGAGACCGAAGTGCGGATTATTGGGGAAGAGGTTTCTGATAGCTGATTTTATTTATAAGAAAAAGGGACAAAAATCCAAACAATTTTGGATTTTTGTCCCTTTAAACATTCATTGTCCCTCTCATCTTTTAGTTAATCGAAAATAAAAAGGGCAAGAGTAGATTAAATAAAAAGAAAGCGACATAAAAAAGCATGGCCCGCGTTTTTTGCTGCCGTAGGGCCCAGTAGCCGCCAATAATTGTTAGGATATAAATCAAGACTCTGAAAATTTGGACGGCGATTAAAAAGCCGCCTAATTGATTGTTTGTGTTGAAATATGCGTAGAGAGGCAAATAGCGTAGAGCTAGAATAAAATTTGCCAAAGAAAAGACGATAGTGAGGAGGGCTGTCCATGTTGCCATTTTTTTCATTTAGATAACCAACTTTCTAAAAATTCATTTTATTATAGCAGAAAAAAATCAATTGCTGCAGCCTTTCGCTATTTATTCTTGGATTTTCTTATCGTATGATAAGGACAACGATTTAGTTTTTCATTATAAGGAGGAAAAGTTGTGACAGAATATCGAATTGAAAAAGATTCTTTAGGTCCAGTTGAAGTACCAAAGGCGGCCATGTGGGGAGCGCAAACCCAACGCAGTTTAAATAATTTTAAAATTGGCGGACAAAAAATGCCGCAGGGGCTCTTATTAAGTCTCCTGTTAGTCAAAAAAGTAGCCGCTCAAGCCAATTTTTCAATAGGAAAATTATCGGAAGAAAAAAATCAAGCTTTACAACAGGCAGCGCAGCAAATGCTGGATAAGCCTGATTTTAGTCAGTTTCCTTTAGTGGTTTGGCAAACCGGTAGCGGCACTCAAACAAATATGAACATCAATGAAGTCTTAGCTCACCTGGCCTCTACATCTGAGTTGATTATTCATCCCAATGATGATGTCAATATGTCGCAAAGCTCAAACGACGTTTTCCCAACAGCCATGCACATTGCAGCAGTCACTGAAATAACTCAAAAATTATTACCAGCAATTGAAAAAGCGGTAGTACAGTTAAAACACATTGAAAAAGAAAATCACAAGGTGATTAAAATTGGTCGTACCCATCTGCAGGATGCCACGCCAATCACCTTTGCCCAAGAAGTCAGCGGCTGGCGAACCGGTTTGGAACACAATCAAAAAATGCTGGAACAAAGTTTAAGTGAATTACGCCAACTAGCAATCGGCGGGACGGCTGTTGGGACTGGCCTTAATGCAACAGCTGAATATACTGTAGCTTTCATTGATAGTTTAAATCAGGAAACACAACAAAATTTTGTCAGCAATCCCAATAAATTTCACGCATTAGCTAGTAAAGATGCCTTTGTCTTTGCCAGCGGTGCTTTAAAAGCGTTAGCCGCAAATGGAATGAAAATGGCTAATGATATTCGCTGGCTGGCTAGCGGCCCCCGCAGCGGCTTAGGTGAGATATCGATTCCTGCCAATGAACCCGGCAGCTCGATTATGCCTGGGAAGATAAATCCCACGCAAGCAGAGGCTTTGACAATGGTCTGTGTTCAAGTAATGGGCAACGATACTGCCATCGGGATTGCAGCTTCTCAAGGAAATTTTGAATTGAATGTCTTCATGCCAGTGATTATCTATAATTTTTTAGAAAGCGTCGAGCTATTAACAGACGCTTTGGATTCTTTTGTTGATCACTGCCTGATTGGGCTAAAAGTCAACCAAGCAAAAATGACAGAATTATTAGAACAATCATTAATGCTTGTCACGGCTTTAAATTCTCATATTGGCTATGACAAAGGGGCTGAAATTGCCAAGAAAGCATTTGCTGAAGGTACAACTCTTAAAGAGGCTGCACTGGCTTTAGGCTATGTAAGTGCAACCGATTATGACGCTTGGGTTCGACCAGAAAAGATGGTTAGAGAATAAAAGAATTAGAGAGGCCAGTATTTTTTCCAGTAAACAGCTTTTTTTAAAAATTCATTATGATTTATGTTATACTGTTTGGGAAACATTTTGCTTAAAGCTGAAAGAGGAGGCTACGTTTAGATGGCTGAAAAAGGAACTTTTTATATCACCACGCCAATCTATTACCCAAGTGGAAAACTGCATATTGGCAATTCCTATACAACAATTGCCTGTGATGCAGTTGCTCGTTATAAACGTTTGATGGGCTTTGATGTCTTTTATTTAACCGGTGTTGATGAGCACGGTCAAAAAATTGAAAAAAAATCTGCTGAACTAGGTGTTCATCCCCAAGAATATGTTGACAAAATGGCAACAGACATTAAAAAATTATGGAATGTTTTAGACATTTCCTATGACAAATTTATCCGCACTACGGATGGCTATCACAAGGAAGCCGTTCAAATGATTTTTGACCGCCTATTAAAAAATGGCGACATTTATCTAGGAGAATACGAAGGCTGGTACTCTGTTTCCGATGAAGAATTTTTCACTGAAACCCAGTTAGCTGAAGTCTATCGGGATGCCGATAATAAAGTGATTGGCGGAAAAGCCCCCAGCGGACACGAAGTAGAATTAGTCAAGGAAGAATCTTATTTCTTCAGAATGAGTAAATATGCGGATCGTCTAGTTGAATACTACGACGCACATCCTGATTTTATCCAACCAGAGTCACGGAAAAATGAAATGTTGAATAATTTTATCCGTCCAGGTTTAGAGGATTTAGCAGTTTCGCGGACAACCCACACTTGGGGCATTCCAGTGAAGAGTGATCCAAAACACGTTGTCTATGTATGGATTGATGCGCTATCCAATTATATTACGGCTTTAGGCTATGGTTCAGATGACGATAGTCTGTTTAAAAAATATTGGCCAGCTGATGTCCACATGGTCGGTAAAGAAATTGTCCGTTTCCACACGATTTATTGGCCGATTATGTTAATGGCGTTAGATTTGCCGTTGCCAAAGAAAATCTACGGTCACGGGTGGCTCTTGATGAAAGACGGTAAAATGTCGAAATCAAAGGGCAATGTCGTTTATCCAGAAATATTAGTGGAGCGTTATGGCTTAGATGCCTTGCGTTATTATTTATTGCGGGCGGTACCATTCGGCAGTGACGGTGTCTTCACACCAGAAGATTTTGTCTCCCGGGTTAATTTTGATTTAGCCAATGACTTAGGCAATTTGTTAAATCGAACAATTGCTATGATTAATAAATACTGCGAGGGCATTGTGCCTAAATATGCCTCATTAGTAACGCCTTTTGACAGCGAGTTGTCGACCACTGCTGCCAAAGTGATTGGTAATTATCATTCCGCGATGGAAAAAATGGAATTCAATACAGCTCTAGCCGAAATTTGGAGCTTGATTTCCCGCGCCAATAAATATATTGATGAAACAGAGCCGTGGATTTTAGCCAAAGATGAAGAAAAACGAGCAGAACTTGATTCAGTCATGGTTCACTTAGCTGAAAGTTTGCGGATTGTGGCTATTTTACTGCAACCGATTATGACAGAAGCACCGAAACAAATTTTCGAACAATTAGGTCTTGATGAAAGCAATATGAATTTAGAAGGCCTGCATTTTGGAGAATTTCCTGCCGACACTAAAGTGGTCAGCAAAGGAACACCAATCTTCCCCCGTTTAGAAGTCGAGGTAGAGGTCGAATACATTCAAAATAAAATGGCCGAAGGGGCAAGCGTTCCCGCTGAAGAAATGAAATGGGATCCTGAAGAAACCGAGCTAAACCTAAGCAAGTCTGAAATTAAATATGAAGACTTTGACAAAATTGAGCTGAAGGTAGCCGAAGTCATCGACTGCCAACGAGTGAAAGGCGCCGACAAACTTCTACAATTCCGTTTAGATGCCGGCGACTCCCAACATCGCCAAATTCTTTCAGGTATCGCCGAGTTCTACGACGATCCGACAGAATTAATCGGCAAAAAAGTCGTCATTGTCGCCAATCTTAAACCTCGAAAAATGCGGGGCCAAATTAGCCAAGGAATGATTTTATCTGCTGAAGATGACCAAGGAAATCTAACAGTCATTCAAGCACCTAAAGGCATGCCAAATGGGTCGATTGTGGCTTAAAATAGGAATAAAGCTTAAACAGTATTTTTCCTTGAAAGTATCCGAGTGATATACGATTTGCTAAAAAGTTAATTTTAGTCATGTCAGTTATCATCTCGGATATTTTGTTGAAAAGATACTGTTTGGTATTTGAGATAGAAAATATTGGAGGGAATTATGTTAACTGGATTCAAAGACTTTGGTGATTTTGTTAAGAAGAATATTGGTTTGACGGTATTTACATTTGTTCTGACATTTGTATTATACGGAATAAAAATAACAAATTATGCTTATGGCATGGATAGTATTAATTACATCAATAACTATGAAGGCTATTTAGATCATTGGTATGGCATTGGTCGTTTTGGAGAGGTATTTTTAAAAAAATATTTGTGGGGTTCCTACACAAATATTTATTTGTTAAATATATTAGCTTTCATATTGTTTGCTCTTAGTTCTTTATTGATTTGTTATTTGTTTTCAAAAATTATTGATAGTCAAAAATTTAAATACCACTTTTTTATTATCCCGGCTCTATTTTTGACCAGTTCTATTTTTGTAGTTCAATTCTATTTTATACTACAAAATTTTGAATTTGCTTTAGGAATATTCTTTGTTGTTCTATCTATATTACTGATTCAAGTTTCCAGTAATAAGTTAAGCTTAAAAGTAATCTCTTATGTTGTTTCTGCAATTTTATTATTTTTAGCAATTGCTATATATCAAACATTTATTCTATTCTTTGCGGGCATAGTTGCTGGAATCCTACTGTTAGAATGTTATAAAAGCTATAAAGAAAAGCTTGAGTATACGTTTATCAACATGTTGTTTCAAGTACTACCGTTTGTATTAATTTTAATTATAAGTACTGGTAGCTATTTTGTCGCAAATAATCTAGTTTTGAGTTATTTAGGGATTGAGAGCAAAAATCATTCTATGGGTATGATGGTTTGGCCCACTCTAGGCTTCAAACAGGGGATGGTATCATTACTTAAAGCTATGCGGGATATTGTTTTTTTACCAAATGATTCAACAAGATATTTAATGTACAATTATGGAGTTTTGATTAGCACCATCTTACTAATTCCAGTTGCAATCATGTTTATCCTCAAAAAGGGGAAAAATATTTTAGTTGCTTTTATTAGTATTATGACTATTTATGTGATGGGTTTTGGAATCATTCTGGCAACAGGTACTTTGCCAACTCCAAGAAGTATGGCTCCACAATTTCCATTTCTCATTGCATTTTTATTCTTTTTCATTAGCCTTTTTATTGAGAAAAAACAGTTTAAAGTTTTATTTGCTATGGTAATTATTTTTATGGGTTGTTCACAATTCAAAACTTCGAGTAATTTATTGTTTTCAGAAGAGATGACTTTCCAAGAAGATCAGCGCAAGGTTCTCGAAGTAAACCAAGCAATCAATAATTTACAGCTAGAAAATACTTCGAGTTATAAGCTAGTTATAATCGGTACATCTTCTCCTCAAAATATCTTTACCATACCGGTATACAATGAGCTAATTGGAGTATCAATGTTTCAATTTGCTTGGTCTGATGATTTAGGTTCTTATTATATAAATGATAATATTATTAGCATTTTGAATATCATGGGCAATAAGTATGAGACTCCAACTTTAGATGAATATTTAGATATCTGGCAAAATAGAACATCACTAAATGATTCATCACCAAACCTAGCTACTGAAGTTATCGATAATTATATCGTTGTCAAAGTAAAATAGCTTTAGAATATCAAAGTAAATTTTTTAAAGGGAGTTAGATTATCTTATCTTGCTTCTAGTCAAATCTACAAGTAATTACTCTTAATAAAATTATCTAAAAACTGTGATTTGAAAAGATTGCGGTTTTTTATTTTGTGGATTACTATTTTCGAAATTAAAAAAACTGAAAACTTTATACTTCTCCCTATTTATCCTCTCCTAAGGAATGCTTTTTTTTAAGGTTTTATTTCGAATCCATTTCTCAAATTTTACCACCACATAGTAAAACGTGATAAAAAACTCCTCAATTTTACAATTTGCATTGAAAATAGTTTGCTTGTTAAACTTTAAAATCTTTTATTGACTTAATTTTGATGAAAGAAAGAAAAACTTATTGTGCAACTGGTAGTAACATGTTAAAATTATTACGATAAGTTAAGAAGGAGGCGAGATGAATGATTGGCTTTATTGTGACAGGTCATGGCTCTTTTGCACCGGGACTAGTTGGAGCCGTTGAAATGATTGCTGGGGAACAGACAGCATTTCGGACGATTCCTTTTCTTGAAGGAGAAAGTATTGATGCTTTTGAAGAAAAAATGAAAGCGGAAACAACGACTCTTTTAAATGAAACAGGGGGTGTGATTATTTTTAGCGATTTGCTGGGAGGCAGTCCATTTAGAGCGGCTATGTTAGCGGCAGCAGATCAAGAAAAAGTCGAAGTTGTAGCAGGAACGAATTTGCCCATGCTAATCGAAGGCGTTGGCATGCGCAGTTTTGAAAAAAAACTTTCGGTATTGCTGACGAATTTATTAGAAACTGGTCAGGCTGGGATGGTCCATGCACAGTTACAGATTCGAGAAGACGAAGCAGAGGAAGAAGGAATTTAATGATGTGGAATTATATTCTAGGTGCTTCAATTGTGATGATTGCTTTCTTACTTGTTTTTGCATTGCTTTACTTTATTGCAACCTCCAGAGGAATGAAGACACAGCGCAACCATTTTAAAGAGTTGCATCAAAAATTGGCAGTGGGTAATAAAGTAAAATTTTCAAATGGGATTTATGGGAAAATCAACGCCATCAACGATAGTGAAACGGTTGATATTCAAATCAAATCGGGGGAAATCATGGAAGTTTCCCGCTATGCAATTTCAGAAATAATTGAGTAATTGGTAAACTGAAATCATTTTTATATTTTATTGAACATTGAGAAAAAATTTAAAAAAAATAATCAAAATCATGAAGATGTAGGAGGAAGTAATTATGTCTGAACCAAATATTTTATTAACAAGAATTGATAATCGTCTAATTCATGGACAAGTGGCAACACAGTGGAATGGGACTTTAGGAGCTAATTTAATCTTAGTTGCTAATGATAAGGTAGCCGTTGATAAGTTGCGGCAGGGCTTGATGGATATGGCGGCACCAAATGGCGTTCAAACTCGGTATTTCACGATTCAAAAAACCATAGATATTATCCACAAAGCATCACCAAAACAAAAAATCTTCATTATTGTCGAAAATCCTGAAGATGTTTTGAAATTAGTTGAAGGGGGAGTGCCAATTAAAAAGCTGAATATTGGGAATATGCATATGGCTGAAGGTAAACGGCAAGTTGCAACGACTGTTGCGGTGGATGATGCAGATGTTGCAGCCTTTAAAAAGCTGCAGGCAGATGGTGTGGAATTAGAAATACGTCGTGTTCCATCGACACCGATTGAGGACACAAACAAGCTATTTAGTTAATTCATTAAAAATTGGGGAGGAGTAAAGATGGACTACAACATTGTACAGATTCTTTTAGTATTTATTGTTACCTTCATCGCTGCGATTGATCAGTTCAGCTTTTTGGAATCACTATACCAGCCAATTGTGACAGGTATGGTTATCGGACTTATTTTAGGAGATTTACAAACTGGTTTAATCGTTGGCGGGACTTATCAGTTAATGACCATTGGGAATATGCCAGTCGGAGGAGCTCAACCGCCTAATGCCGTTATCGGTGGGATTATGGCAGCAATCTTAGCCATTACCTTAAAATTAGAACCGACTGCTGCAGTAGCAACAGCAATTCCATTCTCATTATTAGGTCAGTATGGTGTGACTTTAATCTTTACATTAATGTCACCGTTAATGACTGTAGCTGATAATTATGCCCACGAAGCAAATGACAAAGGAATTAATCGGCTTAATTATTTGGCTATGATTTTATTAGGAGCCGTTTTTGGGTTAGTTGTTACGTTATTCTTCATTGGTGGTGCAACCTTTGGTGAAACAGTTGTGAATGCAATTCCAGCTTGGCTGATGAATGGCTTATCAGCTGCAGGAGGCATGATGCGCTTTGTCGGTTTTGCTATCTTAATTAAAGTAATGATTTCTCGTGACATGTGGGGCTTTTACTTCTTGGGCTTTGCTTTAGCACTCGTTGTAACAGCTGCTTCTTCACTACAAGGTTCTGCTTTAATTATTTTGGCATTAATCGGCTTTGCTTTAGCTTTCTGGGACTTCCAAATTCAAACCAAATTCAAACAAACAGCTTCTGCTAATTCCTATGGAGGTGACGAAGATGGCATATAATATTCCAGATAATTATCAAGACTTAACGCCAGGTGAACAACTGGACAAAAAGACTCTGAATAAAATGGTATGGCGTTCTCTTTTCCTGCAGGCTTCTTTTAACTATGAAAGAATGCAATCTGGAGGCTGGCTGTATGGAATTTTACCAGGCCTGAAGAAAATTCATAAAAACAAAGATGACTTGGCAGCTTCCATGAGTCATAACTTGGAATTCTTTAACACCCATCCATTCTTAGTAACTTTTGTAATGGGGATTGTTTTATCACTAGAACAAAATAAAGTCGATATTCCAACTATTCGGGCCGTGCGGGTTGCCGCAATGGGACCATTAGGTGGGATTGGGGATGCGCTGTTTTGGTTTACTTTAGTGCCAATCACTGCTGGGATTACCTCGAATATGGCAATCAATGGCAGTATCGCTGCACCATTTATTTTCCTACTGATTTTTAATATTGCTCAATTTGCAATTCGTTACTTCTTAATGCACTGGTCTTATCGTTTAGGAACTGATGCGATTTCGATGCTGACGGAAAATGCTAAAGAATTTACACGGGCTGCCAGTATTCTTGGGATTTTCGTTGTAGGTGCCTTGACGGTGACCTTTGGTGGCACAACGATTGATGTAAAAATTCCTAATGGCGAGACGAGTCAAATTCATTCTGTGACGACAGTAGTTCCTGCTGGGGAAGAACATCGCTATGATGAATACATCTATAAAACAGATGACAATGGCAATCTGACAGATGAAGTACAAGATGCTGCAGATGGCGAAAAGTCACTTGGCGTTTCAGAATTGGCTTCTGGTGATTATGAAGTTACTTTTAATCAAGCAGACGTTGTACCAGTGACGATTGACTTACAAAGTATTTTAGATGGTATCTTACCGAAAATTATTCCATTAGCAATTACATTATTACTGTATCTGCTAATGGCAAAACGAAATTGGACGCCATTAAAATGTATTGCCTTAATCTTAGTTTTAGGTCTATTAGGCTCAGGATTAGGATTGTGGCCGGGTATCTGGCCGCAATAGATTGAAGGCTAAACGAGGCTGTGACATAAGTTTTTGACAGAAAAATATTCGAACTATTTTTAAAGTGCTCCTAGAATTTAAGCAGTTTAGATTGCGAAAATAAAAATTTTAGATACTGTGAGAAATTACTGTTCGAGCATTCCCCTTCTGTTTTACTTATGGCTCAGTCTCGTTTTTTATTTTGAGAAGTGAAGGAAGAGTGATGATAGATGACGATTCCGACTAAACAACCTCTTTATTCTCAAATGGTTGAAAAACTTAAGCTGACAATTGCGACAGCATTAAATCCGGGAGATCAATTGCCTTCTGAACACGATTTGATTGCAGATTTTAATGTCAGTCGTACTACAGTTCGTTTAGCATTAAAAGAGCTGGAGCGTTTGGGTTATATTTATCGAAAAAAAGGCAAGGGCAGTTTTGTCTCTGATAGAAATCAAAAGATGACTAACTTGTCTAAAAACTATAGCTTCACTGAACAGATGGAGCTTGCAGGGAAAAAAGCACAAACTCTTGTGCTGGAATTCAGTATTGTTCCTGCTACTTGCTTTTTAGCAAATGCCCTGCGTGTGAAACAAGATGAAGAGGTAATTAGACTTAAACGCTTGCGTTGTGGCGATGGTGAACCAATGATGCTGGAATTATCTTTTCTACCGCAAAAAAAATTTGCTCAGTTAACTTTAGAAATGATTGAGGCTAAGCCTTTGTATGATATTTTTTTTGAGGAGTTTCATGAAGTGATTCGTTTCGCTGACGAAGAGTTCTATGCCAGTGTTGCTAGTAAGGAGGATGCTGAGTTGTTGAACATTTCTTGTGGTTCTCCTGTCTTAAATTTAGTACGCACGACCTATAGTGATGAAAACGAAGTGATTGAATATACGTTAAGTGTTGCTCGTGGGGATTTATTTCACTATAAATATAGTTTCAAGCAGTAAGAATTGGTTTAATTTAGAGAAAGAGGATGAGAATATGCATTACCTGATTCAAGCCGAACGGTTCTTTTTAAGAGGCGGAATGGTTACTGGCGGTTATCTGGAGATTGTCGATGGCTGTTTTGGTACTTATTTTCCTGAGCTGCCAAAAGGCGACTGGGAGGTAAGGGATTATGGAACTAGTTGGATTGCTCCTGGTCTAGTTGATACTCATATTCATGGCTATAAAGGCCACGATGTCATGGACAATGATTTTGAAGGAATAAAAATCATGTCTGAAGGCCTGTTAAGCTGTGGGGTTACATCATTTTTACCGACGACCTTAACCTCTGATCGTGAGACACTAAAAAATGTTAGTCGTACAATTGGTGAGCATTATCAAGAAGTCAACGGTGCAAAAATTCAGGGCATTTTCTTTGAAGGTCCCTTCTTTACCGAAAAACATAAAGGCGCCCAAAATCCTGGATATTTTAGCGATCCTAATTTAGAAGTTTTCCATGAGTGGCAAACTTTAGCGAAGGGTCTGATAAAAAAAATCGCCTTGGCTCCTGAGCGGGAAGGTACAACTGAATTTATCGAAGCCGTTACTAAAGAAGGTGTGCATGTCGCTTTAGGTCATAGTGATGCTAGTTATGAGCAAGCACGGGCGGCTGTCTATGCCGGTGCAGATATTTTTGTTCACACGTATAATGGTATGAGCGGTTTGAATCACCGGGAACCGGCGATGGTTGGAACAGCAATGGCAACTCAAGAGACCGTGGCAGAATTAATCTGCGATGGGCATCATGTGCATCCAGCCGCTGCTAAAGCTCTTATTAGAAGTAAATCACCAGATAAAGTTGCTTTAATCACCGATTGTATGCGGGCAGGAGGAATGCCTGAAGGAGAATATATTTTAGGAGAATTTCCAGTTATTGTGAAAGATGGGGCTGCTCGCTTGAAAGATGGCGATAGTTTAGCTGGCAGTATTCTCGAATTATTCCAAGGTGTAAAAAATGTTATCAAGTGGGACCTGACTTCAGTTGAAGAAGCCATTCGCATGGCATCTTATGTACCTGCTGTCAGTGTGGGGATTGAAAATCAATGCGGCAGTATTCAAAAAGGCCATGAAGCTGATTTTATCGTGATTACTCCTGCAGTAGAATTGAAAGAAACCTATTTGAACGGACAATCCGTCTATAAAAAATAATTTTTTTAAAGGTTGTGATGTATTCAAAACCATCACAGCCTTTTTGATTGCTAACTTTTCCTAATCACCAGCATTTTAGGTTTAGCTTTTTAGCAAAATGTGCTAAAGTGGATAAGGATTAACGGAGCCTTGTCGTAAGGTGTTCCATGGAGGGATTTACAGTGATTTTTGATTCACATACACATTTAAATGCAGAACAATTTAACGAAGACATTCCAGAAACAATCGCTCGGGCTAAGGAGCTTGGCGTGACTGAAATGGCGGTGGTTGGTTTTGATACGCCCACGATTGCAAAATCGCTGGCGTTAAGTGCTGAATATTCAGATATTTATAGCATTATTGGTTGGCATCCAACTGAGGCTGGCAGCTATTCAGAAAGTATTGAAAAAGATTTGCTGGAAAAATTGACTTTGCCCAAGGTGGTTGCCCTCGGTGAAATTGGTTTGGATTATTATTGGATGGAAGATCCAAAGGAAGTTCAAGAAAAAGTTTTTCGCCGGCAAATTGCGATTGCAAAAGAATTCGGGTTGCCGATTAGCATTCATATGCGGGATGCGATTGAGGATACTTATCGTGTATTGCAGGATGAGGAGGTTCAAGCAATCGGTGGAATTATGCACAGCTTCAGCGGTGATGGAGAATGGGCGAAAAAATTTCTTGATTTGGGAATGCATATCTCCTTTAGCGGTGTCGTGACCTTCAAGAAGGCATTAGAAGTGCAGGAGGCTGCTAAAATTGTGCCACTAGATAAACTGCTAGTTGAAACAGATGCCCCATATTTGGCGCCGGTTCCTTATCGTGGCAAGCGCAATGAGCCAGGTTATACTCGTTACACGGTGGAAAAAATTGCTGAGCTGCGGGAAATTCCTTTTGACGAAGTAGCTGAAATGACCCGACAAAATGCCCACAAGCTTTTTGGTATCGCTAATGACTAAACCAATTATTGAAGAAATTATTGTTGTAGAGGGCAAAGACGATACGAGAAGACTGCAGGAAGTTGTGGTGGCTGATACGATTGAAACCATTGGATCTGCGATTAATGATGCTATTTTAGAACAAATTGAACATGCCCAAGAAACACGGGGCGTGATTGTTTTTACAGATCCAGATTTTTCCGGTGAAAAAATTCGCAAGAAAATTATGGAAGTAGTGCCGGATGCCAAGCACGCCTTTTTGGCAAGGCGGGATGCAGCACCGATGAAGGGCTCTTACAAGAGCTTAGGCGTAGAACACGCCAGTGACAATGCCATTTTAGAAGCGCTGAAGAGCGTAAGTACGCCTTTGACAGCGGCTGAAGAGGCAGAACAGCTGAACTATCCGATAATTTCCAAAAATGATTTGCTGGAGTTTGGTCTGATAGCCGGCGATAAAGCCAAGGAACGGCGGGAACGTCTCGGAGAAATTTTGCGAATTGGTTATACGAATGGCAAACAACTAGAAAAAAGGTTACGAATGTTTCGCATCACCCCCAAGGAATTGGCGGTTGCGATGAAACAAGTGGAGGAATTAATTTGAGTCAACGAGATATTGCGACACCTTCAAGAACCCGTGAAATTCTTGAAGAACACGGCTTTTCCTTTAAGAAAAGTCTGGGACAAAATTTTTTAACCGAGCCGAATATTTTACGGAAAATTGTCGAGACAGCTAACATTAATTACGAAACTAACGTCATTGAAGTTGGCCCGGGTATCGGGGCCTTAACGGAGCAATTAGCTCGCTCAGCTAAAGAGGTATTAGCCTTTGAAATTGATGAGCGGCTAATTCCAGTTTTGGCGGATACTCTAGCGCCATACCCGAATGTGACCGTGATTAACGAAGATATTTTGAAGACCAATTTACCGGAGAAGGTTAAATTATTTAAAGAGGTTCTACCGCTTAAAGTCGTAGCGAATCTGCCGTACTACATCACAACGCCGATTATGATGCACTTTTTGGAATCTGAGATTAAAGTCAGCGAGATGGTCGTGATGATGCAAAAGGAAGTGGCAGATCGAATTTCTGCTCAGCCGGAGACAAAAGCTTACGGCTCCTTGAGTATTGCTGTACAGTATTACATGGAAGCTAGCTTAGCTTTTATCGTCCCGAAAACAGTTTTCATGCCACAGCCCAATGTGGACTCTGCTATTTTAAAATTAGTGCGGCGTGAGCAGCCGGCAGTGACTGTCAGCAATGAAAAAGAATTTTTCAAATTGACCAAGGCGGCCTTTCAGTCCCGTCGCAAAACCTTATGGAATAATTTGCAACAGACCTTTGGCAAAGAGCCAGCCACAAAAGAATGGCTGGCAAAAAGTTTAGCGGAGGCGGCTATTGATCCACAACGCCGTGGCGAGACTCTCTCTTTATCAGAATTTGCAGAGTTAAGTAATGCGATGGAGGCATTGAAGCCAACAGATAAATAAAAAATTTTCAGGAACCAATCTCTAAAGTGTTTAGCCTAGAGATTGTTTTTTTTCATGAAATTATTTTCAAAATAAATTTCAGAAAAAGTTGCTTGGTGTCTTGACACATAATCGGAAAATCTATACACTTAAGACAATTCGAATCTGTCATGACACCTTTTAGTTTTTAAATTGATTATTTCTGCAACAGCAGAAGGAGGAAAAAGTGTGAAAACCAAAAATTCTGTACGTCAGTTAACCATTGCGGCTTTGTTGATTGCGATGGGTATTATTATTCCAATGGTTATGCCAAAGATTGTTATCGGACCAGCATCTTTTACATTAGCTAGCCATGTGCCATTATTTATTGCAATGTTTATTTCACCGGCTGTGGCTGTGGCTGTAGCTTTAGGAACGGCTTTTGGCTTCTTTGTCTCACTGCCATTAGTTGTGGCATTAAGAGCATTATCCCATTTAGTTTTTGCGATTATCGGCTCGCTTTACCTACAAAAAAATCCCGGCATTTTAATGACAAATGGCCGCTTTACTTTGTTTAATTGGAAATTTCAAAGCTATAACGTGATTTTAGGCATTATTCATGCGGCAGTGGAGATGGTGGTTGTCAGTGTCTTTTTCTTTGGCGGAAATATGCCAGAGGTTTATTACACGCAAGGATTTTTCTACACGGTATTTGTTTTATTGGGAGTTGGCGGTTTTGTTCATAGCCTAGTGGATTACAACATTGCTTACTTTGTGGCTAATCTTCTCAGCAAACAAATTGATATTCCTGTTTTTACAAAAGCCAAGGCTTTAGCGAAAACTGAAACGCCTGATTTGAAAAAAGTTCCGAGTGTCTAAAACGCATAATGTGAAAAGACCAAAGTCTGCGCAGACTTTGGTCTTTTCTTTTACTATCAAAAAAGGGTAGGAGTATAAAATGAAATCTGCGGTCGTCAGATTTGCCAAACTTTGTCATCGGCTGAAAAAGAAAGTTTTATACTATACAAATATCTTAGCATAGCGACCTAAATTCTCTAGTAATTGTGCTGGAGGTCGCAAGCATTTTTTTAAAAATACAAAGAATTATTGTGGTCGCTCTATTTCAATAATATTGCTTAAGTGACCATAAAAATTCCCGGCGAGACGGGAAACCGGCTGAAACGCTTCGGGTAAGATATATTGATTTTTTTCGTCAAAGATAGCCTCATCAAAGTGAAATTCTAAAATTTCTAAGATAAATAAATCACTGATGATTTCACCCTCGTGATCTTTGATTGGGAGATATTGATGGACAACGGCTTCCATGCGAATTTGAGCGTCAGCAATGGCCGGCACTTGAATGGCTCTGCTGTCAGTTAATTCAAGCTCTAAATTATCCAATTCACTTTGCTCGCTTTCAAGGCTGGCCGCTGTTTGATTCATGCTTTCTAAGACGGCATCATTGACTAAATGAATCACCGTTTGGCCATTGTCCAATAAGTTGCGGGCGCTATCCTTCAGCTGCCCGTTTTTCCGATTGATTGATACGCTGACTAAAGCGACTTCTTTAGCCACGACATTGAAATAACTAAAGGGGGCCGCATTTACAACGCCATTTTTTTTATTGTGGGTGGTTAACCAAGCAATTGGCCGGGGAATAATACTGCCCGTTAGGAATTTGTAAATCTGTTTGGTGGTTAAATCTGCCGCTTTAAAATGAATCATCCTGTTGCGCCTCCTAGCTAAGTAATCAAAATTTGTTAATATTATTCCTGTTAATTTGCTTCATTCACTACTAGTTCTTTTAGAAAATCCACAACTTCCTTATTTGAAAAATGTCGCACTTATTTGCACTATGAAAAATATTTTTTCTCAGTAAACAATAGGGTCGCCAAAAACCAAAGAATGGCTGCGGCAACCCTATTTTAGCAATACTAATTAAATTAAGCACGTTTTTGATTGGCATCTGAGGTATCAAAAGGGCGCACAAAGTCTTCAATTTCTTGACGTTTTGGTTCTAAAAATGGCGGCAATGAAAGAATTTCACCGGCGTGTTCATAAGTTTCATCTTCTAGGAAGCCAGGGCCGTCGGTTGCCAATTCAAACAAGACACCAGGTGCGGCCATAAAGTATTCTGATTCAAAATAGAAGCGTTCAACAAAGCCTGAGTTTGGAAATTCCAATTCATTGATTTTTTGAATCCAAAATTGTAGGGCTTCAACATCGGCTACCCGCAAAGCTAAATGATGAACATTACCAAAGCCTTCGCCGGCTAATGGCAGGTCTTCCCGATGCTCCACAATAATGGTAGCACCATTGCCGCCTTCGCCAATTTCAAATTGATAAAAATCACCGTCTTGGCCGGTTGCTTTAAAGCCTAAAACATCTTCTAAAACTAGACGCATGTGTTTAAGATTTTGGACAGTGACGAAAGCTGGTCCTAAGCCAATGATTGAATGTTCTGCTGGCACATTTGAATTTTTCCAAGGAGTTCCGCCAGCTACACCGACATTTTTTTCATCGGAAATTAATTGGTAGCGTTGGTTATCGAAGTCTTCAAATTCAAAATATTTTTTCCGGAAGCGTTCTTTAACTTCACCGTGTTCTACATTTTTTTCATTGAAACGATTGAGCCAATATTCTAATGAGGCATCGCTAGGTACTCTAAAGGAAGTCCGAGAAATTGTATTCGTGCCTTTCGTGCCTTTAGGAATATTTGGAAAGTCAAAAAACGTCATATCAGTGCCGGCAGAACCAGCGTCATCGGTAAAATACAAATGATAAGTTGCAATATCATCTTGGTTGACCGTTTTTTTAATCATCCGCAGCCCTAAAATATCAGTAAAGAAGCGATAAATTTTTTCGGCACTGCTAGTCATTGCTGTTACATGGTGTAATCCTCTAATTTGTGTATCCATTTTAAAATTCCTCCTGAGTTGTTTTAAGGTGCCCACTTTGAGTTGCCTCAACCAGAACCTGTTCTTACTAAAAGTAAGTATAAAGGTTTTTACTCTTTTTGACAAACAAATAGGCTTTGACAAATTTTTTTGGATAGCAAATAATAAAGGCAACAATCTATTTGGAAAATTAAGGAGCTGGAGCAATGACGATTAAACGGATTTTTTTTGATTTAGACGGTACCTTGACGGATTCAAGCGAAGGGATTTTCAATTCGGTGCGTTATGCCATAAAGAAATTTGATTATCCAGAGCCAAGCTTGACTGAATTGCGGGGCTATGTTGGCCCACCTCTGCTAGCGTCTTTTATGGAAAACTATCAGCTGACTGAAGCGCAAGGGCAGGAAATGGTTCAGGCCTATCGGGAATATTATACCGATCAAGGAATGAAGGAATTATTTGTTTATCAGGGAATTCCCGAAGTCTTAGCACAATTAAAAGAAAATTATCAGCTATCGGTTGCCACCTCCAAGCCCGAAATTTTTGCCAAGCAAATTATTCAGACAACTGACTTGGCCAAGTATTTCTCTGGAATTTTTGGGGCAGACTTAGAAAGTCAGCGGGTCGCAAAGGCCGATGTTATCCACTATGGCTTAGCTGAATTAGGCCAAACAAATCCAAAGGAAGTTATCATGGTAGGTGATCGCTCCCATGATATTCTGGGGGCTGGAGAAAATAATATGTCAGCAGTCGGTGTTCTTTATGGCTTTGGCGACCTGGAAGAACTAAGTTCAGCCGGAGCAAAATGGTTAGCTGAAAAACCAACAGATTTAATTGGAATTTTTCAAAAATTTAGTTAGTTCACTAGCAAACCAAAATGCCCCTCAACTAAGTTAATGGTTGAAGGGCATTTTATTTGGTTCAATAACTGGAATTTTGGTTTTCACATTTAAGATGGCTAAGATAGTAGCGGGGAGTGACAGAGCTTCAAAAATTTGAATCTTCTAAAAGAAACTTGTAGTTTTTTTGAAATTATTTCAGGAGTCCTTTTTTAAATGCGAGCTAAATAAAAATGCTTTAGAACTGAACGACTCCCTAGTGCAAACCATTGCTGGCTTTTCATTTTTCTTTAAAATCATTTTTCAATTTCTTTAATCACCCGAGCTGGATTGCCACCGAGAACGACATTGTCTGGGAATGATTTTGTCACAACAGCGCCAGCTGCTACTACAACATTGTTACCTAAAGTAACACCAGGCACGATGATGGCGCCGCCACCAATCCAGACATTGTCGCCAATAGTTATGGCTTTGGTAAATTCAATCCCATCGTTGCGCTCCTGCGGATTTAACGGGTGAGCCGCAGTATATAACTGCACGTTTGGGGCGAGCATGCAATTGTCACCAATCGTAATCGGACCACCATCTAAAAATGTACAATTAAAATTGGCGTAAAAATTTTCTCCCACATGAATATTATAGCCATAGTCAAAGGCAACATTGGCTTCAACATGGACAGCGCCTTTTGAGCTACCAAAGGCTTCTTTGACAAGCTGGTTGCGCAAAGCTTCATTTTTTTCACTGTTGATGGCGGCCATTTTTTCTTTGGCCTTTTGTCGATCGACCACTAGGGTTGTCTCCCACGCTTCATAAAATTCACCAGAAATCATCTTTTCTTTTTCAGTTTTCATTTTATTCCTCCAATTTTTATTAGTTTTATTATAGCGGAATAGTGTGAGGACGGGATGATTTTTTTGACGATAGACAGTCAAAACCAACGTGTCTGTATCGCTATACCTCTTACTAAGTTAATTTGCTGAGAATGAGCTTTGTAACGCCAACAGCTGAAATACTGGAAAACCAATTTTAAAATTTGCTGAATTTTTTAGAATAGTTTCGAGAGCTACTTCGCTGATACTTGTTTGGTACCTGGCTTTCAATAAAAATTTTCAAGAAAAAAAACCTGCGAGGATTTAGCTAAAAACTAAATCCCCGCAAGTATTGAGTAGAATAAAAATTAAACTAACTTTTTTTAAAGGTTTTCCCAGAATTATTTGCTCTTAGGTTTAACAGGAAACCAAACTTGGAATTCGGCATTCTGAGGGTCTGCATTTAAATAGACTTCAATGTCTGGTAGATTGGCATACTCATAGCCTGAGGTTGGCAGCCATTCGGTGTAAATTCTTTTTTGCAGTTCTTGAATGGAAGTCGGCATCGTACCCGTACCAGAAAAAACAGCCCATGTAGCTGCTGGAATCTCAAAGGATTTAAAATCAGCAACTTTTTGATCAGTGGCAACTCCAATGACATACTCCCATTTTTCTGCATTCATTTCAGTCATGTAACTAACACCTAAAACTCCCGGCACATCTTGGCCCATCAAAGGAAAAAGTTTTTCCAGTGCGCCTGCTTGACTAGTTTCATTCCAAAATTCAGGAATGAGTCGCTGACTTTTCTCCATGTCTTTGTCTAAGGTCAAACTTGGCCCCGTGACGGTAAAACTTGATTTTTCGATGATTTGATATTCCATTTTTTCGACTCCTCTGATTTGGATGGCAAAATTTAACTGGGGATAACTCACTAAAACGGCTCCGTTTTGTTTAGCGGCCTGCGGGGTGATGCCGTGAATACTTTTGAAGGCCCGATTAAAAGCAGTCGGGGAATCGTAGCCGTATTTCAATGCAACATCGATTACTTTGGCGCCGTGCTGCAAATCGACACCAGCCAGACTCATTTTGCGCCGCCGCAAATATTCTCCTAAAGAAACATCCGCCATATAAGAAAACATCCGCTGATAATGATAAGTCGAACAGCGGGCAATCTTGGCTGCCTCATCAATCGAGACTGTTTCCGTTAGATTTTCTTCCAAATAAGCTAAACTTAAATTTAGTTGTGTTAACCAATCCATTTTGCCACCTCAGTTATTTACCAATCGTTTTGGTATGTCTATAGTTTAAAGGTTGTGAAAAAACTTTACCTCTTTATTTTGACACAGGTTTTAGGAGCTTTTCAAGTAGGAAAAGCCTTCAGGTGAGAAAATCTTTGTGAAAAATATGTAAGGCCTTGTGAAATTTCCAATAAAACGTGTTTTTAGTAGAAAAGTACCTTAATGTCTGATAGAATATAAACGTTGGTTGGACAAGGTCCGACAAAAAACAAAGTTTATTTAAAACTAGGAGGAATATTATTATGCCAGTAGTATCAGGAGCTGAATTTTTACAAGCTGCTCGTAAAGGTGGATATGCCGTAGGTGGATTTAACACCAACAACTTAGAATGGACGCAAGCGATTTTGAAAGCTGCGGAAGCTAAGAAAACACCTGTTTTAATCCAAACTTCAATGGGTGCTGCTAAATATATGGGCGGCTACAAATTGGCTAAAGACTTAGTAACTGATTTAGTTGAATCAATGAACATCACTGTTCCAGTTGCGATTCACTTAGATCACGGTGACTACGAAGCTGCTTTAGAATGTATCGAAGTTGGCTACACTTCAGTTATGTTCGATGGTTCTCATTTACCATTCGAAGAAAACTTGAAATTAGCTAAAGATGTTGTAGAAAAAGCTCACGCTAAAGGCGTTTCTGTAGAATGTGAAGTTGGTTCTATCGGCGGTGAAGAAGATGGTATCATCGGCGCTGGTGAATTAGCAGATATCGAAGAATGTAAACAAATGGTCGCAACTGGTATCGACTACTTAGCATGTGGTATCGGTAATATCCACGGTGTTTACCCTGCAAACTGGAAAGGTTTAGCATTTGACCACTTACAAGCAATTGCTGATGCAGTTGGTCATGATGTACCTCTAGTATTACACGGTGGCTCAGGTATTCCTAAAGAACAAATCCAAAAAGCAATTTCAATGGGTGTCTCTAAAGTTAACGTGAATACTGAATTCCAATTATCATTTGCTAAAGCTACTCGTGAATACATTGAAGCTGGCAAAGATTTAGAAGGCAAAGGCTTTGACCCTCGTAAATTATTAGCACCAGGTGTTGCAGCAATCGTTAAAGATGCTGAAGAACATATCGACTGGTTCGGTTCTGCTGGTAAAGCATAATTAAATTTTCGATGAATAAAAAAACTGTCCAGTGATGGGCAGTTTTTTATTTTGAATTAAACTGTTGAAATAAATTTTCGCCGCTTACAATACTGGAAATAAGTTTTTGCTGATCGATTACGGGGATGTTTTGCCGCTCTAAAAAAGCGGCAAATTGCGGTAAGAATTCCTTCACAGGCATCTCCAAATTTAAAGGAAATTTTTTATCGCCACTAATCAAAGACAGCGTGAAGCTATCTGGCCCAAAGTCAAAGGGTGAAGTACGGATTTTTCGCCGGTAAAGCAAGGTGACTTCTTGGAGATTTTGGTACCCAATGAAATTTATCTCAGGTTTTTGTTTAAGCAGTTGTTTGATTTTTCCTAACGGCTTTTTTGAATAGGTAGCCACAGAAATGCCACTTTGTTCAATAACCCAATAGTCAGTGAAAGCTATTGGTAGCATCAGAAGCAAGAGTACCACGAGAGCAATCAAAAAATTCATCAAGAAATTGCCGACCATCTGACTGATAATAAGCGCAAAAAGCAGACAATAACCAATTAGCAGCAGGCTATTTTGTTTTTGATAGCGTTTACCGATGCGATACGGCTTTTTAAAAAAAGGGCTGCCTTGCACTAGCTCATCTATTGAGATATTGTATAAATCTGACAGCGCCAATAAATTATCCACATTCGGAACAGATTGCCCCAACTCCCATTTCGAAACAGCTTGCGTTGTAACAAAAAGTTTTGTGGCGACTTGCTGCTGGGTCAAACAATTTTGTTTGCGATAATTTTTTAATAGTTGACTAAGCTCCATAAAATCCCCTCCCTACAAGTTTAGCTTACTATTTTCTTTTAAAATCAACAATCAACTAGCAGTTGTAACGGGTATATTCTTCAAAAAACCAGCAATTCTCGCCGCTGCATATCATCCTAAATAGAAATATGGTAAGATAAAAAGGGTTTCAACTAGAAAAAATAAATATAGGTGACTTATATATGAAAAAATTAGTAATCAACGGCGGTCGGCCTTTATCAGGTGAAGTAACCGTCAGCGGCGCTAAAAACAGTGCCGTCGCATTAATCCCCGCTGCTATCCTTGCTGACTCTCCGGTAATTTTAGATGGTGTCCCCGACATTCAAGATGTGCATTCCCTTATTGAAATTTTAGAAATCATGGGTGCTGAAGTCACCTTTGAAAATAATCAAATGACGATTGACCCCCGTGGCTTAGTTTCAATTCCAATGCCCAGCGGAAAAATTAACAGCTTGCGGGCATCCTATTATTTTATGGGCTCTTTGTTAGGAAAGTTTGGTGAAGCAGTGGTTGGACTACCTGGCGGCTGTTATTTAGGACCACGGCCAATTGATTTGCACATTAAGGGCTTTGAAGCTTTAGGCGCTGCTGTCAGCAATGAACATGGTGCGATGTATTTGCGGACTAAAGCAGCTGGTTTAAACGGAACACGTATTTTTATGGATATGGTATCGATTGGCGCTACAATCAATGTGATGCTGGCTGCAGTGAAAGCAGAAGGCAAAACAATTATTGAAAATGCTGCTAGAGAACCAGAAATTATCGATGTGGCGACCCTGCTAAATAATATGGGGGCCAACATTCGTGGAGCAGGTACGGATATTATTCGGATTGAAGGCGTCAAAGAGTTGCACGGTTGCCGCCATTCAATTATTCCCGATCGCATTGAAGCGGGAACTTATTTGTCGATGGCCGCTGTGATGGGTGCGGGTGAAGGCATTGTGGTGAAAAATGTCATTTTTGAACATTTGGAAAGTTTTATTGCGAAGCTGCAGGAAATTGGTGTCCATATGGAAATTTCTGAGGATGCGATTAAAGTGTTTCCAACGGAAGAATTACAGGCAGTCAGTGTCAAAACTTTCCCTTATCCCGGCTTTGCTACCGATTTGCAACAACCGATTACGCCACTTTTATTAAAAGCGCAGGGGCGGGGAGAAATTTTGGATACCATTTATTCTAAACGTGTGAATCATGTGCAGGAATTAGCCCGGATGGGAGCCAATATTTCAGTCAAAGAAAATTTAATTGTCACAGAAGGTCCTTCCGAGTTGCAGGGGGCTGAAGTGGTTGCTTCTGATTTACGAGCTGGTGCTTGCTTGGTGATTGCCGGCTTGATGGCGAGCGGTACGACGACGATTTACAACGTGGAATATATTTTAAGAGGTTATGATCACATTGTTGAGAAATTAACCAATCTTGGTGCGGATATCAAGATGATTGAGGAAGAGGAAAAAGCATGAGCGATTATTTAACAATGGCAGAGCTTGAAAATAAAACTCTGAAGGAGATTTATACCTATGCTAAGGAATTTAAAATTCCTTATTATAGTCAAATGAACAAAAAAGAATTGGCGCTGGCTGTCATTCGGGCCCAAGCGGAAAATCAGGGCTTCTTTTATATGGAGGGCGTCTTGGATATTGTCGGTCAAGAGGGGTATGGTTTTTTACGGCCGATTAATTACGGCCCCAGCCAAGAAGATATTTATATTTCTTCCTCACAAATTCGCCGCTTTGGTTTAAGAAACGGCGATAAAGTCGCCGGCAAAGCGCGGCCACCGAAGGAATCAGAACGCTATTACGGCTTGATGCATGTTGAATCAGTTAACGGTAAAGACCCAGAAGAAGCGAAGGAACGGCCACATTTTCCAGCGCTCACGCCATTGTATCCAGATCGCCAATTAATTTTAGAAACGACGGCTGGCCGTTTATCAACTAGAATGATTGATATGTTTGCGCCGGTCGGCTTTGGTCAACGGGGCTTAATTGTAGCGCCACCAAAAGCGGGTAAGACAACGGTCTTAAAAGAAATTGCCAATGGGATTACAGAAAATAATCCCGATGTGGAATTAATTTTACTGTTGATTGATGAACGTCCGGAAGAAGTGACGGATTTAGAGCGCAGTGTTAAAGGCGATGTCGTGTCTTCCACCTTTGACCAACAGCCGCAAAATCATACCCGCGTTTCGGAATTAGTTTTAGAGCGGGCGATGCGTTTAGTCGAGGACAAACGCGACGTCGTGATTTTGATGGATAGTATTACCCGCTTAGGGCGAGCATATAATTTGGTGATTCCGCCAAGTGGTCGAACTTTAAGCGGCGGGATTGATCCCGCGGCGTTGTACAAACCGAAAAAATTCTTTGGAGCGGCCCGCAATGTTGAAGAGGGCGGCAGCCTGACTATTTTGGCGACGGCTTTAGTGGATACTGGTAGCCGGATGGATGACATTATCTACGAAGAATTTAAAGGAACCGGTAACCAAGAATTGCATCTGTCCCGTGATTTAGCAGAGCGCCGGATTTTCCCAGCAATTGATATTAAGAAATCCGGTACGAGAAAAGAAGAATTGTTAATGTCAGCGGGTCAATTGGAGGAAACGTGGAAGCTGCGGAATCAAATGAGCGGCGATTCTTTAGAATATACCGACCAACTAATTCGCTTCTTAAAGAAAACCAAAAATAACGAAGCTTTCTTAAAAGCCTTCCAAGATGTTGAATTCGGCGGCCGCAGCCCGAAAAGAAATCAAAAAAGATAATTGTCAAAGCGATTCATTCATGATATTATATGAATGTTGTTTATCGACAAATAACTCTGATTCAGCAAATGTTTCAGGGCCTAAGGAGCGTAATAAGTTATGAAACAAGAAATTCATCCAGATTACCATCCAGTCGTATTTATGGATTCTACAACAGGTTTCAAATTCTTGTCAGGTTCAACTAAATCTTCACAAGAAACTGTTGAATGGGAAGACGGCAACACTTATCCAGTGATTCGTGTCGAAGTAACTTCTGATTCTCATCCATTTTACACTGGTCGCCAAAAATTCACTCAAGCCGATGGTCGAGTGGACCGTTTCAACAAAAAATACGGTTTGGCAGACGCAAACGCAGAACAATAATCTGCACAATAAATTTTGGTATAACCAAGATGATTCGAAACCTTCCCAAATTTTGGGAAGGTTTTTTTCTGTGTTTTTGAAGAATGCTTCAACTTTATTCTTATACAACATAAATATCACTTTCTTTAGTTTGCTTAAACCAAAAGAAACACAGGCAGGAAATAAGCAAAACAAAGCTGCTGACAATCATCATGGGGATAAAGAAAGAGGTCAGGCTGTTCTTAAATAAAATCCCCATGATAAATTGCCCCACGGGAACGGCGCATTGAGCAACCGCAATGATGGTCGCCATGACTTTCCCCAGATTTTCCTTTGGCGTGATTCTTTGCACCAAAGAAATCAAGTAGATGGAGATGGCACTCATCATCATGCCGATAATTGTTCCAATAATCATAACAACGCTGTAGCCTACTCCACCGCCGAAAATGCCTAGTAATAGGTTCATGACAATCAAGAGAATTCCTGAAAAGGCGAAGGTTAGGTACAAATTATTAAAGCGTAAATTTTTCGTTAAGACGCCGGCAAAGAGGGCACCCAAAATATTGGAAAGACTGAAGACCGCCATGCCAATTCCATATAACGTATCATTGACGTTTAAAATAATTCGCAAGATGATCGGCAAGCCGACAATGAAAAACGATGAGAGGGAAAAATTAATTAATGCGGCGATAATAATGGTCTTTGAGATAACTGGATTGTTTTTCACTTCACGAAAGCCAGCCTGCAAATCTTTGAATAATGTTTTGACTATCGCTCCACTGCGTTCTTGATGGACTCGCGGAATTTTTAAGAAGCTTTCAAAGATTGCCGCTAAAATGAAAAAGAAAATACTGATACCGATTAAAAGTTGAGCGCCTAAGATACCGTATAAAATACCGCCAATAATTGGTGCAACAACATTTGATAATTGCAAAATTCCGTTTGACAGTCCGTTAATTTTCTCTAATTCATGTTCTTCGACAATTAAGGGAATACTGGCGCCAACTACTGGTGTATCAAAGCTGCCGACAATGGCTAATAAAAATAGAATGAAGCCAATTCCCCAAATTGATTCACTCCAACCGACGACTAAGAATAAGCACAGAGCTAAAATTGCATTGGCGACATCCATCAGCACCATCAAAATTTTGCGGTCAAAGCGATCGGCAATTGCCCCACCAATCGGCGCAAATAAAACCGGAATGCTGGAAATCGCCAAGACTGTCGCAAAGACATCTGCCCGTCCCGTTATATCCAAAACAAACAACGATAAGGCAAAGCGCAGAATTGCTCCGCCAAACACAGAAATAAATTGTCCTAAAATTAAATAGCTAATATTTTTTCTTTTTCCCATCCTTTTTTTCCAACTTTCTTCATTTTTAAAATAAGTTTAGAGGATGATGAGCAAAATCTCATCCGCCTTTAGTCTTATGCGCAAACGAACTTTAGTTGGAGAAGCCAATCCTCGCTAACAATAAAATCAAACGCAATGTAAAATGAACTTTACGTAAAAGAGAAATTTTGATACACTTAAAACGTAAAGTACACTTTCCGTCAGAAGGGAAGGAAGTCTATGAAAAATAATTTAGAAAAAATTCGCAAAGAGCGGGGCATCACTCAAGAGGACTTGGTGCAGGCCTTGCTAGTTTCCCGGCAAACCATTAGCTCCTTAGAAAATGGACGCTATAATCCATCGATTCTATTGGCTTTTAAACTGGCCCGTTATTTTGACGTGGCGATCGAGGATATTTTTATTTACGAGGAGGAAGAAGATGAAAGCTAAGCTGGTAAAATTAAGTGGGAGTCTGGTACTTTTTTTAGTTGGTCTATTTGGATTGCAAAGAGAAATTTGGTTGGGCTGGGGCTTACCGTATTTTTTGATTGCCTTTGGCTGTGGCCTGTTTGGTAATTATTTAGGAGCCATTTTACAGGAGCTGGCATTCAAAAAAGATGCGGTAGCAAAAAAAGCTTTTGAAATTGAAGAAAACGATGAGTGCAATGTCCAAATTGCGCTGTTAGCAAAGGCCAAAGGTTTTGATTTGATGACAATTTCACTCGGTGCTTTAATGCTGGCCTATGCCTTGATGAAGGAAAATTTGCCGATAGTGTTCTCGTTGGTGGCTGTCTACTTAGTGATTCAAGCCTACGCACTTTTTTGGTGCTTGAAATTGGCTAAAGAAATGTAAACTGCATCATCATCACTTTTTAAGAGTCTGTGACATTAGTTAGAACAGAGCCGAACTATACGAACGGTAGCTAGTGAAAACCACTAGATATGGTTCATTTGCGACGAGGACACTGGACCGCAGGAGCAAATACAATATAGTTTGGGATTTCATCTGTTAAAAAGACTAATGTCACAGGCTCTTTTTTGTTAAAATTTCACAGTATTTTTCTGACCACTCAGTTTCAAATTATTACCACTTACCGCCTTTTCAGTCACAAGGGCGGAGGAATTTTATAAACTGAGTATACGAAAAGAGGTGCTGAAGATGTTAACAGTTAATAATCTGACTAAAAATTATGGAACACTTCAAGCGGTTAAGGGAATAAATTTGGAAATAGCAGCGGGTTCCTTTGTGGCCTTTTTAGGGCCCAACGGTTCGGGAAAATCAACCACAATATCTATGCTGACTAAATTAGCCCCACCAACCGGTGGCCAAATATTATTAGACGGTCAACCCGTCAATACGAGTGACTATTATCAGCAAATTGGCGTTGTCTTTCAAAATAGTATTTTAGATGATGAGTTGACAGTTTGGGAAAATTTAACTTTGCGGGGGAAAATGAGTGGACGGGTTTCAAAGGCGAGAATTCAAGAATTATCGGAGCTTTTTCAATTGACTACCTTTGAAAAACAAAAATACGGCACCTTATCCGGTGGTCAAAAAAGGCGAGTTGATATTGCTAGAGCTTTGTTACATCAGCCCCGGATTTTATTTTTGGATGAACCAACGACCGGTTTAGATATTCAATCCCGTAAAATGATTTGGCAGCTTTTAGAAAAATTACAGCGGGAGACACAGCTGACGATTTTTTTAACCACTCATTATCTGGAAGAAGCGAATAATGCGGACTACGTTTATATTCTCAAAGAGGGTCAGATTATTGCAGAGGGGACAGCTGAAAAATTGCGACAAGTTTACACCACCAATGTTTTAGAAATCGAAACGGTAGTTCCTGAAAGAATTAGCGAAAAAATCCCTTCAGAAGTGTCCTTTGAGCAAGAGGGTCAGCTGTTGACTTTTTCTAATATTCACGTTCAAACCGCAATTGAAATTTTAACGATGAACCGTGATCAAATTAGCAATTTTCATTTTCATGAGGGCAGCATGGATGATGTCTTTTTAGCAGTAACTAAGGAGGAAACTAACGATGAGCGGATTAATTGAACGAAATTTAATGATTTATTTTAGAAATCGCAGTGGCGTAATTTTTTCAGTCTTGGGGGCCTTGATTTCATTCGTTTTGTATATTATTTTTTTGCGGGACACGATGATGGGGAACTGGACTCAAGTGGCACAAGGCGTTCAGCTATTAGATTTATGGTTGATTGGTGGAACACTGGCGGTGACGGCAATTACCAGCACTTTGGCAGGCTTAGGTCAGATGGTGGAGGACCGGGAAAGAAATGTGCTGCAGGATATTACTCTAGTTGGTTTGAAGGAAACGCAAAAAAATCTCAGCTACGTGTTGAGTGCAACTATCATTGGTAGTGTGATGCAGCTGATTTTATTGCTAATCATGTCTTGCTATTTTGTGTTGGTGGACCAAATTGAAATTCCTTTTGGTCAATTGCCAATGGTCTTACTGATAGTGCTCTTTAGTTCATTTTGTTTCAGCCTGCTCTTTTTTGCGGTGATTAGTTTTATTAAGCGCAAAAATACACTTGGAAAAATTGAAACTATTTTAGGAACGGCGGCTGGCTTTATGGCTTGCGTCTACGTACCACTAGGCTTATTGCCAGACTTTGGTCAAACTTTGATTAAAGGAACACCAGCCATTTATCTGGCAGCCTGGTATCGCCGACTTTTACTAGGCCCAACGATTGCAGATGCGGCCAACCAATTACCTGCCAACGAATTGGCGGCAGCTAAAACTTCTTTAGGAATTGAGATTGAATGGGGAAACTTTGCGGCAGCTGGCTATGAATTTGGTATACTGATAGGGATTGGTCTTTTAGGATTGCTGCTGATTGTTTTAGCAGCTAGACATAGAAAAGCTGAATTGAGTTAATCTGAGGAGAAACAACATGAAAATTGAGGTGGAATTGACAGAGCAGCTGGCAGAGGATGAATTAGAAATTTTCATCAAAGCCGCTCCCGCTAACCAGCAGGTTCAGCGGCTTGTTGCAGAATTAGAATACTTATTAGAAGAGACACCAACGGCAATTCCTTTAAAACAAAAAGAACGAATTGCCTTAGTCAAGGTTGAAACGATTGCTGTGGTCTCTGTTCAAAAAGCAGAATTGACGATTAAAACCCTGAATGGCGAATATCAAACGAAGGAACGCTTGTATCAATTTGTCGAGCGTTTGCGTAATCCGGATTTTTTACAGATTTCAAAATTTTGCGTGATTAATATCAATCAGTTGGATTATTTGGAGGATAGTTTTTCCGGAAATATGCTGGCATTTTTGAAGGGCGGCTACCAAGAGAGTGTCAGCCGCAAATACCTGCCAAATTTAATGAAAAGGCTGGGCGTGTAAATGAATAAAAAAGTAATCAATAAAATCCTGTCTCGATTTTTTGCTGGTATCATCTTTGCTAGTATCATCTTTGCCATTCTGCGTTTATTTCACATCCATACTGAGCCTTTAACGATTGGGAATGTTGTCAGTGTGTTGTTTTTAGGCGGCTGCTCCGGTCAGCTGACTGGAATTTTTGATCTGGAAATCAATTTTTCCTTTGCGCTGTTATTACATTTCCTATGTACCATGCTGCTCACAATTTTCATTTTTCTGGTAAACGGTTGGCAGGATGCTTTGCTGGAGGATGGTCTTGCTGTGTTTGGCTATTTTTTCATCAGCTACCTTTTTGTCTGGCTCGTATTAAAAATTCTGCAACGCCGTAAAATCAGTAAGATTAATCGGCGATTACAAAAAAATCGCACAGAAAAATAATTTTTAGAATTTTTTTCGTGGGACAATATACTCGCAAATAAATTTTCTGCCCCAAGAGTATATCCGCCGCCAAGTTGCTTATACTTGGCGGCTTGTTTTGATTATGGCAGACCTTGATTTTTCAAAAAATAATGAAGCTTTAAAATAAATCTTCATTAATCTAAGATTATAGGGTAAAATTAGCACTAATTAAGAGTAGCTTTTACCAAAAAAGATAGATTTTTTAGCGGAGGTAATTTAGATGAAAATTATTGCCAAAAATAAACTTGCTGACACAGAATATGAAATTTATATTGAAGATCCTCGAGTTGCCAAAAAAGCACAGGCCGGCCAGTTTGTCATTTTACGCATCAATGATTTTGGCGAAAGAGTTCCTTTAACGGTTGTAGCAACTGATCCAGAGGCCGGCTGGGTGCGGCTGATTTTTCAAGTGATTGGTAAATCCACTGCACAATTGGCAGTGCTGAACACCGGTGATGAGATTCAAGATTTTGTCGGACCTCTAGGCAAGGCCACCGAAATTAAAAATTACGGTCATGTGTTAATGGTCGGCGGCGGTGTTGGGATTGCGGCACTATTTCCAATTGTAAAAGCGCTGAAGGAAGCTGGCAATACCGTCACGACAATTTTAGGTGCAAAAACAGCTGACCTATTAATTTTAAAGGAAGAATGTAACCGTTATTCCGATAAATTGATTTTAATGACAGACGACGGTTCTCTAGGTGAAAAAGGGTTAGTCACCGATGCAATGAAAAAAGTTTTGCAAACAGAAACGATTGATTTCGGCTGGGCAATAGGTCCTAGCCCCATGATGAAGTTTGCGACGCTGACGGCGATGGATTTTGATTTGCCGATTTATGTTTCCTTAAATCCGATTATGGTAGATGGAACTGGCATGTGCGGCGGCTGTCGTGTGACGGTGGCTGATTCTGTAAAATATGCCTGCGTTGACGGTCCGGAATTTTTAGGCGCCGAAGTAGCCTGGGATGAATTTATCGCCCGGATGTCACAGTATCGCAGCGCTGAAGACACAGCCTATCAAAAATATCGAGAGCAGGTGGAGGCCCATGGCTAAAAGAAGCTACACAAAAACGCCAATGGCAGAACAAAAGGCAGAAGTCCGCAACCATAATTTTTCTGAGGTGAGCTTTGGTTATACCTTGGCGGAAGGTCAATTAGAGGCCAGTCGTTGTCTACAATGTAAAAATGCTCCCTGTATTGCCAAATGTCCCGTGGAAATTGATATTCCCGGCTTTATTAAAGCGATTGAGGATGAAAATCTAGCAGAAGCCTATAAAATTTTAAATCGTTATACCAACTTACCGGCAATTTGTGGTCGAGTTTGTCCCCAAGAAAAACAATGCGAGATGGTTTGTCGTCTCGGGCAATCGAAAAAATTTGAACCAGTGGCAATCGGCCGTTTAGAAAGATTGGTAGGAGATTGGGCGATTCAACAGCCAACAGAAAAAGTCACGCTACCAAAAACTTATAAAGGAAAAGTCGCTGTCATCGGTTCGGGACCATCAGGCTTGACCTGTGCCGGCGATTTAGCGGCCTTAGGTTTTCAAGTGACAATTTATGAAGCCTTGCATTTAGCAGGCGGCGTTTTATCTTATGGCATTCCAGCCTTTCGTCTGCCAAAAGAAGTCGTTCAAAAAGAAATTGATGGAATAAAAGCGCAAGGCGTCACCATTGAAACCAATGTTGTGGTGGGTAAGACAATTACCATGACAGAAATTATGGAGGAATTTGACGCCTGCTATCTGGCGGTTGGTGCCGGAGCGCCAAACTTTCAAGGAATTCCCGGCTCGGCATTAAAGGGAGTATATTCCTCTAGTGAATTTTTGACCCGCATTAATTTAATGCACGGCAATCAATTTCCTGATTATGATACACCTATTCAAAATTCGCAAAAAGTCGTGGTCATCGGCGGTGGTAATGTGGCGATGGATGCTGCGAGAAGCGCAAAAAGAATTGGCGCCAAGGAAGTAGCGATTGTTTATCGCCGATCCTTGGATGAACTGCCGGCCCGTTTAGAAGAATATCACCACGCGGTGGAAGAGGGCATCCAATTTTATTGGCTGACGAGCCCTACAGAATATTTAGCAGATGAAAATGGTTCCTTAAAAGGTGTTAAATGTCTGCAAATGGAACTAGGTGAACCGGATGAAAGCGGACGGCGGCGGCCCGTCGCCATTGCCGACAGCGAATTTGTGATTGAAGCTGATACGGCGATTGAAGCGATTGGTCAGGGACCAAATCGTGTTTTATTGGAAACTTATCCAGAGTTGGCCTTAAATAAATGGGGCTATGTCGACGCTGAAGAAGCGACCTGTCAAACTTCAATTCCAGGCGTTTATGCAGGCGGCGACATTGTGACTGGTGCCGCTACAGTAATCTTGGCGATGGGGGCCGGCAAAATTGCCGCCAAAGAAATTGCCAGCTACATTGAAGGAAAAAAATAATTTTTTGCAACAAAAAAAAAATAAATTAATTTCGAAACTGTAACATCAGTAAAAAATAGCTACCTTATCTGTTTGAAACTCTTTAGGGAAACAGTGCTAAAGAGGAGCAACCACTAGGCGGTTAGCTATGAATAACTGGTGAGGCAGTTTCTTTTTTTTTGAAAAATATGAATTTTCCTTAAATTATTTTTGCCTTTTTCCTCAACTAATTATCAGAAAAACTTCAAAAAAAAGCCAAGACTTTTCTCTATATTTAAAAAATGCTATTTTTTGAATATTTATAAAATGGAGGAACACGCTTTGATTGAAGTAAAAAATTTAGTGAAACGTTATGGCAATCAATTGGCCTTGGCAGATTTAAGCTTTACTGTCGAAAATGGAAAAGTTTATGGCCTGTTGGGAGCGAATGGTGCCGGTAAATCGACGACCATGAACATTATCACCGGCTACATCGGCGCAACTTCTGGCACGGTGGAAATTGACGGGTTGGATATCTTAAAAAATCCCGAGATGGTCAAAAGTAAAATCGGCTACCTGCCGGAGCAGCCACCTTTGTATTTAGATATGAAGGTGGAGGAATATTTATCCTTTTGTGGGGAATTAAAAAAAATCCCCCACAATAAACGCCTGCAAAGAATGGAAGAAGTAATTGACAAAGTCCAATTAGGCGACGTCCGTCAGCGCTTGATTAAAAATCTATCTAAAGGCTACAAACAACGGGTTGGCTTAGCTCAGGCAATCATGGGCTATCCTGAGGTTATTATTTTGGATGAGCCGACTGTCGGCTTAGACCCGCAGCAGATTATTGAAATTCGCAGTTTGATTCGAGAACTGGCTGAAGAGCACACGATAATTTTCAGTTCGCATATTTTGGCTGAGGTTCAAGAGGTCTGCGATGAATTTTTAATCATGGCCAAAGGTAAACTAGTCGTCAAAGAAACCACTGACAATATCGGCAGCTTAATGAATGCGCCACTGAGCATCGAATTAACAATTAAAACGACACCAGCTTTAGCGGAGAAGATTTTAGCCGAACTGCCTCAGATTGAGCGGGCGGATTATCAAGCGGAAAATGAGACGACTAAAATTCATTTGCAGATGAAGGATCAAACAGATATTCGTGAAGAATTATTTTTAGCCTTTGCCAAAGAACAAATTGCAATCTTGGAAATTCAGCAATCAACTACCAGCCTAGAGGATGTTTTCTTGGAATTAATTCAAGACCCAGTTGAAGCGGTAGAAGAATTAACTGGGGAAACTGCAACAGATTTAGAAACGGCAGAGAATAAAGATGAGGCAGGTGATGCAAAATGATGGCAATTTATAAACGGGAGCTGAAATCTTATTTTCAGACGATGATTGGCAATGTCTTTTTAGCTTTTTTGATTGCCTTTGTCGGCTTTTATTTTATGGTTTACAACCTCTATTATGGCTATAATTATTTTTCTTATGCGCTTGGTTCAGGGTTATTAATCATGATTATTGCCGTGCCGATTTTAACGATGAAGTCCTTTGCAGAAGAACGCCGCAGCAAAACCGACCAATTGCTGCTGACAGCGCCAGTCAAATTATGGGAAATAGTTTTAGGCAAATACCTTTCAATGATTAGTATTTTGGCGATTGCCTGTTTAATTTTTTGTATTTGTCCGATTATTATTTTGACATTAGGTTCCGCCCATTTGACCATTGATTATTTGACAATCTTCTTATTCTTTTTGATTGGTTCGTTGTACATAGCTTTAGGAATGTTGATTTCCTCTTTAACAGAGAGTCAAATTATCGCGGCTATCGGCACGATGGGAATATTATTACTGCTGTATTTTTGGAGCAGCCTGAGTGCTTATCTGCCGACGATTGGTTTTTATAATTTAATTGCAATACTTTTATTACTGGCAGTCGCAGCTTTAGTTCTGTTTTCTTATCTAGGGAGTGGCCTTTTCAGCGGCCTATTCTTTTTGGTTGCAGGCATAATTGCTGTGGTGATTTATGTGGTAAATGGAACAGCTTATGAAAGCTTGTTGAGTAATTTATTAGCAGGATTTGATTTGACCAGTATCTTGTATAACTCGGTGGACAGCAATCTCTTCAGCGTGCCAAACCTCGTCTTTTTATTGTCCTTGATTGGCTTATTTAATTTTTTGACGCTGCAAGTATTACAAAAACGGCGTTGGAGCTAGGAGGAAGCAGATGAAGAAGAAAAATAAATTATTCGCAAATAGAAGTCCTAAACGCAGTTTAAAGGAAGTGCTGCACTTATTTTCTTGGCAGTCGATTAAAAAATCCTTCCAAACAAAAAATTTCAAGCAGGGGACATACCGTGGCGGCTTAACAGTCTTGGTGATTGTTCTAGTGATGCTCGTCAATTTAATTGCCAATCAATTACCAGCCTCTGTTCAGACAATTGATTTAAGTGAGGAACAAATCATGGAGGTCTCGACAACCTCTGAAAATTTCTTGGAGAATTTGTCAGATGAGATTGATTTTGTGGTCTTAGCCAATCAATCAGAAACTGATACGACCATCAGCACCTTTATTGAAAAGTATGCTGGCCTCACAAAAAATATTTCAGTGGAGTGGATTGACCCGACGCTCCATCCTTCCGCTTTAACTGAATACAGTGCCGATGAAGATACTTTGGTGATTATCGACCAGACGACGGGAGAGTCTATGACCGTCAGCTTCAGCGAAATTTTATATTCTGGTTATGACAGCAGCTACAACACGGTAACAACCTTTGACGGCGATGGGGCAATTACCAGTGCGCTAAATGCTTTGACTAGCAATGAAGCCCAAGTTATTTACACAACGGAAGGGCATGGCGAAACGGATTTGCCGACATCAATCACCGATGCTTTTTCAAAAAATAATTATGCTACAGAGACTGTCAACACTTTGATGACTGATGAGCTGCCAACGGATGCTGATTTATTATTAATCTACGGGCCGACCACTGATTTCACAGCAGATGAAATCACTCAGCTGGAGGATTATATTGCGGCTGGTGGAAAAGTTATGGTGGTGTTAAGCGCTGATGATCCTGACCTGCCGAATTTAAGCAGTTTTATGGCGGCTTATGGTTTAGCAGAAACCGCCGGCTATGTTGCCGATACGGAACGCTCGTATCAAGGACAGCCTTATTATTTATTCCCGAATCTGACCTTAAGTGGAACTTATGCAGAAGGTATAGAAAATGAAATGGTTTTGATTTTAAATACTAAAGGCTTCACGGAAGTTGATCCGACGATTGAAAATGTTACGGTTACTTCTTTGATGGAAACTAGCTCAGGTGGCTATGATGTTACAGAGGACGATCAGGTTCAAGGCACGTATCTTTTAGGGGCAGTTGCCACGCAAACGGTGACCGCTGAAGAAGAATCGACAACTGATTCAACTAGCGAAGCTACGACAGAATCGACAACGGAGTCAACCACCGAAAGCAGCACTGAATCAACTGAAAGTAGTGATGCCGATGAAGATGCGGAGACTGAAGCAGTTTCTGACGGCATGTTGACCGTTGTCAGTAGCACAAATATGATGGATGATTCAATTTTAGCTTCTGTTTCAACAATTGAAAACAGCACGTTGTTTATGAATATGGTAACGGCTAATTTTGCTGATGTTTCCAATATTAGTATTGAAGCAAAAACTTTATCATCTAACACTAATACGGTCACAAATCCCGGCAGCTACAGTCTGTTTATGATTTTAATCATTCCACTGATTATTTTAATTGTTGGTTTTGTTATCTGGTTGAGAAGAAGAAAGGCTTAGGAGGTTATTATGCAAAAAGTTTATAAGAATCCTTATGTGATTTTAAGCGGGTTGTTAATTATCGGGATGATAATCTATATTTTTCTAGCCAATTATAATGAGGACGTTGCTGCTGAAACAGCGGCCTCCTCTGAAGCGGCGACAATTTACGTGACAGATTATGCGGACGTAACCAGCTTTAGTTATTCTGATAGCAGTGACACACTCAGTTTTGAAAAAATGGATGATGACTGGGTGGATACCAGCGTGCCGGATGTTTCTTTAAGCACCTCAACATTGGAAGTCACCGCCCAAGCAATTGGTCAGCTGACAGCAACAAAAGAATTAACGGAGGACTTGGATGATTTAGCGGCCTACGGGTTGGCTGAACCGACTTATCAAATTCAGTTTGCAACAGAAGAAGCTGAAGGAGAGATTTTAATCGGCAATACGCTAAGTGATGGCAGTTATTATGCAAAACTTGCTGACAGTGACACCATTTATGTGATTGACTCAACGCTGGTTTCTTATTTAACTTTTGATGTTAATACTTTAGTGGCGACACCAGAAGTGCCAGCATTAGACAGTGACACTGTGATTAGCGTCAGCCAAATTACTGATGGCATTTATACGGAACTAACGGCTGAAGATGATCAGACGGAAACGACGGAAAGCAGCACAACAGAAGATTCGACAACGGAATCTTCCGCAGAAACTGCGACCACTGAATCAACAGAAGCAGCAGCAACTCCTTTTAGTGATGCAGTTTCTTATTTGACATCTTTATATATTTCTAGCTCAATTAATTATCAGCCGACTGATGAGGAGTTAGTTAGCTACGGATTGTCCACAGATGCGCGAACCACCTATGAAGTGGTCTATCAAGCAGATGATGAAGAAAAAACCTTTACGATGTATATTGGTAATTTGGATAGTGAGACCGGCTATTATTATTTGCAGGTGCCAGATAATTCTGTCGTATACCAATTATCACAAACTACAGTTGAAAATTTGCTGAGCGCTTTTTCAGAGTCATAAAATAAAAATCTTAAAAGGTTTTAGAAAATGAGAAAGTCTTTGTAGTGAATTTTTTCAACGTTGAGGGAATTTCATGCTAGTAAGAATCTAAAAAAGCGTTCTCATAATTTCATCTTTGTCTAGTACAAATTATTTTGTAGACCAATTTTAAAAATAACTAAATTTTTATTGAAATTTCTAGTTAGAATGCGTACAATTATAGACATAATTAAAAATAGATGAGAATTGACTTGAAATTTTCAAATAGGTTGCTTTGAGCAGGTGCTGGTTGTTTCTCGGATAAAGGGGTTGTATCACATGGACGAAATCGATACTAAGATTGTCAATATTATTCAAGAAAACGGCCGGGTCTCCATTAAGCAGATTGCTTCAGAGTGCTTTATCTCTTCACCAGCAGCATCTGTCCGCCTACAAAATTTGGAAAATCAAGGCTTGATAAAAAACTATCAAGCCCAAATTGATTATCAGAAATTAGGCTATCTAATTAAAGCCTACATTCATTGTGCAGTAAATGCCAAAGACAAAGAAGCTTTTTACAGCTTTGTTGGCAGCGTCGCTAACGTATTGGAATGCGACTGCATTACTGGCGATTATTCCATGCAGTTGAAGGTCGTGTTTAAAACCACGATTGAGCTGGATGAATTTATCAATCAGCTGCAGCGCTTTGGCGACACAAGAACTCATATTGTTTTTTCAACACAGGTTGAATCCCGTGGACTCATCTTGGAATCAGAAAAAAATAAATTGAGCGAAAAAGTAATGTAAACTGTCTTATAAAAAAGCTATGACATTAGTTAAAACAGAAGCGAACTTCACGAACAATTTTTAGCAACAACGACTAAGAATTGTCAATTTGCGACGAGGGCCAACTGGAATTCAGAAGCAATCGTATTATTCGGAGTTTCATCTGTTAAAAAAACTAATGGCATAGCTTTTTTTATTGGAGTTCAGCAGTCATTTCTTTGATGCGGGCCACGGAAAGCTGCCATTTTTTTGCTTCAGCTTCATTTAAAATCGGAGGATAAATTTCTTCAATGCCATTTTTTCCAAGACGCGCTAGCTGACTAATATAAATTTTTTCTTTGTGATTGTAAACGGAAACTGGCATAATTTTTTGACTATCTGAAAAAATAGCTTCGGTAATTAAGGCGGCTTGATTAGCAATACCGTAGCTAGTGTAACCTTTCCCTAGAAAAACTGTTGAGGCTTTGCGGCGAAATTCGGTTTCTAATTCAGCAAGCTCAGCTAAAGATAAATTTTCAGCGTAGAGGCTGCCGGCAATTTGTAAATTGGACCACTGGGTAAACTGTGTATCGCCGTGCTCGCCAAAAACATAACCGTTAATTGCTGTCGGGTGAACGCCGGCCCTTTCAGCAAGTGTTTGTTTCATGCGGGCAGTGTCCAGAGAAGTGCCTGTTCCAAAAACCTTTTCAGTTGGTAACTGGCTAAGTTTTTGAAAATAGCAGGTAATCACGTCACAGGGATTGGTGATAATCAGCGAGCTGCCGGAAAAACCGCTAGCTTTGATTTTCGGTGCCCATTCTTCAATCACCTGCTGGGTAAAGTGCAATTCCTCTACCCGGTCGACATCACCGGCTAATAAACTGCTGTCACCGGCTGCCATGATGATGAGCTGGCAATTTTTTAATTCTGCTAGCTGGTTAGCAGCTAATTTGACTGCTAAGGTGGTATCAATCTGACCTTGCAGCAAATCATTGACCTCAGCCTCTGCTACCTCAGTATTTTTATCAAATAAAATTAATTCATCGACTAGCCCCCGCTGAATCAGTAGCTGAGCGGTGGTGCTGCCGACATGACCTAAACCAATGATAGCAATTTTACGCATTTCCTTCAGTCCCTTTTTATAGAATAGTCTTTATTATTTCAAGAGAGTTTCGACTTGTCCAGAGGTTTTCGACAAATATTTTTCAGTCTTTATGCTATGATGTTATTGTAAGAAGGACAGAGAAAGAAGGATTACGATGATTAATAAAGTTGCTGGACCGGAGGATTATCCGGTTATTGTTGAGCTGTGGGAAAAATCAGTGCTTGCCAGCCATGAATTTTTGACAGCCGCCGATTTTAATGAGATCAAGACCAGCCTGCCGCAAATGCTGCCAGAAGTTGATTTGCTGTTATGGTACGACAAAAGTCAGCTCGTTGGTTTTTCTGGAACACGGGACACGGCCTTGGAGATGCTTTTTTTAGATCCCAATGTTTTTGCTCAAGGCTATGGCCGCCAAATTATCGACATTTTGAAAAACGAATATGGCGTGCAAACCGTTGATGTCAATGAACAAAATCGACGGGCGAAAGAATTTTATTTGAAAAACGGTTTTGCTGTGGTTAGTCGCAGTGAATTAGACGATGCGGGCCGGCCTTATCCATTACTGCATTTAAGTTTATAAAAGGAGTGGTCTGCATGCTTCAACTTAAACGAGTCTATGCTACCGCCGCTGAAGATGACGGCTATCGAATTTTAGTTGACCGAATTTGGCCTCGAGGCGAAGCCAAAGAGAAAGCCAAAATTGATTTATGGCTCAAAGAGATTGGTCCTAGTAAAGAACTACGCCAAAGCTTTCATCATGAGGAAATAACTTTTTCTCAGTTTAAAACAGCTTATCTAAAGGAATTGGAAACAGGAGCAACTGCTGCAGCTTTTCAAGAGCTGCAGCAAATTGTCAGTGAACAGGCGACTGTGACGCTGCTCTTTGCTTCAAAAAATCAAACAGAAAACCAAGCGGTGATTTTAAAGGAAGTATTGGAAAAGTAAAATTACGGCTTGTATTTTAAAAATATTTCTAGTACACTGATTTTGTGAAGAAAAAGTTTAACCTGAAAGAGGTATATTTGTGAGTGTAGTCGGTATCTAATCAAGCAATTTAATAGCTGAATAAGCCCAAGCTTATTTGGCGTGCTAATAGATACCTGTCAATAATAGTAAAATTTTCCAGACGGTAGGGTGTCTTTGTCCTACCGTCTTTTTTTGACGGACAAAGCTGCTGCCGGAAAAAACTTTTAAACTAAAACGACTTTTTGTTCACAGGAGAAAGACTGTCTGCAGGTGTCTATTCCCAAAGAAAGGAATAGAGATGAATACTCAATTATTACAAACCACCCAATATAACGAAATTAATGATCGGCTGATTCACTTAACCATCAGTGACTTTGCCAAAGAATTATTAGCAGACCGCAGACCATTGACTAATTTCAATGCCGTAAAGCGAAAACTAGCTGAGACTGACGAGGCCAGCAATTTACTTGGCTCAGGTCAGCACGTTCCGTTTATGGGATTGACACGGATTCAACAGCTGACCAAAAAAATTGAAAAAGGTTTGATTTTAGAAATTGGCGAACTGATTGAATACGGCGACTTTTTACGGAGCTTTCGACTGATTGCCAAGCTGTTTGAAAAAAATCAGTATCAAGCGCCGACCTTAGCCAGCTATGCCAAAGACTTGGCTGATTTATCTGATGTTGAGGAAGCGATTAATCAAAGCATTCAAGGCAATCAAATTGCCAGCGAAAGTTCTCGTCAGCTGAGGAAGATCCGCAATCAGATTCAAAAAATTGAAAAAGATATTGAAGGCAAGATGGCCAAGCATTTAAGAAATTGGAGCGGCAGCAATTTTCTGCAGGAACGGCTGATTTTGAAAAAAGCCGACCGCTATACATTACCAGTCAAGGTCGAATTCAAAAATAAAGTCAAAGGTTCGATTGTTGAAAGCTCTCGCCAAGGTCAAACCGTCTACATTGAGCCGAATGATGTCAGCAAACTCAATGAAGAATTAATTTTTGCGAAGGCTGAGGAAGTGGCGGAGGTCTATCAAATTTTAGCTTATCTGACAGGACTGATTGCTGAGAATCTGCCGACGATTCATTACAGTAAAGATATTATTGTCGAGCTAGATATTATTTTTGCCAGAGGAAAATTAAGCCGCAGCTTCGGTGGTCGCAAACCGGACATCAATCATGAAGATGTTTTGCGATTGAAACAAGTCAAGCATCCTTTATTAGATAATCCAGTTCCATTAAGTTTGGAGCTGGGTGCTGCACATCGAGGATTGATTATCACTGGTCCAAATGCTGGCGGAAAAACGGTTGTCTTAAAAACCGTCGCTTTAACTTGTTTGTTGACGATGTCAGGAATTTTTGTCGCCAATCAAGCAGGGACGACAATTCCAATTTTAGATGAACTTTTTATTGATATCGGCGATCAACAAAGTTTGGAAAATGCCTTAAGCACCTTCTCTGGTCACATGCAAAATATTTCGCAAATTTTAGCCAAGAGCCGCAATCATACCCTCGTGATCTTAGATGAAATCGGCAGCGGCACTGAACCAAAAGAAGGGGCTGCTCTTGGCATTGCCTTGATGGAGGAAATGTATTTAAAGGGAGCTTTGGTGATTGCCACCACCCACTATGGGGAAATTAAAGATTTTGCTTTGCAGCATCAGGACTTCGTCACAGCAGCGATGGCCTTTGACAGTGCCAGCTTGTCGCCGAAATACCAGCTGTTATTAGGAGAAGTTGGCGACAGTAATGCCTTTTGGATTGCGAAAAAGATGCAGGTACCGGCTAATGTCTTGACCCGCAGTCGAGATTATCTGCAAACTAAAAATTATTCTTCAGAGAAAAAAGTATTTGCTAAACGACAGCAGGCAGCGCCTAAAGTCGAGGCGATTGCCTTTGACAAAGGCGATCGGGTCTACTCCGCTGAGTTGCAGAAAACCGGCTTGTACTATGAAGAAAAGGATGCATCTTATGGCATCATTTATTTAGATGGTGATTTTAAAACCGTCTTAAAGCGCCGTTTAGAACTAAAAGGCGCCGCAAAAGATTTGTATCCTACTGATTATGATTTAGAAAGTTTATTCGCTGATTTCCATGAGCGCAAGAAAATTCGTGATTTGGAACGGGGTTCAAAAAAAGCCCACAAGCAATTGGCTAAAGAAGCCAAGGAGCGGGCGCAGCAGTTGGCGACAGAGCAAAAATAATCACAAAAATATTCAATGGAAGTCTTTTCATGGCTAAATGCGGCAAAAAGATTTATTATAAAAGAAAGACTTGAGGAAGCTAGTAAAATCTGCAGGCTTATAAAGCATTCTTGCTGATGGCCGTAGGTTTTTAATAGCATGACAGAATGATAAGATGAGTGAGCTAAAGATTGTCTTCAAGTGGATACTTGATATTCGGCGGTCAATCCAATTGCTGCTTCATTTTAAAAATTGCAGCGCCTCAGGTAGTAAAATTTATAATTAATTATTCTAGGAGGAACTCCCATGAAAGAATTTTTTGTTGGGCAAGAAAACTTTTTAAAGGATTACCGCAAAGTTGCCAAAGATGAAGACCGCAGCGACGATGAAATTGTTGAAGGTGTCAGACGTTACTTGGATGAAAACTTCACCAGCCAATATATTTTACCGGCTGAAAAAAGTCTCACCAAAGGGGCCTATAGTTTTCCCTTCGATAAACAAATGTACACCGATGAATTGGATGAAACCTTGAAGAATCGCTATATTTATATCGGTGAAACGATTGAGCTGGAAACTCGCGAAGACGAACAGTTATAAAAAATTTAACCTCTGTAAAATCTATCCCTGCCACAAGGTGGGGTTGGGTTTTACAGAGTTTTTTTTCGCCTTCAGCCGGTTAATTTTTGACAGAAAAATAGCCCCTTGCTACACTAAATGCAGATTGAATATGAAAAATAGGTTGAGGTTATGATGAAATTAAGAAATTGGTTGTTGGGTATCGGTAGTATTTTGTTGCCGTTAGTGATGATGATGATCATTTGGGCCAGTTTAAATGTCGCGCCTTTTGGTGATGGCAATTTACTGGTGAGTGACACCGGAACCCAGTATTTAGAATTTATTCATTTATTTAAAAAATTTTTTGAAGAGGGCTTTAGCAGCTATTCCTTTTCCAATGGCATTGGCGGGTCCATTGAAGCTTTGAGCGGCTATTATTTAATTAGTCCTTTTAATTTAATTGCCTTATTTTTTGCCGATGAGCAGATGCCGATTGCAATTATTTGGATTATGACCACCAAAATTGCGCTGATTGGTGGCAGTATGTATTTTTATTTGGCCCGTCATTACCAAGAGACGAGCCTGTGGACATTAGTTTTTTCATCGGCCTATAGTTTTTGTGGCTTTGTTGTCGCCTATAGTTTAAATTTTATGTGGCTGGATGCGTTGATTTTCCTGCCGCTAGTCGCCTATGGTTTAGAGAAGCTTTGGCGCAGGGAAACGGGTTTTCTATACGGCATCAGTCTGTTGTTAACGATTGTTACCAATTATTATTTAGGTTATATGGTCTGTATTTTTGCAGTCCTCTATAGTTTGTATCTCTATTGGTTGGACAATCCGCAAAGAGAGGCTTGGCGGATAAAAATTTTATGGCAACGCTGGCGTAAGTTTTTAACGATTTCCATAGCAGCGGGGTTGGCCACCGGTTTTGTGTTGATTCCTTCTTTATATGGAATGCTGCAAACAGCTAAGACAGATTTTTCTTTGACCGATTTTCTACCGGTTCCCCGCTTTCTCTTTTCGGCTTTTTCACAGCTGGGGATGGGCACTTATAATTTTGAGATGCGCTTAGACCATCTGCCGACTATGTACACTGGTATTATCGTAATGCTGCTGTTTATCAGCTTTTTTATGGCAAATAAAATTGATCCGCGGGAGAAAAAGGGAGCCGCTTTTTTAGTCGGCTGTCTCTTTGCTTCTTTTATCATTGAATTATTTAATACCGTCTGGCATATGTTCCAAAGTCCAGCGGGATTTCCGTATCGCAATACGTTTATTTTCAGCTTTTTAGTTGTCCGCTTCGCCTATGAAGGTTTTTTACACCTGAAAAAAGATTATAACTATCAGCGGGCAACCCGCACGATTTGGAAGAGCGCTGCTATATTAAGCGGTCTCATTTTAATCGGGCAGCTGGGAATTATTTTTGAGGATGCTTGGTTTAATGAAAGCTATGTTGGCGGGAATTTTGTCGTCGAGTCCCTGCTGGTAATCTGGCTCGGTGGCTTGTTATTGGTTTTATTTTTTCAGCATCAGAAAAAAATCTGGCTGGTCTTAGCAGCGCTGTTGACCTTGGGTGAGCTGGGGGATAATTATCGTTATGCGATTCAAGATTTAGACTACGGCTCGCAAAAACAATATGCCAATTATTATCTAGCACAAGAAAATTTAGTTGATCAATTGACGGATGACCAGCCTCTCTTTCGAATCAATGAAAAAAGCGATGAGGAAAACAACGGCTATTCGATTGGCTATAACAGTTATAATGACGGCTTTTTATATAACTTTTCTGATATCTCCAGTTACACCTCGACTTTAGAAAAGGATGTCTTGGACACGTTAGTTAATTTGGGGATTTATTCAAAAAATGAGCGCCGCTTCACCTATGTAGATGAAAATCCGGTGTTAAATTTATTATTAAATGTCCGTTACTCAATCAAGCCAAATGAAATCAAAGACCGGACGCCAGAATTTGTTGAAAATAATTTATATGTGTATCAAAATGAAGAGGCTTTAGGCATGGGGCTCTTAGTCAATCGCTCAGATGTTGAACTGACCGCTGATCAGGTGATTGAAAATCAAGAAAAAATTCTTCAGTCGATTAGAGCAGAGGTGAACCCGTATTTCCGCAGCGCTGAATTAATTGATGTGGATACAGCCGTTGAAGGGCAAACGACGATGACCTTAAAGACTAGCGCCGCCGGAAATTTATTTATGTATTTGCCGAATGTCCGCTGGCGTCAAATTGATTCCTTTAAAGTCAACGGGGAAGAGCATCAAACCGATATCACGATTATGACCAATCAATTATTTAATCTGGGTTATTTTGATTCACAGGCAGAAATTGTTTTAACCTTTAAAACGGATAACGCATTTGATTATACAGATTGGCAGATTGCCACGCTAGCCCAAGATCAATTCGCTGAGTTATTAGCTGAGCAAGATCAGTTTGCGGTTCAGTTAAATAGCCAGCGGGATGATTATTTATACGGCAGTGTAACGGCGGCCTCTGACAATAAACGATTGTTTCTTTCGATTCCCTATGATGGCGATTGGACGGTTAAAATTGACGGCAAGCCTGTCACAACTGAAAAAGTGTATGGCAGTTTCTTATCAGTGCTAGTACCGGAGGGCACCCATGCCATCAGCCTAACTTATTTATCGAAACCGAATCTTTATGGGGGAATTTTATCCTTGTCGGTGATCGGCTTAACCGGAATTTATTATGGCGTGAAGGGCTTGCGTTGGTTAGTGAAAAGGAGTCGCAAATGAAAAAAATTGCTGTGATTGGCGGCGGGATTATCGGTCTGACCTTAGCAAATTATTTAGATACAACTAAATTTACTGTGACTGTTTACGATGAAGGACTTGGTCAAGCAACAAAAGCGAGTGCTGGAATTATTTCCCCCTGGCTGTCAAAGCGGCGCAATCAAAAATGGTACACTTTGGCTCGTGACGGGGCCGCCTTTTATCAAAAAGTAGTCCGTGATTTTAAATTGGAGCCGACAGTCTATAAAAAAAGCGGCACGTTAATTTTGCGCAAATCTCAGGAGGTAGCTGAGCTGGCTGAATTAGCGCTAGAGCGTAAAAAAACAGCACCAGCTATTGGAGAGATTCAACTTTTAACAGCTGGTGAAACAGCGGAGCGCAATCCGCTGTTAAAGCCGCAGCCGTCCTTATTGATTGACGGCGGTGCCCGCTTAGACGGCAAAGCCTATTTGCAGCAATTAAGAAAAATTGCTGTAGCCAAAGGAATTCAGTTTATTCCAGAAAAAGCGACTGTTCAGCGCAAAGCTTCAGCCTATGAAGTTTTAAGTTCACAGACCGGCAAAAAAGATTTTGATTTTATCGCCTTTACTAATGGGCCCCATCTACAAAACTCCTTAGACCCTTTAGGCTATCTCGCCAAGGTTCGACCGCAAAAGGGCCAGCTATTGGTTTTTCAAACTAATTTTTCTGCTAGCGGAAATTGGCCAGTGGCGATGTTAGATGGTGAAAGTGATTTGATTCCCTTTGAAAATGGAAAAATTTTAGTGGGAGCCACCCATGAAAATAATCAAGGGTTTGATTTAGAGCCAACCCCGGTAGCCTTTTCAGATTTACAACAAAAGACACTACCTTTTTTAGCTGAGGCCGCTTTGTTCAGCCAGCCGTATCACTATCGGGTTGGGACGAGAGCCTATACAGATGATTTTGCGCCGTTTTTTAATTGTTTGCCGGCTGATCCGGCCATTGCTGTAGCCAGCGGATTAGGTTCTTCTGGTTTAACTACAGGACCGCTGATTGGCTTTTTGTTGGCAAAATATTTTAACGAAGGCAGCAACGATTGGCAGCAGTATCAAAAGCCGCTGACAGATTATCTTGCAGTAAAATAAAAAACCGCTACTCAGTGGAACATTCCGATACTTTTGGAATGTTTCAGCTGGTAGCGGCTTTTTTTGCGACTAGCTTAATTATTTTTCAAAATAAACACAGACAGTTTCAGGGGCGAAGACATCTTTTTGTAAAAGTTTTAATTCGCCGGTTTCGCTATTGCGTTTGTAAAGCGTTAAATTGTCGGTATCTTGGTTAGCGGCAATTACGTATTCGCCATTTTGGTCCATGGCGAAATCACGGGGGATTTTACCTTCTGTTGAAACATGTTCAACTAGGGTTAAATGTTTGCCATCATCGCCAACAGCATAAACGACGATTGAATCATGACCACGATTTGAAGCGTAAACGAATAGGCCGTCTGGTGAAACCCGGATAGCAGCGCCGCCGTTAAATTCAGTGAAGCCCGCTGGCAGAGTAGAAATACTTTGCAATTCAGTAAAGCTGCCGTCCTTAGCATCATAGGAAAGGACTCTGACTGTGCTATCTAATTCGCCAAAGAGATAAGCAATCTTTTCATTTGGATGAAAGACGATGTGACGGGGACCTACGCTGGCAGCCGTTTTGAATTGGCTAGCCAAAGATAATTTTCCAGCGTCGCTAACATTATAAGTATAAACGATATCCGTACCTAAATCACAAACTACTAAGCGTTGGTCAGGCGTCAAGTCAGTGTAATGAACATGGGCCGTATTTTGATTTTCATGGGGACCAGTTGCTTCTTCATGGGTCACAGAGTCAGCAAATTCTAAGCTGCCGTCTGCCAAAATTTTATAGACAGTTACTTCGCCTTTATGATAATTAGCGCCATAGACTAATTGTCTTGGCTCATCGACTGCAACGTAACACAAAGGTGCGCCTTCTTCAGTGACAGCATTTAAAAAATTAAAGTCTTGATCATAGGCACCGCAACCGCCTTTGCCATCAACGGCAGTCACCGTGTATAAGTCGCCTTTTGAACTTTTAGTCAAATAAGTTGGACTGTTTTCCTTTGTTTCCAACTTTAAATCTGTCAGCGTTTCAGTCTCAGTATCTAAGACAATCGAATAAATTCCTTCACTGACACGACGGGTATAAGTACCCAGTAAAATTTTTTTCTTCATGCAGACTAACCTCCGTAAATTAATTTCCTTTTTTATTCTAACATATTCTAAAAAGCTGTGGAAAAAAGAACGCTTACTGTGCCAGTGAAATTTGGCTATGTTATAATGTGAAGTGAAAAATACCTTTGGGAGGAAGTTGTAAAATGATTCAAGCGAAAGTCAATGGGATTGGTAAAGCAGCAATGAGTGACGAACCGCTGCTACTTTTTTTTAATGACAGCGTCAAAGAAACAGAGGAATTAAAAAATCATGTCATCATTCAAGAAATTTCCGGAGAAGTACCGGAATTTGATCTTAAAAAAGGCAGTAGCATTTCTTTTGATGACCAAGAGTACCAAGTCGTTCACGTGGGGCCAGTTGCCAATCGCAATTTGACTGATATTAATCATGTGGCCTTTGTATTTACAGATGTGCCAACTGAGGATGCGATTTTAAACGGCGTTTACTTAACGCCGCAAGTTGTGCCGACAATTTCTGTGGGTACAGTGATTACTTACAAATAAAAAAGTCCGGTCGCTATTTTTAGTCTAAGTAGAAAAATGACTATTTGAGTAACACTCAGCTTAGATGGAATCTTGCGTTACCTAGAAATTATTTGGATTTTAAAGCTGAATATCAGCAAATAGGTTGTTATTCAACAGTAGTTTAAAAGCAGCTATAAGTGATTTTGCTGCAAAAAAATTTAAGGAGGCCGCCATGGGAGAGGAAAATAAAAAGAAGTTTTCTTGGTTTTGGCGCTGGTTCTTAAATAATCAAGTTGTCACGGCGCTGTTAATTGTCCTGTTGGTGCTATTAATTATTCTGACCTTTACGAAGGTGTCGTATCTTTTTGAACCAGTTGGTCAGTTTTTAGCAGTCGTTGGCTTGCCGATTATATTATCGGCCATCTTGTATTATTTATTAAATCCAGTGGTTGACTACCTTGAAAAAAAGAAAGTACCCCGCGTTGTCAGTATTATTTTAGTATTTATTTTAATTGTGCTGCTGCTTATCTGGGGAATTGTTGCCTTGATTCCACGGATTCAAGAACAGGTCTTAAGCTTTGCCAATAATTTTTCCAGCTATGCTAATACGCTGAACAATATGATTGATGAAATCACCAGCCATCCGATTTTTGGTGAACTCAGTACCCAGCTGGATGAAATCGGTCAGCAGATTAGCAGTTCAATTGGTAGTATTGTCCAAAATATTTCCCAAACGACTTTTAGAGGTCTGGGCAATATTGTCAGTACAGTCGCTACAATCGTGGTCGCCATTGTCACGATGCCGTTTATTCTTTTTTATCTGTTAAAAGACGGCAAACGCTTGGCGGATTATTTTCTAAAATTTTTGCCAACTAAATGGCGTCAACCGACCTATTCAGTCTTATCTGAAATGAATCAGCAGGTCTCTTCTTATATTCGTGGCCAATTAACGGTGGCCTTTCTGGTTGCCGTGATGTTTATCATCGGCTTTACGATTGTCGGCTTGGACTATGCCGTCACTTTAGGAATTTTGGCTGGCTTTTTAAACTTGATTCCGTATCTTGGTTCTTTTTTAGCGATGATTCCAGCAGTTTTTATCGCTTTAGTCATCAGTCCTTTTATGTTAGTCAAGGTCATCATCGTCTTTATCATCGAGCAAACGATTGAAGGCCGCTTTGTTTCTCCATTGATTTTAGGTAGTCAATTAGCGATTCATCCGGTGACGATTTTATTGGTGCTATTAACTTCTGGTCGACTCTTCGGCGTCGTCGGCGTCATTTTAGGAGTGCCGGTTTATGCCGCCGCCAAAGTTGTCATCAGCCATATCTTTGATTGGTATCGCAGTATTTCTTCTCTTTATCAAGAAGAGCCAGAGACAGATACCCAATCAGATAAAGAAATTAAAGAGTAAAAAAAATGTAGCACTTAGCGAAGACGAAGGTCGTTTTTGCTAGGTGCTTTTTTATTTTGGAAGAAAAAATCCTTTGGCTGGTATCAGCAGGTAATTGCCACGAATGGACAAGCCGTTCTTGAAGAAGTTAATCAAGTCAAACAAAGCCTGCAAGAGGTTTAAAAATAAAAGCGGCGCCAATCTGAAAAAAAACTGGCGCCGCTTTATAGGTTATGTGATAGACATCAAAGTTTTTTTGAGCTTAGAAATTCAAAGCTGCTTCTTTAGCTGCTGCTAAACCAGCGTTTAAGATTTCATCTTTTTGTTCTGGATGATGGTCGATACCTTCGATTTCGATTTTTGTCACGTCTGCAACGCCGACAAAATTCAAGATACCTTTAACGTATTGAGAAGCGAAATCTTGGCCGCCATACATGCCACCTGCAGATTGAATGTGCATTGCTTTTTTGCCAGAAGTCAAAGGACGAGGGCCATCAACTGTATAACGGAAGGTTTTGCCTGCCACGTTAACAGTATCAAACCAAGCCTTCAAGCGTGTTGGAATATTCAAGTTCCATAAAGCATTGATGATGACGACTTTATCAGCCGCTAGGAATTGGTCAGTTGAAGCATTAAAGCCGGTGATTTTACCTTGTTGTTCAGGTGTTAAGGCTGTAAATTCAGTACCAGTTCTTAAAGCTTCCCAGCCAGTTAAAACGTCTTTGTCGATTTCAGGCACGCCGTCTTCGAATAAGTTAATAGTGATGATTTCATCACTAGGATTTTTTTCTTTGTAAGTATCTAAAAAGACTTCTGCAGCCTTCAAAGATTTTGATTCCAAACCAGTTAATGGATGAGCATTGATAACTAAAACTTTAGACATGTAGTAATTCTCCTTTAAATTTTAATAACTAAAAGTAAGTAACGGGATTATTCTACCTGATAAATTTTTAAATGACAATAGTAATGCTCAAATAAAAACTTATCCCTCAAAATTAACGTAAAACAGCAGGAAATTTTCTGTATTTTTAAGCAAAAAAATTAGCGCATGCTGATAAGAAAATTTTTTTGTCGTAATTGTTTTTTTCGTGAATTAGTATATTTTTTCACAGTCCATTGGTGTAAAATAATTTTTATTGAGATTGTTTCAAGAAAGGATAGTGACATGTACACTCCATATGAAATCGGCGAAATCGCTGTCGAAACGGGCGTTAAAAAAACCAAAAAAACTTTATTAGAAAAATTAATTTTAGGCTTTATCGGCGGGGCGATGATTTCCCTCGGCTACCTAGCGTATATCCGGGTGATTTCTTCGGTGGCCCACGAATTAGGCAGCCTCGCATCTTTTATTGGTGCCTGTGTCTTTCCAGTTGGGCTGGTTGTTATTTTGATGGCTGGTGGGGAACTAATTACCGGCAATATGATGGTGGTAGCGATTAGTTTTTTTGCAAAAAAAATTAGTTTTCTAGATGTTGTCAAAAATTGGTTGGTGATTACTTTTGCCAATTTAGTAGGCGCCTTTTTTGTGGCTTACTTTTTTGGACATATTGTTGGCTTGACTGGTTCTGGGGTCTATCTTGAAGAAACGATTGCCGTGGCAGGAGCTAAAATCGATGCCACTTGGCTGCAGGCTTTTGTTTCTGGGATTGGTTGTAACTGGTTTGTCTGCTTAGCTGTTTGGTTATGCTATGGGGCAAAAGATGCCGCAGGAAAAATTTTAGGCATCTGGTTTCCTGTGATGACCTTTGTCGCTATTGGCTTTCAGCATAGCGTGGCCAATATGTTTGTGATTCCCGCTGCCATCTTTGAAGGCAGCTACAGCTGGTTAGATTTTTTTAACAATGTGATACCAGTTTACTTTGGCAATATTGTCGGTGGGGCAATTTTTGTCGGCTTCTTTTATTATATGATTTATTTGCGGAAGCCTCATTAAGAAAAAATTGAATGAAAAAACCTACTAAAGCTTAAGATAACCAGTCTTCCTATGACTGTTCTTAAGCTTAGTATGTTTTTTTATTTCTTCAACTGTTTTTTCAATTTCCAATATTTGTAAGCGAAGAAACCACCGCCGCCAATTGCCAGCGCAACAGCAATCACAATCACGATATAAAGTAAGGAATTATCGGTTGCCGTTGTGGCTGTTGCCGGTTCGGCACTCGTTGCATTCAAGTCAGCGGCCGTTTCTGGTGAAATCGTAAAATCAACCGTCTCCTGCCATTCCTGCTGCCCAGATATCGCTGTGACAACCATCTGATAATCGCCAGCTGTTAAGCTTTGATTTTCCATAGGAATAAAAAAATTAAAACGGGAGCTAGGAGCAAATTGTAAATTTTGACTGCTGTCTTCAAGAACTGTTTCATTCTCTCGTGTAATTGTGTAGCTGAGGTTAACCTGATTCAAATAGGCAGCTGCCTGATTATTGATTAGCAAATTAATGCCGTTGCGACCATTTTCTTGGGCAGCTTCGGCGTCTTCAAAAGTTAGCTCAGGTGTCACTGCAGTTTGATTTTCCTGTAGCAGCAACGCAATTTCTCGAGAAAATCGCTGTTTGACATTACTGTCTTCGCCACTCGTTTCAGCAGAGGAAATATAAATGCCACCGGCTAAAACCCCATCAAAGGATGTTTCTGGCATTGTGACGGTGAGGGGGACTTGAGCCGTTTCACCGGCGGCTAATGTTAATTGGCTAGTCTCCAGCTCAACAAAGTCCTCAATGTTTAAAGTCGGCTGACTTAAATCAGTATTGTTACCGGAATACTCCACCACGCCAACAATATTTGTGACAGCGCGATTAAAACTGAGATTCAAATTCAACTCCTCAGTCGAATCATTGGTCACATCAATTAGCAATTGGCTGCTGGTGCCGGCTGTTTGCAAAATATCAAAATAACTCGTGTTGTTGCCAATTTGATTTTCTGGGACTTCAATGGTAGCTGTGAAATTTCCTAAACTCGTGCTAGACGCCTGAGTAAAGGTCGGCTGAAATAAACAGAAGAAAATCCCTGCAATCAGCAGGGATAATAATTTTAACCAAGAACAACCTTTTATCTTCATAACTTCTCCTTATTATTTAGCAGAATTTGCTGGGGCAGAACTGAAAGTCCAATCCAATGTTGTGGTATATTCAGTCGCTAATTTCCGAGTGTTTTCCGCAATGTTCATCGCAAATTGGCTCAAGTCAACCGATGTTTCTCCTAAACCTTCACCAGCGCCAGCATTCAACACATCGTACGTAGTTCCTGGAATTAATGCTAAGTCACCAGCAGTTGCAAAATTACCGGCAATTGTGTTTTCTGTAAGGTTAGTGACTGCTGCATCGTGGGAAATAATTAATGACGTATTGTTTAAGGCTTCTCCGGTAGTTGCCGCAAATTGACTTTCTTGAGTCAATTTAATCGACCATTCACCAGCTGCATCGCCACGGTTATCGCTAACTGTGACAGTACCAGTGGTTGCGCCATCACTTTGCGTACCAGTTGTAGTAGCAGTTCTCGTTTCAGCTGCTGTCGTTTGAATGGATAAGGCACCAAAATTTAAACTTGTTGGAATGGTGTTTTCTCCATTAAAGGTGATACCAGCATCCTCATAATTCAACCCACCTGTTGTGGTCGTACTGGCCAATGCAATACTTCCTTGAATAAATAAAGCCCCCGCTAAAACGACCGTCGATAAAATATATTTCGTTTTCATGTTTTTCCTCCAAAAGTTAAAAGTTTTTTCTTTTCTGAGATTTAAAAATAATTCAGAAATGCTTTATGAACAATCTCTTTGCTTTTTCAAAATAATTGGTTGATGAGAGATTTTTATTTTCAGTAGGAAAAAAGGCTGATTTTTAAAGGCTTTATACCGTGATAGTAGCGGAGATGTCAAAATAATTCATTATTTTCCCCAAAAAATAAAATCGGAATCTCAAAAAAATGTGATGAACATTTTTTAGATAAGTGTGAAACTTTCATGCAAAATACTTGCCTTCTGCAACCATCGTGCTATAATGACAAAGCGTCATATGACATGTTGTCATATAAATTTGGTTGAGAGGAGACGAAAAAAATGCCCACCAATACTTTTTTCGGACTGCCACAGGAAAAACAGCAGCGTTTGTTGGATGCAGCCAAGATTGAGTTTTCTAGAGCTTCATTAAACGAAGCTTCGATTTCCAATATTATCAAGCTGGCTGAGATTCCCCGGGGAAGTTTTTATCAGTATTTCGAAAATAAAGAAGACCTCTACTATTATTATTTTGATCAGCTGCGGCATGATACCCGTCAAGAATTGCACAAGTCGATTCAAGCGGCTGATGGTGATTTATTGGAGGGAATAAAAAGCTATTCCAGCAAAATGATTTACGAAATTTTAACAGGAGAAAATTCGGCCTTCTTCAAAAATTTATTTATGAACATGGATTATCGTTTCTCCAGAAGAATGACTGCCCAGATGGATGGCGATGAGAAGGCAGAAAAACGCCGGCATCAACGACATCAAGAGGATTATTCTCTGTGGGATAGCATTGATCAGAGTCAATTGAAAGTTGACAATCAAGAGGACTTTCGCATGCTGCTGCATATGCTGATGACTCAAATGTTTATCATGATTGCCACCGGATATCGAATGCAGCAGAGCGATCCGGATTTTCAAGTGATGGACTTAATTAAAAAATTCCAAACGCAAATTAATTGGGTGCGGGATGGAATTTATCTACAGAAAGAAGGGGAATAAATGCTAAAAATTATTAAAAGAATTGCGCCAGCTTCCGCAATCGCTGCGTTTCTCTTTATGATTGTGCAAGTAATGGCGGATTTATATTTGCCAACATTAACCTCCAATATTATCGACAATGGCGTTGCCAAAGGCGACATTGATTATATTTGGCAAACAGGTTTTGTGATGATTGGTTTTTCTGTCATCAGTATTATTGCCGCCCTTGGCAATACCTTCTTTGCGACACGGGAATCGCAAAAGCTAGGCAAGGATTTACGAAGCGAGATTTATCAAAAGTCAGAAAATCTTTCCACCAATAGTTTTGATAAATTTGGGACAGCGTCTTTAATTACAAGAACGACTAATGACGTCACCCAAATTCAAATGGTCATGCAAATGTTTTTGCGGATGATGATTAACGCCCCGATTACTTTAATTGGTGCCAGCTTTTTAGCCTATCAAAAAGATGCCCAGCTGACTAAAATCTTTTTGATTGTCATTCCAATCATGATTGTGTTAATTGGTGCTATTATGTTTTTTGCAGTGCCGCTTTTTAAGAGCATGCAAAAGAAAAATGACCGTTTGAACTTAGTTTTTCGGGAAGGCTTAACTGGTGTTCGGGTTATTCGTGCCTTTAATAAAGCACCTTATGAAGAAAATCGTTTTGACGATGCCAACAAAGATTATTTGCACACAGCAGTGAAAGTCAACACAATTGTTGCTTTGATGCTGCCAATCATGACTTTGATTATGAGTGGAACCAACGTAGCAATTATTTGGATTGGCGGCCACTATGTAGCAGATATGAGCATGGAAGTCGGTAATTTAATTGCCTTTATGACTTATGCGACGCAAATTTTAATCAGCTTTATGATGCTCTCCATGATTTTTGTGATGGTGCCTAGAGCGCAAGCATCAGCCGCTCGGATCAATGAAGTCTTAGATGAAAAAGATCAAATCGTCGACCCGACTAATCCTGAGACTATTTCACCAGAAGGCACAGCTGCTAGCTTAGCCTTCGATCATGTTGACTTCCGTTACCATGGAGCTGAAAATTTGGCGTTAGAGGATATTGATTTCAAAGCAAATTCCGGCGATGTGGTCGCCATTATCGGCGGGACCGGTTCAGGGAAATCGACATTGGTTAACTTAATTCCCCGCATGTTTGATATCGATGAGGGTGAAATTTCGATTAATGATAAAAGTATCAGCAAGGTGACCCAGGAAAATCTGCGGGACAATATCGGTTTTGTCCCACAAAAGGCCGTCCTGTTTTCGGGAACGATTCGAGAAAATATGCAATATGGTCGTGAAGATGCCACTGATGACGAAATTTGGAAGGCTTTAGAAATTGCTCAAGCCAGTGACTTTGTTAAAAACTTAGAAGAGGGCTTAGACAGTCATGTGGAACAAGGTGGCGGTAATTTTTCCGGTGGTCAAAAACAACGGTTAGCGATTGCTCGGGCGTTAGTCAAACAAGTTGACCTATATGTGTTCGATGATTCCTTTTCAGCATTGGACTTTAAAACGGATGCCAATTTACGAAAAGCGTTGAAAGAAAATGTTACTGACAGTATCGTGGTGCTAGTGGCACAACGGGTTAGTACAGTAATTGATGCCGATACGATTTTAGTTTTAGACCAAGGGAAAGTCGTTGGTCAAGGAACGCATAAAGAATTATTGGCAACGAATGAAACCTATCAAGAAATTGTTCATTCTCAACTGAGAGAGGAGGACTTGGCATGAGCGAGAAAAATAGCACAACACCTCAACAAGGTCGGCCCGGTATGATGGGCGGCGGCCATGGTGGTGGTCCTGGCCGCAACATGGGTGCCAAAGGTCCAAAGGCGAAGAACTTTTGGAAAACCGTCCGGCGTTTGTTTGGCTATATGTCCAGTCGAATGATTGCTTTAGTCACAGTTTTAATTTTGGCAATCGCCGCAGTTATCTTCCAAATCAGAGCACCAAAAGTTTTGGGGGAAGCTACCACAGAAATCTTTAACGGAATTGTTACGGGTGTCAAACAAATGCAAGCTGGTCAAAAAATTACTTCTTATCCAATCGACTTTACTAAAGTCGGTCAGATTGTTTTAGTCGTGATTGCGCTGTATTTGACGGCAGCATTGTTTAGTTTTTTGCAACAGCTAATCATGACCCGAGTTTCTCAACGGACCGTGTATGATTTGCGTAAGGATTTAGAAGAAAAGATGAATCGGGTGCCGATTTCTTATTATGACACCCACACAAATGGTGACATCATGTCTAGGGCGATTAATGATATGGATAATATCGCCAGCACTCTGCAACAAAATTTAACCCAATTTGTGACTAGTATCGTCACATTAGTCGGTGTCATTATCATGATGTGGTCTATCAGCTGGCAATTACTTTTAGTCGCATTAGCAACCATTCCATTAAGTTTGGTTGTTGTGATGGTGGTTGCGCCTCGTTCGCAAAAATATTTTGCCGCACAACAAAAGAGCTTAGGTTTATTAAATAATCAAGTCGAAGAAACTTACGCCGGCCACACGATTGTCAAAACATTCAATCATGAAGATGCCGATCAAGAAGTGTTTGAAAAAGAAAATGAAAAATTATACAATGCCGGCTGGAAAGCGCAGTTTATTTCAGCGATTATTATGCCGTTGATGAACTTTATCAAGAACTTAGGCTATGTCTTTGTCGCCGTTCTTGGTGGGATTAAAGTGGCTAACGGAAATATGACTTTAGGGGACGTTCAAGCCTTCCTACAATATACCAATCAATTTTCACAACCGATTACCCAAATTGCCAGCCTGATGAATACCATTCAATCAACGGTGGCCTCAGCTGAACGGGTCTTTGAAGTGTTGGATGAAGCAGAGATGGATAACGAACCATCGAATTTACCAGTCGAAAAGGATTCACCTTATAAAGTTCGTTTTGAACACGTCCAATTTGGTTATTCTGAAAATGAACCATTGATGACAGACTTTAGTTTGGATGTTGAACCGGGTGAAATGGTGGCGATTGTTGGGCCAACTGGCGCCGGTAAGACCACGATGATTAATCTGTTGGAACGCTTTTATGATGTGAAAGGCGGTAGCGTTCGCTTTGATGGCGTGGATACACGGGATATGAAGCGAGAAGAATTGCGGGAACATTTATCAATGGTTCTGCAGGATACTTGGCTGTTCACCGGTAGCATCAAGGACAATATCAAATATGGCAATGAAGACGCCACAGAAGAACAAGTGTTGACAGCTGCTAAAGCGGCCCATGTGGATGATTTTGTTAGAAAATTGCCTGATGGCTATGACACTATTTTAAATGAGGATGCCAGCAATATCTCCCAAGGACAACGACAATTGATTACCATTGCTCGGGCCTTTCTAGCTAATCCAGATGTTTTAATTTTGGATGAAGCAACCTCCAGTGTTGATACTCGGACCGAAGTCTTGATTCAACGGGCGATGAGTCGTTTATTGGAAAATCGGACCAGCTTTGTCGTGGCCCATCGCTTATCGACAATTCGTGATGCTGACAATATTATCGTGATGAATCACGGTTCAATTGTCGAAACAGGAAATCATGATGAATTGATGGCTAAAAATGGCTTCTATGCTGATTTGTACAACAGCCAATTCAGTGAAGACGTCGCATAAAAATTATTAAACTAATTTGATAGAAACAAAAACGTCCCTGCAAAAGTTAGCTTTTAGCCAAACTTTTACAGGGACTTTTTTTTACAGCCATTTTTTCAGGCGGCGGTTGAAAAAAACCGCCGAAAATAAACTAAATTCAAAATAGATAGCCAACGCTAGCGGGTAAAGCTGATAGCGAAAAACATAAAAGAAATAGACGAGGGAAAACATCCCAAAGAATATGCCGATAATCCCAAAGCGCCAGCGTTGATAAAGAGCTAAGAGAGCGACACTGTAGCCACAGAGAAAAAAGCATAGACAACACAAAGCCAAGGCGACTAATTCAAAGATACTCATCAGTATTCCTCCTTTAGCTAAAGAAAAGCAGTCTTAAAAACTTTTTTTAGCCATAATTTTTTTGGCAATTAGGTAAGAGCAACCTAAAAGCAAAATGCAAAGGCCGAAAACGACAATCACCGATAAAACTGGTTCTTCAATCATTTTTTGTAAAATTGCTAGACCCTTCACCAGCCAGGCTTGCGGCAGCTGTTGAAAACCAAAGAAAATGACAATGATTACACCCATGGTTGCCACCAAGACGATACTTTGATTCTTTTCCCCTTGGAATTTTAATTGCAACGGCAGCGACACAGCTAAATACACACTGACAAAGAGCAAGCCCCCTAAAAGCACCAAGCCAAAACTTGGTAAATCGATGGGATTTTGTTTAATCGCAAAGAGCGCAACAATTAATAAAGCAGCCAATATCAACCCAACAACTGCTCCTATGAAACTCAGCAAGTATTTTTCCCTTGTATAAGTTTTGCGAGAAATCGGCAAACTGAATAGAAAACGCTCGCTGTTATCTGCACCATCCATGGCAATGGTGCCGAGGGTGATGGTCATTGTTAAAAAAGGATTGATAATAACCGCTAAATAAGGAATTGTTTGAACATTGAAGCTAAAGAGGAGCATAATCGCCAGATAGGTGATTAATTTTCGACGGTCGTTTAATAAAGCAATGTCTTTGATAAGTAACCCTTTCATCCTACAACCCTCCCTAAAACAATTTCCAACACATTATCCAATGTAGCTTTTTCAACCACTGCACTAGGATAATTATCCAAGAAAAATTGTCGCTGATTCGTTAAGCATTGATAGCCCCAGTTTTCCTTGGCTGTAAAGAGCAGATAATCTGGTTCCATGGCTTGATATTGCTCTGGCGTTAATTTCACGACGCCATAGAAGTCGGTGATAGCGGCAGTTTCTTCTTTAAAAATAATTTTCCCGTCATCAATTAGATAGATATAATCGCAAAGTCCTTCAAGGTCACTGGAAATATGGGAGCTGATTAAAATCCCGTGATTTTCCTCCTCCATAAACTGATGCAGTCGCTGTAACAAATCATTGCGAGCCATTAAATCAAGACCAGCTGTCGGCTCATCAAGAATTAGTAAATCAGCACCAAAGCTAGTGGCAATAATTATTTTTAATTTTGCCAGCATCCCAGTTGAATATTCTGCTAATTTTTGGCTGGGTTTTAATTTTTGGACCTGACAATCTGTTAAAAATTTTTCCTTTTGAAAATCCGGATAAAAGCCAGCCAAGATTTGTGCCACCTGTTTTAAGGTCAAATCCTTAGAAAAGCCGCTATCTGAGTAGGCGACGCCGATTTTTTCTTTATCCGTCGCTGTCAAAGTAGCAAACTCTCTATCGAAGAGTTTAATTTCACCCGCTTCATAGGACACCAAGTCCATTAATATTTTAAATAAAGTCGTTTTGCCGGCACCATTGCGGCCAATCAAGCCTACAACTTGATTGTTTTCCACCTGTAGGGAACAGTCTAACTGAAAGTCCCCATAATTTTTTTTTAGATGGTTCACTTCCAACAACATTACGATTCCTCCAATAACATTTCAAATAGTTCCAACAGTTCTTTTTTTGTAATACCGGCTTTTTCAGCCTTGGTGATAATCGCCTCAAAGGCTGTTTCAATTTCTTTGTTGACATCTTCTTGTACAAGATTTTGATTATTTGTGGCAATAAAAGAACCTTTACCATGAACCGTCACCGTGTAGCCTTCAGCCTCTAATTGGTCATAGGCCTTCTTGACTGTTAACGAAGAAATTTTGTGATCCTTAGCCAGAGAACGAATCGAAGGCAGCATATCATTTTCTTTTAGCTCGCCGGAAATTAAATTTTCTTTGATCTGTTCAATAATTTGCTCATAGATTGGTACCATCGATGAGTGATTGATAATTAAATGCATTGTCGACAACTCCTTGTAAACAGTATAGAACAGTTTGTATTCTGTTGTCAACTGTTTATAGTGTTTATCGAAAAAACTCCGAACGAAATGAAGAAAGCTCATGAAAAAATTAGTAAAGAGTTATACCTCAGCAGTTAAATGTGGTATATTCTAAACGGACAAAAGTCCAAAAAATATCAGAGTAGGAAACAAAGCGTTAAGTGCTGATGGGATGGGATGTTGCCCGTTGGACGAAGGAATTTATTTCCGCGGTTTTGTTTTCGCATTCGCTGCATAGCATGTAGCAGCTCTAAAAGGAGATGCTTGCAATGAAAAAATTGACGACGTATTCGATTGCAATTATGGGACTTCTAATTGCGTTGACGATTGTCATGACTAGACTGTTCTCTGTTGAAACAACTTTTCTCAGAGTAAGTTTGGGATTTGTCCCTCAGGTGATGATGGGCATTTTATTTGGCCCTCTGTGGTCTGGAATTGGTGGAGTACTGGCGGATTTTATCGGCATCACGCTGCTGGGGAAAGCTCCGTTTTTTATCGGTTTTACAATCAGTGCTTTTGTTGAAGGAAGTATTTACGGCTGGTTTCTTTATAAGAAAAATATTACCTGGCAGCGGACGATTGTCTGTGTGCTGGTAGTTTTTTTGGTCAGCCGATTATTTTTGACGCCTTTATGGTTGGGGCTGATGTATCATGTACCGTTTTTCAGCTGGATTATTTGGGGACAGCGACTGCTTAGTGCAGCAATTTCTTTTCCAATCCAAGTGGCAGTTACTTATCTAGTTGCCAAAAGTGTGCCCTATAAACGTTTGTTAAGAACTGCAAATTTATTTAAATAAAAAAAACTGAGCAGCCACATCCCGACTGCTCAGTTTTTTTTAATCGATATTTCTTAAATCAAGGACCATGCGACCACGAATTTTGCCGGCTTCCATCTCTTCAAAAATTGTATTGATGTCTTCCATGTCTCGCATGTGGTATTGAGGAACGACCTTGCCTTCAGCACCAAATTGGAAAGCTTCTTCCAAATCTTTTCTTGTGCCTACTAATGAACCAACCACTTCGATTCCGTCAAGAACAAGCCGAGGAATGCTCAGATCCATTGATTCAACCGGTAAGCCAACGGCAACCACTCTGGCTCCAGCTCTGACCGCATCGACAGCGCCATTAAAGGCTGATTTACCAACAGCCGTTACCACTGCACCATGGGCACCGCCAATTTTTTCTTGAATCACTTTACCTAAATCTTCCTTCAATGGATCCACAACCATGTCAGCACCAAATTCTTTGGCAAAGGCTAGTTGGTCATCATTGATATCAACAGCAATTACTTTTAAGTTAAAGACATTTTTTGCGTATTGCAAAGCTAAGTTTCCCAGCCCACCAAGACCTGAGATAATAATCCATTCACCAGGATGGACGTTGGATACTTTGATTGCTTTATAGGTAGTCACGCCTGCGCAGGTGATTGAGCTAGCAGCTTCTGAAGATAAGCCTTCTGGCACCTTCACTGCATAGTCGGCACTGACAATACATTTTCCGGCCATGCCGCCATCGGCTGTATAACCGGCATTGCGGACACTACGGCAGAGAGTTTCCCGACCAGTTGTACAGTACTCGCAATGGCCACAGCCTTCAAAAAACCAAGCTACAGATGCACGGTCGCCAACTTTAAGACTGGTGACGTCCTCAGCAACAGCAATGACTTTACCAATTCCTTCATGGCCTAAAATGACTCCAGATACATCGCCAAAATCTTGGTTTTTGACGTGCAAATCTGTGTGACAAACCCCACAGCATTCCATATCTAATAAAGCTTCTCCTGATTTTAAAGGACGGAGATCCTTTTCAACTACTTTGGCTCTTTTGTCTTCTCCAGCTACGATTGTTTTCATATAAATACACCTCTTCAAAAGTTTGTTATTTATTTCACATGATTATTACAACTCTGTAATTTTTATTTGTAAACGTTTTTTTTAGGAATATATTACGTTATTTATTTTCGGAAAATAAGTTGAAATTATCGGCTAGAATTACTTGTAAATTTTTTCCTTTCACAGATAGACCATCTGTGGGAAAATAAAGAAAAGAGAATTGAGGAGGGAAAGCAAATGAAAGCAAAACATCTTTTAGCCGCTGCCGGCCTTTCTGGTGCAGCTTATTTTGGTGCTGGAACTTATTTTTATGATTTAGCAATGAAGCGGGGGGATAAATTTTTTCTGCAGGACAATCCAAATTTACCGATGGGGACTAGCGGTACCGCAGAAGAGCAGGCGGACCGCCAAGCTAAAGTCAGTCAGTGGGTGGAAACGACCCCGAAAAAGAATATGGAGATGCTCTCTTTTGATGGGTTGCAGTTAAAAGGCACCGCCTTTTTGCAAGAGGGCGGCTCCCACGGCTGGATGATTATGGTCCATGGTTATATGGCTGATCAAAAAGCAATGTATCCCTTTGCCAGAGAATTTTATCAATTTGGTTTCAATATTCTAACAATCGATTGTCGAGGCTGCGGCAGCAGTGAAGGTGAGTATACGACGATGGGCTGGTACGATCGTTTGGATGTGAAAGAGTGGGCGGAGGCAATTGTCCGTTATGATTCAGACAGTGAAATTGTTTTATTTGGAATCTCAATGGGGGGCACAACTGTTATGATGACCGCTGGCGAAGAGCTGCCAGAAAATGTCAAATGTATTGTGGAAGACTGTGGCTATACCTCGATTCATGATATTTTAGCCTTCCAATTGAAACAAATTTTTAAACTACCGGAATTTCCTTTGATGAATGCTGCTAGCACAGTGGCCAATCTACGGGCAGGCTACCATTTGAAAGAAGCTTCCGCAGTCAAACAACTAGCGAAAAATAAACGGCCGATTATGTTTATTCACGGAGATCAAGATGCATTCGTGCCTTATGAAATGCTAGCAGAAGTTTATGCTGCCACTGATGCTCCGAAGGAAAGTTTAACTGTCGTTGGTGCTGCTCACGGTATGGCTTATGAAAGCGATCCAGAAACTTATGTCGCTAACGTCATGAATTTTATCGTGAAAAATATTTTATAAAAATAAACTCCTTTGCAAAAAGCGAATTGGCTTAATGCAAAGGAGTTTTTTCTTTATCTAAGCAAATAAATCGAAATTGGTTCTTATTCGCTAAATTGGGCATGGTAAAGCTGAGAATAATAACCGTCAATTTTTAATAAATGGTCATGGGTGCCGGCTTCAACAATTTGTCCTTGATCCATCACTAAAATTTTATCGGCATTTTTTATGGTCGACAGGCGATGGGCAATCACAAAACTGGTCTTGCCCTCCATCATTGCTAGAAAAGCCGCTTGAATATTTTTTTCTGTTAAGGTATCGACAGAACTTGTTGCTTCATCCAAAATCAGCATGGGTGGATTACTTAACATGGTGCGGGCAATTGTCAGCAATTGCCGCTGACCTTCGGAAATTTTTAAGCCAGAGGTACCGATGATACTATCGAGTTTTTTCGGTAATCGCATCACAAAATCATACATATACGTTTTTTTCAGAGCTTGATAAATTTCTTCATCACTGGCTTCAGCATTGCCAAATTGTAAATTTTCTCGGATGCTAGCGTCAAACAGCCAAGTATCCTGTAGCACCATGCCAAATTGTTGCCGTAGATTATCCCGCTTTAAATCGGTAATATTCGTATCATCAACCGTTATTTTCCCTTGATCAACCTCATAAAAACGCATCAGCAAGTTGACCAAAGTGGATTTGCCTGCACCAGTCCGCCCAACTATTGCAATTGTTTCACCAGGTTCAGCAACAAAATTAAAATCACTGATTAATTTTTGCTTTGGGTCATAGGAAAATGCCACATTTTCAAAGCTAACTTTGCCAGCAACTCTCTCTAAAACAAGTTGGCCATCATCTTTTTCCACTGGATTGTCCAAAATTTCAAAGGCCCGATCCAAACCGGCAATCGCCGTTTGGATTTGCGTGGTAATCCCTGATAGCTCAATAAACGGCTTGGAAAACTGGCTAGAATAGATAATAAAACTTGAAATCACACCGACAGTCACAGTCGAACTGCCATTTAACACCAATAGGCCGCCAATTAAGCCAATCATCAAATAAGCGCCGTGGTCGACAAAACGAGACAGCGGGTTTGTCAAGGAGGATGAAAACTGAGCTTTTTGTCCCTTGACGTTTAATTCCTGATTAAGAGTTTCAAAATTTTGCTGATTTTGTTGCTCCCTTTGAAAGGCAATCACAATTTTTTGATTGCTGACCATTTCACTGATAAAGCCAGACAGTTCACCGACAATCCGTTGCTGATTACCAAAGTTTTCTTGAGAAGCCTTCGTTACCAGCCAATTTACGATGAAAATAATCGGTGTGGTAACTAAAACAATCAAGGTCAGTGTCGGACTAAGATAAAGCATAAATCCAAGGGAGGCAATGACAACAGCAGCCCCGGAAAATAATTGATTAAAGACAGCAGAAGCGGCTACAGAAATATTATCCATGTCGTTGGTAAAGCGGCTGACGATATTGCCATGGGGCGTTTGGTCATAATATTTTAAAGGCAAAAAATTAAGGTGTTCAAAGACTTTTTTTCGTAAATCAGCAACAGAAAGATAAGCCAAATTATTACCTAATTTTTGAATGAAAAACTGACTGATGCTAGCGACAAAGACAATTGCGACAAACATCATCAAAATGGCTGCCAGTTGACTAAAGTCGACTTGGCCAACGCCAATCAGCTGATCAACACTGTGGCCGATTTCATAAGTTAGTAAAACGGTGGCGATTCCGCTGATGATTCCCAAGAAAATAGCGGAGATAATTTCCTTTTTATAAGGCATTAAAAAAGGTAGAAATCGTTTTAATGAGCTAAAAGTTCCTTTAGTTTTCATCGCTGACCTCCTGATCGGTTTCCGCTTGAGAAGCGACAATTTCACGATAGACCGCTGATTGCTGTAGCAAATCTGAATGGCGGCCCATATCCGCCAAGCGACCATTTTCCATGACCAAAATTTGGTCAGCCGATTGAATCGAGCGTACTCGTTGAGAAATGATGATGACGGCACCTTGATAGTCACGTTTTAAGGCTTGGCGTAAAAGTAAATCCGTTTGGTAATCCAGTGCGCTTAAGGAATCATCTAAAATCAAGAGCTGGCTTTGGGCCATCAAGCCACGGGCGATACACAGGCGCTGTTGTTGACCGCCGGAAAAGTTTTTGCCGCCTTCTTCTACTTTAGTGTCGAGTCCATTAGGAAGTTGCTGGACGAATTCTAGACACTGGGCGATGGCCAGCGCTTGATAGCATTCCTCGTCTGTGGCAGCGGCTTTTCCCCATTGTAGATTTTCTCTAATTGTTCCATTGAAGAGAACCGCTTTTTGCGGAACCATTGCAACTTGGCTGCGAAGTTTTGTTAAAGACCAATCTTTGACATCAATCTCCGCAAAGGTCACTTGCCCTGCTGTGGCATCATAGAAGCGGGGAATTAACTGTGTGAGAGTCGATTTGCCGCTACCGGTAGCGCCGATAATTCCTAAGATGGAATTATTTGCCATTGTGAAGCTGATATTTTCTAACGCTAAACCAGAATCCGCTGTGTAGCGAAAGTCAACATTGTTAAACGCCAATAAGGTTTTTGTTGAGCTAGTTTCTATCGCTTGACTGCCGTCAGCACTTAAATTGGTTTCACTTGCTAAGACTTCTTTGATCCGAGTGCTGCTGGCGGCCGCTCTGGTGAAAATTACCACCAAATTGGAAACGACAATTAGAGCCAACAGCATTTGGTTCATATAATTGACTAACGCAACGACTTCTCCTTGTTGCAAAGAACCGATATTAACCCGAATACCACCGAAATAAAGTAAGGCGACAATCCCCATGTTCATGATGAAGGTTGTTGCCGGACTTAAGAGGGCCGAAATATTTGAGACCCGCAGATAAACTTTCGACAAGTCATCTGTGCTGTCATTGAAATTCTTTTTTTCAGTATTGCGACGGGCAAAGGCGCGAATTACTCTGACCCCACTTAAATTTTGGCTGACCAGCTCATTAATTCGGTCAAGTTTTTGCTGAACTTGGCGGTATAGAGGAACGGTTTTAGTGACAATAAAAAATAAAATAATACAAAAAAGCGGTAGCAGCAAAAGAAAAATTAATCCCATCTGCCAGTTGATATAAAAGGCCATCACAACGGAGCCAATACTTAAAAATGGCGCCCGAATAACGAGGCGAATCAGCATCGCTAAGGCCAGCTGTAATTGATTAATATCGCTGGTCATACGGGTAATTAAAGTATCCGTGCCAAATTCATTTAGCTGGCTGTGGGAAAAATGATTGATTTTGTTCATTAGCTGATTGCGCAGCTCAGTCCCAAAACCTTGGGAAGCGATGGAAGCATAGTATTGGCAAATCATGGCACAAATCAATCCGACCACCGATAAGACAATCATCCAAATTGTCATGCGGATGACTTCGCTGCGATTGCCAGCCGTAATTCCTTGATCGATTAGGGCGGCCATTAATAAAGGCAGCAGCAGTTCAAAGACCGCTTCTAAAAATTTAAAAATTGGTCCGAGAATCACTTGTTTGCGATAATTTTTTGCATATTTTAATAATTGAACCATTTTGAACTCCTTTGCAGCAGTAAATTATTTAGTTTTACATAATAATAGAAGAAAGATACTCGTCTATTGTAGACTAACTTTTCCGGCAAAGAAAGTCTGGTGCTATATTTTAAGGCTGAAACGAGTGCTTTTTCGATTTTTTTGCTAAAATAGTTTTAAAATGAAAATAGAAATTGGAGAAAAATATGGATGAGTTTATTAAGGTAGTCTGGCTATTTTACATTTATTCTTTTATTGGATGGCTGTGGGAAACGGTTTATTGTTCTTTAAAGGCGAGGCACTTTGTTTATCGCGGCTTTTTAATCGGACCTATTACACCGATTTACGGCTTCGGAATTTTAGGGGTTTTGTATTTTATTGAACCTTACCAAAACAATTTGCTTCTATTATATGTATTGTCTGCTATTTTGGTGACAGTTTTAGAATATATTACTAGTTTTGCTTTGGAAAAACTCTTTAATGCTTCTCTGTGGGATTATTCCAAGGTACCGTTAAATATTAATGGTAGAGTGGCAATTCCCGTTTCCCTTTTTTGGGGTGTCGGTTGTGTCTTGATTGTCAAAGTTATCCATCCTCGGGTTTTAATGGCTGAAGGCTGGTTGGCTGCTCACTTTGGTGTCGTCATGCCGATTATTATGATTGTCATTACCTTAGCTGATTTAACTTATACAGTCACCAATATGGCTTCCTTCAAGAAAGTTACTAAGGAGATTGCGCAGGTGATTGAAACTTCGCAAGCAGAATTTGAAGCTCGCCGTCAAATGCGTCATCAAGAACTGCAGACAAATCTCCAAAATGTAAAGGATAAAATTGCCGGCCAAATTTCCGATGTCCAAAACGATTTAAGTCAAAGACGGAGTGAAGCCGCTAAATCTTGGCAGGAATACTTAACCAATAATCCTGATTTAAGAGAAAAATTGCCGAAATTCAACTTTAATCAACGGCGGATTGTGCGGGCCTTTCCTAATTTGAAGTATAAAAATCGCAGTAATATCAAAGATATCCAAGAACTGCTCTTGAAAAAAAGAGAAAAATAAAAAACTTCCAGAAATGTTACCAGAATGTTACAAGAAAGAAAATTAGAAAAAATTAAGAAAAACCTTGATTTGTTAAGGAGTTCTCCAGACTCTTAAAAAACTTTCATCGAATAAACTGGATTTCTGCTTTTTTTGTAACAAAATGTAATCTCACTGCAACAAAAAACCTTTTATTAATCTGTATAATTACTGCGGAGATCAAGTTGAGAAACTTTGATGAAAGGTGTGGGATTTAGTGAAAGCAAGAAAAAGCATAGTGTTACTATCTGCGTTACTTTTAACCAGTACGGTTTCACCAATGTTTGTGGGTGCCGATACAATTGATGATTTAAATTCACAAGAAAGTGATTTAAACAATCAAGCAGATTCAATCAACTCGCAAATTACCAGCGCAATGGATCAAGCGCAAGCAACTGCAGATCAAATCGATGCTTTAAGTACTTCGGTTGCCGATAACCAAGAAAAATTAGTACAAACCCAAGCGGATATCGAAACAACCAAAGCCAATATTGAAGAACGCAAAGCGGCGGTAGCCGAACGGATGCAGGATATTCAATTAAATGGTTCCAGCGAAAGAGACTGGCAGGCATTATTAGACGCGGAAAGTATTACTGACTTTGTCAACCGTGTATATGCAATGACAGTTTTACAAAGCGCTGAAAACGACAAAATTGAAAGTCTGAATACAGAACAAGCCAAGTTAGAAGAATTGGAAACACAATTGGCTGATACCCAAGCTGAGCTTGAAGCCAATCAGGCTGACTTGGAAACTCAAAGTGCGGCATATATCACGCAAGTGAATGACTTAAAAGTTCAGCTAGCGAATAATCAAGATGCTTTAGCCGGTGTTGTTGCCAGTAAAGAAGAAGAGGAAGCTCGCATTGCCGCTCAAGCAGAAGCGGATCGTTTAGCAGCCGAACAAGCTGCTGCAGATGCTCAAGCAGAAGCGGATCGCTTAGCCGCTGAGCAAAATCAGGCCGCTGAAAATACTGTGACTGAAACTGATACGGCTTCTAATACAGGCAACAGCGGTTCAACTGGAACAACTAACAATGACACTAGCAACAGCGGTTCAACTGGCGGTTCATCGACAGTTACTGATGCAGAAGAATTAGCAGCCAAAGAATGGATTGCCATGAAGGAATCGGGCGGTTCATATACTGTTTATTCTGCAAGCGGTCAGCATTATGGTCGCTATCAATTATTATTAAGCTATCTTGGCGGCGATTTATCTCCGGAAAATCAAGAGCGGGTTGCTGATAATTATGTGAAACAACGATACGGCTCATGGGTGGCTGCAAAAGCGTACCACCTAAGTCATAACTGGTATTAAAAAACTGACGCAAGTCAGTTTTTTTTTGCACTTTATTTAAACGACAGCCAAAAGGAAAACTTTTGTTCCCATCGTTTTTTATGTATAATAGAGAAGGATTAAGTGAGGGGAAGGACATGGCAAAAAAAAGAAAAACAAAAAAACAGCAAAAACAACAGGAACAGTTGATGCTAATTTTGATTGGCATTGGCTTTATTTTTTTAGCAGGCTTTAGTTTATTTCAATTAGGCTTTTTAGGACGCTTGGCCGCCAATGGCTTAAGATTAATTGGCGGCAATGCCTACCCGATTTTATCGGTACTCTTAGTGATTTACGGCGGCTTTTTAATTCTGCAAAACAAAACCTTCAAAATAAAAAACCCCCGACGACTTGCCGGTGGATCAATTTTTCTTTTGGGAATTTTACTTTTCCTGCACATCCGCTTATTCAGCGGAATGCAAACCGAAGGAAACGTCATTACGATTACGTGGGATCTTTTATTGCAGGATATCCGCCACAATCAAATTTCAGCTAATGTCGGCGGTGGGTTACTTGGGGCTGTTTTATACAGTGGTAGTCACTTCTTAGTAGCTGATTTTGGTAGCTATATCATTTGTTTAATATTATGGCTAATAGGAATTTATCTTTTCAGTGGCATGGGGCTGCAGCGGATTTTGGACTTTTTGCAAAAGATCAATGAGTGGCTTCAAGGAGATCCAAAGAAAGAGCAGAAAGCAACTAGACAGCAGAGAGCTACTGAGAAAAAAGCAGCAAAAACTAAAGCAGCTCCAGCTGAACCATCGTTCGCTGAGGGTGCTACGGATGATGAAGATTTAAGCTGGGCTCAAAAACGAAAACTAAAAAAAGCAGAACGAGTGGCAGCTCAACGGGAAGCTGCTGAGGCAGAAGTGGCCCGCCGCAAGCAAAATCAAGTGCGACCGTTGTCTCCTGGTGAAGAATTAGCTCAAGAGATGTATCGGGAAGAAGAAAACGAGCCGGTACCCGTACAGCTGGAAATTCCGATTGATAGCTTTCAAAATAATTCGGTTTCAACATCAGCTCAAAAGCATTACGAAGAGCCGGAAGCTGATAATGAAGATTTAGAATTTGCGATTCAAGCAGAACCGGAAGACCGGGATTATCAATTGCCGCCCTCCACCTTGTTAGATTCGATTCCGACAGCGGATCAAAGCGGTGAATACAAAAAAATTGAAGAAAATATCGGCGTGTTAGAAAATACTTTCAAAAGTTTTGGGGTTGAGGCCCGAGTGGTTAAAGCCAGCCTAGGACCATCGGTGACAAAATTTGAAATTCAACCGGCTGTCGGTGTTAAAGTCAGCAAGATTGTCAATCTTACTGACGATATTGCCTTGGCTTTAGCGGCCAAGGATGTCCGGATGGAAGCACCAATTCCAGGAAAATCACTGATTGGTATTGAAGTGCCGAATTCAACAGTCAGCACTGTTTCCTTCAGAGATATTATTGAAGCACAACCAGATCATCCAGATAAAATTCTGGAAGTGCCGTTAGGTCGAGATATTTCTGGCTTAGTTCAGGTGGCAGATTTAACTAAGATGCCCCATCTTCTGATTGCCGGTTCGACTGGTAGTGGGAAATCGGTAGCCATTAATGGAATTATTACGAGTATTTTAATGCGGGCCAAGCCCCATGAAGTAAAATTGATGATGATTGATCCGAAAATGGTGGAGCTAAATGTCTATAACGGGATTCCCCATCTGCTAACGCCGGTGGTGACTAACCCGCGAAAAGCTGCGCAAGCTTTGCAAAAAGTAGTCAAGGAAATGGAAGAGCGCTACGAAAAATTCGCTGCAACTGGAGTTCGTAATATCAGCGGATATAACGAATTGATTACCCAAAAAAATCTTGAGGATGGTCAAAACCATCCGATTTTACCGTTTATTGTGGTAATTGTCGATGAATTAGCCGACTTGATGATGGTAGCTAGTAATGAAGTCGAAGACGCAATTATTCGTTTAGCACAGATGGCTCGGGCTGCAGGAATTCATATGATTTTAGCAACGCAACGGCCAAGTGTTGATGTTATCACAGGGATCATCAAAGCCAACGTGCCTTCACGGATTGCCTTTGCGGTTTCCAGCGGGACTGATTCTCGGACGATTATTGACAGTAATGGCGCTGAAAAATTATTGGGTCGAGGGGATATGCTCTTTTTACCGATGGGAGAAAATAAACCGATTCGGGTGCAAGGAGCTTTTATCTCTGATCATGAGGTTGAACGAATCGTTAAATTTGTCACAGATCAACAAGAAGCTGACTATCAAGAAAGCATGATGGTGACAGAAGAAGAGGAGCCAACCTCAAATCCCAGCGAGCATCCTTTAGATGATCTATACGAACCGGCCAAAGAGTTGGTGGTGGATATGCAAACCGCTAGTATTTCTTTTTTACAGCGGCGTTTTAGAATCGGCTATAATCGGGCAGCAAGAATCGTCGATGAGCTAGAGGAAAATGGTGTGATTGGACCTTCAGTTGGCAGTAAGCCCCGGGAAGTCTATCTGCAAAAAGAACCGGAGACAGATGAGCCGGAGGTTTTTGAATAAACAGATTTTATTAAAATTGTGTTGGTTGATATAAAGTTCAACTGACACAATTTTTTTGTTTTTATTACGCTGCTTTTTGTTAAAATAGGGAGGAGTAAATAGAATGGGGTGGTTATTATGAAGAAAAATTTAAATCAGGCTGCTGCTAAGAATTTATGCAATGTCACTTGAATTAGATAAGAAAGAGGTTCTATGACACACTCAAATATCACATTAACACCAGTTACCAGGGAAAATATCGAGCAGATTTTGGCTTTGACTGTGGAAAAAAATCAAGAGAGCTACGTGGCGAGTACCTGTAAAAGCTTAGCCTATGCCTATGTTATGCGGGATTTCGTCAATCCCTATGGTATTTATTTAGCCGAGGAACTGATTGGCTACGTCTCAATTGTGTTTGATGAAGAGGACCAGATGTATAATATCTGGCATTTTCTAATAGACGCCCGTTTTTAAGGCAAGGGCTATGGCAGATTAGCTTTACTGGTTACCCTTGAAATTGTTAGAGAGAAAGCTCAAGGTCTAACAGAAATGTTGGCTCTAAGCGTTGAGCCGGACAATCAAGCTGCAATTCGTTTATATGAAGCAGTTGGCTTTTATAAAACCGGTGAAATTATCGAAGGGGAAAGCGTGATGCTTTTCAAATTGACATAAAAAAATTGCCGCTGATGAAAGAGCTGAAACAGCCCTCATCAGCGGCAATTTAGATTTATTTTTTACCAGCCGCCTGAGGAGCCACCGCCGCCGGAAGAACCGCCGCCGAAGGAACCCCACGAGCCGCCGCTACCAGATCCGGAGTTATTATTGTCGGACCAGTTGCTGGAATTATAGTTTGAAGCTAGATAAGCTGTTGTTAAAATGGTCCCGTCACTTGAATACAAGGTGTCGCCAATCAGCACGCGGCCTAAGCCTTTCGCTGTGGCTCCGGAAGTGTTCAAGAGCCGTCCTTGAATTACGGCACGCCGTATGCCTTGAAGAGTTAGGGCTAAGAAGAGACCGCTTTTTAAAATGTAAAATAAATCGGTTTTGCGAATGGCACTTGTTGATAACCGAGCAGTGTTTGCTTCAGAAATTTTTTCCTGATAATCCTGCAGATAATGTTTTAAGTAGCTGCGACTTCTTAACAAAAGAACAATCATCAATAGACTAATGAAGGCGAGTAGCAGCATGCTGATAATCAGCAGCCAATGAATTAATTTGGCTGTGCCTAGCTCGTCTTCAATTCGTGCAATATTTGAATCTACCAAAGCGGTTTTGGAATTCATCAAATTGAAGGTTTCATCCAGCACTTGATTGACGCCAGTATTGTAATCCTCATCTCTAAAAGCCTCAACCACAGCATCATCTTCGGTAATATCGCTAGCTAAGCTATCGGTAATCGTACCTTCCAGTCCATAGCCAACCTCAAGACGAAATTCTCGGTCGTCAACGGCGACTAAATACAAGACGCCATTGCTTTCTTCAGCGTTGCCGATTCCCAGCTGATTAAAAATATCATTCGCCAGTTCATCAATATCTTCACCAGCTAAATCCGGCAAGGTGACGACCATCAGTTGTGCGCCATTGGTACTGGCAGCCAATTCTTTATTTAAGGTGTATATTTTTTCCTTCGTTGCACTGTCTAAAATTCCCGCATTATCAGTGGCAAAAATATTGTTGCGATTGATGGCTAAGGTAATATTAGTGCCATCAATAGGAACCTGATAGCTGTCTTCATTGCTAGGATAATCCTTGAGATTAGCTAGATTATCTTCTAGTGTCTGATCAAAATCAACCGTCTCAGGCTCAATCGTGCCATCTAAAATGCCCTGACGCTGTTCAGATAACGTATTTAATTGTTGTGAGTAGTCTGACAGTCTGTTTTGATACGAAGTATTGTTGACAGCAGTTTTAAAAAAGATAAAACCACTGACAGCGAAAGCAATTAGAAACAGACCAGCAGCAATCAAACTACGTCGTCGCAGATGCTGGTAATTTGCTATTACCTGCTGATTTAATGCAGTAGCATCTTGAGAAGTCTGCTTAGTTTTCATCTGCTTCACCTCAATTAAAGCTGACATCTGGAGCTTGGTCAGCACCTTCTTCGGCGGCAAAGTTAGCCTTTTTATCAAAGCCTAACAAGCCGGCGACAATATTTTTAGGAAAAGCAACTAGTTGTTGATTGTAGGTTTGCACTTCGTCAATATAATTTTTTCGCTCGACAGAAATGCGGTTTTCACTACCTTCTAGCTGTGTCATTAAGGTTTTGACATTTTCATTGGAGCTTAATTCTGGATAGCTTTCTTGAATCACATTTACTAAAGTACCAACGCTTTGCTCTAGTTGGTCATTGGCTGCAATTTGTTCCTCTGGTGTAGTGGCATCATCATAGGATTTGCGGGCTTCGGTAATTGTTTGAATAATCTCGCTCTCATGATCCATGCTTCCTTGGACGCTACTCACTAGATTTGGAATCAAATCAGCCCGCCGCTGCATCACATTTTCTACTTGTGACCAGGTGGCATCTACATTGTTCTCTGCTCGAGCCAAAGAATTGTAAGTGGTGACAAAGTAACCGCCAATTGCGATGATAATTACTGCAACGACCCCTAAAATAATCCATCCCGTTTTACTTTTTTTCATATTTTTTCATCCCTTTCGTTCCACTGTTAGCAAGTGCTTGAATTTTAGTGGAATGATTTAATAATATCAGAATAAAAAAAACTAACATCAGTCTTTAGGAGTAGAAAAAAGACTAAGACATTTATTTCAAATTGTCTTAGTCTAGCCAATGAGGCGGCAAAGGGTGAAATAAGCCGGCTACTCACAGGGTGGATGCAATAAATTTTGAGGTTCGTGTATTGTGTGTCTGGGCAAGACGACTATTCTAAAATATAAAGTGTCTCAATTTTTTCTAAGAAAACCTTGGTGTCAGGAATTTCGCGATCTTGATAAGCAATTAGCGAACCTTTGCCGACAATATAATACCAAAACATTTGGAACATGGCATTGCGCTCATCTTCTTCTAAACTGTCATAGTCGTGCTGTTCCTTGGCAATTTGATTGAAGTAGCCACGGATATAGCCTTCAACCCGCATGCTGCATTCAGCATCTTCAACGAAAAACCGCAGAAATTCTTTTGGATATTTTTTAGCATAGGAGCTAACGGTAGCTGACAATCCTTCTAAAGAGGTAATGCTATTCTTTTTAAAATAATTTTCAATTTTGGCGATGATAAAATCACAGAGGCTGTCCTTGAACTCTGTCAAGTTCGTAAATTCACGATAGATTGGCTGCGTCGAGCACTTGATTTGTTTAGCGACATTCCGTGCATGAAAATTTTTAAAACCTTCTGCAACAACCAGTTGATAAGCACCGTTTAATAAGTGCTCCCGATAAATCTTTTTGGTTCTGACCATATTAAACCTCCTTTGATACAACAACACCCAAAACGTTCAAAATTTTTCATTACGTAGAGACTTTTATCTCTTAAAGTAATTTTATCACATTTATTGGCATTATTTAATCTTTTTTCTTCACTAAATGAAATTTAACAGTTTTTTTATGGGAAATATATATGAGATTTATCAATCAAGGTAAAAAAAAGAAAAACTGTCATAGATTGTGACAGTTTTTCCAAAGTTGTTCAATTATCTGGCGTCATGACCATTGAAAGAATCATCGGATGACGTTCTGTTTGTTCAAACAAGAAGGGCTGGATTGTTTCAGTCATAACATCTCGTAATTTTTGTTCGGTGCAATCTGTTTCTTTAAGAGCTTCTCTTAAGGCGTTAAATAATAACCGTTGACCGGTATTAATCATATCGCCTGATTCCCGCATGTAGACAAAGCCGCGGGATAAAATATCCGGACCGGCTAAAATTTCTTTTTTAGCGATATCGATAGTCGCTACTACTAAGACTAAGCCTTCTTCAGATAAAATGCGGCGGTCCCGTAAGACCACATTGCCGATATCACCGATGCCGCTGCCGTCAACATAGACGTCGCTGGCATTAAAATGGCCAGCTTGGCGGGCAGAGTCTGCTGTCAGAGCTAACACATCGCCGTTGCCCATGATAAAACAATTTTCAGCTGGCACGCCGGTATCTTGGGCCAATTGGGTATGGATTTTTAACATCCGAAATTCCCCGTGAACTGGCATAAAATATTTTGGCTTCATTAAGCGCAGCATCAATTTTTGTTCCTCTTGGCCACCGTGACCAGAAGTATGAATATTATTAATTTTTCCGTGAATTACGTTAGCGCCAGCCTCTGATAATAAATTAATCAGCTGGTTAACACTCGTGGTATTACCAGGAATTGGCGAGCTAGAAAAAATCACCGTATCATCCGGTTGAATTTGAATTTGCCGGTGGGTACCATTGGCAATTCGACTTAAAGCCGCCATTGGTTCTCCTTGAGAGCCGGTACATAAAATCATTGTTTCATTTGCTGGCATCCGATTGATTTCATGGGATTCCACAAAAGTACCATCGGGGACATTGATGTAGCCGAGGCGTTGGCCATTTACAATCGCATTTTCCATACTGCGGCCAAAGACGGCAATTTTACGGCCGGTGGCGACAGCGGCATCGGCTGCTTGTTGTAACCGGAAAATATTGGAGGCGAAGCTGGCAAAAATAATACGGCCATCAATTTTTTCAAAGATTTTTAAAATAGATGCGCCAATTGTTTTTTCTGATTTTGTAAAGGTCGGAATTTCTGCATTGGTACTATCTGATAGTAAGCAGAGGACGCCTTCTTCACCGATACGGGCCATCTTGTGAAGATTGGCCGGCTCGCCCACCGGAGTGAAATCAAATTTGAAGTCTCCAGTTGCTACGACATTACCGGATGGAGTTTTAACGACAACACCCAAGGCATCTGGAATACTGTGGGTGGTTCTAAAGAAACTAATCGACGTTTTACGGAAACGCAAAATGGTGTCTTCATTAATTTCATGCAATTCAGCATCCCGCAATAGGCCGTGTTCATCTAGTTTATTGGTAATCAAGGCTAGTGCTAAAGGGCCAGCATAAATTGGAATATTAGCCTGCTTTAAGAGATACGGCACACCACCGATATGATCTTCGTGGCCGTGGGTGATGACTAAGGCTTTGACTTTTTGAATATTGTTAACGATATAGCTGTAATCGGGAATGACGTAATCAATCCCTAATAGATCGTCTTCTGGAAATTTAATACCGGCATCAATAATGATGATTTCATCTTGGAATTGTACCCCATACGTGTTCTTCCCAATTTCACCAAGACCACCAATGGCAAAAACGCCCGTCTCGTTGTTTTTTATGGAAGGTTTCATATTAGAAGTCCACCAATTTGAATTCAGTATTTTCTTTTTCATAGTCGAGATGGTTACCCGTTAATCCTTGAAGAAATTCAATATTGTATGGGGTGTTTTCTTCAACACGTTGACGAGCTTCGACTTCTGTATCTGCTTCGATGTAAAGCGATTGGGTTTCTTCTCGTTTTGGGTTTCTTTCTTTGCTTTCTTGATAAAAAACTTTGTAAATCATAAAATATTCTCCTTCAGCCAAAATTGGCAAATTTTTTAATTTTCAGTTCACAATAAAAAAGCTACATGCAAAACCGTTGTGACATAAGTCAAAACAGAATCGAAAGCCGAAAAAAGGCTAAGCTTTATAGCCCTGCAAAAAAAGGGAAGTAGCAACAGAGAATTTTTGAGATTCTCAAGGCAAAATTTTATTTTTGCAGACAGCCAGCTTGTCAATCGACTTATGGCACATCCATTTGAGTTATTTTCAGTGATGAGGGCCAGCTAATCACTAAAGGAAAGTCTTGGATTACTTTCTTTGATGTAGGAATTTCTTATTCACCGAGTGTGTTAAATAGTTAGGCTAATTCTATCATAGTTAATGAAAGAAGTATAGAAAGTAAGCCAAAAGAAGATAGCCATTGAAAAATTCGTGTGGTATAGTGGGGATAAACGGACTTTTTTCATTTGATCAATAAAATTCTGGATCATTTGGGGAAATTTGAATCAGCGGATGGGCCTGTTTGAGAAAGGGGATGACAAACAGGGCGTCTGGAAGTTGAAAAGGAGAGTAATAAACGAATGAAATTAATGTGGCAGTATACCATGCACAATAAAAAATTACTCCTAGGAGATTTCATTTGTGTGTTTGGCTTTATTTTAATTGAGTTGGGTCTGCCAACTATTTTAGCGAGAATGATTGATGTTGGGATGGCCAATAATGATTTTGACTACATCAAACGCCAAGGCCTGTGGATGATTGCCATTGTCGTGGTTGGGATTGTGATGAATATTTTACTGGGCTATTTTAGCGCCCGCATCACAACGAATATCGTCCAGGAAATTCGCAATGATTTATTTGCTAAAATTCAAACGTATTCACATTTAGAATATGAACGTCTGGGTGTCTCATCATTGATTACCAGAACAACAAATGATGCGTATCAAATCATGCTCTTTATGCAAAATATTTTGCGGACTGGGTTTATGACGCCAATGATGTTTGTCGTTAGTTTATATATGGTCATGCGCAGCAGCGCCTCTTTAGGGATGTACGTGCTGCTTGCTCTACCAGTGCTATTGGTTTCAGTATTATTGATTGCTAAATTTTCTGAACCATTGTCCACCAAACAGCAAAAAAATCTTGATAGCATCAATGGTATTTTAAGAGAAAACTTATCCGGCTTGCGGGTTGTTCGGGCTTTCGTCAATGAAAAATTTGAAGAAGATCGCTTTGAAGTAGTCAATGACCAATATACCCAAAGCTCGAAAAGCTTATTCCGCTTGATGGCAGTTGCCCAACCGGGATTTTATTTTCTATTTAATATCGTAATGGTCATTATCATTTGGAACGGAGCTGTGCAAATTGATTCAGGTGCTATCCAAGTTGGGGACTTGATTGCCTTTATTGAATATATTTTCCATGCTTTGTTTTCATTTATGATGTTTGCCAGCATCTTTATGATGTATCCGCGGGCGGCAGTTTCCGCTAAACGGATTCAAGAAGCCTTGGATGCCAATCCGGCGATTAAAGATGATGCCGCTGGAGTTACCACCACGGAAAAACATGGCTACATCGAATTTAATAATGTCACTTTTGCTTATCCGGGGCATTCAGAATCTCCAGTGATTCGCAATGTCAGCTTTACGGCGAGCCCTGGCGAAACGGTCGCCTTTATCGGTAGTACCGGTAGCGGAAAATCCACATTGATTCAATTAATTCCTCGCTTTTATGATGTCACTGAGGGAGAAATTTTAATTGATGGTGTCAATGTCGAAGAGTATAGTTTGCGAGCCTTACGCCAAAAAATCGGTTACATTCCTCAAAAAGCGATTTTGTTTACCGGCACAATTGCCGACAATCTTCGCTACGGAAAAGAAGATGCAACCATGGAGGAAATGGAAGCTGCAGCAGATATTGCGCAAGCCTCTGATTTTATTAGCCAAAAAGCTTTAGGCTATGATGAAGAGTTATCAGAAGGCGGCTCGAACTTTTCTGGCGGGCAAAAGCAACGTTTGGCGATTGCTAGGGCCGTGATTCGTCGGCCGGAAATTTATGTCTTCGATGATAGTTTCTCGGCTCTGGATTACCAAACGGATGCCAAACTACGGGCTCGTTTGAAAAAAGAAACAACAGAATCCACTGTGCTGATTGTGGCACAGCGGGTGGGGACCATCATGCACGCAGATAAAATTATCGTCTTAAATGAAGGTAAGGTTGTCGGCGAAGGTACCCATGAAGAATTATTAAAGAGTAGCAGTATTTATTATGATATTGCCGCATCCCAGCTTTCAGAGGAGGAATTGGCATGACAAAATCATTTTCTTCTTTAAAACGCTTATGGATTTATGTAAAACCTTATAAGATGACCTTTTATTCAGTCTTGTTCTTTGTTGTAGTCACAGTAGCTTCTAATGCGTTGATGCCTTATGTGACTGGCTTACCGATTACACGGATTACAGCGAATGTTTTAGCTGGTGAACCGCTAGACTTCGATTACGTAATTATGTGTTTGATTTGGATTGCGATTATCGGTGTCGTCTATTGTATCGCCCAATTATTATCAGGGGTTTTGATGGCCAATGTCGTTCAAAATTCGATGAAGGATTTGCGGACGGATATCGACGAAAAAATTAACCGTCTGCCGGTTTCTTATTTTGACACCCATCAACAGGGAAATGTTTTGTCACGGGTCACTAATGACGTCGATGCTGTCAGCGGTGCTATGCAGCAGGCTGTTATCAACATTGTTTCCGCCTTGTTGAGTATCGTGATGGCGTTGGCGATGATGTTTTATATCAACTGGATTATGGCGTTGATTTCAATAATTATGATTCCAGCGTCGTTATTTATCAGTCGGACGATTGTTCGAATTTCACAAAAGTATTTTCAAAACATGCAAAACGCTTTAGGGGATTTAAATGGGTATGTTCAGGAGAATATGACCGGCTTTAGCGTCTTAAAATTATACGGGCGGGAAAAAGAAACGTTAGAAGGTTTCAAAAAAGTTAACGGTCGCCTGCAGCATTTTGGTTTTAGAGCAACATTTATTTCTGGTTTGATGATGCCCTTAGTGCAATTAACGGCCTACGCAACTTATATTGGGATGGCTGTACTCGGTAGTTATTTTGTAATTGGCGGCATCATTGTAGTCGGACAGTTACAGGCCTTTATCCAATATATTTGGCAAGTATCTCAGCCAATGGGGAATATTACGCAGCTGTCTTCAATGCTCCAAAGTGCTTCGGCTTCTACTAATCGGGTTTTTGAAATTTTAGATGAACCAGAGGAAATTCAAAATGAGGTCGATTTACCGTTGCCACAACCTTTAGAAGGCAATGTTGTCTTTGACCATGTGGCCTTTAGTTATGATCCGAAAAAACCTTTAATTAAAGATTTAAATTTTGAGGTGAAGGCCGGACAAACGGTAGCGATTGTCGGACCAACCGGCGCCGGTAAAACGACGCTGATTAATTTATTGATGCGCTTTTACGATGTTGATTCCGGTGCAATTAGAGTGGACGGTGTTGATACGAAGGCCATGAACCGTAGCGATGTCCGCTCAGTTTTCGGGATGGTGTTACAAGATGCTTGGCTGTATGCCGGCAGCATCGCTGATAATATTCGTTTTGGTAAATTGGATGCAACCGATTATGAAGTTGTCGATGCCGCCAAAACCGCCAATGTCGATCACTTTATCCGTACGATGCCTGATGGTTACGAAATGATGATTAACTCAGAGGGGGATAATGTCTCTTTAGGGCAAAAACAATTGTTGACGATTGCCCGGGCAATTGTTTCTGATCCGAAAATTTTAATTTTGGATGAAGCAACTTCTTCAGTGGATACCCGTTTGGAGGCTTTGATTCAAAAAGCGATGGATCGAGTGATGGAGGGGCGCACCAGCTTTGTAATTGCCCACCGCCTATCAACGATTCGCGATGCTGATTTAATTTTAGTCATGAACCAAGGGGAAATTATTGAAAAAGGCACCCATGAAAGCTTGCTGGCTGAAGGCGGCTTTTACGAAAAATTATACAATAGTCAATTCGCTGAAGATGGGGATTACGACTAGCAAAAAGAAGTCTGCGGACTTCTTTTTTTGTTTTAAATAGGGTAAACTATAAGCAGTTCTTAAAAAAAATTTCGTTTATTCTGAAAGGAGTTTAATATGCGCTATATTGCAAAAAGTGCTGATGTAGTTGGAAAAGTAACTCTAGGTGATGAGGTGACTGTGTGGTTTCAGGCGGTCATTCGCGGCGATTATAATACGATAAAAATCGGTGATCGGACCAATGTGCAAGATGGTACCGTCGTTCACGTGGATACTAATTCGCCGGTCGTTGTTGGCGACGATGTGACGATTGGCCACAGCTGTATTATCCACGGCTGCACCGTTGAAAACGGCGCCCTGATTGGGATGGGCACCACGATTTTAAACGATGCTGTCATCGGTGAAAATTCTTTGATTGGCGCAGGCTCTCTGGTGACAGAACGAACTGTGATTCCGCCGAATTCCTTAGCTTTCGGCCGACCAGCCAAAGTGATTCGCCAATTAACTGAAGAAGAAATTGCCAAAAATCTTGCCAACTCTCAACATTACGTTGAAGCCGGCTATGAATATCTGGCACAGCGTTACGAAGAAATTACGGATTAATAAAAAAAGCCTCCTTCGCATTTTTACGAAGGAGGCTTTTTATTTAATCTAAACAGTTTATTTCAATTTACCGCTGTTTTCCATAACTTCATCAATCAAGCCATAAGCTTTAGCTTCTTCGGCTGTCATAAAGTTGTCCCGGTCGGTATCTTTTTCGATTACTTCTAGTGGCTGACCAGTCCGTTCAGCTAAAATTTTATTTAAGCGTTCACGAGTTTTTAAGATGTGACGAGCCGCAATTTCGATTTCAGTCGCTTGTCCTTGAGCTCCACCAAGTGGTTGGTGAATCATGATTTCAGCATTTGGCAAAGCAAAACGTTTGCCTTTAGTACCAGCTGTCAACAAGAAACTACCCATGGATGCTGCCATCCCTAAGACGATGGTCTGCACGTCAGCTTTGACAAAGTTCATCGTGTCAAAAATGGCCAAGCCGGCTGAGACGCTACCGCCAGGAGAATTGATATAGATGTAAATATCTTTTTCAGAATCCTGTGCGTCCAAGAAAAGCAATTGGGCAATCACTGAATTTGCCACATTGTCATCAATTGGGCCGCTCAACATAATAATACGATCTTTTAATAAGCGTGAGTAAATATCATAAGCACGTTCCCCACGGGATGATTGTTCAATAACTGTAGGAATTAAATTCATTTGTAAGGTCCTCCTTTGATTCGTTCAAAAGTAGTTTACCACAAAGTTGGCAGAACGAGTATCTAAATGCTAGTATACCCAAAAGGTCAATAAAGGTCAAATGATAAAACCCGTTTCTGGATACTTTTTAGAACAGGAATATGCTATCATAAAAACTGCAGCAAGTCTTCAAAAACGCAGGAGGAATAATCAGTGGATAATTTAAACATGACAATTTTAATTGCGGCAATCGCCGGTTTTTTTGGAATTTTAGTTGGGGCAATTTTAGTAATTTTTGCCTTTAATTTACGCATCAAATATGACGAGGGCAAAGAACGCCGCAGCCGGGAGCTGGAATACACTGTCAAAGAAATCGAAACCTTGAATTTATTAAATCAAAAGGTCAATGAAATTCTGCAAAAGCGCAATCTCTTTCGCTCGGATTATGTCAGCTTTGATTCCTTTGACGATAATTACATTACGATTGATGATTTTGTATTTCTGCAAACCTTCACCTCGCAAAATAATTTTTATTTGCCAACCTATCTTGTTGAGGAATTTTTTAAAAATAATTCCCATCGTCGGGTGATTTTGTCGCCTGAGGAAACGGTTCGCTTAGGAGGGTATACTTATAAAGGCGGTCGGGCTTTAATGGAAACTTTTTCTGATGATTTAGTCAGAATCATGGAGGAGAAAAAAATCTACTTGAAGCAGCTTTCCAATCAACCGCTGAGTTATTTTGTCTCCTAATTAAAAAGCACCTGCCCTCTTAACGAAAGTTGTCAAAGCTCCGTCTTCACCTGCTTTAACTTTTGTGAAAGAGGCGGTGTTTTTTTACTTGCAACAAAATAAAAGATTGATAAATCAGCGGCGAAAACAAACTTAAGGATTAGGCTGTTTTAAAGGGCCATTCAATGATAAAATAAAACAGATTGGAGGTTGCAAAATGACTGAAATTTTTGCTCATCGAGGCTTTAGCAGTGAGTATCCAGAAAATACTTTACCGGCTTTTTCAGCGGCGTTAGAATTTGCTGACGGCCTTGAGCTGGATGTTCAGCTGTCAAAAGACCAACAACTAGTGGTCATTCATGATGAAACTTTGGAACGCACCACCAACGGTCAAGGTTTTGTGGCGGACTATACTGCCGCCCAATTACAAACCTTCAATGCGGGAGCGCATTTTGCAAAGAATCCGCTGGCGACGCAAATTCCCACCTTTAAAGAAGTCTTGGTGTTATTAATTCGCCAAAATTTCCAAGGGACTTTAAATATAGAACTAAAAACAGATATTATTCATTATCAAGGAATCGAAGCGATTTTGTTAGATTTATTGCAGGAATATCGCTTGGATTTTCCCATTATTTTTTCTAGTTTTTATCTGCCGACTTTAGAAAAATTGGCTCAGCTTTATCCGGCAGGAAATTACGCCTATATATTTCGTAATGAAACAGACAAAGTGCTGCTAACAGAAGAAACTAGTTTTTTAACGGCGATGCATCCGAAAATTGTTTGGCTGAGAAAGCATCAGCAATTTTTTACAAATGAAGCGCCAAAGAAAAATTGGATACAGCGAAAAGCACCTGGAAAAATAACCATTACCAAGCCGCAACGTTTTTGGACTGTTAATGAAGAAGCCGATTTAAAATTATGCTTTGCCAATCAGGTAGCGGGGATTTTTACTGATAATCCCCGATTTGCTAGAGAGGTACAGGCAAAAATGTATGGATAAAGTTTTGGTAATTGTCGGGCCGACCGCCGTTGGTAAAACGGCTCTCAGTATTGAATTGGCCCAAAGATTTGACGGTGAAATTATCAGCGGTGATTCCTTGCAAATCTATCAAGGGCTAGATATCGGCACCGCCAAAGTCACGGAAGCTGAGATGGCGGGCATCTCCCATTACTTGATTGATGAAATTTCGATGGCTGAAAATTATTCCGTCGCCGATTTTCAACGCAAGGCCCGCCAAAAAATCAGCGAGATTACCAAACGTGGCAAGCTGCCGATTGTAGTTGGCGGCACGGGTCTTTATATTCAAGCGCTGCTCTACGATTTTCAATTAGGCGCTCCGACAACGGCTGCTGAGGTGGCCAGTCAGCGGATTCGTGAAAAATACGAAGCCTTGGCCGAAAAAATTGGCAATCAAAGACTCTGGGAAACGTTAGCGGCAGTGGATCATGAAGCTGCTGCCAAAATTCATTTTAATAATCGCCGCAAGGTTATAAGGGCCTTAGAAGTTTTTGAGCTGACCGGTAAAAGTATTTTCGCCCAAGAAAAACCAAAAGCTTTGTATGATTATTTGATGATTGGTCTAGACACCCAAAGAAAAAAGCTTTATGAGCGGATAAATCTGCGGGTAGATTTAATGCTGGAGCAGGGCTTGTTAAAAGAAGCCGAGCTGTTGAGCCAGCATCCTGAATACCAATCAGCACAGGGCATTGGTTACAAGGAATTTTTTGCCTATTTAAAAGGCGAAGAAAATTTAGCGGATGCCGTGGCGGCAGTGAAGCAAAATTCCCGCCGCTACGCAAAACGACAATTAACCTGGTTTCGTAATCGCAGCCAGGCTCAGTGGTTTGATTTATTAGAAGATTCTGCAGCTCTAGAGAAAATTATCGAGCTGACTACCAAATGGCTGACTGAAGGAGGGCAAGGGTAAGTTGGAAAAAGTTATCTTAGTCGGTGTGGAGACACCGGAAAACAATCGCAATTTTACAGAATCGATGCTGGAATTAAAAGGCTTGACTAAAACAGCTGACGGCGAAATTGTCTATACGCTGATTCAAAAACGGCCGAAATTTGATTCCCAAAGCATTATCGGCAAAGGGAAATTAGCCGAGTTAGCGCAATTAGCGGAAGCCCATGAAGCGGATTTAATTATCTTTAATCACGAATTAAGTCCCCGCCAAAGCCAAAATATTGCCGAAGTTATCGCCGTGCCCGTCATTGATCGTGTCCAGCTGATTTTAGATATTTTTGCCTTGCGGGCCCGTTCAAAAGAAGGCAAGCTACAGGTGGAATTGGCTCAGCTGAATTATTTATTGCCAAGGCTTGTAGGGCAAGGAAAAAATCTTTCCCGATTAGGCGGCGGTATCGGTACGAGAGGTCCCGGGGAAACTAAATTAGAAACAGACCGGCGCCATATCCGCAATAAGATTACTGCTATCAAAAAAGAATTAAAAGAAGTGGCAGCGCATCGGGAACGCAGTCGCCAAAAACGCCAAAATGAAGTGTTCCAAATTGGTTTAATCGGCTACACGAATGCCGGCAAGTCAACCGTGTTGAATTTGTTGACTAGTGCGGAAACTTACGCCAAAGACCAATTGTTTGCGACTTTGGATCCTTTGACAAAGAAATGGAAGCTGCCACAAGGGATGGAAGTGACCATTACTGATACGGTTGGTTTTATTCAAGATTTACCGACGCAATTAGTCGATGCCTTCCACTCTACCTTAGAGGAGAGTGCCACGGTTGATTTACTTTTACATGTAGTGGATGCCTCTTCACAAGATCGCCTGTTGCAAGAAAGCACGGTCTTGTCTTTGATGGAGGATTTAAAAATGGCCGGCAAACCCGTGCTGACCATCTACAATAAAGCGGACAAAATTAATCCCAATGAATTTATTCCCAGCTTGTTTCCAAGCGTGTTGATATCTGCGAAAAGTTCCACCGGCCGGGAAACAGTCACAGAGGCTATCCGCCGGCAGATGATGGAAATTTTGCAGCCATATCAAATCAGCCTGCCTAGTTCCAGTGGCAAAGAATTAAGTGAATTGAAGCGACAGACATTAGTTGTCGATGAAAAATTTGATGAGTTTAATTCGACTTACAACGTTCGCGGTTTTGCCCAAGAAGGTTCCCGTTGGTTACCACGGGACTTGCCGAAGGAAGAATTTTAAAAAATGCGCTAACCTTAAGAAAAAGACAAATACTCTTTTTCTTAAGGTTATTTATTTTTTTCTGATTAGTTTTCAGACAGGGGATGTATCCGATGTCTGAAAACTAATTTTCTTTATGTTAGAAAATGTCACATAAAAGGGTTGACAGCAAAAAAAGAAATTGGTATTCTAAAAACAGCTTAAAAAGATATACCTGTTGCAAGAGAAAATTGTCGGGAGGTAGCACCATGCAAGAAAAAGAGCTCCGACGCTCCATGTCTGTTTTTCCAATTGGTACAGTGATGAAGCTCACAGACTTATCTGCACGACAGATTCGTTATTACGAGGAGCAAGATTTAATTCATCCAGAGCGGAGCGAAGGCAATCGCCGGCTGTATTCTTTAAATGACATTGACGTGTTGTTAGAAATTAAAGATTATCTCTCGGACGGCTTGAACATGGCCGGCATTAAACGAGTGTATGAGATGAAAATCGCCGAAGAAAAGAAAGCCAAAGAAGCCAAGCGTCATTTGACTGACAATGACGTCAGAAGAATTTTACATGATGAAATGCTGGCTCAAGGGAACATGCATCAACAAAGTCCATTTCAAACAGGTCCCAGATTTTAAGACCCGTTTGTGGAAATAAAAAAAATGAAGTACAAGGAAGGGATATTATGCCAAAAAAAGATTATACTGCAGCCGACATTAAACGAATTGTTGAAGAAGAAAACGTGCGCTTCTTGCGCCTGATGTTCACTGACATTATGGGAACAATTAAAAACGTGGAAGTTCCAGTCAGCCAATTAGATAAAGTTCTAGAAAATAAAATGATGTTTGATGGTTCTTCAATTGAAGGCTTTGTGCGGATTGAAGAAAGCGACATGTACTTATTCCCAGATTTAAGCACTTGGATGATTTTCCCTTGGGAAAGTGATCACGGAAAAGTTGCACGCTTAATCTGTGACATTTACAATCCAGATGGTACTCCATTTGCAGGCGACCCTCGGGGTAATTTAAAACGGGCATTAACTGACATGCATGAGTTAGGTTTCACTTCCTTTAACTTAGGACCTGAACCAGAATTTTTCTTATTCAAGTTAGATAAAGACGGCGAAATTACAATGGACCTTAATGACAAAGGTGGCTACTTTGACTTTGCGCCAACTGACTTAGGAGAAAATTGCCGTCGTGATATCGTTTTAGAATTAGAAAGCCTTGGCTTTGAAATGGAGGCCTCTCACCACGAAGTTGCTCCAGGACAACACGAAATTGATTTTAAATATGCTGATGCAGTAGAAGCATGTGATAATATCCAAACCTTCAAATTAGTTGTAAAAACAATTGCTCGCAAACACGGTTTGCACGCAACCTTCATGCCAAAACCATTATTCGGGATTAATGGATCAGGTATGCACTGTAACATGTCTTTATTTACAAAAGATGGCAATGCCTTCTTTGATGAAAATGGTCCAATGCAATTGAGCCAAACTGCATACCATTTCTTAGGCGGTTTATTGGAACATGCGCGGGCCTTCACTGCAGTATGTAACCCAACTGTTAACTCATACAAACGTTTAGTACCGGGTTATGAAGCACCAGTTTATGTTGCTTGGTCTGGTCGCAACCGTTCACCACTAGTGCGGGTGCCTGAATCTCGTGGTTTATCCACTCGTTTAGAATTGCGTTCCGTTGATCCAGCGGCTAACCCTTACATGGCTTTAGCTGTATTATTGCAATCCGGTTTAGATGGAATCAAACGAGAATTAACGCCGCCACCAGCAGTTGACCGCAATATCTATGTGATGGACGAAAAAGAAAGAGAAGCCGCACAAATTTCTGACCTGCCTTCAACTTTACACAATGCTGTTAAAGCATTACGAAAAGATCCAGTTGTTCTAGATGCTTTAGGCGAACATATTGCTAACAACTTTATCGAAGCTAAACGTTTAGAATGGGCTAGCTTCCGTCAAACCGTTTCTGAATGGGAAGTTGACCAATACTTAGAATTGTATTAAACACTAGTTTAACCGTTAGGAAGGGTATCGTTTCCTAACGGTTTTTTTGTGGCATCAAAAGCCGAACTTGTGTCAACTGTCTAATGATAAAAAATAAATTTAGCCTACTGTACTGGCAAAAAAGAAAAAGAAAATCATCTGCTAATTTCTGATAGCAAAGTTCTCATTTTTCTTTTGACAAATAAAAAATATATTATAATAGAAGAAAGATGGTAAGCGCTTTGAATTTTGCGTTTAAAACTGACATGAAGAGGTGAAGGAGAAATGATTATTGGCATTCCCAAGGAAATTAAGAACAACGAAAACCGTGTGTCGCTGCCGCCTTCTGCAGTCTATGAATTGGTGCACCAAGGTCATGAGGTATTAGTCGAAACCAATGCCGGGCTGGCTTCTGGTATTACCGATGAGGACTATCAAAAAGCAGGAGCCAAAATTGTTCCCGACGGTCAAACGGCTTGGTCAGCGGAGATGGTCGTCAAAGTGAAGGAGCCTGTTCCCGCCGAGTACGCTTTTTTTCGGGAAGATTTATTGCTGTTCACCTATTTGCATTTAGCGGCCAATCAGCAGTTAACAGAGGCTTTGATTGAAAAGAAAGTCACGGCCATCGCCTATGAAAGTGTCGAATTAGCAGATGGTGCCTTGCCGCTTCTAACACCAATGAGTGAGATTGCTGGCAGAATGGCAGCACAAATTGGTGCCTATTATTTAGAAAAAGTTAACGGCGGCAAAGGGATTTTATTAGCCGGTGTTCCTGGTGTCAGAAAAGGTCGAGTTGTCATCATCGGCGGCGGTGTTGTCGGCGAAAATGCGGCTCAGATTGCTTTAGGTCTCGGTGCTGAGGTTACGATTTTAGATGTCAATATCAAACGGCTAAAGGCTTTAGAAAATAATTTCAATCAGCGAATTCAAACCTTAGTTTCTAATCAAACGAATTTGACTTCGGCTTTAAAGCGGGCAGATTTAGTGATTGGTGCGGTGTTAATTCCTAATCACAAAGCACCGACCTTGGTTTCGAAAGAAATGGTGGCCGGTATGGAGAATGCTTCTGTAATTGTCGATGTGACAATTGACCAAGGGGGAATTTTTGAAACCGGTAGCGAAGTGACGACCCATGATCAGCCGACTTATACAAAAGAAGGCGTGGTTCATTATGCAGTGGCTAATATGCCGGGGGCTGTGCCGCAAACGGCAACCTATGCCCTGAGCAATCTAACTTTGCCTTACGTTTTACGTTTAGCCAATCAGCCTTTAGAAACACTACTAAAAGAAGATTTAGCTCTGCAAAAAGGAGTCAATTTATGGCAAGGAAAACTAACAGTTGCAGCGATTGCTGATGATTTAAATTTGGCGAAATATAATTTGCTAGAGTTGCTTTAACTCAGTATATCCTGCAAGAAAAATTCTTAACAAAAGATTAGCAGTTTAAATCCCTGCTTGACTTTCGAAAACCAACCTTGTATTATACTGTTTGGGCACCTTTAAAGAGGTCAAGATTTATTTTGAATTCACGCTCCCTGTTCATTTGAATGGGGAGCTTTTCTATTTTTAATAAATTTTCCTACCAAAGAAAAGAAGAGGAGCATTACTACTTATGACCAAATACATCTTTGTTACAGGCGGCGTTGTTTCATCAATCGGAAAAGGAATTGTCGCAGCATCACTCGGCCGCTTGTTAAAAAATCGCGGGCTCAAGGTGACAATTCAAAAATTTGATCCTTATATCAATGTCGATCCCGGGACCATGAGTCCTTATCAGCATGGAGAAGTTTTTGTAACAGATGATGGTGCGGAGACGGACCTAGATTTAGGTCACTATGAACGGTTTATTGATATTAATTTAAACAAATATTCTAATGTTACCACAGGAAAAATTTATTCAGAAGTCCTGCGCAAAGAACGCAAAGGAGAATACTTAGGCGCAACTGTCCAAGTCATTCCCCATATCACCAATGAAATCAAAGAAAAAATCATGCGGGCTGCTAAGATGACTGATTCAGACGTGATTATCACTGAAGTCGGCGGGACTGTCGGCGATATTGAATCGCTGCCATTTTTAGAAGCACTGCGTCAAATGAAGGCCGATGTCGGTTCAGATAATGTTATGTATATCCACACAACATTGATTCCTTATTTAAAAGCTGCCGGTGAGATGAAAACTAAACCAACGCAACACAGCGTTAAGGAACTACGGGGCTTGGGAATTCAACCGAATATTTTAGTCGTGCGGACAGAACAGCCGGTTTCTCAAGATGTTAAAAATAAATTAGCTCAATTTTGTGATGTGGCGCCAGAAGCCGTGATTGAATCCCGTGATGTGGAAACTTTATATTCTATTCCGCTAGCATTGCAAGCGCAAAATATGGATCAGATTGTCTGTGACCATCTGAAATTAGACGCACCACAGGCTGACATGACGGAGTGGCGGGAACTGGAAAAACGTGTGCTAAACTTGAAGAAAACGGTAAAAATTGCTTTAGTCGGCAAATATGTTGAATTACCAGATGCCTATCTTTCTGTTGTGGAAGCCTTAAAGCATTCTGGCTTTGCGTATGATGCAGACATTGATTTGCAATGGATTAAAGCCCAAGATATTAATGCTGAAAATGTTGCAGAAACATTGAAGGATGCCGATGGAATTTTAGTACCTGGTGGCTTTGGTGACCGGGGTGTTGAAGGAAAAATCGAAGCCATTCGCTATGCACGGGAAAATGATATTCCATTCTTAGGCATTTGCTTAGGAATGCAAATGGCCTGTGTCGAATTTGGCCGCAATGTTTTAGGTCTAACTGATGCGGCTTCAACAGAAACCAATCCAGATACCAGCAACAATATCATTGACTTAATGGCTGACCAAGAAAACATCGAAAATCTTGGGGGGACTTTACGCCTTGGATTGTATCCTTGTAAAGTCAAAAAGAATACCAAAACAGCTGCCGCTTATGACAATGAAGAGGTTGTACAGGAACGTCATCGCCACCGTTATGAATTTAACAACGGCTACCGTCAAATCTTTGAAGATAACGGTATGACCTTCTCAGGCGTTTCACCAGACAATCGTTTAGTTGAAATTGTCGAGCTTACCGATAAAAAATTCTTTGTGGGTTGCCAATTCCACCCAGAATTAATCTCTCGGCCAAATCGTCCGCAAAAACTAATCAAGGCGTTTGTCGGAGCAGCGATTGAAAATCAATAAGTAGACTGATTGCCAGTAGATGGGAGTCCTTGGTTAATCCGTGACAAACGGATTGACCAAAGGACCTGTCCGCTGGCAATTTTTTGAGATGAAAAAGCCCTTATCAAACTTCACCGCAATCGGCGAAGCTCTGATAAGGACTTTTTAGTTTTTGGCAAAGGTCAGGATGATTCTAAACATTTCCTGCTGGTAATCGGCAGCTATTTTCCCTCCCTGCAGCTCCATTAATTGTCGGGCAATATAGAGACCTAAACCAGTTTGCCCTTGACTGCGGCTGGTGTCAGCCGAATAAGAGCGCTGGAAAATTTTTTGACTGTCGGGTACGGGAAAATCGGTATCATTTTGAAAAGTTAAACTAAACTGTCCTGACTCCGTTAAAGTGCCGCTGATTTTGACAAAGGAGCGGCTATAACGCAAACAATTTTGCAAAATATTTGTGATAATTCTTTTGGTATAGAGGGGATCTACCAATAATTTTTGATTTAGATTCGTTTCCTCTAAAGTAATAGTCAGTCCCCTTTTCTCGAAATCCTGTTGAAAGGGCATGACGGCCTCCGCCAATAACTGTGGCAATGAAATTTCCTGATAATGCAGCTGAATATCCGCAGATTCAATTTTAGCTAGGTCATAAAACTGTTCAATCATCTCATTGAGGCTGATAACTTTTTGCAGGACTAGCTCAGTGTATTCTTGCCGTTCAGCTGAAGATAAGTCCCTCTGCAATAGCTCAGTAAAGCCCTTGATTGAGGTTAGCGGTGTGCGCAAATCATGGGAAAGGTTGGTGACTTCTTGACGCAGGGCATCATTATTTTTTTGCATCCTTTGCTGCTCTTGTTTGTAGCGCTGAATCAATAAATTGACCTGCTCAGAAAAGCGATTCATTGCGGCATCAGGTAAACTAGTCCGCAATAATTCATTGGTGCCGAAATTTTCTAGAATTTCCCTCAGCTGCTGATTTAATCGGCGAATATTGCGGCGCCTTAACAGATTTTGGCTGAGGAGAAAAAGAATGAATAAAATAGCAATGCCCAGTGCTAGCCTCATAAGTCACGTCCTTTTTTATAACTAAATATCAACTCGCTTAAATTTATAAGCGCCTACTGCTAATGTGGTAACAGTTAAAGTAATGCCCACCAGCCAGCAAGTTGGATTGAACTGGCCGCTGCCATTTAAATAATCATCAAGAATATCTGCGATTAAGCGGTCGGGGAAATAGCCGGCAATTTCTTGCAGAGAGCTATTAAAGGACAACAGCCGTTCTAATAGTGAGCCCAGTCCGCCAAAAGCTATCAAGGTTAAGATAAAATTGGCAACATCGCTGACTGCTAATAAGCTCAGCACATAGCTGAAGGAAAAAGCAGCTAAAATTAGTGGCGCTGTGTTAAGCAGTGAAATCAAAAACTGTGAGTTTGCCTGGGGCTGAACTTCAAGAAGACTGCTGCCCAAGCCAATAAGCAACACGCTTGCTAGAAGACAGAGGACCGAAAAGGCAGCTAAAGCTAACAACCATTTGCTCCAAAAAATGATTTTCCGCTGAGTGCCAAAAGAAATTGACTGACCGATAATTTCGTGGTTGTGGCTAGTCAGCATCAAGGCGAATAGATAGCTGACAATAATCACCAAGCCACTCAAGCCTAACACATTGGAATAGAGAAAAGCATTGGTTCCATAAGGAAAATTAGGATCGCTGTTAGCAAAAAAGGAAACCGTCAAGCCGGCTGCAGCAATCAATCCAAGACAAATGCCGCTGACCACATAGAAATTACGGGTTCTCAAAAGTCGATAGATATCGCTAGTTAAATAATTCATCATTTTTCCTCCTCCACTAAATCCAAAAAATAATCCTCTAAAGAGCCGCCACTTTTATGCATTTCCTCGACTGTGATGTTTCCTTGGCTCAGTAAACGGTTGATTGTGCCGCTTTCTTCTAAATGATTTTCTAAAACCAGCCAATTATCCGGCAACACCTGGTAGCGGATATCGGAATAACTGCGTTCTAAAATTTGGACCGCTTGGCTAGGATTATCCACCTGAAGCTGTAAAGATTTTCGGGTTTTTGTCAGCAAGTCAGCTTGTGATAGATCCTCCACCAGTTTCCCTTGATGCAAAAAGACAAAACGATTGGCTAGCAATTCTAACTCCGCCAAAATGTGACTGGAAATCAAAATCGTAATTTGTTGTTCTTGATTCAGCCGTTTTAACAAACGGCGAAAGTCATTAATTCCTTGGGCATCCAAGCCGTTAATTGGTTCATCCAACACGAGACAATCAGGACTCGCTAAAAGGGCTAAGGCAATTCCTAGGCGCTGTTGCATCCCCAGAGAATATTCTGCAAAAATTTTCTTGCGGGCATCGCTAAGCCCGACAATTTCAATCACTTCCGCCACACGATTTTGATTGGTGATGCCCCGCTGCCGGCGAAAATATTCGAGATTTTGGGTAGCTGTAAAATCATCAAAAAAGGCTGGGGTTTCAATTAAAAAACTCATTTTATGGCGTTTACCGGTCAGATTGCTACTTTCAAATAATTGAAAGCTACCCTCAGTCGCTGCTGTGCGCCCCGCTAAACATTTGAACAGGGTGGATTTGCCGGCACCGTTTTTGCCGATGAGACCACAGATTTCACCTTGTTCTAAAGTGAAGTTAATATCGGTAATCCCCGAACCGTTTTTGTAAACTTTGCTGAGATGTTGTGTCTGAATAATCTTCATTTTTTCACTCCCTTTACTTGATACATTTACTATAAGGGATGCCCTTTTAATATAATTTAAGCAAATCATAAAGAAATCATAAAGCCAATCAGACGAGCATAAAACCAATTCCCCAAATGGTTTTAAGGTATTCCTCAGAGGTTACTTGGGCAATTTTTTTTCTTAAATTAGAGACGTGAACGCTGATGGTGTTGTCATCGCCGTAATAGGTTCCCTGCCAGATAGCCTCGTAAATTTTTCCCTTTGAAAAGACTTCCTCAGGGTGAGCCATCAATAAAGCCAAAATATCAAATTCGGCATTGGTTAATTGCAGCAGCTGTTCTTCAATAAAGGCCTGATGCTTTTCTTTCAAAAGGGTCAGCTGCCGCCAAGTCAATTGATTATTTTGACTGACAGGCTGACTTTTTCGCAGCTGCACTTCAATCCGAGCTAAAACCTCTGCTTGGTCAAAGGGCTTCGTAATATAATCATCTGCACCTAATTTAAGCAGTTTCACCTTGTCACTGACTTCTTTTTTTGCAGAGATAATGATGACCGGCTGTTGCGGTGGCAATTGCTCCAATAATTCCTCACCACTGAGTCCTGGCAGCATCAAATCAAGTAAGACCAAATCAAATCTCTGCTGATTAAGCAGCAACAAGCCTTCAGTGCCAGAAAAAGCACTTACCACTTGATAAGTATCCTTTAATAAAATAGTTAACAATTTATTGATGCCATTGTCGTCTTCCACAAGTAAAATTTTTTTCATGACGGCCTCCGTTTTAAGACTATTGAGTTAAGTATAAAAGATGATGATTGAAAGGGGAATAGCCAGCTTTTATAAAGCTACGACTATCAAGAAAAATTATGGCTAATAAAAAAGCCCTGCAAAAACGCAAGACCTTACTGTTCTATTGAAATCCAGTATCTGAGTACCCGTTGATTATCCTCTGGATCGAGGATAGAATTTTCAAATCGGCCACCATTTGCTTCAATAATTTTTTGAGAGGGCAGATTTGTTTCATTGCAAACTAGTAAAACTTTTTCTAGATTCAATTCACGGGCTTTTTCTAAACCTAAGCGCAGAATTTCTTTTCCCAGACCTTTACCCCTTTCAGAAGGTGCAATCGAGTAACCAATATGACCACCGAACTTTTCCAAAGTAGCGTTTAATTCCGTTCGCAGATTTAACATACCTAAAATTTTTGTTGAATGCTCAGCAACTAAAAGATATTCAAAGCCCGGCACTAAATTATCTGGAATAGTTTCTTTGCTTTCAAATTTTTTTAAATCTGCCAGCCAATCAGAAATGCTAGTGGCAAAGGACAGATAAGAAGTCCCAGCGATGCCTTCAGCAGAAGCTGGGAATTCATTTTTATAAGCTAGAATTTCTTTTTCTAAAGAAATTGTTGGCGGGATAAGGTGATAGGTTATTGTCATGGAGGACCTCCTAAGATAATGATATAGTATTTGTCTGGTGAGCAACTTTTAATGTGTTTTGGTCTTTCACTTTAGTAAGTTGCTTTTAGCAAAATTATTATAATTTTTGTTTAGTCTTTTTATGAGAAAAAAACGAACTGCATTGTAGAGGTGACTGCTTTTGAATTATCTTATAGTTTAACCGGAGCAAACAAAAAAGACAACGCTATTTAAACGTTGTCTTGAAAAAGCCACTTGACGGGCTCGAACCGTCGACCTCATCCTACCATGGATGAGGTTTACATTTTGTTTCAGTGTTATTAAACCCGTTATATCAATGTTTTTATGAAAAGTCAAGTATCTAAAAGTGTTCAAAAATGTCAACTTTTGTGTAGACTTTTTGCATATCTTCAAAAAGTTAACATTAAAAGCATAAGAAAAGGATAATTTTTTGGTCTTATAAACGTTATTATAGAGAGGTTTAGACAAAAATGAACATCCACCGTAAAAAGTGGATGTCTATATATCGCTTTTTTTAATAATCTATAGCAGCTTCATAAACTAATTCCTTAGGTGTATTTGCATACACATTTAACGTAATGCTAATATCTTCATGACCAACAATTTTTGCCACGACTTCAACATCTATTTTTTTAATTAACAAGAGATAGGTGATAGCAGTTGCTCTTAAATCATGTAACGTAGTCTGATTTTGAATAATTCCATCTGCCTTCAATTTATTTCTTAATTCACCCCAAGCTCTTGTGAAGTTTTCGGGTGTGTAAGCTCGTCCTTCGTCATAATTAAAAATTAGGTTATGTGCCTTACCATTAGTGTCTCTCCATAAAGTATCATTGCCATATTTTTCTTTAAAATATTTTAACCCTTCAACTAATTCACTACTCATAATAGTATCACGTTGATTTCCGCTTTTGGTCTCAGATTTAAATTCTATTTCATACGTTATTGCATTTTTTGTTAATGTTCCATTGATATGAATAATTTTGTTTTCAAAATCAATATCTTCCCATGTTAATGCTACAATCTCACTTCTTCGCATTGCAGATATTAAAGCAAATAAGAAAAATAGAGCTTCTCTTGAACTAATTTCATCACTCTCATAGAGTTGTTTAAACAGCAACTTCTTAACCGGTCCATATTCAGTTTTAACATTTAAACTTGTTTTATTTTCCTTTTTCTTCGGCGGACTACCAACTTTAATATTTGGCATCGGATTGGTTCCAGCTTTTCTCAAAGGGATAGTAGTTTCTAATGCTTTAAAAGCAATGTTTAAAGAACCTCTGTATTTTTGCATTGTCGCAACAGAGACTCCTCTGTTTTTTATTTTACTAAATAGTTCCTGTACATCTTTAGTATCAATATCAATTACCCGCTTCGAATGAAAATCTGCGTACTCGTTCGCACATATCAATTTTAGCTGCGACTTATGATTTGCAATTGAGTTGGAAGAGTAGGACTTGTCCCCGTTCAAAGGGTAGTTATCCCAAATCAGTCCTCTTTCATTTATCGAATTATAATATACCAATTCATAAAAAGTGAGTTGCTTTAAATCATCATCTGCATTTTCATTCAAGTATTGTTCATTTACTATCTCTTGGCGAGTTGTTAACCTTACTTCTTCTTCATCATATAGCTTCTGAACCTCTTTTTTAAATTGCTTCCATCCTTTTATGGCTTCGTCTAAACTGTTTGCTTTAATACTTTTTTGTTTAGCAAAAAGTGGTTTAATTCTATTATGATTAACTATACGTACTTTAAGTTGATATTTTCCGTTTTTATCATAGATACCGTTGGTTTTATCGCCCCAAATCGGCTTTGCAGTTTTTTTAGCCATTTTCAACACCTCTTTTCTTTATTTTAGCTCAAACTACCACTGTAGTATACTAAAAAAAGAGAGAAATACCACTGTGGTGGTATTTAATTTTAAAGTAGGTGGGAAGTCAAATCCTTGATGTATCAGTATTTCTTAAAGTATAGACTTTTGACATAAGCGTTTAATAATTGGGGATTTTCAGTTTCAATTGGGTCTAATGGTAGTAACTTTTCATCATTTAAATAGTATTCCCTACTGAAAAAACCTATACAGTAATTACTAAAGCTATCATCAATATTTTTCATTGATATGTAGCTAAAGGTAGGGCAATAAAAGGTAAATTGTACACAAACCTCATCATCAAATTCATTCAACTCTACAAAAAAAATTTTAGCTTCATTTTCTTCACTTAGTTCATCTGCCAATAATTCTAATTTCGATATATTATCCATAATATTTTTATCCTTCCATATCCTTATTTTGATTGACTGGAGGATAGCTTGAGATACAATCAATAGCAAGTCTTTTCTACCATATTTTATGGTATGATTACCACTGTAGTGGTTAATATGAGGAGGATAAGTTTATGGGAACAATAGCTGATATAACTAAAATAGAATCGATTTTAAAGCAGTATACTGCTAAAGAGATAGCGTTAAATACTGGGATTAGTAAATCTACCATTTCAAAATTAAAGAGCGGAGAGAGACAAATAGAGCGTATTAATTTAAAGGACGCTATTATACTAACTGATTTTGCTGCAAAGCATTTAAAAGCGGATATCGAAATCTGGAGATATAATAAGTGAAGATAGAAATTAGCTTCTATCTTCACTTATTACTTCTTCAAGATATTTCTGTATTTGAATTAATTTTCCCTTGTCTAAAAAATCTATATAATACATTAAATCTTCAACATCTACTTTATCAAATCCATCCTTAGACCTCATGAATTTCCAGATTGCATTATCAACAATTCTTGTATCTTTACCCAGTTTATTTGATACTTTTTCAATAGCTCTGATTGCTTTTTCTTCACTAAATTCTTTTTTCAATACTTCCAAAATAAAATTCTTGATATGTACGTCTGGTTTACACGTATTTACTCCTAACAAAATTCTCAAATATTGAAATGTTGCTACCCCGATACCGTTCACTTTAAATATTGAGTCTTCAGTATCAGTAAAATCAGACATTTCTGCCCACTTTTTCATAGATTTTAAATCATCTTCGCTTGCACTGCTTTTCTTTTCTACAAATGCTACAGCCACTTGCCTAATTTCAATAATTCGCTTTTCATCTCTATACCCAATTATTCTTCCTATTTCTTTTGGGGTTTCTTGGTCAATAATTTCTATTAAACCAATTAAAGTATTTATTTTAGGATAACATTTTTCAAAATTTTTTATCCATTTTTGTACACTATTATAATTTCTATTTTTAGATAAAACAGCATCAATTATAATTAAATTTGGATTTGAATAAATGTATTCTTCAGAGAGAGTATTAGGTAAATGAATATGCTTCTCCACATATTTTTTCAAAACTTTTAAATCATTTTCGTTTACCACTGTTTTATTTGTCATAGGGTCTAATAATTCTCCTCTCCTATAAAAGATATCGCAAAATCTTATAAAAAAAGAGATATAAACCAAGGTTCTATATCTCTGATGAATAATTAATAACGTGTTAACGGAGTATAGACATTATCATTTAATAATTTAGTATAAGTATAAAAAAGATTTATGGAAAAAACAATCACGAGAAACACCTAATTTAGATTAATCAAATTATTTTCTTCAAACATTTTCTTTGCTCTGTTAGCGATAGTAAAAGTGGTTGCATAATCAAATGTAGCACCTATTCCCGCTCCAACTACAGGTACTGATTTAGTTAAGTTTATCGTTCCTTTGGTTCCAGCTTTTGTAATAAATCTAAATCCCACTTTCTGATTAATTTTCAAAAGTACTGTCCCTGGAATTTTTTTCACTATATTTAGAGCAACTTTATTACCTACTTGAATCCCTGATTTCTTTAATATATCAGTTATTGAAGTTCCGACTAGACAAGCATATACAAATGTCTGCACAGCATCATCTTTTAAATCATATCCTCTTATGATTGCGATAGAAGCTATCATCCGCATTTGGACATATAAGACTGAAGTAACATTTGCTGGCAATGTCACTGGCATAGTAATGATTCCACCAAACCCAGTAATAAATCCGTTAAGGGTATTCTTACTCAATTGATTTTTAACTAATTTGTTGATAGCTTTATCAGTTTTTCCATACTTCTTAATATAATCATTTGCTAATTCTTCTACTGGTTTTGAAACTTTTGGAACGCCATTTAAACATTTTTCATACAATGTATTAAGAATCTGAACACCTTTATCACTTTTATTTTGTTCCTCCATAATAATCTCCTTTTAAATATATTTAGCAATCTTTATTCTGAGTGTTGATAAAAAGTTTTAGCATTACTAAATTGACTGATATAAAATTTTACTACCTGATTCTTTTATTTTTGAAACAATATTTTTCATTTTCCATATTTTCTCCATTATTATCGCTTTCTACTCGTTATATACTTCATTGTTGAATCATTGAAATAGTTTCTTTGATATCTTTACGAAGTGAACGTTGTACTAAAAATCTTTTTAAAGGGCGATATTTTGGAACTCCTAAAACTTCCCAGTGATTTTTCAAAAGAAATCTTGCAATTATACGAACATTTTCTTGAACATTGTTCTCTGATAAACAAGGTATTGATGTACCCTCAATTAAAGAAATGTTAGTTATTCTATTGCAATAATTAATAGCAGTTTTTGTGAAATTATCAAAATTATATTCTTTACCTTTAGGTGAGCAGTTCGTACATAACAAATCTTTAGAACGTTTTTTTGGAGTGTACCTTAAGGTTGTTCTTAAAGTATAAACATCTTCCAATTTTATTTTCTCTTTTGAAGCTACTTTAAACAGCTCTTGCCGCCACTCAGACTTAGTATCCAAAGCATCCTGTAAAGTTGCATTTGTAGTAACTAAATCAATGATTGAGCCCATGACAATTGTTAAGAAAGCAACAATGAGACCATCAAAAATTACATTATCTTTATTTGTCTCAAAAAAATTTTGAATCCATTCCAACAATATACACACTCCTAAACACTTTTTTATCAAAATCATATAAAAACATAGACCCTAACCAGTTCAAAAAAGAATCATGTTCTTCTAACTTCTTTCTTGCCTGTTCAAGTTTTTATATGTATCAATTCTGCAATATTCCATACACCTCGTTCTTTTGGGTTATTATAAAAAATATTAAACTCTTTTAAGTGTCCTTCAGCTGTGTGAATTTCATTTTTGTAAGCCATAACAAAACTTCCACTACTACTTTCATAGCTTATTGAAGCCTCATCATCTGTTATGTCCATTCTCTTTCTTACTTCTGAATAAATATCAGCAATGAATAATTTGTCTGGATTGGTAGATTTCACAGTATCGAGTAATACATTTTCAATATTCATGTTTTACTAATTAGTATTTCTTTTACCATAATTGATTGCCTCTTTTCATTTCCTTATCCCAAAGTTTTTTATTCATTTAATAATTCAATTTTCCCATCTAATGGTTGACCATTATTTATTTTCTCAGATAGGTCATCAATAAAAACACGTCTATTCTTTTTGTTATAGAACTTCACACCCATTAATTTTACGGATTCATTTTCACCTATTATTTCAATATTAGTACCATTAATCGCCTCTAACATTTCCTCTTTCCAAGCATCTTCTCTAACTCTATCTTCTCCTTTTGGCTCAATATAAATTTGATAGACAAAGTCCTCATCGGATAAATAAAGAATAAAGTCGGGCATGAAACCTCTTGGTCCATTAAATTCAGTTAATTTGAATCGAGTTGCTTTTTCATCATTTCGAATAAGGTAAATATCTTTGTACTTTACTTGCAATTGGTCTATAAAGTTTCCTAAAAGACCTACCAAATCATACTCCAGATTATTCATGATAGCGTTAGTATAAACAAACCAATCTTTTCCTTTCATAGAATGACTGTCAATTCTTTGAGTAATATGTTGCCCTGTTTCAAATTTTGGCACAACAACTTCATAATCTTTCAGAGTTTGATTGATTGCTACAGGTTTAAATACTTTTAGGCCTATTTCTTTTTTATAATTTCGCCGGATTTTTTCCTCACAAAAAGCCAAAAATTTGTCAACTATCTCTAACTTTTCTTCTGCAAGTAAATCGGACACATTTTGTTCTTTAGGTAAGGATACAGTAATTGAAACACCCTTAAAGTATTGCTCACTACTCAGTAATTCAGTTGTCGATTTTAACATGGGTAAGTATTCCTTCAAATTAGAAAAACGATAAAATGGATTTCGTTGAATGGCTTTCTTGAAATAGCGTTTATCTACATTTAAAGCTTGCTCATGACGTTCAATTTTTTGAACTTGTTCTTTTTCTTGAAATTCCACCTCAAATGTATTTCCTATATATTCCGTTATCCATTCCTTGGAAATAGTAAATTTATCTAACGAAGAGTAATCATCGGGAGTAGTTGGCCGACTCTCATTGACGAATAATTGGCCTTGTGTAAATACTTTTGTGTTCTTAAAACTATTCTTAATTTTTGTAGATAATAAGCGAACTGTTTCATCATTTGCTGTAATCAAGTTGACAGCGTTCATAGACTTCTCAAGATTTGCTAAATACCCTTTTTCATTTATAGTATGGTAATGAAGTGTTTCCAAAAATCTCAAATCATTATTGGTATTGTCAAATCTTCTTGTATAACTACGTTTTTGCTCATATTCATAAGGATAATATCTTGCGCCACGACCAACTAATTGTGCTTCACTATCAGTAGCATTTCTCGTTGTACCAGCACCTTCTGAAATGCGTACAATGTCATAAAGATTGAGTACATCCCAACCTTCATTTAATTTCGCAACTGCAAAAATCACTCGTATAGGATTGTTTGCATTTTCTAAACTGTTTAGCAATACGGCATTATCCACACTTAGCATATTTTTTTCGTTAGCATTTAAAATATTTCGAGGTTCAAAATCCTCTTGTATTTCTCGAATGATTGAATCTAAATCTTCTTTTAAATAATAAGTAAAAACAATGTCCAAAGTAGAATTTGGAACCACACTTGCTTTTCGTTGCTTGATATAGCGCGTTAGTTCTTCAACTGAAAAAGATTCAACAATCCCGTTAAATTCTTGTTGTTTCGATTCTGAAACTTTAATTTTGCTTGACTTAAACATGACAATCGGCTTGAAATAATTGATGCCATTTTCTCGTGCAATTAATTTTCTAAATTGACTCAACAAAATGGCATCTTTTATTTTCATTTCGTCACTATCCGTTGCTTGTAAACGCAAAACATTTTTGGAATATCCATCTGTCATAAACTGACCTAAGTCGTATTTATAGATGATTTTATCCGTATATTTTCCCGAAATTGTTTTATCATCCATATTAATTGTTGCAGAAAATTCTAAGAGTTTATTATTACTTCGCAAATACAGTATTTTATTGATGGTATGCTCCCAAGAAGTTTCTTCTTGTTGTTCTTTTTTCGTGAAAGCATTAAAGTGATGAGCCTCATCACCTAAAATGATAATATCTTCATCCTCTAAGCTTTCTAAAGAAATTCCATTTTCTTTTGGATTGTTTAAATCACCATGAAGTTTTTGAATAGTAGATAATTTTAGATAAATTGTATGTTTATCTTTCACCGCTGGAAAATTTTCTACGGATTGAATAACTATTCTTTCTCCATCAATAAAAAGCCCGTTGGGATTAAAAAGATATTTCTCGGAGCTACTGTTTAGCATGTTTTCTTGAGTTTTTTTGATAATGGCATCTGTATTTACAAGAAAAATAAAATTTTGATACCCTAATTCTTTATATAAATACAGAATTAGACTTGCCATCACCATTGTTTTTCCAGAGCCAGTTGCCATATTAAATAAAAGATGCTTCCGTTGATATCCCGCATCACTAATCCCAATTGAATAGCGGTCATCTTGCATAAATTGAAATCTTCTAAATGCTTCATCTTGATAAAATCTTAGGTCATCTTTTAAATTTGTTTTTACATAATCAGGCACTTCATGGGGATTCATAGTATAGGAAATGGTTCTCATTTCCGCATCTAACCATTCATAAAGGCGTTCTTTTGCCATTATGCATCACCTCTATCTTCATAAAAACTATAGTTAAAATTTTTTTCATTTTCAGAAATAGTAATGTCTTCATCTTCGATTTCAGAGAAATTCACATATAACTGATTTTTATCCAAGGCCTTTTTGAAAATTTCTTTTTGTTCTTCAAAACTTAAGTCATTAAAAGAAATTGAATCTTCCACTTCATCTCGTTCTTTTAGTAATTCACTTGTTAGCTTTTCCTTATCTAATTGAAAATTTAAATCAGCATTATTGTCTAATTCATTCCACAATTCAATTAAATCTTCTTTAGTAGTAGTTTGGTCTATTTTATCCATATATATTTGGTTTAGTTCCATTAGTTCAGCATATACAAATGAACCTCCACCTTGCCAATTAACATCTTTAGAAATCCCACCCTGTTCACCATCAATCACTTTTTGAAGTCGAGGAATTGAAACAGTATTAATGTATTCCATCTGTTCAATACCAATAAATTTTCTATTCATTTTCATTGCTACAGAAGCTGTAGTTCCAGAGCCTAAATGAAAATCCAAAACTAAATCATTGATATTTGAACCTATTTCAATAATATTTTTTATAAGATTTTCTGGCTTAGGAAAACTAAATACTTTACCTTTAAATAGGATTTGCATCTCTTCAGTTCCTCTTCGGTTTGAATATTTCGACTCTTGCCAAATAGTTCGAGGAATTTGCTTTTGGGGGCGCATTTTTTGAGCTATCCTATAATGGCCATCTTTTTTCAACTGTCCTACCAATTCTGTATCGCCAATTTCTTGTACTTTATTTTTCCCCCATCTCCAAACAAATTGTGTTCCATCAGTTTGGGACAAAGGTGGAAATACTTCAATAGAATGAATATCATCTTTAGCACAGGATACGCTTCTATACCCGCTGTCATCATCTTCTGTAGAAATATACATTGGATAATATAAATTAGGACGATTTTCTTTGTTAAATGCTGAATTACTATTGAATAAAGGATGTAAATAGTAACTACTGATAGAATCATTCAATTTAAATTTTTCTTTACTTACTTCCAACGAATAAGTAATTGACTTTTCAATTTTTTTTCCATAAACATGAATGTAATCATGCGTTTGGGCAAATGCCCCATAGTCTCGTCCATTGGGAGTAGAGGTATTTATTATTGTACCTAGGTATGCAGAATTAAAAATTGAGTCCATCAAGATTTTAAGCTCTGCGAATTCATTTCTATCAATACTTACAAATATCACTCCATCATCTGATAAAAGTTCTTTAGCTACTTCAAGCCTATTTTTCATGAAAGTTAACCAACTAGAATGATTAAATCTATCGTTATATCCAAAAGAATCACTACCTGTATTATATGGCGGGTCAATATAAATTAATTTTACTTTTCCTGAATATCTCTCTTTTAATGAATGTAGAGCTAATAAATTATTTCCTTTTATAATCAAGTTGTCTTCATCATTAAAAGAATCTATTTCATGTTCACCATCAGAATCATACCGTTTTGCATTCACAAATGCTTTTGGGGCCAATAGAGTATCAATCTCATCACGGGCAATCACTTCATTATAAAAAACTTCATCTTTACCTACATCTTCTTTAGTCATTCCACCTTCAAGAACACAATCTTTATAAGGAAAGTCTAAAACTACATCAGTATTATATTGTAAATATCTTCCTTCACTCGTTAATCCAATTGTATTAGAGTATTTAGTATAGCTATCCGCCCAATAATCTTTATATCGTAATAAATCGATAAACTCTTGGACTTTAAAAATGAGAACGTCACCAGCTTGTATAGTGTAAATCTCTTTTATTTTTTTATTTTTTAAGAGAGAAGCAATCAACATAGCATCGTATCGTTTTAAATCTTCTATAACAATAGTTCGTTGTAATTCTTCTCCATTCCAATACTGAGGAAATTCTTTTAAAATATCTTTAATTTGCTTCATCAATTTAGTATCCATAAAGTTCAAAATCTCCTTTTATATTCTAATTCTCATTTTATCAGTTTTTTACATTTTGAACAGGATAATTCTAAATCTTAAATCAGGACTAATTCCTATACCTTATAGTAAATTTACTTATAATTTTCTCAAATCCACATATAGAAAAAGACCACATGAAGTGGTCAAAATTTGAACGCTTTCCTCTATTGGATATTCTTTTCTCTAATTAGATAACATCTTACTTTAGTACTACTGGTTTCTTTCTTTAAAATATCTGCGAAGTGTTCTTTCCGAAACACCAAGTTCTAATGCTATTTCTCTTTGAGTCATTTTGCCTGTTTTCCATATTTCGTAAGCTTTTTCAACTTGTTTATCTGATATTTTTTGAGGTCTTCCGACTTTTTCTAATGTAGTTTGCAAACTTTTTGAAATGTTCTTATTTTTAATAACTGATTTATAGCAATCTAACAATTCCTCCCCTGCGATTTGACTATAAATGACTTTAATCTCTTTGTTCATTTCTTCCATTTTCTTGCCTCCTATATAAACCTTATATCCACAGATTTTATATAAATCATGAGGACATAAAGCTAATTTTTTATCACCTCTAACATCACCTCTACTATCATCTTTTTTTAAAATTCTTGATGACATTTAAGAAATCAAATCTAAAAAGTTTATGGGAAATGCTATTTTTAAATGTGATTTTGTTTAGTTTTCGTTGCACACCTCTTTACATAATTAATAAAATAAAAGGACAAATCGTTGCCCTTTTATTTTTTTAATCCGCAACTATTTGTCCTCTTTTAACACTTTAATTAATAGCTGAATTAAAAAAGAATTGACTTCATTTTGTTCAGATAACTTGTTTACTATGTAGTTTATTTTATGTTTATCTGTTTTAGTTAATTTCATTTCGCTCCCTCCTAAAATTTTATAAATGGTACCATGTAATCCATGTCTAACATCTTTCTAAACAATAAAATTGTTTGATGATTGAAATCATTTTGACTAGTTTCATCTAATTGGTAATCGCTATCTTGCATCAATTCTATTAATGCTCGCATGATTTCTTTTTCTTTATTCGTCATATCCTCCCTCCTATGATTATTATCTTATCTTGTTGATTGAACTCAATATCTTAAATTTGGTTGTTTATATGTATATAGAAATTTTGGTTTAATTTTTATGTTTAATTAAGTTCAAAATAAGTATAGCATCATATTTATAATCATGTTCGATTTTATTATCATCTTGTATCGTTATTTTATTTGTGTAAGAATAGCACGAACCTTGAGATTTCATTTCATGTATTATCACTGATTTTAAAATATAGAAAGTCAATAATTTCAGCTAGTTTCATTGTAATGCTTTTGTTAAAAAATTTTTAACAGCGCCAGTATCGCGAAAAAGCAGTTATTTAATTTTTCTATTTTTAGAAATGTTTTTAGATTTAATTCTTCACTGCAAGTTGTGTTGAAATAAATTTATAGAAACACCTGTCGCCACCTGTCGCGTTGTGTGAGATTTTAAATTTAATTTGACACAATTATACCTTTTGATGACAAAAGAGCTTAAAACGCCTCCCAGAAGTTTTGATGAAAATAAAAAAAGGTAGCAAGCTTAATCAGCTTTGCTACCTCATCGAATCTATTTTAGATTTATTAGTTTAAAGAATTTACAGCATTTTTTAATGCTTCTGTTGCTTCATCAACTTGTGATTGAGTTGCATTATTATTGTCGTTCACTGCTTTTGCATCTGCAACTGCTAGCATCAAGTTACTCCAGCTGTCGGCTGTATAATTCTCTTCTGACAAGCTGATTGCGATATTATAAGCTTCGACTAAATCAGTTTTATTAATTGTTACTTCACTGCTCTCTGTCGACTCTGTACTTGACTCGCTTGTTTCTGTTGACTCTGCTTCTGTTGAAGTGGTGCTTTCGCTCGTTGTTTCTGCTGTATCGCTTTCTTGCGTTTCTTCCGTTACGCTTGCAGGTGCTTCAACTTGGGCTGAACGAGTTGTTGTTGGTACATCTAAGTCATAGTTCCATACCCCTTGGAATACATAGGTTAAACCGTATGTTCCATTTCCTAAGTCGTAAATTGCTACACCTACACCACCACTAGTTGTATCTTCACTTACACCTAAGTAAGCATTATGCCCAGATGATGCAATCCAACTGTCTAACATCGCTTGTGCTAACGTATCCAAGTTGTTGTTAATATATTCTAATGAATAACCAGTTGTGAATTTACCAATGTTTTCACCATTCGCTGAACCGTTATAACCTAAGTCAGACAAGGCTGTTCTAATTGAACGTCCATCAGGTCGGATATGTTCATATAACGTTTCAATTTCCACTGCACGTGTATTTACAGCTTGTTGAATTTTACTATCTGTTGCTAAAGTAAACGTATTGAAGTTTGATACTCGGTAAGAGTTAATCAAGCTAAACAATTTAGTTGAGATGGCACTTTGCATCGTTCCGATTTGACCAGTTAAGTCTTCAGAAGTTGATTTGTAATTAAACGTAATTGTTTTATTTCCATCTACCGTTACTGTTTGAGTTGCATCACCGACTAATTCATAACCGTCAAAGGTTTCAGAATTTGCTGTATATGACGTTCCTTCATCAACTTTTACACTTGATTGTTTTAATACTGTATTATCGTCAGTATTTAAGTGAACTACTTTAACAGTATATTGAGTTACTGGTGTTGCGTTTTTAGTATAGTTAAACGTAATTGTTTTATTTCCATTTACTGTCACTGTTTGAGTAGAATTACCGCTTAAAGTGTAACCATCGAATGTTTTAGAGTTGGCTGTATATGAAGTTCCTTCATCAACTTTTTCTGATGTTGTTCCCAATACAGTTCCATCACTTCCTACATGTTTTACTGTTACAGTGTATTGAGTTACTGGTGTTGCGTTTTTAGTATAAGTAAACGTAATTGTTTTATTTCCATTTACGGTTACTGTTTGAGTAGCATTTCCACTTAAAGTGTAACCATCGAAAGTTTTAGCATTCGCTGTATAAGAAGTTCCTTCACTTACTTTCTCAGTTGATGTTCCTAACACAACTCCATCGCTACTTACATGATTTACTGTTACGTTATATTGAGTTACTGGTGTTGCGTTTTTAGTATAGTTAAACGTAATTGTTTTGTTTCCGTCTACTGTTACTGTTTGAGTTGCATCACCACTTAAAGTATAACCATCAAAAGTTTGAGCGTTAGCTGTATAAGAAGTTCCTTCATCAACTTTTTCTGACGTTGTTCCTAATACAGTTCCATCGCTACCCACATGTTTTACTGTTACAGTGTATTGAGTTACTGGTGTTGGCACAACTTCTTTTTCTTTGTAGTTAAATGATACAGATGAGGTTGTTCCAAAACTTACTGTAGAAGTTCCTTCACCATCTAAAACATACGTTTTACCGTTGGCAGTGATTTCTAAATCCGCATTGACTTCTTCAGTTGTTCCTACTTGACTACTTACTGTAGTTGTTTTTAATACCGTATCTCCAACTTTTGATTGAATTGCGACTGCACGAATATCTTTTGCATACGTGAACGTTACCGTTGTATCCTTACCGAACTCAGCATCTTTTGTTTCGCTATCCGCTAACTTAAATCCTAAGCCATCAATTGTTAAAGTTTTTTCTGCTGTTAAAGTTGCAGAAGTTCCTTCTTCACCGCTCACTTGACGAGTTGATAACGTATTGCCATCAGCATCCACATAATTTACAGTGATTGTTTTAGTTTCTGCTACATCTTTTTTAACTAAACTTTGAACCGCATTATTTAAAGAAATTGCTGAGTTAATCACAGTTGATTGACGAGAGTTTTCATCCGCATAAACTGCTTTGGCATCGATTAAAGCATTTGTCATTGCTAAGTAAGATTCCGCAGTATAACCATCTGCTTCGATTGCTTCTGCATTTGCGATTGCCATTTCTAATGAAGATTTATTTACTTCGTCACCCTTTGCAATCGTCAATCCATTAACCGCATTTTGTAAGTTTTTAACAGCTGTATCAACATCTGCTTGTGTTGAATTTTTATTATTTAAAACAGTTAAACCAGCACCTGATGCATCTACTACTTTCATATAAGAAGCTAAAGTATAATCACCTTGCCAAGACTCATACCAAGTATCTACTAATGCTTGTAAAACTGATTTGTCTACCGCTACTGGTACAACAGGGTCTACTGGTTTTTCAGGATTTACTGGTTTTTCAGGTGTTACTGGTTTTGTAGGTGTTACACTTCCACCACTTGTTGAACTATCTGTCGTTCCACTTGTTGAACTATTGTTTGTAGTTGATGCTGTAGAGCTAGATGCATTATTTGTAGTTGTTTGAGTTTCAGTACTGTTTGAATTGATTGTTGCATTGTTAGTCGATGTACTAGAATTGTTAACCGAATCTTGTGAAGTACCGACATCAGCATTGGCATTTACTTTTTGTTCGTCTGTAACTGTACCTCCACCAATTTCCGTTCCGTCTGATGAGGTGATGGTTACTTGATTACCATCCCATGAAATTGTGGTGCCTACGCTGAGGGTATACTGTTGTCCATTCACAAATCCATTATCATATAATAATTGCATTGGGTCGGCAATATTAATAGCCATTCCAATGTTCCAAACTGTATCACCTTCAGCCATGGTTAGCGATGTTTGACCTTCACTAATTCTGCTAGAGATATTTTCTACTGAATTTGCAGTCCATTCAGCCGCCGAAGCTGGTTCGCTAAACCCTATTACACCTAAACCTAATGCAACAGTCATACCTGCAACTACCCAACGTTTTTTGGCTTTATACATGCGTTTTGTAGTTTTAACTTCCCCACGCATCATTTCTTTTTGCTTGTTTGTTTTACTCATTTTTCCACTCCTGTTATTTTTTATATTTTCACAAATAATGTGTAAGTACCTTATATAGAATTATAATTCCAATTATTATCAATAAAATCGGTAACCAAAACTGTAAAATGAACAAAAAAATTGCTATAAGCACTCCAATTCCCAAAAACCAGCCTAGACAGCCACAGCCACTGGGCTCATCAGGAACTTTTATCATCTCAACAAAAACCCTTCCTGTTTCTTGTAACACCCCTTTTCACTCCTCTCATAACGTCATGAAGATAATTATCATTTCATGCTTATTCTTTCCGTACTTATTTCTCTATAAATCAGTTGTTTTATAGAAATCGAAAAAAAGGGCAAAAAAAGAAGCTCATAAGAATTGGGACCCAACTCTAACAAGCTTTAAGAACTGTCTATATTTTTTTATGTAATAACTCTATAAAACAACTGATTTATGCACTATTGGTACACGATGACCGCTAACATGTTTATTTTAACATCTTATTCTAATTCTTCAACAACTTTTTACCTTCTTCGCTGAATATTTGCTTGTCTCAAGTATTTGTATGCTGTTGAAGATTTAATTTTGCAACGTCGCGCTATCTCATCAACCGTAAGTGAGTTCAATTGGTACAATCGAATTAATTTGTTGAATTGAGATTGCGAAATTTTTGGTCTTCCTAATTTTTTCCCCTTCATTTTCGCACGTTCCAAACCAATTAAAACTCTTTCTCGAGTATTATTAACTTCATATTCATTAAAACTTGACAGAATTTGAAAAAACATCATTCCTCCAATACTACTTGTATCAATATTTTCTACAATACTAACATAGTTTACACCCGCATCAATTAAATCATCTATGTAAGTAATTAATGTTCTGAATCTTCTTGAGAATCTATCATTTTTAAAAACAATTAGATAAACTTGATTATTTTCATCCTCAGCTAAATCAAATACACATTTCAACATTTTTTTAAATTCGGGTCGATTATCATTTCTCCCTGAGCCATTTTCACTAAAAATATAATCGCAATTGCGTTCTTTCATCATTGCTATTTGATTTTCTAACGACATTTCTTGCTTATCATCAGTGGAAACTCGACAATATCCCACCTTGATTATTTTCCTTTCTATTTTCTTTTTCTTAGTCATCTATTGAAACCTCCCTTTATTGATACCTTATATTAAACGTTTCAATAAAAGGATAGTTTCAATAATCGTTGTTCGATTTAATTTGTCACAATTGCCTATCCATTCAAATAATTTTGAAAAAAAAGCAAAGTTATCATTTTAATTAACTACTCTTCATAGTTCCAAACAACTATGGAGAATTTTATGGGTACTACTTATATTTTAGAAGCTTTTCAATCTTCATTATGTTTCAATCTTTGTTCGGATATTATTGTATTTATTGATTAGTGTTAATAGTTCTTTTTGGTTTAATCCGTCCTCTAACAATTGTTTTTCTTTAGACATTTCAGTTAATTGCTTTCTTTGATTCATCTCTAACATTAGATTTTCAAGCTTTTCATAATTTAAATCAAATCTCTTTAGTTCTTTCTCAATGTTTTCCTTAGTAGCTTTCCTCTTCAATTGTGAGAGAGCTTGCTTACTATCTCCAATTATTCCAATCAAATTTTTGTTTTGTCCTCTGTATTTCTTTATATACTGATACTTTGCTAATTTGATTAAGCAATTCTTTATTGTTTTGAAGTATTTCTCAAATTTAACGTTTATATAATACTCCTCGGATTTAAAAGTATTTAACTGTTCTGCTTCTTCATTAGTTATTCCTAACATTGAAATAATTTTATCTTTTGCAGGCATGATATAATAGTTACCTTTTTTTCGCTGGTTTTCATAGTTTTTAACAATTGAATCTAATTCGTAATCTTCTAAAGCAGGTTTTAACAATTTGTTGATTTCGTAAATATTTTGATAACCTTGTTGCATTATTCTAAGAAATACATTTCGTTTGCCTTCGATGTTAAAATCCCTCATCTTTAACCATTCTAATAGTGCTTTGACACGATTAATAGTTAAGCTCCATTCTTGCGTGTTATTAGCAGTTTTTTTACTAGTTTTTTCTTCCGTTTTTGATTTTTCATTTTTTCCGTTTATAGAATAAATATCTTTCCAATACTTTTTCCATTCTAGTTCTTTTTTCAAATAAAAGTCAGTAATGTTATAAGAATTATGTGGTTGGTACTTAACGATTGAACTCATACACACATCTTTGCCATTCCTTTTATTATTAACAGTAAATGGTAAACGAAGATATTTTTCTTCAGAGGTTGCGTTACTATCAGCACTTAAATCATTGCTGATGTATTCAATAATCCGCTTCCATTTTTTTAGAAAAGAAATTTTGTAGTTTTTGCCTAATATAATAAAAGGACGGAGCTTCCAAATGATGTGGTAACCATGGCCACTATTAATTATAAAAGAGGGCTCAGGCAAACCTTTTTCGGCTATTCTTTCTTCTAGTTCTTCAGCAGTTAAATCATCCTCATCTACATCTGCCCACAAACAATTCAAAATAGCGGTGTTATCTTTGCTCTTACTTGTTGCAGTAAGCTTAAAAATGTTTGGCGTATAGTAGATGTTCTCTAAGTTGTTACTGAACTCATTTTTTAAATAATCTTGGAATGTTCCCTTTTTTAGTAGTTCTGCAATATTAATATTTACTTGGATTAGTTCTTCTTTGAATTGTATATTTTTTGCTAAATAAATTTTATGTCTGTCAATCCCATCATATAAGTCAGCAAAGAATGTAGAGATTACTTTAGTTACCTTTTTTTGGTCTATCAGCGTTTCAGTAGTATAGTTTTGGGCAAGTTGATTCATTTCGTCGATTAACTGCAAAATATTATTTGCCCGAAATGGTTCGTTAGTTAGTATTTTATCTGTGTTTGAGTAATCTCGTTTTGGTAAAATATCTGGTTGATAATCTTCATCGTGTTTTGCAGGGTCAACTATAAATTTATCTGGAATTTTATTATTCCCCGTAATTATTTTCATATAGTCCTCATGACTCAATTCTCCTTTATCCATTGTTATCCTAATCACTTCCTTTCTGTCTAGATATTCGTATTATCAAAATTTTGCTTATCAGAATCTAATGACTAACACTACGTGTTTAGTTGCTATATATAAAATACTTATATCAAAATGTTGACTCAGTTTGATATGTAATCTAAGTATTTTTAAGTTTAAATCCAACTTTCATGTGTATCATTGATGATAAAATTTTTAAAATAATTATTGTTGATAAATTTAATTTGAAATACAACGTGTCGCAACCAGTAGCCTTCTGGGTGGTTTTGAAATAACTTTGGTATAATTGAACCTTGTTATCTTAAAACGACCCAGAATGGCTCCCTGAACTTAATATCTCTGTTTATGCTTCTTCTACTTCAAAAAAATGTTCATATGTTTCTGAATCTCCATGTTTTTCAATAAATTTTTTTGCATCCTCTTCATCAATTAAAACAATTTTTTCTCCTCCTGAAAAAGTTGTTGAGCCAACTTGTTCACCATAAATGGAACCTGAACCCCCTTCACCGAAAATAAACCAATTTCCTTTTCTTGTTAAATATAATTCTTCACAAATATATCTATAATCACTACTATTCCCATAGCTCCATTCTGCAATTAATTTTGCTGTTTCCGTATCATATTTTTTTCCATCAATAATTTTTTTCATTTCATTTTCTCCTTTTTATTTTGATTTTTTGCTGATAATAAATTTGTATACCTAATATTCATTCACTTCATATTGATTAATTGCTCTTACTGAAAATATTTTTTGGGTATTATTTTCATTGAGCTTTCATTTTTTTGCTGGCTTAATATTATTAGAAACCCATCTTTTGTATTTCTTTGTCCCCATTCTCTTTGCCACTACTAATTCCTTCTTTCTTTTTATTTTTGACGACTGTTTTCATAGCTTGTTTTCATTTTATTGCAGCATAAATAGACCTCCAGTTATAAAATACTGCTTAATACATTTTTCCTCCCTTTTATATTATTGGTTTAAGCTTAACAGCTATGATTGCTCTAACCTATGTATATATGTATCAGGTAATTAATATTTGGTGCGAAGGTTGAGTAATTGTTTTATTATTATAGATTATTACTCGTGTATGGCTTTTTATATTTTTCTGTTTGTTATCTTATCTACGTCCAGACTGTAACTCTCATGAAACTTATTTTCAAGTCTTTTTTTCAATTTTTTTCGTAAAATTTATAAGAAATGATACCGCCAATTTCAGCGATTTGTTTAACAGATTGCGGGACTAAGCATATCAAACATATAATTCAAATAAGATTCTTCTTTAAAAATTTGAACAGTTGAAAAAATTTGTAAATTGCTAAGATTTTATTATTTTTTTATGGTGAAGAGCTTTTCAGATGCCTATTTCCCAAAAAAATTAAAACTGGTAGAACATTTGTTTTGTTCTACCAGTTCCTATTTTATAGTGACTGACTACTTCTTAGCTTTTAACCATTTATCAGACTAATCTCTTTTTGTCATTGAGAATAGTCTGATAAATATTCCTACCTATTCATATATCTACTTAGATGATTTCTTTTTTTCATCATTTTTTTTAATTTCTTGAATATCTAAATATATGGTTTGAGCAGTTACATCTAATTCCTTGGCAATTTCATTTACTTTCTTTCCTTTCTTAATTAAAGATTTTACCATTTCCCTTCTATTTTTTATTCCGCTTTTAATATCGAACCCAGTCCGTTTTTTTGTTCTTTTAATTCTTTTTTAATTGATTCGTTTTTATATTTTTTGAATGAATTATCTATGAATTTAAAATATTTATTTTTTAATTCTTTTTCCGACAAATCATTTGGGTTTATATTACTCGATTTGTTATCAATTTCATATATCGTTCCAAAATGTTCAGATAAAACATGCCTTACTGTTACTTTATCATTCTTTTTGTCATTATATATTAACAAATCCCTAATGTATGCTAAATCAAAATCTGGATAACACTTGATTGTTGTTATTTTTTTTAATACCTCTATGAGCCCCAGCTTAATCGCAATTTTAACGGTAGGATTCAAGCCTTCTACTAGTTCTTCATCTTTCCATGATGCTTTTATTTTTGCATAATCAATACCAGATTTTCTTTCAATCTTTTTAAACAATTCTGCCTTGTCTTCATCATCTAGAAAGTATAAAGCATAATGCCTAACTAAATTATATTCTGATATAAAATTAGGGTAAAACTTTTCTAAACTTTCCTTATCTTCTACTACATCTTCTACTATAATGTTTTCCCATTTTTTTGCTAAAAAAACTTTATAAACAATGATTTGAGTTAGTAATGAATAATAGTTTTTTATCAATTTTGTATCTCTTCCAAGCTTATCACCTAAATACTCAGGCTTTTTAGACATTACTTTTTGAATATCTCTCTCAGAAAGAAACAAGCTATTTTGCAAACTATTTAAATAATTGATATAGGACTCAATTGAAAATTTTTTACTCCACTGGTCTTTATTTTTGTAGTTTTTCAAACTCTTAGAAGATAAATAGTCATCTAAAATTTTTTTATATGGGATATTCCATTTAACGAACTCTCGATAATAAAATCTTAATGCTTTATCAATCGGAAACTTAGGAAAAACCTTAAAGAATTGTTCAATATTCATTCTGTTCACTCGATAGAATTGTTCAAACTCTAAAGGTCGTTGATAATGAGTAGTAAAACCTAATAGAAAACCCATTTCCTCATCCGTTACGGTCTCAATGTTTATTAACTTAGTTGGATACTTGTTAAAAATATTTATTAGATTTGTTATGGTGTAATTTTTTCTTTCTTCGATAGTCATGACTGATAATGGATTATAATAGTTTTCCATTATCCAATCTTCGTATTTTTTATACATATAACCTTCTTGAAAATCAAAGTTGATGCTGATTTTAAAAGGGAAAGGCCTTTTTCCAACCATTTTTTTAAATCTATCAAGCCTTACTTTTGAAAGCTGATACATATATTTATCTCTCTCAGAAGCTAAATAATATCTATCGTTTTCATATGCACTTAGCGCAATAGCTCCGCTTCCAGAAAAATTGTCTAATACTAAATCACCAGGCTCTGAAAATCTCAATATCAATTCATTTAGTACTTCTGGATTTTTTGTTGTCGAATGTATCCTTCCATCTACTTCCCTCACTTGAGTATCAGCATTTACCCTCTCAAATATTTCCCTTGAAGAAGATAAATCTTTAAAGTATTTGTAATAGTCTAAATCTAGTCCATATTTTTCAAAATCCTGAACAGTTATTTCATCATAACTTTGATTAACACCAACTATAAGATACTCACTTTCATTATAAAAACCAGCAAAATCATAAATACTATTCAACTTTCGATAATGGATATATTTTTTCTTCAGTCTTAAGTTATTCCAATTTTTAAAAATTCTCTTTTTTATTTTTAACATATCCAATTTTTTCTGAATCTGTGCTTTTATAACAGATAATGGTTTCAAATTTTGAATAGCATTATGTACCTTCTTTACCCTATCTCCTCTTTTTTTTGCGTTTTGCGGATTTTGTTTTACCCATTCAATATAACTCATAATTTTAAGATTTATATTTTGATAGATAAGGTCTTCACTGACATCCTTCATGGCCTTTTCAATAATACCAATATTCATATAGTCATTAAAAATAAGAACACAAGCATTCTCTTTAACTACACAATTTAAACTTCTAATATAGTCCCTAAAAAAAAGGAATCTTTCTTCGGTTGTCATAGGTTTGTCCCAATCCTCATTGTATCCAATAAAATATGGTGGGTCAGTAAGAACTAAATCGACTTGCCACTCCATTCCAGTTTTTCTATTGAAATCTTCGTAAGAAAAATTCACAATTTCATTTACGCTGCCTGTGCCCTCAAGATAAGCTTCATTCAAATTTGCATAGTCATCGTTAGACTCTAATAGATAATACCTTGTTAATTGTTCGATATCGTAATCTAAATTTTCATAAATAATACTGAAAACTGGTGTCAATTCAAATTTAGCAAATTGTTTATACAATGATATGCGCTTTTGGATTTCATGCTTAATTAGCTCAAAAGCACTCTCTTTAGTAAGATTAATATTTTCACCTTCAAGCAATTCTACTTCAGTTAATCTTAATCGGTTATCAATTTGTTTTCTATAAGTATCAAGTGATTGATATATTAACTCTTTCAAGAGATTGTAATTTTCTTCACTAGAAATTTCTAGTCTTTTTAGTTCGTTAGTTAAATACTCATTTAATGCCTTTTGTTTTACTTGAATAAAAATACTACTATTAAATACTTCTTCCAACAAATTCACCCTCTTCACATGATTTACCCACAACTGAATTATATCTTTTATTTAAATTATTGTAATCTGTTTCTTCATAATATCAGTAATTTTTCTTCTGACAAGAGCATAAGGGATACCTCTTATCAACTGCTATATAGATAATACCTATATCAACCTGTTGACTTAGTTTGGTATGTTTTGTCTAAAATTCATTAGTTTATTCTTTAATATCTTATGAATAGTTTCTGATTTTTTAATCAATAAAAGCGGATAATATAAGTTGGATTTATTAATAGAAAGAGAACAATTGGCATAAAGAAATTTGGTTGTTTTAACAGATTAATTTGAGGTCGAAACTAAACTTGCTTGATTTCTTATTTTGCAAAAAAAGAGAGCCATTAGGCTCCCAAATTTACTTTTTATTCGCTTGCTTACTATCTTTTACAACAGGCTCCGTTTTATATTCCTCAATCTTTCCGTTTTTATCCAATGAATCGACTAAAAATTTTAATTCCACTTTGATTTTAGCTAGTTCATTGCAGGCAGTTTGAAACTTCTCCACTACTTTTTTATCTGTAACAGAAAGCTCATCTTTTTTTAATTTGACTAATGATACATCTTTTAAATAGCCATCTGTCAGTTTTAAAAGAATATCAGCTTTGTTGATAGAATAAACCATTAAAGTTTTACCATCTTTTTTGACAATCCTAAATCCCTCTTCTTTTCCTTGTTGAACTCGAGTAAAAATGCCACTTAAAACGCCTTTCCGCTCTGTTCCATCAAATTTAACAAGTTGACGTTTAAGCTTGTCAATACTAATTAATTCTTTCCACAACTCACCATGTGTTCTGCCTTTACCATCACTTAAAATCCCTTTTAGTGCTACTTTTACTTCTGTTGTTGTTGACATACTTTTTCATCCTTCCACTTTTAAAAATTACTTTTTTAACGTGTCTGAAGGATAACTCTGTACGTTATCTATAGCAAGTTTTTCTTTCTTTTATTTATGGTTAAATAAGTATTTTTAATTTTATGAGAATGTATCTAACGTTATTTAATCACCCTTGAAATTCACTAAAAAGGGGGAAAGTCTACTCAAATGTCTACTCATACACTTTTTATCTTAAAAATATCTACTCTCCTTTTATGTTCCTATTTAAAGTTTGTCTTACTGTCCCAAAGAATTTCGATTTAGTTGTTTTAAAAAGTCTACTCAAATAGTCTACTCAAAAGTCTACTCATTTTTTTTATTTTTAAATCATAAATGTAGAGTTGACACAAAAAATAAAGAAAATTAAATAACAAAACAAAAAATAAAAAAAGTCTGAAAACCCTAATTTAATAAGGTTCTTCAGACTATTTTATAAAGCCACTTAACGGGCTTGAACCGTTGACCTCATCCTTACCATGGATGCGCTCTACCAGCTGAGCTAAAGCGGCGTAGTAATTGAACACAAGATATAGGATAACCAAGAAGGCGATTGTTGTCAATGCTTTTAGAAAAAATATTTTTGAGAAACAATTTTTTTCTAAAAGTTTGGCGTAGTTTAAGTTTTCTTTGTTAAACTTATTTTGGATTTATCTTATCGAAGAGCTTTGCTAAGATTAAAAAAAGGATGTGAAGCGATGTATCCCAAAACTCAAGCGTTGATTCAAAAATTTATGGCAGAAGGGATTTTCCCGGGAGTCGTTTATCAATTTAGAACACCAGAGGCCGTTGAGAACCAGACCCTTGGCTGGCGTCAAATTCTGCCAAGTAAAGAAAGTATGGAGCTGACGACAATTTTCGATGTCGCTTCTTTAACAAAGGTTATTTGTACAACAACGGTTGTTTTGCAGTTGTTGGAAAAGGGAAAATTGCAGATAGATTCGCCATTGAAAGAATATCTGCCGGATTTTGAAAATGCTAGCATTACTTTGCGGCATCTTTTGACTCATACGTCAGATATTCAGACGTATATTCCTCAGCGGGATAAGTTGACGGCCTTAGAATTACGTCAAGCTTATTACCAATTACAGCCGGGAACTAATCTAGGTAAAAAAATGCAGTACACAGATGCGGGCACTATTTTATTAGGTTTTATGTTGGAAAAAATTTTTCAAAAACCGGTAGTGAAGATTTTTCAAGAGGAAGTTTTGCAACCATTAAAAATGGCAGATAGCGGCTTTTTACTTACTGATGTCAGTCTTGTAGCACCGACAGAAAATCATCCACAGTTAGGCATTTTGAAAGGTGTGACCCATGACCCGAAGGCGCGAGTTTTAGCAGAGCATGCTGGCAATGCCGGCCTTTTTACAACGTTAGGTGATGTCAGTAAATTTACGGAGATGTATTTAAATTTCGGTGAAACAAAATCGGGGCAATTTTTAAAAATGGCCACGATTACTGGACTGTTGCAAGATCAGACGCCTTTAGAAAATGGCAACCGTTCATTAGGCTGGGATATTCGTTATCAAGGCACTGCAGGGAAACCAATGTTATTTCACACAGGTTATACAGGAACATTTATCTTGATGGATTTGCTCGCTAGAACGAGTTTCATTTTTTTATCGAATCGGGTGCATCCCGTTGATCAACGAAATCAATACATTGAAAAACGTAATCAGCTGTTGACAGTTTATTTAGCTGAGCTACAGGAAAATAAACCGTTTTAAGAAAAGCTGTGGTATAATTTTCGGGGAAAGTAAAGCGATTAAATGTTTTTTTATTAGACAATGAAGAAAGAGGAGTCAGTCATGGAACCATTATTTTTAAAACCAGTCTTTCAAGAAAAAATTTGGGGCGGCAACCGTCTGCATACGGTGTTTGGCTTTGATTTACCCAATGAAAAAATTGGCGAAGATTGGGCAATCAGCGCTCATCCCCACGGCGTATCTACTGTTGAAAATGGCAAGTTCAAAGGGCAGCGCTTAGATGATTTATGGAAAGAACATCAAGAATTATTTGGGCATTCAAGTGAGCCAGTGTTTCCTTTGTTAACCAAAATTTTGGATGCAGAAGATGATTTATCTGTACAAGTTCATCCAGATGACGCCTATGGAATGGCCCATGAAGGGGAACTTGGGAAAACTGAATGCTGGTACATTATCGATGCGGAGCCTGGTTCGGAAATTATTTACGGACACCACGCAAAAACACGGGAAGAATTGGCTGAGATGATTCATGAAGGCCGTTGGGATGATTTATTGAAGAAGGTCCCAGTTAAAAAGGGCGATTTCTTTTATGTGCCTAGTGGGACAATTCATGCGATTAACAAAGGGATTTTAATTTTAGAGACGCAACAAAGCTCAGATACCACTTATCGGGTCTATGATTATGATCGCAAAGATGATCAAGACAATCCGCGGGAGCTGCACATCCAACAATCAATCGATGTGACCACGATTCCCGGTGACACGCCGATTTTAAATGTCAAGGAAGTGCGCCAAGGACAATCCTCAATCATCACGTACATTGAATCAGCTTTTTTCAATGTCTATGAATGGCAAGTGGCCGGCAGTCTTACCGTTAGGGCCCATGCACCGTATACGCTGATGACCGTAACAGATGGCGCCGGTCAATTGGTAATTGACGGTCAAGAATATCCGTTGACAGCTGGCAGTAGTTGTATTATTCCTAATGGTATTGACGAGTGGAAAGTCGAAGGGGCAATGATTGTGATTGCTTCTGAACCTGGAAAAAAATAATTTTGTTTCAGAATGAATAAAAAAGCAGCACTGGGCTCGGTGCTTTCCAAAGTTGGAAAGTTCCTTGTCCAGTGCTGTTTTTTACTAATTGCTGGTGGCTGCTTCCTCTTGAAATTCTTTTGGTAAATCAAGCGGCTCGCCGTATTTATTTTTTAAAGCTGTTTTAATAAGGCGGATGGCTAATTTTTCATTGCGGGATAAAATCGGTCCGTGGAAATAAGAGCCATACACATTTTTGTAAATCACGCCTTCAGATTGGTCCTCGCCGTTATTGCCTTTACCCTTGACAACATTACCTAAAGGACGTTCACCTTCGCCTAAGAAGGTACGGCCGTTATGATTTTCAAAGCCGTAATAAGTTTCGTTAAACTCTTCGTTGTGAATCACAATATCGCCGATAAAACGATTGTTGTCTTGGCTCAAGGTGTAATGGTCGAGGGCGCTGATGCCGGGGATTTTTTCGCCATTAGCTCCAGTGTAATAATGGCCTAATAATTGATAACCGCCACAGATTGCTAGCATCACCCGATTATTTTCAATATAGCGGATGATATCTTCTTTTTTAGTTTGAATGTCATTAGAAACAATCGATTGTTCGAAGTCTTGACCGCCGCCAAAAAAAACGATGTCGTATTTTTCCGGATCAAATTCTTGGTGGATACTGACAATTTCAGTGGTTAGGGTGACGCCCATTTTTTTAGCATAGTATTGCAGCATCAAGAGATTGCCATTGTCGCCGTAAGTATTAAGTAAATTTCCATAGAGATGGGCGAGGTTCAATTGATAATCAGCCACGGTCCATTCCTCCTTTTATATAATCTTTTTGAGCTAGCTCTTTGCGCAACTGTAAAACAGCGGTGTAGGTCGCTAAAATATAAACATGTTCAGTTGGTAATTGTTTAATATCTTCAATGACTTGGCTTAAGGATTCTTCTTCCTTAATTTTTTCTTCTGGCAGCCCAGCAACTTTTAAGCGCAGCGCCATATCACGATGGCGGTCGCCCCCTGCAATAATTTCTGGAATGTTGCGCTTAGCCAGCGCCTCATAATCGCCATCCCAAATCCAGCTGACATCAATCCCGTCTGCATAATTGGCATTTAATAAAGAGACGAGGGAGAAATCATATGGGGCTAAATTAATCATATCAATCACTTGGTTTAAGCCGACTGGATTTTTAACTAAGACCAATGTGCAGTGTTTGCCTTCAATCGTAAATTCCTCTTGACGGCCAAAAACTTTTTCATCATAGCCTAAACCTTGACGAATTTTTTCCGGGGCCACGTTATAATATTCGGCCACAGCTGTTGCGGCAAGAGCGTTGTAGACGTTATAAAGGCCACCGACTTCAATACCGTATTGTTCATCATCAATCACAAAATCAGCCGAAACATTATCCATCGCTGTCATTTTTGTTAATTGATAATCCAGTTCTGGGCGATGGAAGCCACAGTTCGGGCAATAATATTTGCCGAGATTAGCGTAGGTAATCATTTTATAATGCAAAATGTGATGACAGGTAGGACATAAAACACCGTCGGTATTGTAGTGGGCCATCTGTTCTTGATCAGGCTCGTGATTAAAGCCATAATATTTGCGGGGATTAACAGTCGCCACTGAATTAAAAATGGGCGAGTCGCCGTTTGCTAAAATCGGCGCTGTCGGTGATTTTGCCGCACCTTCGACAATTAAGCGATAAGTCGTATAGATTTCGCCATAGCGGTCCATCTGGTCTCTGAAAATATTCGTGAAGACAAAGAGCTCCGGCTTAATGTATTCAGTAACCTTTGCTAGGCTGGCTTCGTCGATTTCTAAAACGGCGAATTTTTCACCCTTTTGCTTTTTCGCATTTAAGAAGGTGGAGACAATTCCTTGGGCCATGTTGGCACCGGTAGGATTGGTTAAAACCTCAGGGAACTGCTGTTTTAAAATATTTACAGTCAAGGAAGTGGTTAAAGTTTTACCATTGGTGCCGGTGACTACCACGACTTGATAATCCTTAGATAAACTATTTAAAACATCAGGGTCAATCGTCAAAGCTAATTTTCCCGGAAAGCTGGAACCGCCTTTGAAAAAAGTTTTTAAAACCCATTGCGAGGACTTTCCAGCAGCGATTGCCAGCTGACTGCGTAGACTCATAGTGTTCCCTCCATCAAACTTTCATAAATTCAACTTATCTTACCACATTCATTTCAAAAACTTAAATGCTCTTTCTCTAGCTTAAGAAAAAGCAAAAAAATCATGACCGGCTTAACCGATAATGATTTTTTCTTGAGGATATTTGTAGCCACTGTCTCGACGTTCCTTCGGGATAAATAACAGCAAGGTATAAAGCATGCCGATTCGACCGATAAACATCAAAAGAGCGATGACTAATTTTCCCGTCATACTTAATTCTGGGGTGATGCCCATTGAAAGACCGGTCGTTCCAAAAGCGGAGGCAACCTCGACAATGATGGCGATTAAGGATTGTTCCTCGGTGGCGGTTAAAAACAAGACGCAACCAAAACACATGCCTAAAGAAAGCATAAACACGACCATTGATTTGCGGACGTCGTCATCAGGAATTTGGCGACCAAAGGCATTGACATTCTTTTCGCCCCGTAGAAAAGAGATGATGTACAGTCCTAAGATTGCGACCGTTGTGGTTCGAATACCACCGCCGACAGAACTAGGGGAACAGCCGACAAACATCAAAAGAGAAAAGAAAATCAAGGTGGTCACTTGAAAATCACTTAAAGGATTAATTTGCAGACCAGCATTACGGGTGGTCATCGAATAAAACATCGAAGTCATCCATTGTTCAATCGGCCCCTTATCTAAGAAGAAATGGTCTTTTTCTAATAAGAAAATCGCAATGGTGCCGGCAATAAATAAGACAAAAAAAGCTAGAACGGCTAATTTGGTAAACAAAGAAAAACGAAACGGAATTGGTGTTGGCTGCTTTTTATAAGACAGCCACTCGCGAAACTCCATAAGCACAGGAAAGCCAATGCCACCGATAAAAATTAAAAACATAATAATACTTAAAAAGAAATAATCGTGGGCAAATGGAGTAATTGATTGCCCCGTGACATCAAAGCCGGAGTTGGTGACCGCCGAGATGGCTTGATAAAAGCCATAGAAAACGGCATCCCAAAAATTTCGGTAATAGCCTCTAAAATAGAAATACAACGAAAAAATGAGGCCGAAAATAACTTGGAAAAAAACAATAATCCCAAAGGTGATGCGAATCAGACGGACAATGCCGCTAAGCTTCGTTTGATTCATATCGGTCATAATCAGCTGCCGTTGCTTTAAAGATATCCGGCGTTTGGAGACGATAAAGAAAAACGTCGAGATCATCATAATCCCTAGTCCGCCGATTTGAAAAAGGACTTCTAAGAGGACTACGCCATTTTGATTAAAAACATCATTAATATTAAAGGTGGTCAAACCAGTCACGCTGACAGTGCTGACAGCCATGAAAAACATGTCAATAAAAGGCTGGTGACTGTCCGGTTCCCGAAAAATTGGCAGGTAAAATAAGAGTAGGGATAACAAGGTCATCACCACATAATACATCACAATTATTTGGATGGAGGTAAAATGTTTGGCCGAAAAAAGCTTTAAGGCTCGTTGTTTTTTGCGAATAAAAGTCGTTACACTCATCTTTAAACTCCTTGCAGGTTCTTGTCACTAGTATAACAGATTTGATAAAAAAATTTAGCGGAACACAGTAGCAACAAAATAAGTCGAATTGTTTCAAAAAATTGCTGGAATACGCTAGTATTTAATTGTGATAAGAAGAATTGCATTATAAGAGTTTTTCTTAATAAGATTCAAAAAATAGAAAAGGAGTTTGAGAAACATGAGAAAATTTAATTTAGGTTATTTCATTTTGGGGTTATTATTCATCTTCATCTCCATTATTTCCTTTAGAGATCCGGCTAGTAATTTAGTGGCTTTGGTGATCTTTTTTGCGGTGATGGCAATCTTGAAGGGAATTTTTGAAATTGCGATTCGCCGGCCACTGCAAAATACTACTGGCGGCAAAGGAACTTTCGTTTTAGTGATGGGGATTATCGATATTATTCTAGGAATCTTCCTTTTGTTCAATATGTCAGCCGGCGTATTGGCCTTACCAATTATTTTCGCTATTTGGTTTATCATCGACTCCATCGGTGAATTGATGATTTCCAGTGCCTTTAAAGAAGTTAGCACTGGTTACTACTGGTTTATGGTAATTGTCAACATTCTGGGTATTATTTTAGGCTTTATCCTACTCTTTAATCCGCTATCCGCTGCCTTGACGTTAGCCTTTTTAGTCGGAATTTACTTTATGATTACCGGCATTACTTATCTAGTGGCGGCCTTTTAATCGATAACAGCGCAAATCTTCAGCAGGGATGTTACAATCCTTGTTGAAGGTTTTTTTATTTTAAACTAGATTTAAATTAGATAAGGAGCAGTTTTATGAAAACTATTTTAGTCATCGGCAGTTCCTCAACGGATTTTATAGTCACCACCAAACAATTGCCCGCAAGCGGTGAGACAGTTTTTGGAGAAGCTTTTGCTACGCGCTTTGGTGGCAAGGGAGCCAATCAAGCGGTGGCCGCCAGTCGTCTGGGGGCAAAGGTCACCATGATTGGTAGTGTCGGCGCAGATTCCTTCGGAGAAAAAATCACAGAAAATTTACTGTCTAATCAAGTGGATGTCCAATATTTTAAGCAAACAGCCCAACAGTCTTCTGGTTCAGCGCATATCACCCTTTATAAAGGAGATAACCGAATTGTTGTCGTGCCGGCTGCCAATGATTTATTGACGGTAGCCTATTTGAAACAATACAGTTCAGTGCTTAACGCAGCGGATTTTGTCATCCTGCAAAATGAAATTCCCCAAGAAAGTAATCTTTGGGTAATTGATTTTTGTGCAGAAAAGGCAATTCCTCTACTGTATAATCCAGCACCGGCTCGGAAAATTTCTGCTGCGAGCTTAGCAAAAACGACTTACTTTACACCGAACGAGCAAGAAATGCAGCAGCTATTTCCGAAAAATAGTTTGTCAGAAAGTTTACGACAATTCCCCAATCAATTAATTATCACAATAGGGCAAAAAGGGGCAATCTTTTTTGATGGAGAGAAAGAAATTATGGTGCCAGCTTTTGCGACAGAAGCTGTCGACACAACAGGGGCGGGGGATACCTTTAATGGGGCCTTTGCGGTGGGAATCCTGCAGGGCTTGCCGATTGCCGAAGCAATTCGCTTAGGCAATTTAGCTGCCAGTTTTTCGGTCCAAGGATTTGGAGCCCAAGGCGGTATGCCGACCCTTGCAGATTTAAAAACTTCTGCTGATTTTACATTTAAGTTTTAAGGGAAAGTGCCATCTAAAGCACAAAAAACTGCCGATTCGGATTGCAGCTAAGCTAGCTGAATCCCAAAATTGGCAGTTTTTTTGTGGAGGTAATCGGTAGAAAAAATTAGTTTACAACGGTCCATTCATTGATACTCTTGCCGTTTTCATCAAGTAATTCTAACCAGCTATTGGTGCCACCGAAATATAAAAAGAGGCCGACTTCATTGACACTTTTTAAAATAATATCTTCAGTTGTTGTAAAATCTTGAAACTGGTGCTGATGTTCTTGCCGTAACTGCTCGCCAAAACGAGCGGAAAAGCCCAGTGAGCCATCTTTATTTAATGGTGCTTGCGGCAGCATTTTAGCGCCGGCTTTAATCAGCATTTCATTGCGTTTAATCCAAAAAACTTTTGCTTGTGCGTCTGGTCGGTCAACGGAAAATTCAATTTCACTGACTTCCTTCGTCCATTTATGGCGGGGCTTACCGCCCTTTGCTTTACTGGGCTTTTCCTCAGCGGCTTGAGGACGGGTCAAAGGATAGCCAAAGCGTTCTAAAATCAAAAAGCTGTCTGCGAATGCGGGGATAATAATTTTTTCGATATTTTCCGGCAAAGCTGTCTTTTTCAATTTGACAGCATAGGGTTGGCCAGCAGTATGCAGCACATTATTTAAATAAGTGCTGTAATAATCTTTTTCTGTTTCTAACGGGAAATCTAAATAAATTAATTGGTCAAAGGGGACATCTGGATCTTCAAAGGTATTTGTGGTGGCCAAGGCCACAACTTTTCCAGCGTTTAAAAAGAAGAGAAAACCAGAATCATGTTCGCTTTGAAAAGAAAAGCCCCTATTTTCAGCATCAGTAGCAACTGGCTTGGTAATAAAAATGGTTAAATCATTAGCTCCAAAAATTTCAGTGTAAACTTCGTATAAATTCACTTTTAGTTCCTGCAATAAATTATTTGTTAAATGGGTCATTTTAAATCCTCCTTCAGTTAACTGTATCAGTTATTTTCTATTAAACCTTTTTTCGATTTCCTTGTCATGTTTGCGGATTAAATTTTTTTAGTTTCGCGTTAGCACTCTCTTGACAAGAGTGCTAACTAGCAGTAAAATATAAACATCAGGAAAGGTCAAAGATAACTTTCCCCTTAGAGATTATGCCAGATTTTTAAGGTTCTAAATAATTTTAGTGAAAGAAGATGGAGACAATGGCAAACTTAACAACAAGAAACAATAACTGGATGTCAATGGGAGACAATTTTTTCGATAATTTTTTCCCAAGTAATTTTAGAGCGAATGAATTTAAAGTCGATATTAAAGAAACTGAAACTGCTTATGAAGTCAAAGCTGATTTACCTGGCTTTGACAAGGAAAATTTGAATGTTGTGTACGATGATAATATTTTAACGATTGATGCAAAACGAGATAATACAGTTGAAGATAAGGATGAAGACGGCAATTTCTTAAGACGCGAACGTAGCAGTCAATCCTTCCGGCGGCAATTTATGCTAAAGGGCATCGATGAAGATAAAATAACTGCCAACTTTAAAGATGGCGTTCTGCATTTAGAATTAGCTAAAGCAGCAACTAATGATAAAGACCGTAAACGGATTGAAATTAATTAAAAAGTTTTATGCCATAGAACCTGGATATTTTCTGGGTTCTGTGGTTTTTTTGTTGTCTCTAGCCAATCTGATAAGTAGTGAAGATTTCAGATGTATACAGAGAGTTTATGCCAGCGGAATAATTATCATGGTTTTTTGAAATTTATTGAGTGGTATAATTATTTACAAGCTTCAACAAAATAAGCATAAGTGGTATAACAGCGATAGTTGCAAACTGACTAGGTCTGCAAAAATGTTGAAACTGGATGAGAATAAATGGACAGAAAAGCCTAGATTAGGCATCGAAATAAACTTTAAGAAGAAGCGAGGTAGTCAATGGAACTCATTTTAATTCGTCATGGAGAATCTTTGTTCAATCAAGCTAACCGGTCAGCTGAGACTGGGCGCTTTTTCTCAGGTCAAAGTGATACTCCCTTGACAGAAAAAGGCCAGCAGCAGGCACGAGAACTCAAGAAATTAGCAATTTTTTCAGAGGTCAATCAAATTTATACTTCTCCCCTCAGTCGAGCTTATGAGACCGCCAGATTGGCAATGGGGCGGCAGGACATTATTTTAGACGAGCGGCTAAAGGAGCGATCATTAGGAATTCTCGATGGGAAAAACACCAAGGATTTGCCGCAATGGCAAGATTTTTTGCAAACTCAGTCACTTGGCCATAGTTTTATTGATAAACCTCCAGGCGGAGAAAATTATGCTGATGTTGAAAAGCGGGTCGGGGAATTTTTAAGAGAACTAACAAAGAATTCAGCTGCTGACAAAATTGCGATCTTCTCCCACTTTGTTGCAATCCGACTGATGATAAAATTGTTGCTAAACTTAGATGAGGAACAAACGTTAACATTAAAAATCAAAAATAGTCACCCGTTGTCTTTTAGAGGCGACTCACTGGGAAATTTTATTGGTGATTTTAATTAATAACGCTCTCACTTAGCAAAAATTACTTTTGAGGGAAATTTGCCATACATCAGAAAAAAGAAAGTATCAAAATTAAATTTTTAAATTTTTCTTCAAAAATCAGTATCTCAAGAGAACTAACTTTTGTTTGGGCACATATAACTTTTGTTTGGGCACATATCTGTTGATATTTTATGGGATTTGATAGTATCATATGACTATTAATCTGAAAATAAAATGTCAAAGTTTTACGTTTGGGGAAAAATAGGTGGAAAAGTGAAAAATTTCGGGAAATTTTTGTTGGCAGTCACAGTCTTTTTAGGAATTAGTTTTTTTAATCCCGCATCAGGGGAAGCGGCGGCAACGGATAGTACACCGATGTATCGTATGTACAATCCTAATTCCGGTGAGCATTTCTATACGGAAAATCGTTTAGAACGAAATGATTTACAAAGTGTCGGCTGGAATTATGAGGGAATCGGCTGGTATGCGCCTGTTACAGGTAATCCAGTGTATCGCTTGTACAATCCCAATAATGGTGATCACCACTATACTTTAAGTGCTTCGGAACGAGATAATCTGGTGAAAATCGGTTGGCGAGATGAAGGGGTTGGTTGGTATTCAGATCCGAATCAAAGTGTACCTTTGTACCGAGCTTTTAATCCTAACGTTAATACCGGCAGCCATAACTATGCGGTGACTTGGACTGAACAACAAGATTTGATAAATAGAGGCTGGCATAATGAAGGAATTGGTTGGTACGGTGTAGAGGCGGAAAGCTTTCAAACGACTTATGTCAATCATCGGGGCGATACTTATAACGCACCGGAAAACTCCCTGCCAGCTTTTCGACAAGCTAATGCTCCTGCCGTTGAAACGGATTTAAAATTGACGAAAGATCGTCAATGGGTTTTGATGCACGATGATACTCTTGATCGCATGACCAATGGAACTGGTGCAGTTAGCGATTATACACTGGCTGAATTAAGCAATTTTAAAATTGACCAAGGAACTAATGTGGGAAGCTATGCCGCTGCAGAATTGAAAATTCCAACGTTAGAAGATTATTTAGCCATCTGCATGGTCGCAAATAAAGTACCATTTCTTGAATTAAAAGATGCAACAGCAACTACGGAAGATTTGCAAAAAGTATTTGAGGCACTGGCGAAGTACGGCTTTTCAAGTGACAATGCAAAAATAATTTCCTTCAACTATGAGCAACTGCAATTGGCCAGTCAGATTAATCCAGATTTTGCTTATCTGTATTTAGTTTATGAAATTAATCAGGAAACAATTGATGCGTCGCTGCAACTAGGTAATCAGCCGGGAATTGATTCTTATTACCCGCAAGTAACCAGTACCGCTGTCAGAAAGGCTCGTAATGCTGGTTTGACCGTCGGGACGTGGACGGTTCCAGAGAGCCAATTTTCAGATATGCAGGACATGCGGGTGGACTATGTGACGACCGACCAAGCGCCCCGCTAAAATTTTGAAAAATTTTTTCATTGTCTATCAATAAGAATTTTCCGCTATGAATTGATTACAAGTAGTCTGTCAAGCAGCGCTTTTCAAAGCAGATAAATTTATGAAAATAATCAAATTGCCCTTAACCCGCCTGTTGTCATTTTGAAAGCAGCGACATAAGGGCAATTTTTTTTACAATAAAATAAGGACGCCCCTGATTTTTGCTAAATTTTTTCTCTGGGGAAATCTCCCTCTGTAATTTTTTCTGGTTTTCAGCTATAATACCAAAGGAATGTTGACGAAGGGTGAGCAGAGATGGCACAATTATTTTTTAAATACGGGGCAATGAATAGCGGTAAGACAATTGAAATTTTAAAGGTGGCCCACAACTACGAAGAGCAAAATAAACCGGTTGTCCTATTGACTAGTGGTCTTGATACCCGAGAAGGTGTCGGGGTTATCTCCAGCCGCATTGGTTTAAAGCGGGAAGCGACACCGATTTTTGCGGAAACTAATTTATATGAGCTGATTGTCAATTTAGATTATCGGCCCTATTGTATTTTAATTGATGAGTCGCAATTTTTACAAAAGCATCATGTCTTGGCTTTGGCAAATGTTGTTGATAAATTAAACATCCCAGTGATGGCTTTCGGTTTGAAAAATGATTTTCGCAATGAGCTATTTGAAGGCTCAAAATATTTACTACTTTACGCCGATAAAATAGAAGAATTAAAGACAATTTGCTGGTTCTGCCATAAAAAGGCGACGATGAACCTGCATTATATTGACGGCCAGCCTGTCTATGAAGGCGATCAGGTTCAAATCGGCGGTAATGAAGCCTATTATCCTGTCTGTCGTAAACATTATTTTGAACCGGGAAAAATAGTTGAGAATTAAAGCTACATTAGTTTATACATTGTTTAGATGTTGCATTCTACTGGAAAACTAGCTAAAGTATTCAGTGAGAGTGTGCTATTGCATGAAGAAGAGATAAAGGAGCGAATCCATGTACGATCAGTTACAGGCGATTGAAGATCGCTATGAAGAGCTTGGAGAACTATTAAGTGATCCCGCTGTTATTACCGACACCCAGCGGTTTATGAAGTTGTCAAAAGAAGAAGCCAGCACCAGGGAAACGGTGGAGGTTTATCGCCGTTACAAAACGGTTGTTCAAGGGATTGCTGACACCGAAGAATTATTAGGTGAAAGCTTAGATGCTGACATGGCAGAGATGGCCAAGGAAGAATTGTCTGAGTTAAAAAAAGAAAAAGAAGTGTTAGAAGACCGGATTAAAATTTTGTTGTTACCAAAAGATCCCAATGATGATAAAAATATTATCATGGAAATCCGCGGAGCCGCAGGTGGCGATGAAGCGGCCTTATTTGCCGGTGACTTATTTAATATGTATCAAAAATATGCGGAGGCGCAAGGCTGGAAAGTCGATGTGATGGATGCCAATGTCACGGGCATCGGTGGCTATAAAGAAGTAATCATGATGATTACCGGCGACAGTGTCTTTTCAAAACTAAAATACGAAAGTGGCGCCCATCGAGTTCAACGAGTGCCTTCAACAGAATCGCAAGGACGGATTCATACATCAACAGCAACAGTTGTTGTGATGCCGGAGGCCGAAGAAGTCGAAATTGATATCGCCGATAAAGATATTCGGACTGATATTTACCACGCTTCTGGAGCTGGTGGTCAGCACGTCAATAAGACAGCTTCTGCCGTTCGTCTGACCCATATTCCAACAGGAATTGCTGTAGCGATGCAGGATGAGCGTTCACAAATTAAAAACCGGGAAAAGGCGATGAAAATTTTGCGGGCTAGAGTCTATGACCAAATTTCTCAAGCGGCACAAAGTGAATACGATGCCAGCCGTAAGTCAGCTGTCGGAACCGGTGACCGTTCTGAACGCATTCGCACCTATAATTTTCCGCAAAATCGTGTTACCGATCACCGCATTGGTTTGACGATTCAAAAATTGGATCAAATTTTGGCAGGAAAATTAGATGAAATTATTGATGCCTTGGTGATGTACGACCAAACATCAAAATTGGAAGAATTGCAAAATGGCTAAAACCTATCGAGAAGTCCTCCAGCGGGCTTCTTCTTTTTTGGAAGCGGCGGGCAAGGAAGGCTATGCTATTCAGTTTCTTTTTTTGGAGCGCAAGGGTTGGAGTAAAACGGATTGGTTATTACAGATGAATGAAGCAATTTCAGCTGCGGATGAGACTCAAATTGCAGCGGATATGAGAGCTCTGATGGAAAATCAACCGCCACAATATCTTTTAGGCTATGCTGATTTTTATGGTCGCACTTTTTTTGTGAATCAAGATACGTTAATTCCTCGGCCAGAAACTGAGGAATTAGTTGAGCTATGCCTTAAGGAAAATTCGTCTGAGAAAAATTTGCAGGTCGTCGATATTGGAACGGGAACCGGAGCAATTGCAATTACTTTAAAGGCTGAGGCTGACAGCTGGCAGCTTTTTGCCAGTGATATTTCCGAAGGTGCCTTAAGTGTGGCTAAAAAAAATAGTCAGGCGCTACATACAGCAATTGATTTTCGCAAAGGTAGTGTGCTGGAACCCTTTGCTGAAGAAACATTTGATCTTATTATTTCGAATCCACCGTACATTAGTCAGGCAGAATGGGACTTGATGGATGAAAGTGTGCGCACCTATGAACCAAAGTCGGCGCTTTTTGCGGCGGCCGACGGGTTAGCTATCTATCAAATGATTGCCCAGCAGGCGCCAGAAAAATTAAAAGCAGGCGGTAAAATTTATTTAGAAATTGGCTTTCAACAGGGGCAAGCTGTCAAAGAAATATTTGAAAAAAATTTTCCCGCAGCACAAATTACAGTCAAAAAAGATTTAACTGGTTTGGATCGATTTGTGGTTATTCACACTTAATGTGGATAAGTCTGTTATTAAATTTAATTAATTGAATGAAAATAAGCTTTCATTTTGGACAGTTTTCAACAAGCTTGTCCACAGTTATAAAAAAACTTATCCACAAAGTTGGGGATAAGCTTGAAAAGGTTTAAAAACTAGTCATTTACAGATAATTAAAGGTGTGGATAAACTGTGGAAACAAAAATTTTTACTGAAGAATCAATTGATGAAGCCGCTGAAATTTTAAAAAATGGCGGATTGATTGCTTTTCCAACAGAGACAGTCTATGGTCTAGGTGCCAATGGTCTCATGACTGAAGCTGTTCAGCAGGTTTTTACCGTTAAAGGTCGACCTGCCGATAATCCCTTAATTTTACACGTCAATCAATTTTCAATGGTGGAAAATTTTGTGGATAAGTTTCATCCCTTAACTGAAAAAATTGTCGCAAAATTTTGGCCGGGTCCTTTAACTTTAATTTTTGCAGTGAAACATGGCAGCTTACCATTGAATGTCACCGGCGGCTTATCCACAGCAGCTTTTAGAATGCCAGCAAACGAAAAAACTTTGTTATTAATTGAAAAAACAGGTGTGCCGTTAGTTGGTCCCAGTGCTAATACGTCCGGCAAACCGAGTCCAACGACAGCGGCCCATGTGTTTCACGATATGAAGGGAAAGATTGCTGGCATTTTAGATGATGGACCAACTGCAATCGGAGTCGAGTCCACTGTCCTGGATTTAAGCGATCCTTCAAAGCCACCGATGATTTTGCGGCCCGGAGCAGTCACTAAAGAAGCTTTGGAAAATATTTTGGAAACGGAAATTTTAATTGACCAGCATCTTGTTACAGAGGGAGAGACACCAAAAGCTCCTGGTATGAAGTATAAACATTATGCCCCTAACGCCGAAGTACGCATGGTTCGTCAGGCTGAATGGCCAGAAGCAGCCAGGTGGAGTGAAAATCAAAAAGTTGGTGTAATTGCCAGTCCGGAAATTTTGAAATTATTTCCTCAAGAGATAGAAAAATATTCTTTGGCTGATAACTCAATTGAAGCCGCCACCCGTGGCTTATTTGCCGGTCTGCGGGCACTGGATGAAACCGGCGTTAGTCTTATTTTAGCGCCGGCCTTTGAGGAAGCCGGCTTAGCGGTGGCCTATATGAACCGTTTAAAAAAAGCCAGTAACCAAAAATTTTGGAAAAACTAGTTTTCTTGGTGCCGGAATTTGCTAACTTATGATACAATTCAATAAAAAATAATGTCATGAAGGGTGTTGTCAGTATGGATTTTAAAGAATTTGATCCGGATTTATGGAATGCGATTAATCATGAATACCAACGGCAGGAAAATAATTTGGAGTTAATTGCCTCTGAAAATATCGTGTCCAAAGGTGTCATGGCGGCACAAGGCAGCGTGCTGACCAATAAATATGCTGAAGGCTATCCAGGTCGCCGGTATTATGGCGGCTGTGAATTTATTGACGTGGTGGAAAATTTAGCCATCGAGCGGGCCAAAGAATTATTTGACGCAAAATTTGCCAATGTTCAGCCTCATTCAGGTTCACAAGCGAACACAGCAGCCTATCTTTCATTAATTGAAGCTGGGGATACAGTTCTCGGGATGGACTTATCTGCTGGCGGTCATTTGACCCACGGTTCTCCGGTCAATTTCAGTGGCAAAACGTATCATTTCGTGCCTTACGGCGTGGATCCAGCGACTGAAGTGATCGATTATGATGTGGTAAGAATTTTAGCCCGCAAACATCAACCGAAATTAATTGTAGCTGGAGCAAGTGCCTACAGCCGCACCATTGATTTTAAAAAGTTTCGGGAAATCGCTGATGAAGTTGGCGCAAAATTAATGGTGGACATGGCGCATATCGCTGGTTTAGTTGCAGCAGGTCTGCATCCAAATCCAGTGCCTTATGCTGATATTACGACCTCAACGACTCATAAAACTTTAAGAGGCCCTCGCGGCGGTTTGATTTTAACCAATGATGAAGAATTGGCTAAAAAAATAAATAGTGCAGTGTTCCCGGGCATTCAAGGGGGACCTTTAGAACATGTGATTGCCGCAAAAGCAGTCGCCTTTAAAGAAGCCCTTGACCAAAGCTTTACTGAATACAGCCAGCAAGTGATTGATAATGCCAAAGCAATGGCAGATGTCTTTAATAAAACACCGGAAGTCCGCTTGGTCTCAGGTGCCACTGACAATCACTTATTATTAGTAGAAGTGACCGACTTAGGAATGTCTGGTAAAGAAGCTGAAACAATTTTGGATTCTGTTGGCATCACCGTCAATAAAAATTCGATTCCTTTTGAAAGCTTGAGCCCATTTAAAACCAGCGGCATTCGGATTGGCACACCAGCGATTACCTCCCGTGGCTTTGATGAAGCAGCATCACGTCAAGTGGCAGAGCTAGTGGTTAGAGCGCTGAAGGCCCAAAACAATCAAGCAGCATTAGAAGAAGTTCATCAAGAAGTATTGGCTTTAACAAATAATCACCCGCTTTACGCTTAAAATTATCCAGTTAAATTTTCTTTAGGAAAGTTTAGGACATAAAAAATCAGATAGGAGATTTTAAAAATGGGAAAATTCCAAGTAATTGACCATCCACTCATTCAGCACAAGTTAACTATCATTCGGGAAAAGGATACCGGCACGAAAGTTTTTCGGGAAGTTGTCAATGAAATTGCCATGCTGATGGCCTACGAAGTTTCACGGGATATGCCATTAGAAGACATTGAAATTGAAACACCAATGACCAAAAGTGTGCAAAAAACTTTAACCGGTAAAAAAGTTGCAATCGTACCAATTTTACGAGCTGGCTTAGGCATGGTTGACGGAATTTTAGAATTGATTCCTGCAGCGAAGGTTGGTCATATCGGAATGTTCCGGGACGAAGAAACTTTAGAGCCCCACGAATATTTCTTAAAGCTGCCTGAAGATATTGCAGCTCGTCAGCTGTTCGTTGTTGATCCGATGTTAGCAACTGGCGGTTCAGCAATCATGGCAATCGATGCTTTGAAAAAGCATGGCGCTTCTAATATCAAATTTGTCTGCCTAGTTTCTGCTCCTGAAGGCGTCAAGGCCTTACAAGATGCCCATCCAGATATTGATATCTATACCGCCGCTCTTGATGAAAAATTAAATGAGCATGGCTACATCGTTCCTGGTTTAGGGGACGCCGGCGACCGTCTCTTCGGTACAAAATAAAGTGAAGCATGAGATTGTTTCTAAGTTTACTTCTGGCAAACGAACAGAACCATTGCGGTCGGTTTTAAAAGGCTGTGCTGTAAAAAATAGCGGAGTATCCGCCGCTTTCCTTGTGTTCAATGCTAGTTGGCTAAACTTAGAAGCAGTCTCATTTTTTGTTAGGACAATTTTTTTAATTGTCCCTGATGCTAGAATTCATTTTGAAGGACGTTGAAAATCATTCACTAAAAAAACTAGGGGGAATCCATTTGCGAAGTCAGGAATTATTAACCGCCTTAATGAACGGCCCGCAGCGGGGAGATTTTGTGGGAATTTATCAGACAGAACATGATAAATTAGTGGCTTTCACCGGGCTTCAATTAGATGAAGCGGGGGACTTAGTGTTGTATTCAGCAAAACAACAGCCGCCAATGGCGATGAAGGATTTTTATACCCAGCTGATGCTTCACAAAAATCGCTATTTAATGCAGTGGCAAAAGGGACAAAAACAACCGATTTACGGCTTTAAAGAGGTTGACCGTAAAATTGTCATTTAAAAAAAGCGCCAAAGCTAAAGACGCCGCTGAGGAAAGCTCAGCGAAATGCTGAATTTTTCCTTTGATAGCTGTCTAAAACTTTGACACTAGTTGCTTAGCTATTTAATTTACGAAGTTCCTTGTAATTGATAATAACAACACCATTGGACTGTGAAATCAAAGAACTGTTTTCTGATGTTTCATCCATTCTAACGACGGCTGAATTTTTCAGCTGTTTGGTAATGGTACCAGTTTGACCTTGATTTCTAAAGATAAATGCGACAGGGGTTCCAGTTGTAAACGACTTGCCAAGTGCGGACGGGTCGATAGTAGCTTCAAATTTTCCAAATGTTCCCATGCAATAACCCTCTTTCTATTTCTATTCTAACAAATTTTGGTCAATATTTCATATATTTGACTTTTGCGGGGTTTGAGCTTTACAAAATATACTAAAAGTTCTATAATTTTCTTTGTTATTCTAAAGCCAGCTTAGCTCAGTCGGTAGAGCAACGCACTCGTAACGCGTAGGTCACAGGTTCGATTCCTGCAGCTGGCATCTTAATTTAAAGCCGTCACATCAACGTTTGTAGATGATGTGACGGCTTTTTATTTTACAATAAATTGCTGTTTGGGGCAGAGAATGGGGCAGAGATTTTTAAAATATTTTTTTAAATAACGTATTAATCTCTTAATAGACTTGAGAATCTATCGCTTGCTGCTCTTTTTGATTCCTCCAACGCATGTCCATATATGTTCATTGTCGTCCTGTAATCTTTGTGTCCTAGAAGTTCTTGTACTGCTTTAATTGGGATGTTTGGATCGGCTAGTAAAAAAGATGCTGAGGTATGTCTAAGGTCGTGAAAGCGAATCTCGCGAAGTCCAGAGCGTTTCACAAATCGAATCCAATTTCTATATAAAGATGTTGGGAGTTCGAAGTTTCCTTCTGGTGAGCCGAATACATACTTGTGTTTTGGGTTTATACAAAGCTTCTTTCTTGCTTCTTGGTTGATTAAGATAAAGCCTTGCATGAAATTCATATAGTTCTGAGGTACAGGGATAATTTTAGAATCGGAAGCTTTAAGACCATCTCGTCTTAAATATTGCTTCTTGTCATTTAAAACAATCCGTTGATGAAAGTGTACAGTGTTGTTGATAAAATCGAAGTCGGTTTCTTCGACAGCTGCTATTTCTCCTTCTCTAGCTCCAGTAAAGAAAGCAGTCAGGACTATAGCTTTCGTTTTTTGTGAAGCCGCATCATCCAAAGCTGTTAGTAATCTGTTTACTTCTTCAATAGAATAAGGTTCAGGTGTAGACTTCTTTTTAAGGGCTTCCTTGGGTAGTTTAACGTCGGAAACGGGATTGTGGCTAATTATCCTATATTGGTCTTTTGCGACGTTAAAAACGCTACTAAGGGCGTTTAAAAAACGTTTCTTTGTTTTTCTCGAAAGAACCTGACTTCTTTTTGAAAGTGGTTGTGCAGCCATGACAATGTCTTTAATTTGATATGGTTTTATTTCTGTCATCTTTTTATTGGATAATGAAGATAAGAAACGTTTTTCGATTATGTCGGAGTATTCACGTATTGTTCTGGGCTCCAATGTTGTAGTTACTTCTTTTTTCCACATATTGTTATAGAAATGTGAAAAAGTGATAGTTGTCACATCTTCATAACCGTGTTCTTCCAAGTCCGCTATCCACTCATCAAGTTCGAGATATGCTTTTCTAAGTGTTAACGAATCAGCAGTTTTGCTAAGTCTAATTGGATTGCCGTTCTCGTTATAACCAACAGTAACACGAAGCCTGAATTTATCTCCTCTTTTTTCAACAGTCCCTTTCTCTACAGCCATAACAAAGTAAGCTCCTTCCCTAACTACTTCCTATCTCTAATTCAAAAAAAGAATGTATGTTCGTTTTTTTGCTAAAAAATAATAAGCTTAATCTAGTAAATATCTTTCCGATTTCAAAGGAACACCATAAGCCGTTTGCAAATGTTCAAATTTTCTAGGATATGAACCTGTATCTTCTTTGTGACAACTAAGCAAAATGTTTGTGGCAAAACGATCGGCTTCACTTTCCATTTTACTCCTAGTTGTCCTGTTTAGTACGTAGTAATTGGATATCCCTTCATGCAGCAGTGCATGACCTAACTCATGAGTGCACACATAAAATCTTTCTGGACTTTCCATTAATGAATCGGATAAGAAAATAACTTTCCTGTTTAAAATCTCTTGAAATTGGCCTCGAGGGTTATCTAGAAACGGAACATACCGAATATCAATATTTAAAAAGGCGCAAATAATAAAGGGATTGTAACTCCCGCTTAAAGATTTTAATTTAGCAATCAGTTCTAAATAATCCATACCGCTACCTCTATTTTTTCAGCTTCTTATCCTTCTCAGCATATTCCCAAAATACCCCAGTCAAAATATCTTTTACTCGTTGTATTTCCTCTGGTGTCAAATTCTCGCCATTATAAGCCATGTTCACGTTTGAATCTAACAATTTATCTAACTCAATTAAATCGTCTTTGTTCGCCCATTTAGGGGCTTGATTTCTGCCTAGTAGGTAATCAGTTGTTACATCAAAGTAATCTGCCACCGCTTGCAATTTCTTTATACCCGGAGGCTGTTTATCCCATTTTCGTATGCTTCCTTGACTAAAATCGAGAATCCTTTCTAATTCAGTTAAAGTGATGCTCTTGCGACTTGTAAGTTCTTTAATCTTATAAACTAAACTCATTCTTTCCACCTCAAAAAACCGTCACAAAAACACATTGGAATAAATGCTTGACACTTGGAATAAATTCCAATATACTAAGTTCATAGGTTAGATTCCACGGCACACTAAAAGCTATCTAGAAGTTGTTATTGTCTCCCCAGACCAACAAAATAAAGATGATGTGTGCTGTAATTGTATGCCTATATTATGGAATAAATTCCAATATTTGTCAATAGTATAACGTAATATATTGGAATTTATTCCGATTGAATGGAGGTGGAATTAGTGATTTACGACAAAATTAAAAAATTAGCCGATGCTAAAGGTATTTCGATTAATCAACTAGAACGTGATTTAGACTTTAGTTCTTCTTCTATATCTAAATGGAAAAGTTCGAATCCAACATCCTCTAAGCTGAAGCAGGTGGCTTCGTATTTCGGAGTCACGATGGATTATCTAATTGATAATGAAAAACAGGAGGTGTAAGTGGTGACCAATCTTGCATTAGTAAATTTAGATGATTTAAAAATTCTTGTTGCCGAGAATGATATACCGAATGAAGAAAGAACAATGGTGAAAAAACAAACAACGCTCCGACTACCAGTTGACCTGTATGAAAGGATTCAACAAGAAGCGGAGCGAAAGGGCCATGGCATCAAAAGTTTAATCGTCTTTGCCCTGTGGGAGTATTTCGATAACGCCGTTAGCTAATTCATATTCAGATATTTTTTTTTCAATCAATAACTCTATTTCAGCAGCCATAGAGCGTTTTTCTTCATCAGAAATATGTTTAATCTTATCAAAATTTTCTTGTTGCATTCTCATAGTAAATTGTCTTTTTGCAGTAGCCATAATATCTCTCCTTTGATTTCAAAATGAATTCACTTTGATTATATAAAGCATAGTAAAAAAAATCAAAAGAATTTAAATGACTTCACTTGACATCTATATGAATTCACTATATATTTTGTATGTAAAGTGAATTCACTTAGAAACCACTTAGGAGGTATGGAAATGATACAACGAAAAATTACTACTTTAAGGTTAGTTGATGAATTAGACGTTTTAGTCAATAAGGCTGCTAAGAAAAAAGGTGTTTCCAAAAACGCTCTGATTATTGAAGCGTTATGGCAATACATAGAAAAGAAACCGAAACAGGAGGTGTAAGTGGTGACCAATCTTGCATTAGTAAATTTAGATGATTTAAAAATTCTTGTTGCCGAGAATGATATACCGAATGAAGTTTGGAATTCTAAACAAGCATCAGAGTATCTGACGACTAGTGTTCCTACTTTAATCAAAGAAGTCGAACAAGGAAAAGTACCTGGGGTTCGTATTGGCAAGGATTGGAAGTTTAGTTCTCTGGCTCTATATGAGTATGTAGCCAATAAATCAACATAAGGAGGCAACGACATGAACGAAAAACTAAATATAATTTTAGAAGAACAAAAGAGGCAAGCGGAAATACTTCAAACAATTATGGGGTGTCTTGAACGAAAAGTCTACGTCAACGGACATGAATCAGCAAAAAGACGCGACATGAAAATAGAAAAACTTAGGAGAGAGGTTTACAGGCAAAGTAGTAAAGCGACTATAGTAATAATCCTTGCTTTACTTACTAGCATACTCTCTATAGGACTGACTTTCGTTTTTCCAAGTATATTTATGTTTTTTGTAAGTTTAATTGCATGTGGAATTACTGGTGCGATAATTTCAAAATTTATTACTTTTTAATTTATTTTTTGTACCTGTCACGATATTGAGGAAAATTTTCAAGAAATATCTCGTCTAGTTCCTTTAAAGAACAAATAAATTTGTAATCTTTTCGAGTAGTTTTTATAAGTACTTGTAATTTATGAGAATGTTTTTTATTCAAAACGAAATCATCAAAGAATGGTAAATAAATACCAAATCTTTGGTAATCAAAACTCTCAACTTTTAACGGAAATTGTACTGATGGAAAAACACTGTATGAAACCATTACGCCACTAACTGTATGATAAAAAAGATATTTAGAAGGTATTTTGAAGCCTTCCCAATGTTTCAGTTTTTTTTCATTTTTACCATTCAATTTAGTTATACAAATAGACATTATAGTAATTGGATACACAGAACGATTTACAAATTGAAGCGGTATATACCCAACAGTATAGAGGTCGCTATACCCAGGAAAAGGATTCTCATTTTTTTCTTTGTAAGAAGATTTATTTAAAAAAAACGGAGTTTGATCCTCTGAAAAATTGATTGTAAGTTTGGGTCTAGTTAAAAAATAATCTCTTAAAGTAATTGCGAAACTAGCAATACCAGTAGTTGCACCGAGTACAGCAATGGTAAAAGTTATCCATCCGATTATGTCCATCTAATTTCCACCTTATCAGTTATTTCAGCAGACCACTTGCTGATAAGGAAATTATACCAAAGGAGGAATCCGACTACATGGAAAAACGTCAACTAGCATTATTCGTGATTTTAATCTTATCTGGATTATCACTAGGACAACTGCTCAACCTAGAAATTATCGGAGTGATTCTTGCCCTATTAGGAGCCGTAGCTAGCGCTTTGTGGGTTGATTATGACGTAGAGGATACGGAGGGCAAAGATGCTAAAAGCGTATAGAGAATGGCTAAAAATGTACAAGCAGATTGTGTTAGAAGAAGGGAGTTTTGATAAATGATTTTAACGAATGAATTAATCCAAGCAAACATGAAAAAAGGATACCAACAAAAAGTAAGAGGCCAAATTTTACAAGCGGCATTAGATACAAAGAAACATCTGACATTACCTGAAATTGGTTTTGATGCTGATTTTGAAGATGAACTAATGGATGCTGGGATAGAAGTAAGGCACGTTGATGATGAAGTGATTTTAAGTTGGGATTATGGAAATGTCTACTAAAAAAGACACAACCGCCTGCAAGCATAGTTGTGTCCAATGGAATGTTTATTTGTATGTATTTTACCATATAAATAACAAAAAAGAAACGACTAAAAACAGCGAAATAATCAATCTTCAAAAAACGCCTGTAAACCTTGCTACAACAATGTTTCTAGGGTGTTTAGGTTAGTATTGATTATATAATGTAATCAATAGTCGCGCAGGGGGCCCAGCATGCTTGATTTAACAGCGTATAGAAACTATTTACTTGAAAATGAGACGGAGAAAAATACGATAAAAAATTACATGGTGACTCTAAAGCAGTTGGATAAATTTTTAGTGAATCGCCGGTTAGATTTGTCGAAAGAAGTCTTAATTGAGTACAAGCAGCATCTACAAGAAGACGAGTATAGACCGGGAAGAAAATACCAGCTAAAGACAATAAATCAAAAAATTGTCATCCTGAACATCTATTTCAATTGGTTAGATCGACACGATTTGTGCTTGAAATATTTAAAAGTACAAACGAAAGTTCACAGAGAATCAATCGATAAAAAAGAATACCGTCAACTGTTAAAGCATGCCGATGAAGAAATGTACTTGTTCATTCTGCTAATTGGTAGTACTGGCTTACGAATTTCAGAAGCTTGTTCCATCCGGGCCGATGAATTAGAACTTCGAATTGTAACCATAAAAAATAAAGGAAAAACAAGGTATATATCAATTCCTCAATTTGTAAAAAAGAAGTTGAAGAAATTCTGCCGTAAAAGACGAATCTCAACCATTATTTTTCATAAGTCGCAAGATTTTTACCGCAAACGTTTGAAGACAATTGCCGGTAAAGCGAAGGTAAAAAAAGAAAAAGTTTATCCGCATACTGTAAGACATTTTTTTGCAAAAGAATTTATCGCAAACGGTGGCGATTCAACAGATTTACAACAAATGCTTGGACACGAAAGCATAGCAACTACCACGATTTATACGAAGCTTAGTACAAATGAATTAAGTGAAAAATATCGTGAAATTAGGAATGAATGAGGGCTCTATTATGTCAGACAACAAAAAATATTATTACCTAAAGTTAAAAGATAATTTCTTTGATAGTGATGAAATGATTGTATTAGAAAGTATGCCTGACGGTTATGTTTACTCTAATATATTGCTGAAATTGTATCTTAGGAGTTTAAAATATGAAGGACGCTTGATGTTTAACGAAAGAATCCCTTTTAATTCAACTATGTTAGCTAAAGTTACGAGGCATAGTGTGGGAGATATCGAAAAAGCTATCACTATCTTTCGTGATTTAGGACTAATGGAGATTTTAGATAACGGTGCTATTTACCTTGCTGATATTCAAAACTTTATAGGTACTTCCAGTACGGAAGCTGATCGCAAAAGGGAATATCGTATGAGGATAGAAAACGAAAAGAATAATTTACTAAAAATAGACGGACAAATGTCCGGACAAAAGTCAGACAAAAATCCACCAGAGATAGAGTTAGAGAAAGAGATAGAGTTAGAGTTAAAGAAAGAGACAACAGCAACTGCCGAACCTGAAATTTGGAAGTCCGTGGTTTCTTATCAGAAATTATGGAAGTTTCCTAATGCATTTCAAACTGAAGACTTAGCAGAACTAATTCGATCTTATTCAGATGACTTGGTAAACGAAGCAATCCGTACAGCTGGCACAAATGATGTGCCAAAGAATAAATCAATCAACTTCCTTGAAGCGGTTCTTAGGAATTGGCAGAACGCGAATGTCAATACTGTTGAACAAGTAAACGAGTACGAAAAACAGTATAGGCAAGATAAGAGTCAATCAAATTATCGCCAGAGTCGCAAGAATAAAAAAGAAAAAGTACCAAGTTGGATGAAGAATAAAAAAGAAATTGAATCGGTAGCGTCAATTTCTCCAGAAAGGCAAGCTGAACTCGATGATATGTTGAAAGATTTTGTGAAGGGACCGGGCTGACAATATTAAGCGCCTTTTGACAGTTACTGTGAGAACAGAAGGGGAAAAGTATTATGAAAGACAAACTAATCCATGATGTTTTGGCTAATTTGAACCATGAATTTAATAGTGAGCAATTACGCAAAGTTAAACTAGTAATGACCTTAATATTAAAAAAATATGATATAGCAGAGAGCAAAAATGAACTCATGGTTTATGATGCAACAGGAGATACAGCAGCCTATCAGCAATATTTTATTTCCCTCAAGTTAAAAGGGTTAGCTGAGGGCTCAATCAAACTCTATATGCGGACAATCAATCATTTTCTAGCGACTGTTAAAAAGTCATTTGACGATGTTACAACAAATGATATCCGATTTTACTTAGCTAATCGAGAATTAATCGATAAGGTCTCAAAGGCAACAATCGCCAGAGAAAGAGGCTCTATATGCAGATTTTTTGAATGGCTTCACATTGAAGAGTTTATATCTAAAAATATAGATAACAGAGTGGAAAAGACTAAAGTTCCAAAGCGGTTAAAAAAAGCATTCACGAATTATGAGATTGAAATGATACGAAATGCTACTCAAACAGTAAAAGAAAAAGCTGTAATAGAGCTGTTTCTATCAACTGGCTGTCGAGTTTCAGAGCTTTGTAGCCTTCAATTAGGTAATTACAATCGACTACAAGGATCCATAACTGTCATTGGAAAAGGGAACAAGGAAAGAACTGTTTTTGTGAACGCTAAGGCTAAGTTGGCCGTTGAAAATTATTTAAGGGAAGTTCCGCACGATTTAGGGCCTATTCTTTTAGGTAAAAATCAAAATAAATGTAGTATATCCGGTATTCAGAAAATTATTAAAGCTATTGCGTATAGAGTGGGTATTCATGCGCACCCTCACAAGTTTCGAAGAACTGCAGCGACCTTAGCGTATAAGAAAGATCTTGATATTAACAAAATCAGGCTATTTCTCGGTCATGAAGACCTCGGAACCACACAAGGTTACATTGACACTAGTGACACCGATCTTAAAGTATTGCATGAAAAATATTTTGGTTAGGAGGTTTATATGGTTATTTCAAAACAACGCATTGAGGAAAAAAGGCAAAAACGCTTAGGGTTGTATTACCTTATCCAAGAAGATGATTGGGATAAAAACCCGGAGAAAGCGGCTGAAGTTGTGAAGTACACAGAAGCAACAGGGCTAGGCAATGTAAAACATGAAAAAATAACGAGGCAACGCCCACCGCTTCCCAGGATGTGGCTAAATTCATTAACAAGAGGAAACTTTTTATATTTGAAAAGCAAGGGTTATACCAATGCTGAAATCGCCAAGAGCCTTGGAATTAACAATTGGCGAATGTGCGCTTGGGTCAAGGAATACAATGTTGTCCACAATACAGTTAAAAAAGAGTTAGCTACGATTCATGATTTTTCGGAAGAAGACATGAAACTGCCGTTTATAAAAAAAGCTGAGTAGATAAACTGTGGCTTTAGTGGACTGGAGTGTGCATGAAAATAGATATGCTAATTGAACAAGTCAAGTCGGATATTGTGTTTAAAAAACAAAATAATCAAAACCAGCAAATTGATGATGAATTTCTTGCTTATGTATCAGTTTTTAAACACGGTAATGCTATAGCCAGCGCAATGGCAGGAAATTGGATGAAATATTTTTTTGTGAATGCTGGCTATGTGCGTAGCTTAAGAGATATTAAGTGATGGCGGCATTAGCCCACTGAGAGGAGGAGCTGTTTTGGGAGATGTGGGTGAATATTGGCGAGATGTAAAACCATTTTTAAAAGAGCGCCGACAGCGACATGTGGAAAAAATGGGAACCAATGCTAGTAGAAATATCACGAAGCTAGGATTTCCTTTTACAGAATATCCTGAAAACAAACAGTTCACCATTGAGACTCCAAAAGGTATTGTAGATTATTGGGGAACAACGGGGACTTGGATTTTTAGAAAATCTAGAAAAAGAGGTAAGGGACTGCATAGCTTGAAAAAATGTTTGTAACTTTAGCAGACTCAGGAGGAGAACAATATGGCAGAAAGAAAATTAACCATTGGAGAATTATTAAGCATAAAAATTAAGCTTGATACTGGAGACGAAGATGAAGCTTTACAATGGTTCCCAGTTTTTTATCTAAGACCAGACGGAACAATTCATTGCCAATTCTTTGAGGATGAAACAGCCTTGGACAAAAACCAAGAAATGAAGATTGATTTGAAGGCTTAGGTCATAAATAAAATTTCAGGAGGAACACAATGAGTAAAAATGAATTTACGACTCTAGATGATTGGAAAGTAGGCTGGTGGCAAAAGGGCAATCAAATTAGATATTGCTATGGCGTTCACTGGTTTGGACTTACTCCAATGGTTAAATATCGAACTAAAGCAGCACATTTATCAAATACGAGAAAAGTTACTGCTTTAAATCCAGTAGTCGATGAGTGGTTTCCTAAAGCTGAATACTTAGGACTTGAACTTGTCGAGTGAACAAAAGTGGGGTTTAGCCCACTCAAAGGAGGTAAATAATGACAGAGTTTGAAACAGAAATGTACCGCATTCAGAATGACTTTGTAAAAAATGTTGAGACTACACTGAACAGACGTGGAGTCCTAACTGATACGAAGCTGATTGAATCAATTATTTTAGATTATGCAATTTTAAAAAAAGAGGAAGAAATTGCAATGAAAAAAGATAGTCCAGAGCTATTCGATTAACGGAAGCTTTAATGCACTAAAAAGTGAGGTGAGATTTTTGATAATTTGGGGATTATTTGACAGCGGAAATGGGTGCTATTCTCAAGCAGCTAAAAGCTTTGAAGATATTGAAATCTACAGCATTGGGATTGATCGTGAAAATAAACATGAACATTTTATCAATTTGAATTTGGCAGATTATTCTCAGCTTTTTGGTATAAATGAAATGTTCTCTGCTCTAGATCAATTACCTCAGCCAGACTTGATTATTGCGAGTCCACCATGCGAATCGTGGTCTGTAGCAAGCGCTATGGCTGATGGTAACGCCTCTTGGAAACAGGAACAAGGAGATAGTCTGTTTGCACCACAAAAGCCTTTATCACGCTTCACGATTAGAGATTATGTTGATTATGTTGGGTATCAGTTTAAACCAGAAAAATCATTGCTTAACAGGATCAATGGTGAACTTTGTGCTTTTAATACGATTCAAATTATTAAGCGTTATGAGCCGGAATTTTATGTAATTGAAAACCCAGCAACGAGTAAGATTTGGGATTACATTGATAAGGTTTTAGGGTTTGCGATACCTTTTGATAATCTAACTTATTACAACAATTATGATTACCCAATTAGCAAACCAACAAAATTTAAAAGCAATGTGAACCTTTCTCTAAAGGCTGAAAAGCTACCAAACGAAGTTGAGTTTAGAAAACTTGATAGAAGTGGCGGCGCATATAACGCTAGGTCTAACATACCTTTGAAGTTGGTAAAGGATATTTTTAACAAATTACTGCACTGTAAAGTGAATTAACTCACGCTTTGATTTACTACGTTAAGAAAATAAATACTGTACCAGAAACAAAATTCCTAAGACCAGAATTGTTGCAGCAATAGCAGATAAAAGAAACTCTATTAAGAACCACAAATATTTTTTCATAATATCTTCCCCATTAAGATTTAATCTGTATGAATAATATACATAAAGTGTGAAGAAAATGTGAAAGTGGTTTTCAGAGTAAACTAACCACCCCTTTTGCATACTAAGAGAGGATGATATGAATGAAAAATGAATTAACAACAGCAGAATGGTTAGCACTGGCTGAGGCACTAGATTATGTAAATGAGGTTTATTTTTATGAACTTCGCGGAGATATGGTTCCGGATTACGAAAACGTAGTGGAAAAGGTCAAAAATACAGCTGAGAAAATTAATGAGCGAAATATATGAAAAAGAAGATTGTGGTAATCATTATGGCATTCCTCAACATAGAATAGAACTTTTATCTTTGTTTATAAAGTATAGTGAATGGATACTATTCACTATACTTAAGATAAAATTCTTCGATTTTGTCTTTAAATTCTTTTGTTGGGATGGTTCCTCGTAAATCAAAGTCATAAACATCCCCATCGGTAAACTTAATTTGATATTTATATAATAATTTTTCGGATTCTTGTTTGAAGCAACCAACATCTTCAAATTCGGACCAATTTTTTATTTTAAATTCTTTTGTGTCAAAATTGTAAAATTGTATTCCCTTAGTGTCCATATAGAAAAGAATACCTTGGTATTTCACTAAAAAAATTATATCTCTGAGACTTTGAAAGAAAAAAATACTAGAAATCCAGAAAATCACACCCAAACATACTAAAATCGGTATAAAATTCCATGCGCTAAAAGACTTAAAAATCCAGAAAAGAGTTGCTGAACCATCAAATCTGAATGATTTGTAAAGTAAGTAAACACCAAAGCCGATAATAACGATGATGCCAGCCATTACTGACGAACCAAATAGCAACATTTTTAGCACATCTTGTTTAGTTATTTGAAGTTTGAAAAATTTGTCATTCATTTCCATGGCCAATGTCCTAACTATTTATCGATTGTGAATTGATGAATAAAAGCGCCAAGCTCTCGCCCGGCGCAAATGAATCAGTCAATTTATTATAACACGGAGGGCGCTAATGGAGCTGAAAAATATAAATCCCGCTGACATTGAAAAGTTCAAAGGGAAGAATGCAGTAATAATTATTTCTAATGGCCAAATGAAAGTAGCAGAGTTACCTGATTTTGGAACAGTGAACATCGTCTGTAAAGATAATAAAGTGAAACGAGTTAAAGAAGAAAAGGAATTACTATTTCAATAAAGTCCTACCAGACGACTGGCGGACACAGATTGACAGACTATCTGTTAATTTGTGTCCGCCTTTTTACTTTTTAAAGGGGGTAACAAACATGGACCAAGAATTAGCCAAAGAATACATAAACGATTTGAAGCCGCTGAAAGCCATTTTGAAGCACCTGAAAGCGAGGCGGGATATTTATCTTAAGCTAGTAACCGAATGCGAGGAGAATCAAGAATGGGAACTTGCAGCTGATTTTGAAAGTGACTATCAAGATTATAAGCTTCGTGCTTCTCAGATTAGTTCAATTATTTCAAGTAGTGAATTTTCAATAAGATGGTTGAAGACGGGACAGGAACCGAAAAGCTACTCCGGTGAAAGCAAATTACCTTATGAGAAAAGAACAGTTTCAGTTTCTGATGTGGATCAAGCGTTAATTTTTATGAACCAATTCAAGTATCAATATAATCAATTGTCTGAAGATGACCTAGCTAAAGTAAATGACTATCTAGCACGACTGACACCGCAAGAAAAAGCAGTTTACATTTCAATTAAAGGCCAAGGTAATTCTTATAAGCAAACAGCTATCTACCTGAAAGTTTCTAAGACAACCGTTCAGGAGTATTTGAAACGTGGAGAAGCTAAAGTTAAAGAAAACCTTAAGATTGGTGTGCAAACTACCTTGTTTTAGCTGAAATAACTCAAAAATAGCCATTTTTGTCATACGGCAGCAACCTATATATAAGGAGAGTTTCACTGTAGATGCTTAACTTAAAATTTGAAGGGAGGAAGTCTCCTTTCTCGTAAAGTTCGCTTCGATGTGAAATACAATTCAGCCCGTAATGACTTGCGGGCTGTGTTGATTAAATGAATGTTTCACGTACATAAATTAGTTGTCAGCCACGGAATCTCAATTACTACATACTAGTTAAAAGCGTTCGTCGGTGCGACTGATAACTGATTACAGTAGCCAAGATTGTACATCAGCGACTTTGGTTACTATAAAAATAAAACAGGCTGCGGAAACGGTCTGTCGGAGATAGCTACTATTAAAACTCATTTAATGTTAAGGAAGTGACGTTCACTATCATTTCCTTTAGTCTGAGCTATCTCCATTACATAGCCAGTCAAGGGAGATAATGCTTGATAGACTTGTTAGACATACGACAGGTTGCCTTACGCAGGCTTTGTTAGCGGTCTGTAGCGAATGAATGAGTAACTACAGTTCAACGAGTTGGTTTCGTAATGGATAGGAACGGTATTCTATCCCAGTATGTTGTCAGAAGTGACGGAAAATACTTAACCATAGCAACCGAGGGCGAGGCGTCCGAAGTACAAGGACAAGGAGACAGCCCAGATCACGGCGTTGTCTGTGTAGGTTGTTATTAGCATGGTAAAGGCAATGGCCTGAGGTCGTTCGATCTTTATCGTGCTTTAAATTGGATATAACCCGCACGCTACTCGATGATGTGGCAAGCGGGGACATTACATACAGATCGCTTCTGCGGTCTTTTTATTATGTGTGAAAGGTGGAGGTATGAATAAAAATTTCAAAACCATACAGTGACGATGAATATTACACAACAGAAAATAACGCAGTTTTGTTTTTTGAAAAAGTAGTGGAGCCTTCCGGCATTCTTCAACATGACACGTTGCTAATGCCATTCTCAAACAGTGAAAGCCCGTTGTATAATGTGGCCACAAAATATCATGAAAATGTTGTTCCTTTTGAAGGAAATCACGAAAGTTGGCTGCTGCTGGATAATTATCAAGATGTAGCAGTGGTAGATAATCCACCATTTTCAATGTCTGCGAAAATTGAACAAACTTATTTTGATAAAAGAATCCCATTTGTTTTATTTAGAAGTGCTGTAGCATACCCTAAATTTATTTTTAAGACGAAACGAGCTGGTGTCATATACGAGAACAGTGCAAAAGGCGTTGATTTTGTTTGGGGTTTAGAAAAGCATATAAAAAACGATTCCTACATAACCGAAAATTACCCTAATATAATTGACAATATAAAGGCTATGGGTGGTCTCGAGAAAAGAATACCTGTGGGCTTCTCGTTCTATAAAACAAATTATGATTTTAAGGTAAAGACAGTGACTTTTAGCAGATTAAAATACCCTAGTAAAAAGGATATTTTCCTATATTTCAATCGAGGAGTATTCGATGAATCATCTACTATATACGAGGATGAAGAGGATGGGAGAATACACATAATATCAAATTAAAATTATGACCAGAAACCTACATGTTCGATGGCCGATTAATTAGCAGTCCTTGTGGCTGTTTTTATTTTGTACAAAACCGGTAGTTTAATAGATTCAAATAGAGTAGCTCAATCCTAAGCACTACAAGGGATAGAGCTAATTTGTTTTAGTATTGATTATACTATGTATTCACTACAACAACATAAGGAGGATTTTTTATGAATGTTTTAATTAGAAAGACAATTGCTGGAACAGAGTATTGGGATACAGAAAAGAAGCAATCATTGTTTGTACCCAAAGGGAGTGAACCAGATTTTGAAGTGATTGAAAATCCTAATTCGATAATCACACCTGAAGGGGATAAGGTGATTATTGCTTATGATGAATCAGACAGAAAAGATAAAACGGTTGTTTCCGAAATGATCCAGCATAAAGATGGAGCAATTGATGTACAAGATATTACGATTGTTGAGAATTCTGTTAAAGATGAAGAACCATCGGAACTGGAAAATATGAGCATCAAGGATTTACGGGCATATGCGAAAAGGAACGGGATTACAATTCCGGCTGCTGTTCGTGCCAAAGGGGACATTGTAGAAATTATCAAAGAATCAGAGAAATGAAATACTGTGGGTTTGATAGCTGTCAGGTCAAGGTAGAACGTGGGACCTATTGTAAGGAACATGCACCAAGGCGAAAGAAAAAGGCTAAGAAGAGCGCATACCACCATGAGAACAAACCATTCTATCGGACGCAAGCATGGCGTGATGTTTCTGATTTTGTTTATGAAAGAGAAGGTGGCTGCTGTCAAAGGTGTGGTCGCTTTGTATTCGGGAAGCAAGCGCATCGACACCATGTAGTACCAATCAAGAAGAACGACATGCTTAAGCTTGACCCAAACAACATACGGTTATTATGTCCAAGTTGCCACGTAATTGAAGAAAATGAAACAGACGAGAAAAAAGTTTTCCCGTCTTATTTTGATTAACCCCCCCTATCCTTTTCGAAAATTTTTGTTCGCCGGGAGATAGGTCAGAGGGAGTTACGCGCATCGTTTTTTTAAAATTTCAAAAAACAAAAGGGGGGTACGTATAAAAATGACGACAAAGGCGCAACGTAAAGCGATTATTGATGAAAAAATTACTGCAGAAAAAGCGCGGATTTTGCATATAATGCAACTGTCCGATATCTATACGATTACCCTTGATCCATTAATTGAATCCTATTTAGATATCTTTGAAATTTATCAATACAAGTTTATTGCATGGAAAGAAAAAGGATTTCCAGAAACTCAAAAGCATACCAACAAATCAGGCGCGACAAATCCAGCAAAGCATCCACTAGCACAACAAGTTGAAACTTGGGCTGATAAGAAAATAAAGGCACTTGATCTCCTAGGCTTGACAAACAAGGCGACCACGGGTCGAAAAGTAACAGGAGGATCAACAGCAAGCAAGGACGAAGAAATAACTCGTCCTGAAGAAAAGCCAGTAGATGAATTAGCCAAACATAGGAATAAATGGCGTAAAGCAGGTGGGGAGCAATGATCGAACCCGGTGTAAATTATGCTGATTTATTTGCTAAACAAGTAAGGAAAAATCCTAAAAAACACACTAAATCTGAAAGAATGGCTATCGACCGCTGGTATCGGTGGAAAAAAAGGAAAGATATTTGGTTCGATGTTGATCGCGCTAATGAAATGATGGATTGGGTAGAATCTTTTATCGTCCATACAAAAGGGGATTTGGTTGGAAAGCCATTTTTATTAGAGCCATGGGAGAAATTCATTTATTCATGGATCTATGGTTGGGTACATGAGAATGAGAATGGTGAAACTGTCCGCGTAACAAATGAGGTTTATGTACAAATACCCAAGAAAAACGGAAAAACATTGATAGCAGTGGGTGCGCTTGGTTATGCCATGTATGGCGAAGGAGCTTTATCAATTGACTGTTATGCATGTGCTTCTGATTATACACAAGCACAATACGCTGCTAAACCATTTGCCGCAGCAATTCTAAATAATCAGACGCTTCTTGAAGGTACAAAAGTATTTAAAGGACCAAAAGGAACAGTTGCAGGTATTACTTATGATTATTTGTATGACGATATGGCTTATCAGAATCGTTTCATTGTTCAGACCAAAAATATTGAAAACATCGAGGGATCTAATCCCTATTTTGTCTTAAATGATGAGTTACACAAACAAGAAAAAATGGAACAGTATGACAACTTTAAATCTGCACAAGTTTCATTAGCTGCTGTTGGTCAACCGCTAATGTTTAACATTTCAACTGCAGGTAAAGGAAGTAGCTCAGTCGGTATGCGAGTTTATCGCGAAGCAAAAGAAGTCCTAAAGAATGACGATAATGACTCTTCTTTTGTATTAATCTACGAACCGAACAAAAACTACGATTGGACTGATCAGAAAGTTTGGGAAATGTGCAATCCAAATTGGGGAGTATCAGTCAACTTTACTGCTTTAAATAACGCATTCAAAACAGCAAAGCGATCCGCTCATTCTAAAGCCGAGTTTCTAACAAAACATCTAAACGTGTTTGTAAATAGTGCAGATAACTTTTTCGAACAAGATCAAATAGAAACTTGTCTAGTTCCGTCAAAAGAACTAGGTAACTTACAGAATGAACCTTGTTACATAGGATTGGATTTATCCAAAACACGGGATTTAACATGCGTATCTCTTAATTTCCCGACATGGGATGAGAGCGGAAAGTCCGTTTTAAAAGTTAAACAATTATATTTCATTCCAAGTGAAAATCTCGATTTTAGGGAAAAAGAAGACAATGTTCCGTATCGAGAATTAGAAGAACAAGGATTTGTTGAATTCTGTGATGGCAAATTTATAGACCAAGAACAAATTATTCAATTTATTCAGGATTGCATGGATTTGCATGACATCCAGCAAGTTAACTATGACCCGGCGATGAGTGACAAAATTGTTGAGAGGCTTGAAAATTTAGGGCTTGAATGTGTCGAGGTTCCTCAGTATGGAAAATATCTTAACTCTGCGTTTGATGATTCAGAAAGGTTATTCCATGAACAAAGAATACTATTTGATAATCCTTTGTTTCTTTATTGTACCTTGAATGTGGTAGCATTCACCAATACTCAAGGTCTAAAAGTACCTAGTAAAAAGCAGTCTAAAAAGAAGATTGATGGTTTCGTAGCGTTTTTATGCGCCCACAAAGAAACAATGGATCAAATGACTGATTTTGATGACGGTCAAATGAAAGAATACCTAGGAAGTATTTACAGATAAAAAATTTGAAAGGCGGTGAGACTTATTGAGATTAAGAGATAGGATTTCAAATGCAGTATTTTCATTCATGGAAAAACGAGGCTATCTTGAAGAAATTTTTGGCAAAACAACACGTTATGGCCAAAGGTATGTTACTGATAATTCAATCATGGAATCCTCTGACGTATATGAATTGGTTCAAGATATTTCAAATCAAGTAGCTTTAGCCACGCCAGTCGTCATTGGTCCAAATGGTCAAGAAGTAAAAGACCACTTTTTACTTAATATCCTAAATAATCCAAACGACTATCTAACGGGTTTCGAGTTTTCAAAATTAGAAACAAATACACTTCTAATTAACGGAGAAACATTTCCTTTAACAGACCGTGATCAACTACATTTAGCTTATGGTGTTACTACTAAAATCAATGAACGATTGCAAGAAGAATTTAGTATGAATGGTCAAGATATACCCGGTCAAATGATTCGACATATTAAAAATATCGGCACGGATTCACTAAAAGGTGCCGGAATTATCGACCTAGCAAAAAACACACTAGAAGGTGTTTTAAGTGCTGAAAAGGTATTGACAGATAAATACTCAAAAGGTGGATTACTTGCTTTTATGCTCAAATTGGATGCGCACATCAATCCGAACAACAGTGCGCAAACTCAAATTGTTACGAAGATTCTAGACCAGTTAGAAGGAACCCAAGATGACAACAATCATACAGTTAAAATGATTCCTTTAGGGAAGGGATATTCAATCGAGACGTTAAAAAGCCCGGTTGACGATACAGCAATTTTAAATTATTTGGGTGTATACAAGAAGGACTTGGGTAAATTTTTAGGGATAAATGTAGATACTTATCAAGCATTGATGAAATCAGATATTGAAAAATCGATGATGTATCTGCATAACAAAGCAATCAAACCAATATTGAAGAACAAGGGCGAACATTACACCGCTCTTTTTTTTATGCCAAATTCTGGGTACCGAGTAGAATGGAAAATTAATATTTTGGACTTCGTTCCTTATTCAACCAAAACCAATATTGGGTACAACATTGTTCGTACCGGTATTACTAGTCCAGATAATGTAGCAGATATGCTTGGCTTCCCTAAACAAAATACGCCAGAAACACAAGCCATCTATATTTCAAATGATTTATCAAGAATTGGTAGGAATCAAGCTACAGATGATTCGTTGCCTACTGGCGATAATCTGAAGGGGGGTGATGGAAATGAAAAAGAAGGAAATTCGTACATTTGATATCACCAACTTGAGTACAAGAGATGATAGTGACAGTAATAGTCGAATCGTTACTGGTTATGCAGCAGTTTTTAATAGCCGCACGCTTTTATGGGAAGGGCTAGAAGAAGTGATTTCTCCCGGTGCTTTTTTAAGAGCATTGTCTGGTTCAGACGTTCGATGTTTGTTCGACCATGATTGGTCCAAAGTTTTGGGACGTACAAAAAGTGGCACGCTTCGATTAGAAGAAGATGATCGTGGTTTGAAATTCGAAGTCGAATTACCGAATACAACGGTCGCTAACGATTTAATTGAGTCGATGAATCGAGGAGATATCAACCAGTGTAGCTTTGGTTTTATTCCAACTGAGGAAACTTGGGATTACAACACTGACCCAGTGCTACGTACAGTTAACGAAGTGGAATTATTCGAAGTATCAATCGTTTCTCTTCCTGCCTATCAGGATACAGAAGCAGCTCTTGCTAGGAGCAAACAGGAGGTCCAGCAAGACATTGCAAACCGAAAAAAAATGATAAAAAAAATAAATGACGCATTAGCGTAATGGAGGCAGCAACATGAACAAAAAATTACTAAAAAAATTACAAGCTCGTCATGAACAACGTTTAACAGAATTACGTGGAAAGGTAGAATCGGGCGAAGTTCGTGAAACTGATCTTGAGTCAGTCCAAAACGAAATTGATACCTTAATTGATGAATTAAAAGACATTAAGGATGAATTGACCGGAGATACAGATAAACCGGCTGCAGACCCAGATGATGGGGAAGGACGTTCAGCTGAAGATGGTGATGATCCTGATTCAGTAGATCCGGAACCAGCTGCAGACCCAGAACCAGACACAGATCCAGAACCCGATGCAACGCAAAATCGGTCTGGGATGATTACTCAGCAACAACGCGATGGCTTGCTAGGTAATATTAAAAAAGGGATGGAAGGACGTAACGCTTTGAGCAAAAAACAAAAAGAACAACAACAGCGCAAAGCATTTGCTGATTTCATTGTCGGGAATATTTCTGAACATGAAGCGTGCACATTAGGCATCGTTACTGGTAATGGATCTGTTACAGTTCCAGAAGTAATTGCCTCTGAAGTCATTACGTACGCACAAGAAGAAAACTTGTTACGTAAGTACGGGGTAGTGAAACGGACAGCTGGAGATGTTAAATATCCGTTCCTAGTCAAAAAAGCAACGGCCAATGTTAACAAGAAAGAACGGACATCAGATATTCCTGAAACGGATATTGAATTTGATGAAATCACTTTAGATCCAGCAGAATTCGATGCGTTGGCAACTGTAACTAAAAAGCTATTGAAAATGTCAGGTGTTCCTGTTGAAGATATTGTAGTTGAAGAATTGAAGAAAGCCTATGTGCGTAAAGAAATCAACTACATGTTTAATGGTGATGACGCAGGAAATGAAAATCCGGGAGCTTTGGCTAAAAAAGCGGTGTCGTTTACACCTTCAGTAGCGGTGGACTTGACTGCTGCAGATGCTGGTCAAAAACTCTATGATGCTTTGATTGAATTGAAAAATATTCCTGTATCTGAAGTGATGAAAAAAGGTCGGTTCATTATTAATCGAGCTGCATTGACTGCAGTTGAAAAAATGAAAACAACTGATGGTTTCCCGTTATTACGGCCATTCACTCAAGCTGAAGGTGGAATCGGCCATACTTTGGTTGGTTATCCAGTTGATTGGACTGATGCTGCTGATAAGAAAGACGAAGTCGATACGCCAGTCATTTACTTCGGCGACTTCTCTGCATTCAAAATTCAAGAAGTTATTGGAGCTTTGGAAATTCAAAAATTGGTTGAAAAATTCTCCGGCAAGAATCAAATTGGTTTTCAAATCTATAATTTGTTAGATGGGCAACTAATTTACTCACCATTTGAACCAGCAGTTTATCGTTATGAAATCGGAGCAGCTGCAGGCGGCGGTGAATAATCATGGCCGATGAACCTAAAGAGCTATCTTTAGAAGAAAAGTTCAAGGCACATATTCATTTTGAAGAGGGGATGGATGATTCGATGCTCTCTTTCTATTTGGAGATGGCTAAGGACTACGTAAGGACTGCTACTGGTGGAAAAAAGGAATATTTGATTTTATTGGTTGCTGGTATTGGTTATGAGTATCGGGTTGCTGAAGGTGAGTTGGAAGCAGCATTAAATGCTATTACACCATTTATTGTACAAGGGGTGATTCAAAATGCCGAAGAGACAGACCAATAAACTTAGGTGGAAAGCTAAATTACTGGATATCTCCGAAACGGTTGATGCTCATGATCGGCCGGTTACTGAATACCAAGAAAAACGTGATCTCTGGTATCAGGATATTGGTGTGACTGCACAAGAAAAATATCTTTCGCAACAAGCTAAAACTGACGTTGTCAGACGGATTAAGATTAGATTGGATAATTCTATCACCGAAAAGCTAAGTGCCGTAAGAATTAATTCTGTGGCTTATAACATTACTCGTATCTATACGAATGTTGATGATCGTGAAATGGAGTTGAGTTTGGCTTATGTTGAATGATATTTCAGTTCTAATTCATTTGCTGAAGGAGGCTGGTTATAAGGTCTTTCAAACAGAATCTAGTAAAAATACTAAATATCCTTATTTTGTTTATGATTATGTCGACGCAACTCATGCATACGCCGGCAACCAGTTGCTATCAGAACAGCCCAGGTATCAATTATCATACCTTACAGAGGGGACAAAAAAAGAATTGATTCCTATAGTAACTTTGTTGAAGGAACATAAGATTCTTTATACCCCTTTCTCTGGTGGGCCATATGATGAAAACGATAAAAAAGTCACACAATTTGTAACCTATGTGAGGACTTTCAATGAAATTTAATAATGGCTTTGAAGACGCTTTAAAACAACTGAAAACTGTTGCTAATGTTAATAAAGCGGTGACTGTTAGCGCTAGAAAAAATGCCGCTGAGTATTTCGCCTCGGTTTTACGCCCTCTTCTCGCTAAGTCTTCTATTGACAAAAAACACATGGAAGCAGAATTACAGGTTGTCATTGAGAAAGACCGGGTGTTGTTGATTTTTGGTGAAGATGCATGGTATTGGTACTTAGTTGAACACGGGCACAAAAAGCGCAACGGGCGTGGCAGGGTGCCAGGTAAAAATATTATAAGAAAAACAGCTGATGCTGAAAAAGAAAAATTAGAAAAAATGATGGCCGATGAGGTTATCAAAAACATCTTTTAGGAGGGAATACAATGGCAGTAAAAACACCACCCATTCAATACCCAGTGGGAATTGAAGATTTAGCTATTTGTTTTATGAAAGACAAACAAGATACTTTATCCGCATTACCGGAATATGAGGATGATGTATACAGTCAGACAAATATTACAAATTTAGGGATTGCTGGAACAAATTCAACTTTTGAAAAGTGGGCTAGTAATCAGCTTATTATTAGCATTTCAAGAAATACTAAATACACTTTAACCTTTGATTTGGCAGGAATTGCTCAGGAAATATACGATCGTATGAAGGATAATGCCAGGACAAAAGGTATTGTTTTCAATAGCTCGAACCCAAAAGAATTTCCAAAATTTGCCATCGGAGTTATTTTCCCGATGAATGATGGTACTCGAAAGGCCCGCTGGTATCCACGCTGTCAGTTAGCACCTGCGGATGAAACGTATAAAACCTTGACTGAAGAAATGGATATACCGGATCAGCAACACGTAATTGAAGCTTTGCCGCTTCTTTATAACAAGAATACAGTTGCCGATTTTTATGATGGGGACCCAACGAATGCCGCTTCGGCATTAACCGTTTCGGACTTTCTGAAACAAGTGATTTGCGATGAGTCCCAACTGGCTGCTCTTACTGGTACTGGATCACCAACTAATCTTGAAAAAGGTGGCGATAACTAATGGCTGAGTTAAAAGATTTAGTAAATGTGAATATTAATCGTGATCAAATCGAAGTTCAAGGGGTTTGGTTGCCCGTGATGTTTACAATGGAATCATTTGCTTATGTCACAGAGGCATACGGAAAACCATATAAAGTTTTCGAAAAAGATATGAACTTAATGTTGAAAGATGGGAAAGTCCGACTGCAAAAAAAAGAGTTGCATTTGATGAATGCGTTAATCTACGCAATGATTCGCACTGGTGGCACAAAATGTACTCCGGAAGAAATTAGTGGCTCAATACCAATTAACGATTTACAGGGAATTTTCCAGACTGCTCTAAACATATTTAATGGCCAACATTTTCAACAAAATGATATGGAGCGACTCAAAGGTATTGAAACAAAAAAGTCTTAAATAAATTTACACCACAATCTCAGGAAGATTTTGAAATTTCCTGGGATTTTTATTTGTATATTGCGATGGCTCTTCTAAATTTGAGTTACACCGATTTTTTCAAAACGACGCCTTGTTTGTTGCTAAAACTTTACATTCAGCATTTGGAATATACACAACCACAAGCACTAAAAAAAGAGAAAGTTATCTATACTTTAGATCAAACACCATTTGTTTAGAAAGGGGGTACGAAAGTGGCCACAAGAGATAATGCTGTAGTTCTTAGTTTCGAAACAAGCGGACAGGTACAGTATGCAAAAACAATTAAAGATATCAACAGTATCATGAATGCAGCTGCCAAAGAATATCGTGCCCACATCAAAGCGATGGGAGAAGATGCTTCAGCCACAGATAAATTAGCAGCAGAAAAGAAAAAATTACAAACTCAATTAGAAGCTGGCAAAGAAAGAACTGAGAAACTTCGTGCTGAGTTTGAAAAGATGCAAGGAAGCACAAAAACAACTACAACTCAACTCAACAATATGTATGGCAAACTAAAAGATTCTGAAGCAGCAGAAGCCTCACTAGAGCAGCAATTAGATAAAGTGAATCAACAATTATCTGAACAAGGTGAAGAATCTCGAAAGAATCAATCAGAACTTTCAGAACTTCAACAAGAATCAAAACTTTTAGCATCAGAAACGGAAAAACTTAACAGTGAATTCGATCTTTTAGAATCACAATTGGGCGAAAATGCGTCTGAATCAGAAAAGGCCGCAAACGCTCAAGAAAAGTTTGGACGTCAATCAGAAATTGTTGAAAAACAAATTCAAAATTTAGAAGATCAACTAAAAATTGTAAAAAAAGAGTTCGGTGAAAATTCAGTAGAAGCTAACAAAATGGAAGCTGAATTAAACGATGCTAAAACTGCATTTAACAATCTGAATGGCGAGATGAGAAACACATCGTCTGCTAGCGATGAGGCTCAGACAGGTTTGGGAAAACTAACAAGTGTCGTGAAGTCTCAAGCAATGATGGACGCTGCCCAAGAATTAGAACAAATATCTCAAAAAATCATTGAAATTGGTACAAATTCCATTGAAACAGCCGCTACTTATCAAGCGAATCAAGCTCAGTTTGAGCAAGTATTCGGAGAAATGGGAAGTCAAGCTAAGCAAATTGCCGAAGATATGGGAGAAGAGTTTGATATGATTCCAAGCCGGTTGACTCCCGGACTGACAAAAATGACATCAATGTTTAAAGGTCTTGGAGTTGACACACAGAAAGCTTTGTCAATGGCAGACGATGCGGTTAGGGCTAGTGCCGATGCTGCAGCGTTTTATGATGTAAGTTTCGAAAGTGCAAACGCAAGTTTGACCTCATTCTTAAAAGGAAATTACGAAGCTGGAGAATCGGTAGGAGTTTTTGCTAACGATACTCAAATGGCAACTTTTGCAATCGAAAAAGGCGTAGTGAATACGACAGCAGAATGGCAAAAATTAGATGAAGCCACTAAACAAGCTACACGTCTTGAGTATATTCAAAACATGCAGGAAATGGCAGGAGCTACCGGTCAAGCAACCAGGGAATCAGAAGGTTACGAAAATCAGATGGGGAATATGCAGGCTGTCACAGATGAGTTTATGAATGCAATAGGGCAAGAAGCTTTAAAAATGTTCTTAGAGACATTACAGACAATCATTCCTGCGATTCAATCATTTACTCAGTGGTTCAGCTCGCTGAACCCAGAGATAAAAGAAGCAATTGTTATTATATTAGGAGTTGTTGCGGCGATGGGTCTTCTTTTACCGCTTTTTGCAACTGTCGGGCTTGTAATATCAACAGGAATGGCAGTACCACTCTTGATACTAGGAGCAATTGCTTTAGCGATTGCGGCTATAATTATTGCAGTGAAAAACTGGGGCACAATCATGGACTGGATTAATGAAAAAGTCGGTGGTGTAATCTCGTGGATATCTGAAAAGTTTGATCAAGTGAAAACTAAAGCGAATGAAATAAGAGATAGTATAAAAAATGCATTTACCGGAGCAATGGATGCAGCGAAAGAGACGGTAAGTAAAGCTATTGAAAAAATAACCGGATTATTTAAAATAGAGTGGAAACTGCCTAAAATTAAACTACCCCATTTTGGAATCAAGCCCAAGGGTTGGGAATTCGGGGATCTCCTAAAAGGCAAGATCCCGACTATAGATATAGACTGGCGGGCAAAAGGTGGTATTTTTACTAAACCAACAATTTTTGGAGCTTCAAACGGTTCTTTGCAAGGCGCTGGCGAAGCGGGTCCGGAAGCAGTAATCCCGTTGAACGAAGAAACGTTGGCTAGCATTGGTGCCGGTATCCCCAATCAAGGTCAAGTAATTCAAAATATTTCTATTGGTGAACTTCATGCTAATAATCCTTCTGAATTGACTAGGGTCAATCGACAAATTGAAAAAGCGAGTCGTCATGCATTAGGCGATATAGGGGGGTGATGCCAGATGTCGATTTTAATGGATCCAGATACACCAAACTTTTTTTGGAAAAACATAGATGCTTCGATGGACATGGATTGCATCATCGAGAGTGAAATACCCGAAATTTCACCAGCAGAGAGAATTGAAGCAATATCAGTAGTTGGTCGAAACGGCGAGTTACATGAAAGTTTCGGAGACTATGCAGCATATGATTTGACTATTCCTAAGATTACAATCCCTTACGAGCGGCTTCAGGAAGTGAAAAATTGGCTAAGAGGTCGAGGGCAACTAGTTACCCACAACGATTCTGATAAATACCGAGATTGCATTTGCAGTATGGGAAAGGAAAAAGAATTTGAAAACGAAATCGGAGTATTCTATATTTTTTCAGTTACCTTCCGTTGCCAGCCGTTTAGACGGAAATTAAACGATCGACCAATTCCATTTAATAAAGGTATTTTGAATTTTACAGATCCAGGCGATGAAGTTGCCAGTCCTTATTTGGAGATTGCGGCAACAGGAGGAGACTTTACCTTGACCATTGGCGATCGGTCATTAAAAGTCTTGAATGCATCAGCTGGTAAAGTTTCCATTGATACTGAATTGGGGAAAATTTTACAAGGAACAAAAAATTTATTTTCTATCGGTGAGTGGCCTGAAATTTCACCTGGGGATAATCAATTGATTACTTCAGGAGCGATGAAACAAGGTTTTATCCAGAGAAGGAGCCTTTTCTTATGACAGAATTTATTTATGTTTACGAAGAAATGCCCTCCAATTTGGATGCGAATGGAATTACATTGATTGACTGGTTAGACAATCCAGAAATAAATAGAATTATCAATAATAAATTCTCTTTCTATGGAAATTACAAAGTCGATGGAAAAGATGTTGACTACCTAAAAAAAGGCTACTTCATCAAAGCGTTGGACGAAGATTATAGATGGAAATATTTCGAGATTTATGACATTGTAAAAAATCTAAACTCATACTCGGTCACTGCCAGGGCCATTGGGTATATGGCTAACCGAAATTTTATTGACTATAGTTTCACATCCAGTGGCACCGGCGCAATGATCATGAATAATCTAAAGGCTGCTCTTGCTTTTGAGCAGCCTTTTAACTATTCTTCAAATGTTTCAACAGTACATCAATTCACCGCAAAGCAAGTGAACCCGATTGAAGCTATTATTGGTAGCAACAACGGTAATCAGAATTTAGTCGGGGTCGCAGCAGCAGAATTAGATATGGATAATTATGATCTTAAGTTAGTGAGTCAAATTGGCTCTGATAATGGATATAGGATTGACATCGGGATAAATCTTGAATCTGTTCAAGAAGAAATAAATGAAGATAATGTATATAACAGCTTATATCTGGTTGGAGGAGTACCCGAAAACGACTATGACGAAGACAAAGACCCTATCACATACAAATATTTGGAAGTCGAGGGTGTGACTGATGCCAATCGACGTATTGGAAAGCGAGAAAATTCCAACATCGTTGATGAAGATGAGCTAATTAAGTGGGGGCAATCTTTGTTTGATGTTGACAGAGTTCATGAAGCTAAAGTAACCCACACAGTATCGATGGTGAGCTTGGAACATACACTTGAGTATGGCGAACTCTACAATCAGCTTTCAAGATTGCATTTCGGCGATGTAGCCTATTGTAGTGTGAAAAAATTAGGAATCGACGTTAAAGAACGCATGGTGGAATATGCTTGGTACCCAACTTTAGGAAAATTCAAACAAATAGTCATGGGCAATGATCTTTCGATGTATACCAATACAGTCAATACGGAAACGGCAATTCTAAAGCGAAAAGTTGAGAACCGAACTGAAATTCTTGTTGAGGCTGTTCGAAATGCATCTAGTTGGATTACCGGAAATACGGAAGGACATATCCTCTTAAGACCCGAAAAAGCCCCTTCTGAAATTCTTATTATGGATACTACTGACGCTAAAACAGCAAAAAAAGTATGGCGTTGGAACCTTGGCGGGCTTGGTTATTCTTCAACGGGTGTCGATGGTCCTTTTGGATTAGCAATGACCCAAGATGGTGCTATTGTTGCTGATTTTATTACAACAGGCATTTTGCGGGCAATACGTATTGAAGGTGTAGAAATATTTGGCTCGTTGTTTGAAACCTTCAATGAAGTGGCAACTCAATTGATTCAAATTAACGCTGGTCGTCTTGCTTTTATGTTGAATGAGAAAGACGAAAATGGAAATAGAAAAGTAATTGGTGACTTAAATCCGATATTCTCTTCGGATGCCGCAGGAATCGGTTTTAATGTTCAAGAAGGAAATGTTCTATCAATCGGAATGAATCCAACCGCAACAGCCGGAGGACAATATGTATTGCGGATACCTGAAACAAGCACAAACGCCAATCCTCTTTTACAGCTAAAAGGAAGAATTGACCTCGATGGCGAATTTTATATCGGCGGTCAAAAAGTTACCCCCGGCGGAACTGGCGGCGGGGGTGGGGGTTGGAACGGTCAATATCCAGAGGGCGTAACGAGTTCAGCTGACCAATTTGCTTGGCAAGCGTGGATTACACTACTAAATTTAGGCTACTCAAAAGAAGCCGCAGCCGGTATTCTCGGCAACATTCAAGGCGAAGCTGGCTCAAGTATGAATCCTGATACTGAGCAAAATGGCGGACCAGCTTACGGCGCAATTCAAATGGATGGCTCAAGATATCCTCTTATCCCACCACCAACTGACAACGGTCGTGAGTATTTTCAACGTCTTCATAACGCTTCTGGTGTTGGCGGAGATTATCGGGAAATGACAACTCAAATGAAAGTGGTCAATTGGGCGATGACAAACGGCCAATGGATTGAGGCCGTGAACCCAACTTCAGTAGACGGATTTAAAAATGTAGGTAGTCCGGAAACTGCCGCCTATGCCTTTGAGAAAAACTTTGAACGACCAGCTGCAGACCATCCGGAACGTCAAGGATGGGCGAGACAATGGTACGAGAAATTCAAAGACCTACAACAACCCGGAGGCACAGGAGGCTATGCTTTGCCAGTTCGGGAAGGAACACCAGTTACAAGTTGGTTCGGCCCTCGTTGGGGAACCATGCATAATGGTATCGATTTTGGGGCACCGCTTGGTGACCCTATTTTTGCATCCAAGGACGGCACTGTTGTTCAATCGATGCCGACAAGCGCAAGTGGTGGTTTTGGAGAATATATCATTGTCCAACACGACGATGGCTATATGACCGGCTATGCCCATTTGACAACAAGAATGAAACAGGTTGGCGATGTTGTTTCTCAGGGCCAACAAATTGGCACATGTGGCAGCACCGGTGACAGCACAGGACCACATTTACATTTTAGTATTCAAACAGGCACATGGGGCCCATATGTTGACCCAGTGCCATTTTTAGGCTTAACGCCACCGTAAATCACAAAGGAGGGAGAAATATTTATGGCACTAGTCCATCCGTTAACTCTATCAACCGAACATTTTAATTTAGTTGGAGATTTGAAGTTAAGACAAGCAGATGATAATGGTCATGTGTTTGCAATTAAAGTTATAGGAGAAGACGATCAAGTAAAAACGTTCGATGGTTTAACTCCTTTTTTTTGTTTGCTTCCCGTTGAAGTTTCCGGGCAAGGAATAACGGAAGAAATCATTACGGATTATCAAGCCAATGCAGGCACGCTAAACTATACCGTTAGTGCAAATGCAATGCAATTCGCAAGACGAAACGAAGCATATATAAGTTTTAGAAAAGAGGATACTACTGGCACTTGGATTGAGCAGTTTTCTACTCGTTCTTTCTTTTACACAGTTGAAAAAGGTATTTACGATGTGCCATTTAAAGATTCGAATTACTGGTTCACATTTAAAGAACTGTATCGTTTATTTAATCAATATATTTCAGATGGTAAAACATCTTGGGAAGAATTTGTTGAGCAGAACAGAGAGATTCTTGAATCAGTAGATCCCGGCGGGGTTATATTAAGAGAGTTGATTGATACGAGAACCAATGCAGATGGACAGGTATTCAAGTCTGTTGCAGATCGAGTAGCAGCTGACAACGCAAATAAATGCGTTGCGGACTATCTTTCTCAAAAATATGTTGCATCCAATGACAGCATTATCTATTTGCACGGTTTTAAATCTGTCGGTGATTCCGGAGGCAGTTTGTATTCTTACGAGGTCAAAAAGATTATGAATACCGAAACATGGATTGATTCTGGTAAAGCGTTTGAATTGACGAAAGACGGAGAAATCAAGCTTTCTGATACGCAAAAACTGATTCCAATTTTTGATTCTGAGGTTTTATTAGGTGCATTTGGTGTAAACGGGACTTCTGATGACATGCTATTTCAAATTGCACTAGATTTTGCGATTCAAAATAATATCAAATTGAACATCAATGTGAATTGTGGTATTGAGGGCGTCATTGATATTAAACGATCCATAGATGAGCGCATTATTATTGAAATCGTTGGCCGTGGCACTATCAAAAAAATTACGCCGGGCTTTCTGTTTCATAATTCAACCTCTCGAAATGGCGGTAATCTGAGATTTACTGGTATTCACTTTGAATCAGAAGCGGGTGTAAAAACAACGATTTTTAATGCTGGTTACATGATTCGCATGTATTTTAATCAATGCAATTTTTACAATGTTGACTGTCTGTTTTATGCTGGCGGCACAGATACACAATTTAATTACGGCCAGACGATTTACGTTCAGGGTTGTACGATTGTCGGCGGTGAAGGCTGGTTCGCAAATGTTGATACAGGCTACGATATTTCATTTACGGGCTCAATCGTTGAGCATAGAGAGCATTTCTTACGTTCACTGCATTCGCATAGCGTTCGGGTGCTAGATTGTTTAATTGAAGGAATGGGAGGACAAGTCTTTTATGGTATTGATGGAAGAAGCTTAAATATTGAAAATAACTATTTTGAAGCTTGTTCTACAGATAATAACTATCCGTACATTCAGTTTATGAATCAAACTTTAGGTATTAATGATTTTCAATCTGCTTCTATTCGAAATAATACATTTATCGGAAGCGCTGATCAGATAGCTAGCAATAGTTTCTACTTAATCAATTACATCTACTTGCCTCAATCAGTACAATTTGGTGGCAACTACGCTGATTGTCATTTCGTTAAAACGAATTATGAGTTTAGTGTTTCGATGAATATTGAAGTATTGAAACAGTTGTACGCTGAAAATGTGACTGGAAATAAATATGTCATTAACAATCGTCAGAAGCGAGACCAAATCGTTTTAGGTTCGGGAAATGAGTTAAGCAAATATTTCAAGCATCCGTTTGACAAAGAGTTATTCACCATTTTTCCAGCGGACGGTTCAGTATTACTTGATTACTATGAAAATAAATATCGTTTAAGACTGTATCAAAACGGAACTAGCTCACCTGCTCAAATGTATATGATGACAAATAAGGAATATTACGCTTCAGGAGTGGAATATGTGATTGGGGTAAGTATTTTTCCGAGGACGTTGGGTTCTGGTGTAGGGAATGTTTCGGTCGTTTTGTATAATGAATCTTTCTCAGTTGTGTATTCACACGATATTGACATTCAAAACAACTCCTTTATCACCAATAAACCAATATTTTATTCACTCAGACCCTTTTCAGTAGCTTCTGGCAATTACTATTTGGCGGTGGTTCAACGAGGCAATGCTTCGAGCATTGTTGCACAAGAAACAGCCTTTTCATTAGACAATTTGGTATTACAACGTGGGACAATTGCGACGAATTAATTTTAGAAAGTTGGTGAAGTATGAGATTTTTTGGATTTCCTATTCAAGAGCTAGTGAGTGTCTTAACCGCTGGCTCTCTTTTGTTTGGCATCTTTTCGTATCTTTTCAATGCGATTGTCATTAAACCACTAAAATCCATTATTGAAACATTGGCTACCTCGGTCAATGAACTCAAGGATCAGATGGAGGGACACGGGAGAGATTATCGAAAACTAGAAAAACGTGTAAGTAAACTAGAATGGTTTACTGGATTGGAGAAGAAAGATAATGAAAAAAATTAATTGGAAGATTCGCTTTAACAAACATAATTTGACGTTTGTCATTCGGTTTATCGGTGCCTTATTGGTGCCGATTTTAGTTTATATGGGATTAGAAGTAACTGACCTTACATCTTGGTCAGCTCTAGGAGAAGTGTTTGTATCGGCAATCTCTAATCCTTATTTGGTTGGCTTGACCGTTTTAAACGCCATTAACTTAATTCCTGATCCAACAACTAAAGGGGTAGGGGATAGTGTTCAGGCGTTAACGTATGAAGCGCCAAAAGAAAAAAACGTTCAGCCGCAAGATGAACGGAAAGGATTTGAATAATATGGACGACAAACAATTAGCGGTTCCTGAAGAAGAACTAACAGCTACAATGTCCAATGACAATGGTCCAAGACCGGGAGACGAGGTGCTAGACGATGGCAACAGCGAATGATGTAGTTAACTGGATGTTGTCCAAGGTCGGCATCAAAGAAAAT
>NZ_JANLGQ010000004.1 GCF_026157065.1 Enterococcus sp. HY326
TTTCTAAGGTAAGATAGTTGAGCTATCTTTTTTTGTTTTCAGAAGGTATTACTATTAGAAAACAGTAATTTAATAATTACGATTTTGTGCCAGCAGACAATGTTTTTAATTGTTTGCTGGTTTTTTTATATAATTTTTGAGTTCTTTTGCCAATTGTTACTGGTGGAGTAAAATCAAAATACTATAATTATAGTAAGGTAAGTTACTAGCAGCTCTTTTCTCTAGTAGCTTTTTTGACTTCTGTTAGTAAATTTCGAAAATACATTTTTGAAATTTATTGGAATACGGCCACAATCTTGTTTAAAGCGGACTGTCCCTAATCAAGCATGAAACTTGTATCTATGCCCCCATTTATGAACCCAATATAGTAAATTATCTTGATGTGCGTAAAAATACAAACCGTCTGTTTAAAATTTCTCAATAAATCAGGTTGGCATTAGCATGGAGCTTTGGTAAAATTTGAGAGAGTAACTTAAAAAGCAAATAACTGAAAGTAGGAAGAGTATATGCGACCAAATTTAAATTATTATGTGCAGGCAATTAATGACATTGTTAATGATACTGAAAAGATTGGTGGAGAAATGAATCCTAGTTATGAAATTATTCGTAACGGAATTGATAACGATCAGTTGTCTGATTTGACTACAGAAGAATTATCACAAATTATCAATCAATTTGAAACAGGGACTAGTTCATACGAGGCGATGTTAGAGAAAGTGAAAACTTTACGGCCGCCTGCTAAAGTTATGGGCATCCATAAAAAATTCGAAAAGGCTTACATGAATTATGTTGAGGGGTGTCAAGAAATGATCCAAAGTATCAATCCAGATGAAGCAACTGTCAACATTGAAGGCTTTGATCAAGCGGAACAAAAGCAGGACGAAGCCTCTGATGTCATCGTTTTTTCAATTGAGAGAATGACAAAGATATTATTGAATCGTTAAAAGTGAATAATTTAATTATTTTCTAATCATTTTATTATGTAATTTCTGATATTTTGATGTATTATAAATTCATAACCAACAACAACCTTTTTATTTTTCATTTTACTCCTTTTGGGGTAAAAACTCCTTTTCCGCTGGCCTAACCAACCAGCGGTTTTTGTTTATCTAGATTATTTTTTAAGTAATAATATGTTATTTAAATAAAGTTTAGTCATTTTTCATTATGTTATTTTATAATAACGACTCTTTTAAAGTATTTTGGCTAAAAAGAGCAGAGTAGCAAAAAAAGCATTTTTCTAATCTAGAAAAATGCTTTTTTTGCTGTCTAATTGACGATGGGCTAGTTTTCAACATTGCGAACATAATTATCAAAATAGTCGCTGAGTTCTTTTTTTAATTTTTGGTAGTCTTCTTCACTATAAGTTTTCTCTTCGATCTTGCCGTTGAAAAGGGGAATCTCTAATTCTTCTTTTAAGCGTTCTAAAACTTCTTCTGGTGTCATTTGAATCAATTCCTTCTTTATAATTTGTCAAACCAATCTGAGGCTTCAAAGGCGTCTTTTAGCTGGCTCAATTTGCTGTAGAGTTGAGCCGTATCTTTTTCTTCTTTAAACAAGACTTGTTTTAGTTCATCATAAAAGGCGTCAAGAGCGGCAAGAAAGTTTTTTTCCTTTTGGTTGGCTATTTCTGGATGCAACCACAAAAAGATCTCTAATTTTTGCCAATCAGTATAGAACTCGTTGGTGGTGAGTAAAGCTCGTTCTCGATCAAAGTTACGGGTGGTAACTAATTCGTAAACAGGAAGTGCTTTATTATATAATTCAGATTGCTGTTTCAGTAGTTCGTCTAGTAATGGATTCATGGCATGGCCTCCTTATTGATACTATCAGTATAGCAAAGTTGAAAAATCTTCGCACTGATGAAAAATGCGCTGCAACTTTTTCTGCAATTAAGAAAGTAATTTTGGCATTCTGATGGCTTATTCGCTATACTAAACCAAAGTGGGGTTAGATAAAATGAACGCAATGGATAAGATCAATCAATTTCGCGATGAACGGGACTGGCGACAGTTTCATAATGAAAAGGATTTGGCGTTGTCGATTTCTTTGGAGGCGGCTGAGTTACTAGAGCTTTTTCAATGGAAGACGGCAGAAGAAGCTGTCAAACAACAGGAGCGCTTGAAGGAAGAATTAGCTGATGTGCTGATTTATGCTTATATGCTAGCAGATAATTTGGATTTTGATATCGAGCAGATTATTGCGGAAAAATTAGTCAAAAATGCGGAGAAATACCCGGTGGAAAAAAGTCGGTCTTCGCATCAAAAATATACGGAATTGTAGGTGGCTGAAATGAAGATTGTGGTACTTGATGGATATGTATTGAATCCTGGAGATTTGTCTTGGGATAACTTAAAGGCCTTGGGTGAGGTGACAATCTACGAGCGAACTGCGTATGTTGACGCAGAGATTAGCGAAAGAATTGGTGACGCTGAACTGCTCCTGACGAATAAAACCCCGATTAATGAGCAGGTATTGGCTGCTGCGCCTAATTTACAATATATTGGAGTCTTAGCGACTGGCTATAATGTGGTGGACACTGAAGCGGCTAGAAAACACGGAATTGTCGTGACCAATATTCCGACTTATGCAACAGAGGCGGTGGCTCAGTTTACATTTGCCTTATTGTTAGAAATTGCCAATCAGGTTGGTTTGCATAATCAGTCAGTTCACGCTGGCGAATGGACAAATAGTCTTGATTTTTCCTACACAAAACATCCCTTAATGGAATTGCAGGGGAAAGTTTTTGGGATGGTTGGCTTTGGTCATATTGCTAGAGCAACCGCCAAGATTGTCCATGCGTTTGATATGAAAGTTATTTTCTACAATCATCGCCCAAAGGAATTTTCTGAAGAATGGCTAACACAGGTTTCTTTGGAGGAGTTATACCAGCAGTCGGATATCATTAGCCTGCATGTACCCCAAAACAGCGACACTGAAAAAATGATAAACGAAGATTCTTTAAAGAAGATGAAAGACAAAGTGATCTTGTTAAATACTTCCCGGGGCGGCTTAATTGATGAAGCAGCCGTAGCGGAAGCCTTGAAATCTGGCAAACTGCAGGCTTTTGCAGCAGACGTAGTTTCTACTGAGCCGATTAAAGCCGATAATCCGCTGCTTAGCGCACCGAATAGCTATTTGACTCCCCACATTGCCTGGCAGGCAGTAGAGAGCCGTCAGCGGTCAATGGGGATTGCTGTCGACAACGTCAAAGGCTTTTTAGCCGGACACATTAAAAATCAGGTAAATTAATTGTTTGAAAATTTGTGGTAGCTAGTCTGAATTTAGTTAGAGATGAAATAAATTTTTGCGAAATATGCTGTTTTTCTTCCTCTTTCTTAAAAAAAAATCGCCCTCAGACAGGCTTTTGCTTGTTTAAAAAGACTAAGATGTGTAAAATGTCTTTTGGGATATAAAGGAGGAAGAAACTGCATGACAACATTTGCTTTGAGTCCAGCCACTAAATTGAAAAGTTTGGCTATTCGAGTAAAAAATCGTGATTTAGAAATAAAATTTTTTCAAACGTTAGGCTTCTACTTGAAGAGAGAAGAAAATGAGTTAGCCATTTTTGGCACAGTTGATAAAGATAGTGAGTTGCTAGTCTTGGAGGAAAGTCCACGGGCCGATGAATTTGCGGGACAACCCCGGAAGATGGCGCGGGTGTCCATGATTATTCCTTCTGAAGCGGAATTTGCTGAAATTTACGCCCGCCTAAAAAAAGCTGAGTATCCAATTAAAGAAGCTTTGGAAAATCACGGCCGTCTTGGCTTTGTCGTGACTGATCCAGAGGGAAATGAGTTTGAAATTTTTTGCTCAGAGCATAAAGAAGGTCAGCGGGAAACCACTGAGAATCTTTCTGAAGCGGCTATTTTGGCTCAAGCAAAAGGCGAAATGCCTTATTTTTCTAAAGAGGTTCGTTTTGACAAAATTCATCTGCACGTATTAGACGTGGCGCAACAAATGGATTTTTATCAAGATATCTTAGGCTTGACTGCCCAAGATGAAAATCATGGCTTCTTTGTTTTAAATGAAGGCCATTTCCAAGTGGGGCTTCATCAAGGAGATAGCCAGCCAATCCGTCTATCGACAAAAGAAGTTCACGGCTTGGACTTTTTGAAGTTTGATGTTGATGCGGCGAGCTTTGATGCTTTAAAGGAGCATTTGCAAGCTTTGCAGCAGGATTTCTTTATTGATGGTAAGGAACAGATTATCACCATTTATGATACCTTAGGACTTGAATGGTGGTTTGACAAAGTCAAATAAAAAAACAGTTGCTTTGACAAGTTTCAGCGTGAAATTTGTCGAAAGCAACTGTTTTTATTTGGCCATTAAAAACTGCGTCCACCGCCGCCGAATGTTCCGCCGCCGCTGGAGTGGGTCGAACTGCCACCGCCGAAACCGCCGCCACCGTTATTGTTGTTACGGGGGATTCTGCGGGTGGTGATATAGGAATTAACTAATTGATCAGTTTGGGTATCTAAGTTCAAACTGGATTTTTCTCGGAAAGGATATTTGTAGCCACCAAACTTTAATTGATAGCGGGAAAGATTGGTGAAAAAGACTGCTAGGCCAGCGACTACGGCAATTACACCGGCAATAATGCTTTCGATTAAAGTAACTTCTTTTACAAAATAGCGGCGTACGCCTTTGACGTAATCATTGGCTGCCGCATAATAATCGCCATCTTGCAGGCTGCCTTGCACATTATCCAAGATTTTATTTAACCGGCTGTCTGTGATGGCCGTAATCATATTTCCAGAAGTTGAAATGTAGACCTCACGTGAAGCCATGTCAATGACCAATACCGTACCATTGTTGTTATTGCCAACTTTGTCCCGCAAGTAATTATCTGCGTAGTTGCGAATTGTCCCAACACTGGTAGAGTTGGTGACAATAAACATTTGAGCATCACTGTGCTGATTTAAATTGTCGATTGCCTCATCAAGCTGGGTAATTTCATCAGCAGTGAATAAGCCAGCGTTATCTTCAACACTGCTGGCACTAGCTTTGACTGGCTGAACTAAAAAACAAGCAAACAGCAAAAAACTTAAAATTAAAAAGAGCTTTTTCATATAAAGTAGCCTCCAATCAAGGCAATCAGTAGGACTACAGCAAAAATACCTAAACTAGCTAAGGCGAGGCGGCCAAAGCTGATTGGCAATATGCCGCTGACTTTGCCGGTTTGACCGTTCATGGCGTAGAAATAAACTTTTTTTCCGTCGCCATTGCTGCGATAGGTAACTAACCAGACCGGTAGCAATAGATAGCGGTTGTTTTCATTTTCAATCGCGATATTTGTATTGACGTTAGTGACGGTGGCGTAACCGGCAACCGTGTCCCGCAGTAGGTCTTCACTGTAATCCTTTAAATCGCCACGGACTTCCTCTTGCAAGGCTTGCATCTCAATGTCTCTTTTTTCCGCTTGAAAACCGGAAAGATACTGGGACTTAAATTTAACAGCCTTTTCTAAAGGAAAGGGCTGGACCATGTGGACCATCTTCTGCTGAGTATTTTTACTTAAAGCATTTTTTACGAGGTCGAAAAAGGCTAATTTGCCTTTCCGCTGCACTTGGTAAATTTTAGTTTCAGTGTATTCAATATCGCCTACCCGCCAAACACGGATGGCTGTACCGGTGGCGGAGAGGGAGCCTTTCAAATTGGCATCGATTACCCAGTAAGGAAAATAGACACCTGTTAACTTTTCGATTTGCGCTTTATTAAAGAAATTTTTGGGGACAAACCATTTCTTTTTTGTCCAAGCGATAAATTTTTCAACAGCTTCTTCTTTTTCAACGGCAAAGGGTAAGACTTTGTCCGGTAAAAATTTCCCACTTAAGCGTTCTGATAAGACGACTGGATTGTGACAATAGTAGCAGTAGGTTGCCGCTGTCGTGGTATCAGTGACGATTTCAGCGCCGCAGCTGGGGCATAAAAATAAATCCAGCTGGGCCTCTTCAATCGGTTCTGTTTCGGTAAAGGCTGCCGCAGTTGCTTCGCTGTCGGTTGCATCAATCGTCTGAGTAGTGGTGTCAGAGCCCATTTGAGCAGCCGCTTGTTGGTTGGCTACTGCGCTAACTTGTTCTTCGGTGAAAATGCTCAAACAATAATCACAATGGAATTTTTGATCTTCTGGATTAAAGGTTAAAGGGCCACCGCAGTTTGGACATTTATATGTCAAGACATCCATAAAAGGCCTCGTTTCTTTTGGTATAAGTCAATCAAGACTGAAGCAGATTGTATCAGCTGAACTTTTTCAGTAAGCTGAATTGTCCACAGCGGCTCCAGTCTTTCAAGGGAGAAAAGTTTTCTTATTCTACTGGAATTCCGACGAACGGCTTGCCACAATGAGGGCAGAATTTAGGAATACCGTTAGTTAAATCAACAATTTCATGACATTCGCTGCAGCGCATTTCTAATTTAACTGCCGCTTTGGGTTGTGGTTTTGGTGTGCCGCAATTGGTGCAAAAATTGCCGGTATTTTCAGTCTGGCAATTTGGACAAGTCCAAGTAGCGTCATCACTGCTCGCTTGCTCGCCAGTCTGATTATGCTGGTGAGCCTGTTGATTTTGAGCAGCTTCTTGATTATTCTTTGAAGCCTGACTTAAATAATCGCCCCCCATGTTCATGCCCATACCAACTCCCATAAAGGCAGAGCCAGAGCCACTTGGATTTTTACCAGCATTCTCAATTCCTCGAGCAACAGATCCTTGAACATAGCCTTCACGAATGCCGGGGTCGCCGAGCATCGCGCCTTCGTTACGCATATTGATTAGGCGAGTGGAGTCATCTGTATAAGAAATGCTAGCCACAGCAACGGAGACAATCTCTAAGCCCCGTAATTCATGCCAGCTTTTATCTAAGACATCCGCCATATATTGGCTAAGTTCCATACTTTTTGATGGAATATAAGAAATCCGCTGGCCATCCGCTGACATTTGGTTGATAGCGGCTTGTAAGGCCGTTAAGAATTCGGCCATATATTGCTCGTTAATATCTTTGACATCCATTTGCGGCGCAGATTTGGAAATCGCATTCGCATAAAATAAAATTGGGTCGGTGACTTTGATTGAATAAGTCCCGTGAGCCCGCAGAAATAATTCCGCATTGTAAAAATTGTCGAAATAATTAATCGGTGTAGCGGTGCCGAATTTGATGCCTTTAATTTCCTGTAAATTTATATAGATGACTTGCTGTTTTTGCGGAGTAGTGCCACCGAATTTGAAACGGCTAAAAGTTTCGCTGATGGCGTCTTTCAAATCGCCATTAAACATTGAAGGTGCCAACTCATTTTTGATAGTGTAGTAGCCTTCTTCAGCGGTGTAGTCAATCACTCGGCCGCCATCAACTAACAGCATCATGGTATTTGGATACACATGGACGACAGAGCCATCTGTAATCACCCCTTCAGTCCCTTTGCGATTACTTCCCCGCTTGCTGTCTTGACGTACTTGCACGCCAGTTGTCACCAAAGTGGATTCGGTTAATTCTGCTGGTTCAATGACCTCGAGCCACTGATCTGCTAAGCCACCACCAATTGTACTTGTTGCTGCTTTAATTAAGCCCATATGAAAAGCCTCCTCAGGTTAGTTTACAAAAAAATTTGCTACTCCTAGTATACCATAGCACTAGGCTTTAAGCGGTAGGTCTTAAGGCGGAGAAAGCGTGAATTTTTTTAGAAGCTCAACGTAAACAAGGGAGATTTTTGTGGGCTTTGAAGGAGACTTCCTGCAAAAATAAATTATCTCTTAAGTCTTTCAACAGGAAGATTTTGCTGGGGATTTAGTGTAGTTTTTTTATCGGCAATCCCTTATAATAGATACTAGTGATTTTTTGAGAGGATGAAGGCCGTGGCTTATCAAGCTTTATATCGGGTCTGGCGCTCGCAGCGCTTTGATGATGTTGTCGGGCAAAAGGCGATTACCCAAACGTTAAAAAATGCCATTATCCAGCATAAAACGTCCCATGCCTATTTGTTTACGGGACCGCGGGGGACAGGGAAAACCAGTGCCGCTAAAATTTTTGCAAAAGCGATTAATTGTCCCAACAGTGTCGACGGGGAGCCTTGCAATCATTGTGAGATGTGTCTGTCGATTACCGAAGGCCGGCAGGAGGATGTCATCGAAATCGATGCTGCTAGTAATAATGGTGTCGAAGAAATTCGTTTTATCCGCGACCGGGCCAATTATGCACCCATTCAAGCTAAATACAAGGTCTATATCGTTGATGAAGTCCATATGCTTTCAACTGGAGCTTTTAATGCTTTGTTGAAAACTTTGGAAGAACCCAAAGAAAATGTTATTTTCATTTTAGCGACAACAGAGCCCCATAAAATTCCCTTGACGATTATCTCGAGAACCCAGCGCTTTGATTTTAAGCGAATTGGGGTGCAGGATATCGTTGAGCATTTGGAACATATTTTAAAAGAAATTGATGTGGCCTTTGAAGAAGAAGCGATTTTCGTAATCGCCCGAGCAGCAGAAGGCGGGATGCGGGATGCATTGAGTATTTTGGATCAGGCAATTTCCTTTAGTGATGGGACAGTTACCTTGGCGGATGCAATGGCAGTTACCGGTAGTTTGACCTATGAAATGATGGATCAATATCTGAGCCAAGCCTTTCATCATGAGGTGGAAGGTGCTTTAGAAAGCTTGACGGCAATTTTGGCAGAAGGCAAGGAAGCCCGCCGCTTTTTAGAGGACATGCTTTTATATTGTAGAGATTTACTGATGTATCAGCAGGCGCCAAAAATTATTGAAGAGAAGTCCGGTCAGTTGACGGATAGTTTTAAAAATTTATCTGAAGAAATTCCGGCTGAAGTTTTATACGAATACATTCGTCTGTTAAATGAAACTCAAAGTGAGGTTCGTTTTACAAATAGTCCGAATATTTATCTAGAGGTTGTCACCGTCAAGCTGGCGACTTTAAAATCGGCCAGCCCAGTAGCGCAGCCTGCACTCGTTGCTGAGAGTCAAGCATCTGGTGAGATGCATGCTTCAACGGCTGAGATCAGCCAATTGCAACAGCAAATCAGTCAGCTGCAACAGGAACTGCAGCAATTAAAAGACACGGGTCAGCCGGTGTCTGCAAAGCCTGCTACCAACGGCAAAGCTGAAAATCGCAAAACAGCGACGATGCGGATTCCTAAAGAGCAGGTTTTCCAGATTCTGCAGGAGGCAACTCGAGACAATTTGAATCAGCTGCGGCAAGTCTGGGGAGATTTATTGGATATGCTGCCGGTTCAGCAAAAAGCGCTGATGCGCCATAGCGAACCAATTGCTGCGGGTCCCAATAAGTTTTTACTGGCCTTTGAATATGAAATTATTTGTCAGCGGGCCACAGATGATGTAAATTTAAAGGCGACGCTGCAAAATAATCTCAGTCGTTTAATGACGGATTACGCACCAGAGCCCCTCTTTATTCCAAAAGAGGCTTGGCCTGAGCTGCGGCAGGCTTTTGTCACGATTGCTCAAGAGCAGCCTCAGCAGATTGCTGAAATCGGCAATGAAGATCAGGTGGCAATGCCGCAAAACAGCGAAGAAAGTGTCGAAGAGGCTCAAAAATTATTTGGCTCTTTGGTGACAGTCGTTGATGATTAACTAAAACTAATAAAATTGGAGTGATGAATATGATGCGAGGCATGGGAAATATGCAAGGCATGATGAAACAAGTACAAAAGATGCAAAAAGAAATGGTCAAGGCGCAAGATGCCTTAAATGAAAAAGAATTCACCGGAGAAGCGACAAATGGCTTAGTCAAGGTGGTTTTTACTGGCGACCGTAAGATGAAGGATATTGAAATCAATGAAGGTGTCGTTGATCCAGAAGATGTTGAAATGCTGCAGGACTTAATTGTGATGGCAGTCAATAACGTATTAGAAAAAATTGAAGTTGAAACAGAAGCAACCATGGGACAATACACGAAAGGTATGCCTGGCTTCTAGACTTTAGTTTATACAGACAAGTCAAAGGAGCTAAAAACTATGCAATACCCAGAACCGATAGCTAAGTTAATCGACAGCTACATGAAGCTGCCGGGGATTGGTCAAAAGACCGCCACCCGCTTGGCTTTTTACACAATTGATATGAAGGACGAGGTCGTCAATGAATTTGCCAAATCCCTTTTGAGCGTTAAACGAGATTTACATTTTTGCAGTATCTGCGGCAATATCACTGAAGATGATCCCTGTGAGATTTGCGCAGACACCACCCGAGATCGCAGCATGATTTTAGTGGTGGAAGAACCCAAAGATGTGATGGCGATGGAAAAAATGCGGGAGTATCACGGCCTGTACCATGTCCTCCACGGTGTTTTGTCGCCGATGGAAGGGACCGGGCCAGAGGATATCAACATTGCACCGTTGATTCAGCGACTGCATGACGATCAAGTCAAAGAAGTAATTATTGCTACGAATGCTACGACTGAAGGCGAGGCCACGGCGATTTATCTTTCCCGCTTGATTAAACCAGCGGGAATCAAAGTGACCCGTTTGGCCCACGGCTTATCAGTCGGCAGCGATATTGAATATGCCGATGAAGTCACGTTATTAAAGGCTGTGGAAGGCAGGCGTGAGCTCTAGTATATCTTTTTTTACAGTTTTCCTTTACAATAAATTTAACAGGTTAGAAAAAATGGAGGCAAAAACGTGAACGGATTATTTATCACGATTGAAGGACCAGATGGAGCTGGTAAGACGAGTGTCTTAGAAGAGCTTTATCCTAAATTACAATTAAGAGCAAAACGGCCCTTATTGAAAACACGCGAACCAGGGGGCATTCCAATTGCTGAAAAAATTCGCAATATCATCTTAGATCCACGTCATGAAACGATGGATGAAAGAACGGAAGCTCTTTTGTATGCAGCAGCTCGACGCCAGCATCTCGTTGAAAAAGTTTTCCCGGCTTTAGCCGATGGCAAAATTGTCCTCTGTGATCGTTTCGTCGACAGCTCCATGGCCTATCAAGGAGCTGGCCGCAGAATTGGTTTAGCGGCAATTGCTTCAATCAATGAATTTGCGACTGAAGGGACAACGCCTGATTTTACGCTTTATTTGGATGTTGATTCTGATACTGGTCTGCGGCGAATTCGGGCTAATCGCCGTCATCAGGTGGATCGCTTGGATTCAGAGGGCTTGGAATTTCATCAGCGGGTGCGCCACGCTTATCTGCGTTTGGCAGAAGAAAATCCCCAACGAATTACCAAAGTCAATGCAACCCAGAGTTTACCAGCCGTCGTCAATGAATGCCTTGATGCCATTTTAACCCGTTATCCTGAGTATTTTTCAATTAACTAAAAGGAAGGTGTAGAACTATGAAAATTGTTTTAGCTATTGTTCAAGATAAAGACAGCAACCGTTTAGCCAATGAATTTATTGATGCCAACATTCGGGCAACAAAATTATCTTCAACTGGCGGCTTTTTAAAAGCCGGCAACAGCACGTTTATCGTCGGAATTGAAGACGAGCGGGTTCCAGAAACGTTAGAGTTAATCGAAAGAACTTGCCAATCGAGAAAACAATATGTTTCGACACCTGTGACGTTAGATATTTCAATGGATGGACAAATCCCTTATCCAGTGGAGGTGGAAGTTGGCGGAGCGACAGTTTTCGTCTTGCCAGTTGAAGGTTTCCATCAGTATTAAGAAGCAACATGATTAGCTGGCTGCCATTTTGAGCAGTCAAACAGTCATTAAATTTTTGAAGAAATAAGGAGCAGCGAACATGGAACAAATACCGGCTTTTTTTAAAACGCAGCCGCTAGTTTCCGCTCTATTATTAAAAAGTGTGAAGCATGGGCGATTAGCCCATGCTTATCTTTTTGAAGGGGACCGGGGGACCGGCAAAGATCAGGCGGCGTTGTGGCTGGCAAAAGAAATTTTCTGCCAGCAAAAAATCAATGATCAGCCCTGCAATGTCTGTAATAACTGTACCCGAATCGACGAAGGAATTCATCCAGATGTGCTAGTGGTGGAACCAGATGGTCAGACGATTAAAGTCGATCAAATTCGCGAGCTGCAGACAGAATTTTCTAAGAGCGGGTTTGAAGGCCAGCACAAGGTCTTCATTTTAAAGGATGCAGAGAAAATGAATCTCAGTGCCGCCAACAGTCTGCTGAAATTTTTAGAGGAACCGGCTGGTGGTTTCTTGGCAATTTTGGAAACAACGGCTCTGGCAAGAATTTTACCGACGATCCAATCCCGCTGTCAGATTTTGCATTTCCAGAGTCTCTCTAAAAAAGTTTTGCAGGAAAAATTACAGGCGCAAGGTATTGGTAAACAGTCGGCTGCCCTCTTAACCGATTTGACAAATAGTTATGATAAAGCAGTTGAAATCTCCCAAGATGAATGGTTTAATGAAGCTAAAGAATCTATGACGCAATGGTTTAATTATTTGAAAAACCGTGATTTGCAAAGTTTTATCTATGTCCAAAAGAAATTGTTGACGATTTTTAAAGAAAAAAATCAGCAGCAGCAGGGCTTGAGTATTTTGCTGCATTTTTACCAAGGTTATTTAAAGGAGGCAGTCAAGCAAGGTCTGCCGCAAAAAATTGCTGACATCAATCAGCAAATTCAACTGATTTTGACTGCTGAGCAAAAACTTGGTGCCAATGTTTCTTTTCAAAATGTCTGTGAGCAATTGGCTTTGAAAATCACAGCGGAGACTCTTAAAAAAAATCTCTAATCTAAGGAGGCTTTTAGGTGGTAGAAGTTGTCGGAGTTCGTTATCGTCCAGCTGGACACATTTATTATTTTTCCCCTGGTAAAGCCGAGTATCAATACGATGAAAAAGTAATTGTCGAATCTCAACAGGCCAAATTTATGGCGACCGTGGCAATTCCTAAAAAGGAATTTGCACCGGAGGATTTACCGGAGGAATTGAAGCCGATTTTGCATAAGGCTTCAGCAAAGGAATTGGCAAAAGCTGAAGAAAATCAGCAGGATGCCAAAGAAGCATTCCAGATTGCTAAGAAAAAAATCAAAGAACACGGCTTAGAAATGAAACTGATTCAAGTAGAATACACCTTTGACCGCAGTAAAATTATTTTTTCATTTACCGCTGATGGTCGGGTCGATTTTCGGGAATTAGTCAAAGATTTAGCTGCGGTTTTTCGCACGCGGATTGAGCTGCGACAAGTGGGGGTCAGAGATGAAGCCAAGGCTTTAGGTGGAATCGGTCCTTGTGGTCGCCAGCTCTGCTGTTCAACCTTTTTAGGGGATTTTATTCCTGTTTCGATTAAGATGGCAAAAGACCAGGGGCTATCTTTAAATCCTGCCAAAATTTCTGGTCTCTGTGGTCGCTTGATGTGCTGTTTGAAATATGAAAATGACGAGTACAAAGTTGCTAAAAAAGAAATGCCGGATTACGGCAAAGAAGTCATCACGCCAGATGGCAAAGGTCGGGTCGTTGGGTTAAATATGCTCAGTCGGATTGTCAAAGTTCGCTTAGCTGGCCGTGAAGCAGCAGTTGAGTTTACCAATGAAGAAATCAAAGAAGCTACAGCCTTAGCCAAAGCAGGTGAAACAATTGGATAAAAGATCCCTATATGACGGATTGAACGAATTGGAAACTGAATTAAGCAATTCCTTGGCTGAATTGATTCGCATGAAGGAATCTTTATTACAATTGGTAGAAAAAAATGCAACCTTGGAGATGGAGAATCAGCGTCTACGGCAGCATTTACAGGAGTTGGATCAAGCCAAAGAAGCCAGCGCTAAAAAGACGGCTGGACTATCGCAATCCCGGATGAACCTGGAGAAAATTTACGAAGACGGTTTTCATGTCTGTAATGAATTCTACGGTTCCAGACGGGAAAATGATGAACCTTGTCTGCTTTGTTCAGGAGTTATCTATCGTGAGAGTAACAAATAACGATAAAGTTTTTATCTGCTTAAATTGGCGGACTAATAAATAAGCAGCGATAAACAGTTGTAGCTGATGAATGAACCGATGAAAAAAATTGAACAAAAGAGGCTGTGACTTTAGTTTTGAACCGGACAAACATTTCCGAAAGCTACTTAGTGAAAAAACTAAGGAGTGACGATATCGGATAGTTGTCTGGCAAACTAAAGCTGCAGCCTTTATTTCGTCTAGAAGGGAACGACTAATGAATAAACAAAAAAGCTTTCAGCAGGGTCAGGTAGCAGGCACTCTTTATTTAGTGCCGACGCCAATCGGCAACTTAGAGGATATGACCTTTAGAGCCGTTAAAATTTTAGGAAATGCTGACCTGATTGCCAGTGAAGATACCCGCAACACGCAAAAATTGCTGAATCATTTTGATTTGCAAACACCCCAAAAAAGTTTGCATGAGCATAACTATCGCGAGCGCATTCCCTATCTGCTTGAGTTTTTAAAGAGCGGCAAAGATGTTGCTCAGGTGAGTGATGCCGGTATGCCGTCAATCAGCGATCCCGGTCATGAACTGGTCAAAAGCTGTATAGCGGAAAATATTTCAGTGGTTGCTTTGCCGGGGCCAACTGCTGGAGTGACGGCTTTAATTGCATCTGGTTTAAACCCGCAGCCCTTTACCTTTTATGGATTTTTACCCCGTAAGAAAAAAGAACAAGTGGCTTTTCTTGAAGAAATTTTAGAAGAGGCAACTACTAGTATCTTCTATGAATCCCCCCACCGAATCAAAGCTGTAATTGATACCTTGCTGGAGGTCTTTGGCGAACGGGAAGCAGTAATTTGTCGGGAGCTCACCAAAATTCATGAAGAATATCTGCGGGGGAGTTTAGCAGAACTGCAGGCCTATTTAGCAGAAACGGAATTAAAAGGTGAGATTTGCCTTTTGGTGGCCGGATTTACTGGTGAAAAAATAAGTGCTCTACCTGAAGGCACTTTAAAAGAGCAGGTGACAGCCTTGATCGAAAATGGCCTGACCACAAAAGATGCTATTAAAGAAACCGCCCGCCGCAATGATTTAAAAAAACAAATTGTTTATAATGCTTACCATGAATTAAATGAAAATTAGCCAGTCAAGCATGACTGTGATAGAAGTTTTATACAAATATATTATCTGAATACTGCTATTTGTCCTATGAATCATCAGATTTACCAGGCAAACAGTATGAGTGCTCTTGTCATTTGAAGGTTATAAATGACAAATGAACAATATTTAGTAGCTCATACTGAATAGTTTTCGGAGAAATTATATTTGAATAAACTTGTGTCACAGTTTTTTTGTAAAAAATTTGACAAGTCAAAAAGCCTCTGGTAAACTCCTTCTGTTCAAATCGAAAGCATTACGTTTTGAGTTGAGCAAATCGTAATTGATTGAACAAAAAAATTCGGGATTTAAAAGGAGATATCAGTGAAAAAGTATTTAGTGGGACTATTCGTTTTATTAGGAATGATTGGCTTGAGTGGTTGTGGGGAAACAGAAGAGCAAACCGAAACAGGAGAAATCAAGGTGATTGCTTCTTTTTATCCCATGTATGATTTTACTAAAAATATTGTTGGTGATGAGGGAACGGTCGAGCTGATGATACCAGCTGGCACAGAAGCCCATGATTATGAACCAAGTGCCAGAAATTTGGCAGATATCCAAGATGCGGATGTCTTTGTCTACAACAATGAAAATATGGAGACATGGGTACCAGAGATTGAAGGTACGCTAGCCGATGGCGATGTTCAAGTGGTAAAAGCGACGGAAGGTATGATTTTGTTGCCTGGAGATGAGGCTGGACATGATCATAGCCATGATGCAGCCGGTCATGAAGGTCACAGCCATGAATTAGATCCCCACGTTTGGTTGGCACCAAGTTTGGCGATCAAAGAAGTTGCGGCGATACGTGATCAACTGATGGCAGCTTATCCTGAAAAAGCCCAGGCCTTTGAAGAGAATGCAGCAGCCTATCTTGAAAAATTGACGGCATTGGACGAGGCTTATCAAGATCAACTTACCAACGCCACTCAGAAAACCTTTGTCACACAGCATTCAGCCTTTGGTTATTTAGCTTTAGAATATGGCTTGAATCAAGTGCCGATTACTGGGTTATCGGCAAATGAAGAACCTTCTGCCAGTCGTTTAGCTGAATTAAAGGAATTTGTTTTGGAGCAGGAGTTGCAGTATATCTATTTTGAGGAAAATGCGACAGAAGCTGTAGCTCGCACCTTAGCAGAAGAAACCGGTGTGGAGTTATTAGTTTTAAATCCCTTAGAAGGACTAACAAAGGAGCAGCAGGCAGCAGGTGAAGATTATATTTCAGTGATGGAGGAGAATCTGACGGCCTTAAGTAAAACCATCAATAATGAGCGGACTTCGACATTACCGACTGTCGAAAAAGAACAAACTGTTTACAACGGTTATTTCGCTGATAGTGATGTAAGCGATCGTCCTCTATCAGACTGGCAAGGTAACTGGCAATCTGTCTATCCGTATTTAGAAGATGGCTCATTAGATCAGGTGATGGCTTATAAAGCCAAGCTAGACTCGAGTAAAACACTTGACGAGTATTTTGCCTACTATCAAACAGGCTACCAAACGACCATCAATGAAATTGAAATCACGGAAGATACGATGAGCTTTACAGACGAAGATGGTCAAACTGTTTCCAGTGAGTATCAGTATACCGGCTATCAAATTTTAAATTATGCTGCCGGCAATCGTGGCGTGCGCTACTTATTTGAGGCACTTGATGACAGCAGTGGCGCATTCAAATATGTTCAATTTAGTGATCATGATATTACTTCAACGAAAGCGGCCCATTTCCATATTTATTTTGGTAATGACAGCCAAGAAGCTTTGTTAACAGAGATGAATCATTGGCCAACTTATTATCCTGAAGATTTATCCGGCTTTGAAATTGCTCAAGAGATGATGGCCCACTAAGCAAAATTAATTTACAGAAAAAATAGGTGAAGTAGGATGGAAAAACAAAATTTATCAACAGCTTATCGCAATTTAAAGAGCCCGAATATTAGAACTCGAAAGCGGGCGTTGAAAATGCTGAAGGCTCTTAAAAAGAAAAACAAATAAAGTTGAGCTCTCTTTTTGTGTTAGAAAACTTAACACGAAAAGAGAGCTTTTTTCATTTTTTCTGATAATTTACAAAAATAATCTAGTCTTATCCGAAATTTGATGTTACTATATCTAACATAATCAATTGAAGGTTGATTAATTTACTTAAAAGGGAGTTGGAATTATGGAAGCAGCAAATATTGCATTTATTATTATCTGTTCGGCGATGGTTTTCTTGATGACGCCGGCACTAGCATTTTTTTACGGGGGCTTAGAACGACGCAAAAATATTTTAAATACCATGATGATGGTTATTTGCGTTATGGGCTTAGCTTCAGTAATTTGGATTGGCATCGGCTACACGCTATCCTTTAGTGGAGACGGTCTATTTATCGGGAACTTAGACAATCTTTTCTTAAACGGTGTTTCAATGAGTGAAGGCGAAGGAATTCCAGATGGATTATTCGCTGGATTCCAAATGATGTTTGCTCTAATTACTACAGCAATTATTACCGGTTCAGTTGTTGGTCGGATGCGTTTCTCAGCAATTTTCTTATTTATTGCCGCTTGGTTGGTTATCGTGTATTCTCCATTGGCCCACATGGTTTGGGGCGGCGGCTTCTTAGATGCAATCGGTTCAATCGATTTCGCCGGCGGGAATGTTGTTCACATCAGCTCAGGAATTTCTGGTTTGGTATTAGCTTTAGTTGTCGGTCAGCGTCGTGGCTTCAAGCAAACGGAATATCGTCCTCATAATATTCCTTTCATTGTATTAGGAACAGGTCTTTTATGGTTCGGCTGGTTCGGATTCAATGCTGGTTCGGCTTTAGCAGCAGATGGCTTAGCAGTCCATGCGTTATTAACAACGAATACTTCAGCAGCCGCAGCGATGCTCTCTTGGATGCTGATTGAAAAATTAACAATTGGTAAACCAACAGCTGTCGGAGCTTGTACTGGGGCGGTTGTCGGTCTGGTTGCTATTACACCAGGTGCAGGTTTTGTCAGCCTTTGGTCTTCATTGATTATCGGTGCTTTAGTTAGTCCTTTCTGTTATTACTTTATTTCAGTTATCAAGCATAAACTTGGCTATGATGATGCATTAGATGCTTTTGGTTGCCATGGTATTGGCGGAATTTTCGGAGGAATCATGACAGGTATCTTTGCCGATCCAGCATTAGGCCACACAGGTTTAATCTATGGCGAAGCAAACTTATTTATCGCTCAAGTCGCTTCAATTGTCTTTACAGCAATTTTCGCTGGGTTAGCGACATTTATCATCATCCGAATTATCAAATTGTTTATGCCGATTCGTGTCTCTGCTCAAGAAGAAGCACTGGGCTTAGATCACAGCGAACATGATGAATCAGCTTACCCAACGTTTATGGGCTTAGATTCTTAATAATGGAGGAAGTTATCAATGAAAAAAATAGATGCGGTGATTCAACAGGAAAAACTAGAAGAAGTAAAAGCGGCTATTGATCAAGGAACAGAAACCTCCGGGATGACAGTTGCTCAGGTTTTAGGTTTTGGGCGCCAAAAAGGCTTTAAAGAATATGTCAGAGGTCAAGAAGTCATTACAACCTTATTACCAAAGGTGGCAATAAGCTTTGTCGTACAGGATGAAGACGTGGACCAAGTAATTGATATGATTTTAAATATTTGTGGTACAGAGGGCGTTGGTGATGGCAAAATTTTTATCACCAATGTTGAAGAAGCGATTCGCATTCGCACGGGGGAAAGAGGTCGTGCAGCGATTTAAGTGATTGTAAAATTAAAAATTTTTCAAAATAGTATTTCCATAAAAAGCATTTGCGGCCTCGCAAATGCTTTTTATGCTATCAAGGAGTATTCTAGTACCTTCGAAGATTTTGCAGCTGTTTGAAAGTACGTAATGGCTTTCCTACTTGAAAGGGAACTAATGTTTGGTTTATAATACGGAGGGGGTGATTGACGTGGTGGAGCTACAGTTTCCTTTGAAAAATGATACTTCGCGAAAGATTATTCATATTGATATGGATGCTTTTTTTGCGGCCGTTGAAGAGCGGGACCATCCTGAATTGGTCGGAAAACCACTAGTCATCGCCAGACATCCCAGTGATACCGGTGGCCGAGGAGTGGTAACCACCGCCAACTATGAAGCCCGCAAGTACGGGATTCATTCTGCCATGAGTGCCCAGAAGGCTTTTGAGCTGTGCCCGCAGGCAATTTTTAAACCGGGAGATCATCAAAAATACTCAGAAATTTCGCGCCAGATTCGCCAAATTTTTTATCGTTATACGAATATTGTCGAAGCTGTCTCTATTGATGAGGCTTATCTTGATGTCACCGAAAATAAATTGCACAGTAAATCAGCCATAAAGATTGCCAGTCTGATTCAACGGGAGATTTGGCAGGAAACCCATCTGACGGCGTCTGCTGGTATCAGTTACAACAAATTTTTAGCAAAACTAGCCTCTGATTATCGAAAACCAAGAGGAATAACGGTTGTCATGCCTGATGAAGCTATTACTTTTTTGAAGGAATTACCGATTGAAAAATTTCACGGCATCGGTAAAAAAACCGTGCCTAAAATGCAGGAGCTGGGTATCTTTACTGGTGCTGATTTATATGAAAAAAGCGAGATGGAATTGATTCGTCGCTTTGGAAAAATGGGCTATTCTCTTTACCGTAAAGTTAGAGGCGTGCATGATTCTCCGGTCAATACCTTCCGTAATCGCAAGTCAGTCGGCAAGGAACATACCTATGGGAAATTGCTGACAACTGAATCAGAAGTTCTTACTCAGCTAAGGCAACTGTCAGAAAAAGTTGCTGGGGCCTTAAAAAAAGAGCAAAAACATGGCAAAACAGTGGTGTTAAAAGTCCGTTATGCTGATTTTACCACGATTACTAAGAGAACGACTTTGCGGGAATACCTACACGAAAAAGAAGCGATTTTTGCTGAGGCTAGTTTGATTTGGGAGGAGGTCCAAGGCCTTGAAAAAGGCATTCGTTTGCTAGGAGTTACAATTACGAATCTAGATCCAATGACCTATGAAAATATCACACTACCATTATGGCCAGAGACCCATAAGAAAAAATCTTGAAAAAAAGTATTTCTGGAAGGACAATGAACTATTCAGATAACTTCAGAAGTATTTTTAGGAAACTGTCCTTAAAGACAAACATGCGGCTAGACAAATGCACTGTCTAACCGCATGTTTGCTTTTGTTGATTTTTACTTTCAAGACGCTGGTTATTAGAGCATCTGAAAAGTGATGCTAGATGAAATGATTTCCTGATTCTACTTTCCTGCTTGCAGCTTCTCCCAAATGACAACTCGGTTTTCAGCCAAAGATCTTGGAACATCGATAATCCGCTGATTGCTGCTGCCACGAAATTGCAGTTTGAGATTTTTTTTAGCCAACTCAAAACGGCCATCCACCAAGATATCTACGCAGGATAATAACTCCAGTTTGTCTGAGGATTCTTGTAGTAATTCTTCAAAAGTATAGCCAGTCCAGCTCCAGATATCTTTACTGCTACCGTATTCCTTTCGTAAGCGTGTGACAACTTTCAAACAGACTTCTGTATTTAAAAACGGTTCCCCGCCTAATAAGGTTAGACCTTGAACATAATCTGGTTGTAAGTCCGCTATTATTTGGTCCTCCAGTTCTTCAGTGAAGGGTTGACCATATTGAAAATTTTGAACAGCCTTATTAAAGCAGCCTTCGCAATTAAACAGACAGCCACTGACGTAAAGACTATTTCTGACACCCTCGCCATCGACAAAATTTAGAGGTTTATAGTCAGCATAATAATTTTTACTATATTGACTTGCCAACCACTCTTTTGGTTGAGGATTATTCAAGAAAATACCTCCTTGCAAAATTCATTTATTTAACAAATGGGTGAAAATAATAAAAAATAGATACCACTAGACAATTTACTACAGATAAAATTGCGCCAAGACAAGGTCAAGGCGCAATTTTTTAATTTTATTTGGCTCAGTTGTATTAAAAGCGATTGTTCGAATATCTCTATTTCATATGTTTAACTCGGGATGAAATTTCTTTATGACGACCATGGACCATCGGACGAGCTTGAGGATTTCCAAGATAGCCGCAAGTTCTTTTGACAACGTCACATGATTTTGGATCGTGATTGCCGCACTCCGGACATTCAAAACCACGGGCAGTGGGATTGAAGTCACCTTCAAAGCCACATTCATAGCAATGGTCAATTGGCGTATTGGTGCCTAGATAGCCGACCCGGTCATAGGCGTAATCCCAAACGGCTTCTAAAGCTTTGGGATTTTGTTGTAGCACAGGATATTCACAATAATGGATGAACCCGCCGGAACAATATTTTGGATAATCTTTTTCAAAGTCCAATTTTTCAAAGGGTGTTGGGTTCTTGCGGACATCATAATGGAAACTATTGGTATAGTATTCCTTATCGGTAATATTAGCTACAACGCCAAATTTTTCAGTGTCTAAGCGGCAGAAACGATCTGTTAAGCTTTCACTTGGAGTAGAATAAACGCTGAAATGATAACCGTACTCGTTACCCCAATCATCAGCATGAGCCTTCAACTCTTTTAAGATGCTCAAAGTAAATTCTTTAGCTTCGGCATCTTGCTCCCATTCGCCTCCGAAAAAGGCGGATGCGACTTCGTACAAGCCAATGTAGCCGAGGGAAATGGTCGCCCGTTTATTTTTAAACAACTCATTAACGGCATCTTTGCGGTTTAAACGTTTACCAAATGCGCCATACATATACAAAATTGGCGCATTAGCAGGCGAGGCTTCTTTACAGCGTTCAACACGATAGACAAGGGCATCTTTCATAATGCCTAAGCGTTCTTCTAAAATTTGCCAGAAGCGATCAAGGTTGCCAGCGGATTCTAACGCAATTCGTGGTAAATTCAAAGTAACTACCCCAAGATTCATCCGGCCAACATTTATTTCTTGGCCGTTTTCATCCTGCCAGCCCTGTAAAAATGAGCGGCAGCCCATTGGTACTTTAAAACTTCCGGTTAGTTCAACAATTTTGTCATAGCTTAAAATATCAGGGTACATCCGTTTAGTCGCACATTCCAAGGCAAGCTGCTTTATATCGTAATTCGGATCGTTTTCAGATAAATTGACGCCGCGTTTTAAAGTGAAAATTAATTTAGGGAAGATGGCAGTTCGATGCTCACTGCCAAGTCCGTTAATACGAATTTGCAAAATGGCCCGTTGGATTTCCCGTTCAAACCAATTTGTGCCAAGGCCAAAACCAAGGGAAGTAAATGGTGTTTGCCCATTGGACGTGAACAGAGTGTTGATTTCATATTCTAAACTCTGCATTGCATCGTAAATATCTTTTTGAGTTTTAGCTAAGGCATAGGCTTTACGTTTTTCAGCCACTTCAATCCATTCTTCTGCGTCTTTTAAATGCTTTTGGTAATTTAATTTCGCAAAGGGTGCTAGTAGTTCATCTACACGGTCTGCTGAACAACCGCCGTATTGACTAGAAGCGACATTGGCGATAATTTGTGAAATTTGAGCCGTCGCCGTTTGAATTGATTTAGGTGATTCCACTTCGGCATTGCCAATCTTGAAGCCCTCAGTCAGCATAGTTTTAAAATCAATCAAGCAACAATTCGTCATTGGCGTGTACGGATGATAATCTAAATCGTGATAATGAATATCGCCTTTTTGATGGGCGTTGGCCACATGAGGTGGTAACATTTTTAGGCCGATGGATTTTCCGACAATCCCAGCTGTCAAGTCTCGTTGTGTGTTAAAAACATCACTATCTTTGTTAGCGTTTTCGTTGACAACGGTTTGGTCTTTGTTAATCAACTTCCCAATGGTAAAATTAATATCGGTTGCTTTGGAGCGTTCAAAGTCTCGTTGAGTCCGGTAGTTGATGTATTCTTGAGCCAAATCGTATTCGTTTTTCTCAAGTAAAATGTGTTCGACCACATTTTGCACTTCATAAATTTTTACGTTATGGGCGAAGCGCTCGCTGATTTCTTGGTCAATCCGGTTGACAATTTCTTGAATTCGTTCGTGGGCTAAAGGGTCGATGGAGCCATTAATTTTGGCTTCTGCTTTAACTAAAGCATCGTAAATTTTTTGGTCGTCAAAGTCCACTAAGCGGCCATCCCGTTTGACAACTTTGAATTTTGCAAGTCGTGGATGCAGTAGAATTTCCGTATTTTCCCGTTGGATTTTCATCATTTTTTTCACACTCATTTCCTTTAATCTCGCTTTCTATAATAAAACATTTCACAAGATAGAGCAATAGTTTTCCCGAAGATATTTATCAACATCTGGTATTTTTTAGAGAATATTTCAAAAGATAGCCACCAGATATAGTGGGTCCACTGTTTAAGCTTGTTTGGCGGGATTTTTGGCTGATTATGCTATGATAGAGGGGAGGAAGGGATGAGATGAAAACAATTATTGATGTAAAAAATCTGACCAAAACCTTTGGCAGTCGAAAAAATAAAGTCAATGTGCTGGAGAATATTTCTTTTTCTGTAGAGGAGGGGGAATTTGTTGGTATCATGGGACCAAGTGGTGCCGGGAAGACAACTTTATTAAATATCTTATCGACAATTAGCTTTCCAACCCTTGGCAGCATTGTGATTAATGGTGCCGATTTAACGAGCCTTAAAGGCGATAATCTCAGCGAGTTCCGCAGAAAAAATTTAGGGTTTATTTTGCAGGATTTTCATTTAATGAATACGTTAACGGCCCGAGACAATATTTTATTGCCGCTGGCGGTTGAAAAAAAATCACTGGCTGAAATTGACCAAAAAATCGAAGTGGCTAGTGAAATGCTGGGAATTAAAGGGATTTTGAATCAATACCCTGATGAATTATCAGTCGGGCAAAAGCAACGGGTGGCAGCAGCTCGAGCGTTAATCGAGGAGCCAAAAATTATTTTTGCTGATGAGCCAACGGGGGCGCTGGATTCAACTTCTGCCACTGAACTATTGAATTATCTTCATGATATTTCTTTACATAAGGACACCACGATTTTAATGGTAACTCACGATCCTTATACGGCGAGTTATTGCAACCGAATTTTATTTATCAAAGACGGGGCCATTTTTTCTGAAATTGTGCGCCGAGGTTCTCGCCGGGAATTTTTTAATAAGGTGATTGATATGCAGGCGACTATTGGTGGAGGAGGGCGCAGCAATGCTATTTCGTCTGGCCTTTAAAAGTTTTCGCCGGCAAGTCAGAAGCTATCTAATTTATTTTTTGAGTATGATTTTAGCGGTGACGATTTTTTATACTTTTAGTGCGCTGACTTATAACGATGCGATTATTGTGCGGGCTAATCAGGATCTTCATCTCTCACAAGCCTTGGTTTTAGGACAGATTGCAGTCATTGGAATTTTATTATTTTTTATGCTGAGTACCAATCGCTTTTTCCTAAGAAGGCGTGCGGAGGAAATTGGCATCTATCATTTATTTGGCCTCAACCGTTGGAAGATTACCGGACTTTTTATTAGTGAAATTATTATTCTGGGGATCTTAAGTTTAGGAATTGGTGTTGTAATCGGCATCGTGTTTTCCAAAATGTTTTCCATGATTTTGGTTAAGGCGATGGCTTTGAGTATTGAGAGCAGCTTTTTTATTTCTTGGCGTTCAGTTGGTTTAACTGCGGGGACCATGTTTTTTATTTTATTGATTGTGGCAATGCGTACTGCTTGGATTCTGCAAGACTATTCAACTCATCAATTGTTTAAAATGGATCAGCTGACCAGTCAGCAACTTGAGATGAGGGGCTGGCAAAAGGTGTTGGGGGCAATTAGTACCTTGTTTCTATTGCTTTCGTATTTAGGAGCTTTTCAGACACTGGCTTTGGGAAAATGGTTGGCCAACTTTCTTGATGGCTCAGGTTTTTATGCGAATTTTCTCGGCATTTTGATTACGCTGCTATTAGCAAGTGTTGGCACCATTTTTTTCTTTATTTGGGGTCTGCGCTGGTTGCTGTGGCTTGTCGGACGCAGCCGCAGAATTACAGAACAAAATTTGACTGGTTTATTGATTGGCAATCTGCGGGCCCGCTTAACTCGCAACCGCCGTACGACTGCCGGTATCACGGCCACTATGAGTATAGCGATTATCTTAATCAGTTTGGCCTTTTCAACTTTTATGATTTCTCTGAGGGAGGTTTATTATACCGACCCAACTGATTTTCAAGTTGCGGCCGATCAGTATCCTCGTCTCAAAGAAATTGTTGAGGAAAATGATGGAGAGCTAACAGCTGAGGAGACGTTGAATTTTAAAACGGTTGGCGGCTATCTTACGGGGAACCTGGTGAACGATCGAGGCAGCTCTGCGGTAGAATTAGTCGATGTAATTTCACTGTCGAACTATCGAGAGTATCAAAAAATTAATCAGGGTCTGCCGGATATTAATTTTCAGAATAATCAGCAGGTGGTTTTATTAGATACTGTTCAAAATCTTTTCCGGTACATTTTTGAATATGATTCCAGAGCATATTTAGGCGATCAAGCGGTGACGATTCAACGGGCAACAGCAGACCGTCTGGGACTGACACTTTTACGCTACGGTTATTTGACTTTTGTTGTTTCAGATGAGCTGTTTGACCAGCTGGAGGGCTATAGTTATCAAGTAACAGCTTTTAACACCAATAATCAAAATCAGGAGGAGTTGGCACAAGCTGTTTCGGAAAACTTACCTGTAGCCTACGACTATTCCCTCAGCTATGACCTTATCTGGAATGGCTCAGCGGTGGTCGGCGAAATTGCCAGTGGAAATCAAGGACCATCGACGATACAAAGATTAAACTATTCAAGTCAGTATCCTAATTGGCGGTTGACCCGTCGGCAATCAGGCCTAGTGATTTATGTGACAGTTTTTATTGGTTTAATTGCTTTGATTACAACCGGTAGCATAATCGCTTTACGACAAATTGCTGAAGCCGAACATGGCAAAGAAAACTATCAGCTGCTGCATCTTTTAGGAATACCTAAAAGAAAAATCTTACGGGTCATGTATTGGGAAAATGCACTTGTTTTCATTCCAATTACTTTAGTGATTGTCTTAAATTCTTTTTTTGGAATCTATTTATTGTCCCGTTACTTAACCTTTACTAATTTTTGGCTGCCGAATATTTTTATTATTTTTACTGTGGTGGTCTATCTGATGTTTTACATCTTGACGGCGAATTTTTATCGCCGAGTGGTTGATTTATAGATTTTCAGAAAAAGGGCAAAAAAGCTTTTATCAGCGGTTCGTTATGCTATAATTTTATGAAAAGAAAGGCGGGAAACAATGGATTCAAAAGAAGAACAATTATTAATTGATTTAACGAGTGCCAGAGGTGTTCCGGGAAATGAGGGTCAAGTCCGGGAAATTTTTAAAAATTATGCGAAAGACTATGCCGAAGATGTTTTCTTTGATGGATTGGGCAGTGTGATTGCCAAGCATTCCGGTTCAAAGGGCGGTCCAAAGATTTTTATTTCCGGTCACATGGATGAAGTTGGTTTTATGGTGACGAAAATTACGGATAAAGGTTTTATTGAGTTTCAAACTTTAGGCGGCTGGTGGGGTCAGGTTATGCTGGCACAACAAGTTGAAATCACTACAGATGACGGTAAAGTGATTCATGGAGTGATTGGTTCAAAACCACCGCATGTGCTATCACCAGAAGCTCGCCAAAAACCCTACGATGTCAAAGAGATGTTTATCGATGTCGGCGCCAGCAGTGCTGAGGAAGTGAAGGGCTGGGGAGTTCGGCCTGGGGATATGATTACACCTTATATCGAATACAAACGCTTGAACGATACCAAATTTTTACTGGCTAAAGCTTGGGACAATCGGATTGGCACGGCTGTTTCCTTAAAGGTTTTAGAAAATCTAGCTGAAGCAGACCATCCTAATGTTTTATTTGCTGGCAGTGATGTTATGGAAGAAGTGGGCTTAAGAGGCGCCCGTACCAGCACGCATTTGGTCAATCCAGATATTGCCTTTGCTTTGGATACAGGGACCGCAGGAGATACTCCGGGCATGACGCCTAAAGAAGCAGATTCAATTTTAGGCAAAGGTCCGCAGGTTTTGATTTTTGACGCTTCGATGGTGCCCCATAAAAAATTATTGAAATTTGTGATTGATACGGCTGAGGAATTAGAAATTCCCTTCCAATATACGGTGATTACCGGTGGCGGTACGGATGCCGGACAAATGCATTTGACTAGAGACGGGATTCCGTCGTTAGCGATTACTGTACCGGTGCGCTACTTGCATTCCCATACCTCTGTCATTCATGAGGATGACTATCTAAATACCGTTAAGCTGGTCACTGAAGTGGTGAAACGCTTGGATAGTGATAAAGTCAAAGAAATTCGTAGCTATTAAACACAGGTGAATAATCAGAAAAGATTTTCTGCTACTGTAGGAAATCTTTCTGATTTTTATAAAAAAAGGTAAGTGAGAAAAGGAGAGAAAAATGGAAAATTATGAACTGCGGGCAAAAGCCCGAGAAGCATTGGCAGGCCAATGGGGAATTAATGCAATTATTACGTTATTTGTTTACATTATTACGACGGTGATTCAAGGTGCCGTGACTAGATTATTTGGTTTTAATGCCACTAATTCGGATGGGCTACTTTATCTATTAGTCACCTATGCATTGTCCCTGTTTATTTTATTTGCTTTTTCCTATGGGCAAAATTATATTGCATTAGAAGTAGCTAATGGACAAAAAGCGGAAATTGGTGATGTGTTTTCAATTTTTAACAAGAAGTATTATGTGCCGATGATGATTTTTAACTTAATCAGTGAGGTACTGAATTTCTTAATCAGCTTGATTATTTTTGTGCCGATTATGTTGATTTTTGGTTTCACAGCTTACATGTCCTTTGCCTTTGGCGGCAGTACAAATGGATTGACTCGCTTGTTGAATGATGGTGAAATCAGCACGTCAACAGCCATTATTTTTGTTGTGTTAATCTTGGCAGTGCTTGTATTATTCTTTATTGTTTCTTATATCATTGCCGGCGTCTTCAAATTTGCCGCTTGGGCGAAGTTGGAAAATCCAGAAATGCCAACGTTGAAAGCTTTGTCTTATGCTTGGTATTTAATCAAAGATCGTTTGGGCAAATACATTTTAATGAATCTTTCCTTCATCGGCTGGTGGATTTTCTGTATTTTCATTATTCCAGTTTTATGGGTGGTGCCGTACATCAATACTAGCTTAGCTGAATTTTATTTGAATGCGAAAAATGAACGGGACTTTATGAATGTATAAATGATTTTTAAGCGGCGTCTTCAGGGGTTCAAAGCCTTTGGAGACGTCTTTTTGTGTTAGGATAGAAGTAACAAAAATTGTTTGGAGGCTGTCGAATGAAATTAACGGTTTTAGGCTATTTAGGAGCGTATCCTTATGATGGGGATGGAACGACAGGATTTTTATTGCAATCAGGGGAGTTTAATTTACTATTGGATGCTGGCAGTGGCACACTTTTACAATTGCAAAAATATTTAGACCCGTTGGCACTGGATGCAGTCATTTTAAGTCATTATCACCACGACCATATTGCTGATTTAGGGGTGCTGCAATATGATTGGCAATTAAATCCCCAGCGCAATCAGGAGAAAATTTTGCCAATTCACGGACATACAGAGGATTCATTTCACTTCAATGACTTGACGCTAGCGGGCGTCAGCCAAGGACAGCCGTATTACGAGACAGATGAGTTGAATTTAGGACCGTTTTTGGTTACATTTATGAAGACGATTCATCCAGTACCTTGTTATGCTATGCGCTTTGTTGAAAAAAGCAGCGGCAAGGTTTTGGTCTTTACCGGTGATTCCGGTTATTTGGAAAAGTTTAATGATTTTGCCAAGGATGCCGATTTATTTTTGGCAGACACGTATCTATTTAAAGGCAATGAAAGGCACAAGGCCCACTTTACTTCCCTTGAAGCCGGGGAAATTGCCAAAGCGGCTGAGGTGAAACGCTTAGTCTTGACCCATTTGCCGCAATTCGGAGATTTAAAGCTTTTACAAGCGGAGGCTCAAGCAGCTGCTGGGCCACAAATTCCAGTCGAGTTGGCAGCTACTGGGAAAATTTTTGATATCTAAGCCAGTATGTTGAGCTATTGCATCTGCCTTTTACGCAGGCCGATTTTTACAATAGAAAATAATGACAAACAATTAAAATTGGAGGAAGCAAACATGATTTTTGTACCAAATGAAAACATCGATCCGCGGATTAACTTGGCTATTGAAACTTATTTATTGCGGGAAATGCCATTGGATGAACCAATTTTGTTATTTTATATTAATGAACCGTCGATTATTATCGGCCGCAATCAAAATACAATAGAAGAAATCAATAAAGAATATGTTGAAGAACACGGTATTCATGTTGTTCGTCGATTGAGCGGCGGCGGGGCCGTCTATCATGATTTAGGTAATTTGAATTTTAGTTTTATTATGCCAGATGACGGAAATTCCTTTAGAGACTTTGCTAAATTAACGCAGCCGATTGTCCAAGCTCTCCATGATTTAGGTGTTGAAGGAGCGCAATTAAAAGGTCGCAATGATTTGGTGATTGACGACCAGAAGTTCTCCGGCAATGCGATGTATGCAACCAATGGCCGGATGTTTGCCCATGGTACGATTATGTTTGATTCGGATATCAATGAAGTGGTGAATGCCTTAAAAGTTCGCCAAGACAAAATTGAATCTAAAGGCATCAAGTCGATTCGCTCACGGGTGACCAATATTAAACCATTCTTACCAGCGGATAAACAAGGGATGACCACTAAAGAGTTCCGCCAAGAAATTTTGTTGAAAATTTTTGGTGTGAATGATATTGCCGATGTTAAAACCTATGATTTAACGGCAGATGACTGGAAAAAAATTGAAGAAATTTCTAATAGCATGTATCGCAACTGGGACTGGAATTATGGCAATTCACCGGCCTTTAATATTGAAAAACGTCATCGTTTTCCAATCGGTTCTGTCGAAGTGCGCTTAGATGTGGAAGGCGGCTTGATTAAAGATGCCAAAATTTATGGTGATTTCTTTGGCTTAGGAGAAATCTCCGATGTAGAAGATAAATTAATTGGCCAAAAATATGAAAAAGCGGCGATTAAAGAAATTATTGACAGTATTGATGTCAAAAAATATTTTGGGAATATCGAAGCCGAGGAATTAGTTGAGTTAATTTATTAAGCTAATGGCAACTTTTAGATAATCTGTATCATAAAAATTTTTATGGCTTTGGGGTTTAATCGACTCCAAAGCTTTTTCTTTGGTGGAAGATATTTAGGCTAAAGTTCCATCCCAAACAATAACTCTGCTTTTTTATTGCCAGCGGGGATGGAGACCACTATAATATTAAAGAAAATATCAAAAGGAAGAATGGAGCAGTCTTGTGCGCAATGAAATGATGCATCGGCCAGTGGTCAAAAAGGATTTGCTGGATTTTATGCGAAACCAACAAAAACAATTACCCGGAGAACTGGGAAAAATTGAAGCGGAAGCTCATGAAGAGGAGATTCCAGTCATCCCTCATGAGACGGTGGTCTTTTTACAATTTTTATTGGGTCAGCTAAAGCCCAAAGAAATTTTGGAAATTGGCACGGCCATTGGGTTTTCCTCCAGTTTAATGGCAGAATCACTGCAAGATGGCGGTCATGTCACAACTATTGATCGTTTTGATGTGATGATTCGCAGGGCCAAAAAAACTTATGAGCGGCTAGGAAATGCCGCTAAAATCAATTTGCTAGAAGGCCAAGCTGCTGATATTTTGCCAACGTTAAGTGGTCCATACGATTTTATATTTATGGACAGTGCGAAATCAAAATATATTGAGTTTTTACCAGACTGTTTGCGACTTTTAAAAAAAGGCGGCGTCTTGATGGTGGATGATGTCTTTCAAGCTGGAACAATTCTACAGCCGATTGAAGAAATTCCTCGCGGTCAGCGGGCGATTCACCGTAAACTAAATCAGTTTTTAAAGGTGATTATGCAGCATCCGGATTTAACCTCGACTTTACTACCTTTGGGTGATGGCGTGGTGCTGATTACAAAAGAAGCTGAGCAGGTTGAGTTGCCGTCAGAAGTTGAATAGAAGGATGTGGGAACTGGCTGTGACACGAAAAAATTTCTTGAAGTCAACATAATGATGATAATATATTTGTCTCTATAGCCTAGTAAATCAGTAAGGCTTAAAATCGTGTGCTCCTGAGTTCCAGTAGTTCCTCTTGACAATCCAACAGTAATGTTTAATTTTTTTAATATTTTTCGGAAAAGCTGTGTTAACATTAGGTTGTGTTATGCTAGCACAGCTAAAAAATAAATAGCAAACAGATGAAAATGACAATTAATTTCGATTGGATTTTTCATCTGTTTTATTTTCTAGAGTATTTAATTGTTACTGAACACTCAGTTTGTTAGAGCTAGCAGCTTAGTCATTTTAATATTTTTAATAACACGCATGAGATAAATAGTTAATCCCAATAAAATCTTCAAAATTTTGAAGCTGGATTTTGATGCTTATTTTCGTTGACTACGGATTATATTTTGCTTATAAAGCAAAATTAAGGAGGACTACCATGATAATTGAGCAATTACAGGAAACAAAAAGCTTTACGTCATCAGAAAAACAATTGGCGGAGTATTTGTTGGTGCATCTTGAAGAGCTGGGGAGCATGACGATTGATGAGCTGGCAAAAGCTACCTTTACTAGTAAAGCGACGATTATTCGCTTCTGTAAAAAGCTCAAGCTAAAGGGCTTTATTGATTTGCAAAAGGAAGTTGCCAAAGAGCTTGTTGATGGAAAGCATTTAGCTAAAATTATTGATGACGAGCCAGTTAATCAAGACACAACTAGTGAGGAGGTAATAGGGCTAGTTCCGGCAATTTATGAAAATGCCTTGGCCAATGCTCGTCTGTCTCTGGATAAAAATCAAATGAAACGAATTATTAATCATTTCAAACACATCGGGAAATTGGATATCTATGGGACTGGCATCACCTATTCAATTGCTAGTATGGCGGCATTTAAATTTGCAACCTTAGGTGTTTCCGTGGAGGCCTTTAATGGCTTAAATGAACATTATGTGATTGCGACGCGACAAAAGAAAAACCGATTGGCTATTTTACTATCGTTCTCTGGAAACAATCCTCTAATGGCGACGACTGCCAAATATCTTAAGCAAGCTGGTGTCTTTGTGATTGGAATTGGCGATCATCCAGAAGGTGCACTTGCGCAACAGACGGATGAATACATCGCTTTAAGGCAGAAACAATCGATTTTAAGTATGGAGGTGATGACCTCGATAACGGCGGTCAATTATATTCTAGATATTTTGTTTGTTTCTCAGTTGGTTGGCGATTATCAACAAAATACTCAGAATTCTCTGATGGTTATCAAACAGGAACTGGCAACTAATCAATTGAATGATACTTAGGTTTCAAAAATTTAAACTAAATCTGATAAATAATGCGACAATGTTTCAACTTTTGATTTTACTACTGTTCTCTTCAAGCATGGATGATATAGTGAAGCTAGCTTCACCAGTTTGGTTGCATTTGAATTTTTTGAGATGGAACAGCTTAGCAAAAAAGGAGTGTTTGAAATTTGAAAACAATTCGGTTAAAAATTCCCCAATGGCAGGGAGGCAACAAGTCCAATTATGCTTTTGGATCAGAGCTATTGACTTGGTTAGCACCAAAAAATGCAAATCATGTCGAAATTGATGTGGCAATTCCCAAATATAGCGGGCCTTTAGAAAAGGAAAATGGTGTAGTTGGTCAAAGTGTTGTCGCGGCCAACATCGACTTAATCAACGAAAAAATTCAAGCAGAGCAGCCGGATAAAATAATCGCACTTGGCGGTGATTGCCTAGTTTCTCAAGCGCCTTTTGATTATCTCCATGGAAAATATGGCGATGACTTAGGCATCATTTGGATTGATGCCCACCCAGATATTTCTACACCAGACGTGTTCTACCATGAACATGCGATGGTGTTGGGTAATTTGCTAGAGGATGGTGATCCGGTGCTCGCAGCCAAGGTCAAAGCGCCTTTTAAGTCAGCTGATGTGCTCTATGTCGGATTGCAGGAACCTACCAGTGATGAGAAAAAAATATTAGCAGATTTAGATTTAAACTATCAGGTACAAAAAAACGAGCGACTTTCGCCAGAAGCCATTCAAAAATGGCTCAAGGAAAATCATTTTTCCAAAGTAGTGGTCCATTTTGATTTGGATGTCTTAAATCCTAGTGAATTTCGTTCACTTTATTTTACAGAACCAGGCGTGACCGAATTTCCGTCAGAATCTGGGCAAATGAGTTTAAAGGAAGTGCAGGCCACCTTTGCAGCAATCAGTGAAGTCAGTGAAATTGTCGGCTTGACCATTGCGGAATATCTGCCTTGGGATGCTGAAAACTTGCAGCAATTATTATCAGGAATCAGCATCTTTCAGTAAATGAAATTTAACAGCCAACAGCCTGCTCTCTTTATTGAGGGCAGGTTGTTTTGTTAATGGCTTTAGTTAATATTTTACTTTATAAGTGGTGAAAAAATATGAACTGAGTAAGTAAGACATTTTAGCTGTTCTTAAAATAAGTTTTTTTAGTTTGCAGTCCTCCTATGTGAAGCCTATCTTTTATAATAAATAATAGTAGAAAAATGAAATCAGATTCACTTTTAAAGAGCTGATTTTCGCTTGCATAGAGATAAAGACTTCTTTATAATAGCTAAAACAGTTTTGATTGTTAGAAAAACGGAGGATTTTTAGATGGAGGAAATGCGGCGTAGTAAACGGCAAATGGAGCAGGGGGCCATCAAAGAATTAATTGAGGCCCAGCATGTGTTAAGAATTGGTCTGATTGATAAAACCTTTCCCTACGTTGTCCCCGTGAATTATGGGTACTCGTGGCAAGCAGATCAGCTTATTTTTTATATCCATGGAGCATTGGTTGGTAAAAAAGTCAGCCTGATTGAAAAAAATCCCCATGTTTGTGTGGAAATTGATGGAAAGCATGCTCTAATTGAAACGGGAAAGCGTGCGGAGGGCTATTCTTTTGCCTATGAGAGTTTTATCGGTTATGGCAAGGCAGAAATTGTGACGAATGCAACCGAAAAACTTCATGGCTTGGCGTTACTGATGCAACACGAAACGGGGAAGGCTCTGACTGAGTTTGACCCAATTCCGGAAAAAATGGTGGAACGAACAGGGATTATTAAAATTGTTATCTCTGAGTTCAGCGGCAAGCATCATCAGCTGCCGGAGAAATCAGAAGGCTAGAAAACAGTGCAGCTTAGCTGTGACAAAATTGCTGAGGATTAAAAATGCAATATCCTCTGTGATGAAAAGATTTCTATTTTGAAAACTAAAAAATTTGATAGCAAAAAAAGTGCAAAATTTTGTATCACAGAATATTTTGAGAGTTCTTAGGTCAGTCAAAGACGGGACTCTTTTTTTTTTGACAAAAATTGACTATAATAAGTTCAGGATTTAGTCAAGGTCTTTAAGAAAGGAAAAACAATGAAATTAGTAAAAGTGCACGGTTCAGAGAATGATTTTTTTATTTTGGATCAGACCCAGTTTCAGCAAAAATTAACGGATAGCCAAGTCAATCAACTGACACAGGCGATTACGCCTCGTGAAGGTGGGTTAGTTGGCGGTGCAGATGGCATTTTATTAGTTGATGATGCCAAAAATAGTCTGAGTTTAGGGCAGATGCGGGTAATTAATAATGACGGCAGTGAAGCCAGTATGTGCGGCAACGGTTTGCGGACAGTGGCTCGTTATTTGGCAGAAAAAAATCAGCAGGATTCATTTAATGTTGAAACGATGTTCGCAGATTTAAAAGTACGCAAGGCTCCGGCTCTCGGTGAAAAAATCGAGACCTATCAAGTCGAAATTTCACCGGTTAGTTTTGATTTAGCAGCTGTTCCGGCTAATCTCGAAGGCGGCCGAATCATCAATCAAAAAATTCCTGAGCTATCCGATGAGCTGCTTTTTTCAGTGGTGGCCGTTCCCAATCCTCATCTGATTGCTTTTGTCGATGAAGCGACCTTAAAAGGTCCGTTGCTAGAAGAAATTGCGCAAAAGGTAAATGGCGAAAATAACTTATTTCCTGATGGTGTCAATGTTAGTTTTGTCCAAGTCTTAGGACCAAACGATATTTTTGTCAGAACTTTTGAGCGAGGCGTCGGTTTAACGAACGCCTGCGGGACAGCAATGAGCGCTAGCAGTCTGATGCATGTGTTATTAAATGATGGTCGTTTTATGCAGCCGATTAATGTTAAAAATCCTGGCGGGATGGTTCAAACAGTCGTCCATGAAAATCCTGATGGCGGCTACTGGATGGAGCTGGTTGGCAATGCTACCAACACCCATTTAATTGAAGGGGAGCTGGCGGACTTTATGAATCAGAATTTTGATAAGCTGACGATTGTTGAAACGGATGAACAGGCAGACTATCAAAAATTTCTCAATAATATTGAAAAATAATTAAAATTTTGTTCTTGTTAACGTTTTCTATTTTCGTTATAATAATCCTCAGAGACTAACTATCTCAAATGAAAATTTGGAGGCAATTATTATTATGAATCAAGGAAAAGTGAAATGGTTTAACAATGAAAAAGGTTTCGGCTTTATCGAAACTGACGGCAGCGATGATGTATTCGTACACTTCTCAGCTATTCAAGGGGATGGCTTCAAGTCTTTAGAAGAAGGCCAAGAAGTTGAGTTTTCAATCGTTGAAGGCGCACGGGGACCGCAAGCCGCTGACGTTGTTAAATTATAATCTTTGATATTTTATAAGTGGTTGTGACACAAGTTTTTGACAGTTGATTTATCTGAATTTATTTTTGTCTTGGTGGTCCAGTGGGGCTCGGACAAGCAAATCAGTTTTGCACCTATACTGATGGGGTTCAGATAATTTCATCTATCTGAACTTATGTCCAACCACTTTCTTTATTTTCATTTTTTTCGTGAAATTCATGAAATTTCATTGAAAGAATTTATATCGCATTTATTTTACGAAAATATTTCATAGATTACAAAAGAGTTAAATAAAGTTTGTAATCGAGCCGGATTTCCTGTAGTTGATTGAAATCGGGCTTGTTTTTTGGTATCGTTTGTTAGACGTATGTAATTTACAAGGAAAAGTATTCCTTTAATGAAAAAAGAAATGTGATTCACAGTCACAAGAGGAGCGAACAAATGCGAGTTTGGCAAAAGATCGTGTTGGGATTTGTCTTTGCAGTCCTTTTAGTTGTCATTGGCGGCGTGGCCTATGGTACAAAGGCGTACTATGATTTGAAAGCAACAGCATCCCAAACATATGAATCAGTAGAACGAATCTCTGAAACGAAGCGCTCTGAGGAAGTCGATTATTCCTCCTTAGAACCTATCTCAATTCTATTGATGGGTGTCGATACCGATGTGGAACGAACTGAAGAAGGCGACACCGGCCGGACTGACTCCATGATGGTAGTCACGATTAACCCAGGAACTGGTCAAACAACAATGGTCAGCATTCCACGGGATACACTGGTGGAAATGGATTACCAATACGGAGATGTTTACATTCAGTACGATAAAATTAATGCAGCCTATGCTTATGGCGGAGCAGCCTTAGCTATGAAAACTGTCGAAGATTTATTAGATATTCCAATCGATCATTATGCAACGGTCAACATGGACGGCATGGCCGATTTAATTGACGCTGTTGGTGGTGTGACGGTCAACAATGCTTTTGCTTTTGATTTAAACATGGAACATTTCGATGAGGGTGAATTACAATTGAATGGTAAGCGTGCGGTTGAATACGCCCGCATGCGCTATGAAGATCCTAATGGCGACTACGGCCGTCAAGAAAGACAACGGGAAGTCTTAGAGCAATTGTTTAATCAAATTACTTCTGTTGGCACATTAAGCAATTATCAAAACTTGTTAGATGTATTGGGGGAAAATGGCAAAACTGACTTAGATTGGTCAACCATCAGCTCATTGGTTCAAAATTATACACCAGCTTTAAGTAATTTTGTGACAGATCAGCTACAAGGTGTGGATTACACTGGTGATGGTTATATCGGTGAAAGTGGTATTTCTTTCCAACAAGTGACCGAAGAAGAAATTATTCGAGTTCAAAACCTATTGAAGGAACAACTGAATGAAGCAACTATTACGGAACTGGCTTCTGATTATCCTGATTTAGAAGTTTTGGCGGATAGCTATACGACTTCAACATACGGTACAACTTCTGATACCTACACTTATGGCAACGATACGACCTATGATGATAGCACGAGCTATGGCTATTAAAATTTGAATTTTTTCCCTCTCTGTTCAAAAGAAGTTACTTTTGAACAGAGAGGGATTTTTTTGATTTCACAGTAATTTTTGCACAATGAAGCTTTCGAGAAACCAAGGAATTCTTTTATCGTAATTTTGCAAGGTGCTATTTTTCAGCAGCATACGATACTCCCCCAAAATCGTTACTGATATTCGCAAAATGCTATAGCAATCTCCATAATAAACGGCAGCTGCAAAAATGCGGCTCAAGTTTAGCAATTTAAAAAAGTATATCAAAAGTTTAACAGTTAAAAAAATCCGACAAAAAATCCGCAAGGCCCTCAGTTGTTCGAGAGTATCTTTGCGGATATTTTTTACTCTATCCATCACCAACATGCTGTGTCTTGTGATGGAAATTTTCTAACTCATTACGCGGATTTTAATCTCAGCTTGACTACCACTTCACAGCGGGCAGTTTGAGGAAACATATCGACAGATTGCAGATATTCCACTTGATATTTTTTGCTGAGCATGACTAAGTCCCGCGCCAAAGTTGACACATTGCAGGAAATATAAACCAGCTTTTCTGGTGCGGCCTGCAAAATAGCCTGCCGCAATTTTTCATCAAGACCAGTGCGGGGCGGGTCCACGACAATCCCTGTAGGCTTAAACCCTGATGCCAACCATTTTGGCAGTAAATCTTCAGCCGTACCTGTTTCATAATGCGTATTGGTAACACCTAATTTTTGAGCGTTTTCTTTGGCATCAGCAATTGCTTGAGGAATCGTGTCCATCCCCCGTACTTCTTTAACCTGCTTAGCAAAGCTTAAACCGATGGTGCCGACACCGCAATAAGCATCGACAATCGTATCCGTCGCTTGCGGGTCAAGAGCCTTAATCCCTTCTTGATACAAAAGATTTGTCTGCTGGGGATTTAACTGGAAGAAGGAACGTGCTGATAATTCAAAGCTGACCTCATTGATTTTTTCATGAATAGCTGGCTTGCCAAAAAGCAGCAGTGTTTCCTCACCAAAAATCAACGAAGTTTTTTTACTTTGGATATTTTGCATTACAGAAACGACTTTGCCTTGTCGTTGCGTCAGTTCTCTAATTAGCGGATTGATGCTAGGAATTTTTTTAGAATGGGAAATCAAGACCACTTGGACTTCGCCGGTTTCAATCGCTAGTCGTACCATGATGGTTTTCAAAATGCCACTGTTTTTCCTCTCATCGTAAATTGGAATTTGATACTTGTTGATTAACTGAACAACCGTGTTCATCACATCTTGGGTTGGTTGCTCCTGCACCAAGCAGTCGTCGATAGCCACCAGCTGATGGCTGTTCGGCTGATAAAGACCAGCTTCTGCCTTGTGTTGTTTTCCGTTATAGCGCAATTGGAATTGCGCTTTGTTGCGGTAATGCCAAGGGGCATCCATGCCAATTGTTTTGCGTAATGAATAATTTTGATAGCCAGCTGGTTTAAATTTTGCTAAGGCTTGTTTTAATAAATCCACTTTGAAATCCAGCTGTCCTTGATAGCTCAAATGCTGAAGCTGACAGCCACCGCAAGTCTCGTAAACTTTGCAGGGAGGTGTTACTCGTTCTTTGCTGGTTTTATGAATCGTCAAGAGCTCGCCTTCAGCGAATTTCTCCGTTGCCTTAGTAATTTTTACGGTGACCTCCTCAGTCGGTAAAGCCTTAGGCACAAAGACAATCAGCCGGTTGAAATAACCGATACCTTCGCCGTTGATGCCAAGGCGTTTAATTTTAAGTTTTATTTGTTGGGCTTCTTTCACTACTGCCATAATTTCCCCCATAAATTTTGAAATCTAAAACAAATGCTTCAGTCAGCATTTTACCATAGATAAAAAATTTTCTCATTTCTCATTTGCCTATGTTAGAATAAGCCAGTAGTGGAGATTTTGTAAAAAAACCTTATCAGCAGAAGGAGGAATGCAGATGATTACTGTTGTTAGCCTGCGGAAGGTCAAGGGCAATTTTTATAAGGCAGCTTTTTCAAATGGTGAGGAGCTGCGAATCAGTGAAGACTTATTAGTCCGCTATCGTCTGTTAAAAGGGCAAGAACTGGATGAAGCCGAATTCAACGAAATCAAAAAGAAAATCGGCTATGATATGGGCTTGCAGATGGCGATGAATTATCTCAGCTACCAGATGCATTCTGAGATGGAAGTCCGCAAATATTTAAAGGAAAAAGAAATCGAAACCACCGATCGAAATCAAATTGTCGAGACCTTAAAAGAGCTGGACGTAGTCAACGATCAAAATTTTGGTGACAGTTACATTCGCACACAGGTTCGTTTGAGTGATAAAGGCCCCGGCTATTTAAGTCAGCAATTAAAGAAAAAAGGTTTGGCCCCAGAAGTGATTGAACACGCAATGACCTTTTATCCTCAAAAAGAGCAATTGGCAATTGCTCTGAGAAGCGGTGAAAAGTTTTTTAAAGTGCAACGGAATAAAAGTCTGAGGGAGAGTCAACAAAAGCTGCGGCTACAATTAATGCAAAAAGGGTTTTCTAAAGAGATTGTTAACGAGGTGCTCAGTCTCTTGGAAACTGAGCCGGACGAAGAAAGCGAATATCAAGCTTTAGTCAGTCAGGGAGAAAAACTTTGGCGGCGTCATCAGCGTTTGGAGCCTAAAAAGCGCAATATGAAAATCAAACAAAGCCTCTATCAAAAAGGCTTTGCGTTAGATACAATTCAAATATTTTTAGACGAAAAGGAAGCTAGTGATGAAGAAAACTTTTGAAGATAGTTCTAAACTTCCTAAAGACTTTGAATGGAGTTCGACAGAAATTCAGCAATTTCAAAAAGACTTTTTAATGTGGTACCAACAGGAAAAAAGAAATTTGCCCTGGCGGATAAATACTGATCCTTATCGAGTTTGGATTTCTGAAATTATGCTGCAGCAGACACGGGTCGATACCGTGATTGACTATTATTATCGTTTTATGGAAAAGTTTCCGACAATTCAAGCGTTAGCAGAAGCTGATCAAGCTGAACTACTAAAAACTTGGGAGGGCTTAGGCTATTATTCAAGAGCCCGTAATCTTCAAAGCGCCGCTCAGCAAATTATGGCTGAGTTTGCTGGAGAGATGCCGCAAACAGCTGCTGAGATTGTAACTTTAAAAGGAATTGGTCCTTATACAACCGGTGCAATTGCTAGCATTGCTTTCAATTTACCGGAACCGGCAATTGATGGCAATGTCATGCGGGTGGTCAGCCGTCTGTTTTGTTTGTCAGAGGATATCAGTAAGCCCAGTAGCCGTAAAGTTTTTGATGAAAAGATGCGGTTGATTATCAGCTATGAGGCCCCCGGTGATTTCAATCAAGCCTTGATGGATTTAGGCTCGGCCATTTGCACCCCTAAAAAACCGGACTGTCAAAGCTGTCCGATTCAAAAGTATTGTCGGGCTTATGCAACTCAGCAGCAGGAAAATTTCCCGGTGAAGAGTAAAAAAATTAAACCAAAAGATGTTTTTTTAGTCGCTGGGATTATTGAAAATCAAGCAGGAGAGTATTTATTAGCACAACGGCCGGCAGAAGGTTTAATCGCCAACATGTGGACTTTTCCAATGATTGAAGTGAGTCAAGAATTTTTTAAAGAGTTGCAGGAAAAATGGCAAGGGCCTAAAGCTAATGATAAGCAACTAACTTTAGATTTAGTGGCTGAAGAAAGTCCGGCAATTTTTTCTAATTTGCCGGTGGTTTGGCAAAAGCGGCATTTTAGTGAAGTCACCCATGTCTATTCTCATCTAAAATGGCATGTGTTGCCCTTTTATGGTCGAGCTTTGAAAAATTTTCCAATGCAAGGCAATGAAATGTGGGTCAACCAGGAAGCTTTTCCAGATTTTGTTTTTCCAAAAGTTCAACATAAATTGATTGAAAGTTGGAAAAAGTCGTAGTTTTTTAGGAAAGTCTAGCTAGTAAGCGGAATCACAGCAATCATTAGTAGGCAAAGCCGAGAATTATTGATATAATAATTCTGATATCGGTGTAATGCACACCCAACACAAGCAGTTAAGTCTGCCGAGGGAAGGGTTATAATGCGAGTTCCTAAAGAGGGCGAGTTTGTAACGATTCAAAGTTACAAACATGACGGCAATTTGCATCGAACGTGGCGGGATACCATGGTCTTAAAAACAAGCGAGTATTCAATCATCGGCGTCAACGATCATACTTTGGTGACAGAGTCTGACGGCCGCCGCTGGGTTACTCGAGAACCAGCGATTGTTTATTTCCATCGCAAATACTGGTTCAATGTAATAGCAATGATTCGTGAAAAAGGAGTGTCGTATTATTGTAATCTAGCCTCACCTTTTCTATTGGATGAAGAAGCCTTGAAATATATTGATTATGATTTAGATATCAAAGTATTTCCTGATGGTGAAAAACGTCTTTTAGATGTAGATGAATATGAAATGCATCGTAAAAAAATGCATTATCCGCAAGATATTGACTTCATTTTAAAAGAGAACGTCAAAATTTTAGTGGATTGGATTAATAATGAACGTGGCCCCTTTAGCGAAGGCTATATTGACGTTTGGTATGACCGTTACAAGCAATTGTCGAAAAAATGAGCGAAAAAAGTTGACCTTGAGTCAACTTTTTTTTAGTTTTTTAAAAGTTTTTTTATAGTTTTTATAGGCAAACCGTGTATAATAATAGATAACAATGCTAATAAATTATTTAGCTGAATAATTGCTATTTATTATACATAATAACACCGAGGATAAAGCCTATGAAAAAAAACACACGTTTGCTGCGATTAAAATTCAATTTATTTGTGACGATTCTTTGTGCTGCGACAATTTTATTAGGTTACGGCTTCGACCGAGTTTTTACGGCCAATGCCGAATCATTGCTGGTGACTCAAGCGAAGACCAATGATGAAGAAGGAACAGCAGAGGCTGAGCCGGTCGCCACTAAAGAAATGGTAAAGTTACAGTTGACTGCAACAGAAGATAGTACAGCCGCTAGTTCAGATAGCGGCGTTGATAATACAGATGACACAGCCAGCTATATTTCTGTTTATACTGAAGCGGATACGGCTAGTGTAATCGTCGAACAAGTTTTCACCGGAGAATGGGCGGAGTATATTGGTCAAGCAGATGGTTTTATTCATATTAAAACCAATGCCGGCAATGAAGGTTATATTCTAGCCGAGAATGGTGCTGTGCAATCAGTCTCTGATAAGTCTTCTAATATTTCATTGGCGGATGCCGTGATTGTCCTTGATCCTGGTCATGGCGGCAACGATGCTGGGGCAGTCAGTACCAATGAACAATTTTATGAAAAAGATTTAACGCTAGCAACCGCGGAAGTGATTAAAACAGCGTTAGAAGAAAAAGGTGCGACGGTTTATTTAACCCGCTCTGATGATACTTTCGTTAGCTTAGATGACCGAGTACAAAAGGGAATCGATGAAAATACAGATATTTTTATTAGCCTGCATTACGACAGTTTTGATACTGCCAATACCATGTCCGGTTATACTTCTTATTACTATTATGAGTACGAAGAAGCGTTGGCCAAGGATGTTAATTCTGGTTTGACCAGTAGTATTAATGCCTTGAGTAATATCGGGGTACGGACTGAAAATTTCGAGGTCATTCGCGAAACACCTTATCCATCCTTATTGTTGGAGTTAGGTTACATTAATACGTATTCAGATTTATTATCAATCACCAATGAAGAGTATTATGACCAAGTCGCTAGCGGTATTGTCGCTGGGTTGGAAAAATATTTTCAAGGGTAATTAAGAAAAGCTTCGAAACTTTTTAAAGTTTCGAAGCTTTTTGCTTGTCTGTAGAAAAACTTTCAGTTGCTTCGGATTTTAAAAAATGAAGTATTGGCAGAAATTATTTGCTATGACAAGCAGTTTGTCCAAATAAAAAAATCCTACTTAAGCAGGATTTTTTTCAAATCATTTCATGATAAGCTGAATTCTAATTTATAGGCTAACAAGAATTATTCTTCAGAAAAGAATTTTTTCATTGCCAGATGGGGCATGTCGGCATCGATAAATTCTTCGCCGAAACTGTGATAACCTAAACCTTCGTAAAATGAGATGGCCGTTTTTTGTGCACCTAATTCAATTTCTTTAAAGCCTTGTTCCTGAGAAAATCTTTCAGCTTCAGCAATTAAAGCTTTGCCCAAGCCTAATTGGCGGTAAGGCTTTGAAACCGCCATACGTTGTAGCTTTAAGGTTGTTGGTGAAATAGGGAGTAAGCGTAGAGTAGCCATCGCTTGATTTTCGTCATTGTACATGACGAAATGGACAGCTAAAGCTTCGTCTTTATCGACTTCCCTTTCAAAGGGCACGCCTTGTTCCTTCATAAAGACTTCGTTGCGAATTTTTAAAGCATCTAGATAGATGGGACTCATGGTATCTTTGGAGTGGAGAATTTTCATGGTAAGCCTCGATTCAATTCAATTTTTTTCTATTTTAGCAAATCTTTGCGAATTCTGCTCGTTGGATTACTTTTTGAGAAGCTTTTTTTTAAGATTTCAGCTATAATCGAAAAGATACCTGATTTTTACTAGCAGTTTATTAAGATATCATTTATATAAGGAGGATGGAAATTTGTTTGATAAATTTCGCCAGTCGAAACTTTTTTTCTGGTCAGTGGAAATGCTCGTAGTGGCAACCTTAATTTTTGTGTTAGCGAATCTAAATTTTCTTTACGGACCTATTGGGACTTTCTTCTCAACTTTATTTGCGCCGTTATTGACGGCGGGCTTTCTGTATTACCTGCTAAATCCCGTGGTGGAACTTTTGGAAAAATTCCACATCAAGCGGACTTTAGCAGTAGTAATTATGTTATTAGTTCTTTTAGGAGCGATAATTTTAATTTTATTTAGTGTGATTCCGAGCCTAATCAATCAGCTAGCTCAATTGTCGGCGAATCTGCCGAGCTTTATTCGCCAATTAGAGACTTGGATTAATGATTTTGCCAATACGCCGCTGATGCAAAACTTAGATTTAAGCAGCTATTTGGATCAGTTGAACTTGTCTTATGGTTCAATTATCCAACAGTTTGTCAGCAGTCTATCCAGCAGCTTAGGCTCATTAGTGTCGGCAATCGCTTCAGCGACGGTGCTGATTATCACCGTGCCTTTTGTTTTATTCTACATGTTAAAGGATGGCAAACGGTTTGCTCCAAGCATTCAGAAGGTTTTTCCAGAAAAGCGCCAAACGCAAATCATGGAATTATTGGGCCAATTGAATAAAACTTTGTCCAATTATATTAGCGGGCAAGCAATTGAGTGTCTCTTTGTTGGGACCTTTACCTTTTTAGGCTATTGGTTAATTGGTGTCGATTACGCCTTTTTATTCGGTGTCATTGCCGGCTTAACGAACTTGATTCCATATTTAGGCCCTTACATTGGTTTAGCACCGGCTGTGGTAGTTACAGTGTTTGATTCACCAATTCGTGCGCTACTATGCTGTGTCGTTGTTTTAATTGTTCAGCAGGTGGACGGTAATGTAATTTATCCAAATGTGATTGGTAAATCTTTAGCCATCCATCCCTTGACAATTATTTTGATTTTATTGGTGGCCGGAAATCTAGCGGGATTACTAGGTATTTTCTTGGGCGTTCCTTTTTATGCCATCTGTCGGACAATTGTTATTTTCGTGATTCGGATGTTTAGAGACAGCAAGACCAAGCAGGCTGCTGACCAAATACAATTATAGTTTCAGATATTGCCAAAAAAATCGCTTTATGATAAAGTTTTATCGTGGGTATAACCCACGATTTTTTTTGAATAGGAGAAATGTATTATGAATGCTGACCCTGATAGTCAGTCGATTGTTTTTCAAATCCTTTTATTAATTGTCTTAACCTTGATAAATGCCTTTTTAGCGGCTTCTGAAATTGCCGTGGTATCGATTAATAAAAATCGGGTGGAACAAAAGGCTGAAGAAGGCAATAAAAAATCTCAGAAATTATTAAAAATCCTAGATAATCCGACAAATTTCTTATCCACCATTCAAGTCGGTATTACACTGGTCAACATCTTGTCAGGGGCATCTCTGGCAGATAATTTGACGTCACGTTTAGCGCCGGTTTTAGGCGGCGGCACAGCGGCCCGCAGCATCGCAAACATTATTGTTTTGGCAATTTTGACTTATGTCTCAATCGTTTTTGGAGAATTATATCCAAAACGAATTGCTTTAAACAAATCAGAAGAGGTGGCTCAATTTACCTCGGGTGTGATTCGCGTGGTGGGAATTATCGCTAAACCCTTCGTTTGGTTGCTTTCAGCATCTACTAGTTTGTTAGCCCGCATCACCCCGATGGACTTCGATGATGAAGATTCTAAGATGACTCGGGATGAAATGCGCTACATGCTAGAAACAGAAGGCGTTTTGGACAACGACGAATTGGAAATGCTACAAGGTGTGTTCTCTTTGGATACCAAAGTGGCTCGAGAAGTTATGGTGCCTCGGACCGATGCCTTTATGCTGGACATTGAAGACGATGTCAAAGAAAATATTGAAAAAGCGTTAAATGAAAACTTTTCCCGTATTCCTCTTTATCAAGAGGATAAGGATAAGGTCATTGGTATTTTGCACACGAAAAATTTATTAAAAGCTGGTTATAGACTAGGCTTTGATAATCTTGATTTGCACAAAGTTATGCAGGAACCTTTATTTGTACCAGAAACAATTTTTATCGATGATTTACTCTATGAATTGAAGAAAACGCAAAATCAAATGGCCGTGCTTTTAGATGAATATGGCGGTGTCGTTGGTTTGGCTACTCTAGAAGACTTATTAGAAGAAATCGTTGGCGAAATCGACGATGAATCTGATGAAGTTGAAAAACTCTACGAAAAAGTCGGCGAAAAAGAATATTTGGTTCAAGGTCGCATGCTGATTGACGAATTCAATGAAGAATTTGAAACTGATTTGCATATGAGTGACGTAGATACGATGGCCGGCTATTTGATTACGGCTCTTGGAACAATTCCTGATGCCGGCGAAAAATTATCCTTTGACATCGACAATCTGACTTTAATCAGCGAGGAAATGGATGGCTCCCGCATTCGCAAATTGCGGGTCATCTTCCACGATGAAGAGGAAGAACCGACGGAACCAGAGGAAGAACGCCGCTTATTCCGTAAAGAATTTGAAGAGGATGAACCTCGCCGTTAATTTAATTATTTTCAATTTAGACATCTCAGCGAGTAGCTGGGATGTTTTTTTAATTTCTAAGGGATTATAAAATATCAGAAGTAACGAGCTAAGTTTAGCAAGGCTGTCGCTTCTTTTTGCCTGTGAGTCAGTTAGTGCATGTACGAAAAAACTCCAGCGAGCTATTTCAAATCTTTAGACAGGAGTCTAAATTTCAAAAAGCCCCACTGGAGTTTAATTAATTGTTCTTATTCTTTTGCTAGTAATTCTTTTGTCAATCGTTGGGCTGTCGGTGTCGTTGCTAGACCACCTTCAGCAGTTTCTTTAAAGATACTTGGCATCTGCCGGCCAACGCGATACATCGCTTCAACGACTTCATCAGGTGGAATGACACTTTCGATGCCGGCTAAAGCCATATCAGCGGAGATAAAGGCCTGCGATGAGCCCAAGGCGTTTCGCTTAACGCAGGGAACTTCAACTAGTCCAGCGACGGGATCACAGATTAAGCCCATCATATTTTTCAAAGTAATTGCCACCGCTTGAGCTGCTTGATGAGGCGTGCCACCATTAGCCTGGACCAGGGCCGCTGCCGCCATGGCACTGGCGGAACCGACTTCAGCTTGGCAGCCGCCTTCAGCCCCCGAGATGGAGGCATTATTGGCGATGACTAAACCAAAGGCGCCAGCTGTAAAAAGAAAATCAATTTGCTGGCTGCGGGATAAATTAAGGCGCTCCCGACACGCCATTAAGACACCTGGGACAACGCCAGCGCTGCCGGCAGTTGGTGTAGCGCAAATCAAACCCATCTTGGCGTTGACTTCATTCACCGCAATTGCATTTCTAACGGCAGTCAAAATAGTTTCACCACTGAGGAAATTGCCTTCAGCCAGATAATTATTCATCTTTGTTGCATCGCCACCAGTTAAACCCGTTACCGAGGTCACACCGGCAACTCCTTCGACAATCGATTGTTCCATCACGACAAGATTTCTTTCCATTAATCCGATGATTTCTTCTCGGCTGCGACCGCTTAGTTTAATTTCAGTTTCAATCATCAGCTCACTGATATTAGAATAATTTTGACTTTGCTCGACTAAATCTTCAATACTATAAAACATGCGACTCCTCCTTAACCAAAATACGAGGCACTAAAAACATGCTCGAGATTTTGAATTTTGCTTAGGACTTCTTCATTACGCTCATCGGTTTCAATCACCATGATGGCCCGCTCGCCAACCGCTTCTCTAGTAACAGTCATCGTGCCAATATTGACATTGGCATCACAGAAAAGTTGGCTGACGTGAGCAATCATGCCAGGTAAATCCTGATGCACAATAATAAACGTCGGCACACCTAAAGACAGTGAGAGCTTAAAGCCATTGACCTCAGAAATCTGGATGTTGCCACCACCAATTGAAATGCCTGTGACAGTTAAAACATGACTGCCTTTGGTCAATTTTATTTGCACCATGTTGGGATGCTCGGCCTGCTCTTGTTTAGGCACAAAGAGAACCTCCATCTCCGCTTCAAAGGCCAGCTTTAAAGAATCGCTCAACTGAGGATCATCTGGCTCCATTCCTAAAAGTCCACCCACTAAGGCAATATCGGTGCCATGTCCCCGATAGGTTTTGGCGAAAGATTCGTATAAATAAATATCAACAGAATCTGGCTGTTCTCCGAAAATTTTGCGGACGACTTTTCCGATGCGGGCAGCGCCGGCAGTATGGGAGCTACTGGGCCCAATCATAATTGGCCCAATGATATCAAAAACACTATTATATTTTAATTGTTCCATCAGACTTAACCTCTTTTTGGTTTAATAAAAATTGTGTTGTTATTCAGTTAGTTATTATAACACGCCAGAACAAATCATTCGCCATTATGAAAGTTCCTTTATTGATTTGTTTAGAATTTCTCACAAAATAAAGGAAACAAGCGGAGTTTCTTTGTTTCATTCGTAGAAAAAAGGCGAATTCTTTTTTATTTCGCCGACGAAAAGACGGACAGAATGCTTGATTTTTTTCAGGCTTTCCTCCATCATAAAATGACTAACAAAACTAAATTTACTCAAAGGTTGATACGAGAATGCGTTACTTTATAATGCCTCACCAAGATATTCGCTACAATTTGGCGACAGAAGAATATTTAATGAAGACCTTGCCGATTACTGAGCCGACTTTATTATTATATATCCAAAAGCCTTGTGTTATCATTGGGCGCAATCAAAATGCTTACGCTGAAATTGATTTTCAGTATTTAAAGGAACAGGGAATAACTCTGACTAGAAGAACTTCTGGCGGTGGTGCGGTTTATGATGATTTGGGCAACCTGAGCTTTAGCTTTGTGACCGCTAAAAATCGCCGCGACTTCGGTGACTATGCAGGAGCAACTGCACCAATTGTTCAGGCCTTGCAACAGATGGGGGCTAAACAAGCCGAAATAGGTGGGCGGAATGACTTGTATATTGAGGGCCTAAAATTCTCTGGTAACGCCATGTATTCAAAAGGGGAGCGAACTTATTCCCACGGCACCTTAATGTATGATGTAGATTTATCAGTGCTGGACCATGTTTTAAAAGTTGATCCAGAGAAAATCGCCTCCAAAGCCACTAAATCCGTCCGCAAAAATGTCACAAATATTAAGCCATATTTGAAAGCTGAATTTCAATTTACCGACACGGCTGATTTTCGCGATGAATTATTACGACAAATTTTTTCAGTTAAGAATTTAGCAGAGATTGCTCAGCAGCAAATCGTCTTAACGGATGAAGATGAGGCCACCATCGAAAAACTTTTCATTGAGCGCTATGCCAATGACCAATGGGTGTACGGTGCCGCCCCAGATTACCAAATCACCCGCAGAATCCGCTTAGCGGGAGTGGGCATTGTCGAGCTGCATTTTTCAATTGCAGCTGGTAAAATCAGCTCCTTTGAAATCCTGGGAGATTTCTTTGGTGAAAAGGATATCCATGAGCTGACCAATGCCTTAATTGGTCAGGACTTCAATGAAGTAGCATTAAAAAAATTTTTACAGAAAAATTCTGTGTCTGAATATATTTTTAATTTCAGCAATCAAGATTTTTTGGATTTACTATTTCAGTGAGCTTAGTAGAAAACTCAGTTTATTCCTAGTTAAGTTAAACAACTCAAATTTTATTTTCCTAGACTGAGAAGTTTTGATAGAAAAAATTTGATAGCTGTCAGCTGAGGTAAGCTCGGGAATTCATAATTTATCAGTAAAGCCAAATTACGAAGAACATAATTTTTTTAGCAAACAAAAAATGTTTATCACTTATTTGTAAATTATTCTGGCACTGATAAAACACTTCACAAAAATTAGTTAAGATGCAGACAAAAAATTTCTATCACAAATTAACGAGCTTTTCAAAATCTCCCTAAATTTTGCCAAAAGTTTTCTGCTGGTAAAATTTAACGGGGATTTTTTTGAATTGCGTCTGCTATCATGCTATACTAGGTGAGTTGAAAAAGACTGACTGACAGGGATTTCTCTGTGGCAAAAGATAAATTTAAGATTTTAAAGGAGAACAAAATGAACAACCCTAATTTAGTTTCTGAGGTCAAGCGCCGCCGGACCTTTGCAATTATTTCTCACCCGGATGCCGGGAAAACAACAATTACTGAGCAGCTGCTGCTTTTTGGTGGTGCTATCCGCCAAGCAGGGACCGTCAAAGGAAAAAAGACCGGTAACTTTGCGAAATCAGACTGGATGGACATTGAAAAACAACGGGGAATTTCTGTAACGAGTTCCGTGATGCAGTTTGATTATGAAGGCAAACGAATTAATATTTTGGACACTCCAGGGCATGAAGATTTTTCTGAGGATACTTATCGGACTTTAATGGCCGTCGATAGTGCCGTGATGGTAATTGATAGCGCCAAAGGGATTGAAGCCCAAACGAAAAAACTCTTTCAAGTAGTTAAACGTCGGGGTATTCCGATTTTTACCTTTATCAATAAATTGGACCGAGATGGCCGTGAGCCATTGGATTTATTAGAAGAGTTAGAAGAATTGTTAAACATTGAATCTTACCCAATGAACTGGCCGATTGGGATGGGAAAAGGTTTAGCTGGCTTATATGATGTGTATAACAAACGCGTTGAATTGTATCGCCCGGAAAACTACGGCGGCGAACGCTTGATTCCTTTAGTCGATGGAGATATTCCTGCTGACAATCCATTACACGCTGATAGTGTTTATAAGCAGGTTTTAGAGGAAATCGAACTATTGCAGGAAGCTGGCGATGAATTTTCACCGGAAAAAATTGCAAAAGGCGATCAGACACCTGTCTTCTTCGGCTCAGCCTTAACCAATTTTGGTGTACAAACCTTTTTAGAAACGTTTTTACAATTCGCTCCAGAGCCCCACGCCCATAAAACGGTGGAAGGGGAAGAGGTTAGCCCCTTTGAAGAAGAATTTTCCGGCTTCGTCTTTAAAATTCAAGCCAATATGAATCCAGCCCACCGTGATCGGATTGCCTTTTTGCGTATTTGCTCAGGCACCTTTGAACGGGGCATGGATGTTAATTTGGAAAGAACCAACAAAAAATTAAAACTTAGCAACGTCACCCAATTTATGGCAGATGCTAGAGAAAATGTTGAAGAAGCGGTGGCTGGTGATATTATCGGGATTTATGATACTGGAAATTATCAAATCGGTGACACGCTGTATGAAGGTAAATTGAAAGTTGCCTATGAAGAATTGCCGTCATTTACGCCAGAGCTTTTCATGAAGGTCACAGCTAAAAATGTCATGAAGCAAAAATCCTTCCATAAAGGTATTAATCAGCTGGTGCAAGAAGGGGCGGTTCAGCTATACAAAACTTACCTTTCTGATGAATACATTATCGGTGCAGTCGGCCAATTGCAGTTTGAAGTCTTCCAACACCGGATGCTAAATGAATACAATGCCGAAGTTATTATGACGCCGATGGGCAATAAAATCGCCCGCTGGATTGATCCAAAAGATTTAGATGAAAAAATGAGCTCGAGTCGTAATATTTTAGCAAAAGATCGTTTCGACCAACCGCTATTTTTATTTGAAAACCAATTTGCTGAACGCTGGTTTGCTGATAAATATCCCGAGGTTGAATTGAAAAGCTTGATGTAATCACTTTTTGAAATTAAATAACAGAGTCCAAAGCTGTTTTTTCACGACAGCTTTGGACTCTTTTTTTGCCTTTAGGAAGCTTGTATAATATAGGTGACATCAATTTCTGATAAATAGCTACTCTCAGCCGCACAAATACTTCTTATTTTTCTTAAAGCCCGCCACTCAACCTAGTCGAAATGGGGGATTAATTTGAAAAAAACAACGCGAAAATTTATCCAGCAATTTACAATTCTCTTTTTATTTTTTGTGGGAGCCTTGGTGATGCTCTATCCATTTTATAGCGATGCCTTGAGCAATATGCTGGATCAAGTCCGCATTTCACAATATCAAAAAGCAATCACAAAAGAAGAAATCGCCCAGCGTCTCGCCCGCTTAAAAGAAGCGGCGAAAAAGCAGCAAGAAACCAGTGACCCATTTTCTCGACTGAGTAATGAGCTTGAAGGGACAGTCTATGAAGATCATTTGCTGGGGACTTTAAATATTCCTGCCCTATCGGTGGAGATGCCAATTTTTGATCAGACTGCCGAGACACTTTTAGAAATGGGGGCGACTGTTGTCGGTGGAACGGACATGCCAGTTGGCGGTGAGGGCACGCATTCTGTTTTAGCGGCCCATCGAGGATTGCCGCAAAAAAAATTGTTTACCGATTTACCGGATTTAAAAGAGGGAAACATTTTTGTGCTGACTATTTTCGGTGAAAAGCTCGCCTATCAAGTTGACCAAATTACTGTCGTGTTGCCAGATCAAATTGAAGTTTTGGCAGCCCAACCAGGAGAAGATCTGGTCACGCTTTTAACCTGCACACCTTATATGGTTAATTCCCATCGGTTATTAGTCCGAGGGCATCGTGTTCCATACACTGAAGCCGTCGCCGCTACTGTGACAAGCGGCAACCAAAACCGATTACTGCGACAATGGTTGATTATCGGTGGTTCGATTAGTTTAGTTGCAGGGATTTTTAGTTTACTTTTCAAAATTATTCGGGCTTGGCGTCGACGCAAAGAGGAAGTGTTCATCAGTTTTTTACTGGAGGATGCCACCGGTCAACCACTGGAAAACCGCAGCTTTAGTGTCTGGGATAAAAAAGGCCGGCGTCATCTGCAACGAAAAGGCCAGCCAATCGTCAGCAAAACCAATCAAAAAGGTGAGCTAGAATTTATTGGTCTACCTAAAGATTTTTATCAAATAAAGAGTGAAGAAGAGCCGAAAATACTTTTAAAAATTAAACCACAGAAAAAGACTAAAGCCGACTACTTAGTTCAGTTAGGTAGACATTCTAAAGGTAAAATAGTGCGCCATGACAACGGCCAGACAGCTGTAATTTTGTAAAAGTTGTCGTGCTTGTGCAAACAACTTTTTTGTAAAATGTTTTTATATAAAAACGAATCCGTAATTTTTGTCAAAATCCGACCTTCATATTTTTCTTGATTATTGAAAAATATGAAGGTCATTTTTTGTTGTTTAATTAATTTAAAATCATTAATTTATCAGTGATATTAACTTATTTTATTAGCTTGTTATTGTAATGAATCTCGTTTTTAATAATTAAATTAGACAAATCTGAGTAAATGACAAAGTCGTTATATTTTAAGTTTTTTGACCAATGAACATCAGAGAAAGTCAAAAAAAGCGATTATATTACGTTTTCTTGGAGATGGTATAGTTAGCGCTCTCATTTTACTATTAGCTTGTGGAACAAATCGATTTTGTGAAACCGAGCGGAGGTAAGGTTTTATGCAAGTTGGGAGGGCAATCAGGATGCGTTGCAAAAAAGAAGGCTTTCACAAAAAAGGGACACACGAATTTTGTGAAGCTGCAAGGTATTGGAAAACGGATTACGAAGGCCAAGTAACACGTTTTCTAGATTGGAAGTGGGTGATTAAATGAAGAAAAAAAGATGGCTATCGATACTGATGATTGTAGCTATTATACTGCCGCTTCTCAAGGGAGTGCTAAGTTTATATCCAGCAATTGTTGAAGCGGTCGGCTATGATTCGACCCAAGTATTGGTAGACGATGACACAGTCTATGTTGAAGCAAGTTACGTGGAAACTGAAACAACCTATGACTGGCATCTTGAGTTTCAAAAGAAAGTGACGCCGAACAAACAACGGCTCCGGATTGCCATTGACCAGAGTGCAACTGGTTTTGGAACAATCGCTAACATTCGTGGCCAAGGATTGGGTCAGGCAGATAATGGTGATATCTCTACGATGAAAGTTGCCGATGACAACAGCAATTTTGATTGGTTTTATACACCAGATTTTTCTGAAGAAAGTCAAACTGGGTATCTAGAATTTTCGACTGAGAAAACAGAAACAGTGGGACAAGTGCCAGTTGTTGTTAGTCTAGATGTTTTGGAAGAGCCGAGTGATCCAGAAACTGAGGCTCCAGAAGGTGAGAACCAAGAGTCTCCAGAGGCTTCAGAAACTCCAGAAGATCCCGAAGCAACTGAACCCGAAATATCTGAAGAGACAGAAGAAACTGAAACTACAGAAACAACTGAAGAAGAGATTGAAAGCGCTATTGAGGAAACGACTGAAGATACCACTGATCTTGAAGACACACAAGCGGCTTCTGATGCTGAAGATTTGCCTGAAGAAAATTCAGAAGATAAAAATGCTTTTACCGGATCAATGACTCTCTTTGGTAAAAATCAACAAACGCCTTTTGTAGCTGGCGAGGGTCTACCTTTAGGACCTTTCGCAACTCATGATACTTTTGACTATGTTGTTTCAGCTGTCTCAGAACAAAAATTTCCAAATCAAGCAACAGATAAATTTACTACAGGGTTTGTAACGAATGGCTATACCGGAGCAGAAGCGGAAGCTAACTGGAAAAATTATGATTATTCGAAAACTGACCCAACTGCCGAGGAAAATATCACAGGCTCTGGCCACGGCCAAACCTTACAACTTTGGGGAAAAGAACGTGATTTTACCAACAGCTATACAAGTTACAACGGGGCTTTCGTTAAAAAATGGGTTGAACCGGTCACTAGTGGTGGTAAAACTCAAGATACAACAACAACTTACAATGTTTATATTGACGTCATTGGAACGGCTGAAGAAGTCACTGTAAAGCAAAAACTCGATGTGGTTTTTGTCCTCGATAAATCAGGAAGTATGACAAATAATAGTGATGGAAAAAGAAAAGACCGTGCTTTAAAAGATGCTGTGACTCGCACAGTGACTGATCTTGATAAAAATGAAAATGTTGACTTGCGGGTTGGCCTCGTTGATTTTTATGGTCATGATACATTTGGGATGACCGCCAATACTGCATCACTAACAAGTAATATAGATGCTGTTAAAAACGATCCAATCTTGACTTCGGACGCAAAAAGCAGTCAAGGAACCCCCTTATCTTTAGGACTCCAACAAGGTTATAAAGTTCTTCATGATGGTGGAAAAACTCCAGAACGAGAAAAAGTCTTGATTGTGGTCGGCGATGGTCAGCCAACGGTCTCCTTTAGCGGTATTAAAGGAATTAATGTTGGACTGAATAATGGTAAACCACAGAGCAAACCGGGGGTAGATAAAGCATGGACACATGATCTTACAGCTCTTTCTGACTATTGGGCTCTCAACACCAATTACCAATATTTAAAAAATTTCGGTAGTTCTAATTACTTTTCTGATAAAGACGAACTGCCCACCGATTTTAGTAGGGAAGGGCTAACAGATGGTTATATTGGGGAAGGAAGAGACAAACAATATCGGTATTACGAGTTCGGCGAGATTGAATTTCCCAACAGAAGTTACTATTTCTTTGGTGATGGAACAAGCGCCACTACCAAAGACAAAACCAATGCAATTAACACGGTGGCCTACAACCTGTGGCTCCAACAAAAATATACAAACACAAATGCCAATGTCTATAGTATTGGCATCGGCTTGAACAACACAGGCAAAACAGTTTTGCAAAATATTGGCAAAGATGGTTATTACGATGCAAAAAATACGGACGAATTAATTGCAGCGATGATCAACATTACCGGTGGCTATGGTAATACTCTGAAAAACGCCACAGTCTATGACGAGCTAGGAAGCAATGTTTCATTAGCCGGCGGAAGTCCGGAAATTTCCTATTACAAATTATCAAAAAATAATAATAGTACGACCAAATATAACCCACCAATGCTGTGGGAAAGCAGTAATAAAAATGTTGAGGCTGCTTCACTTAGCGGTAAGGAAGGCTACAAATTTACCGGAATTTCTTTAGGTGAAGGCGAAATGGTGCGCATAAAATATCAGATTGAGCTGGATTATCAAGCGCAAAATGGTGCCTACTATGTGACGAATAAAGAAACCTATATGGTAAATGGCCCAGACAATGAGGCGGAAAAACGAATGTATATGGCGCTTCCGGCAATTCGTTATCTAAGCAAAGCTCGTGATGTCGTTGTAAAAAAACAAGACATTTTTGGCAACCCGATAAGTGGGACGACTTATGAGATGAGCAAAGGAAAAGAGTCACATGGTAACGCGACAACGGATGCAAGTGGAGAAGCAGGTTTCCGTTTTGAATTTCCTGGGAGAAATAGCTCAACTGATGTTTTCACGATTAAGGAAGTATCAGTTCCTAATCAATACCAGCTATTAAATAAAGGATTGGATTTTCAAGTTAGGAAAAGAAGTTCTCTAGGTTCCTACACCTTGACTAATGAAACTGAAGGCAACAGCAAATCTTATAATCAAGCTCCGGCTTGGTGGGACCAAGCTGGTCGAAACTCGGATAGTTGGAAGACGGTTTACACGGATAATGATAGTTTTGTCTTTTCGATTAATCAAAATAGCTGGAGCCAAAATGATCCTTTTGTACACCTCACTGTTCAAAATCAATTCAAGCCAATTAAGTTTACTGTCAATAAACACGATGGCAACAATCCTTTGCCAAAAGCGAGGTTTGAATTGCGGGGTAAAAGCCGAGATGGAAAATATGCAACCGTTTTAGGTAGCGGAGAATCCAATGGAAATGGCGTTGTCGATTTTTATGACGGAGAAGAGAATCTTTTGACATTTGATATCAGTAAAGCGGAACAATCTTACCGGATTTATGAAACAAAGGCACCTGCTGGCTTTGAAGCCCCTGATGCAAACACCTATTGGGAAATTCAAGTCGTGCCTGAAGAGCAAAAAGTTTATTACCATAAATATGGTGATGAAGATAATAAATCATTCAAAACATTTGCAGACATTTCTGCGGTTGATAAAGACACTTTAAACATGTCCATAGATGTTGAAAATAAAAAACAAAAAGTTGATTTTATCATTATCAAGGAAGGTAATGATACTCCCCTTAACGGTTTTGGCTTTGAGCTGCAGGATAAAGATTCTGAAGAAATTTTCAAAGCTTATAGCGGTATCTTAGAAACAAGTCAAGAAGCTGGTCCTATTTGGAATCAGTATGGACAAGGGCACTTCTTTAAGAAAACTGAAGGGGAAAAATATCAGGATCTTGACTTTGAAACAGCTTTTGAGGCTGAAGCAGGTCGCTATACAATCTCAGAGACTGATTTACTGCCGGGCTACAAAGGTAGTGAAACAGATTGGGAGCTTATCATCGATGAGGCAGGTAAGTTCACTCTGGCTGATAATTATTCCAATGCCACATTAAATAAAACTGAAGTTAACAATAAAACCACTTGGAAATTGACAATTGAAAATGAAGTACTGCCATTTGAGCTGGATTTAGAAAAACTGGATAGCTATACAAAGAATCCTTTAAAGGAGGCAGGATTTACTGCAGCCAAGCTAGATAGCTATGGAAATTGGCTAGCCCCTGTTGAATTGCAAGAAAGCTCAAGTGAAGAGGGGCATTATCAACTAGCTGATCTAGAAATTGGTACCTATAAGATTGAGGAAACCGTAGCACCATCTGGATACCAAAGGCTACCGGGGTATTTCCGCTTAGAAATCACTCAGCGGAGTGAAAATGGTAACGATGATGGGAATCTCAGTGAGAAAGGTTCCTTAATGGCAGAAGTTCAGTATTACTTGAATGAAACGCCTCAAGGAGAGAAGGAGAGTATTGAGCTGGAATTTGCCGATGACAAAGTCAGCCTTGGTTTTGTGGTCACCAACGATTTTTCTCATCCATTACCAGCAACTGGCGGAATTGGTCGCTTAGGTCAGTTTCTGATTGCAAGTGCTCTATTAGTCGGCTCGTTATTTATCGGCTGGCTAATTAAGTGGCTTAAAAGAGGGGAGGCTGGTGTTCATGATTAAAAAACTAGCAGGATTATTTTCTGCGATTCTAGTCCTTTTCTTAGCAATTGGCAGTAGCATCTTGCCGCAGGTTGCCAAAGCCGCAGAGGATGGGCAAGTTGAATTAATCATCCATAAACGAATATATCGGGATATCATGATGCCGGATATTGAACCTTATCAAAATACCGGTGTGGAAGTTCCAAAGGAGAATTGGGATGATGAAGATATCACCAATATGGCGATGCCATTTAATGGTGCCAACTTTCTAATCTATGATTTGACGGATTTTTATATGGCTACAGGACAAGATTCAGAAAGTTTCTTAGATGATTTTAACCAGCTATCAATGACAGCGGTTTTAGAACTGATTAAAGAGCAGGATTTCCCACTTGCTGGTGGACCGGTCAACACAGATGTAGATGCAGAATTTGGTGAAGGAATTGGCCGAGTGATGCTGAATCGATACAGCAATGAGAGCGATGCCGTGTATCTAGTAATGGAAACAACACCTGATCCAGATGTGCGTTTGAATGTTGATATTGAAAGACGTTCAGTGCCAATGGTCATGTTTTTACCAATTTTAAATCCGCTGACAAATGTTGAAGAATTGAAACAAATTCATCTCTACACAAAAAATATCGGCTATGTTCGAGATCCGTATTTTTTCAAATATGGAAAAACTGAAGGAAGTCAGGAACTTGGTGTGCCTTTACAGGGTGTAACTTTTGCAATGTATCGCTATGACGACACTGGCAATAAGCTCTACCTTGATGAAAGTGAGGTCAATTCACTGCAAAATGGCTGGACAGAATCTAGTGATCCTTTACAGGATACTAATGTGACAAAATTTGTTTCTGGCAGCGACGGTTTAGTCAGTACCCACCGCTTCTTTCCTTCTGGAACATACTATTTTGAGGAATTAAAGGCGGCTGAGGGCTACACGATTGAAGCGGAAGATCGGCGCATTGAAGTAATTGTTCCTCCTTCATGAGAGGATGAAGCAGGCAATCCGCTCTATGTGACCGTAAATGGTTATCGGATGAATGAAATGATTTCTGGAATGGTGCCGGAGATTTCATATCAAAAGCTAGAACCTCGTGTATACAACTATCGAAATACTAGTGAGGACAAGCCGACACCAACACCAACGGGGACAACGAAAGGGCCGACCAATAGCAAGAAATTTTTACAAACAGGGGAGGTCAAAAGTTCGTTGTTTGTTCTAGGGTTTCTCTTAATGCTACTGGCTTGATATCTTCGTCGGAAAACCAGAACTAGCAAACTCAGATAAGTGTGTGTCAGTTTCCTGTGCAGACCACTCCCTCCATAATGACGAAGAATTTGCACAGGATTCTCTTTAATAACAAAATTTGAATCAGTTAAGAAAGGATGACTAAAGAATGAAAAAGTCGAGAAAAATATTTGGGTGGATTGCCGCTTTGTTAATGCTGTTGCCTCTTTTAGTGGGAACGCTAGCTGTTCGTGGCCAGGCCGAAGAAGTGGGGCCACTTGACAAAATAGATATTACACTTCATAAGCTAGTTTTTGAAAACGACCTTCCAACAGAATTACCAAACAACGGTAAAGAAAATCCTCACATTGGAGGCAACCCATTATCAGGCGCAACCTTTGAGCTTTACGACGTTACCGATGGCTATGCATACGCGGTGAAAGAGTATGGCGTTGAAGAAGCCGTAAGAGAAATGCAAAAAAATTGGAATGCAGATTGGATGAAACTAGCTAATCCAATCGAGACTCAAACAACAGATGATGAAGGAATTGCCTTTTTTGAAAATATCGATACTAAAAATAGTGATCGCGATCGAGTCTTAATGTTTATTGAAAAATCTTCACCTTTAGGCATTACGAAACAGGCTGCACCGATGATTGTGGTCTTGCCTGTAATGCTTCCTGAGGATGATGGTTATAACACAGATATTCATCTGTATCCAAAAAATGCCAAAGTCGACTCAAAAAAAGAGATTATTGAAAACGGCGAGGCAATCGTGCCTAGAGATGATGAATATTTTGATTTTGAAATCGGTAAAGAAATTGACTACAGAATTACTGTTCCAATTCCAGCTAACATCGCTAAACAGAACACAGATGGCACACCAATCATTGAGAATTTTGTAGTTGAAGATACTCCTGAATTAGGTTTAGCATATGTTCCAGGAACAATTAAGGTTAGCGCAGGGTCAAATATTGAATTGTCAAATGATGATTTTGTCTTTACTCCAAAGGATGATAATAAAGGCTGGGCATTAAAATTAAAAACAGCTTTAGAAGATGACAAGGTAAATTTAGACTTGCTGACCAGATTGGACAACGCATCACCAAGAGAAATTACAATCACTTACACAATGGTGATTACTCCGGATGCGGTTCCAGACGTTTTTATTAATAATGAAGCGAAGATTATCATCGAGGATACCACAGGTAATAAATATGAAGAAAATGAAAAACCGCCATTTCCAGTCTTGACCGGTGGATATAAGTTCAAAAAACTTGATGGAACCAGTGAAGTCGGCTTGCAAGGTGCAGAATTTCTTTTGAAAAATTCTAAAGGAGAATATGCACAATTTCTAGATGCTTCTAAAACACCACAAGCAACATATGACAATAATAAAGCTCATTCCATTTCTTGGTTAACTGAGAAAGAGAGCGCAACTAAAATTGTCTCAACTGAAGATACTTTTGCCATTACTGGATTAGCAGAAGGTACCTATTACTTAGAAGAAGTAAAAGCACCTGATGGCTATGTATTACCAGAAGGAAGCAAAAACGTGACAGAATTTAAAGTTGCCAAGGGTAGTTTTGATGAGATGATTCTAGGAAGAATTCCTAACACCAAAAAAGGGGTATTACCAGCAACAGGCGGCATGGGTATCCTACTCTTCTTAGCAGCTGGCTCAGCAATGATGTCTGGAGCATATGTTTGGTATCGCAAGTCTAAAAATCAGCTTGAAGTTTAATACTTAACAGCCGAGAAGGGCAAGATAGCTCGACTTGTGGCAGCAGTTGTTTTAAAACAGAATGGAACTGCGGCGGCGGTAAAAAGTAATTGAGAAGCAAGCTTGCAGGGGAAATGTCTTGGTCCTTACACTTTTTCCTGCAAGAAAAAGACCTGATGATTTTTTCTCTAGGAGTTTCTAGAGTGGCAATCATTTGATGACGAGTTTATTGTTTATCTTTTACAAAAGCCGCTGCCGCAGTTTTTCTAATAGATTGCCTGGCAAATATCAAGCTAACGAGTGGAATCTTATACATAAAGAAGGTGAGAAAATGCGCTGGTTTAAAATTGAATTTATTTTAAAACTCTTGATGGCGTTTTTGTTTTTAGCAGGAGTAGCTGTTTTTTCTTATCCTTTTGTGGTTGATGGAATCAATAATGTCATCGACCAATATCGCATTGCCAGTTATCAAAAAGAAATTGCTGCTGATGAAAAGCAGCAGCAAAAGCTAGCTGAGATGAAGCAGCAAAATGCTGACAGCAGTAAAAAAAGTTACGTGCCGGGTATGGGTGAAGTAGTTGACCCCTTTGAGGCGGCAGTCAGCAACACAATTGATCCCACTAGGGAATATTTTGAAAGTCATACGATTGGTGCAATTTACATACCGGCGATTAATGTTAGTCTGCCGCTGTTCGATGAAACAAATGAGGCACTATTGGAAAAAGGTGCGACTCACCTGAAGGGAACTTCCTTTCCAGTTGGAGGGAACAATACCCATGCGGTGATTACCGGACACACCGGCATTCCTGAAAAAATGCTGTTTACGGATTTAGATAAGCTGAACAAAGAGGATAAATTTTACATCGACGTTTTAGGAGAACGTTTTGCCTATTAGATTTTTGAAATTCAGGTGGTGTTGCCAGAAGAAGTCGAGTCGATTGCAATCAGAGAAGGGGCGGAAATTGTCACTTTATTGACCTGTACGCCATATGGCATTAACAGTCATCGTCTCTTGGTGACGGGCAAACGAATCCCTTATCAGGCGGCGATGAGTCAAGAAATTAAACAAGCCGGCAACTATCATAGGAAACGTTTAATTGGCTTGCTTGTGGGCTTGGCAATTTTTCTAGCAATTTTTGCTTATTGGCTGTCTCGGAAAATTAAAAAATATCGACTGCATCAAAAAAATCCTGCTATCAACCAGCAGGATTCAGAACGTGTGAATGATAAAAAACGGGCATCTATTTAATTAGTGGAATCTGAAAGTTCTTCAGGGGCCAGTAGCTGCAATTTTTTTTGCAGATAAGCTTTTTTCAAGACTAGATAAAGCTCGCTGAGATAATCGTCGCCTTCAAAGCTGTTGGCGACAAAAATCTTTTCAGGAGGAATATCCTCTAAAAAGCTAGGGGAGCTGCTGATGTAAAAATCGCAGCTACGTTCTTCAACATTTGTTAATAATTCGGCATCAACGTAGTTCAAATCATATAGAAAGTTTTGAATTGCGTGGATCACCGCAAAATTCGGACCGGGAATCAGGCCAACTTTTAAACGGGCGGAACTATCGGTAATTTCTAGCTTTGGTAAAATAATCAAAGCGGAAAGATAGATTAAATCCTCCAACCGTTTCCCCAGCCATCTGAATTTTGCGGTTTTACTTTTTTCCTTGAGAAAATGATAAATATGTTTGTACAAAAACGGATAAAAAGTCTTCTGAGATTCGATACGTCCCATCATAAAGGCGGAAAGCAGCGGTACACTAGCAGAGGTCAAATCCTGATTATAGAAAACAACAAATAGATTGGCTTTCATCAGAGTCTGGGCTTCGTCATCAAATTCACCGTTCAATAAGCCACCTTTGATGTCGGCAATCAAATCATTAGCGAGTTCTTTAATATGCAGAATATTATCGTCAAAGGAATGCATCACAAAGGGCAGCCGCGGGTCTTTAATATCAAAATAATTCGGCCAATAAAAAATTGAAAAGCAGAGGTAATCCACTTCGGCAGCCTCGTGGCCGTGATAATCGATATTATCGCCGAAAAGTTGTGGATAAGGATTAGCGATATTAGGAAAATAGAGTTCTTCAAGTTTTTCATCATTGACGAAAAAGCCTTGCTGGTGACGTAAATGAGTGATGGCAGTCATCAATTTCCAGGCCTGTTGATTGGCTTGTTGTAAAAATAGATAGAGAAAATCCGATGGGGTGATGGAGCCGATAAAATCAACATTGGAAATAACATCTGCCCCATAGGAAATAAACCAGCAAACATTGAAATAAAAGACCCGCACAATCTTTTCTTCGCCGCTGATTTTAATTTGCGAGCGATTCATTTTTAAACCGATTTCCTGTAGATATTCTGATAAAGGAGTCAGCTTGCGGGCCAAGGAAGCACGGCTAGTAAAATTTTCCTTTAAGAATACTTCAGCGTTTTTTTCGGGTTCCAATAAAGAGGTCAGTACAAATTTATAAGGTAGACTTTGATTATATAAATAAGAGCGGTACCGCATGTACAAATCTGGATTATTGAAACAAATCAAATTGCCATTTTCATCCCATAGAGATTGAGTAATGCCAATCTTTTCAAGGTCGAATTGGATTTCTTCTAAGAGTGCTTGAAGACGGTTGTAGCTGATAGAAAAATTTTCCCGCAGATTAGCAGGGGTGACTAACGTCTGTTTACCCTTCGTTAAAAAACCATAAATTTGCAATTTTTTGCTTGCGACACTGTCTAGTAAAAGTTGTTCTAGCACGTTTCTCCCCCTCACTTTGCGAAAAACTAACAGTAGCTAAAAACAAATAAATCCACATCTGTTCCCAACAAGACAAAAAGCGACTAGCAGAAGTAGAAGTGGATGGATTTGTTACATAAATTGGATAAGAAAACAAACAGAGATTGTTTAAGAAGCATTGCTTTGGGCACTGGCGATGACTTTAGGAATGGAAATTTCAACTAGACCGGGAATTTCCATTGTGGTAATTTTTGCAGCGTCGTAAGAATTTTGCGGCAGCTTTTTCAAAAAACGCTCTTTGATTTCTGAAACCTCAGAGGGCAGAATATTTCTTTTTTTATTGATTAAAGCAATTTCATTATGTAGCGGAGCTTCCGTAAAAATAACTGTCGTATTACCAGCGGAATAAACTTTTACCACCTGAGCATCCGTTGTTTCCAGCTGATTTTTCACTAGGCGCGCATGGCTGTTGGTGACATTGACAAGTTTCATAGGTTCACCTCCTTGAGTAAGTTGTTAGAGTTTTTAGTAAGCACGGACTCTTATAAGAAAGAGTCATCGTTTAAGAAAGATTTATTTAGAGATGCTGGCTGCTTTTTTAAAGTGCCAGCCATGGAGATTTGACATTTCCATGTGAGTTCCCTATAGCATAATTATAATCATTTTTTAAGAATTAAAAAAGCCTTTTGCTTAAAAAAGTAGCCAACCTCAGTTAAGGTTAGCTACTTTAAGTTAATTTTAAGTGATTTAATCTGTTAGTGATAAATGAAACTTATTCGGCCTCAGGTTTTTCTTTGGCTAAACGTTCTGGCTTAGATGTCACAACAATATTGCCATCTTTGTCCAGTTTTGCTTTTAGCTCATGAATTTCAGGATGTTCTAGATAAAATTCAGCGATACCATCTTCAATTGTGTCTTGGATTGTCCGGCGCAATGGACGGGCTCCCATTTCTGGATTGTACCCAAGATCAACTAATTCTTCTTGAACGTTTTCTGGTACATCAATGTGTAACTTTTGCGGAGCCAACAAGCTGTTGACTTCATTAAGCATCAAGTGAACAATGGCCTTCAAGTTTTCTTTTGAAAGGGCACTAAATTCTACGATACCATCGAAGCGGTTCAAGAATTCTGGCGTGAAGTAATTGTTCAATTGATTTAAAACAGAGCGGGTTACCCCTTCACGGGCAGCACCAAAACCAACGTTGGCTTCGACATTTCCAGTACCAGCATTACTTGTCATAATGATGATAGTATCTTTAAAGCTAACTGTTCGGCCTTGCGCATCAGTCAAACGGCCGTCATCTAAAATTTGTAGGAACATGTGCAGCACATCTGGATGTGCTTTTTCAATTTCATCTAGTAAAATCAAGCTATAAGGATTGCGGCGCACTTGTTCTGTTAATTGACCGGCTTCATCATAGCCGACATAGCCTGGAGGCGAACCAATCAATTTAGAAACGCTGTGTTTTTCCATGTACTCACTCATATCAAAACGAATCATCGAATCTTCTGAGCCAAACATTTCTTTTGCGAGTTGTTTAGCCAACTCGGTTTTACCGACACCAGTAGGGCCGACAAATAAGAAGGAGCCGATTGGCCGGTTTTGTTTCCCTAGACCGACACGGTTACGACGAATTGCTTTGGCAACCTTGTCAATAGCTTCATTTTGACCAATGACATTGGCTTTTAAATCATCTGCCAAGTTAATCAATTGCGTTTGTTCTTTTTCCTTCAATTCGCCAACTGGAATACCAGTCCGTTGTTCGACGATGATTTCCATATCTTTTTCGGTAATCACCGGAGTTTCTTCTTCAGAAACCTGTTTGGATTTCATTTCTTCCAATTTATTAATTTGATCCCGATAATAAGCTGCCTTTTCAAAATCTTCTTCTTGAGAAGCCTTTTGTTTTTGAGCATCCGCTTCGGCTAATTTCCGTTCAATTGTTTTTGGATCAACAAATTGAATCGTCAAATTTTTCTTAGAACCAGTTTCATCTAATAAATCGATGGCTTTATCCGGCAAGAAACGATCTTGAATGTAGCGATTGGATAAGTTTGCGGCAGCTTTGATGGCATCATCCGTGTATTTTACGTGATGATAATCTTCATAGCGGCTTTGCAGCCCCTTCAAAATAGTAATCGTTTCAGCAACAGTCGGTTCATCGACCCGCACTGGTTGCATCCGCCGTTCTAAGGCAGCATCTTTTTCAATAATGCGGTATTCGTTTAAGGTTGTCGCTCCAACCATCTGCAATTCACCACGGGCTAATGCCGGTTTTAAAATATTACCCGCGTCCATATTGCCATCGCCGGCTGAACCTGCGCCAACAATTTCATGAACTTCATCAATAAACAAAATAACATTTTCAGCTGATTTGATTTCTTCAATCAGCTTTTGCATCCGTTCTTCAAATTGACCACGAATGCCTGTACCTTGAACTAATGACGCAACATCTAAACGAATGACTTCTTTTTCCAATAGCTTTTGCGGCACATCGCCGTCGACAATTTTTTGGGCTAGGCCTTCAACGACCGCTGTTTTACCAACACCGGGTTCGCCGATTAGGACGGGATTGTTTTTAGTCCGGCGATTTAAAATTTCAATGACCCGTTGAATTTCTTCATCCCGGCCGACAACTGGATCGACATTGCCTTCTCTAGCTTGCGCTGTGATATTGACGCCGTATTCACCTAATAGGCCGCTAGCTGCACCGGCACCACCACGGGGCGGACGGCCACCGTTATTGTTAAAGTTATTTCCGCCACCAAATTGCGTTGGCGGTGTTTGATCTGGACCGCCTTGTTGTTGCATTTGACGGGACATAGAACGGAAAAAATCATCCAAATTGTTAAAACCAAAGGGATCTTGTTGGGCCATTCTTGGTTGGTTATCAGTTGGATCATTCATCGTTTGATTTTTAATTTTTTGATAGCAGTTTTGGCAGTAATCCATTTGTTTTCTTTGACCATTGACGGTCGCGTATAAATGGATGGTTGCTTCATTAATGCCACAGTTTTGACAAAGCATACGAAGACACTTCCTTTCAAAAATTCCTTAAAAGTCATTTTACTTTTCATCAGAGAAAATGTAAAAGAAAAAGGATGATGGTCAATTTTAGTTACTGACCAAATTTGACCTTTTGTAGTTATTATACGATATTTTCTAAGAAGTGCAAGTATTTGGCTTGGTTTGCTTCTGTTATCAAATGCTTTTTTTGAATTTTATTTTCTGGTTCTTGTCCAATCAGCTTTTTTTATTTATGATAGAAAAAACAAACAGGAGGTGTCAAAGATGTTTGAAAATCCTTTTGCAGAAAAAATAACTGCCTTAAGAGCTGGTGAGCTTTCTGAAATCGTCGTCACCCGGGAAGAATTTTTAGTTTTTCGTGATGTCTGGAAGGAGTTACCAGATAAAAAAGATATTGTCGGTGAAGCGGGATTAGAAGGTAAAATTATTTATCGCTATCAGCCTGAAAGTCAGGTGGCAGCTGAGGAACCGACAGAATAACGTTCAGCAATCAACAGAGGTGTTGCCAGAATTTTTTTTTATTCAAACCTTATTTTAATAGAAATAGATTAAAAAAATTAGAAACAGGAGACGTAAATCCTGACAAAATTTTAAAATTTTTGCTAAGAAAGCAGATAGAAAAAAGCTTGCTGTTATAAAGGGGAGCACTTGAAATCGCCAGAAAAATCAAGTTTGTTTTTAAATAACGGCCTTTCTAAGTTTTTTGTGAAAAATTCCGCAAAAAGCCCTAGAGATTTCCCGAAAATCAATCGAAAATAGTTGTCTCTAGCGTAAAAAAATGGTAATCTTTTAAATTGAAGGGAATTTCTGTTTGAAGACTATTTAAAAAAAGAAAACCCTAACAATATGTAAACTCAAAGGAGCATGTTTATTATGGAAAAAAAAGACTTTCACGTAGTAGCTGAAACAGGGATCCACGCACGTCCTGCAACTTTATTGGTGCAAACAGCTAGCAAATTCAACTCAGATATCAACCTTGAATACAAAGGCAAATCTGTCAACTTAAAATCAATCATGGGCGTTATGTCTCTCGGTGTTGGCCAAGGTTCTGATGTAACTATCACTGCTGAAGGTGCTGACGAAGCAGATGCTATGGCAGCAATCGTTGACACAATGAAGAAAGAAGGACTTTCTGAATAATGGTTGAAATGCTAAAAGGGATTGCCGCAAGTGATGGCGTTGCTGTCGCTAAAGCTTACCTGCTAGTTCAACCTGATCTGTCCTTTAGTAAAGTTTCTGTTGACGATACTGCAGCTGAAGAAGCTCGTTTAGACAAAGCTTTGGCACAATCAACAGAAGACTTGCAAGCGATTCGGGAAAAAGCAGCGCAAAGTCTTGGTGAAGCAGAAGCGCAAGTATTTGACGCGCATTTAATGGTTTTGGCAGATCCAGAAATGGTTGGCCAAATTAAACAAAATATTACAGATAACAAAGTAAATGCAGAATCTGCTTTAAAAGAAGTAACGGATATGTACATTGGCATGTTTGAAGCAATGGACGATAACGCCTATATGCAAGAACGTGCTGCCGATATTCGTGACGTAACCAAGCGGATTTTAGCTCATTTGTTAGGAGTTACGCTACCAAATCCTTCTATGATTAATGAAGAAGTTGTCGTTGTTGCCCATGACTTGACACCAAGTGATACTGCACAATTAGACCGTAACTTTGTTAAAGCCTTTGTCACTGACATCGGCGGACGGACTTCTCACTCAGCTATTATGGCTCGGTCTCTAGAAATTCCAGCAATCGTTGGAACCAAAGAAATCACCGCTAAAGTGAAAGCTGGCGATGTTTTAGCAGTTAACGGCATTGAAGGGGACGTTATCGTCAACCCAACTGATGACCAAGCTGCTGAATTTAAAAAAGCTGGCGAAGCTTATGCGGCGCAAAAAGCTGAATGGGAAAAACTAAAAAATGCGGAAACTGTCACTGCTGACGGCAAGCATTTTGAATTGGCTGCCAACATTGGTACACCAAAAGATTTAGAAAGTGTTCATAATAACGGAGCGGAAGCCATCGGTTTATACCGGACGGAGTTCTTGTATATGGATGCGCCTGATTTCCCATCTGAAGACGACCAATTTGAAGCTTATAAAGCTGTGTTGGAAGGTATGGATGGCAAACCAGTTGTTGTTCGGACAATGGATATTGGTGGCGATAAGGAATTACCTTATTTGAAATTGCCTCATGAAATGAACCCATTCTTAGGCTATCGCGCTTTGCGCATTAGCTTATCAGAATTAGGCGACGATATGTTCCGCACGCAAATGCGGGCCTTGTTGCGGGCTTCTGTTCACGGCAATTTACGCATTATGTTCCCGATGGTTGCGACCTTGAAGGAATTTAGAGCGGCTCGTCAAATCTTTGATGAAGAAAAACAAAAATTAGTCGATACTGGTACGAAAGTTTCGGATACCATTCAAGTGGGTATCATGATTGAAATTCCAGCGGCAGCTGTTTTAGCTGACAAGTTCGCTAAAGAAGTTGATTTCTTCTCAGTTGGCACGAATGACTTAATTCAATACACAATGGCAGCCGACCGGATGAACGAACGGGTGTCTTACTTGTACCAACCTTATAACCCATCAATTTTACGTTTAATTAAAAACGTGATTGATGAAGCTCACGCTGAAGGCAAATGGGCAGGTATGTGTGGCGAAATGGCCGGCGACCAAACCGCTGTGCCAATTTTAATGGGGATGGGCTTAGATGAGTTCTCAATGAGTGCAACATCTATTCTAAAAACCCGCAGCTTAATGAAACGTCTTGACACAACTAAGATGACTGAACTTGCGAATCGTGCTCTTAACGATTGCGATACAATGGAAGAAGTTGTTGAATTGGTCAACGAATACGTGGCTGAAGCTTAAAATGAATTTGAAAGCTCTATTCTTTCTAGCATTTCGCTAGTGAGAATGGAGCTTTTTTTGTTTAATCTGATTTCAAAAAATTACTAAACCTCTTGCAACCGAAAATCTGAAATCCCAGAAAATTAGTACCCATTTTTTGACGTGCATTGTAATATCACCAACCCAGTGTCAGAGATAATTTATGATTTTAAAACAAAAAAATATTCTCTACTCGTAAGTGTCCTTAATTTTCCGACATTTCAGTAAATTTTCAAGCGAAAGCTTCACCTAACAATATTGTTAGAATGATTGTCAGAAATTGAATTATCCTTGATTTAATAGGGTTTTTTATGAAAATATGCTAATTTTTTTGAAAAACATCAGACTTTAGTTTGAGAGACAAAGTAACTTGCTATGCTATAATAACTGTGAACTACTGAAAGGAGGAGCAACCATGAAAGTGCTATTGTATTTCGAAGGTGAAAAAATCTTAGCTAAGTCTGGTATTGGTCGTGCCTTAGACCATCAAAAGCGTGCTCTCTCAGAAGTTGGTATTGAATATACACTTGATCCGAATTGTGAGGATTATGATATTTTGCATATCAACACTTATGGAATTAACAGTCATAATATGGTCGCTAAAGCGCGGCGAATGGGTAAGAAAGTCATTTATCATGCCCACTCAACGGAGGAGGATTTTAGGAATTCCTTCATTGGGTCCAATCAAATTTCGCCACTCGTCAGACGTTATCTAACTAGTTTATATACTCGAGCGGATTATTTAATTACTCCGACCAGCTATTCCAAATCACTTTTAGAAAATTATGGGATTCAAGTACCGATTACCGCAATCTCCAATGGCATTGACTTGGAGGAGTATCGGCCAGATACTCAAAAAGAAAAACTTTTTCGAGAGTATTTTCATTTAGCTCCAAATCAGAAAGTAATTATCTGTGTCGGATTATTCTTCGAACGAAAAGGAATTATCGACTTTGTCGAAATTGCCAGACAGATGCCGGAATATACGTTTATCTGGTTCGGTCATGTTGCAATGATGAGTATTCCTAAAAATATTCGTGATATTGTCAAAGAAAATCATCCTGAAAATGTGATCTTCCCTGGCTACATCAAAGGAGATATTATTGAAGGAGCCTACTCAGGTGCGGATTTATTTTTCTTTCCTTCTTACGAAGAGACAGAGGGTATCGTCGTTTTAGAGGCTTTAGCTAGTCGTCAGCAGGTTTTAGTTAGAGACATCCCGGTCTATCAGGACTGGTTAGTTGCCGGAGAAAATTGTTACATGGGTCAGTCTAATCGTGATTTTCGTCAATTGATTCAAGGAATCGTCGAAGAAGAGCTGCCGTCAACGGTCAAAGCGGGCTATTATACCGCCCAACAACGCAGCATCAGAGAAATCGGTTTTGAATTAAAAGCAGTTTATGAAAAAGTTTTGTACCAAGCGGATTATGCCAAAAAGAAAGAGCAGGTTCTGCAAAAGGGATAGGAGGCGCAACATGCGTATTGGATTTTTTACAGACACGTACTTCCCCCAAGTTAGTGGGGTCGCAACGTCAATCAAAACCTTAAAAGAAGAATTAGAAAAACACGGTCATGAGGTCTACATCTTTACCACTACCGATCCCAATGCCAGCGGAATTGAACCCAATATTATTCGGATGCCTAGCGTCCCTTTTGTTTCTTTTAAAGATCGGCGGGTCGTGGTTCGGGGCATGTGGTATGCGTATCTGATTGCCCGGGAATTAGAATTAGACTTAATTCATACCCATACTGAATTTGGTGCTGGCTTTTTAGGCAAGCTTGTCGGCAAAAAAATGCGCATTCCGGTGATTCATACCTATCACACCATGTATGAAGACTACCTGCATTATATCGCCCACGGCAAAGTGATTCGTCCAGTTCATGTCAAATACTTTTCAAGAATGTTCGTTAATCATTCAACCGGCGTCGTGTGCCCAAGTCAGCGGGTCATTGATAAACTGCGTAGCTACGGTGGCACTTCCCCAATGCGGATTATTCCAACCGGCATTGATGTGCGCAAATTTTCTGGTAGTAAAGTTACTGCTGAGGACACGCAAAAGCTGCGGGCTTCATTAGGCATTACTGAAGATCAGATTATGTTATTATCACTGAGTCGTTTATCTTATGAAAAAAATATTCAAGCCTTAATTCAAGGTTTACCGGCAGTTATTGAAAAACTGCCGCAAGTTAGAATGGTCATCGTCGGCAAAGGACCGTATCAAGAAGGTCTAGAAGAGATGGTCACAGAGTTAAATTTACAAGATTATGTCCAATTTACCGGTGAAATCAGTAACAATCATGTAACCCGCTATTATAAAGCCGCCGATTATTTTATTAGTGCTTCCCGCTCGGAAACCCAAGGCCTGACTTACACCGAAGCGATGGCCGCTGGAACTCAGTCCGTCTTATTAGGCAATGATTATTTAGAACAATTATTAAGCGATGTGACGCTCGGCGTTACCTACAAAACAGAAGCTGATTTTCCAACAGCTTTAGTAGATTACATTCACTCAGAGGTCAAAATGGACCCAGAAGTGTTAGCCAATAAAATGTATGAAATTTCCTCTGAACACTTTGGAGAATCAATTTTAGAATTTTACAATGATATGATTGAATACTACCAAGAACAAAGCTTTGAAAAAGAGTATGAAAAAGAGTTTGATCCCACATTTGAACGTTTAAAAGTAAAATTAACTTCTTTGCGTCAACGCTAAAATAAAAAATACTGCCTATAAAAGGCCCAGCTGTTAGAGCTAAATCTGACAGCTGGGCTTTTTTTAGACAGTTTTTGTTTAAGAAATATTTTTTGTCTAGTAGTAAATTCTATGCAAGGGACAATTTATTCAGTATGCAGATCCGTTCTGGTTTCATCAGCATCTGAGCTTTACAAAATTTCTAAAAGATTAAGTCTCAATAGAATTCATTTTTGTTTTCAAACAGTCGGCTAACTATAAAACATTTTGATTTTGATGTCCTGATCGTAATTACCAAAGCCTTTGCCAAATAAAGTGCAACCACCAACGTGTTCAGCATCTTCCTTGACTTCAATTTTTAAATGCCAAGTATCTTCTGTTGGGGGAATGTCGGAGATTTTAACGTCTGACAGGGGTTCACCGTCCATGTAAGTTCCGTGATCCATAATCCGAATTGTCTTCAAAAGACCGTATTGGTTTAAATTATCAACATACCAATCTGGATTGTATTTGCCGCGAATATCGGCGAAGTCTCCGGGACTAGTCCAAGTTCCCAATTCAATGCCATTTAAAGAAAAAGTAATATCAGAGGGCCAATTATTATTAGAAAAAGGAAACTCAGAAGAAATCTCCATTGAAATTTCCATCATCTCTAATTTTTCTGTCGTTGCTAAAAAGTTTGGTGTCTGGTATTCTACGAAGCCTTTTGTAAACCATAAAATCCGAGCATCCATTCGATGGGGATCCATAAAGTATTTTGGTTCATCAACCGGTCCAATAAATCCTTGCAAAGTAGCTAGTCCGCATGTCGGTTCAACATAATAATTTGTATAATGGCCGACTGGGATTGAATTTTCCTTTGTATCAAAGGCGTTAAAGATTTTTTCAGGGAAATTAATATCAATGTGGTCTACCCGCAGACTGGAAATTTTACTCTGGCCAACTTTTTCAGTCTTGATGATATTCGCTTCTTCCAATTTTTTTACGTGCATGGTGACGATAGCACTACTTAGGCCTAAAGCCTGAGCCAGTTCCTTGACGCTCATTTTATTTTTGGATAGCAGCTGAATAATATTAATTCTGACATTACTCGCCAGCGCTTCGTAAACCTTCAATGAATCCTGATTGATTTCTAATTGCATTTTCCATTCACCTCTATATTAAAGCGATTTCATAATTATGTTAACATATTTATTAATCACTGTAAATAATCAACTTGAATTTATTCATGATTAATAAATATATTAATTAAAATATAAAAATATTTTTGATAATTAGCAAAAATATTGTTGACAGCGTTTGCAATTTGTATTATTGTTTACGTGTAAGTTAGATGTGTTTGCAAATGCGTTAGATTATCTTCAGTGAATTACTATCTAAATAGGAGGAAGTCAAAGGATGAAAATCAAAAAAATACTTTTAGCGGGTGCAGTTTTGGGTTTGGCAGGCTTTACATTATCAGCTTGTGGTGGAGTAAGTTCAAGCTCCAGTGGTGACAGCGATTCTAAAGAACTAACCTTCATGTTCCGTGGCGGTGAAGATGAGAAAAAAGCCTATGAAGCAGCAATTAAACAATTTGAAGAAGCAGAGGGTGTTTCTGTAAAAATTATTGCAACAGATGCCGATCAATATGCTACTAAATTACAAGCAGCTATTTCAGGCGGAAATATGCCTGATGTATTTTATATCGAGCAAGGAAATGTTATGGCTTATGTTGACAATGGTGTTCTACTAGATATCACAGATGAGATTGAAAATTCAGATTTTGATTTAGCTAATGTTTGGGAATATGGTGTTGATAGTTATCGATATGACGGTGAGAAGGTGGGAGAAGGAGCACTATATGGTTTGCCTAAAGATGTGGGACCATTTGCATTAGGCTATAACAAGCAAATGTTTGAGGATGCCGGAATTGCACTTCCGGACAATGATACTCCGTACACTTGGGAGCAATTTGCTCAAGTTGCACAGGAATTGACAAAGGATACTGATGGGGATGGCAATTTAGATCAATGGGGAACAGGTTTCAACGTAAACTGGAGTTTACAGTCCTTTGTTTGGAGTAATGATGGTGATTGGATTAACGAAGACAAAGATACAGTCACTGTAGACACACCAGAATTTGCTGAGGCACTTCAATTCTTTGCTGATTTACAAAATGTTTACGAAGTAACTCCTTCCATCTCAGATTCTCAAACATTAGATACTTATCAAAGATGGATGAATGGTGAGATTGCTTTCTTCCCAGTCGGACCATGGGACATGAGCACATATGCCACCTTAGACTTTGAGTACGATTTGATGCCTTGGCCAGCAGGTTCAACTGGGGTTCCCGCAACTTATGTGGGTTCCTTAGGAATTGGAGTTTCAAGTAATACTGAATACCCTGACGATGCGGTTAAATTGGTTGAGTACCTGAGTGCCTCTGAGGAAGGACAACAGCAATTAGTTGATGCTGAGATTCAAATTCCCAATCTAATTGATATGGCAGAAACATGGGCATCTGATACAGCAACAGTTCCAGCCAATAAAGAAGAATTTTTACAAATTGTGCAAGATTATGGACGGGCGCTACCTGCAGCAACAACTTACAATGCTGAATGGTATGACGAATTCTTCATTAATATCCAACCAGTTTTAGATGGTGATCAGACTGCAGCAGATTATTTGCAGGAAGTTCAACCAAAAATGCAGCAAAAACTTGATGCCGCCTTGCAACAACAAGCAACAGCGAATTAATTTCTGATAGTAGTCAAAAAGCAAGGATTCTTGAAGGATTCCTACTTATATAATTTAGGAATCCTTCAAGTTGTTACTATCAACAAAGAAGTGGAGGTTTATCCATGAAACAATCAGGGGCAAATGTTGCCAGAAAAAGTAAACTGTATGCAAAAGAACATCGAGTTGCTTTCCTTTTTATTTTATTGCCAATTATTGGCTTTGTTCTCTTTTCTTTAATTCCGCTTTTCTATTCAGCCTATGCAGCATTTACAGACTGGAACGGTTTAGGAAGAATGAACTTTATCGGCCTTGATAATTTTATTAATCTATTTAAAGATGAATATTTTTATAAAACAATGTACAACACACTTTATCTAATGTTAGGAATTCCGATTGGCTTAATTCTATCCTTTATGTTGGCATCTGCGTTAAGCCGAGGCATCAAGGGAACAACTATCTTTAGAACGGTTTATTACATACCGGTTATTTCGTCTTTAGCAGCTATTTCAATTTTATGGCAGTGGGCTTATAACGGTGATTTTGGATTAGTGAACCAAGTGCTAGATTTGTTTGGTATCGATGGACCCAATTGGTTGCAAAATGCAACAACAGTTAAACCGGCAATTATTATTATGACAGTCTGGAAAGGTTTAGGTTATTCAATGTTGCTTTATTTAGCCGCTATTCAAAGTGTTCCTAAAACTTTTTACGAGGCTGCTGAATTAGACGGCGCATCCTCCTTCCAGAAATTCAAAAATATTACCTGGCCAATGGTAAAACCCGTTACTTTCTTTTTAGTAGTTACCAATATCATTGGCGGTTCACAAATTTTTACAGAAATTAATATCATGACACCGACTGGCGGTCCTGGTTATAGCAGTGCAACAGTTGTTTGGTATATTTGGCAGAAGGCTTTTGGCAATTGGCAAATGGGATACGCCAGTAGTATGGCGCTGATTTTAGCTGTCCTTGTATTTGCGATTACCGCTTTCCAATTTTATATGAACAATCGCTCAAGCTATAAGATAGATTAGGGGGGAGCAAAGATGAAAAAGAGCAAAATCAGTAGCATCATTATCGTGATAATTTTATCGATTGGTGCCATCGTAATGATTGGTCCCCTTCTTTGGATGGTGTCCACTTCATTAAAAGATCGAACAGGGGTTTTTCAATTGCCTCCGCAATGGATTCCCAACCCTATCAGGTTTGACGCTTATGAGCGTTTGGCCAATCTAGATACCCTTTTTTCAGGGATTAAGAATACTGTAATCGTCTCCCTTTCAGTGACGGTTGTTGGAACAATTACTTCAAGCTTGGCGGCGTTTTCCTTTGCTAAATTAAGGATGCCTCATAAGAATTTACTATTTTTAATCTTGTTAACAGCCTTGATGATTCCTTATCCAGCTGTAATGATTCCGCAATTTATGATGTTTTCAAAAATTGGTTGGGTGGATACATTATTGCCTCTGATTATCCCTGGAATGTTCGGGAATATAACGATGATCTTCTTTTTGAGACAATATTTATCCAATATTCCTGATTCAGTTGTTGAAGCAGCAAAAATCGACGGAGCCGGTTACTTGCAGACTTTTTTCAGACTAATCTTTCCATTGATTCGTCCAGCAGTAGCTGCTCAATTCATTTTATGGTTTATGGGAGCTTGGAACGACTATTTGGCACCATTAATCTATTTGAACAGTCCTGAAAAACAAACGTTGCAAGTTGTTATTGCTAATTTGAATGCAGCTTACGCCATTCAAACGGACTATCCATTAATCATGGCGGCTTCCGTAGTTTCTCTGTTACCAGTATTAATTGTGTTTATTATTTTCCAAAAACAAATCATTGAATCAGTGGCACTTTCTGGTTCGAAGGGATAATTCTTATGACGACAAAATTAATGAAGGGATTAAATGTAATTGTCATTTTAATTCTAGTCAATGTAATGTGGTTGATTGGAACTGCAGTGGGATTATTCATTGCTGGGCTAACTCCAAGTATGGTAGCTGCTGTAAAGATTCTAAGGAATCCTCAGTTATTTGCAGACTATAGCTCATATTTTGAACTGCTTAAACAATTTATCAGAGAATATATCAACGCTTTTCGTGTCTACAATTGGCGAATTTTAATCCCTTCTACAATCGCTTTATTACTTTATTTTGATTTGCTGATTATTCAGGGAAATGAACTGTTGCGGGCAATGCTTCAATGGCCGTTACTTATTCTGGCAAGTTATCTCTTTTTAAGTTTTATTAATTTGATAATGGCTGTGGATATTAGTCAAGAATCATGGATTAAAAAAATCAAATTCGCATTAGTAGCTCCTATCTTATTACCATTACAATCAATTTGCAGTTTACTAATGATTGTTGCATTTTTTGTTTTAGTTCTGGCTTATAATTGGTTATTTTTTGTAGCCATTTCGGTACTGCTTTATACGATGATCAGACTTTTATCCAGCGGCTATGAGCAGAAGGGACTGTTGGTGGTTGCCAATGAAACTTTCGCAGAAATTTAGCAGCTTGCTGTTGGCTACCTTGGCTTTAGCCGGTTGCGCTGATAACCAGCAGGTCACTCAAACTCTTGAAGATCCAGAGTTTGAAAATGTCAGCGTACATGATCCATCTATTATCAAAGATCAGGATGAATTTTATATTGTGGGTTCCCATGCGCAATTTGCGAAATCGACAGATTTGATGCATTGGGAACAAGAATCTAATTCTGTTGCTGAAGATAGTTTATTTGAAAATGTGCGACAAGAATTAGCTGACGAATTTGCCTATGCGAAGACGGACACAATGTGGGCGAGTGATATTTTCGAATCAAAGAATGGTAAATTCTATTTGTATTATTGTTTATGCCAAGGAACATCACCATTAGCAGTTTTAGGCGTTGCAGAATCTGAAAATGTCGACGGACCTTATAAGCAGGTCGAATCATTTTTATATTCGGGAAGTTCTCCTCAGTTTGGGGAGACATATGATGCAACAATCAATCCCAATGTCATTGATCCCCAAGCTTTTTACGATAATGAAGGGAAAATGTGGATGGTTTATGGTTCTTATTCAGGTGGTATATTTATTTTGGAAATGGATGATCAAACAGGCTTACCTGTTGATAGGGATTCCTATGGTACCCATCTAATTGGTGGAAACCATAGTCGTATTGAAGCACCATATATTCAGTATAACGAGCAAAATGAATATTACTATTTGTTTACTTCTTTTGGTGGACTGGATTCATACGGTGGCTATAACGTTCGTGTTGCTCGCTCAAAAAATCCCGATGGACCTTATGAAGATAGCCAAGGAAATCTGATGTCTGAAGTAAAAGGCGCAGAGGGAAGTTCTTTTGACGATACAAGTATTCAAGATTATGGTGTCAAACTGATAGGAAATTTACTCTATGAAAAGGACGATGGCTTAACCAATGCTGGCTACATCTCACCAGGACATAATTCATCATATTACGATGCAACTCAAGATCAATATTATTTGATTTTCCATACTCGTTTTCCAAATGCGGGCGAATTACATGAAATAAGAGTGCATCAGTATTATTTTACTGAAGATGGTTGGCCCATTATAAGTCCTTTACGTTTTGCGGATGAGTCGTTGGCAGACTATTCAAAAAAACAAGTGACAGGTAGCTACTCTTTGATTATCTTCACAAAGGATATATCTGATTGGCTAAATAAGCCTCAGACAATTGAACTAACTTCAAAGCAAACTATTACTGGTGATGTTGCCGGTGAGTGGACATTGTCAGAGGACAATCTGAATCAGGATTCAAGTGTTATCTTGAATGGAAAAAAATATAACGGAAAATTTATTTCAAATTGGGATGAAAATCAGGGACAACAAGTCATGACCTTCAGTGGAATGGCAGATGATGGGATTCCTGTATTTCTAGTTGGAAGAGGGGAATAAGTATGGAAGATAAGTTGCGCATTCAAAATCCCATCGTATTCGAAAGAGCAGACCCGTGGGTTTATTTGCACACAGATGGTTACTATTATTTTACTGGATCTGTCCCAGGTTATCAGGGAATCGAAGTCAGAAGGAGCCGGTCCATAAATGACTTGGAAAATGCTGAAAAAGTTTTGGTTTGGCACGCTCACGACACAGGACCTATGAGTCGCTTAATTTGGGCACCAGAAATCCATTTTTTAGATGGAAAGTGGTATATCTATTTTGCAGCAAGCGATGACGAAGATCTTCGGAATCGACATCATCATCATCGTATGTTTGTAATTGAAAATGCCAACGCCAATCCTTTTGAAGGCAGCTGGCAGGAAAAAGGCCAACTTAAAACGCAATTTGAAAGTTTTAGCTTGGATGGCACAGTTTTTACCTTGAAGGATAAACTCTATTATGTCTGGGCGCAACAAGATCCAAATATTCCAGGAAATTCAAATTTATATATTTCTGAGATGGCCAGTCCTTGGACTTTAAAGGGCAAGCAAACTTTAATCAGCATGCCGACAGAGCCTTGGGAAAAAATCGGCTTCAAGGTTAATGAAGGCCCAGCGGCTATTATCAGAAACGGCAAAGTTTTCATTACTTATTCGGGAAGTGCTACTGATGAAAATTACGCAATGGGATTGTTATGGGCGGATGAAAGCAGCGATTTATTAGATGGTTTCTCATGGCATAAAGAATTAAAGCCGGTCTTTGTCTCTTCAGAAAGACATCATCAATTTGGGCCGGGTCATAATTCATTTACGACTGGTCCAAATGGTGAGGATATTTTAATTTATCACGCACGTCCAGAAAAAAACCAGGAGGGAGATCCATTGAGTAATCCAAATCGGCATGCGATTGCCCAGCAATTTGACTGGAATGAGGCAGGATTTCCGGTCTTCGGTGAACCGGTAGAAAATACTCGAGAATTGGAAGTGAAAAACTAACATGTCTATCAAAATTTTAAACCAAAAATCAGGACCAACAATCAGTAAATATATCTATGGCCACTTTGCAGAACATTTGGGCCGGTGCATTTATGAAGGCCTTTATGTAGGAGCAGATTCGTCAATTCCCAATGTAAATGGCATGCGGACTGATGTGGTGGAAGCGTTGAAAAATATCAAAATTCCTGTGCTGCGTTGGCCGGGGGGCTGTTTTGCTGATGAATATCATTGGAAGGACGGCATCGGTGCCAAAGAGAACCGCAAAAAAATGATTAATACTCATTGGGGGGGCGTTGTAGAAAATAATCATTTCGGAACCCATGAATTTTTTGAATTGGTTAAGCAATTAGAGTGTGAAGCTTATGTCAATGGCAATGTCGGTAGCGGTACGGTTCAGGAAATGTCTGAATGGGTGGAGTATATTACGATGGCCGGCGTTTCACCGATGGCCGATTGGCGCAGAGAAAATGGGCGAGAAGAGCCGTGGGATATGAAATTTTTTGGCGTCGGCAATGAAAACTGGGGCTGTGGCGGCAATATGCGTCCTGAATATTATGCAGATTTATACCGTCGTTATCAAACGTATGTTAGACAATATGGCGACAAAAAAATTTATAAAGTTGCTGGTGGTGCCAATGTTGACGATTATCATTGGACTGACGTTTTAATGAAAAATGCCCATTGGCTGATGGATGGTCTGAGTTTACATTATTATGTGCATCCTCAAGGCTGGGAGAAAAAAGGTAGTGCCCTAGATTTTGATGAAGCAGAATGGTTTGCCACCTGTCAAAAGGCGGATCACATGGATGAGCTCATTACGCGTCACAGCACAATCATGGACCAATATGATCCAGAAAAACGCGTGGGCATCATTGTTGATGAATGGGGCACATGGTTTAGTGCTGAACCTGGCACAAATCCGGGCTTTTTATATCAACAAAATACGATTCGTGATGCAATGGTTGCAGCGATTACTTTAAATATTTTCCATAAACACGCAGAACGGGTGCACATGGCAAACATTGCACAAACGGTTAATGTTCTACAGGCAATGATTTTAACTGACGGCGACAAAATGATTAAAACACCAAGCTATCATGTTTTTGATTTATATAAAGAGCATCAAGATGCTGAGCGGGTGGATTTATATGGAAAGGCACCGGAAACAGTAACATACACTGCTTCGAAAAAAGACGGTGTCTTGCACCTATCTATTTGTAATTTTGCAGTCAGCGGTTCAGAAGAATTGAGTTTTGAGATGGAATCAACAATAAAAGCTGTTAAGTCAGCTCGCTTCATCACGGCTGATAAAATGAATCAGCACAATGATTTTGATACACCAGAAGAAATTACGATTCAAAACTTCCAAGATTTCGCAACAGCGGAGGAAAATCTGACTGTCACAGTTCCGGCGATGAGCGTTATTACGCTAGCAATTCAATTGTAAAATGGCTTGCCGAGGATGCGATATTAAGACGGAAGTGGAGTCAGCCGATGTTGCTCGCTTAATTGCCGAGCAACTGGCTTTAGAAATAAATTTAATTCATCCAGAAATTGCTGAACAACGTAAAACAATTTGTGAAGCTTGCCCGTTTCGTTTTAAAGAAACCTGTGGCAAGTGTGGTTGCTTTTATGAATTTCGGGCAAATTTAGCGAATAAAGATTGTCCAGCTGGTTTCTGGCAATAAAAAATAAGCTTGGGACATCCAGTTGGAGGTGCCAAGCCTTTTTAGTAGGTGAACAAATGGAAGATGTCAGAGGGGTTCATGACCCAACGATTATTGAAGCAAATCAGCAATTCTATTTATTTTCAACGGACACACAACAACCGCCAACTCAAGGTGTGCCAATTCGGATATCGAAAAACTTATCCGAGTGGCATTTTGCCGGTTCTGCTTTAAAAGGAGTGCCGCAAGAAGCACAGGAGTGGAGCCAAGCACAAGGGCTTTGGGCTCCGGATGTGGTTCAAGTCGGTGCAGAATTTCGCATGTATTATTCGGCTTCAACTTTTGGCAGCACAACCTCGCTGATTGGTCTGGCAACAGCTGCTGATCCCAGCGGTCCCTGGACTGATCAAGGGGCAGTAGTTAAAACTAGCTCAAAACTTGCTGACCATAATGCAATTGATGCGAATTTCACTTTGGATCGTGAGGGAAATCAATGGTTAGTCTATGGGTCATTTTTTGGTGGGATTTATTTAGCAAAAATTAATCCGGCAACAGGTAAATTATTAAACTCAGAGGATTACGGAATAAAAATTGCTCAGCGGCCGCAAACAGTTGATGGGGCAATTGAAGGGCCGTTTATTTATTATCATCCTGAAACAGATTATTTTTATTTATTTGTTTCCTTTGATTCTTTAAACGATAGCTATAATATCCGGGTGAGTCGGGCTCGGGAAATCACCGGACCTTATCTTGATTTAGCTGGCCGGAAAATGACAGATTTTGCCTCCCCACCAAGAGAAATTGGTGTTAAACTTTTAGGGAGTTATCAATTTGCTAACGAAAGTCCTGTTTATGGACCGGGGCATAACTCTATCTTAAAGACAACTTCAGGAGAGTTATTTATAGTCCATCATTATCGACGGCGGCCGTTTTCAGATGAATTTTACTTAGGGATTCGTAAACTTTTTTGGTTGGATAATGGCTGGCCGATAGTGGCTGCTGCAACAATTGGTGAAGGTGATGAAATAGAAGATATAAATGTCGCAACAGGAGTTTGGGAAGTGGTGACGTTTGATTATACTGAGACGTTGAAAAAAAGTGTCACCCAAGAAGTAAAAATTAAACAACAGAATGATAAGTATTACTGGAATGAAATGCAAATTATTCCTTATAGTATCAATCAGCAACTTTATTTTTCTGGATTAAATCATCAGGGCGTTGCTGTTTTTGGAAAAAAAGTTAAGGAGGCTAACAATGAAATCACCAAAAGGCTGGAATAGCTGGGATAGTTACGGTGCCTCAGTGACAGAAGCTGAGGTTAAACAAAACGCTGTCTGGTTGCAAGAAAACTTACTAGAATTTGGCTGGGATTATGTCGTTGTCGATATTCAATGGTACGAGCCGACAGCTGATTCTTCTTTGTACCATAATTTTGCCCATTTAACGATGGATCAGTTTGGTCGGCTACAGCCGGCTGTCAATCGTTTTCCATCAGCAGCTGGCGAAAAAGGCTTTAAACCGTTGTCGGATTTTGTTCATGATTTGGGTTTGAAGTTTGGCATTCACATTATGCGGGGGATTCCCAGAGAAGCAGTGCATCAGCACTTGCCGATTTTTGGTATAGATAAAACGGCGGATCAAATTGCTCAAAATAATATTTGTCCGTGGAATGCTGATATGTATGGTGTCGATGTTAGTCAGCCGGCTGGACAGGCGTATTATGACAATCTTATACAAATGTATGCTGATTGGGGCGTTGACTTTATTAAAGTCGATGACATTGCCGATTCAAAAATTTATCACGGTGCCCACAAAGAGGAGATTGCAGCTTTAGCTCAAGCCATAAAAAAATGTGGTCGAGAAATTGTCTTGTCCCTATCACCGGGACCGGCTCATTTAGAAGACGGCAGTTTCTTGCAGCAGCACGCCAATATGTGGCACTTAACTGATGACTTTTGGGACAATTGGCCGCAGCTTTATCAAATGTTTGAAAAATGTGAGCAGTGGGCACCGCTGATTGCAAACGGCAGTTATCCAGATTGTGATATGCTGCCGCTGGGACATATCGGGATTCGTTCCGTTGATGGTAGTGGCGGCAATCGTCAAAGTAATTTTACACCTGCTGAGCAACAGACAATGATGACCTTATGGGGGATTTTTCAATCGCCACTGATGTTCGGCGGTGAGCTGACAGATATGAATGAAATGACTTATCGCCTATTAACGAATAAAGACTACTTAAAAATGCACGAAAGTCTAAACTATCAACGACAAATTTTCCGGGAAAACGAATGGGTTATCTGGTTTGGAAAAAGCGCTGATACTGAGTATTACGCTATTTTTAATTTGGCGGATGAAGAACGCCAGTTACCAGATGACTTACTGTCCGTTTATTTTTCAGGAACAAACTATTTTGATATTTGGCAGGGGGCAACTTGGCAGTCTGGAAAATTACCGGCCCACGGTGCAGCTTTATTACGAAAGGAAAATTAGCATGCGGGAATTCTCATTAAAAGAAATTAAGATGCAGGATGATTTTTGGCGTGGCTATCAAAAATTAGTTGCCAAAGAAACTATTCCTTATCAATATCAAGTTCTAAATGATGAAATTGAAGTGGATGTTCAAGCCGAACGGCAAGACAATAATTTACCAGCCGGAAAAAGTCATGCACTAGCTAATTTGCGAATTGCTGCTGGGCAGGAAAACGGTGAACATTTTGGCTGGTTTTTTCAAGATAGTGATGTGTATAAATGGTTAGAATCATTAGCCTATAGTTTGTTGAACCAATCCGATGCGGCGTTAGAAAAGTTAGCAGATGAAGTGATAGACTTGATTGCAGAGGCGCAAGAGGCAGATGGCTACTTGAACACCTTTTTCCAGTTGACTCGCCCAAATTTAAAATACCGACAATTATATTTTAGCCACGAGTTGTATTGTGCGGGACATCTGATTGAGGCAGCGATTGCTTATGATTTAGCTACCGGCAAAACAAAGCTGTTGGCAATTGCTGAAAAATTTGTCGAGCATATTGCGGCTCATTTTGGAGCTGAGTCACAAAAAATTCAAGGGGCAGACGGCCATCAAGAAATTGAATTGGCCTTGGTGCGTTTGTATGAGCATACGGGAAACCAAGACTATTTAGACTTGGCGGATTTCTTTATCGAAGTGCGGGGGAAAGACCCTGATTTTTATGCAAAGGAAATTGCTGAAAATATCGAATTGGGTTTATCGACTGAAACGCCACTGGTCAATTTAGAATATTTGCAGGCTTATACCCAGCCTAAATATCAAACCCAAGCGAAGGGACATGCTGTACGGATGCTTTACATGGCCAGTGGGATGGCAAAAATTGCCCAGCATACGGCTGATAAACATTTACTAGCAGCCTGTGAAATAATTTGGCAAGACATTGCAGAAACAAAAATGTATATCACTGGCGGCGTCGGCTCAACGGTGCAAGGGGAGGCCTTCACGAGTTCTTATGATTTGCCTAATGAGACCATGTATTGTGAAACGTGCACAGCCATCGCCTTGGCGAATTTTTCCTTTGAAATGTTCAAATTGACAAGGCGGCATCAGTATCTGGAAACAATGGAGCGGGCCCTTTACAATTGCGTTTTAGCCGGCGCCGCAATTGACGGCAAGCATTTCTTTTATGTAAATCCGCTGTCGATTAACCCCGACCATTGTGCTGAAAATCCTGATTTAGGACATGTCAAACCACAACGTCCTGATTGGTTGGGTTGCGCCTGTTGCCCGCCAAATTTTGCCCGGACAGTTGCCAGCGTTCAACATTATTTTTATACAAGAGCTGAAGAAACGCTGTATGTAAATTTATTTGGAGCTAGTCAAATTGTGACGGCTGATTTTCAGTTGCAACAGAAAACTGAATTTCCTTATGACAATCAGATTAGCTTGACTTATCAGGGAATACCGCAAAAAATTATTTTACGGAAGCCAAGCTGGTGGCAAAATCTTGAAGTAAAGACAACTGGAAAGTACCGTGAGTTTGCTGAGTATTTAGAATTTCAAGCGGCAAATAAACTAGAAATTCAGCTTACGTTTTCACAACCAGTTAAAGCTATGATTGCTAACCCCTTGCTTCAACAGGCAATTAACCAGACAGCAATTCAGCGGGGCCCGTTTGTCTATTGTCTAGAGGAGCCGGGAAATGAATTTTCTGTGGAGCTCTGTCATTTGCAGCCAGAAAATTTAGCGGCCGAAGTCTTTGAAACTGCTGATATTTTACCGCGGACGCTGAATATTAAAGTGCAGGGGACTGCTAGTAAACGCTGGCAGGAAAAACTTTTGTACCAAGAATATTTTAAATCTGAAACGGCGGCAGTGTGGCATTTAATTCCTTATCATCTGTGGGGAAATCGGGGATTAACTAAGATGAAAGTGTGGTTGCCGCTACAATCATCTTAATTTTTAATAGTCTGAAGCTTTAGAAAGAGGCAATCTGGCAATTATTAAATTTTTAGTAGCCAAATTTAAAGCTTCAGACTATTTTTGCAAAAAACCACATAAAGAACAATAATTATTAAAAAAAGTGACTATTTTTAGATAAAAAAGATTGCAATGTAAAACGTTTTCTTAGTATAATCAAAGAGAACTCGGATTTGTATAATTTCGCTGAAACGACATTTATTGCCTGTTCCAGCTTTTTTTATGTCTCTGTGGGTTTTAGTAAGAGTCAGCTAAACTTGAAAACGGACGCTTTATCTGTGAATAAAAATGACAAGCCTGTTGGCGAGTAAATTTTCTACATACATAACCGTTTTTAAATCAAGCGACTGTTCACGTTCAATCTATGTCCAAAATAAACCATTTGTTTACAAATAAAAAGGAGGTGCAATGGAAAAAATTTATCTCAATAGGAGGTTCTATGGAAACTAACTTTAGCCAGAGAATCGCTATTTTCAAAAGAGGCGATTACTTTGACAATCAAAAATTAACTGTCATTTTTACGACAGTCTACACATTATCTTTGCTAGCTTTTGGCATGATCCTGTCAAAGCCGCTGGAAATTCTCAAGGGTCTCAGCAAAATATTTAATTCCCCCAGTCACTTAATTACCGACTATTTCGCATTGACTAACTTTGGAAGCGTTTTTATAAATAGCGGGTTATTGACGCTGCTGAGTTTGATTATTGCAATTCGCATTAAAGTGCCAATGGATACAAAATTTGTCGCAGCTATTTTTTCCGTCTCCGGCTTTTCATTTTTCGGGAAAAACTTATTCAATTCGCTGCCAATTATCATCGGCATCTGGCTGTATTCAAAAGCCGTCAATCAACCTCTTAATAAACATTTCAACACGGCCTTATTCGGCAGTTCACTTTCGCCTGTGATTAGCTATCTAGCTTTCGGTCTAAAGTTACCATTAGCAGCAGGGATCTTCGTCGGCTTAATCGTCGGTATCTTAATGGGCTTTTTCCTACCGCTCTTAGCGGATCATTTCTTTCATTTCCATAAAGGCTACAATTTGTACAATGTTGGCTTTGCTTCAGGAATTATCAGCATGTTTATCATGGGTGTGCTCACAATTTTCGGACAAACGGTTGAAACAGTCAATCTAATTTCCGACACTGCTCAACAACCAATTTTAATTTTTTTAATCGGACTTTGTCTAACGATGATTTTAGTCGGCGCTTTGAATTATCATATTGAAGTTGGCAAAAATCAAAAAGTCTTTGACCGGGAAAAACATCATGTGGCTGTCGGCTTAATCAACATGGGCGCCTTGGGAATTTTTCTGATTGCCTATATCATCCTGATCGGCGGTGATTTCAACGGGCCAATTCTCGGCAGCATCTTGACCATCATCGGTTTTGCGCCTTTAGGCATACGCGTAAACAAGGCTTGGCCAATCCTTTGTGGCGCCTTTTTAGCGAAACTATTCGGCATTGTTGACATCGCTAGCTGCAGTGCAATCATGTCTGCGCTATTCGCACTAGGGCTGACACCATTGAGTCGACGGTTTGGTATTTTTGCCGGCATGATCGCTGGAGTGTTGCACATTTCGATTGTCGGCAATATCTTTTTCCTGCATGGCGGCTTAAACCTCTATAATAATGGCTTTACCTGTGGCTTCGTGGCAGCTTTTCTGTTGCCGATTTTTGAGTATCTTAAAACTAGCCAGCTTTTTATAAAAGTTGCCAGACAAGGGCTGACTCTTCAAACTACTATTAAAAGAATTCCAGGAGAGCTATTTAAACGGCTAAAAATTAATATGAATATTAAAAAGCGTTTGTCATAAAAACGCTGAGTTTTCTACCTTTCCCTTTGCCAATAATTTCATCTGGCGTATACTAAAATGGTACAAAAAAATGTGAAAAATAATCAGTAGGAAAGGAAGTTTGGCAAATGAAAATTGGTTTTATCGGAACAGGTGTCATGGGGGCGGCAATTGTCCGCAACTTGATGGCAGCAGATTATTCTGTCAATGTTTATAATCGGACGCAAAGTAAGACAGATGCGCTTGTAGCGGAAGGGGCAGTCTGGTATGACAACCCTAAAGAAATTACGGCGGCCAGCGATGTTGTCTTTACGATGGTTGGTTATCCCAGTGACGTTGAAGAAACTTATTATGGTCCAGTGGGCATTTTTGCAACGGATGTAACGGGTAAAATATTAATTGATATGACGACTAGTACACCAACTTTGGCTGAGAAAATTGGCAAAACGGCAGCTGAAAAAGGTGGTGAAGCGCTGGATGCACCAGTTTCTGGTGGCGATGTTGGTGCCAAGAATGGGACGCTGACCATTATGACAGGTGGTTCAAAAGAAGCTTACGATGTAGCCTTGCCAATCTTTGAAAAAATTGGCAAAACAATTTCCCGCCAAGGAAATTCTGGAGCTGGTCAACATACCAAAATGGCCAATCAAATTATGATTGCTGGTACGATGTTAGGTATGTCAGAAATGCTGGTGTATGCTAAGGCTGCTGGTTTAGATTTGCAGGATGTTATGGCAGCATTAGGCGGCGGCGGGGCAGCCAATTGGTCGATGCAAAATTATGGCCCACGGATTTTGAAAAATGATTTTGAACCGGGCTTTTTCATTAAGCATTTTATTAAAGATTTGCGGATTGCGTTAGATGAAGCAAAAAAAATGCAGCTTGATTTGCCGATGACGACCTTAGCCGAAAAACTTTATGACCGACTGGCCAACGAAGGCTTGGAAAATGAAGGAACGCAGGCGCTGATTAAGTATTGGTGGAAATAATTGCCGATTATTTTAAGAAATTACTCAAAACTGTAGAAATGTAATGCATGTTGCAGACTCTTTTGATACAATAATACAGAAATGATAAGGAGGAGGCGCCTGTATGAAACATTCACAACTGGTGGCAATTATTAAACGTCTTGAAGCGATGACGGAAGCCACAGATAACGAAGTACAAGTTCGCCGTTTTGAAAAAGACGGAGTTGAAAAATGTACGGTTACCTATGATCAATCCACAGATACTTTTGAACTTACTGAAAGTGACAGCAATCAAAGCTATCAATTTGATAATATTGATATTGTAGCCATGGAAATTTATGATTTAATTCAATAAAACTTTCCAAAAAGAGCAATTCCTACGTGTGAGGAATTGCTCTTTTTCATTTCGGCGAAACGTCTTCACCAAACCATTTATCTGAGATTTCTAAAAATTTCCCATTACTCTGCAAAGTTTTTAAGGCATCATTAATTTTGGCTACTAAAGTGGTGTCTGTCTTTCTAGCACCGACCGCAAAGTCCTCAGTCACAAAGCCGCCCTCCAATAAATTATAATTCTCCAAATCACCAGTTTGACTTAAATAATAATTGGCGTAGACACGGTCAATTAGAAGGCCATCAATTCTTTGATGTTCTAAATCAATAAAGGCTTCATTAAAGCTGCTGTACAAAACAGCATCCTCATCGGCCACCAAATTTTTTAGAATTTCCGGCTGCTGGGTGAAGGCATCATAGCCAGAGGAACCTGTTTGTGCCCCTAAGACTTTGCCCTGCATATCGGTAAAGCTTGTAATGCCGGAATCTTTGCGGGTAATTAAAACCTGATCGTTTTCCATGTAGGTATCAGAAAATAAGACTTTCTCTTCACGGGCGGGTGTCACCGAGTAGCCGTTCCAAATTAAATCTATGGTGCCATTGGTCAGCTCCATTTCCTTTAAGGACCAATCAATCGGTTGAAAATCTACCTCGATGCCGTATTCCGCAAAAACGGCAGTCGCCAAATCAACATCAAAGCCAACTAGATAGCCGTCTTGATCACGAAATCCCATTGGCACAAAGGTATCATCTAAACCGATAGTGACTTTGCCGCTGTTTTGAATCGTTTCCCAAGTGTCACCGTTTGTATTTTTTAAGATACCGCAGCTGCTGAGAAAAACCAGCAAAAGTAATAGCAGGCTGCCAAAAATTTTTTTGCTGCGGATTTTATTTTTCATTGTCACTCAGCTCCTCAGTCTCTAGTGGCTGAACCCGCAACAGTTGATCTCCAATATGTTCAGCAAAATCCCAGTCATGGGTTACGACGATTTGCGTCATCTTGGCATTTTTCATCGACAAAATTAATTGCTCCACCTGCTGGCGCAATTCCGGATCAAGGGCGCTGGTGGGTTCATCATAGGCGAGAACTTTTGGATTCATGGAAAGGGCCCGAGCTATCGCTAGCCGCTGTTTTTGCCCGCCGGATAATTGAAAAGGATAGCTTGTTAATAAATCCTCGATGCCTAAAAGTTGAGCTAACTCACGAGCTTCTGCCTCGCTAGCATTTTTGTCTTTTTTTAAAACGAGTTTAGGCGCCAAAGTAATATTCTCTAAAGCATTTAGATGCGGGAATAATTGGAAATCTTGAAAAACGACACCGACAACCTGCTCTGTGGGATTGCCGTCAGCCAAATTATATGAAGTGCCATCTAAAACTAATTCGCCGCTGTCTGCGGATTCTAAACCGGCTAAAATTCGCAGGAGGGTAGTCTTGCCGCCGCCGGAGGGACCGACAATTGCCAAAATTTCTCCTTCAGGAATTTCCAGATTTAAATCACGAATCACATTTTTGCTGCCGAAACTTTTGTTGATATTTTTTAAAGTAATCATGGTAAACTCCTAACGATAATAATTTAAGCGGCTCTCGACTTGTTTTAAAAGGACTGTCAAAAGTCCCGTCATCACTAAATAAATCACACCGACACCGATTAAGGGCAGCAAAGTTGCATCCCGTTCCATTGCGATTTGGCCAGCTCGCATCACATCGCCCAACCCTAAGATGTAAATTAAAGAGGAATCCTTGACCAAATTGATGACCTCATTGCCGACTGAGGGCAGGACAATCTTAAAAACTTGCGGAATAATAATTCGGCACACCGTTTGAAAGCTGGAGAGGCGTAGGACCTTAGCCGCCTCGTATTGCCCCTTTGGTATCGATTGAATTCCACCACGGAAAATTTCTGCAAAATAAGCGGCATAGTTGATAATAAAAGTGACCACGGCAGCATCAAACCGGTCACTGAAGACAATACCGATACTCGGTAGACCATAGAAAACAAAGATTAATTGCAATAGTAAGGGAGTTCCCCGCACAATCCATACATATAATTGCAGTAAATAGTTCAAGGGCTTAAATTTGATTGCTAAACCGAATGACAGCAGCAGGCCTAAAATCAGTGAACCGACTAAAGTCAATCCGAATAGCTGTAGCGTAGTCACCGCGCCCCGCAATAATTGGGGCATCACGCCTATTAAATATGAAAACATCGCAAATCCTCCTAAAATTTACCCAGACGAATGTAAAATGAAAACTTAATTTTTTTGGAAAATGAAAATCTTCTCAGATAATTTTTGCCGTCACTTTGCCATCTAGCTCACTTATTATACATAATATTAAAATTAAATTAAAGAATAAAATTTCCTTACAGAGAAATTTTCAGAAAAAAGAATAAAAAATTTGGCGACACTATTGGTAATTCTGTTTATTTAATTTGTTCAAACTGTCGAAATTATTTAAATTAGAGGTAACAAGTGCTTGAGAAAACAGAAAAGCGGAGGATGAAAAATGGCACAGGCTCTAGTGGAAACAATTTTTGATGTATGTTATTTGGTGGGGGTTATTTCAGTTGGTATCTTGATGGCAACCAAAGGAAGAAATGAAAGTATTGTTAAAAAATTTGGCTTGATGGCAATTTTACTGGGAGCAGGAGATTCTTTTCACCTAGTTCCCCGAATGTATGCCTTATGGACAACGGGTTTAGAGGCTAACGCTGCGGCTTTAGGAATCGGCAAGTTTATCACCTCGATTACGATGACGATTTTTTATTTGATTCTCTATTACATTTGGCGGGAATACTTTGCTATTAAAGGAAGAAATGGGTTGACCATAAGTATGTGGGCTCTGACTATTATCAGAATTGCTCTGTGTCTTTTGCCGCAAAATGCTTGGCTGGATTATCAACAGCCGTTGCTATTTGGTATCTTACGCAATATTCCTTTTGCCGTGATGGGAATTATCATCATTGTGATTTTTGCCCAGGAGGTTAAAAAACAAGAGGATAAGATTTTCAGATTTATGCCGTTAGCGGTAACACTCTCCTTTGGTTTTTATGTTCCGGTGGTCTTATTCAGCAGCAGTCTGCCGTTATTGGGAATGCTAATGATTCCTAAAACCTTGGCATATGTCTGGGTGGTGCTCATGGGCTGGCAGTTATACAAACAGAGTCAAATGGTCCTAAATTAAGTCAACCTGAAACTTCACTATTTAGTTAGTTGGAGTTTCTTTTTTTTATAAAAGCAGACCTTATCACCAATTCCTTAAAATTTTTTTAAGCATTTTTAGTGAAAAAAATCCAAAAGTTATTTAAAATAGAAGTAACTAGTTCCATTATCAAATATATTGGGTGAGGGTTATGGGAGAGAGCTACTTTGGCGCCGAAGGAATAAATCGAGTTGCGCAGAACAACTCGATGAAGATCTCAGGCAAAAGGACCGTAATCTGACAAACCTCTGGAAAGTGCACATACACCGAAGGAGCAATCTAGTTTAGAGAATCTCTCAGGTCAATCAACAGAGGACGACTGCATATTTTTTTATGCTGTCGTCCTTTTTTGCTGGCTAAAAATTGAAAGCGAGGGGAAGACCATGCCAAAACACACACCGTTATACGAGGAGCACAAAAAAGCTGCCGGAAAAATGGTGGAATTTGCCGGTTATGAATTGCCGGTGCAATATCCAACAGGGGTCATCAAAGAACATCTGGCTGTGCGGGAAACCGCCGGGCTCTTCGATGTCTCCCACATGGGGGAAGTAATTTTTGAAGGAACAGACGCACTAGCCAATTTGCAGCAGCTTTTGACCAATGATTTTTCAACATTGGCAGTTGGCAAGGTACGTTACACCTTGATGTGTAACGAGGACGGTGGTGTTTTAGATGATTTACTGGTCTACCGTTTAAATGAAGACAAATTTTTAATTGTCTTAAATGCTGCTAATAGAGAAAAAGATGTCGCTTGGATGGAAAGTCATTTGTTTGGTGATGTGAAGTTTGCCGATATTTCTGATGAAGTAGCGCAAGTTGCTTTGCAAGGGCCTGTGGCAAAAGAAATTTTGAGCCAGTTGACAGCTAGCGAAAATTTGCCCGAAAAATATTATTCCTTTAAAGAAGGCGTTTTACTCGCTGGTGTCAGTTGTTTAATTTCTCAAACAGGTTACACCGGCTCATTTGGTTACGAAATATATTGTCAGGCCAGTGACGCTCTTAAATTGTGGCAGGCTATTTTACAGGCAGGTTCAGAGTTTGCATTAATTCCAGCTGGCTTAGCGGCCCGTGACACTCTGCGTTTGGAAGCTGCGATGCCGTTGTACGGACATGAGATGGATGAAACCATCACTCCGTTTGAAGCTGATTTAGGCTTTGGCGTGAAGCTGGCGAAGGCTGATTTTATCGGCAAGCAGGCTTTGACTGATAAGGAGAAGCCAGAAAAAACTAGAGTTGGATTGGAAGTTGTTGGCAAGGGTATTGCTAGAGAGCATGTCGAAATTTTTGCTAAAGATGGTCAGCCAATTGGTCAAACAACATCTGGCACAATGAGTCCTTATTTGAAGAAAGCCATTGCCATGGCTTCAATTGATCGAAATTTTGCTGAGAACGGCACGGAAATAGAATTACAGATTCGCAACAAGTGCGTGCCCGCTGTCATTGTTCCACTGCCTTTTTATAAACGGCCTAAATAAGTAATCATTTTTTATTAATTCATAAAACGAAAAGGGGAAAAAACATGAGCGAAATTAAATTTACAAAATCCCACGAATGGATCAAAATTGACGGTGACTCTGCGAAAATCGGCGTGTCTGACTATGCCCAAGGCGAATTAGGCGACATTGTCTACGTAGACCTGCCGGACATCGGCGATGAAATCAAAAAAGGCGCCAACTTTGCCGATATCGAGTCTGTTAAAACCGCCTCAGAAATTTATTCACCAGTCAGCGGTGTAGTTGTTGCCATCAATGAAGACTTGGAAGACGCTCCAGAATCAATCAATGAAAAAGCCAACGACACATGGATTATCGAAGTCGGCCAATTAGGCGATTTGGAGGATTTATTAACCCAAGAAGAATACGACGCCTATTTAAAAGAAATTGATGATTAGAAGTTTAATACCTTAATTTTGAGTTAGGATGCCAGTTCCACTTTTCACAGTTCTGTATAAAGCTAGCAGTTTAGTGGGATGGTATACGGAATGAAAATCAAATTAATTTTGAAAAAATTATTACCTTAATATGAATGAGGATGCCAGTTCCACTTTTGACAGTTTGCAAACAACAAGCAGTTTAGTGGAATGGTATACGGCGCGAAAATCAAACTAAATTTCTGAAAGAAATTTATTACTTAAAAATGAGTTAGGAGGCATATCATGGCAAATTATATCGGCACCACCTCTGCAGAACAGCAGAAGATGCTTCAAAAAATCGGCCTCAATCAGTTAGAGGATTTATTTAAAGAAATTCCTGAGGCGGTTAAAGTAAGTCACTTGAATTTACCAGCTGGAAAAAGTGAACGGGAAGTCCGTCAAGCAATGAGTCAGTTGGCCCACAAAAACCAAGTTTTTCCAACAGTTTTTAGAGGCGCTGGAGCATATCGTCATTATATTCCGTCAGTTGTTCAGCAAATTGCCAGCAAAGAAGAATTTATGACCGCTTATACGCCGTACCAACCGGAAATTAGCCAAGGAATTTTGCAATCGATTTTTGAATATCAAACGCTGATTTGTGAGCTGACAGGGATGGAAGCGGCGAATGCTTCGGTGTATGATGGAGCGACGGCGGCAGCTGAAGCGGTGAATATGTGCACAGATAAGAAACGGAAAAAAGTTTTAGTAGCAGCAACAATGCATCCGATGACGATTGCAACGATTGAAACCTATTACCGTTATCGCGATGTCGAAATCGAATTAATTCCAGAAGTTGATAACCAATTGGATATTGCAGCTTTGAAGGAGCAATTGGATGCAACTGTTGCCTGTACGATTGTCCAGCAGCCAAATTATTGGGGAGCTTTGGAAAATGTCGAAGAAATCATTTCCCTGACTCATGATAATCAGAGTAAGGCAGTTCTTTCCGTGAACCCGATGACCAATGCACTGTTGAAATCTCCAGGGGAACTTGGCGCTGATATTGCGGTGGGAGAGGCCCAGCCTTTAGGTTTACCACTAAATTTTGGGGGTGCCTATATTGGCTTTATGGCTACTAGCAATAAAATGATTCGTAAACTGCCTGGTCGGATTGCCGGACAAACAGTTGATAATCAAGGCCGCCGAGCTTTTGTTTTAACGTTGCAGGCCAGAGAGCAGCATATTCGTCGTGAAAAATCTAATTCCAATATCTGTTCCAATGTAGCCCACTGTGCCCTGACTGTCTCAATTTATCTTAGCACAATGGGACCAAACGGTTTGACAAAAGTGGCTCAGCAATCCTATGACAAGGCTCATTATTTTGCAGCTGAGCTGGCAAAAATTCCCGGAATCAAAATTTTAAGTCAAAACTTTTTCCACGAATTTGTTACAGAAATGCCAATTGATGACGAAATTTTATTAGCAGAATTAGCCAAACAAAATATCTTAGGCGGCCTGCCTACAGAAAAAGGCTTGCTCTGGTGTGCAACTGAAATGAATACAAAAGCAGAAATTGATTTGGTGGTAGCCGCTGTTGACCAGATGATTTCTGAGAAAGTTTAGGAGGTGCCACGATGAAATTAGTTTTTGAAAGAAGTATTCCCGGTTACGAAACGGATTGGCTAGGCGCTAGCGATGTGCCGGGCAGCGCAATTCCCGAAAATTTGCGGCGCCAGACTGACTTGCATCTGCCGGAACTTTCTCAAAATGAATTAAGCCGCCATTATACGCAACTGGCTAAAGAAAGTTTTGGTGTTAACGATGGATTTTATCCCCTCGGTTCTTGTACGATGAAATATAATCCAAAAGTCAATGATGAAGTGGCCGGCTTGGAGGGCTTTAAAGAGATTCATCCGTTGCAGCCAGTTGAAACAATTCAAGGTGCTTTAGAAGTGATGACTACGGCTGAAAGCTGGTTAAGTGAAATCAATGGCATGGATGCGTTTACTTTTCAACCAGCTGCTGGGGCTCATGGTGAGTTAACCGCTTTGCTGATGATCAAAGCCTATCACGAGCTCAACGGAGACCACCACAGAACCAAAATTATTGTGCCGGATTCCGCTCACGGAACGAATCCCGCTAGTTCGGCGATGGCCGGCTTTGAAACTGTCAATATACCGTCAGATGAATTTGGCTGTGTCGATTTAGAGACTTTGAAGGCAGCGGTTGGACCTGATACTGCCGGCTTAATGTTGACCAATCCAAATACGGTTGGAATTTTTGATCCGAACATCACGGAAATTACAAAAATTGTGCATGATGCTGGTGGCTTAAATTACTATGACGGTGCCAATTTGAATCCGATTATGGGGATTGTGCGCCCAGGGGATATGGGCTTTGATGTTGTTCATTTAAATATTCACAAAACTTTTTCAACTCCCCACGGTGGCGGCGGCCCCGGCATGGGACCTGTCGGCTGCAAAGCAATTTTAAAGGATTTTCTGCCGGATTATTATCCAGTTGAAACGAATGGAACTTGGGCCTTCACCACACCAAAACATACAATTGGTCAGGTCAAAGGCTTTTACGGTCATTTTTCAATCTTGACGAGAGCCTTGACCTACTTGCTGACGCTTGGTGGTGATGGCATCACCGCTTCAGCCAAAGCGGCTGTTTTAAACGCAAACTATTTACTTCATGGGCTTAAGGAAAAATATCAAGTCCCCTATGGCGACCATTGTATGCATGAATTTGTAATAAGTTTAAGTCAGTTGAAAAAACAAACAGGTGTAAGTGCTTTGGATATGGCGAAAGCTTTATTGGATTATCAAATGCATCCGCCAACCATGTACTTCCCGCTGATTGTTCCAGAGGCGTTAATGTTAGAGCCGACAGAAACTGAATCAAAACAAACTTTAGATGAAGCAATTCAAATTTTCTTGGATCTGTATGACCAAGCTATGGAAAATGGTGAAGTTTTCCATGAGTATCCATTGACGACGCCAGTCGGCCGAGTGGATGAGGTAGGGGCTGCCCGCAATCCACAAATTCGCTATCTCTTTGATTAAATCTTAAAAAAAGTTAAAGCTTCTCAAAAAAGTTTCACAATCAAACTAAATTGAATAAGTTTGAAATGCTGATTTTGCATAGGTTTAAAAGAATGCGACGGGTTTTTGACAATTATTTCTTGAGAATGTCTAGAAATTATTGTTAAAATCCTATTGCATTTTTTTTTTTAGTAAGATATAGTTTGAACATCAAATGATTTGATAATCAAACTAATTGGTGGTGGACCATGGAACCGAATTTAGAAACAGTCAACGACTATTTAGTAAGCATCTTTAATGATATTTTGACAATTGAAGAATCGGAATTAAAAAAGTCGCGATTCGATGATGTCTCGATAACGGAGATGCACACGATTGAAGCCATTGGCATGTATCGCAAAAAAACCACTTCCGAAGTTGCTAAAGAATTGTCGATTACCGTTGGGACCTTGACGACGGCAATCAATCGTCTTGTCAAAAAAGAGTATGTCGAACGCATCCGCAGCGAAGATGATCGCCGAGTGGTGAAGCTGGGACTTACCAAAAAAGGAAAACTTTTATTCCGAGTGCACCAGCACTTTCATCGGCAAATGGTGAAAAATATTTTGACAGGAATGGAAAAGGATGAAGAGACGGCGTTGTTAAAAGCGTTAAAAAACCTTCATGATTTTCTGCATTCTTATAAGTGAGGATCACGGATGAAAAATTATGCAAAAATTACTGCTACTGCAAGTTATGTGCCGGCTAATCGGGTAACCAACGATCAGCTTTCCGAAATGATGGAGACCTCAGATGAATGGATAACCAGTCGGACAGGCATTCACGCTCGTCATATCACGACTGGCGAAGATACTTCGGATTTATGTATCCAAGTTGCTGAAAAACTTATCGCTGAAACTAATTTTCCAGCAGATAGTTTAGATTTTATTATTGTTGCAACCATGTCACCAGATTATACCTGTCCTTCAGTGGCCTGTATGGTCCAAGGAGCAATTGGAGCTACGCAAGCCTTTGCTTTTGATGTAACGGCTGCTTGTTCGGGATTTGTCTTTGGCTTAGCCACTGCTGAAAAATTTATTCGCGGCGGCTATCAAAGAGGACTAGTTATCGGCGGCGAAACCACTTCAAAATTATTGGATTGGGAGGACCGCAGCACCGCTGTTTTATTCGGTGATGGCGCCGCTGGAGTCGTAGTTGAAGCTAGCGATGTGCAACATTTTCACCGAGAATTGTTGGCCTCTGATGGCACAAGGCAAAAGAGTTTGACGGCCGGTAAGAAAAATTTTGACAGTCCCTTTTGGCAAGAGCCACCGACAGATGAGTATTTTTTACAGATGAATGGTCGCGATATTTTCGATTTTGCTACGAGAGATGTTGTTAAAAACATTTCAGCAGTTGCGGCAGAAGAAAAAGATACGATTGATTATTATTTATTGCATCAAGCAAATGAGCGGATTATTGATAAAATTGCCCGCAAGTTGAAGGTACCACGAGAAAAATTTCTCACCAATATGGCTGACTATGGCAACACGTCAGCAGCTAGTATCCCACTTTTATTAGATGAAGCCGTGCAAGCCGGCACCATCCAGCTGGGATCAAATCAAAAATTGATGTTAACGGGTTATGGCGGTGGCTTAACCTGGGGAAGTCTCCTGGTCACCGTTTAGGACCGTTTGCATATACAGAGCACTGCTCAAGAAAACTAACAAAACAATCGGAGGATTTATTATGGTATTCGAAAAAATTCAAGGCATCATTGTAGAAGAATTAGGTAAGGACGCTGAAGAAATTCAATTGACAACAAACATCCAAGAAGACTTGGAAGCAGACAGCTTAGACCTTTTCCAAATCATCAATGAAATTGAAGACGAATTCGATGTGAAAATTGAAACGGAAGACGGTATTGCAACCGTTCAAGACTTAGTTACTTATGTTGAAAAACAATTAGCAGAAAAATAAAAAATTAGTGGGACTGTGACATAAGTTAACGGCCAAAATGTTCTGAACACGTTTAAGCTTTTGTGATGGCTGGATTCTATGCCCGGCTGTCACAAAGGCTTGAACCAAAACATTTTTGCTAAATTATGTCCCAGTCCCTACTGCTATTTTGCTGATGAGAAAGGAACTACCATGAAAACAGCCTTATTATTTAGTGGACAGGGTGCTCAATATCCCGGAATGGGAAAAGAATTATACGAACAAGAAAAAATTGTTAAAGAGACTTTCACTGAAGCCAGCGATAGCTTAGGCTACGATGTCGCTGAATTATGTTTCACTGAAAATGAACGTTTAAATCAAACAGAATTTACCCAACCAGCAATTTTGACTGTCTGTGTAGGATTTTTGCGAGTATTGCAGGAAAAAGGCATTACCTACGATGCGGCCGCCGGATTGAGTTTGGGAGAATATACAGCTTTAGTTGCTAGCGGAGCGTTGAGCTTTGCTGATGCAATCGCCTTGATTGCCAAACGCAGTCAATATATGGCAACCGCCGCACCAAAAGGCGTCGGTAAAATGATGGCGGTCATGAACACACCAGTGGAAGTAATTGAAGAAAGCTGTCGGGAGGCTAGCCAATTTGGCATCGTCTCACCAGCGAATTACAATACGCCACAACAAATCGTAATTGGCGGTGAAGTAGCAGCGGTTGATAAGGCGATGGAAATTTTAACTGCAAAAGGTGCAAAACGAATGATGCCCCTTAATGTCAGTGGACCTTTCCACACAGCCTTACTAAAACCTGCTGCTGAAAAATTGGCAGTAGCTTTAGAAGACGTGACGTTTCACGATTTTAAAGTGCCGGTTGTCAGCAATACGACCGCTCAAGTGATGGAAAAAAATCAAGTCAAAGATTTATTAACAAGGCAAGTCATGTCACCGGTGCGCTTTTACGAAAGTGTTACAACTTTGCAGGGCTTAGGCATCGACACGATGATTGAAGTTGGTCCCGGCAAAACCTTGACCGGCTTTTTGAAAAAAATCGATAAGACAATCCAACACAGCCGCGTTGAGGATAGTAAAACCCTCGCTGAAACGCTAGTGCTGTTATCAGGAGGAAGCAATGGAAATTAAGGATAAAAATGTTTTTATCACCGGCAGTACCCGAGGTATCGGCAAAGCTTTGGCCCACGCATTTGCTAAGGCGGGCGCCAATATTATTTTAAATGGCCGCAGCCAGATTTCAGATGAACAAGTTGCTGAAATCACTGCCCATGGCGTGAAATGTATCGGAGTTTCTGGCGATATTGCTGATTTTGATAACGCCGCTAGCATGCTGGCAGAGGCGGAAGCTAATTTAGGCCCCGTGCATATCTTAATCAATAACGCCGGCATCACCGATGATAAATTATTAATTCGCATGAAAGCTGCTGATTTTGAAGAAGTTATCAAAATCAATTTGACCGGTACTTTTAACATGACTCAGCACGCTTTGAAGAAAATGATGAAGCTCAGAGAAGGCGTGATTATCAATTTGGCCAGCGTTTCTGGATTGATGGGCAACCTTGGACAAGCTAATTATGCTGCTAGTAAAGCCGGCGTTGTCGGTTTTACAAAATCCGTCGCCCGAGAAGCTGCTGCCCGTGGGATTACAGTCAATGCGATTGCCCCAGGTTTTATCGAAACAGATATGACAGAAGTTCTCTCTGACAAGGTCAAAGAACAGACGGTTGAACAAATTCCTTTAAAACGTTATGGCAATGTTGAAGAAGTTGCCCAAACGGCTTTGTTTTTAGCACAAAATCAATATATCACCGGTCAAGTTATCAATGTTGACGGTGGCTTAGTGATGAACGGCTAAAAAATTAGCAGGTTTGCTACCTGAATTTTTGAAAAATGGATTACCTTAAATAGGAGGAATAAAAATGACACGAGTAGTGATTACTGGTTACGGTGTCGCTTCGCCGATTGGCAACGATGCTGAAACCTTTAAAAATAATTTAAAAGCCGGTACTAACGGTATTGGTCCGATTACTAAATTTGATGCCAGCGAAACCGGCATTTCTTTGGCGGGGGAAGTCAAAGATTTTCCTTACGATAAACATTTTATTAAAAAAGATGCCAAACGGATGGACTGGTTTTCCTTATATGGAATCTATGCAGCTTTAGAAGCGATGGAAATGGCTAATTTGAAAGCCGAAGATACCGATGCAGACCGCTTCGGTGTCATGGTAGGTTCCGGTATCGGTGGACTGCCAACGATTCAAGATCAAGTCACTCGGATGAATGAAAAAGGCCCACAACGGGTTTCACCAATGTTCGTGCCGATGTCGATTGCCAACATGGCTGCCGGCAATATCGCTTTGAAAGTTGGCGCAAAGGGAATTTGTACAGCAATTGTCACGGCCTGTGCCAGTGGAACGCATTCGATCGGTGAAGCCTTTAGAAATATCAAACATGGCTATCAAGATGTTATGTTGGCTGGTGGTGCTGAAGCTTCAATTTGTGAAATCGGCATTGCCGGTTTTGCTGCTTTAACGGCTTTATCAACGGAAACAGACCCAGCAACTGGTTCTAGACCTTTTGATGCTCATCGCAGTGGTTTTGTGATGGGGGAAGGTGCTGGCGTATTCCTTTTAGAATCTTTAGAGCATGCTGAAAAACGTGGCGCCACTATTTTAGGTGAAGTTGTCGGTTATGGCGCAAACTGTGATGCGTATCATATGACTGCTCCGACACCGGATGGCTCAGGTGCTGCTAAGGCAATGAAGTTGGCAATGGCTGAAGCGGGGATTACTCCGGCTGAGGTTGGTTATATCAACGCTCATGGAACAAGCACGCCAACAAATGACGTAGCTGAATCTAAAGCTATTAAGCTAGCTTTAGGTGACGATTATGCAACACCATATGTTAGCTCAACTAAATCAATGACGGGTCACTTATTAGGTGCAGCTGGCGGAATTGAAGCAGCAGCGGCCTTAGTTGCTTTGCAGGAGCAATTTATTCCACCAACCATCAATGTAACTGAATTAGACCCAGACGTTGAAGTTAATGTAGTCATTAACGAAAGCAAACCAGCTGAGATTACTTATGCTTTAAGTAATTCACTTGGTTTTGGTGGTCACAATGCGGTTCTTTGCTTGAAGCGTTGGGAAGCTTAATTTATATTTTATTTTTTCCGGGTCTAAGGTGTCTAGTGCATTTTAGTTAGAAGTCTTTAGACCCGTTTTTTGCAATTATTTTTTGAAACTGTGTAGACAGTGAGGAGCAATTATTCATGAATATTAATGAAGTCAAAGATTTATTAAAAAGTTTTGACCAATCCAGCCTGACAGAGTTTGACTTAAAGGAAAGCTCTTTTGAATTATATATGAACAAAAATGACATGACCCGTGGCCAGCAAACAACTGTTGCTGTGACAGAAACACCGCTAGTGAGTTCACAACCGATACCCGCACCACCGGCAGCTGAGGTGATTGGTAGCAATGATGGACCGACAGAAATGTTCGTTGTGGAATCTGGTACCGAAATTGTTTCACCAATTGTTGGTGTCGTCTATCTTTCACCTTCACCAGATCAAGGGAACTTTAAAGCAGTCGGCGACACTGTAAAAAAAGGTGACATTATTTGTATCGTGGAAGCGATGAAGGTCATGAACGAAATCACTAGTGAAATTGACGGCGTGGTCGCTGAAATTCTAGTGGAAAATGAAGCCGTGGTAGAATTCGGCCAACCGTTATTCCGCATTCAATAAACTACTCAAAAAGGATAAAGCAAATGAAATTATCAATTGAAGAAATTAAAGAAATTATTCCCCATCGTTATCCAATGCTTTTGATTGATGGCGTGGAGGAGTTAGAAGAAGGCAAGCGAGTCGTTGCCAAGAAAAATGTCACCTTCAATGAACAGGTGTTTCAAGGACATTTTCCCGGTAATCCAGTAATGCCCGGCGTTTTAATTTTAGAAGCCTTAGCGCAGGCTGGAGCTGTTGCTTTATTGTCATTGCCAGATTTTAAAGGCAAAACCGCTTATTTTGGCGGTATCGACAAAGCTAAATTTCGTCAGAAAGTGGTGCCCGGCGACACCTTAATGTTAGAAGTTGAAATAATTAAAGTAAAAAAAGTAGCTGGCATCGGCAAAGGGATTGCCTATGTAAACGGCAAAAAAGTTGCCGAGGCTGAGTTAACTTTTATGATTGGATAGGTGTCTATGTTTACAAAAGTTCTAATCGCCAACCGAGGAGAAATTGCTGTGCGGATTATCCGTGCTTGTCGTGAGATGGGCATTGCGACGGTCGCTGTTTATTCAGAGGCGGACCGTGAAGCGCTTCACACCCAGTTAGCAGATGAAGCAATTTGTATTGGACCGGCCAAAGCGACCGATTCATATTTAAATATTCAACAGGTTTTAAGTGCTGCGATTGTAACAAACGCTCAGGCGATTCATCCCGGTTTTGGTTTTTTGTCGGAAAATAGCCGCTTCGCATCAATGTGTGAAGAATTAAATATTACCTTTATCGGACCAAAAGGCGCGACCATTGATGCAATGGGCAATAAGATTAATGCCCGCACGTTAATGCTAGAAGCCAATGTGCCAGTAATTCCCGGCAGTGATGGTGCTGTTGCCAATGTCGAAGAAGCTTTGAAAATTGCTGAAGAAATTGGTTATCCAGTGATGCTAAAAGCAGCAGCCGGTGGTGGTGGAAAAGGCATTCGTAAAGTTTTAACGGCTGAGGAATTGCCGCAGCATTTTCAATCCGCCAGTTCAGAAGCCTTAGCCGCTTTTGGCAATGGCGATATGTATTTGGAAAAAATTGTCTATCCGGCTCGTCACATCGAAGTCCAAATTTTAGGGGACGCCTTTGGCAATATCATTCATCTTGGTGAACGGGATTGCTCTTTGCAACGGAACAATCAAAAAGTTTTAGAAGAATCCCCTTCGGTTGTCATCGGCAAGCAAAAGCGTCAAGATTTAGGCGCAGCGGCGGTTCGAGCAGCGCAGGCAGTGAAGTATCAAAATGCTGGCACTATTGAATTTTTGATGGACGAAGCAGGCGATTTTTATTTTATGGAAATGAATACCCGCATCCAAGTGGAGCATCCGGTAACTGAAATGGTGACAGGTGTTGACTTGGTTAAAAAGCAAATTGAAATTGCGGCTGGGTTGCCCTTAGAATTGCAGCAGGCCGATATTTGTTTTAGCGGTCATGCGATTGAATGCCGCATCAATGCGGAAAATCCGGCCTTTAATTTTGCTCCTTCACCGGGAAAAATTAAAAATTTATTACTGCCAAGCGGCGGTATGGGACTGCGGGTGGACAGCGCTATGTATTCAGGTTATACTATTCCCCCGTATTACGATTCGATGATTGCAAAAGTGATTGTCCACGGTGAAAGCCGCTTTGAAGCCCTGATGAAGATGCAGCGGGCTTTAAGCGAGCTGGTGACAGAAGGTGTCGTCACGAATGCGGAGTTTCAATTAGACTTGATCAGCCATCCCCAAGTTTTAGCTGGTGATTATGATACAGCCTTTTTACAAGAAACCTTTTTACCAAACTGGTCACCAGAGGATTAAATTAATCTGGGCTGAAAAATGAAGGAGGCGTGAAATTGGCGCTGTTTAAAAAGAACAAAAATTATATTCGCATCAATCCCAATCGTCCCGGACAACCTAGCAGCAAGCCGGAGGTTCCCGATGATATGTTCGCCAAATGTCCTTCCTGTAAACGAACTATTTACACAAAGGATATCGGCACGGAAAAAATTTGTCCTTATTGCGGTTACAGTTTTAGGATTAATGCTTGGGAGCGTTTAGCCTTAACCGTTGACAGCAAAAGTTTTCGAGAATGGGATACGGAGGTCGAAACCAAAGATCCACTAGCTTTCCCAAACTATCTTAGTAAAATTGATCAGCTGCGGGAAAAAACTGATTTGCATGAAGCCGTGGTCACAGGAAAAGCCAAGATTAATGGGAATTCGGTGGCGATTGGTGTTATGGACGCCAATTTTATCATGGGCAGTATGGGTACCGTGGTCGGTGAAAAAATTACCCGTCTCTTTGAAAAAGCGTTGGCAGAAAAATTACCAGTCGTGATTTTCACAGCCTCTGGCGGCGCTCGGATGCAGGAGGGGATTTTTTCTTTGATGCAGATGGCGAAAATTTCTGCGGCGGTCAAACGCCACAGTAACGCTGGACTGTTATATATTACGGTCTTAACCGACCCAACGACGGGCGGTGTGACCGCAAGTTTTGCGATGGAAGGCGACATTATTTTAGCGGAGCCGCAAAGTCTGATTGGCTTTGCCGGTCGGCGAGTTATTGAGCAAACCATCAAACAAGAATTGCCAGAAGACTTTCAAAAAGCAGAATTTTTGTTGGCTCACGGTTTTGTCGATCAAATCGTACCGCGAACAGAATTAAAAGAGCGTTTAAGTGAGTTATTAATCATGCATACAATGGAGGGGTGGAACTAATGGCTTTAACTGCAAATGAAATTGTTCAATTAGCCAGAAAGCAGGACCGCCCCACCAGCTTAGATTATTTTGAAACGATTTTTGAGGACTTTCAAGAGTTTCATGGCGATCGTTTATTCGCAGACGATAGTGCGATTGTCGGTGGTGTCGCTAAATTAGCCGGCAAGCCGGTGACGGTGGTTGGCATTCAAAAGGGTAAGGATTTACAGGACAATATCAAGCGGAATTTTGGTGCTCCTAATCCGGAAGGTTACCGCAAAGCGTTGCGATTGATGAAACAAGCAGAGAAATTCAAACGACCGGTGATTACCTTAATCAATACAGCCGGGGCTTTTTGTGGCGTCGGTGCTGAAGAACGGGGCGAAGGGGAAGCTATCGCTAAAAATTTGATGGAAATGTCAGATTTAAAGGTTCCGATTATCGCCATCATTATCGGTGAAGGCGGCAGCGGTGGCGCCTTAGCATTAGGCGTTGCAGATGAGGTCTGGATGATGGAGCATAGCATATATGCCATTTTATCACCAGAAGGCTTTGCTTCCATCCTTTGGAAGGATGGCTCACGGGCGGCAGAAGCAGCTGAGTTGATGAAAATCACAGCCAATGAGCTACAGGAGATGGCTGTGATTGAACGGGTGATTCCAGAAACCTTTAACGGCGAAGCTTTGCCACAAGATAAAATTAACCGTTTGATGCAAAAGGCTTTAATTGAAAAATTGACAGAATTAAGTAAAAAGGATACAGAAACACTGTTGGCTGAACGTTATCAGCGTTTCCGTAATTTTTAAATTAGAAATATATATTAAAGAGGCTGTACAATTAGTTAAAACAGAGCCGAACTTTACGAACACTATCCAGTAAAAATCACTGGATAGTGTTCATTTGCGACAAGGGCCTACTGGACCACAGTTGCAAATATAATATAGTTCGGCTTTCATCTGTTAAAAACTAACCGTACAGCCTTTTTTTGCTTATTCGGTATTATTGCCCTCAGTAATTGTATTATCTGCCGGGGTTTCTTCTTCAGTATTATTGTCGTCAGCTTCGGTGTTATCATCGCTATCGGCATCATCGCTGTCGTTATCTGTGGTAGTTGAATTATTTGAGTTAGAACCACTACTTCTGGAGTCTGAGGATGAGGTTGTCGAACTAGCCGTGTGCTGCGCCCAATAACTTTGATAATTTTCCGTGGTGCCACCAATACCAAAATTGTAGCGGCTATTGGCAATAGTTGCTCCTGATGCCCACAGTGAGGTCACTAAGCTGCCAGGATCTGAATAACTTTTATTCTCATAGGTAAAGTTGCCTTTTCTTAAACCCGTCACATCTGACACTTGGACAGATTGAACATCAGAAGCTAAAGAAAATTTCTGATCAGCACCAAAGACGCCACTGTTGGTTTGATAGAGGCGATTGACCATATAAGCTAAAAAGTTACCGCTCCTAACGCCCGAGTAACCATAGAGGGCACTGTTATCATCTTTACCGGACCAATTGCCAATGGTAATCGCCGGTGTCTGCACAATTAACCAAGAATCGGTATTATCCTCTGTAGTCCCGGTTTTTCCGGCCCAATCAGCTTGCCCAATCGGCGAGTTTAACCCGGTTAAAATTCCTTTAAATGACGTCGTCTGAGCTGCTGTAATGACGCTTTCCATTAAATTATTCATAATGGAAGCGGCAGATTGACTATACACTTGAACAGGATCGGCTTGATGCTGATAAATCACATTGCCGGCGTTGTCGACAATGCTTTCCACTAAATAACCTTCTAAATAATTACCGCCGTTCGCTAATGTTTGATAAGAATTTACCATATCCAAAACGGTAACAATTGAAGTACCTAATGGAGCAGATTCCGTGTTCCAGTCGCCATTGTCAGGAAAATTCATTTTGGATAAATAATTTTCATAGACATAATTAGCGCCTAAAGTATCTTGGATTTCTTGGTAAGTATGATAGGCCGCCACATTATCTGAGGCCTGCAGTGCTGCCCGAGTCGAAAGAAAATTACCGACACCGGAAACTCCATTGGCATTTTGAATCACTTGGTCGTTGGTATCATACTTAACTTCATAGCTGGCAATTTTTGATTCGGTTCCAATCAATCCTTGATCGACGGCGGGACCATAGGCTAAGACCGGTTTGATTGTCGAACCCGGCTGCCGTTGAGTAGTTAAGGCATGATTATTTTGATTTGTTGAATAATCTAAGCTACCGAGAAAGGCTAAGATTTTTCCGGTGGTATTGTCCATCATAACGGTTCCCGTTTGAACTTCATTGCCGGAACCATCTTGGAGCATGTAGCCATAATCAATGGCTGCTTGTTGCATGGAGTCGTACAATGACTGGTCAATTGTCGAAGTAACGGTGTAGCCATTGTTTTCAATTTGTCTTTCGGCTCTAGTTAAATATTGATTCATATTAGTTGATTCTTGATAGTCTGTTTCGGACAAACCATCATTTAAAGCCAACTGTTCAGCTAAGACATTGATAGCCTCATCCATCACCGAATAGTAAAGAAAATCCCGGTCATCGGTTTCGGCAGTAGCCTGTGGTAAAAAGTCAGCAGCCAAATCATAGTTTTTGGCATCATTATAATCCGCTTCAGAAATCAGACCTTCTCGATACATTGCAAATAATACTTCGTCCTTACGCTCTAATCCGGCTGAATAATCTTCCTTCAAAGCGCCGCCTTGCGTGTAAGGACTGTAAACAATTGGGCTTTGAGGCAAGCCAGCAATAAAGGCGGCTTGGGCTAAGTTGACCTCAGCAGCACTGACACCAAAAATGCCTTCTGCGGCTTCTTGAACACCGGCAATATTTTGCCCCCGATTATTACGGCCAAAAGGAGAAACATTTAAATAGGTCGTGACGATTTCATCTTTGGTATAAAATTTTTCGGCCTGAGCCGCCAATAAAATTTCATTGGCTTTTCGGTCAAAGGTCGTTTCATCCGTTAAGACTTGCTGCTTAATCAATTGTTGCGTCAGAGTTGAACCACCAGAAGAACCTAAGCCGGTGACTTCAGAAATCAAAGCCCGCAAAACGGCTTTTGGCACAAAGCCGGAATGTTCATAAAAATTTTCATCCTCGACACTGACAATTGCATCTTTTAATAAGCTAGAAATTTCTTCTGATGAAACGGTTGTTCTTAATAAATCTGAACTGATGGTGGCAATTTGGCTGCCATCAGCATAGTTTAAATAAGATGTTTCCGTGATATTTCCAAAGGCCCGGTCAAAATCATCCCGTTCCATTAAACTGGTATCTGCTACTAGTGAGGCGAAATAACCAGCCCCGATTCCTGCTCCTAATGCGCCTAGAAACAAAAGAATGACAATCACAAAGACAAAAAGTGATTGGAAGATGCCTAGCGTCACATTTGTAATAAACCCAGCTTTTTTTTCAACTTTTTTGAGCTGTTGCTGTTGCTCATGATCCATTGGCAAAAGCTTTTCCCTCCTTGCAAAGACTTGAGAATTCCCGAAAAGTAAATAAAAGTCTTCATGGTATTATAGCAAAAATCAAAATAAATGAATAGGTTTGCGGACAAATAGGTCTATTCCAAAAAAAAATCGCATTTTCCCGCTAGATTCTAGACTTTCCCCTTTTATTTCGCAGCTATTTCAGTTAATATGAATAAGTATGTACAGCGTGGCTAAAATCTTTTGCAGTACCTTTTTTCAGACGGTTTCAGCGGTTTTTTAGAACTGTCTTGCAGATTTTATCGATTGTTGTTTGTTTTACGCTGAGGTATTGCAAGCTTCTAACGAAAAGAACTGGCTATTGAAGGCCACGGCAGGGTAGGATTTTTCAACTGAAAACAGCGGTAATAGCCACAAACTTTTACCAAAAATTAATAACTTAGCTAAACTAGGAGGAAATAACATGAGTTCAGGCTTTTTTGAAGAATTAAAGCTGCGGGGCTTGGTTCATCAAGTCACTGACGAAGACGCACTAACCAAACAATTAAACGAAGAGTCTGTCAAGCTGTATATCGGCTTTGATCCGACTGCTGATAGTTTGCATATCGGGCATCTATTGCCGATTTTAACTTTGCGTCGTTTCCAACAAAATGGTCATGTGCCGATTGCCTTAGTCGGCGGTGGTACTGGCATGATTGGCGACCCGTCATTTAAAGACCAAGAGCGTCAATTAAACACCTTAGATACTGTCAAAAATTGGTCAGCTAGTATTAAAGATCAGCTGTCACGTTTTATTGATTTTGAAGATCAGAAAAATCCAGCATTGGTGGCCAATAACTATGATTGGTTAGGGGAAATTAGTTTAATTGAATTTTTGCGGGATGTCGGTAAAAACTTTACGATTAATTACATGATGAGTAAAGAAAGTGTGAAGCGCCGGATTGAAACCGGGATTTCCTACACTGAATTTGCTTACCAATTGTTACAGGCCTATGATTTTCTAAAATTATACGAAACCCACGGCTGCCTGTTGCAATTAGGCGGCAGTGACCAATGGGGCAATATCACTTCGGGAATTGAATTATTGCGCCGGGAAAAAGAAGTCCAAGGTTTTGGCATGACCATGCCGTTAATCACCAAAGCAGACGGCACAAAATTTGGCAAAACAGAGGGCAATGCAGTGTGGCTTGATGCCGAGAAAACCTCCCCCTATGAATTTTATCAATTTTGGATTAACACCGATGATCGGGATGCCGTGAAATTTTTGAAATATTTCACTTTCTTGAGTTTGACGGAGATTGCCGCAATTGAAGCGGAGTTTACAGCTGCGCCAGAAGGCCGAGCTGCTCAAAAAGCTCTAGCTAAAGAGGTGACGAGTTTAGTTCACAGCCCAGCGGCCTACGAACAAGCGGTCCATATCTCGGAAGCTCTTTTCAGCGGAGATATCAAAGGATTAACAGCTGAAGAAATCAAACAAGGCTTTAAAGATGTGCCTAGCTATGAAGTGCAGACTGATGAGAGTTTGAACTTAGTTGATTTGTTGATTGCTTCTGGAATTGAAGCTTCTAAACGTCAAGCCAGAGAAGATATCCAAAACGGTGCGATTTACCTTAACGGTGAACGCCAAACTGATTTAGCTTATCAGCTAGCCGACAGCGATAAAATTTCCGGTCAATTCACTGTTGTTCGTCGAGGAAAGAAAAAATATTTCCTATTGAATTTTTAAAAAGCAGATGAGTGTCGCTTAAGAAGGAAAAAGGCTGGGAATTTTAACTCCCAGCTTTTTCTATTTTCTATTATATGGAGGAAAATATTTTGGCTGTTGTGTTAATGAACGCTTTTGCGTTGTTTACCATTATTATTTTTGGGTATCTATTAAAACGCTGGAATCTGTTAGCCAAACGAGACGGCGATATCATTTCAAAAATTATTATTAATTTAACGCTGCCGGCTGCGGTAATTACCAATATGTCGACTTTGGTGATTGAACAAGGGCTGTTGATTTTAGTTTTGATAGGTTTCTTGTTTAATGGGTTGATGGTCTTGATTGGCTATCTGACCACCCGCAAGCAACCGATAGAAGCAGAACGACGTTTTGTGATGTTCAGCAGTTCGGGTTATAATATTGGCAATTTTGCTCTGCCTTTTATTCAAAGCTTTTTGCCGGTGGCGGTCCCTTATCTGGCGATGTTTGATATCGGCAATAGCATTATGCTTTCTGGTGGGACGACAATCTTTATCGATCGACTAGAAAAAGTCAAAGATGATTTCTCTTTGTTGAAGATTTTAAAACGTCTATTTGCTTCTGTTCCTTTTACAACCTATGTTTTAATGTTACTGATTCGCTTACTGTCAATTAATTTACCGGCTTTTGTTTTATCCGTAACAGAAGTTGCTGGCAGTGCTAACACCTTTTTATCGATGCTGATGATTGGCTTGTATCTGGAGTTGGTCTTACCGAAAGCCTATCAAAAAATTGTCGTGAAGGTTTTAGCTACTCGTTATGGCGGTGGCATTGTGATGGCAATAATTATTTTTCTTTTGCCAATTCCCGCCATGATGAAAACTGTTTTGTGCCTGCTTTGTCTAGGTCCAGTGCCGACTTTCGGGGTAATTAATTCAGTAGCGGCTGGGATGAAGGCTGAGGCGGTTGGCTTTGCTTCTTCAATTAGTTTTCTAATCAGTTTTGCACTGATGACCGGCGCTTTAACTATTTTACTCTAGCAGACAAAAAAGTTGAGTTGCAGCAGGTTTTTGGTTAGTCTAAATGAAAACAGAAAAATGGAGGACAAGATGTTAATTGGATCACACGTAAGTATGAGCGGCAAAAAAATGCTCTTAGGGGCAGCTGAAGAAGCGGCTAGTTATGGTGCTAGCACCTTTATGATTTATACCGGAGCGCCACAAAATACCCGCCGGAAAGCAATCGATGAAATGAACATTCCCGCTGGCGAAGCCTTTATGGAAGAGCACAATCTTTCTAATATCGTGGTGCATGCTCCGTATATTATTAATTTAGGCAATACAATTAAGCCGGAAAATTTTGGTTTTGCAACAGAATTTTTGCGGGCTGAAATTGAACGGGCCGAAGCGTTAGGTGCCCGCCAAATTACTTTGCATCCAGGAGCCCATGTGGGTGCTGGTCCGGATGCGGCAATCCAGCAAATTGTTAAAGGTTTAAATGAAGTCTTGACGAAAAATCAAAAAGCTAAAATTGCTTTAGAAACGATGGCTGGTAAAGGGACTGAGGTCGGTCGCACCTTTGAAGAATTAGCACAAATTATTGACGGTGTGACATTAAATGAAAAATTATCCGTAACCTTTGATACTTGCCACACCAATGATGCCGGATATAATATCAAAGAAGACTTTGAGGGTGTATTAACAGAATTTGATAAGGTCATTGGCTTAGAGCGCCTGCAGGTTTTGCATATCAATGATTCAAAAAATCCTCAAGGCTCCCACAAAGATCGCCATGCCAATATCGGTTTTGGCACGATTGGCTTTGATGCACTGAATAAAATTGTCCACCATGAAAAATTTAGTGATGTTCCTAAAATTTTGGAAACGCCCTATGTCGGTGAGGACAAGAAAAATAAAAAAGCTCCTTATAAATTTGAAATTGAAAGTTTCAAAGAACAAACCTTTGATCCTGATTTATTAGAAAAAATCATGAATAGTTAATAAAAAAGACTGCTTTGTTATCGCCAACCTTAAAACTAAGGCCGGTTAACAAGAGCAGTTTTTTTTTTATTCAGTTGAATCCTTCAAGGAGGAATTTTCGGCCAATTTTTCCTGAAGTTGACGATCATAATTACGAGCAGCCGGGACCAGCCAAGTTGCGACACCACAGATGAGGGTGCCAAGCCCAGCAATCATAAACAGTTTTTCTACCCCTAAAAAATCCGCCAGCGGTCCGGCAAAAATTAAACCGACGGGTCCAGTTAAACTGATTAAAGAGTTTAAAACTCCTAAAATTCTTCCCAATTGCGCTGCTGGATGGCTTTGCTGAATCATTGCCATCAACATCGTGTTAAAAAATGGCGTGGCGATGCCAGCAAAAGCGTTTAATCCAACAAACCATAAAAAGCCCGTTTGGTTGCCTGGTAAAATACCGCCTAAACCAGTCGTGACACCAATTACGATATAAGAAATTAACACCGGCAGCATGCGATTTTTCCAATTTCCAAAAAAGCCAATTAGACTGCCGCCTAAGAGCATCCCCACCGAATAAATGACTTCCACTAAACCAGCTTGGCCAACAGTGCCATTAAAATATTGCATGGTCATCAGCGGGTACATGCTGGCAGCCGGCATATAGATTAGCGTGAAGGCCGCACCAATTAACGTGATGTACCACAGACCGCGATTGCTGATAAGTTTTTGAAAACCAAATTTAGTATCGGCTAAAAGCTGAATTTTTTCTCCCTGAGAGACAACTTTAGGAATCCGCACTAAAATCATCAAACTGACGCCGAAAACCGCACCCAATACATCCAACAAAATTAACAGATTTATCGGCACAACAGCATAGAGAAAAGCCCCTAAGGCAGGAGCGATAATAAAATTAGCAGATTGGACCATGCCTAATTGACCATTGACTTTGGTCAGCTGGTCTTCTGGAACCATCATGGGCAAAATGGATTGAATTGTCGGCATTTGAAACGTTTGAGCCACCGAGCGCATCAACAGAGAAACAAAGACCAACCACAAGGGAAAATGATTTGCCAAAGTACCGGTAATAGCCAAAATAACGGCAAAAATTGCCACAACAATATCGGTGAAGATTAGCAGACGTTTTTTATCCCAACGGTCAATTAGTGGGCCGACAAAAGGTGAGAGCAAAACCATCGGCAGCATACCTAGTAAGGTAGCCAAACTTAAAACTGTTGCCGAGCCGGTTTCTCGGGTCAAATACCAAATGATTGCATATTGGACAATCATACTGGTGATTCCAGAAAGAAATTGCCCGCTTAAAAAAATATAAAAATTTTTGCGCCAACCCTTTAAATCAAAATTAGTTTCCATAAATAACTCCTTAGGTGAATTAATTTAAGTTTAGCATAGCCAAAAGCCTTTAAGAAAGCTCTTTTAAAAAGAAGTATTGGCAACCTGTTATAAGTAAAGAATTTATGGATTGTTTAAAGATGGCTTGCTTTAAATAGAGTGAAACTTTTTAAAAGTTTTGTTTTTGACCATCCACTGCTTGAGGCCATACTCTTTTCACTGTTTCTCGAGAAAGTAGACTTGATATTCTTACTACACAAAATTTTTTATTCTTTTACGGCAAAATACTTGCCTTAGAGTTCACTTCAAGTTGTATTCTTAGTTTATAAAGAGTTTCAGGGAGGTTTGTAGCAATGGCACAAACAAATATTTATATCGGCAAGCAAAAGTTACCTTTAGAATTATTGGATAGTCAAAGTGTGGCTGAATTTATCGCCACAAGTCCGGCAACAATCTTTTTTGAAAAAGATTGCCAAGCACAATTTCGAGCTCAAGCCAATGCAATCTCTCAAAATGGTCGAGTGATTGAAGAGGTGAGCGCCGGTGATTTATGTTATGAACCAGCAAGTTTACGTTTATGGCTGTTTACCAAGAGTCAAAAGCTGCCTAAGGATCGGCTATTGATTAAATTAGGCACCACTCAACAAGGTTGGCGAGCAGTGGAGGAAGAGCCAGAGTTGCTGCTAAATAAAGTGATTGAATAAATAAGAAAAGACTTTAGCGTTGTACCGCCTCCCAAAAAATTTGTTTTTTGGGAGGCGGTATTTTTATGCTCTAGTCTTTTTTTGTACTCTTTAGCAAGCTATTTTTCCAGTCTCAGGCTGATTTTCTTCAGCAGAATCAGTTTGAGAACTAGCTTTTAATGCCTGGCGGTGGGAATCGTGTAAAACATTGGAGACAAATGCGCCATAATATTGGTTTTTTAATTCTAATTCAATTTTGATTTTTTCTTCTTCAAGTAAGTTTCTAGTTTTTCTTTCAGTCATAGTAGCTGCTCCTTTTTTTAGTTAGACGGCCTGCGTCAGGTAAGCCTTTTTTCCAAATAGAATTGGCCTATTGCCGCTATTGCGGTTAGTTAAGAAATCTTCAATGAAGCGAATTAGCCGTTGTTCGACAAATTTATTTTCAAAATCCGGAGTGACGGCAATTTCACGAATTCGTCCCATTGAATTGGTAAAAATCTGTAAAGAGGCGGTGCCGACAATTTGCTGTTGATATCTAGCGACAAAGGTGATGTACTTTTGTTCTTTCAAATAATTAATTTTATTGGGACTGGTTTGTTTTCTGAGGGAGACTGCTTCAAAAAAATCTTTGCTTAACGGTGTGGTTAATTGGATAGATAGCATCGTCTTCATCCTTTCTTGGCTGTTGATGTTTATAGTGTACAAGTTGGAGTGGACTCGAAGTCAATAGGAATGCTCAGAAAAATTTCATTTTATTTTCAGCAGGTTTTTATCTTTCTAAGTTTAATGGTAATTGCGATGTGGAGGGCATAGCAAAAGTTTGCTTCGGTTTGTTATACTGAAAATAAGAAAAAGCTTGGTAATTCAACAACTCAACCAGCAGTTAAGTGCAAAAATCAGGCACTCAACGACTGCTCAATTGCCAGGCGCACAACCCGGAGGTATTCTGAAGATGGAATTAGGCCTAAAAATTAAAACATTACGCAGCGCCAAAAAGCTGACGTAAAAACAATTGGCAGAAATTTTACATGTCACTGCTCAAGCTATTTCGAAATGGGAGAACAATAAAAGTTATCCTGATTTAGAAATGCTGTTGGCATTAAGTAATTATTTTCAAGTTTCGGTGGATGAACTCCTCGGTCAAAAACCGCCAACGATTTTGGAAAAGATTTTTGGCAAGAAGGGGAGACAGAAAATGGAAAAAACAACGAACACGACCCAGACACAGGAGCAGGCGAAACAGATAACAATTTTTGATATCAATGTTGATTTTACGCAGGACGGTTTGATGTACAGCCAATTTTTAGCCACTAAAATGCAAAACCTAAGTAATAAATCTGGGAAAAATTATCAGGTTACGGCCCATTCAGCTGCTACATTGAAAGCAGAAGGACCAAAGGCCGATCTTATTTTATTGATGCCGACTTATGGATACGCAAAGGAAAAAATTGAGGAGGATTTTCCAGAAACACCAGTCTTGGCTATTTCGAAAAAAGATTATGGTTTATTAAATGCAGAGGGCTTGTTAGCTGAAATCGAGCCACTATTGTCATAAAAAAAGCTTAGCTGACAGCCGCTAAAAGGACTGGAAGCTAAGCTTTTTTTTATTTTATTGGCTCACGACACTGATGTGCTCGTTTAAATGCTGCGGTTTTTCAATTTCATCCACCATGGCGATGGCATAATCCGCCATGCTGATTTCACTTTGTCCCTGACTGTTCATTTTCATGCGGTCATCACTCAGTTGATAGTGACCAGTCCGAGTTCCATTTGGATTGAAATAGGCTGCCGGCGAAACATAAGTCCAAGTTAAGTCATTCGCTTTTTTTAAATCGACAAGAGCTTCATACATATTGTAGGCAGTCGGATAAAAGGGTGCGCTAGGGTCTACGCCGTCAATCATGCGTTCGCTGCGGTCCTCATCAATAAATAATGAAGAGGTTCCGCCGATGACTAGCAGTCGCGTTTTGGTACCCGTTAAGATTTTTACTAGATGCTCAACGGAAGTTTTGTGGAGCTCTTCATGACCATTTGGGGCACGAAAGGCATCGACCACCACATCAAAGGGGGCCAAATCTTCCTGCGTTAAGGCAAATAAATCTTTTTTTAAATAAGGGACATCCAACTTTAAGCGTTCAGGGCTACGGACGATGGCCGTTACATCTAAATTGCGGCTGACGGCTTCCTTTAAAATTTCTGATCCGGCGTGACCAGTGGCACCGATTAAAGCTATTTTCATAATAATTCCTCCTATAATAATGCTTTGTCTTTATTGTAGGGAAGAAAAAAATTTAAGTAAAGTAAAGGGACTTTTGGAAAAACATTTGGCTAGAAATAAAACTCATGGCTGATAGATGGCCTTAAAGTCCGGTAAAATTTCTTGTACTAAACTTTCGCTGACTGACCACAAACGTTCCATCGTATTTAAATCGGTGGCTTTGGCTGCGAGTTTACGGGGCCGACCTTGGTCAAAGTATTTGCCGGAAACTGCGAACAAAGCAGGATCAGTTGCCAACATAATCGCAGTTTCCGCGCCTTTTTCCGGAGTTAGAAACACTTTCGAAATTAGCGGTGCTGTTGCCAAAAAGTCACCGCCAATACGACTGGTGACACTGGTGTTGACAATCCCCGGATGTAAACTGTTGGCAGTTACTTGGGTGAAACGCAAGCGTTTAGCTAGCATTTCCGTAAAGAGAACGACAGCCAATTTTGAATTACTGTAGGCTTTAACAAAGGAATAATGTTTTTTGCTATTTAAGTCGGCAAAATTAATCTCGCCAAAACGATAAGCAAGCGAGGCGACATTGACAATTCGTGCCTGTGGAGCTTGTAAAAGCTGTGGCATCAACATATTAGTTATAGCAAAATGTCCCAGATAATGGACACCAAACATTTCTTCAAAACCGTCATGAGTTTCTTGGCGTTTTGGTGGTAGCACGCCGGCGTTATTCACTAAAATATCCAGCTGATGATGCTGTGCTTGAAATTTATTCGCTAAACGCTCCAGACTTTGCAAATCTCCTAAGTCCGCCTGTAAGATTTCAGCGCTGCCGCCGCTCGCTTTTTTGACCTGAGCTAAAGCAGCCAGTCCTTTGGCATAATTACGAATCAGCATCACGACGTGAATATTTTGTTTCGCCAAGGCAGTCGCAGTCGCCAAGCCCATTCCAGAACTGGCACCTGTCACTAAGGCAATTTTTTTCATCAGAATCAGTCCTTTCATTACCTTAAGCTTACCGCTTTATTTTTAAAATACAAAAAAGCCGTTCGCTTGATTATCAAAAAAATTCTATAGAAAATAAAAATCAAAAAAACTTCCCTGAATCATCAGCTCTAAGCCAATTTTTTAAGGGAAGTTCAACTTCGTGTTGCTTTATTTTTTTTGCGACGGCCGTTATCAAAGCTGTGGGTTTAGCGATCTTTTCTGGCCCGTAAAGCGGATAAGATTGAAATGGTATCAATACATTCTTGTAAAATAGCGCCAATCAAAGTGGGAATCACACCAAAACTCGCAATCAGCATCAGCACAACACAGATAAAAATCCCAATCAGTACCGATTGTTTGGCAATCTTCATCGTGTCTTGAGAAAGACGAACCGCCTCTGAAACTCTGGTTAAGTCGTCTTTTAAAATGACAGCATCGGCACTTTCACTAGCAGCAGTCGAACCATGTGCCCCCATGGCAATGCCGATATCGGCCATCGCCAAAGCCGGCGCATCATTCACACCATCGCCTACCATAACAGCAGGGGAAACGTGCTGGGTCAAACCCTGAACGACCGCAATTTTTTCTTGAGGTAGACAACCTGAATGAATTTCGCTGATACCGACTTCTTGACCAATTTCATTGGCAATCGCAGGCCCATCCCCGGTCAGCATCAGAATTCTTTGCAGACCTAATTGTTTCAAGTTTTGAATCGTCGCTTTAGCTTCAGGGTGCACGGTATCTCTAAAGGTAATGTAGCCGGCATAGTGATTGTCTAATGCAATGTAGACAACCGTTTGATCGGTTGTTAAATCAGTTGTTAAATTAGCTGCGGCTGCAAAATCAGCTTTACCAATTTTAATTTCCTGACCATTAATTGTAGCCTGAATTCCTGCACCGGTCACTTCTTCTAAATTTTGTACTGGCAATAAAGAAATTTGCTGTTCTTTGGCGTGGGCTACTAATGAGCGAGCTAAAATATGTGTAGATTCTTGTTCAGCACTGGCCGCTAAGCGAAATAAGTCTTCTGCAGAAATAGTTGTTAATGTTGGCTGAATGTGATCGACGTAAAGTTTACCTTCTGTTAAAGTTCCGGTTTTATCAAAGGCAATGCTTTGTGCTCTAGCCAATTTTTCAATTGTTGTGCCGGTTTTTACGACAATTCCATTGCGGCTGGAACGACTCATGCCAGCAACCAATGCAATTGGGGCCGCCAAAATTAGTGGACAAGGGGAAGCGACGACTAACACTTCTGCAAAACGCACGGGATCTTTTGAAACAAACCAAGCAACGCCACCGATAACATAGGCAACAATCGTAAAAGGCACAGCATAGCGATCCGCCAAACGGACAAAGTGGGCGGGTTTAGCTTCAGATTCTTTGACCAGCTTGACTAGAGTTTGGTATTGACTGTCGGCGGCGGCTTTGGTGACTTTAAAACGCAATGCCGCATCACCATTTAACGAGCCGGACATTAATTCATCATTGATTTTTTTATCAATTGGTTTTGATTCTCCGGTTAGAGAAGATTGGTCAACGGAGGACTCGCCTTCTGTCACAATACCGTCAACTGGCACGAGTTCACCTGGTTTAACTAAGAGCAAATCTCCAACTGCTACATCCTCTACCGCAATATCTTCAATTGCATCACCATTGAGGCGATGAGCAACCTGAGGCGAATTATCTAAAAGTGAACGCAGCTCACGGCTGGCTTGGCCAGAAGCATAATCTTCTAAGCTGTCGCCGCCGGTCAGCATAATCAAGACCATTAAACTGGCCCAATATTGGCCAACCGCCAAAGTGGCGACAATTGCTGTGATCGCTAAAATATCGATGCCGTATTTGCCAGAACGGAGTGTTTCAATCATGCCGATAAACATTGAAATAGTTGTGACACCGCCAACGACTACCACAATCCAATAGGCTATTGTCGGTTGATGAAAAATAAATTCAGAGGCTAAAGCGATGGCTCCAGCGATTAAGGTAATTAGGAATTTTTTAAAATTACTCATAAGGGCACCTTCTTATTTGATTTCGTAAAGTAAGTGTAGCACCAAGAATTTTTAATTGATAATAAAAACATTTAAATGATAAAGAGAATCATTAACGATAAAATTAGGACAAAAATATTTGATAATTATTCTAATATAGAAGAGTTGAGCAACAATTTTTTTGAGCTTTTTTTGAAAATTGCTTTTCTTTTGGGGTGCTTTCTAGTAAAATGTTTTCTTGAGAGTATGAGAGAAAGGAGCGATTTAGATGGTATCAACAGGAATTGTAATTTTAATTGCCGTAGTTGCCCTACTTGTGGGTGGCGTAGCCGGTGTTTTTATAGCACGTAAATTAATTAAGAGTGAATTAGAAAAAAATCCTCCCGTTAATGAGGAATTTTTACGTTCAATGATGGCTTCCATGGGTCAAAAACCTTCCGAGAAAAAGATTCGCCAAATGATGGCGCAGATGAAAAATAATTCTGGGAAATAAGGTTTTGATTTAGTAGCAACGAATTGTCGTATTTAAGCGGGCTGAATTTTTTCAGCCTTTTTTTTGTGCTTTCAAGACAATAGCTTTAAGCAAAAAAAGGAATAGTGTTTTCAATAAGAAAATGAAAAATGAAGAGTTTGCATTTGCAGATGGAAAGAGGTGTCATATGTCGATTTATCGACGGTTAAGTTGGTTTTTTAAACGGGAAAAGAAAAATTATATTATCGGTGTGACGGCGCTGATTTTAGTGGCGTTGGCTCAGCTAATTCCGCCACGGGTGATTGGGATTATCATTGATGAAATCAATCAGCACGAAATATCGATTCAACGCATTTTAATGTGGATTGGAATTTTAGTGGCAGCCGCTTTAGCCCAATATATTTTCCGCTTTGTTTGGCGGGGGCGCATTTGGGGCGGGGCGGCTCGCCTAGAAAAGGATTTACGTGCACAATTATTTGAACATTTTACTAAGATGGATCACGTTTTTTATCAAAAGCATCGGACCGGTGATTTGATGGCCCATGCCACCAATGACTTAAACGCCATTCAAAATGTGGCGGGGGCAGGGATTTTAACCTTTGCCGATTCGATTATCACGGGTGGCGCAACGATTGTGGCGATGGTTTTATTTATTGATTGGCGTTTGACCTTAATCGCCTTATTGCCACTGCCATTTTTAGCGGTGATGGCCCGAGTGCTAGGAAGTAAATTGCATGATGCTTTCCGAGATTCACAAGCAGCCTTCTCGGATATTAATGATAAAACGCAAGAGAGTATTACTGGAATTAAAGTGATTAAAACCTTCGGACAAGAGAAGGAGGACTTGGCCGATTTTAACGAAAAGATTGAGAATGCGATTGTTAAAAATCGTCGTGTGAATAAGCTAGATGCTCTTTTTGATCCAGCAATTACCATTATTATTGGCGTTTCTTATGTGCTGACAATTATTGTCGGCGGGAAATTTATTATGGCCGATGAAATTACCATTGGGCAGATGGTTTCTTTTATCAGCTATATTGGGATGCTGGTTTGGCCGATGTTTGCCATCGGCCGCTTGTTTAACGTCTTGGAGCGGGGCAGTGCCAGCTATGATCGGGTGAGCGAATTATTAGCAGAAAAAACCCATATCGAAGAAAAAGCAGATGGCGTGCAGACACCAGCCCATGGCCGCGTAAATTTTGAAGTGGCTAATTTTAAATATCCAGACGATGAACGAAATACCTTGGAGCAAATTAAGTTTGTTATTGGGGAAGGTAGCACTCTGGGAATTGTCGGAAAAACCGGGGCAGGGAAGACTTCGATTTTGAAATTATTGATGCGAGAATATGATGACTATCAAGGAAAGATTACCTTTGGAGACATAGATGTCAAAGATTATTCTTTGGATGCCCTTTTAAAATCAATCGGCTATGTTCCGCAAGATCACTTTTTATTTTCGATGACGGTCCGGGATAATATCCGCTTTGCTAATCCCGATTTTACTGAAGAGCAGGTGGCAGAAGCTGCCCGTTTAGCCTTTGTAGATGAAGATATTAAAGGCTTTTCAGAAGGCTATGACACGATGGTCGGCGAGCGAGGCGTTTCCTTGTCCGGTGGGCAAAAGCAACGCTTGTCAATTGCACGGGCGCTCATCGTCAATCCAGAATTATTGATTTTGGATGATGCTTTGTCAGCAGTCGATGCAAAAACAGAAGAAGCGATTTTGAAAAATTTGAAAAGTTATCGTTCTGATAAAACGACAATTATTTCCGCTCATCGCTTAAGTAGTGTGATGCATGCCCAGGAAATTATTGTTATTGATGAAGGGCGAATTGTTGAACGGGGTAACCATGAAGAGCTGCTGGCCTTAGATGGTTGGTACAACCAAATGTGGCGCAAACAACAATTAGAAGCCAAAATTGAAGGGGGGGAGTAAGATGGAGAAACATCAATCTGAATGGACTAAATCGATGCCGATGAAAGAGCAGGTGATCTTGGTCAAACGTCTGCTGAAATTTACCAAGCCTTACCGTAAATCTTTTTATGTGGCGATTATTTTTGCCCTCTTGCTTTCCGTGATAAATGTCCTGTTGCCAAGGATTATCCAAACCTTTATGGATAATTATTTGACGAATCAAACAGCAACGACGCAAGTTATTTTCTTTTTTGCCGGCTTATATTTTTTAGGGACAGTTATTAAAGCGATTGTCTGGTTTTTCCAGTGGTTCTTGTACAATATGGCGTCTTTAAAAACCTATCAATCAATCCGCAGCCAGCTTTTTGAAAAGCTGCACACCTTAGGGATGCGTTATTTTGATCAGACTCCAGCCGGTTCAATTGTCTCACGGGTCACCAATGATACAGAGACTTTATTTGAATTTTGGAATGTTTTTTTGATGGTTTTAACTGGGATTTTTGCCGTGGTCACTTCTTTCATTGCTATGGTACAAATCAACACGAAGATTGCGTTATTGAATTTAGTTTTTCTACCGGTACTCTTTGGAATTATCTGGTACTATCAAAAATTTAGTTCGCGAATTTATCGGAACATGCGGGAAAAACTCAGCCAATTAAATACGAAATTAAACGAGTCAATTTCTGGTATGCAAATCATTCAGCAATTCCGCCAAGAAAAACGCTTGGAAAAAGAGTTTGATGAGACGAATGTTGAGTATTTAGAAACACGTTACAATATGATTCGGACTAATTCTCTACTATTAAGTCCGGTAATTAATTTCCTCTATGCCTTGGCAGTTGCCGCTTCATTGACAGTCTTTGGCTTTGATGCCTTGCATTCACCGGTAGAAGTGGGGCTGATTTATGCCTTTACGACTTATATTCAAAGTTTCTTTAATCCAATGTCCCAGATGATGGATTACTTAAGTATTTTTACTGACGGTCTGGTTGCTGGCAGCCGGATTTTGCGAATCATGGATACAGAGGAATATACACCGGCACAAAATCCAGAGGCAGATGGCGAGATTCTCTTAGGCAAAATCGAGTTTCGCAATGTCAGTTTTTCCTATGACGGCCAACATAATGTCTTAAATAATATTTCTTTTATTGCCAATCCCGGCGAAACAATTGCCTTAGTCGGTCATACTGGTAGCGGGAAAAGTTCGATTATCAACGTCCTAATGCGCTTTTATGAGTTTTATGAAGGTGAAATTTTGATTGATGACCGCAACATTCGTGATTTTCCAATGGAGGAACTTCGGAAAAAAATGGGCTTGGTATTGCAGGATGCCTTTATGTTTTATGGCGACATTTCAAGTAATATTCGGATGATGAATCCTAACATCACCGACAGTGAAATTGTCGCAGCTGCCAAATTTGTTCAAGCCGATGGATTTATTGAAAGCCTGCCAGGAAACTATCATGCGAAGGTCATTGAACGGGGGGCCAGCTATTCCAGTGGACAACGGCAGTTAATTTCCTTTGCCAGAACAATTGTGACAAATCCGAAGGTCTTAATCTTAGATGAGGCTACAGCCAACATCGATACGGAAACTGAAGGGTTAATTCAAGAAGGCTTGGCCAACATGCGCCAAGGCCGGACAACGATTGCCATCGCCCATCGTTTGTCGACGATTAAAGATGCCAATCTAATTTTAGTTTTGGAAAAAGGTCATGTTGTTGAACAGGGAACCCACGAAAGTTTACTGGCTGAGGATGGTTTATATAGTGATATGTACCGTCTACAAAATAATGAATACTAATTTTATGAAAGTTTTGCTTTTATCGCCAAAGGGCAGATAGAAGCAAAATTTTTTTGTGAAAAAAAGTTAGATTGACAAGGAAAAGTACAGCGGATATTATTTTACTTAGAGAAAAATTACTTTGAAAAATTTTTTCATGTGAAAGCGTTGACAAAGCAGAACTTAAAGTTTAAAATAAATTTAACAATTTAAGTGGATAGTGATTGCTTTGGCAAGCTAAACCTGGTATTGTTCTCGTTTATTTGGCGACTTTTGCGCCATGAGAATAGTATGAGGTTCTTTTTGACGAGGAGGGTTTTTATTGGTTATTGAAAAGATTCTCAATAACAATGTCGTAATAACAAAAGATGAGCAGCAAAACGAAGTCATCGCCATGGGTCGCGGTTTGGCCTTTCAAAAAAAAATTGGTGAAAAAATTGAAACTGACAAGGTTGATAAAATTTATCGTCTTGCGGATAATGCCATCTCTCAAAAGTTTCAAGAATTATTGGCCGAGTTGCCTTTGGAATATCTTGATACTACGGATGAACTCATCAATTATGCCAAAAAGCAATTAAACACTGAATTGAATGAATCGATTTACATTTCGTTGACGGACCATATTCACACAGCAATTGAACGACAGAAAAAAGGCATTGTCGTAAAAAATGCCCTGCTATGGGATATCAAACGCTTTTACCCAAAGGAATTTCAAATTGGGGTGAAGGCTTTGGAAAAAATCGAGCAGGAATATGGCCTGCGTTTGCCGGAGGATGAAGCTGGGTTCATTGCGCTGCATCTAGTGAATGCCCAAGCGGAAAATGATAGTTTAAATGATACTTATGAACTCACCAAAATCATGCAGGACATTATGAATATTGTGAAGTATTATTTCAAAACTTCATTTAATGAAGATTCAGTTTATTTTTATCGTTTTACCACGCATCTACGCTTTTTCATTATGCGGATGCTGTCAAACTCGCCCCATTCAGGTGAGTCTGATGAAGATTTATTAGAATTGGTCAAAATCAAATACCGCAATTCCTTTGAATGCGTCAATCGAATCGATGAGTTTTTAAAGGAAAAATACTATTATGAAATGACCGACGACGAACGCCTTTACCTAACCATTCACATCGCACGTTTGATGGAGAAGGGTTAATAAAGATAATTATTTTCAATTAAAGGAGGCCCGTAGTAGTTTCCCACTTGGTCAGGGGAAGAGCAAATTGACCAAATTTTGGATAGTGACATTCAGTTGGCTAAACCTTCAAAAATTTTAAAAAACAAATTATTGGAGGAAAACAAAATGGGTAAATATCATGATTTAGCAGCAAAGATTGTAGATGAAGTAGGGGGCAAAGAAAATATTAATTCTTTAACCCACTGTATTACACGACTTCGTTTTAAATTAAAAGACGAAGGCAAAGCAAACGACGATGTGCTGAAAAATATGGACGGCGTTGTTACCGTGATGAAAAGCGGCGGTCAATATCAAGTTGTAATCGGCAACCATGTACCAGCTGTTTACGAAGATGTAATTGACATTGCTGGCATTTCTGACAGCACTTCAAATGAAGGTGCAAAAGACGGCAATATTTTTAATCGTTTAATTGATTTATTAAGTGGGATTTTCCAACCTTTCTTGGGAGCGATGGCTGCTGCCGGTATGGTAAAAGGCTTGAATGCTTTGTTAGTCTTCTTAGGTTCTCTTGGTTGGTTTAATTACACCGCTACTGGCGGCACGTATATCATGTTAAACGGAATTGGTGATGCAATTTTTTATTTTATGCCTGTCATTATTGGTTACACTGCTGCAAAAAAATTCAATTTGCAGCCAATGGTCGGCCTTGTTATTGGGATGGCTTTAGTTTATCCAAATGTACAATCTTCTGCTCTATCAGCTCTAGCTACTGACGGTGTTGCAGGATACAGCTTGTTTGGTTTACCAGCCTATACAACCTTCTTAGGTATTCCATGGGTGGGTGGTTCATACACAAGTTCTGTAGTACCAGTTATCTTTATTATTGCGTTGGCTGCACAATTACAAAAAGTAATGAAACGAATCATTCCTGAAGTAGTGCAAACTTTCTTGGTACCGTTTTTCGTCCTATTGATTTCTTTACCAATCGGCTTTTTAGTAATTGGACCAATTATTTCAATGGCAACGGATTTATTGAGCGCTGGTTTTACAGCTTTGATGAGCTTCTCGCCAGCATTGTATGGTGCTATTCTTGGCTTCTTCTGGCAAGCCCTAGTAATTTTCGGTTTACATTGGTCTGTAGTACCTTTGGCAATTTTGCAAATTACACAAGATGGTTTCTCTCAAGTACTTTCCGCTTCATTTGGTGCAAGTTTTGCCCAAACAGCCGTAGTTTTTGCAATGATGTTCAAATTGAAAGACAAAAAATTAAAAGCGTTGACTATTCCAGCAATTATTTCTGGAATCTTCGGAGTAACTGAGCCAGCGATTTACGGGATTACTCTACCGAAGAAAAAACCTTTTGTCTTCTCAATGATTGGCGCTGCTGCTGCCGGAGCATATTTGATGATGAATAATTTAACTGCTTATACAATGGGCGGACTAGGTGTCTTTGGTTTACTAAATTATATTAATGGAACAGATGCAAGTGGTGTTTTAACCGGCGTTATCGGAATTGCTATCGCTGTTGTTATCGGTTTTGGATTAACAATTGTCTTTTGGAAAGATGATACTGTAATGGCAGACGTTGAAGTAGATGTCGATACAACAGTCAAAATCAAAACTAAAAAAGAAATCATCACCTCACCTGTTCAAGGAACTGTCGCACCATTGAGTCAATCTAAAGATGAAGCTTTTGCTTCTGGCGCTTTAGGCAAAGGTGTTGTGATTACACCGACAGAAGGTAAAGTTGTGGCACCATTTGACGGAACTGTCATGACCTTATTCCCAACAAAACATGCAATTGGTTTAGTGTCTGATGATGGCTTAGAATTATTGATTCATATTGGTATTGATACTGTACAATTAGATGGTAAATATTTTGAAAGCTTTGTTAAACAAGGCGACCGAGTTACACCAGGTCAAACACTGGTGACCTTTGATAAAGACGCAATTGAAAAAGCTGGTTTCAGCACAGAAATTCCGGTAATTGTCACGAATTCTGGTGACTACTTGGATGTGTTAGAGCCAAGTGTGAAGGAAATTAATTTCAATGACGAATTTATCACGGCTTTAAATCTATAATAATAAGGGCTCAAGCTCAGAAAAATCAGCTTGAGTCCTTATTTTGTGATGACTAATTGGGGATCCACGAATCCGCAGCCGTTACGTCCTGATTTTCTTTAATGAAATCAATATCACTGGTGCGGGTATCGAAGGCCTGTCCTAAAGTAATGAGATGTTGCAGGTTTTTTTGATAGTGTTCTGAAAAGACAGCCGCATACAATAGATCTAGTAAATAAACGATAGATGTATTGCTGGAGAAGTTGCCGATTTTGGAATAAAGTTTTTCTCGAGTTGTAATCCGCAAAACGGCATCGCTGTGATCGGCTAAATAATTATTGCCGATGGTGGTAATTGCAATCACCGGTACCTGATTTTTTTTGAAAATCGGCAGCAGTTTTTTGGCCATATTACTTTCTCCTGAATAAGAAATTAAAATAGCACAATCTTGGTAACTGAGATTATAAGCTTCATAAAAACTGTCATAGTTGACTTCCGCTAAAGCGACAGAAAAGCCTAAACGATTCATTTTTAAAATGAAATCTTGGGCAATTAAGGAGTTGCCGCTAGTTGCAAAAATCCGGATTTTTTTGGCTAAAAGTAAAAATTGCTTAGCCTGCTGCAGCTGGTCGTGATGCAAGAGACTATATGTATCTTCAATAGTTGCTTGTTCTAAGTTCGCTAATTTTTTAGCGATACTCATGACCCCGTCGCTTTCACTGAAGGGCAGATTCCAGTCGCTGGCGGTAAATTGATTATTCAAATACTGCCATTCTTCTAAGAAGGCCTCCCGCAGTGCCAGCCAGCCTTCAAAATCCATTTTTTTGGCGAGCCTGATAAAAGTGGAGGGATGGGTAAAAGTTTTTTTAGCTAATTCCTGCACCGTTAATTGATTTAAGTTTTCTGGTTCTGCCAGCATAAAGTCTGCTATCGTTTTTTCTGAAGGGGATAGCTTTGCGGCTTTCAATTTTTCTCGTAGTAACATCTGCTCACCTCTATTTACAAAAATGTTAAATTAATGATAATGATTTGTAAAGGTTTTTTTAAGTGAGTTTACAAAAAAAGTCGATAATTTAGCAGTTTGTATATGATATTCGCAAATTTTTTCTAATTTCGCTAGCAATTTTGTAAACGATTTACCTAAAATCATAATTTCTATTGTAGAAGTCATTTACTTAGGTGATAATCATTTTGTAAATAAAAAGAAGGAAGTGACAGCATGAAAGGAATTAAAATTGCGACTATTGGTGGAGGAAGTTCTTACACACCAGAATTAATGGAAGGTTTTATCAAACGGTATGATGAGCTGCCGATTTCAGAAATCTGGTTGGTGGACGTTGAAGCAGGAAAAGAAAAATTAGAAATCGTTGGCGCTATGGCACAACGGATGTGGGATGCTTCTCCTTATGATGTGAAAATTCATTTAACTTTAGATCGTGAAGAAGCCTTAAAAGATGCTGATTTTGTTACAACGCAATTCCGTGTTGGTCAATTAAATGCCCGGATTAAAGACGAAAGAATTCCCGCTTACTACGGCATGTTAGGTCAAGAAACCAATGGTGCTGGCGGTATGTTCAAAGCCTTTAGAACAGTGCCAATTATTTTAGAGATTGTTGAAGATATGAAACGTCTCTGTCCAGATGCTTGGTTGGTCAACTTTGCTAACCCAAGCGGCATGGTAACAGAAGCTGTTGTTCGCTATGGTAAATGGGACCGAGTGATCGGTTTATGTAATGTACCTGTGATGGCGATGATGGTGGAACCAGAAGCTTTAGGTGTTGAAAAAGATGATTTAATTTACAAATTTGCTGGTTTAAATCATTTCCATTGGCATAAAGTTGCTGATAAAAATGGCAACGACATCACATTGAAATTAATTGAAAAATTATTCACTGAAGATGCTGGCTTACCGAAAAATATCTTTGATGTTCCATTCTTTATCGAACAATTAGAACAAATGAAAATGATTCCGTGTGGCTACCACCGTTACTATTACCGGGAAGAAGAAATGTTAGACCATGCCCTTGAAGAATATAAAACAGTTGGCACACGGGCTCAACAAGTAAAACAAACCGAAGCAGAGTTATTTGAACTTTATAAAGATCCAGAATTAAACTACAAACCAGAGCAATTGCAAAAACGTGGCGGTGCGTATTATTCAGACGCAGCATGTGAAACAATTGCCTCTATCTATGGCAATAAAGAAACGCAAATCGTCGTATCAACGAAAAACGACGGTGCCGTACCAGATCTACCAGCTGATTGTGTTGTGGAAGTAACCGCTTATGTTGGCGCTCAAGGTGCCCGCAATGTTGCCTTTGGTTCATTACCGCCAGCAGAACGTGGTTGGTTGCAAGTGATGAAAAATATGGAATTATTGACTATTGAAGCAGCCGTTACTGGTGATTATGGCACTGCTTTACAGGCGTTCACAATTAATCCGCTCGTGCGCTCTGGAGCAACTGCCAAACGTATTATGGACGAATTATTTATCGCTCATAAAGATTATCTGCCACAATTTAGCGAAACTGTTGCTAAATTAGAAGCAGAAGGCATTACTGTACAAGATGAAATTGCGAAAGATTTAGTCTAAAGGTCAACTTTTAGCCACAGAAAAAGAATATTTGACCAGTAAAGTAAATGATGTAATAACTATTTATAATCAAGTTAGGAGCACAATTCATGGCATTTAGAAAAGACTTTTTATGGGGCGGCGCAACTGCTGCCAATCAATGTGAAGGTGGATATAACGAAGGCGGCCGTGGCTTAGCCAACGTGGATGTTGTGCCAATCGGCAAAGACCGCTTCCCAATTATCGCCGGTGAAATGAAAATGTTCGACTTTGATGATGAACATTTCTATCCAGCTAAAGAATCGATTGATATGTATCACCGTTTCAAAGAAGATATCGCTTTGTTTGGCGAAATGGGCTTTAAAACTTACCGCTTATCCATTGCTTGGAGCCGGATTTTCCCAAATGGTGACGAAAAAGAACCAAATGAAGATGGCTTGAAATTCTATGAAGATTTATTTAAAGAATGCCATAAATATGGCATTGAACCATTAGTAACCATCACACACTTTGATTGCCCAATGCATTTAATCAAAGAGTACGGTGCATGGCGCAGCCGTAAATTAGTCGGCTTTTACGAAAATCTTTGCCGCGTCATTTTCAACCGCTACAAAGGCTTGGTAAAATACTGGTTGACATTTAACGAAATCAACATGATTTTACACGCACCATTTATGGGAGCGGGCCTCTACTTTGAAGAAGGCGAAAATAAAGAACAAATCAAATATCAAGCAGCTCACCATGAATTAGTTGCTTCTGCAATTGCTACAAAAATTGCCCATGAAGTGGATCCAGAAAATAAAGTTGGCTGTATGCTAGCTGCCGGCAATTTCTATCCTTATACTTGTAAGCCAGAAGATGTTTGGTCAGGGATTCAAAAGGACCGGGAAAATTATTTCTTCATCGACGTGCAATCTCGTGGCGAGTATCCTGCCTATGCCTTGAAGGAATTAGAACGCAATGGCATCAAGATTGAGATGGAAGAAGGGGACACGGAAATTTTGAAGGAACACACTGTTGACTTCATTTCATTCTCTTATTACTCTTCACGGGTAGCGACAACCGATCCAGAATTATTGGACCAAACAGCCGGCAATATTTTTGCCTCTGTCAAAAATCCTTACCTAGATGCTAGTGAATGGGGCTGGCAAATCGATCCTCTTGGCTTGCGCATCACGATGAACCAAATGTACGATCGCTACCAAAAACCATTGTTTGTTGTTGAAAATGGTTTGGGAGCAGTAGACACTCCAGATGCTAACGGCTATGTGGATGATGATTACCGGATTGAATACATGAAGGCCCACATCGAAGCGATGAAGGATGCTGTGGAACAAGATGGTGTTGATTTATTAGGCTACACTTCTTGGGGCTGTATTGATTTAGTTTCTGCCGGCACTGGTGAAATGAAAAAACGCTATGGCTTCATCTACGTTGACCGGGATAACGACGGCAACGGTACCTTAGCTAGAAGCAAGAAAAAATCATTTGATTGGTACAAACAAGTTATCGCATCAAATGGCGAAAACGTTGAAAATATCAAAAGATAATTATAACTAAACAAAGAAAAGGTGGTGTCTGCTGCCTTTTCTTTGTTTAGCAAATTTTTGAAAGCATTTTTCTCGTTTGAAAAAAATATAGAAGGAGCACAACTATGGGATTTCCAAAAAACTTTTTATGGGGCGGTGCCACTGCCGCTAATCAATACGAAGGCGGCTATCTATCCGGCGGCAAAGAGCCTAGCACGTTAGATGCCATCACTGGCGGCAGTCACACAGAGCCACGGCGCATCACGTTTAAAACTAAAGATGGCCAGCTTGAATCCGTTACGAGGGAGCATCGACTGCCTGAAGGAGCAGTTGGCTATATTGATCCGGATTTATATTATCCAAGTCATGTGGCGACTGACTTTTATCATCACTACAAAGAAGATATTGCACTATTTGCAGAAATGGGTTTTAAATGCTTCCGTTTATCAATCAACTGGTCACGGATTTGTCCCAAGGGCACCGATGAGGTCAATGAAGAAGGACTCGCTTTTTATGATGCAGTCTTTGATGAATTAAAAAAACACAATATTGAACCTGTTGTGACCATTAACCACTTTGATATTCCAATGTATCTGGCGGACAATCTTGACGGCTGGAGCAATCGTAAAGTCATCGACTATTTCTTATTCTTTTGCGAAACAATTTTCAAACGCTATAAAAATAAAGTCAAATATTGGATGACCTTCAATGAAATTAATTTTCTGCGTAGCTGGACTCAAATCGGTATCCATGATAATTCTAAACAAGCCAAATTCCAAGCAGCTCATCATTTATTTGTTGCTAGCGGTAAAGCAGTTCAGTTGGGTCATGAAATTAATCCTGAGTTCCAAATCGGCATGATGGTGGCTTATATTCCAAGTTACCCAATGTCTTCTCGCCCTGAAGATGTTTTAGAGGCTTTGCAATTTAATCGTGACCAAGAATTTTATATCGACGTGCAGGTTAAAGGCTATTACCCAGCCCATAAACTAAAAGAATTTGAGCGGGAAAACATTGTCATTGAAAAAGTTCCTGGGGATGACGAAATTATCGCTAACGGAACCGTCGATTATATTGGCTTCAGCTATTACATGTCGACAGTCTCTTCTGCCAATCCAGAAAATGTTAAGTTTGTCGGCGGCAATCAAATGCCCGCCGTTAAAAATCCCTATTTAGCAGAATCAGAATGGGGCTGGGCAGTTGATCCGCTAGGTCTGCGGATTTCTTTGAGCAAATTGTATGACCGCTATCACATTCCATTATTTGTAGTGGAAAATGGTTTCGGTGCAGTCGACGTTGTCGAAGCTGACGGCAGTATTAATGATGACTACCGCATTGACTACTTCAAAAAGCACGTCGCTGCTATGAAGGATGCGATTGATTTAGATGGTGTTGATCTAATCGGCTACACACCATGGGGCTGTATTGACTTAGTTTCAGCCGGCACCGGTGAAATGAAAAAACGTTATGGCTTCATCTATGTTGACCTAGACGACAACGGCCACGGCAGCTTAGCCCGCAGCCGCAAAAAATCCTTTAGCTGGTATCAAGAAGTGATTGCCAGTAATGGTGAGAAGATTTAAGCAAGCTAAATTAATTAGCGCTATGAGTTAACCTGATAGAAAAGTTTTCTTTCTCATTGAAAATAGTTGAGACTGTGACATTAGTCCTTTTAACAGATGAAATCCCGAACTATCTTATATTTGCTCCTGCGGTCCAGTAGGTTCTCGTCGCAAATTAACAATATCTAGTGGTTTTCATTAGATGTCGTTCGTAAAGTTCGGTTTTGTTCTAACTAATGTCACAGGCTCTTTTCTATTGAAGAGAGAGTTGCTGTCTGTTGAACTCATAGCGCTTTTTTTGCTGGCAAACTTTCTGATTATCAACTATAACTAAAGAAAAGACTTTGGAGGGTGCAATGAATCAACAGGAATTAAAGGCTATTTTGTGGCAGGAAAATGCGATTGAATTTGAACAGCGGACGCAAGGCTATAATGTCAATGACCAGAACTTACCCTTTGCGGAAATTGCAGTGCCGAAAATGCCTAGCGACCATTTTTTTCGTGAGGGTAATATTTTTATTAATAAGCATCACCGTTACTCGGCGATGCCGGCCCATACCCATGAATTTGTTGAATTCAATTACATGTACTCCGGCAGCTGTGTTCAATATATCAATGACCAGCCGATTTATTTGCAGGAGGGAGAGATTTTGTTGATTGATAAAGATATCATTCAGCGAATTGACCCACTGGCTGAAGATGATATTCTGATCAATATATTATTAAAGGATGATTCGATTACGACAGAGATTGTCGTCAATATGGTGAAAGCTAACAGTTTAGTGAATGAATTTTTGCTGACGGCCTCAAATGAGCTATCCTCTCACAACAATTTTATCCATTTTAAAAGTGGCTCAAATGAAGAAGTCAAAGAGACGTTATTTAAGATGATTACAGAATATTTTGAGAAAAAGAATTATTATATGCGCTCATTAAATCTTTTATTGTCGTTGCTCTTTATTCAATTAACTAGAGAACTAGAAGCGGAAAATCTGGAAAATTATCAGGCGGAAACTAATATTTTAGATGTTCTCCGCTATATCGACAGTCATTATCGCAACTTGAATCTTCAGGAGCTGGCTGAGGTTTTTGGCTACAATAAAAATTATTTGAGCAATAAATTAAAGAAGGAAACTGGCCGCAGCTTCCAAGAATTAATCAATACTCTGCGCTATCAAGCAGCCATTGAGATGATTGAAGAGACTGACCAAAGCTTTGAAGAAATTGCCTATCAGCTAGGTTTTGAAACCTTGCCTTCACTTTATAAACTATTCGCCAAATACACGGATAAGACACCTAAAGAATTTCGTAAACACTAAAAATATTTTAAACCTGTGACCTTAGCTTTATAGATGGAATACTATTCAAACAACAAATTATCTGTTTAATTGTGCTTTCAAATTAAGTGAAAACTCTTTTTGAAAGGACCGTTATATTCTCTGAAGCAAAAATTCAGAGATGGTAATTTTGTTTGATAGTCTTTTATCTTTGCGCTCTTGTTACAGGTTTTTTTGTGTTGTCATCTGTGATTTGGATAAAAACGTCTGGGTTTTTGCAATAGTTGAAAATTGTAAATCCGCTTACAATGACATCAGATAAAAGAAAAGGATGTGCAGGATATGAAACAAAAGGCAAAAGGGGATTTGGTTAAAGAATATACCCCATTGGCGACAGCTGCAGGGATTGGCTCCATGTTAGGGTCCGGCTGTATTGTAGGCTTGTCAGCTACGATTACTGTTTGGCAGGCGGGATTAGGTTTATCAACAGGACAGGTGGGGATTATCTCAGGTGCTTTAACATTTGCAATCGCTTTCGGTTCATTGTTTGCTGGTCAGATTACTAAAATTTTTGGATTGATTCGAGCTTTTAATTGGTTGAACTTATTTTATGCTATTGGAACACTTATCTGTATTCTAGCGAATGATTTTTCCTTTTTATTAATTGGAGTCATTATCATGGGCTTTTCATCTGGTGCCGATTTGCCAATTAGCTTAACAGTCGTTTCCCACGACGCTCCAGATGAGACTACCTCTGCAAAATTGGTCTCATCAACGCAAATTTTTTGGCAGGTAGGGGTCTTTATCTCTTATATTTGTTCTTTCTTGCTGTCAGGTATTCAAGGCGTTTTAGGCGCTCGAATTGTCTTTGGCATTTTATTTATTTTTGCAGTAGTGACTTGGCTATGGCGCTTAACTTCTAAAAAATTCCGCACCTTTCATGAAGCGGGAACTATCCGCCAAGCAGAATTAAAAGCTCAAACAAGTGGCCAAGCAGAGGTCTCCTTTAAAACGGTTTTATTTGGCTCTCAAATGAAAAAATATTTCAGCTTCTTTATGGCCATTATCGTCTTTTATGTTTGCTGGAATTTATTGGCGAATACTTGGGGACAATTTCAAACTTACGCATTAACAAATGCTGGGGCAACTCAAACACAAGCAACCGGTCTAGGAATCGTTTTAAATGTGGTTTCCTTGTTAACGACCATCGCCTTTACCTCAGTAGCAGGCGGCAAATATCGCAATAAAGCTTTCTTTGTAGGAGCTTTTGTCCAAATTGCAGCGATGTTAGGTATGGCCTTGATTGGCGGCGGCGCAGGCTTTATTGCTTTGGCAATCACCATTGGATTTTATAATTTTGGAAATCCGCTGGCTGGAGAAGCAATTTATAAAGTTTGGACGCAGGAATCTTTTCCAGCTGAAACACGGGCTTCACTGCAGGGCTTTATCAACGGTTTTTCAAGAATGTGCTGTGGCTTGTTTGCCTTTGTGACTCCTTATCTCGTTGCCCCTGGAATGATTCAACAATCCATGTACGGCTTTGCAGGAATTGTCGCAATTGCAACAGTGGCTGGCGTTGTCATGATGCGTCTGCAAAAGAAATACAACGTCGGTAGTTCCCAAGAAGAATCTGCAATGACTGCAGAAAATCATTAAAAGGAGAATCAATTATGGCTTTTACTTTTCAAATTAATCCAGATGTAACTTGGCTGCATGATGAAAAATTACTGCAAAGAGCTGAGGAAAATTTACCAGAATTAAAAAAACATCAGATTCAGTTTAAAGATATTGTTGAAATGCAATTTGACGGCAAGGGTATTGATGGCGTTGATATGATTTCCTCACCGAAAAAAATTGAACAATTGGCAGAGTATCCTCTAACGAAAGGTGAAAGCTTAATTTTAGACTTAGGCGATCACTATGTGGGGACCTTTCAAATAGATATCACTTCTGTCGGTTCACCGATGGATGCGCCTTTATATTTGAAACTAAAATTTGCAGAGGTGCCAGCAGAAATTGCTGCCGATTCTGCTGATTACCGAGGCTGGTTATCCCGTTCTTGGATCCAAGAGGAATTTGTCCATCTGGACGTCTTACCAGCAACTTTATCTTTACCACGCCGTTATAGCTGTCGGTATGTTGAATTATCTGTAATCGATACTTCACCAAAATGGCAAGCTAGTTTTTCAAATCCAGTTTTTATTGCAGAAAGCAGTATTGATTTAAAACATTTGCCAACTAAAGAGCTGGCGGACAAAGAACTACAAAAAATTTATGATGTGTCAGTAAAGACTTTAGCTGATTGCATGCAGACGGTTTTTGAAGATGGTCCTAAGCGGGATCGTCGTCTGTGGATTGGCGATTTACGATTGCAGGCACTAGCTAATTATGTCACCTTTGATGATTTAGCCTTAAGCAAACGCTGTTTGTATTTATTTGCAGGCATGACCACAACGGAAGGAAAAATTCCTGCCAATGTCTTTACTGCGCCAGCTTTAATTCCAGATGATACTTTTCTATTTGATTATAGTTTATTTTTTGCGACAATCTTGCATGATTATGTGCTTCACTCAAATGATCAAATAGTTTTAAAGGAACTGTATCCAACTACTAAAAAAGCTGTTGACTTGGCATTACGGCAAGTAGACCAAGAAGGTCGCCTAGTTCTCTCTGAAGAGTGGCCAGTATTTGTTGATTGGTCCAATGAGTTTTTAAAGGATTCAGCGGGACAGGGGATTTTAATTTATGCGCTGAAACGCTTTTTAGTTCTAGCAGAAATGGTGGGAGAGCCAGAGGTGGCTTTCTATCAAAGCCAGCTATCGCAATTAGTTAATTTCAGCCAGACTCATTTATTTAACCCGCAAGAACAACTCTTTTTAGTTGAATCAAATGGCGAGTACAATATTGCCAGTCAAGTTTGGTTAGTTTTAGCAGAAGTGTTTGAAACAGAGCAAAATCAACAAATTTTAAAACGGATGCAGCAAAAATTATTTCCTATCACAGGAATTGCTACACCTTACATGTATCATCATGTGGTAGAGGCCTTGTTTGTCGCCGGTTTAGACCATGATGCTGTTAAATTAATGAAAGAATACTGGGGTAAAATGATTGAGATGGGAGCCGATACTTTCTGGGAGGCCTTCAAGCCTGAGGATCCAAGCTTTTCACCTTACGGCAGTCCAATTATCAGCAGTTTTTGTCACGCATGGAGTTGTACACCGGCATATTTGATTGAGAAATATTTAGCTTAGTAAAGGAGTTGATCCAATGGAAAATCTTGCAGCTCAACCCAAAATCTCTAAATGGCGGCAAAGAATTGGTTACGGTGTTTCAGATTTGGCCTGCAATTTAATTTGGCAAATGATTTCTTTATATCTTTTATATTTTTACACAGATATTATGCAGTTGAATGCTGCAGCGGTTAGTCTGATGTTTGTGTTCACCAGAATTTTTGATGGGGTGACCGATTTACTAGTCGGTTACCTAATTGATCATACGACTACCCGGTGGGGCAAGTCCCGGCCATATTTTCTCTTTGGAGCAATTCCTTTTGCAGTTTTTGCCTATCTTTGTTTCAGTGTTCCGGAAATTTCCAGCAGCGGCAAGCTGATTTATGCTTACTTTACGTATTTCGGCCTTTCACTTTCTTATACTTTAGTCAATGTACCAATGGCTTCGGTTTTACCCAGCTTAACAAATGACACCAAAGAGCGGACGGCTTTATCGACTTCGAGAAAGTTTTTTTGATTTTTAGGTGCGACGATAGTCAGTGCATCTGCTCTGCGATTAGTTCAAGTTTTTGGTCAAGGTAATCAAATTTTAGGCTTTAGAATTTTAATGGCCGTTTTCGGAGTGGCCAGTTGCCTGTTGTTTTTCTTTACTTTTTTTAATATTCGAGAAATTCAAACACCGCATGTAAAAGTCAAACTACAAGATGTCTTTCATTCTCTAGCACAAAATAAGCCATGGAAAATTTTTGCTCTCAACATTCTATTTATGTGGACAGGTTATTTTCTACAAACTAGCGCGTTGGTCTACTATTATACTGTGGTTGTCGGCAGCACGGCCCTGTCGGTCACTGTAGCAACAATCATGTCTGTGATTCCGATGGTGGCAAACTTTTTCGTGCCTTTTCTTGCGGGACGTTTAGGCAAGCGAAATCTGTATCTGCTGGCCTCGGGTGTTCAAGGTTTAGGTATTGTCCTGATTTTATTGGGGCAGGCCAACCATACAATCATCATCGCAGGGGCAGCAATTTCTGCAATAGGCTATGGCATTAAAGAGAGTATTTACTTTTCGATGCAAGCAGATCCAGTTGATTACAGTCAGTGGAAAACAGGAATCAATGTCTCTGGATCACTTTCAGCAATAAATGGTTTTCTCGGCAAGGTAGCTCAAGCAGTGTCTGGAGGTGTAGCAGGAGCTCTTTTAGCCTGGGGCAGCTATCAGCCGGATGCAGCAACACAAAGTAATCAAGCTGTTTTCGCCATCCAAGCGATGTATGGCTATCTGCCATTATTGCTGATTATCTGCTCGATGATAACTATGAGTTTTTACGATTTAGATAAACAATTTCCTTTAATCAAAGCTGAATTGTCAGCAAGTAAAAATTAATCTGAAGGCCTTCTCTGTAAAATACGTCAATCATTTTGCAGAGAAGGATTTTTGTAGTACAGACTCATGCTTTATGGTAAACTATCCTTCGAGGTGAAAATGGTGAGCAAAAAAAATAAAGATATCGAAATCCGTGTGGAAGCCAGTGAGAAAACAATTAATGGCAGCCAAGTGACAGTCAATCAATTATTTATTGGAAAAAAACAAATTGGTGAAGTTGTCGAAAAAGGGCTGAAGAGTTTTGATTACGAGATGAGCGGTGGTTTTAAAGGCTCAGTTAAGACTTTTGATGAAGCAGTTGAATTAATTATTCGTCAATGGAATTTGCAAGAGTAAGATAACAAAAAAAAGTTTGGAAAAAGACTTGTCAAACCCTGAGAAATTATGTATTATATCTAAGTCAGGTTTTTTACTAGCTGGCCTGTGAGCTGATAAAAATTTCAGCTAATAGCTTGGAGGAGTAGCGAAGTGGCTAAACGCGACGGACTGTAAATCCGTTCCTTAGGGTTCAGTGGTTCGAATCCACTCTCCTCCACCATTGGGGTATAGCCAAGCGGTAAGGCAAGGGACTTTGACTCCCTCATGCGTTGGTTCGAATCCAGCTACCCCAGTAAAAATAACAAATTGCTCGTCAAGCCACTGCTTGACGAGTTTTTTTTTGTTTCAAATTAAAAATCTAAAGTGCTCCTCCTTGCAGTTTTTTTTGACTTAGGTAAAATAATATTGAAGACAAAATTTCAAGGAGGAGAAACAAATGGCCTTAAAAGCAAGAATTCAAGAAGCGGCTGAAAAAGTTTACGATATCATTAAAGATGATAAATATGATGTCGAAATGAAATTAACCACCAAAGGAAAAGGGGTTAAAGTAAAAACCAATCGCAATACTCAGCACAATAAAAAATGGGGTGCTAAAATTCACTAAGCAAGACTGATTAATTGCTTGAAGAAGGTACGTCAAAAAAATCTGGCTCAGAGGAAATTTCCTTTTGAGCCAGATTTTTTTATCTTTCAACTTCTAAACCAAGAACCGTCAGATGACCATTACCGACTAATTTGATCACTAGGCGGGCTAGATGATTAGCGGGCATCTCAGTATCACTGGTAAGCCACCAGTGCAGTGTCCCGACAAAAATGGAAGTCATATACTCCACCACAAAATCAATTGGCACTTCAATATCATTTTCAGTGATTCGTAGCTTCTTAAAGACATCGTCGTATTTTTCATACAGAATGTCAGCTAGTTTTTGCCGCAGCAATTCATTAGAAGAACCATCCATTATTAATAGGAAGAAAGTTTTATTCTTATGAATTTCTTTGTAGATATTGGTGAGCAAAATTTCAATTGTTTTGACTTTGATGCGATTGCCTTGGACCAGCTCAGAGGGATCAAGAATATCTGAAAAGGCTTTGACTGCAAAACCAAAAATATGATCGTATAAATCCTGTTTGTCTTTAAAATGGGCATAAAAGGTTGCCCGATTAATCATCGCTTCATCGGCGATATCTTGAATGGTTAAATTATCGTAGCCTTTTTCACTAACTAGTTTAATAAAAGCTTCAATAATCATTTTGTGGGTTCGCTTGACCCGCAAATCTGTTTTCTTTGCCATAAAAAAACCTCTTTTTTCCAACAAAATAAAAACATTTGTCGTTTATCTCACAAAAATCAGAATATTGCTTGTTGAAAATTAATTAAAATCTTTCTAAAATAGATACATATAGTATATCAAACAGTTTGTAAGATAATCAACAAAGTGTCGTAAAATTAATATTTGTTAATTATCTCACTTGAGACAGGTTTTACTAGGCTGATAGAGCCAAGGAGATGAAAAATATGACAATTAGAGCAGGAATTGACGTTGGTTCCACCACGGTAAAATTGGTTATTTTGACCGAGGGAAATGAGACGATCTTTGCAAAATACGAACGCCATTACTCTGATGTTAAGCAAGCTACGATTAAAGTTTTAAAAGAAGCACAAGAAATTTTAAATAATCAAGAATTAACGATGACTATCACAGGCTCCGGTGGAATGGGCTTGGCAGAAGTTTTAGACATTCCCTTTGTCCAAGAAGTGATTGCCTGTACGAAAACTGTCGAAGAAATTATTCCGCAAACCGATGTTGCCATCGAACTTGGCGGCGAAGATGCTAAGATTACTTTTTTTCAAGGTGCTTTAGAACAGCGGATGAACGGTTCTTGTGCGGGAGGAACCGGGGCTTTCATTGATCAGATGGCCGTCCTTTTAAAAACAGACGCCAATGGAGTCAATGAATTGGCTAAAAATTATACAACTATTTATCCAATTGCTTCCCGCTGCGGCGTTTTTGCCAAAACGGATGTGCAGCCTTTGATTAATGAAGGAGCGGCTAAAGAAGATATTGCTGCAAGTATTTTTCAAGCAGTGGTCAATCAAACAATTGCCGGTTTAGCAGCGGGCCGGAAAATTACCGGGAAAATTGCTTTTCTCGGTGGACCGCTATTCTTTATGTCTGAGCTGCGGCGGCGTTTTATTGAAACCTTAGATATTGCCGATGAAGATGTGATTTTCCCAGAAAATCCTCAGCTGTTTGTGGCGATGGGAGCCGCTCTTTATTCTGAAGGCAATCAGGCAACCTCTTTAGAAAAATTATTAGATTCCTTGGAAAACGGTGACCAAGAGCAATTGGCACCAACGGATACTTTAGAGCCGCTTTTTAAAAATGAAGAAGAGTTGGCGTTGTTTAGAAAACGCCACAACCAAGCTCAAGCAAGTCAAAAAGAATTAGCGCAACATTCTGGTGTGGCCTTTTTAGGGATTGACGCTGGTTCAACAACAACAAAAGTTACTTTGATTGATGAAGAAGGCAATTTGTTGTTCAGCCATTACGGTAACAACCAAGGGCAGCCATTAGAAACAACGATGGCAGTCTTAAAAGATTTATACAGTCAAATGCCGGCTGATGTTTTCATCGGTAAAGCGGCCGTGACTGGTTATGGCGAGCAATTAATAAAAAATGCACTGAAAATTGATATCGGTGAAGTCGAAACGATGGCCCATTATAAAGCGGCCAATCATTTCCAACCAGGCGTTGATTTTATTTTAGATATCGGCGGTCAGGATATGAAGGCGATGACCATTAAAGATGGCGTCTTGTCGTCAATCCAATTGAACGAAGCCTGTTCATCTGGTTGCGGATCGTTTATTGAAACTTTTGCTAAGTCTTTAAATTTTGACGTGAAGGACTTTGCTTTAGAAGCCTTGAAATCAAAAACACCTGTAGATTTAGGTTCCCGCTGTACCGTGTTTATGAATTCAAAGGTTAAGCAAGTGCAAAAAGAAGGGGCGACTGTTGGCGATATTTCAGCAGGCCTTTCTTATTCGGTTATTAAAAATGCGATTTATAAGGTTATTAAAATTCGCCGCCCAGAAGAGCTGGGGAAAAAAATTGTCTGCCAAGGCGGGACTTTTTATAATGAAGCTGTTTTGCGGGCCTTTGAAATGATCAGTGGCCGCCAAGTTGTCCGGCCCTCGATTGCCGGCTTGATGGGGGCTTATGGTGCGGCTTTAATTGCTTTAGAAGATTATGAAATTGGTGAAGAAACCACAACCTTAGCTGCCGATGAGTTAGATGCTTTTACAGCGGATAAAGAATTCACCCATTGCGGTCTTTGCGAAAATAATTGTATGATGACGGTCACCGTTTTTTCAGATGGTCGCCGCTTTGTTACGGGTAACCGTTGTGAGCGGGGCGCCCGTATCAAGGTCAAGAAAGAAGACCGTAAAGTTAATTTGGTTGATTATAAATATAAACGTCTGTTTAAATACCGTGCCTTAAGAAAAGACAAAGCAACAAGAGGCATCGTTGGGATTCCTCGGGTATTGAATATGTATGAAAACTATCCGTTATGGCATACAATTTTCACCGATTTAGGTTTTAGAGTACAGCTGTCACCGCGATCAAACAAAGAATTATATGAACAAGGGATGGAAACCATTCCTAGTGATACTGCTTGCTACCCAGCCAAAATTACCCACGGTCACATTCAAGCATTAATTGATGACCAAGTGCCGTTAATTTTTTACCCCGGTGTTGTTTTTGAAAGAAAAGAAGATGCCAAAGCGGACAATAATTTTAATTGTCCAATCGTTCAAAGCTATCCAGATGTAATTAAAAATAATGTCGATGATATTCGTGACGGCAAAGTCGATTACCGCAATCCTTATCTAAATTTAGGCAATGAGGAGTCGGTGATTAAAGTTATGAGCGAAGCCTTTGCGGACTTAGGCATTTCAGAAGAAGAGATGGCTGACGCCGTGCATCACGGTTATGAAGAGCTGGAAAACTTTAAGGAAGATATTCGGCAAAAAGGCGAAGACACCTTGATGATGCTCAATCTGAAAAATGAAAAAGGCATCGTGCTGTCAGGCCGGCCTTATCATTTGGATCCGGAAATTAATCACGGTATCGCTGAAGTGATTACTCAAGAAGGCTTCCACGTCTTAACTGAGGACAGCATTTCTCATCTGGCTAATGTCGGTAACTTGCGAGTTGTCAATCAGTGGGTCTACCATTCCCGCTTATATGCAGCTGCTCGGGTTGTAGCCAAATCAAAAAATTTGGAATTAGTTCAGTTAAATTCCTTTGGTTGTGGCTTAGATGCCGTTACGACTGATCAGGTCGAAGAAATTATGGATCAATACGGAAAAATTTACACCGTCTTGAAAATTGATGAAGGTTCTAATCTTGGTGCGATTCGTATCCGTCTGCGTTCACTAAAAGCAGCCGTCGGAGAACGCAGCAAAATGCATTTTGAACCGATGAAACGCTATGAAGAACCAGAAAAAATTATCTTTACGAAAGAGATGAAGAAAAATCACACGCTATTGATGCCGATGCTCAGCCCAATTCACCAAGAGGGCTTAGTTGATTTAGCCCTGCAGGCCTCAGGCTATGATGTTGTCTGCCTGCCTTCAGAGGACAATGAAGCGATTAATGTCGGCTTGAAATACGTGAATAATGACGCCTGCTACCCAGCAATTATTTCCATCGGACAACTTGTGGAAGCTTTGCAAAGCGGCGACTATGATTTAAATAATGTCTCGGTGATGATGACACAAACCGGTGGCGGCTGTCGGGCCACCAACTACATTCCGCTTTTGCGAAAAGCCTTAAACGATGCAGGCTTTGAACAGGTGCCAGTCGTGTCAATCTCGATGGGTAATAAAGGTGTAGAAAGCAATCCTGGTTTCAAATTTACTTTACCGATGATTAAACGGGTCGTTGTTGCCTTCTTATATGGTGACTTGTTTGAACGCTTAGTTTATCGCACCCGGCCTTATGAATTAGAAAAAGGCATGATTGATCAAAAGCACAAAGATTGGCTGGCTAAGATTGCTAAGAATGTTAAAAACGGTTCCCTTACACAGTTCAATATGAATATGAAAAAAATTATTCAAGATTTTGATACCGTACCGTTATTAGATGTTGTGAAACCAAAAGTCGGTGTCGTCGGAGAAATCCTAGTAAAATATTCGCCAACTGCAAATAACGACATCGTGCGCCTTTTAGAAAGCGAAGGGGCCGAAGCCGTCGTGCCGGATATTGTTGGCTTTATGAATTATTCCTTATACAACCAAATTTGGAAGTATGACAATATGGGCATGTCTAAGCAAAGCAAAATGTTAGCGCAATTTGCGATTCGGGTTATTGAGATGGTGGAAAAACCAATGGACAAAACGTTGCGGAAATCCAAACGCTTTGATGGAATTCATTCCATTTACGATATGGCCGAGGAAGCCGGTAAAATTTTATCCATCGGCAATCACACTGGTGAAGGCTGGTTCTTGACTGGCGAGATGATTGAATTGTTAAAAGACGATGTTGATAATATCGTCTGCATGCAGCCATTCGGGTGTCTGCCTAATCACGTTGTTGGCAAAGGTGTGATTAAAGAATTGCGCCGCCAATATCCAAGAGCTAATATTGCAGCGATTGATTACGATCCAGGGGTGTCGATAGTCAACCAATTAAATCGGATTCGCTTGATGATGGCAACAGCGGAAAAAATGTTAGCATCAAAAGCTGCCGTTCAGTAAAAAAGTTTAAGTTAAACAAATGATAAAAAGACTTTAAATAAACGTCTTACAAAATGAAATGAAGTTGAACCAGACATCAAAAAGTGGAACAGCTGAAAGGCTGCCATTTTATGAAGGCTAACGATAGCGTCACAACTGGTCCAAATATTTCGAAAAGTAAGGGCAGTTTGCTTGAAGTCTTTTTCTGATTGTCTTTTTTCAAGAAAATTTGTAGTTTAGGTATATACCAGTTATAATATATTCAAATATACTACTCAGCAGGGCTAGAGAATGTCTGAAAAGTCTGAGTATTGGAGGAATTTAAAATGGCTGGCAATTTACCAGTATATATTCAAATACACGATCAAATAAAAAAAGAAATCGAAAGCGGCCACTGGAAAGTCGGCGACCGCTTGCCTTCAGAACGAGAGCTTTCCGTCACCTTTGGCGTAAGCCGCATGACTTTAAGACAGGCGATTCAAACTTTGGCAGATGAAGGGATTTTAGAACGGAAAATCGGTTCTGGAACGTATGTGGCCCGTGAAAAAGTGCAAGAAAAAATGACGGGCACCACCAGTTTCACCGAGATTATGCACTCGCAAAATCGCGAACCCTCTAGTCGGACTGTTTCTTATTTTAAGACAACTCCAAGCTCCAGTGAAATGAAACATTTGGACTTGAAGGAACAAGATGCAATTATCCGTATGGAGCGGGTGCGGTATGCCGATGGCGTTCCGATTTGTTTTGAGGTGGCGGGAATTCCCCTCGACTTAGTGACAGATTTTAGTCGAGATGAAGTGACCAATTCTTTTTACAATACGTTAGAGGGTAAAGGTGGCTACAAAATTAATGGTGCTAATCAAACGATTTCGGCCCATCTAGCTTCCGAAAAAATTGCGGATTATTTAGAAATTAAAAAAGGTGATGCCATTTTGCGCCTGCGACAAGTTTCCTTTTTAGAAGATGGCCGGCCTTTTGAATATGTCCGTAGTCAATATGTGGGTAGCCGCTTTGAATTTTATTTAGAAAAATAAAAACTAGAAAAGGTTCCTCCCTGACGATGTTCTTAGGAAATCTTCAGGAGGACTTTTCTAGTTTTTTTATTGGACTAATGTTTCCACATAACGGCTTGTTCCCAGCGCAAAGCTGACTTGCCCGCTAAGCAAGTCAACCACTTGTTCTTGGAAGATTTCTTTTTCCACCTCGTCCACCATGCAGACAACTTGAACCCGCTCAGTGAATAACGTGTCCGCCACATAAATTTCTTGGGATTCAAGAAAATTTTGTAATTTTCCTAAGAGCGGGTATTCGATGTCGACAAAAATTTCCTGTTGCAGCCGCCCTTGCACAATGCCAATTTCCTTTAAGGCAGCGGAGACTGACCCGGCATAAGCCCGGATTAGACCACCGGCCCCAAGCTTGGTGCCACCAAAATAGCGAGTGACCACTGCGACGACATTAATTAGCTGATTTTTTTTCAAAACCTCCAGCATTGGAACACCGGCAGTACCGCTGGGTTCGCCATCGTCAGAGCTCCGCTGAATCTCACTTTGCTCACCGACGACAAAGGCTGAGCAGTTATGATTGGCCTTCCAATGCTCTTTTTTTATTTGGAGAATAAATTCTTTGGCTCCCTCCTCAGAGGTGACACGTTTCAGTCCGCAAAGAAAACGCGATTTTTTGACCTCTGTTTCCACCACACCATCGGCTTTGATGGTTAAATAATTTGCTAGCATTTTTCCCCTCTTCTTCAAAGTGATGTTTGTTACTGATAGTATAACAAAAACCTACCACAGATGAACAATTGATGATTGAAATTATCATAAAAAATCGGCATAATAAAAGAAAAAGCGGGTGATTGGATGAAGCAGCGTACACGGAAATACGATGGTTTGACCCATTATTTAAAAAGTAATAACGGCTCTCAGGTGACGTTGACCTTCACACAGTTTGACGAACTGCTTTTTCCTTACAGCGGCTTGCCGCAAACTGCTCAAAAAGATAAGGATTGGTGGGCCAACGACTATCTTCATCCGGAAAAAGGCGCATACGGCTGGCTAAATGCTGGCTATGAAGTGGTGGTGGTCAATTTGGCTAAAGAGTTTATTGTGTTTAACAAATTGGTAAAATCTAGCTCACTTTTAGGATAACAGACAGAAAGCGTTGACAACTCGTTTTGAACTTGTATAATTAATACTATCAAGCAGAGAAAGAAGAGGATTTAATTATGGCAAAAAAAACAATCATGCTAGTTTGTTCAGCAGGAATGAGCACTAGTTTATTAGTAACTAAAATGCAAAAAGCAGCAGAAGCACAAGGCGTAGATGCAGATATCTTTGCTGTATCAGCTTCTGAAGCAGATTCTTCATTGGAGCAAAAAGATGTTAATGTTTTACTTTTAGGCCCACAAGTTCGTTTTATGAAGGGTGACTTCGAAAAACGTTTGGCACCAAAAGGTATTCCATTAGAAGTAATCAACATGTCTGATTACGGTATGATGAACGGTGAAAAAGTATTACAACAAGCCTTAACTTTAATTGAAAAATAATTTGTGATTGATTGAGCTGGGTCAGGTTAATGACCCGGCTTTTTTTATTGGGAGGAAAATATGGGTTGGTTTGATTGGTTAGAAAACAGTTTAGTGATGTTTGCGGCTCTACTGTTAGTAGTAGGCTTAATTATCGGCACAAGAAAAATTTCTTGGAGCAAGTTAGAAAAATTTTTACTATCCTTAACTGTTGTTTTTTTCTGTCTAGACACACTGTGGTGGTGGCAGAGCTGGCATTTTTTCTGGAGTGATCTCGATTTTCAGATTGGCCAAGACACCTTTAAGCTGACGATCTTTTTTATCGGCTGGCTGATTAGTTATCTCAGCCTGCTAATAAAACGCTTGAACCGTTTAAAAAATAAAAAAAGCGGCTGCTAAAAATATTAGGCCGCTTAAGTAAAACTAAGTTTTCTGATAATCCTCCAATTGGCGAAGACTTGACACAAGTCATAAAAAGACATTCAACCAGTTGAACTATCTGTAACGTTGATTTTCTTACATTGTCGTGGTATCTCTGACTTCAGCAGTGCGAGAGATTAGCGGGAAGAAGCGTAAAGAATAAATAGCACAAATTCCGACTACCACATAAATAATTTTTGCTAGGATTGTTTCTGGTCCACCAGCAATAGCTGCAACTAAATCAAATTCAAACAAGCCCACTAATAACCAGTTTAAGCCGCCAACAATCAATAACCCCAAAGCGATAAAATCTAATGTTTTCATTATTATTTCCTCCTTCATTTAAGATAGCTTCATGCTAACGGCTTTCTCTAAGACTGACAATTAATTGGCCTAAATGTTTTTTTATGAAGCCTCTTTTCTGATTTAAAACTCCTTCAAATTTATGAGTTCATAATGACTGCGTTACTAGTCGAAAAAAATCTTTCTCCCACTTTTCCCGATGATTAAAGAGTTTCCTGTTGATTTTTGCAGATTACTTGCCTTTGTAAGAAACTCCTACTTTTAAAAAAGTCCATAAATCTTCTAGATTTCAAAAGCCCTAGAAATATTTGGAGGTTGCAATGTTTTTGTAATCTTATCAAAGCTTCTTTTAGATAAATGAAATCAAATTTTTTTTGCGCAATTTATAGCGGGGGCATTTATATGAATGAATTTTAAGGTCGCCGGGAGCTGCAACGAAAAGCGATTCGCAAAAAATCTAATTTAGCTTTTTCAGACAGCATGAAAATCAGCCAGTCGACGGTGGTATGTCAGTGCTGTGGAAGCTCTTTTTCAAAAGAAGCGGTTCGTCTACCTAATGGCCATTTATATTGCCCAAATTGTATTCAATTGGGGCGGGTTAGTTCCGACTTGGCTTTAGTCCATCAAAAAGAACCAGCTCGCATACCGCAAGCTGTTAAACTAATATGGGCGGGAAAGTTAGCGCCACAGCAAATTAGCGGCTCTCAACAGGTTTCAAAAGCAATGAAGCAAAAACGGAATTTATTATTGTGGGCGGTGACGGGTTCAGGAAAAACAGAAATGCTGTTTAAAGGGATAACAGCCGCTTTGAAAAGCGGTGAGCGGGTTGCAATCGTTGATGTCTGTCGGGAATTGTACCCTCGGCTGCAGGCTGTTTTTCCAGAAATTGATATTTTACTTTTATACGGCAGCTCGGAGGAAACCTATCGGTATAGCCTACTGACCATTTGCACGACTCATCAGCTACTGCGTTTTTATCAAGCATTTGATGTTTTAATTATCGATGAAATTGATGCCTTTCCCTTTGCAGATAATCCTCAGCTGGCCCACGGAGTAGCCCAAAGCCGCCTACCAAAAAGCAGTTTAATTTATCTGACGGCTACGCCTTCGCTTAAACTACTTCGACAAATCAAAGATGACTTTATGATTGAAAAAATTCCAGCCCGCTATCATCGCAGGCCACTGCCAGTCCCTAAATTATTATGGTGGAATAAGTGGCGGCAGCGCTGTGCTTCTGGAAAAAAACTCAAAAAATTGACTCAGCTCTTAAAACGATTATTGTCTCAAAATCGTGTTCTGCTTTTTTGTCCCAGCATTTCTTTGATGGAAATGTTAGCCGAACATTTAAAGAAAAATTTTCCCGAGTTGGCAATAGCCACTGTCCATGGCAATCATCCAAGACGGGAAGAAATTGTCACAGAAATGCGGGAAAATAAATACCAACTGCTTTTGACAACTACCATTCTTGAGCGGGGTGTCACCTTTGAAAAGCTCTCAGTAATTGTTTTAGGAGCGAACCATCGCGTTTTTAATCAAGCAGCTTTGATTCAAATTGCGGGTCGGGTTGACCGTAAAGGACCGCCAAGTCAGGGGGAAGTTATTTTTATTTACGATGAGATGACCAAAGCTATGCGTCAAGCGCTACGGGAAATTAATGCAATGAATCAGGCTGGTATCAAGGCGGGATTAGTAGATGAAGTGTAGCTATTGCAATCATGAAATTATTCGCAATCTAAATTTTTGGGAATTGCTGGTGCCGCAAAAAATGAAAGAATGGGAGCTTTGTCACGCTTGTCGTCAAAAATTTACTTTTCAAGGGCAGGTGTCGAACTGTTCAGGTTGTCAAAAACCAATGACTAAGCCGGGACTTTGTGGCGACTGTCAATTTTGGCGCTCATTTTATCCTCAGCTAGAATTTCAGCAGAAAAGTTTATTTGTCTATGATGCAGCCTTCAGTGAGTGGCTGAAGGAATACAAAATTTTGGGGAATTATCAGCTGCGCCATACCTTCACTAAAGAAGTCGAAGGACATTTAAAAAAATATCGCAAAGAAAATTTTCTGATTTGTCCGCTACCTCTATCTAAGAAAAGGTATCAAGAGCGGGGCTTTAATCAGGTTAGTAGCTTTTTAACTGCAGCTGAAATACCCATAACTGAATTATTAAAACGGCGGGAGACAGCGCCGCAATCGTTGAAAAATCGCCAAGAGCGTTTGGCGATGCCGCAGCCTTTTAAACTGAAGGCTGCTCCAGAGAAAATTAAAGGAAAGAAAATTTTATTAGTTGATGATGTCTACACAACAGGCCGAACAATGTATTACGCAGCTGTTCTTTTACAGTCAGCCGGACCCCAACAAATTCTCGGCTTTTCTTTGGCAAGATGATTAAAAATGATAGCGATTTATTTTGCAAAAGAATTAGACAAAAGTTATAATAGAATTAAGAAGAGGAGCGTGAGTGGTCCACGCTTTTCTTTATTGGTAGACGAAAGGGGAAATTGTTATGTTCAAATACAATGTCCGTGGAGAAAATATCGAAGTTACTCAAGCTATTCGCGATTATGTTGAAAAAAAGGTAGGAAAATTGGAAAGATACTTTACTGATGTTCCAGATGCTACCGCTCACGTAAACTTGAAGGTGTATACTGAAAAGACAGCGAAGGTCGAAGTAACAATTCCACTTCCGTATCTAGTTCTTCGAGCAGAGGAAACTTCGCCAGATTTATACGCAAGTATTGATTTGGTTGTCGATAAATTGGAGCGGCAAATTCGCAAATTTAAGACTAAAATCAATCGTAAATCCCGCGAAACTGCTGTCAACACAGCGGATGCTGCTGTTTTATTTAACGAAGAATCTGGTGAGGAAGAAACAAGCTCTGAATTAGATATCGTTCGTACAAAACGCCTATCATTGAAGCCAATGGATAGTGAAGAAGCGGTTTTACAAATGAATATGTTAGGACATAATTTCTTTATCTTTGAAGACGCAGAAACAAATGGCACCAGCATTGTTTACCGTCGTAAAGATGGAAAATATGGCTTAATTGAAACAAACTAAGCATGACTTAAAAAATTTTTGGAGCCGGACAGGTTTACTTGTCTGGCTCTTTTGATTTTTTTAAACAAGCAAATAAAGGCATTTAAGGGATTTACCAAATCCTGAACTAAAAAACTTTTTTGTCATCAAAAAAATCTGACAATCAGAAGACTGAGTGTCAGATGTCAAGGTTTTATTGAGTATGACTTTTTCTTTTACTACCGCATAAGTCAGTGCCCGCTATTTTTCTAGTTCTTCTAATTCTATGCTTAAGTTTTCCCATTCCTCTAAGGTGGCTTCCTGCTCTGCTGATAAGGATTCCAAGTCTTGATTCAAACTCATCAGCTGACTGTGATCATCGGCATATTTTGGGTCATTCATCTCAGCTTGTAATTTTGCAATGCTAGCATCCAGCTGCGCCAAGTCCTCTTCAGCCTGTTGGATTTTACGTTTTAAATTTCGTAATATTTTTTGCTGTTCTTTGTCTAAGAAGAATTGGTTTTTGGTATCTGGTTCGCTAACTGCTATTTTTTCAGGATTTTCTGCCGCCGCCAGTGCCGCCAATTCCTCCTCTTCTTTTTTCTTTTCTAAATAATAATCATAATCGCCTAGATAGACTTTGCTGCCATTTTCAGAAAGCTCAATCACTTTAGTGGCGATGCGATTAATAAAATAGCGGTCATGGGAAACGAAAAACAACGTCCCTTCATAATCGATTAAAGAATTTTCTAAAACTTCTTTATTGTCGATGTCTAAATGGTTGGTGGGCTCATCGAGAATCAAAAAGTTTTCTTTGTCCATCGAAAGCTTTGCCAGAGCGACCCGCGCTTTTTCGCCACCGCTAAGTAGAGGAATTGTTTTTTCAACATCGTCTCCGCTGAATAAAAAGCCCCCTAAAACAGTACGAATATCTTTTTCCGGAGTCGTGGGATGTTCGTCCCACAGCTCTGCCAAAACGGTTTTATTACTGTGAAGGTCGGCTTGACCTTGGTCATAATACCCAACAGAAACATTTGTTCCAAAGTGGGCTTCCCCTTTAATAAAGGGAATCTCGCCGATTAAAGATTTCAGCAGCGTTGATTTGCCAATCCCATTTGGTCCCACTAGGGCAACGGCTTCTTGTTTGCGGATGTCCAGATTGATTGGGTCAGATAAAATAGTCTGATCATAGCCGATGGCAGCATTCTCCACCTGTAAAACAACATTACCAGAGACTTTATCAATCGCAAATAAAAAGGAAACTGATTTTTCATCTCCTTCAGGCCGATCCATCCGATCCATTTTTTCTAATTTTTTTCGGCGGCTTTGGGCCCTTTTAGTGGTGGAGGCCCGTACGAGATTACGGGCAACAAAATCCTCAAGTTTAGCAATTTCTGTCTGTTGTTTTTCATAGGCCTTCCACTCAGAGGCGAGCTGTTCGGCTTTTAAATCTAAATAACGGGAGTAGTTGCCCTTATAATTTCGCAGTTTATGGCGGGAGAGTTCATAAATCTCATTGACCACTTTATCCAAAAAGTAGCGGTCATGGGAGACAATTAAGAGAGCCCCCGTATAGCCCTGCAAATAATTTTCCAACCAGCTGAGGGTTTCGATATCTAAGTGGTTGGTGGGTTCATCCAAAATCAAAATATCCGGCCGCTGCAAAAGTAATTTTGCTAGAGCCAAACGAGTTTTTTGACCGCCAGATAGGGTTTCGATTGATTGTTGATAAAAAGTTTCATCAAAATTAAAGCCATGAAGGACGGAGCGGATTTCGTTTTCATAACCATAGCCGTTTAAATCAGAAAAATCATGCTGCAGTCGATCATATTCCTTTAAGACACTTTCGTACTGCGTGCCTTCAGGAGTGCTTGTTGAAATGATTACTTCCAATTCCCTCATGCGGGCCTCCATTTGACGAACCTTTTCAAAGGCCTTCAGCATTTCCTCCCAGACGGAATCTTTTGAAGCAAGACCGGTATCTTGAGCCAAATAGCCAAGAGTCGTCCCCTTGACTTTCGTGATATTGCCGGCATCCGGTGCCTCAATACCGGCAATTATTTTTAACAGGGTCGATTTGCCGGCACCGTTACGACCTACCAAACCAATTCTAGAATTAGAGCTGACTTCCATTTGGATATTTTCAAAAAGCGACTCCGCACCGAAGTAGCGAGCCACTTGATTTGCCTGTAATAACAGCATATGAATCCTCTTTCTACAGTAAATTTGCTGAACATAGTGTATCATATTTTACTTGAATCAGCGACCTTGTGAACTAATTCTAAAATTATCACAAAGTTAAGCTAATTTATTGCTTTTTCCTGATGGTTACTGCTATTATTAGGCTGTCACTATTTGTGAAAGAATTTTTTAGATTGACAGGTGCAAGGGTAGTAAAGTTTTGTGAAAGCATTTTATTCAAAAGGTTTGAAATACTACATCAGCGAAAAGCTAGCCAGTTCAGCTAAAAATTACGATAAACAGTTTCATGTGGATGAACAAGGAGGATAATTATGAAAGATCATGTAATTCCCAAGGCGACGGTCAAACGTTTGCCGCTATATTACCGTTACTTAAGAATTTTAAACAACGCCGGCAAAACAAAAGTTTCATCAACCGAACTAAGTGAAGCAGTCCAAGTGGATAGCGCTACGATTCGCCGTGACTTTTCTTATTTTGGGGAATTAGGCAAAAGAGGTTATGGCTATGACGTGGAAAGCTTGATGAATTTCTTTGCTAAAACTTTAAACGATGACCAATTGACCAATGTTGCTTTGGTCGGTGTCGGAAATTTAGGTTCAGCTTTATTAAAATATAAATTTCACCAAAGCAACAGCATTCGTATCAGCTGTGCCTTTGATGTTAATGAAGAAATTATCGGCAGAATTGTCGATGGTATTCCCGTTTACCCAATGGAGGATATGCTGGAGCAGATTCGTGTTCAGCAAATTGAGGTGGCAATTTTAACCTTGCCGGCTGCCAGAGCCCAAGAGGTAGTCAAGCAGCTTGGAGAAGCTGGGGTTAAAGGCGTGCTAAACTTTACTGCTGCTCGTTTATCAGCACCAAAGGATGTTTTAATTCAAAATGTTGATTTGACGAACGAATTGCAAACATTGATTTACTTCCTGCACAATAATAATTCTGCTACACCAGAAGAAAAAGCTTAAAAAAGAGCTGAATTATCTTTTCACTGGATCTTACTCACCAGTGATTCGATAATTCGGCTCTTTTTGACGACCATTATTTAAATAAGGTTTCATAGTCAACACTCGTGTCGCTCGCTTGTAAATCTTCAACTAAGCTGCTGATTTTTTCAAAATTGATAAAACGAGCTTGTCGTTGCAATTCTTTTCCCTTTGAAAAAACCAATACCGCCGGAGCCGTCATCACCTGAAATTCACCAGCAACTTCCGGCACCTCAAAGGCATCCAGATGATATAGCGGGACTGCTAAATCCTGCGCCAATTTTTCCAAACGGGGCTTGACCGCTACGCAAACGCTGCAATCAGGCATCGAAATATATAAAATGCTGACTGGCTCTTGTAATGCGCTTTGGATTGCTGCAATATCTGAATATTTTTCCATTTGACCACCTCAAGTTTGACTTCTTACCTTTATTTTAGTCGGGTTTATCAAAAATACCAATAAAATGCTTGCAGGACAACATTTCGTTTTCTAAGGACAAATTAAAAATCGAAAAAAATCTTGTAGTTTTTTTCTAAGAGGCGTATTCTTGAAAAGAATTTACAGGAGGTTTGGATTCTATGTTTGATTTTTTACCCAGCTCAGTTTTACAAATGAGTACAATCTTTCTTTCAATTGTTATTGAAGCTCTGCCTTTTGTTTTATTAGGCTGTATTATCTCCGGTGCATTGCAGGTTTTTTTAACACCTGCCAGAGTTAAACGTTTTTTACCGAAAAATAAAATTCTCTCCATTCTATTCGGTTCCTGTATGGGCTTTTTCTTTCCCTCCTGCGAGTGTGGTATTGTGCCGATTGTTCATCAATTTGTAAAAAAAGATGTACCTGTCTACACGGCGTTTGCTTTTATGCTGACAGCCCCAATTATTAATCCAGTCGTTATATTTTCAACTTATATCGCCTTCAGTAATACGTGGCGTTACGCTATTTTGCGGATGGTGGGTAGTTTTATTGTTGCCCTTGTGGTAGGCCTGTGGCTAGCTTATTTATGTAAAGAACAAGTGCTGAAAACCCGTTTGAACGAAGCCTTCAGTCAGCATCATTTGTCGAAAATTCCTGAGACAGTAGTAGCAGGCGCTAATCAAGTTATTGCAAATGCGAACTTTACAGCTACCAGCTTTTCAGAAGCTGTTCTGGAAGATAGTAGCGTTGAAGAGAAAATAGTTAAGGACTCTCATGAAAAAGAACATCATCACCATGGGAATGAAAAGCAAGGTTTTCTATCACAGGTGGGCAATGTCTTGGTTCATGCTATTGATGAATTTTTTGACACCGGTCGTTACTTGATGATTGGTGGTTTAATTGCGTCGGCCATGCAAACCTATTTGCCGACCGGGGCCATGCTGACACTGGGCTCAAATACTTTTTTGGCGATTTTGGTGATGATGGTTCTAGCCTTCACTATGTCTTTGTGTTCAGAAGCTGATGCTTTTATCGGCTCATCACTGCTCAGCTTATTTGGTTCCGCTCCAGTCGTAGCTTTTCTAGTTTTCGGTCCAATGGTGGATATAAAAAATTTATTGATGATGAAACGCTATTTTTCAACAAAATTTATTTTACAGTTAGTCGCCATCATTACGGTGACTGTTTTGATTTACGGTTTAGTCATTTAAAGGGGGAGCAATTGTGCTGCGTTTTTTAATTTTATCTGGTTATTTTGAAGTGATGATGTATCTGATGGTCACGGGAAAATTAGATCAATACATCAATATTCATTACCAATATTTAGCAATACTTTCGATGATTTTAGCTCTCGTCTTGGCTCTCGTTCAATTGTATCTGTGGATGACTGGCAAAACGGAACAGTCTCACCAGCATGAAGAGGAGCTAGACCATGATCATCATTTGAATAAATGGTATCAAAAATTAAGTTCCTATGGCTTATTAATAATCCCACTACTGGTAGCAACTGTTTTTCCAACGGCTAGTTTAGATGCAACGATTGTGGAAGCGAAGGGGATTACCTTTCCCATCAGTGAAGAGTCTGTCGGCGATCCAGAGATGAATACCCAATACTTGCGGCCGGACACGAGCATTTATTACAATGATTCAGATTACAACTCTATGATGGAAACTTTATTAAGCAAATATGAAACAGATAACACAATTAAAGTCACTGATGATAACTACTTGGAAATTATGGAAATCATCTATAATTATCCCAGTATCTTTCAAGGAAAAACTATTAAATACACCGGTTTTGTTTTTCAAGCGCCACAGGGTGAAGCCAATCAAATATTTGCCTTTCGCTTTGGTGTGATTCACTGTGTTGCTGATTCGGGTGTTTTTGGTCTATTGAGTAATTTGCCAGCAGGAATCAGCTTTGAAAATAACGATTGGGTGACTGTTGAGGGAGTTATCGGCACAACTTATTATGCACCTCTGGAAAGTAGTATTCCTTCTATTCAAGTGACATCGATTGAAAAAGTCAACGCCCCGAGCAATCAATATGTTTATCGGGCCTTTTAAAAATGGCTATTTCTCCGTGATTTGTAAAATCAATAAGAAAATTTTATTGGAAAATCAGCTTGTGCGTCTTTAAAAGCTCTTATTGAATAAAACACAAAAAAGCTCCCGCAGTTTATTCGACTGCGGGAGCTTTTTTTGACTAAATAGTTCAGGCTGTTTTTGCCTCAACAAAAGTGATTCTACGGTCATTACCAATACTGCGGCAGATGGAATATTCAATCGGTTTACTATCTTTTAAATAAACGACTTGTTCTGTAACCAAAATACTTTGGCGATTAGGTACCGCTAAAAGTTTTTGATCTTCTTTTGTTGAATTTTCCGCGTAGACGGATTTAAAAATGCCGCCAAAACGCAGATGCAAAGTATCAACTAAATGACGGTAAATCGAGTTTTCGATAATTTCTTCGGTCAATTTGGGCACCATTGAAACCGGTATGTAGACGTCTTCTTTCACGTAAGGCTTGCCGGCTAGCGTGAAAATCTTTCTAGATAGTAAACAGGCTGTTCACGGCTAATGCCTAATTGTTGCTGTGTTTCCTTATCAGGAAACTGCACTTCAAAATCTAAAATCGAAATATTTAATAAATCAAATTGTTCTTCTGACAGCTGCAATTTTTCATATTCAAATTTTTGTAGACAATCAGTGGAATTACCCCAGAGTGCTGGACTCATTACGCGGGTTCCTGAACCTCTTTGCGAGTTAATCAAGCCTTCGTTCATTAGGAGATTCAACGCTTTTTTTATTGTCATCCGGCTCACATTAAATTCTTCAACAAATTCAGTTTGATTTGGCATTAATTGATTTGGCGGATAACTGCCTGAACGAATTCTTTCGCGAATAGCGGCTGCAATTTCTTCATATTTTGTCATAATTATTTCCCCCCTGTATCTTTAGTATAGTGAGCAAAGTATACTTATACAATCAATCGAATTTTCATTTCAATTCGAAATTCAAGTGTTTTTTGAAAGCAAGAATACATAACAATTAAATGTAAGGCTTTCTTAGTACAAAATCTTGTTCTCGGGGATAAATGGATTACATGATAACGAAAAATGATTCTAATTAAGGACTTTTTTCTGCTAAAAAATTTTTTTTACCAACATGTAAAAGATGGAAATTGAAAATTATTGTTTAAAACTTTTTTTTGAATATTCATTTCAAAACCAATTCATTTTTACATAAATATTCTTTGACATGCATAAAATGATTGGTTATACTTTTGAAAACTACAAAAAAGAGGCGTAAATATGAGTAAATTATTCAATAATTATGGACGGCAGGCATTTGAAATTATTTCAGGACAAGGTTCGGTTGTAAAAGATGATCAAGGTCGTGAATTTTTAGATTTTACCAGCGGCATCGGTGTAATGAATGTAGGCTATGGTCATCCCCAGTTGGTAGCAGCTTTGCAGCAGCAAAATGAAATCTTGTGGCATATGCCCAATTTATATCAAAGTCAGCTGCAGGAAACGGTCGCTGAAAAATTAATCGGTAAGCAAGATTATTTGGCCTTTTTTTGCAATAGTGGCGCTGAAGCGAATGAAGCGGCGATTAAACTGGCCCGCAAAGCTACAGGTCGCAGCAAAATTATTACGTTTATCGATTCCTTTCACGGAAGAACTTATGGGGCGCTGAGTGCAACTGGTCAAGCTAGTATTCAAGAAGGCTTTGGTCCGATTGTGCCAGATTTTATTTATCTTCCGTATAATCAAATGGGAGAACTGGAAAAAGTTTTGGATGACAATACAGCGGCTGTAATGCTGGAAGTAATTCAAGGGGAAGGCGGTGTTTTACCGGCGGATGAAGCATGGCTGCAACAATTGGCCGTTCTCTGTCAAAAAAATAATTCGTTGCTAATCGTCGATGAGGTTCAAACCGGCATGGGGCGGACTGGTAGTCTCTTTGCCTTTGAGCAATTTCACATCGAACCAGATATAATTACTCTGGCAAAGGGCTTAGGTAATGGGATTCCTGTTGGCGCCATGCTTGGTAAAAGCAAACTTGGAGCAGCCTTTGGTCCTGGAAGCCACGGCTCAACCTTTGGCGGCAATAAATTAGCCATGGCAGCCGCCAATGCCGTGTTAGATATTATGCAGGAGAAAAATTTTCTTACAGCTGTTCAGCAAAAATCCGCTTTACTTTTTAACGAGCTTCAAAAAATTGAATCAGATAAAATTGTGGAAATCCGCGGCAAAGGCTTGATGGTGGGACTGGTGATTGCCGACGAATTTTCTGTCAAGGAGATTATCCAAGAATTACAAGAGCAAGGACTGCTGACTTTGCGGGCCGGCCAAAATGTTTTGCGACTATTGCCCTCATTGACCGTGACTGAAGCGGAAATTAAACAGGCGACAGGACTCATTCAAAACGTTTTAACCAAATCAAATTAAAATAGAACTGTGGGATAAAGCTTGGTAGTAAGGCAATCACTGGCGAAACTTTTTAAAATAAAAGTTTTAAATGTTTGCCGAAACTCTTCATTGAAAGAGTTTCTTTTTGACCAAGCAGTTCCCGCAGTTTCTCTTTTTGAATTCTTTTTGAATAAAAAATTGAGAATTTACAATAAAAACTAATAAAAAATCATTGACATGCATAAAAATATTTTCTATAATCAGAGTTATTAAAAGACGAGGTGATTGAATGAAGGCGGCAATTGTTGGAGTTACAGGTTATACAGGAATTGAGTTGATCCGCTTGATTCAAGGTCATCCTCATTTAGAAATTGGAACTTTATGCAGTGGCACAATGCATAAAAATGATATTGCTGAGCTTTATCCTCATTTAAAAGGCTTAGTGCATCAACCAGTGGAGGCTTTTGATGCTAAAAAAATAATGTCAAAAAATGAACTTGTCTTTTTTGCAACACCAGCGGGCATTAGTAAAGAAAATGTTGCCGCTTTTCTAGAAGCTGATTTTCCGGTGATTGACTTGTCGGGTGATTTGCGTTTAAAAAATCCAGCGGACTATCAAAAGTGGTATCAAAAAGAGCCGGCTACTGCAGAGATTTTGGAAAAAGCTTTTTATGCAGTACCGGAATTTTATGACAAGCCGGTTGGAAATTTGATTTCAAATCCTGGCTGCTATGCGACAGCCACTGAACTGACATTATCGCCATTAATCAAAAATCATTTGATTGATTTAGATTCGATTGTGATTGATGCAAAGTCTGGCTTATCAGGAGCCGGTAAGAAGCTGACGGAGGCTAGTCACTTTGTTAATGTGCAGGAAAATATGAGCATGTACAAGGTCAATCAGCATCAGCACATTCCAGAAATCGTGGCCCATCTCAAACAATTTGATCAAGAGTTAACAACACTCCAGTTTACGACAAGCTTAATCCCTATTACGAGAGGAATTTTAGTTTCCTCTTATGTCAAATTAAAAGCAGGGACCACAAAAGAGCAAGTAGCTGAAGCTTTTGCTTATTATGATGACAAACCGTTTGTGCGGATGCAGGAGGAAAATCAGCTGCCTCAAATTAAGCAGGTCGTGGGATCAAATTTTTGTGACATTGGCTATGTCATCAATCCAGAAAATAATTATCTGACACTGGTCACTGTGATTGATAATTTAGTAAAGGGCGCTGCGGGGTTAGCGCTGCAAAATTTTAATAAATGGGCGGGAATTGATGAGACCAGCGGCTTGTTGGCTGTTCCTATTTTCCCTTAATCAATAAAAAGAAACGAAGGTAAGGTTATGGAAATCATTTCAGGGACCATCGCAGCTCCTCTTGGCTTTTATGCAGATGGACAGCACTGCGGATTGAAAAAAGAGAAAAAAGATATCGGTTGGTTTTATTCAGAGGTGCCGGCAGCGGTGGCTGGAGTTTTTACCACTAATAAAGTTCAGGCAGCTCCTATCAAATGGGACAAAGAAATTGTCAAGAATGGCAAAGTACAAGCAGTCGTGGTGAATTCGGGAAATGCCAATGCTTGTACTGGACCAGCTGGCCATGTGGCTGTAAAAAAAATGGCTGAACAGGTTGCCGAAAAGTTAGCGATTCCTACTGAGTTGGTGGCAGTTTCTTCGACTGGCATTATTGGTCAAGCGATGCCTCTAGAAACGCTTGTGACAGGAATTAGCAGTTTAGCAAAAGACGGCAACGCGTATCATTTTCATGAAGCAATTTTGACGACAGACACGGTGACAAAAGAAATCGTGGTAACTGAGGAAATCGCTGGGGAGAAAATTACCCTCGCTGGTGTCGCTAAAGGCTCAGGGATGATTCATCCTAATATGGCGACGATGCTGGGCTATGTTACGACAGATGCCAATATTTCAGCAGAACTGCTGCAGGAAATTTTAAAAGAATTAACAGATGTCACCTTTAACCAAATTACCGTTGATGGCGATACCTCGACAAATGACACAGTTCTAGTTATCGCAAACGGTTTGGCACAAACCAAGCCGATTTTAAAAGACAGCGAAGCGTTTGCGCTGTTTAAAGCGGACTTGCATTTTGTATTAGAAACGTTGGCCAAAAAAATTGCCCAAGACGGCGAGGGCGCTACGAAATTAATCGAAGTAGAAGTCACTGAAGCAAAAGACCCGTTGGCAGCTCGGATGGTTGCGAAATCTATTGTTGGTTCGGATTTATTAAAATCGGCAGTCTTCGGTAAAGATCCTAACTGGGGTCGCATTCTCTGTGCCGGCGGTTATGCTGGCGTTGATTTTGATTTTGAAAAAGTCACGATAGCTCTAGCAGGAATTCCTGTTTTTGAAGCAGGGATGGCGGTTCAATTTGATGAAGAGCTGATGGCTGAAAAATTAGCCGATAAAGTCGTTCCTATCAGCATGTCATTGGCTGAAGGCCAAGCCTGTGGTAAGGCTTGGGGCTGTGACTTAACTTATGATTACGTCAAAATTAACGCCTTGTATTCAACGTAAAAAATTAAACACATTCAAATAATTTCATGAAAAATAAATTGGTTAAAAAGGAGCTGGCTGACATGGCTGGAACAATTGTAATTAAAATGGGGGGCGTAGCCTCAGATAATTTAACACCGGAATTTTTCACTCAAATTCGTAAATGGCAGGCCCAAGGAAAACAATTGGTAATTGTTCATGGCGGCGGCCATTATATTTCTGAAATGATGGGGACGTTGAATATTCCGGTGGAAATTAAAAATGGGCTGCGGGTAACCACAGCTGAAACGTTGGAAATTACTCGGATGGTTCTTTTAGGCAGGGTTCAGCCGATGATTACCACCACGTTTCAAAAGGCTGACTTAACGCCAATTGGCTTAAATGCCGGCTGTGACCAACTAATTCAAGGCTCGATTATCGATCAAAATTCTTTAGGTTTTGTCGGTCAGGTTGAGGAAATCAATACTGAGTTGATTGAAGTGTTGTTGGAAAAGAAACATATTCCAATTATTGCACCTTTAGGAATCACAAGTGAAGGTCAATGGTTAAATATCAATGCAGATGATGTTGCCTGCAAAGTGGCCAGCGCTTTACAGGCAGAGGAATTATTTCTATTGACAGATGTCCCTGGGATAAAACAGGAAAACCAGTGGCTGTCTGAGGTGCAGGCGGATCAATTAGACAATTTGAAATCAGCCAAAGTAATCACGGGCGGCATGATTCCTAAATTGGAAAGTGCCAAAAAAGCTTTAGAAAATGGCGTTGGCTTGGTCCACATCAGTAACGCTATTGATTATGCTGGCACTAAAGTTGTTTATCCGGCAGTTGCAGTTTAAAAAAAGAGACTTCAAAAGGTATTTTATTGATAGATAATTCATGAAAAAAATTATCTGTGGATATGTTACTTGTTGGAGTCTTTTTCTGTTGCAGATTTTAAAGCGTACACTAGTTATTTTTATTTCTTGTGCTAAGGTCTACTTTTGTTTATCAAAAGATGATTCAAAGCAAATGTAAGAATTATTTAATTTGTAGTTTATGCTTAAGTCTAGTAAAATGTTATTTGAAAAGAAGGAAATCCCAGAAGGAAAAAGAGGTGTTGAAGATGGGTTTTACAGATGAAACAGTTCGTTTTGATTTTGATGACAATCATAAAAAAGCTGTCAGTGAAACATTGGCGATTGTCTATCATGCATTAGAGGAAAAAGGGTACAATCCAATTAATCAAATTGTCGGCTATTTGCTGTCAGGAGACCCGGCTTACATTCCCCGTTATCGTGATGCCCGCAACTTAATTCGCCGGCATGAGCGGGATGAAATTATGGAGGTTCTGGTTAAACATTACCTCGCTGAAAATGGGATTAAATTCTAATGCGGCTGATGGGTTTAGATGTCGGCTCAAGAACAGTCGGCGTGTCAGTCAGTGATCCGTTAGGCTGGACTGCGCAAGGGGTGGAAATTATCCGCATCAATGAAGATGAGGAAAATTTCGGCTTTGAGCGGTTAAAAGAGCTAGTGGCAGAGTACGAGGTGACAAAATTTGTCGTCGGTCTGCCGAAAAATATGAATAACACCATCGGACCTAGAGCAGAAGCTTCCATGGCTTATGGTGAAAAAATCAAAGCATTATTTGATTTACCAGTGGACTATCAAGACGAACGCTTGACAACGGTACAGGCTGAGCGGATGCTCGTGGAAGAAGCAAATGCTTCCCGCGCAAAACGCAAAAAAGTAATCGATAAGCTGGCCTCTGTCATGATTTTGCAAAATTATCTCGATAGCCACAGTCATCAACTATAATTTTTAGAAAAGAGGAATTCCAATGACAGAACATCACCATCATCATGACCATGATCATCATCACCACGATCACAACCATGAAGGACATGAACATATTACTTTAGTAGACGATGAAGGCAATGAAACCCTTTATGAAATTCTGTTAACTGTGGACGGTCAAGAAGAATTTGGTCGCAACTATGTGTTGCTTTATCCAGCCGGCTCACCAGAGGACGAAGAAGTAGAATTACAAGCTTATGCTTACATCGAAAACGAAGACGGCACAGAAGGCGAACTGGAACCAATCGAGACCGACGCAGAGTGGGATATGATTGAAGAAGTGTTCAATACTTTTATGACTGAAGAAGAATAAACAGTTGATTTATTAGGCTAAACCCTTGTTGGATAAGGGTTTAGCCTTTTTCTTTTTTTGAATGCTATTATATCATTTGATTTAACACTTACATGTTGATTGAATCTTGTTATTGGCAGAGGTAGTTCAAATGTAATGAAAAGCCATTCTATCAAACTAAAAATGCATTGGCGAATGAGTTAATGCTGCTTAACTTAGTAAGTTTCGCCTTATCTATGAGTTAAATTGAAATGGATTTGATGTTTAAAATTAACGAAATACTTTTTTCTAAAAAAATTGTAAATAGACTGGCAACAATTAGCTTTCTATAAGAACTGTCACAATCTTATAAAAAATTTGAAAAAATACTTAAATCTTTCCTAATAATTATTTGGTACCCTGATAATAAATGTGCTCGGAAATGGATGGATCAAGATGGATAAGGAACTCTTTATTATTGAAATGCTTTCGGCACAATCCCTTGTCGTGGCTAGTGATCGAGAAAATAAACGCAAAACTTTTTTTGTGCTGTTGGCAGGTTTCCTAGCTACAATTAGTTTATTTTGGGGCATCAGTACGCTCGTCTATTTTGAATTAAGTCAACGTACCCGAAATTGGCTGTATAGTATTCGCCTAGAATATCTCTATTATTTTTCATTAGGTCTTGGTGCTGTGATTGGAATTATTTTACTATTTTTCACGATAAGCAATCTGCGTGATACTTGGCAATTAAAGAAACACTTTAGTCATTGGTTAGAGGAGCAGGCTGACACAATTGTTGCCTACCCATTGGTTTATTATGGGTTAGATTATTTTTATTTGGCTAAAGATGAAGGTCCTAATCAGCGAATCAAAATCAAAAAAAAACCAAAACAAAAGATTCCGGTCACTATTGGTGAGTATGAAGTTTATTTAGGAAAAAGAGAAGGGATAGCTGGAACTAGTTATAGTCAGTTGTTTATCTTACCGACAGAAACGTTACCTGTCTATGATGAGCATAACTTGAAAGGCAACCGAAATTGGAAATTTTTTGGTGGGCTATCAGTCGTGGCTGGAGTTATTTTAATTGGTATGATTTATTATGGTTTGCGTCATGACCCTATCTCCATAACAGAAACCACAGAAAATACTGATTATCCAACGGAATTTACAACTTCTTCTAACATGCCAGAAGCTGTGGAAACTGGTGGATTGATTTCTCAAGTTGGTAATCCCCCTACAATCACTGGTGGCGAATTATTTCAACTAGATATTAGCCAAAGCGATGAACTATATCAAACAACTGATGGTGGCACATCTTGGCAATTCGTACCGATTCGAGTAGATTGGCTGCGGGCAGGGCATTACACAACAACAGATGGAGAGCCGCCGTTAGGTTATTGGTTGGATAAAACATTTCAAGTTGGGGCTGATTTTAGCTGGTATGTGTATTCTCCAGACAATCTTAATTTGTATTTCCTACACTCAATGGATAATGGTCAGACGTGGCAAACTAGTGTGGTTTCTAATTTGCTTGCAGAACGTCTACGCTATCGTAAGGCAAACTTTTTTAATCCAGGACAAGCTGGTGCAGGTCGCGGCTACGTGGCCTACTCATTAGAAGATCCTTCTGTTTCGGCGGAAGATTTATTTTTCTTTTTTACCAATGATTATGGGCAAACCTGGCAAGCGGGCGTTAGCGCAAATTTTGACCGGCCAATTCAAAATGTCAGTTTTCTATCTAGTCAAATTGGTTTTGTCAGTACCAGAGATGATGTGTATTACACAACGGATGGAGGTTTAAATTATGACCAAGCCGTTATTTCGCCACCAGATGGCTATGCAAAAGGTGGTTTAAATATTTTTGATTTACCAAATGAAGTTGTCCAGATAAATTCCACGACTTATAGAGCAGTTTTTAATTTTACTAAGACTGGGGATTTTGAAGGAAACCAGATGGATAGTTGGATTTATCAATCAACTGATGGTGGAGCTAATTGGGAAGTCGTTGAACAAGGAAACCAAATAAGAATCAATTAAAATCTGAATGCTGCCATCCAAAAGTATTAAAATAAGAATCGTTTATTTTGCACTAAAGAATGCAGACAGATAGTAAAAATATTTATGATTGAAAGATAAGAACTAACAATCTAAAAGCCAAAACCGCTAATATTTAGGGTTTTGGCTTTTTTGATTTTAATATTATTGAAATACTGAGGTTCATTTGAAAACTAACTTTTCAGATTTACAAGTTTAAAAATTTAGCCACTATCTCCTACACAAAAAAATTCTTTTAATTACCGCTTTTTCTTTGTCCTCGCAAATATGAATTGTTATAGACTTGAAAGTTGGTATCCCGCAGCTGAACTGCGGCATCGGCCAGCCAATTTACATTACGAATTAGCGCGCGGCCCTGCAACACTAAATCTGCTTGATTATTTTGCAAAATATATTCACACAGACCAGCATTATCCAAGTGGCCAACAGCGGTGACAGGAATTGTCACGTTTTGTTTCATAACGGTTGTGTAAGGAACTTGATACCCATCAGAAATGGGGATATTAGGTTTTTTATCAATCAACCCGCCAGTGGAAATATCTAAACAATCAACACCAGCAGCTTCTAGCCACTGACCAATTTGTAGCCATTCATCAATTGAGTTTTGAACACCCGTTTCATCATAATCAGAAAGAGACAGTCTGACCCACAATGGCCCGTTGTAGAATTGACGAATTTCTGTAACAGTTTCGCCTAAAAAGCGGTAGCGATTTTCTAGATTGCCGCCATATTTGTCGGTCCGTTGGTTGGTTAAGTTTGATAAAAATTGGCTAATCAGATAACCATGGGCACCATGAAGTTCAATCATATCAAGATTGGCAGCAACACTGAGTTTCACTGCGGCAACAAATGCTTGCTGAATGGCTTTTATTTCCTCATGACTTAATGCGGCAGGTTCGGGGTACTCTTGATTAAAACGCAATGGACTTGGCGCCACCGTTTTAATGGCATCCTCTGCTTTACGGCCGGCGTGATTTAGTTGAATGCCGACTTTGGTACCGAAGGAATGTAAAATCTCAACTAAGCGGGTTAGTTCTGCTTGTTGCGCTTCATTCCAAAGGCCTAAATCATTTTTACTGATGCGGCCATCTGGCAAGATACCAGTGGATTCAATGATAATTAAACCGACCTTTGATAGAGCTCGTGCACCGTAATGGGCAAAATGAAAAGGGGTTAAGATGCCGTCTTCTTTTTTGACCTCATACATACACATGGGGGACATCACGACACGGTTAGCCAGTTTTAAATTTTTAAGGGTAACCGGAGATAATAATTTTGACATGGGTCGACTCCTTTTGTGACTGCCAGTGGGCTGTCATTTTTTGTACCTTCATCATACAGTGAAAAAAAGAAAAACAACAGTAGGCACTTTTTTATCAGGTAGTTACAAAAAAGTAAGTGAGGATGTCAAAGGGATTATCAAGGAAGCTTTTTGATAGAGACAAGTTTATTTTCCTCCAACTCTCTACGGATTAAACTGTTTTTTTGTATAATGAAAATGTGAACTGATTATCCGACAGTTTCCGACACAAAAAGTCGGCTTAAAAAAAGTTGGCTGTTTTATATTGTAAGTAAGGAGGAAATGCTATGGATTGGATGAGACAATTGAATCAGGCTTTGGATTATATTGAAGAAAATTTGACTGGGGAAATTTCTCAAGAAAAAATTGCTGAGATTGTCCACTGCTCCAGCTATAATTTTCAGCGGCTGTTTTCTTATATGGCCAATCAGTCCCTGTCTGAATATATTCGCGGGCACAGGCTGACTTTGGCGGCCTTTGAGATTTTAAGAAATGAAGAGCGTCTGCTAGATGTAGCTGTAAAGTATGGCTATGGTTCCCAAGATGCTTTTAGTCGAGCTTTTAAAGCTTTTCATGGTGTCTTGCCCTCGCAAGTGCGCAAGCAACCAGTTCAACTGAAGTCTTGTCCCAAACTTTCCTTTCAATTAACAATTAAAGGAGAAAAACAAATGCGCTATCAAATTGAAGAGTGGCCGGCCTTTAAGGTTGCCGGCTATAGCTATCCTGTCACAACGGAAACTGTTTTTGCAGAGGTTCCTAAAATTTGGACATCTGTCTGGGAAAATGGTCGCATCAATGAGTTGACCAAACTTTTTCAACAGACCGATTACCGGCCTGCTGGTTTTTTGGGTGTTGCCATTGGTGGTCAATGGGGAGATTCAGAAAACATGAAATATTTTATCGGGGTGACCAATCATGTGGATGTCCCAGAGTGTCGGGATGTTTCTGCTCCTGAGGGCATGACTGAAATATCCTTAGGGAAAGCCAAGTGGGTGGTCATCGAGGCGAATGGGGAATTGCCTGGAGCTGTTCAAGATGTTTACCAGCAATTTTATCGGGAATGGCTGCCAAATTCCGGTTATCGGCTGGCGGATTTACCAGCCCTTGAATGTTATTTGCAGGAAGGTCATCAAGAGGTCTGGATTGCTGTCGAGAATTAAATACTATTTTGCAAATAATTTTTATTTTTGACTATATTTTGCATTGAAACAGCTTAAATTTGCGACCAAAGCCCGATAAAGAAAGTCTTTCTTTTTGATACACTAGTGTTATTAGGAAATCAAAAGGAGGGGAAGGGAAATGAAAAAAGGGTTAGTTGCAGTAATAATGGTTGGTTTGTTGAGCTTAAGCGGCTGTCTGGCACCGAAAACTTTTAACGGTAGTTCCACAGGAAATGAAGATCAATTTATAACCTCTTATTCTGTTTTAAACACAACGCTATCTAATGAACTGGAATTAGAAGCTGGGGACATTGTTGATGTTTCTGTGGAGAATAATTGCGGACAATTGGAAATTCATCTGGAGGAACCCGGTGGACATAAAATGCTGCGGGAAAAATTTCTCACCACCAGCGAATCCTTCCCCGTAGAAATCTCAAAATCTGGCAAGTACCGCGTCTCGGTCATTGGCGAGAATGCCAAGGGTGAAGTCAGCATAGTGAAACAAAGTTAAAACTTTTAATAATAATTTATAAATCAAATACCCGAATAATACAAAATTTGCTTTTAGGTTCTGTAAATCACAAAAGTAAATCTGCGAGAGTTTCTAAACCCGCAGTGTATTATGCGGGTATTTTTGTTATTCAAGAGTTTGAAAATGATTTTATTTTGAAAATTAACTAAAAAGAGCTTTCTTTGGTAAAATAAAGAGGACAAATCTGCTTGATAGGAGAAGTCTATGACAGAATTAAGAGACTACCAAAAAATCGTTTATCAAAATAAAATCGAGCATCAATTTAATGTCACCAATATTGAAAAAGAATTTTTGTTTTTATACGGCGAAGTTGCAGAGGCTTTTGATGCCTATAAAAAGGGTCAAAAGGTGGGGGAGGAGTTGGCGGATGTGGCGATTTATCTTTTAGGCTTGGCTGAAATTTTGAAGGTCGATTTAGGCTATGAACTGGAACGAAAGCTTGCTATCAATCAAAAACGACGTTATCAAAAAAATTCTCAGAGCTACGCTCAGCGAATTGAAGAAGGACCGCAGTATGACAAATAAAAAAGAAAATTTTGAAATTCTGGCTCAACAGATTGCCAATTGTCGCATCTGTGAGGGGCGCTTAGACCCTGCGCCCGTTTTTCGGGGAGACCAACAGTCGAAAATTGTTCATATTAGTCAGGCTCCTTCTAAAACGGTGGGTGAAACCAAAATGCCCTTCACAGATGCCAGTGGCCGTAAATTACGACAGGAATGGTATCAAATTTCTAAGGAAGAGTTCAATTTAGAGACTAATTTTTGCTTTGCTGCAGTCGGTCTTTGCTTTCCGGGAAAAAATAAAAGCGGCGGTGATAAACAGCCGCCAGCCATCTGTGGAAAAACTTGGTTGACTCCTATTCTAGAAGCAGTGGATTATCAACTCATGATTTTAGTCGGTGGCAAAGCTGCCAATTATTTTTTCCCAAAGGCCGATTTTTCACGCCTAGTGTTTGAAAACCAAGAAATTAATGGACGGCCAGCGATAATTTTGCCGCATCCATCCCCGTTGAATATTAAATGGTTTAAAGACCATCCAGACTTTTACCAATGGCGTTTAGCAGAAATTCGCCAACAGGTGCAGACTGTTTTACAGATAAATTAAGCTGAAGTAGTTTTAAAAAATTTAGTACGGAATAAAGGAGAAGATATGGATATTAATCAACATAACAGCCAAGCTTGGGATCAAAAAGTGAGTGACCAATCTGTCTATACTTTAGCAGTTAGTGCTGAAGAGGTAGCAAAGGCCCGCAAAGGAGAGTGGCAAATTGGCGTTACCGCTGGAAAACCAGTTCCTCGGGAATGGTTTCCGCCAGAATTATTCAATAAAAAAATTCTTTGTCTAGCTTCTGGCGGCGGTCAGCAAGCACCGATTTTGGCAGCGGCCGGCGCTGAGGTAACAGTCGTTGATATTTCAGAAAAACAATTAGAGCAAGACCGATTTGTTGCAAAGCGAGACCGGCTTTCTTTTGAAATAGTACAAGGTAGTATGACGGATTTGTCGCAGTTTGCCGATGAAAGCTTTGATATCGTCGTTCATCCGGTTGCTAACTTATTTGTGGCAGATATAAAAATTGTCTGGCAGGAAATTGCCCGTGTGTTGAAAACACAGGGCATTTTAATTGCAGGGTTCACGAATCCGCTGTTGTATATTTTCGATGAAGTGGCCGAAGAAAAAGGCGAGTTAGTTGTGAAAAATGTGATTCCTGGCAACTCATTAGATTGGTTACCTGAAAATCAGAGGACAGACTATTTAGCTAGTGGACAGACCATCGAGTTCGCCCATACTTTGGAGGACCAGATTCAAGGGCAATTGGCAGCCGGTTTTGTACTGACGGATTTTTATGAGGATGATTTTGGCGGCAGTCGCCCATTAGACAAATATATTAAATGCTTTGCTGCAACCCGGGCAGTTAAATTATCAATTTGAATACTAAAATGGATTTACTATCAGGACTTTGCTTTGGTACAGCTCTGAGAGTAAATCCTTTTCCTTCTAAAAGTTTTCAAATGTTTCTGCTAAACTGTATAATAAAAAACAAGACTGCCACGGACATGAGCAGAAAAATTCGCGATAGCGACGAGCAAAAACAAGTGAGGTTTAACTGATGAAAGAAATAATGCGTAAATACAAAGCCTTAATTTTTGGTGGGATAATTGCCCTCTTCTTTGGGATTTTTATTTTGGGAGAGCGATTTATTCATGGTAGCTGGTGGGTGCGAGGCTTTGGCATCATCTTAATTCTAGGTGTTTTTTATTCGATTTACCAAGACATCACACGGCGGGAACACTTTGAAAAAACTTTAATAGCTTATGTAGCGACTTATCAAATTCCTTTGGAGCAGCTAGGAGACATCACCGGTTTTGACAAATATGATTTTCAATTATCCACAAAAAATCAAGTGAGCTTTATTTACAGCGGCAATCAAAAAAAGACCAAGCAAGTTTTGGCCGCCTTAGAAAAAAAATACGGCAAATTGACGAGCGAGGCGTGATAGGAGATAGTTTCTATGAAAAAATTATTTTTAGCATCTTCATTTTTGGATAGTTATCAGTATTTGGCTGATTTTGCAGGAAACGACTTAAAAGGACAACGGGTGACCTTTATTCCAACAGCCAGTCTGGTGGAGGATAGTCTGCCGTTTTTGGATGAAACACGGCAACTATTTAAAGACTTAGGCTTAGTTGTTGAGGAGTTAGAAATTAGCACTGCTTCGACAGAGAAAGCTCAGGAGGTCTTAGCTAGAAATCAGCTGATTTTTATTTCTGGCGGCAATACTTACTTTTTATTGCAGGCCCTTCAGCAAAAAAACTTACTGCCGGTTTTGACAGCAGAAATTGCGAAAGGAAAACTTTACATCGGTGAATCAGCGGGCTCGATTTTAGCTGCACCATCCATTGATTATATTGACAAAATGGATGACCCCAGCCAAGCGCCACTAATCAAAGGTTATCAGGGGCTAGGGGAAATTACAGTTTATCCGTTGCCCCATGTTGGCAATCGCTATTTTGGCACCTTGATTCAAGAGATCATCGACGAGTATCAAACTAAAATCCCACTGCTGCCGTTTACTGATCAACAGGCAATTCTGGTGGCAGGGGGCGAGCATCGCTTGATTGGTTAAAAGTCGAGTTATTCTTTTTTAAAATTATGATGAGGTTGCTGATAAATAAAGCGCCTAAAGCGAAAATCAGCAAGTAAATAAATGGCAGTTGGCGCATGTGATAATCGGTATACAGATTTTCCGGTAGACGGGAAGCATTGTCGATTTGAATTAGATAAAAGAAGCTGAGACTAGCTAAAATGGTAAAGCTCAGATTTGCAGCGGCTAACTTTTTCATTTAAAAAATCCCCTTTCAAGCTTGGTAAGGCCAGTATAGCGATTACATTTTAGGGAATCGTTAAGAAAAGTCAAAGTTAAGAAAAATTTTCTTTTTTCCTTTTAAGGCTGTTGTATAGTAGTAAGGAAGTATGTTGAGGAGGTGCGAAATGATTCGCAAAGTGAAAGTTTTTAGTGCCAATACATTAACCTATGAAAATCCCCATCAAGAAGTTGAACGGCAAGTAAATGAATATATAGCTTATGTCATCGACCACGATGCTGAGGTGTATGATATTCAATATCAAGAAAGTGCTTTTCGCGAGTTGAGTGTTTCCGCCATGGTTATTTTTGGTGAGCCTCGAGTTAAGGAAGATAGCGAAACTAAACCAGCATAATTAATGGGTCTGTGACAAAAACTTATCAGCCGTTGACAAAATAATTGAAATTTCATCTGCTATTCGCTGTACTAAATAGCGAACAGTGAAGTTAAAATTATTTTGTTAGTAACGATAATAAGTGCTGTCACAGTCCCATTTGTTTTTTATTTTAATGAGTTTTGGGCTTTTTGCGTATTGGCAAAATGCAATTTAGCGTATTTCCCTAGTAATTCTAGGCCGCCTTTTTTTAAAATGCGGCTGGCAACTTGATCTGATTTAGCTCCAGCACCAGAGGGCAATTGCAAACCGACTTCTGCTGATTCTTCTGCCAGTTCATTTAAAAAACTGGCACGACAGAGAATCGAAGCGGCGGCAACGGCTAAGTGATATTGTTCGCCTTTAGTGATGAAGTAAATTTTTTCGCTGACCTGATTTTTTTCTGCGGCAAGATATTTGCGGTAATTGCCCTCCGGAGTAAACTGGTCAATTAAAATAGCGTCAGGTTTAGTTGGCGCAATTTTTGCTAAGAGCAAACTGATTGCTTGATTATGCAAAACTACTTTCATGTGGACAGCATTGTATTTTGGCTGTACGGCATTGTATTTTTCCGGTGTCACAACGAGCAGCTGATAGTCAATCAAGCCTTCTAACTGGCTGGCAATTTGCTTAATCTGCAAATCGGTTAGCTCCTTTGAATCACGGACCCCCAGCGCTTTTAATTCGGCCAATTTTTCTTTAGGCGCATAGGCCGCACAGACAACTAATGGACCGAAGTAACTGCCGTTGCCGACTTCATCACTGCCGATGACTGACAGCTGACTAAATCCAGCCGGTAAGCCGGGCTTTGCTGCCGCCGATTTTTTTTTCGCAGCAGTTGCTGTTCCGCTGGCGTTGCTTGCTTGTGGTGAACTGTCCCATTGCTGGGCTTCTTTTTCCGCAGCCGGCCCTTGGAACATAACTTTGCCGGAATTATAAATGGTCACGGCAGTTGTACCTTTTTTAGCGAAGAGCTGGGCGTGGGGAACTTGTTTTTTTTCAGCAAATCCTTGATAATAGGATAAGATTTTTTGATAAGTATTGGTATCAGGTTTTAAGACGATGGTTGCCATGAAGAATCCTCGTTTCTTTTTTCTGATATTTATCATATAATAGGAACAACTTTTTTGAAAGGAATTCTGATTAATTTAGCATTCCCAACGGACTTCTGCTAAAATGGAAGCTAAAGGTTGATTTAGGAAGGAAATGATTGAAGTGGCCTTAGAAAAAAATCGCTACAAAGCGGTCATCGACGGCAAGACTTATACCATAATTGGTTCAAAGAATAAACAGCACATGGATTTGGTCAATCAGCTCGTGAATGACCAATTAAAAGAAATTCGTCAAATTTCTCCCAGCGTCACCAAGGAGGAAGGGGCTGTCCTCTTAGCAATTAATGCAGTCTCTGATCAATTGACGAAGCAAACGCGGATTTTACATTTGGAAAAAGAAATCGCCGAATTAAAGCAGCGGCAAATTCGCATGGTGGAATTAGAAAATCGAATGAAGCGGATGGAGGCTTTGGAACAAGAAGCCCGTGATGTTTTAAAAAAGCAAGGGCGCAGTGATGTAGAAGTCCACAATCATGTGGAGGCCCAGCAGATTTTAAATGAAAATCGCAAGCAACAAATCAAAGAAAAGACACAGAGTTAACGAAAGGACACATTATGCTAACCCTTGGGATTCTTTTGTTATTAGGGATTGCCTTTTATTCCGGCGCACGGCGGGGACTGGCAATGCAACTAGTATATACGGTCGGCTATTTTGCCACCTTTATTATCGCCCGGACTTACTATCAAGACTTGGCACCCTCTTTGGAATTATTAATTCCTTATCCAGCAGTCACGGAAAATGCAACGATGGTCTTTTTCGACCAGCAGATTTCCTTAAACTTAGATCAAGCGTTTTATGCCGCCACAGCTTTTTTAATTATCACCTTTATTGGCTGGTTGGCAACTCGCTTTGTCGCAATTTTCTTTAAAAAATTGACCTACATTCCAATTTTAAAACAATTTGATTGGGTGGCAGGGGGCGTTCTCAGTTTTATTGTGGTCTATGTCGGAGTTTTTCTGATTTTAACGATTGCCAGCTACGTGCCAATGGAGGCTGTGCAAAATCAATTTGAAAGATCTGAAGTCGCCCGCAGCATTGTCACCAACACGCCAATTCTTTCCAATATGATGGAAAATTTGTGGGTGACTCAAATTATCGGCTGATTAAACGAGTCGAGTAAATTAACATACTTGTGACAGAAGTAGTCAGCTTTTGTTCACAGTTCATCAAGGTTGTGACATAAGGACAGACAGAAAAATTCGCCGTCAAAGGCGAGCACCTCTTCTGGAAACGGCTTATGTTGCAACTTTTTTAGCGGAGTAAATAAACTCAAAAATTGAGTTGAGAAGGTGAAAATATGAATCAACGAATTTTAACGACCTTAGAATTTAATAAAGTAAAAAAAGCCCTTGAAAATTACTTGGCAACTGACCAAGGAATGGAAGAGCTGGAAAAATTAGTGCCAATCAATGACCGCCAACGGATTCAAACCGCCTTAGATGAAACCGAAGACGGTTTAAAGGTTCAACGACTGCGGGGCGGCATTCCCGTGCCGAAATTGAAAAGTATTCGGCCTCATATGAAACGAATCGAAATCGGCGCTAATCTAAACGGTATCGAATTAGCTGAAGTGGCTCGTGTCTTAAGTACCACCAATGAGGTAAGCAAATTTTTCGGTGATTTAGCGGATAGTGAAATTGAATTTGCCCGCCTGTATCATTGGAATGAGCAATTAGTAACGATTCCTGCTCTAACCCGTCGTTTAAAAGAGGCGATTGATGAAGACGGCCGTGTGACAGACGAGGCTTCGCCAGAGCTACGGAGCATTCGCCAAAGCATCCGTCGCAGCGAACAAAGTGTTCGGGAAAATCTGGATAGTATTGTTCGTGGAAAAAATGCCAAATATCTTAGTGACGCTTTGGTAACGATGCGTAATGACCGTTATGTGATTCCAGTGAAAGCCGAATACCGCAATATTTTTGGCGGCGTTGTCCACGACCAAAGTTCGTCAGGACAAACTTTATTTATTGAGCCCAAACAAATTGTCGAATTAAATAATCGCCTGCGGCAGCATCAAATTGCTGAGCGCACAGAAATCGAACGAATTTTATCAGAATTATCCGCAGAGCTAGTTCCTTATCGCCGAGATATTTTACAAAATGCTTATGTGATTGGCCAATTTGATTTTATCAACGCTAAAGCTCGTTACGGAAAAGAAATCAAAGCGATTGTTCCTGAAATCACTGAAGACAATCAGGTAGATTTTCGCCAAGCTCGGCATCCTTTGATTGATCCGGAAAAAGTCGTACCCAATGATATTGCAATTGGCCGAGATTATCAGGCGGTGGTTATCACAGGTCCTAATACTGGGGGGAAAACCATCACACTGAAAACTTTAGGTCTGCTGCAACTAATGGGCCAAGCCGGTTTAGCTATTCCGGCGGGTGAAGAAAGCACGATGGGGATTTTTGATGAGGTCTATGCCGACATCGGTGACGAACAGTCGATTGAACAAAGCCTGTCGACATTTTCATCTCATATGACAAACATTGTTAGCATTTTAGATAAAGTCGACGAAAAAAGTTTGGTGCTCTTTGATGAACTAGGTGCGGGAACCGATCCGCAGGAGGGGGCCGCTCTCGCAATTGCAATCCTCGATTTTCTCGGAGCCAAATCAGCTTATGTGATGGCGACAACTCATTATCCTGAGTTAAAAATTTACGGCTACAATCGTCCCGGCACAATCAATGCTAGCATGGAATTTGATGTCGATACTTTAAGTCCGACCTATCGTTTATTAATCGGGGTACCTGGGCGCAGTAATGCCTTTGAAATTTCTCGGCGGCTAGGTCTTGCTCCAACGGTGATTGATTCAGCCAAACAAATTATGGATGATGAAAGCCAAGATTTAAATGAAATGATTGCCGACTTAGAAAATCGCCGCAAAATGGCAGAGACCGAATATTTAGAAGTCCGCTATCATATGGATGAGGCTGAAAAACTCCACAAGCAATTGGAAGATGCCTATAGTTATTTCTATGAAGAACGGGAAAAAGAATTGGCGAAGGCCCGTAAAGATGCCAATAAAATTGTCGAAGATGCACAAGAAAAAGCCGAGAAGGTCATCTCTGACATTCGTAAAATGCAATTAGCGGGGGGCAACAGTGGCGTCAAAGAGCATCAATTAATTGATGCCCGCACGCAGCTTGCTGGTCTGCGGCAAGAGGAAGACCACTTGCAAAAGAATAAAGTTTTGAAAAAAGCTAAGGAACAAAAACGCATGAAAGCTGGCGACGAAGTCATGGTCAATACTTATGGTCAGCGGGGCACGCTAATTAAAAAAGAAGGAGATAGCTGGCAGGTTCAAATCGGCATTTTAAAAATGACGGTGCCGGAAAGTGATATGACTGTTGTAGCACCGATGAAAGAACCGGTGCAACGGGTGGTCAATACAGTGCGTTCTAGCCAAGCGAGCCATGTCGCCAATCAATTAGACTTACGGGGCCAGCGCTATGAAGAAGCGCTGGCAGAAGTCGATCAATATTTAGACGCCGCAATTTTAGCCGGCTATCCGCAGGTGACGATTGTTCACGGCAAAGGTACCGGCGCTCTGCGACAAGGGATTACCGATTATTTAAAAAATCATCGAAGTGTTGCAAGCTTCGAATTTGCGCCGAATAATCAAGGGGGCAATGGCGCTACAATTGTGAAGTTTAAATAGAACACTTATTAAGAGTAAGCAGATTATTAGGCATCGAAAAATGACGGTGCTATAATAATGGCAGTGAAAAACTAGGAGGTATGTCAAATGGCACAAGTTGTAACAGATAAAACATTTAATACTGAAACAGAACAAGGTTTGGTTTTAGTTGACTTTTGGGCTACTTGGTGTGGACCTTGTCGCATGCAAGCACCAATCTTAGATCAATTGGAAGAAGAATACGACGAATCAGAATTCAGAGTGGTGAAAATGGATGTGGATGAAAATCCGGAAACACCAGCATCATTCGGAATCATGAGCATCCCAACTTTACTGTTGAAAAAAGACGGCGAAGTTGTAGATAAAGTAATTGGTGTTCATAGCAAAGACCAATTAAAAGAATTAATCAGTCAACATATGTAAGCTGAAAAATTACTAATCTGCAGTGCAAGAAAAACTTGTGCTGCAGACTTTTTTTGTTTTCAAAAAAAATCAACCCAACGCCAGTCGGCTTAAAATGACTTCTCTTGACTTGGCATGTTATAATAAGTCAGTAATTTGAGAACATCAGTTCCTTTAGTTTTCATTACCTAAGACTAGTGAGGATGACTTTTCCATGAATGAACGAATTAGAAATAAATTGGCCCTGCTACCGGATCAGCCGGGTTGTTATTTATATAAAGATAAATACGGCACTATCATCTATGTCGGCAAAGCTAAGATTTTAAAAAATCGTGTGCGGTCTTATTTTACCGGCAGTCATGACACTAAAACCGAGCGGCTTGTTAGTGAGATTGATGATTTAGAATATATTGTGACAGAATCCAATATTGAAGCCTTGCTTTTAGAAATTAATTTGATTAAGAAAAATGATCCTAAGTATAATATTATGCTGAAGGATGATAAAACTTATCCCTTTATCAAAATTACCAATGAGGATTATCCGCGACTTTTAATCACCCGTAAAGTGTTAAAAGACAAGGCTTTGTATTTTGGTCCTTATCCCGATGTCGGCGCCGCTAATGAAACAAAACGATTGCTAGATCGCTTGTTTCCTTTGCGAAAATGCAAGGTTTTGCCTAAAGAAGTTTGCTTGTATTACCATATGGGTCAATGTTTGGCCCCCTGTGTTTTCAATGTTCCGAAAGAAACCTATAAAGATATGGTCAAGGAAATCAAGAAATTCTTGAATGGTGGCCATACAGCAATTCAAGACCAATTAAAAATTAAGATGGATACTGCAGCTGAACAGATGGAATTTGAAAAAGCTGCTGAGTACCGGGATCAAATCAACGCCATTGAAACAATTATGACCCGCCAAAAAATGACCAATGCCGATTTAATGGATCGGGATGTCTTTGGCTATGCGGTTGATAAAGGCTGGATGTGTGTCCAAGTCTTTTTTGTTCGACAAGGCAAATTAATTGAGCGGGATGTCTCGATTTTTCCTTTTTATAATGATGCAGAGGATGATTTTTTGACGTACATCGGCCAATTTTATCAAGAGAATCAGCACTTTGTTCCAAAGGAAGTGCTAATTCCAGATGATATTGATATGCCCAGTGTTGAAGCGCTGCTCAAGACTAAAGTTTTACAGCCACAGCGGGGAGAAAAGAAAAAGTTAGTCAAGCTGGCGGCTAAAAATGCCGGTGTTGCGCTAAATGAAAAATTTGATTTGATTGTCCGCAAGCAAGAGCGGACATTAGGCGCTGTGGACCGTTTAGGAAGCGCACTGAATATTCCGAGTCCAACCCGGATTGAAGCCTTTGATAACTCAAATATCATGGGGACCGACCCAGTTTCGGCGATGGTGGTCTTTATTGACGGCAAGCCTGCTAAAAATGAATACCGCAAATACAAAATTAAAACGGTCAAAGGGCCGGATGATTACGCTACGATGCGGGAGGTTATTTATCGCCGTTACTCGCGGGTTCTTAAAGAAGATTTACCTTTTCCGGATTTAATTTTAATTGATGGGGGCAAAGGTCAGGTCGACGCTGCTCGAGATGTGCTGGACAATCAGCTAGGCTTAGATATTCCGATTGCCGGTCTAGCGAAAAATGACAAACACAAAACTAGCGAATTACTCTTTGGCCCAAATTTAGAGGTGGTGCCATTAGAGCGCAACTCTCAGGAATTTTTCCTATTGCAGCGGATTCAAGATGAGGTCCATCGATTTGCGATTACCTTCCATCGCCAGCTCCGCAGTAAAAATAGTTTCTCTTCTAAGCTGGATCAAATAGACGGCTTAGGTCCCAAGCGCAAAAAGCTTTTGCTGAAGGAATTTAAATCGGTTAAAAATATTACCGCCGCCAGCATTGAAGAATTACAGGCGATTGGCTTACCAAAAGGCGTTGCTGAAAATGTCTTTGCTGAGTTACACAAGACAGAAGAGTCAGAAAAAGAGCAGAACTAAAGTTAATCAAGTTATTGAAAAGCTAATTGGAATCTCCTATGGGTGATTAATCCAGTTAGCTTTTTGTATTTTAAATTTTATTTTTCATATAAGAAAGCCTGCTAGTCTTTACGCCGTATAAAATTATCGATAAAATAAAAGTAAGAAAAGCTGGCAAGATTTTTAGCAAAGTTGCTGTTGTAACGAGAAGTGAAAGAGGGGGAGAAGATGAAAAAAATTGCTATGGGCTTCATCGTATTCACAGGATTAATGCTTACAGGCTGCAATAATCAAACAGAAAAATCGCAAGCGGTTGACTCGCAGGCTAGTTCTACCACTAGCAGTATTCTAGAAAGTAGCGAATCAACTGAATCAACTAGTAGCCAGCAGACTCAAGAGACTAGCCGGACATCTGATACGAGTGGGAATACAACAGAAAGCTCCTCAATAGCTGATGCTGTTAATAAATTTCCTTATGCTGTTGATTTGTCTGCTTTGGCTAGCTCTATCACGTTTTATCATGGCGTTAGTGTCAATTACCCAACCTCTTTTACATTAGATAACTTAATGTCTAGAGAGCCTCTCATTACGATAACCTTTGAAAGTCCCGACAATACAGTTGGAGCTTCAAAATATCAAGGCAGCATCACTGAAATTCCAACAAAGGAAATTCGGATTTTCTCAGCTAAGGATGATTACATTCGGAGTGTTTTTGTGAATACGCAAATTAATTTGGACTTGCATATCGAAGGAGAGCATGACTATCAAGAAGGTGTCAATAACAGACCCATGTATTTGTTTGCGAATGCCGACGGTGGCTATTCGTTAGCTACGCCTAATTATGCTGGCAATGTGCTAGAGCAAGATCAAGATGTCATGCAGGAAGTGTTGAGAGCATAAAAAGAATCAGAAATAAACTGCCAAAAATTTTCCACTATAACGGAATATTTTCGGCAGTTTTTTTATTGGCTAGTTCTTAGACACTTCTTTTGATGAAATGATTTTTGCTAGACTTGGGCCCAACAGCTCCCTGCGACAAGCTTCAACTTCTTGAAAAGTGAAGCGACCTCCGTAGGCTAAAAATTCATAGAGCACACCAAATTCTTTTATAAAAAGATTTTGCGAAACAAAACCATTTTTCAAATAAAAATTTTTTCGCTTAATACGCTGTTGTTGGTTTTTGGCAGCACTATCCAACGCCTCAATCGTCAAGCCGATTTTTTTTGCCGCTGTAGACAGTGGGCAACGCTTGTAAAACTTTACTACCATAATATTGCCCCCGCAGATTTGGATCAATGGCAAAATAAAAGATGAAGACTTTGTCCTTTAAAACAACCGAATACAAAAAGCCGAGCCAACTATCTTTCTGCCAGACACTTAGTAATTCAACAGCTGGCTTTTTTAGATTTCTCTGTAAAAACCAAAAAGGCATCCGTTCAAGTCGGGGAAAGGCAGCTTGATAGAGCTGTTTTATCTTGGCTAAAGCTACAGTTTGTTGTTTTGGCTGTTCAATTTTTTCAAAGGTGAGCATGGCGCCTCCATTAGAAAAATATTTTGATAAAATTTTTCAACTTATTAAAATAAAATGCAAGCAAGATTTTCACCTTGCTAAAAAATAAAATACGACCAGAGTTTTCAATATTATTGATAAGCTGCGGGCAGCTTGAATAAATCTTGTGCCTCTAGCTGATATCCAATTTGCAATAATAAATCCTCCTGTCCTTTAGAGGTCATAAATTGAACTCCTAAAGGCAAGCCCTCTTTGGTCACATGCGTTGGCAAGCTGATGGCCGGTTGCCCGGTCAAATTGGCTAGCTGTGTGAAGGGTGATAGAGTCAGGCTTGGTTCAAACATCTGATAAATTAATTCCCCCTGTTGACCGACAGACAGCTCCTCAATGGCACTTAATTGCTGGCGAATCGAATCGCTTTGCAAATCTTGATCAATTCTCGGTGCCGGAAAAGCGGTGGTGGGTGTTAATAGTAAATCATAATCAGAAAATAACTTTTCCATCGCTTCCGCAGCGCTATCCCAAAGCTGCAGGGCTTGAATATATTTTTCAACCGGGACATTGGTTCCATACTGATACAAGCCCCAAGTAATTAATTCCATATCCTTTTGAGTCAAAGCTTTTCCTAATTGCTTGCTGATGCCGCTAAACATGGCTGCTGTTTCAGCACCATTCATCAAATAATAACTTTCCATTAATGCAACGCCATCGACTGGATAGGCGATTTCTGTAACGCTGTGGCCTTGTTGTTGCAATTCAGCCGCCATTTTTTTTGTGGCGGTAATCGCCTCATCAGAAACCTGTGTGCCAACAGGCGATTCCGTTAGAAAAGCAATTTTAAAGGGGCGGTCTAATCTAGTATCCTGCCATTCGTCTTTTGGCGGATGATACGGTGCGGCTTTGGGATTGCCTCGTAATTGTAAAAATAAATGTTCTGTATCTCGCATTGAAACGGTCAAAGCAAAATCAATAGAGGCCCCTTGCCAGCCACGATATTGTCCAGGTCCGGTAGGCATGGCGCCACGAGTTGGTTTTAAGCCAATTAATCCACTGAAGGAAGCGGGAATTCGAATCGAACCGCCGCCGTCGCTAGCACCAGCAATCGGAAAAATGCCGCTGGCAACCGCCGCCGCTGCGCCGCCGCTAGAACCGCCGGGGGAATGCTCCAAATTCCACGGATTGCGGGTGACTCCGTATAATTCAGGATCAGTGATGTTTTTGAAACCGAATTCCGGGGAATTACTTTGTCCGGCGGGTACCAACCCGCTTGCGATTATTTTTTTTGTAAAGTTGGATGTTTTTTGGGCGAGAGCATCTTTAAAAAGCTGGGACGCTAAAGTTGCCGGCCAGCCTTTTTTTTCTTGACCTAATATTTTTAAAGGAATGGGGAGTCCGTAAAATGTTTGTGTCTCATTATAATTTCCTTGGTTGAAATCTTTTTTTGCTTGAGCCAAATCCCAAGAAATCAAAGCATTTAGCTGGGGATTTAAGGTTTGGATTTTTTTGTCTACCTGCTGATAAAATTCCGCTGGTGCCACCGCTCCTGTTTTAAATTGATTGACCCAATATAAACCATCTTTCATCAGAAAACCTCCATTTAGTAAAGTAATGATTCAAATTAATTATACACGATGGGGTTCAAAAAAATGGCTGCGTTGTTCTTGAAAAAAATTTTTTCTTGACCTTGCCGTTGCGTCAGCCCTTAAACTGAGCTTAAGGAGGTGAGGAAATGGAAAATATCGCAATTCGTATAATAGATTCAACAGCTTTTTATCAACAGGCACTGAGAGGGCAGGCGACAGAAGATGATTTTCGCTATCAGCTGATGGCGCCACTGGAAAAAATGTGGCAGTATTTAAATGCCCCTTTGAAACCAAAAAGTCTCGGTGGTTATGATGTGGTGATGGCTTCGGAAATGATGGGCATCTGGACGCCCCGCAAGAGCAATCAGTTAATCGCCGATAAATTGGAAAAATTAGTGGCCACGAATATTTTTACAGAGGCTCCAGCTGTTTTGAGACAAGGAATTTCTGCTTTTGCTGAAATCGGTTATCAAATACCTGTGACCGAAATTGTGGTGACAATTTTATTAGGAGATTCAGAAAAATCGATTTTGATGGCTAGTGAAGGTTACAGTGGCTTTGGTGGCATTCCCGGTTTCATTTTTTTGGTGGTAGTCCCAAATCATTTTAATCAAAGCCGTTTGAAATCGGCTTTAGCTCATGAATTGAATCACAATGTTCGATTCACCTATGCGCCATTTAATCATGGGGATGTCAGTGTTGAAGAATATTTGGTGATTGAAGGATTAGCTGAGGTTTTTGCTGAAAAATTATATGGAATTGATCAGCGAGGGCCTTGGGTACAAAATTTTACTGAAAAAGAGTTAGCCGATTCAATTGACGTTATGAAGGCTGGCCGTCAAGCTCGAGGATTTGAACAGGTGGCGGCTTATATGTATGGCGATGCTGTCGCTAAAGCACAAGGCTACGCGCCAGTAGGACTTTCACGAAATGCCGGTTACACCGTCGGCTATCATTTAGTAAAAAAATATTTAAAAAACACAGGAGCTTCGATTGAGAAAGCGACTCTAACTCCTTCAGCTGAAATAATTAAAGAATCAAAAATTTTTGACTAAAAAAATGTATAGCTCACTTTACAAAAAATGTAAAGTGAGCTATACTTTATTTGTAAAGCGAACTATACATGAATGGAGGAGCTCCAATGGAAAATAAAATTCATGAGTTGCGCAAACAAAATAAAGTCACCCAAAGCGAGCTGGCCGAGGCGGTGGATGTCACCCGCCAGACGATTATTTCTTTAGAAAATGGCCGCTACAATGCCTCTTTGATTTTGGCCCACAAAATTGCTCAGTTTTTTGATTTAACGATTGAAGAGGTGTTTGAATTTAATTTGGAGGAGGAGAATATTAGGTGAAGCTCAAAATGCTCAATTTAAAAAATGTGCATAATGATCAGGATTATATCGAATACTTAAAAATGAGAAGTTGCTTGTCCTTTGGCTTTGTTCTCTTAGGCATTATTTTGGCAGTTACTTTTTTCCTAGCCGAACGTCATAGCTTGGTCCAGCTATCAAGTTATTTTAAAGGCTTTTATTCCGGCATGGCTAGCAGTTTGGTTGCAATAGGCATTATTCGGCCCTTAAAAAATTACCGCATTATTCAACAGCCCGCCCTAGTTAAAAAGATGCGCATCCGCGATACTGACGAGCGCAACGTAGACTTGTCTACCAGAGCTTTAAAAATTGCGAGCACGTTTCAGCTTATAGCTGCCTATGTGATGATTCTAATTGGTCCTTTTTATAACAAAGCTTTAGTGATCATTGGTACAGGGTTAATTTTAATATTTATTTTTGCCTACTGGATTAGTTATGCTATCCTGAAAAATAAATATTAGAAAAATGCCATAAAACTATAAAAAAAATAAGGAGTAAACAAATGTTAGAAGTGAAAAACTTAACCAAAACATTCGGGAACTACACAGCGGTTGATAATTTGTCATTTGACATTCCTGACGGCAAAATTTTAGGCTTAATCGGCCAAAATGGTGCCGGCAAGACGACAACTTTTCGCCTAATCCTCGACTTTTTAACCGCTGATTCTGGGGAAGTTCTTTGGAATGGTAAAGAAATCAGCAGCAAAGAATACAATATTATCGGTTATCTGCCTGAAGAAAGGGGCTTGTATCCAAAAGTTACCATTCAAGATCAGCTAGTCTATTTTGCAGAGCTGCGGGGCAAAACTAGAAAAGAAATTTTACCTAAGATTGATGAATGGATGGAAAAATTTCAGGTGAAGGGTAAGAAAACGGATAAGGTTAAAACTTTATCAAAGGGCAATCAACAGAAGGTTCAGCTGATTGCAACGTTGATTCACGAACCAAAATTAGTTATTTTGGATGAACCCTTCAGTGGGCTTGACCCGGTCAACGCTGAGTTGTTAAAAGACGGCATTATTGAATTGAAGAGTAAAGGCTCAGCGGTTATTTTCTCCAGTCATAATATGGACAACGTTGAAAAAATTTGTGATTCCTTAATTATGCTACGCAACGGAGAAACCGTTCTAGATGGTAAAGTTCATGAAATTCGTGAATCCTTCGGTCGCACCAAGCTCTTTTTGGAATCGGCTTTAAGTAAAGCCGATGTTGAAGGCTTTGCTGGCGTGAAGGAAGTCATTGAAAGCTCAGACGGCAGCTTGAATATCACCTTAAGCGAAGCTAAAGCTGGCGAAGAAATTTTTATGCGAGCAACTCAAGGGGGCTATATTCCGATGTTCAATCAACAGCCACCAACCCTTGAAGAAATATTTAAATTAAAGGCAGGTGACAATAATGCGTAAATTTTGGATTATTGCGTTAGATATTTATAAGAAAAACGTCAAATCAGGTGCGTTTGTCGTGATGATTTTATTCCCGTTTATTATCATGGGGATTGCCTATATTGCGGGAAGTTTTGCTGGCGGAGTTGGCGAAACTAGCAACTTTGGCGTAGTCGCAACCGACAGCAGCTTATCTCAAGGTTTTGATGCTTTGAATAATGATGATTATGATTTTCAGGTGATTGACTCAGAAGAAGATGCCCAAAAGGAATTAGCGGATGAAAAAATTGACGGGTACTTAGTACTTAGTTTAGATGGCACTGAAGTCAAAGCAATCATGTACAGCGATACCACGCTGGGTACGACAACAGAAATGGTTATTCAACAGTATTTAACGGCTATCCAGTCATCTACACGGGCGGCAAGTCTAGGGCTAACTACTACAGATGTTGCCAGCTTGAATGAAGCTGCCAATTTCACGTCTGAAAGAGTCAGCTTTGATGAAGATGGCAAAATGGTTATTGATGAAAATGATACCTTTATCCAATCAATGATTAGTTTTGCGTCTACAATTTTACTAATGGTTTTTATCATGACCTATGCTCAAATTGTTGCTCAAGAAATTGCTTCAGAAAAAGGCACCCGAATTATGGAGGTTATTCTTTCCAGCACAACTGCTAAAAGTCATTTTTACGGTAAGATTGTCGGAGTACTGCTAGTTGCCTTAACTCAAATGGTAGTTTATGGACTTGTCTTTGGCATCGGCTTCCAGTATTTCAAAAATCTCGAGATTGTCCAACAAGTGCTTAATGGAATTTCTGCCGAACAAATTTTTGGACCGTTCTTAGTCTTCACCATTATTTATATTTTCCTAGGAATTTTGATTTACTCTGTGCTTTCCGCTCTTTGCGGTTCTCTAGTCAGTAAATCGGAAGATACCGCTAAGGCAATTATGCCGGTGACCTATCTATCGTTAGGCGGTTATCTCTTAGGAATTGCCATGGGGATGTCAGATCCGAATAATATTGTAATGCGTGTTACTTCGTATATTCCGTTTCTGTCCTCATACATTATGCCTGTCCGATTGGCGAGTAATGTAGCCTCCAATACAGAAGCTGTGATTTCGGTGGTAATTTTAGCCGTAACAACCGTAGCATTAATGCTCTTGTCGGCTAATTTATACAAATCTAATGTGTTAGTATATAACGAAGGCGGCTTGCTAGCAGCCTTGAAACAATCATTTTCAATTTTGCGAAACGAACGCCGCAAAGTTAAAAGCTAAAAAATTATATTTCCTGATAGGTCACCGACTTATCAGGATTTTTTATTTGAAGGTCAATTAGTTGACGAAAGCCTCATCTAATTGGACAATAAAAGAAATGCTGCAAAAGACAGAATTAGGAGGAAAGAAAATGGATTATCAAACATTAAACAACAGTTTAGAGATTCCACAAATTGGTTTAGGTGTGTGGCGGGCACCCAATGAAGATGCCGCCAAAGCAGTTGAGTGGGCATTGAAGGCTGGCTATCGCTTGATTGATACGGCTGCTGCTTATAAAAACGAAGATGGTGTTGGTCAAGGCATCCGCAATTCCGGGGTTCCCCGCGAAGAAATTTTCGTGACGACAAAATTATGGAATAGCGACCAGGGCTATGAATCTACCCATCAAGCTTTTAACGACAGCCTAGAAAAATTAGGCCTTGATTATGTGGATCTGTATTTGATTCACTGGCCTGTTGCTGGCAAATATAAAGATTCTTGGAAGGCGATGGAGGAAATTTATGCTAGCGGCAAAGCCAAAGCAATTGGTGTTTCCAATTTCCATCAGCATCATCTAGAAGACCTTTTAGCTGATGCAAAGGTTAAGCCAGTCTTAGACCAAATTGAAATCCATCCAACCTTGACACAAGAGCCTTTGAGAAATTATTTGAAATCCATTGACGTTGCAGTTGAAGCTTGGTCGCCGTTAGGTCAAGGAACTATTTTGAATAATCCTGTCTTAGTGGAAATCGGCAAGGCTCATCAAAAGACAGCAGCCCAAGTTATTATCCGCTGGCATTTGCAAAATGAGATTATTGTGATTCCTAAATCCGTTCACGAACAACGGATTCAAGAAAACTTTGATGTCTTTGATTTTGAATTATCCGCTGAAGAAATTCAAAAAATCAATGGTCTCAATATTAATGAACGTTTAGGTGCTGATCCCGATAATTTTAATTTTTAAAAAATAAAAAATACTGTTAAAGAAGCCTTGTTCAATGCAGGACACTTCTTTAACATTATTTTTTCATTGCAACAAACTAGTTGAAAAGATTGTAAGTTACAAGAATGAATGCAATTTCTATTTTTCTAAATTAAAGCTGTTTACATCGGCTTCAGATTTTGAGAAATTCGTTCTAGCATCCAGGCCAAGCGTTTCTGACGCCCGGCGTCGGTCTTGGCATCGAGATAAGCTCGGGTATACGTCTTTTGCACAGAAGGCGACATCTTAAGAAAATTTTCGTAGGCCAGCGGATTTTCCTTCAATAGCTGAGCAGTTTGGGCAATATCCGTTTCCGTGATGGCTGGATTAATAGGTTGGTCCCACTGGCCGTTAGCTTTGGCTTCCGCATTTTTTTCCCGACCGGCCGTCGTCATCAGCCCTTTACTTTCTAAAACGGCAACTAATTTTTTATTCTTTTCTGACCATTTGCTATTTTTGCGGTGTTGGGCGAAATACTTTCGATATTGCTGCTCATCAATTTTTTTCATCTGCCCGTCAATCCAACCAAAACACAAAGCTTCTTCCAACGCTTCTGCTGCTTTTAAGGTTTTCAGCGTAGCTGCTTTAGAAAAAAGCAGCCAAACTCCTGTTTCACTGTGCTGATTTTCCTGTAACCAGCGGCGAAACGCCTCACGATTTTCAAAAAGTAATTCATTTTCCATCAGCCTACTCCTTAGCTTTTCTTTTAGTATAGCATAGGAGGAGCTGGCAAATTAAAGCTGATTGACAAAATAATTAAACAAGCCTTGCTCTTTGGCGTCAACGTGATGGTTCAATTCTGGGTGCCATTGGACGCCTAAAATTTTGTGTTCTGGTTGAGTGCTTTCAAGCACTTCAACAATCCCATCATTTGCCCAAGCCGTGGCTTTTAATTGAGGAGCAATTTTTTTTATGCCTTGGTGGTGATAGGAATTAACTAGATGGCTATCTCCAATTAAATTATTCACTAAGCTGTCTGGCGCAGTTTTGACTTCGTGGGTGGCAAACCATGGTGCAGTGGGAGCTTGTTCGTGTTTTAAGGCTGTCTTTTCATAAAAAGATAAATCTTGATATAAGGTGCCACCAAGAGCCACATTCACTAGCTGAACACCACGGCAAACTGCAAAAATTGGTTTGTGCTGAGCAACAGCTTCCTTAACTAAGGCACTTTCAAAATGATCCCTTGCCGGATTAATTTCTCCTAATTTTTCGCTGGGTTCTTCTCCAAATAGCTGAGGCATAATATCTTGGCCGCCTGCTAAAAGTAGTTTGTCAATTTGTTTAATGTAACTTTGGGCTAGCGTTGGTTCCCCGATTGGTAAAACTAGTGGTAGGCCACCAGCTATCTGGACAGCGTTTACGAAGCCTTGGGGTGTATAAGTAACTTGATTGCCGTTAAATGTTTGGCTAGCGTGAACTAGTTGATTGCCGGCAATACCGATAATTGGTAATGACATAAAAATTGCTCCTTCATTTTTTTGGTAATCATAGCATTTTTTGCCAAAAACCAACATTATTCCGCTTCGCAGAAGTCTTTAGCTCAATGGCTTTTAAAAAAAATTAGAAAACTTTGTCTTTTTAAATAACTTTTGGTATACTGTTTAGAGTTAAATAAATAATGGTTGGGCGCAAGCTTCAAGGATCGGATTCTTCAAGGGGTGAGAAGAATAAGTGAGAAAAAGCGTACCTGTGAACTAACAATTATCGCGTGAAACTTTCTTACAGTTGCAAGGAAGTTTCACGCTTTTTTTGTTCTACAAAAGCCATGGTTGAAGGGAGTGAGGAACTTGTTAGAAGCGCTAAATGAAATTAAAGCCGCTGAGGAACAGCTGGCGATAAAAAAACAAGCTATGTTGGACAACATTCAAAAATATGCCACCGAGCGCAATCAGGAACTCCAAAAACTGCAAACAGAAAATCATCAGCTGTTAACAAAGCTGGTAGAGGAAAGAGAAGCCGCTGAAGCAGAGCAATTAGCAGCGGAAAAAGAACTGTTATTAATTGAAGCAAAAAAAGTCAGCGATGACCTACAAGAGCAATATCAAAAACACGATCAAGCTGCTATTCAAACGATTATCGAGAGGGTGAAGCAAAACTATGGCAGTGACTAGAATGAGTAAATTAACCGCCATTTGCGACCAACGCCATCAAGAAAGCCTCCTGCAAACCATTCAAGGACTGCAACGGATTGAAATGCGGGATTTAAAAAAAGAAAATACCAGCAATCAATGGGTCAAAGAATATTTTGCTGAAGAAGCTGCTTTAATGGAACCCACCCAAGAGGCAGAATTGGTGGATTTGCAAAAAGACATCCAGCAGGCCATTCAATTTATTCGTCATTATGGTGCAAAAAGTAAAAATTTTAGTTTAAAACGTAGCTTCCTTTCTCTTCAGGAATTAGAAGCTGGCATTGACGAAGAAAAGGTACGCAAGCAATTACCAGAAATTTTAGCCTTAGAAAAGCAGTGGCAAAAATTAACAGCGGAAAAAGACAGTCTTAACGAAGCTGAAACATGGCTAAGCCATTGGCAATATTTAGATATTAATCCTAATACACTATTGCCAAATTATACAGACTTATTTTTAGTCTCGCTGCCAGCCTCTGGGTATGATGCTTTCAAAGAAAGTATTGCCAAAGAAGCCAATTTCTATTTTGAAGAAATTTATGTCGATGAGCGAGAAGTTAATTTGGTGCTAGTTTTTCCAAAACAAGCCCAGACGACGGCAACAGCTCTGCTTGAGACAAGTGGTGGCAGCAAAATTGAGTATGCCTATCAGCAGGAACCAAAGGCTGAATTAGCTGAGATAAAAAAACAGTTAACAACAAATCAAAAAGCCATGGAGGAACTAACCCGACAAGTAGGACAGCTGATTAAAATTATTCCCGAGCTACAATGGGCGGAAGAAGTTTTTCTAGCTCGCCAACAACGGGAATTCGTTAAAAACCAGCTGATTCACAGTCGCTATCTCGTTGTGATTCAAGGCTGGATTAGTAGTAAGGATCAAGGGATGCTTGCTGAGGAAATCACTCAACGACTGGGTGCTGATGAAGTTTATCTTGATTTTGAAACGCCATCGGAGGCTGAAATCACTGAAGAGGTCCCAATTGCCTTGGAGAATCATCCAATTGTCGCGCCTTTTGAACTGTTAACTGAAATGTACAGTTTACCAAAATACAATGAAATTGATCCAACCCCGTGGCTAATGCCCTTCTATTTTGTCTTTTTCGGCATGATGGTGGCAGATGCAGGCTATGGATTGTTGATGTTACTTGCGACAACCTTTGCTTTGAAAAAAATGGTGTTGCCGACAGGGATAGCAAGGTTTGCCAAATTTTTCCAGATTTTGTCCTTACCAACAATTGCCTGGGGTTTGATTTACGGCTCCTTTTTCGGTTTGACGCTACCTTATACACCAATTCTTTCGACAGAAAATGATGTCGTTCAAATTATGATTTTGTCCGTTGCCTTTGGTTTTATCCAAATCTTAGTGGGGCTTTTTATCGCCGCTAAAGAACATATTCGGCAAAAAGATTATTTATCAGCCATCAGTGATGGCTTTGCTTGGCAAGGGATTTTAATTGGAATTGTAATTGCAGTGGCCGGCAATTCTTTGTTAGATAATGTGGCCCTGACATATCTTGGGGCAGCCATTGCGATTATTTCGGTTTTAGGAATTTTATTTATTCCGGTTCTCCAGTCGACCTCTAAGCTAAAAGGTTTTGCCAAAGGTGCTTACTCTCTTTATGGCATCACCGGTTATATTGGTGATTTAGTGAGTTACACCCGCTTGATGGCATTAGGAATTTCTGGCGGCAGTATCGCAGCGGCTTTCAATTTGATTGTCAGCTATTTGCCAACAGGTGCCCGCTTTACAGCAGGAATTGTTTTAATTATCATCCTGCAGGGATTGAATATTTTTCTTTCATTACTGAGTGCTTTTGTGCATGGCGCCAGATTGCAGTACGTAGAGTTTTTTGGGAAATTTTATAGCGGCGGCGGCAGAGGCTTTAGTCCCTTCAAAACCGCTGAAAAATATGTGAATATCAAACGAAAAGAGGATTAAGAATTATGGTAGATTTATTGATTAACGACGGCGGGATTTTGTTCGCTATTTTAGGCATGGCAACAGCGACAATTTTTTCAGGAGTAGGTTCAGCTAAAGGAGTCGGCATTGCCGGGGAAGCTGCAGCGGCTTTGACCACAAGCCAGCCGGAAAAATTCGGGCGGGCCTTAATTCTGGAACTGTTACCGGGAACGCAAGGATTGTATGGTTTCGTAATTGCCTTTTTCATCTATTTAAATATTAGTGGTGGCGATGTTAGCTTTATTCAAGGAATGAGCTTGTTTGGTGCTTCATTACCAATCGCTTTCACCGGTCTATTTTCAGCCATCGCCCAAGGGAAAGTCTCAGCAGCCGGAATCCAAATTTTGGCGAAAAAACCAGAGCATGCGACTAAAGGGATTGTCTACGCCGTAATGGTGGAAACTTACGCAATTTTAGGCTTCGTTATTTCATTCCTATTAATTAATCTAGCTTAGTGGGGTGAACAGCAGATGAATGCAATTGAAAAAATTATTGAAGAGATGAATCAGCAGGCAGCTGCTGAAAATAGCGCTTATGAAACAGCGGAAAAAGCAAAAATAGATCAACAACATGCAACGGAATTAGCGCAGTTGCAAGAGGACTTCGAGAAACAAAAAACACGTCAGCTGGCGGCGATTGACAGTAAATATCGTCAATTAAAAAATCGTCAGCAGGTCACAATTCGTCAGCAAAGCTTACAGGAAAAACAGGAATTTTTATCTTCTTTGTTTAACCGCTCAGCTCAGCAAATGGCGGAATGGTCGCGAGATGAAGCACAAAGCTTTGCGGCAAAAGCCTTAAAACAATTGCCGTTAAAAAATACCGCAATCTTTATGGCAGGGGAATTAAGTCCTTATTATTCAACAGAATGGTTGGAGCAAATCAATCAAACACTGCCTTATCAGCTAACGATGGCGTCAGATAAGCTTGCTAAAAAAGCTGGCTTTATCGTAGATGATCAAGGGGTTCAGTATAATTTTATTTTTGAAAACTTAATTAAAGATTTGCAAAGCGAGGTTTCCTTTGAAATTGCCCAGCAGCTTTTTAATTAATCAGCAAGATTGCCTGCAAAGGAGTGATTTTCGTGAACAGCTATCATGAGCTGAATCCTCTGATTCGAACAAAGGAATTAGAGCTGTTAACCCAAGCAGATTTTGATAATCTGCTAAATGCGCCAGACTTGCAGCGCATGGGTCAGATTTTACACAATACCCATTACAGTGATTTAGTCTACCAAGGTTTTGAACATAAAATTGATCAGGGCTTAGCTAAAGACCAAGCATCGCTGTTTGATTGGCTAGTGGAAGTAGCTCCAGAAAAAGAAGTTGTTTGGATATATACCATGCGGTTTACTTTCCATAATCTAAAGGTCTTGACTAAAGCGCAGGTCATAAATAAAAATTTAGATCATTTATTTGTGCCGGATGGCTTTTATTCTTTAGAAAATTTGAAAGCTGCCATCCAAAGTGGTGAGTCGGATGTTTTACCGCCGGCTGTTATGGACAGTATTCGGGAAGTCCGTCAGTATTTTGTAGAAGCAACGATTTTACAAGGAATCGATGTCATCTATGATCGAGAATTTTTAAGACAACAGCGAATTCTAGGGGATCAATTAGGCTACCCTGATTTACTAGAAGAAATTATTGCTTTTATTGATTTAACCAATTTGATTACTTTGGGCAGAGGTCTGCGTCAAGGACGAACAGTCGCTTTTATGACCACGGTGCTTTCTAGCTCGGGTAGTATTGAGAAGACTGATTTGTTGCAGTATGTCGAAGGTTCTTTGACGGAATTTATTGCCTTTCTCAAGGAAACTGAATATGGTGAAGTGATTGCACCAGCTATCACCGACAATGAAATTAATTTTGTCGAACTGGAAAAAATTAAAGATAATTATTTATCAGATAAATATCTAAGGGCCCAAGTCCAAGCCTTTGGACCGCTACCGCTACTAGCATTTCTCAATACTAAAGAAGTCGAGCGGAAAAATTTGCAGCTGATTGTAACCGGCAAACGCAATGGTATTGCCAAGGAAGTAATTAGAGAAAGGATGCGGGCAACCTATGACTAGTAAAATTGGCGTCGTTGGCGACAAAGGGTCCGTGCTTCCCTTTAAAATTTTTGGCTTTGACGTGCGGTACGGAACGGACGAAAAGGTGACCCGCAAAGCGATTGAAGAGATGGCGCAAGCAGATTATGCAGTGATTTACGTGACCGAAGCTTGTGCTGCTTTAGTTCCTGAGACGATTAATCGCTATGAGACGGTGATGACACCGGCGATTGTTTTAATTCCCAATCATGAAGGAACGCTGGGCATCAGCCAGGATAAAATTGCCAAAAATGTAGAAAAAGCCGTGGGCCAAAATATTTTGTAGGCAGCAGTTTAACAGACGGAGGGAAATAATTTGCAAGAAGGAAAAGTTATCAAAGTCTCCGGACCGCTAGTGATGGCGAACAATATGGCGAATGCCAGTATTCAAGACATCTGTTATGTGGGCGATTTAGGAGTTATCGGTGAAATCATTGAGATGCGGGGAGACGTAGCTTCCATTCAGGTCTACGAGGAAACTGCCGGCATCGGCCCTGGCGAACCAGTCAGAACGACTGGTGAAGCTCTCTCAGTTGAACTGGCGCCGGGTATTATGTCACAAATGTTCGACGGGATTCAACGGCCGTTGGACACTTTTTTAAAGATTACAGAGAGTAATTTCTTGAGCCGCGGAGTGCAGCTGCCGGCTTTGAATCATGAAAAAAAATGGCTCTTTGAACCAGCTAAAGCAGTTGGTGATAGCGTCAGTGCTGGCGACATCGTCGGCACTGTTCAAGAAACGAATGTAATCAACCATAAAATCATGGTGCCAAACGGTATTCAAGGCACCATCACAGAAATTTCAGCCGGTGAGTTTACGATTGATGAAGTCATTTATAAAATTGCCACTGAAAATGAAGAAAAAGCCTTGACCATGTTGCAAAAATGGCCGGTGCGTCGGGGGCGTCCAATCAAAGAAAAATTAAATCCTGTGGCACCGATGATTACTGGTCAGCGGGTTATTGATACCTTTTTCCCAGTTACTAAAGGAGGAGCGGCCGCTGTTCCCGGGCCATTTGGAGCGGGTAAAACAGTCGTGCAGCACCAAATTGCTAAATGGGCTGACGTTGATTTAGTTGTTTACGTGGGTTGCGGCGAGCGGGGCAATGAGATGACCGACGTTTTGAATGAGTTTCCGGAATTAATTGATCCAAATACCGGTGAATCATTGATGGAGCGGACGGTTTTAATTGCCAATACCTCTAATATGCCCGTTGCAGCTCGGGAAGCCTCGATTTATACCGGAATTACGATTGCAGAATATTTCCGTGACATGGGTTATAACGTGGCAATCATGGCGGATTCAACTTCTCGCTGGGCAGAAGCACTGCGGGAGATGAGTGGCCGTTTAGAAGAAATGCCGGGGGATGAAGGCTATCCTGCTTATTTAGGTAGTCGTTTGGCTGAATACTATGAGCGTTCAGGGCGAGTGATTGCATTAGGTGATGATAATCGTGAGGGCAGTATCACTGCCATCAGTGCTGTTTCACCATCTGGTGGTGATATTTCTGAACCAGTAACGCAAAATACTTTGCGGGTGGTGAAGGTTTTCTGGGGACTAGATTCACAACTAGCCCAACAGCGTCACTTCCCATCGATTAATTGGTTGTCCAGTTATTCCTTATACAGCGCAGAAGTCGGCCAGTATTTAGATCAGCAATTAAATGGCGATTGGTCTGGCATGGTCAAAGAAGGCATGCGAATTTTGCAGGAGGAGTCACAACTAAATGAAATCGTCCGTTTAGTCGGTATCGATTCCCTTTCTGACCGTGACCGCCTGACTTTGCAAGTTGCGAAGTCCTTGCGGGAGGATTACCTTCAGCAAAATGCCTTTGATGATGTCGATACTTATACTTCTCGGGAAAAGCAATACAAAATGTTGGACAATATTTTAACCTTTGGCCATGAAGGTCAGCGGGCTTTAAGCTTGGGTTCCTATCTTTCAGAAATTATTGATGGAACGGTTATGCTGCGGGACCGGATTGCCCGCAGTAAATATTTACCAGAAGACCAGCTTGCTAAACTGGATGAGATTCATCAAGAAATCAAATCAGAAATCCAAGAAATTATCGCACAAGGAGGCATGACGAATGATTAAAGAATATAAAACAATCGGTGAAGTCGTCGGCCCTTTGATGGCAGTCGATAAGGTTCAAGGGGTAAAATACGAAGAGCTGATTGAAGTGCGCATGCAAAACGGTGAAATTCGCCGCGGGCAAGTGCTGGAAATTCACGAAGACAAGGCGTTAGTTCAAATTTTTGAGGGAACTAGCGGTATTAATCTAAGGGATTCATCTGTACGCTTTTTAGGCCATCCATTAGAATTAGGTGTATCAGAAGATATGGTGGGCCGGGTCTTTGACGGTCTTGGCCGGCCTAAAGATCAAGGTCCGGAAATTTTACCGGAAAAGAAAATGGATATTAACGGAGAGGTTATCAACCCCGTGGCCCGAGATTATCCGGATGAATTTATCCAAACGGGAATTTCAGCGATTGACCACTTGAATACCTTGGTCAGAGGCCAAAAGCTGCCGGTCTTTTCAGGTTCAGGTCTACCCCATAAAGAATTGGCGGCGCAAATTGCTCGTCAAGCTAGTGTTTTAAATTCGGATGAAGATTTTGCGGTGGTTTTTGCCGCAATCGGAATCACCTTTGAAGAAGCCGAATATTTTATGGAGGACTTCCGTAAAACCAGCGCTATCGATCGCTCGGTAATGTTTATGAACCTAGCCAATGATCCAGCGATTGAGCGGATTGCCACGCCACGGATGGCTTTGACAGCGGCTGAATATTTGGCCTATGAAAAAGGGATGCACGTCTTGGTCATTATGACGGACATGACCAACTATTGTGAAGCACTGCGGGAAATTTCTGCGGCTCGTCGGGAAGTTCCGGGACGACGGGGCTACCCTGGCTATCTCTACACAAATTTGGCGACCTTGTATGAACGTGCAGGGCGGATTCGCGGCTTAAAGGGTTCGGTGACGCAAATTCCGATTCTCAGTATGCCAGAGGATGATAAGACTCATCCGATTCCCGATTTAACCGGCTATATTACCGAAGGACAAATTATTTTGTCCCGTGATTTAGATAAACGAGGCATTCAGCCACCGATTGATGTGCTGTCTTCTTTATCCCGTTTAAAAGATAAAGGCACGGGTCCTGGCAAAACCCGGGAGGACCATGCAGCTTCAATGAACCAGTTATTTGCGGCCTACGCTCAAGGTAAACAGGCGAAAGAATTGGCTGTCGTATTAGGGGAAGCAGCTCTATCAGATGTCGATAAAATTTATGCGAAGTTTGCGGACCGTTTTGAAAATGAGTATGTCAATCAAGGCTTCCATACGAATCGTTCCATTGAAGAAACTTTAGATTTAGGCTGGGAATTATTAGCGATGCTGCCAAGAACTGAATTAAAACGGATTAAAGACGATATGCTGGATAAATATTTACCGAAAAAGTAAGCTAATTTTTCGCTGGTCAGATTTTTAACGCAATAAATGAGAGAAATTTCAATAAATTTTTGCAGAAATCAGCGACAAACACATTTTTATTTTCCTGATTTTTGTTAAGCAGAGAATTTATTGTCGTGTTAGCTTTCAATTAATCTGACAGGCTTAAAAATGTTTATTACTTTATTTGAGGAAGAAGTGATAAGATGGCCCGATTAAATGTGAACCCGACGCGGATGGAATTAACCCGTTTGAAAAAACAGATGACAACCGCTACTAGAGGTCACAAACTTTTAAAAGACAAACAAGACGAGCTGATGCGCCAGTTTATCTTGTTGGTTCGCAAAAATAATCAGCTTCGGAAAATTGTTGAAGAAAAGATGCAAACTGCTATGGCGGACTTTGTTTTAGCGGATGCGACAATTAACGAGGCGTTTATTGAAGAACTCTTTATTCTTCCAGCCGAAGATGTGCAGCTAGACGTGATGGAAAAAAATATTATGAGTGTTAAGGTGCCTCAGATGGCGTTTGAGTATGACGAACGCTTTGGTGTAGCTCCGTTGGAATATGGGTATTTGAATTCAAACGCTGAGTTGGATTCGGCGATTGATCGCTTTGCGGATTTTTTGCCCCAGTTATTGGAGCTAACGGAAATTGAAAAAACCTGCCAGCTGATGGCTTCAGAAATTGAGAAGACCCGTCGGCGCGTTAATGCGCTGGAATATATGACGATTCCTCAATTGGAGGAGACAATCCACTACATTCAAATGAAGCTGGAGGAAAATGAGCGGGCAGAAGTAACCCGCTTGATTAAGATTAAAAATATGGGTACCACAACGAGTTAAGTTGTGGTACCTTTACTTGTATATAAATTGTTTTGGAAGAATGAGTAGAAGGTGCAAAGATGTTTAAGGTAAAAAAACGGATGTTTGAAAAAATTTCTCCAGGTAGATTATTGGCCTTGGGATTTTTATTCTTGATTTTAATTGGCGGTAGTTTGCTGAGTCTGCCATTTTTTAGCCGTTCAGGAGAAGCGACAGCCTGGCTCGATGGCATTTTTACAGCAACATCTGCCGTTTGTGTGACCGGTTTGACAACTTTAAATACCGCTGAGCAGTGGAATATTTACGGCCAAGTGTTGATTATGGTTTTAATTGAAATTGGTGGCTTGGGCTTTATGATGATTCCGATTCTTTTTTTCTCAGCTATGAAAAAGAAGGTTGCTTTTAGTACCCGGATTGTTCTGCAAGAAGCCTTAAATTTGGATGATTTGTCTGGCGTGATGAAGCTGATGCTGTACATCGTGAAATTATCAGCGGTGATTCAAGGCGTTGGCGCAGTTTTATTATCTTTTGTTTTTGTTCCGCAATACGGTTGGCTCAAAGGAATTTGGTTTGGTATTTTCCATTCGATTTCCAGCTTTTGTAATGCAGGCTTTGATTTGTTAGGTGATAGCTTAGCTCAAGACCAGCAAAACTGGTTCTTGATTTTGGTGGTAGCGTTGCTAATTATTGCCGGTGGTTTAGGTTTTATTGTTTGGCGGGATATTATTGAATATCGGGAGAAAAAACGGTTGTCTTTGCACACCCGCATTGGCTTAAGCATTACCGGAATTTTATTAATAGGTGGGACAATTCTGTTTTTCTTCACAGAAAATAATGCGGCTGCATTGGCACCGAATGGAAATTTTTTTGAACGCTTAGTTAACACCTTTTTTATGAGTGTCACGCCACGGACTGCGGGCTATTATTCTGTGAACTACGCCCATATGACCGATGCTGGTTTAATTTTGACGATGTTTTTGATGTATATCGGCGGAACTTCTGGCTCCACGGCAGGCGGCTTGAAGACGACGACTTTTGGAGTGTTGCTGATTCAAATGCGCTCAATGTTTAAGGGTCGCACACGTGCGGAGTTTCACGGTCGCACGATTCGTCAATCAACAGTGCTGCGGGCTTTAACTTTATTTTTTATCACCTTGACAGTTTGTGTGCTGGCAATCATGCTGCTTTCAGTTACAGAAACTATCCCGCCAGAATTTGGGATTGAGTACATTGCCTTTGAAGCTTTTTCTGCTTTTGGCACTGTCGGCCTCACGATGGGCCTGACGCCAGATTTAACCGAAATCGGCAAAGTCGTCATTATTGCCTTAATGTATATCGGTCGAGTTGGGATTTTGACAGTTGTTTTCTCTTTAATTGCTAAAAGTAAACGAGAGCAGGCAAATTTCAAATACCCTGAAGAAGGTGTCATGGTAGGATAATAAAAAGAGAGCTTCAATTGCTGAGGCTCTCTTTTTGCTACTGTAAGAAGTATTTTTATTTTACGTTTCAATTTCCAACAAGTTTGACCTGTAGATAAGTTGTGAATAGACTGCAGCACTAGCTGCCAATCAGTCAAAATTCATATTCCTATTTAATTTATCTAGAAACTAAATTGAATTATCCGCGAATGACTTCAATTTTATAACCATCGGGGTCTACAATAAAGTAATAAGATGGATCAGTTCCTGGTAGGCCTTTTAAGTCAGTGACATTAAAACCAGCTGCTTGATGTTTAGCGTGAGTGGCTTCTAAATCATCTGCGGCAATCGCAATATGACCGTAGCCATTACCTAAATCATAACCAGGATGATTGTAATTGTAAGTCAATTCCAATTCATAATCATCTCCAGGTAAAGTCAAATAAACCAAAGTGAATTCGTTTTCTGGAAAATCACGACGACGGCTTTCTTCAAAAGCAAAAGCCTCTTGATAGAACTTCAACGATGCCTCTAAATCTTTGACGCGAACACAAGTGTGAGCCATTTTCATATTCTTCATCCTCTCTTTCTCATCAATCTTAGCATACTCTTATTATTTTTTTAAAGCTTCTGTTTTAAAAGGCTTGTTAATGAGAAATTTCTCATGTAAACTGTTAACTAAGACTGAAATTATGAAATGAAAATGATCAACATTTCCAGACAATAATTACTAGATGAAGAATATTGAAGTTTAAAGGAGTTTATCAATGAACATTCCGACCTTCGGGTTAAAGACGGAAAATGTCGAGTATATCAGCCGCTATGCCGTCTATGTTGTTTTACCAAATCAAAAAAAAGAGCTGGCGATTGTGCAGGCCCCTAATGGTGCATATTTTTTACCCGGCGGCGAGATTGAGGCCGGCGAAGATCAGCTGGCGGCGATTCAACGGGAGTTAATTGAAGAGATGGGCGTTGAGGCAACTTTGGGCAAGTATTATGGTCAAGCGGATGAATTTTTCTTTTCCCGTCACCGGGATACTTACTATTATAATCCCGGTTACTTTTATCAAGTGACGGCTTGGCAACAGGTCTGTGAACCGACTGAAAAAACCAATGTCATTGCTTGGGCCACTCCTGAAAAAGCGATCGAATTATTAAAGCGTGGCAGTCATAAGTGGGCTGTGGAGCAATGGCTAAAAACTAATTAAAAAATAAAAATCCTGCTTAACAGGGGCTCTTTCAAGGAGCTCCGTACGTAAGCAGGATTTTTTTATTTCAGAAATTAAGTTTGGGTGTAGCTAGGCTGATTTTTTATATTTTAAATTAAAACATATTTGTTTAAGGCTTCAGCTACGCCGCTGTCATTATTGCTGGCAACATGAACATCTGCGGCTGCTTTGGTGCTAGGTACGGCATTGGCTACGGCAACACCGATGCCGGCATATTCCAACATTGAATTGTCGTTTTCGTTATCGCCAATTGCCATTGTTTCTTCTGGTTTCAAGCCAAGATATTCAGCTAAGGTTTTTAAAGCATTGCCTTTGCTGGCATTTTTATTTAATAATTCATAATAAAATGGCGAGCTTTTGACTGTATTGTATTTTTCGGTAATTTCTTGCGGCATTTTTTTAATGGCTTCGTCTAAAATATGGGGATGATCAATCATCATCATCTTGATAATATTTAAGTCCTCATGCATTTCTTCGGGTGTCCGATATTCCAAAGGCATATCGACCAAGTAAGCCTCGTTGACGGTATACTTACTGATATTTCTATTTGGTGTAAAAATCGTTTCATGATTAATCGCATGGAAATGAATCCCTAATCTGCGGGCGGTCAGTTCTAAAATATTGTAGTCTGCCAAACTCATGCCATAACTGGCAACGATGTCGCCGCTAGCAACATTTTGAATCAAAGAGCCGTTGTAGGTAATCACGTACTCGTTATCACGATTGATGGCTAATTCAGCCAGCTTCGTGGTGACGCCTGGCAGTGGGCGGCCGGTACATAAAACAATGTGAACACCTTTTTGCCGTGCTTCGTGGATGGCCGTTTTTACCTCTGGGTTGATGGTGTGTTGATCATTAATCAACGTCCCATCGATGTCGATTGCTACTAATTTAATACTCATAATTTACTCCGTTTCTAATAATTTATTCAATTGCGCCATTTTTAATATGGCGGGAAAACTGTTGGTAAGTTTCTGAGAACAAGCTAGTATCCTCTTGAGGCGCTAGCATTTCTTTTGGAAAATAAAATCGCTGATCCCCTTGGGTCTGTCCGGCTAAAGCTGCAACCAAAGGACTGAGCTGAGATAATTCGATTAGAGAATCATCTTTGCGGATGATTTCAATCTGGGTGCGGTGGCGATTTTCCTCTGGCCGATAAAAATCATAAGGCAGGTCATAGCTGGAATTAATTGCTGTATAATATTTTGGATTATAGCCAACTTTTTCCACCAACTGTTCTAATTCTACCAGAGTTTGATCGTCTTTGCCCTTAACAAATGTCGCAGATTTTAAAGGCTTGCGATTCAAAAAGCGCTGGGCTAAATCGCTGAGGACCGCATCACTTTCCTCCTGCCACTGAATAAAAGACGTGCCTAAGACACCGTCATCTAATTTTAAATAATCTGCTAACGAAAAATCTTCTTTTAAAAAGGGCAGCAGCAATTGAGAATGACCGTTAAAACTATTTGGGTCTTTGCGGTACAGCTTGGCTGCCCGGTTTAATAAATGCTCTAAAATGACTTCCATTCCCCGAGAAACCGGATGAAAATAGACTTGGACATACATCTGATAGCGGCTGACAATATAATCTTCGACGGCATGCATACCATTCATTGAAAAAGCAATGCCACCGCTGTAGGGCCGAATCACCCGCAAAATTCTAGTCAAGTCAAAGGTCCCATATTCAGTGCCGGTATAATAGGCATCCCGCAGCAAATAATCCATCCGATCAGCATCAATCTGACTAGAAATCATTTGAACAACTTGTGGGTTGGGGTATTTTTTGGTAATCACGCTGGCGACTTTTTCGGGAAAGCCGGCGCCTACACGATTTAAAATCTGATAGACCTCAGTTTCAGGTGAAGTGATAATTTCCACTGTGATGGCCTCGTGATTTGTGTGGAAAATATGTTCAAAGGTATGGGAATAAGGACCGTGGCCGACATCGTGGAGCAGTGCGGCCGCCAAAACCACTAATCGCTCGCTGTCATCCCAGCCATCTGGTCCAATTTTTTCTTGGGAATAATTCCGCACAAAAATATCACAGATGCGCCGAGCAATTTCATAAACCCCTAGTGAGTGAGAAAAGCGGCTGTGTTCCGCTCCATGAAAAGTAAAAGAAGAGGTGCCTAATTGCTTAATTCGCCGTAAACGTTGAAATTCCTTTGAATTAATTAAATCTAAAATTACTTGATGCTGCACATGAATATAATTATGGACTGGGTCGCGGAAGACTTTTTCCATCGGCAGCAGCTGATTTTTGTATTGGGTCATCTTAAAGCTCCTTTAAGAGTAAATTTCGTTGCTGCATACTGGTAATTTTTTCTTGAAAACGTTCGAGATTATCAGTCTCAGCTAAAAATTTATCTGCCTGTTGAAAGGCAATTTCCCTGGAGAACATTTTTTCAGCAGCATTTAAAAAGCGTTCCTTGCAAGCCAGCACTGTCAAATTTTCTCCGAGTAAGACTGGTAAATTTTCCATACTGGCAGGGCGTACGGCTGGATAGCCTTCAAGACTGAAACGTTCTTTGAGACTCGCCTGATAAAATTCCTTGACCATTTCGCCACGAGCCAACTGATTACCAGTGACACTGAGGTACATCATTACAGCGATGCCATTTTTAATCCGCCGCTGGGCAATGCCAGCAAATTTTAAATCCTCTATGCTGAGATCAAATTTGCCCGGACAATAAGAATCAGCGATTTCTTTAGCGATAATTTCTTTTTTTGTGGGAAAGGCCGTTTTAACGAGGGCGGTCATTAATTCATAGCCGCCATCAATCGACAAATCAGCCTTCGGTACAATCAGCGAGACATTTAAAATGCCCGCATCAGCAATCACACCTAAGCCCCCCGCATTGCGAATGACCGGCTGATAATTGGCAGCTTTAATTACCTCGATGCCAGCCGCTAAATCTGTCACCCGGGTATCTTTCATGCCTAAAATAAAACAATTTGGCAGTTGCCAAAAATGTAAAAATGGTTGCTCGTTTTCACCGGCAAATTCCGTCAAAGTATCCGTTAAAGCAAAAGGTTCAAAGGCCGAAGTCGGTGCTAAAATATCTTGATCTAAAATAATCATATTTTTCATAAAGGTTTTTCGACTCCTTTTAATAACTCGATTTTCACACGAAGTGGGCAGATTGTCAAAATGGAATCGCTGAAAATCATGATTTTTTTCCTTCTCTTTCGGTTTTTTTATAAAAAGGAGGGGATTCCAGCAAAATAATCGCAAATGATTGACAAATACTGACTTTCTATCGAAAATAAGACTAGATAAGTAAGTTGAATAAAGGAGCATCAGAATTATGGATTTAACACAAAGTATCCCCGTGTCAATCATTGTACAGACAAAAATTAAACAACAAGGTCAAGTTGAAGAATTCAACTTTGAAATCCCCGGCCAAATCGTTCAAATTGGCACAACGTTTTATATTCGCTATAAAGAAGTACAAGAGGACGGCCGGGAGGTGCCGGTGACCGTTAAAGTTTATCCCGACGGTAAAGTTCAGTTATCCCGTAATGGCGACGTTCGCACGCGTCTGCGCTTTGGCTATCAGGAAAAATTAGAAACTAGTTATCGAACGATTTACGGGATGTTTTTATTAACGACCTATGCAAAAAATCTGCATTTTAGCTTAAGAGACCGGCCAGTTTCTGGAGAAGTTTCGGTTGATTATGATTTATTTTCAATGGGGGAACAAATTGGTGAGTATCAGTTTATTTTGAAATTTACGGCTTGATGTATGGAGTGAATTTCAAAATAAAATTAATTGGCCTTTTGATGAACTAAATATTGCAATTTAAGGCAGTATTTTGTATGATAAAGGATAGACTGCGAAAGGACGTGTACCCTTTGGAATTAAGTGTATTTGAAGGATTAAATAAAAATGAGTTGTCAATGATTGAAGTGGCTCACGCAATCTTAGAGGCTAATGCTGACGTAATGGATTTTTCTGATTTGGTAAACGAGATTCAAAATTATCTTGGTAAATCAGACTTAGAAATTCGCGACTCCTTAGCTCAATTTTATACAGATTTAAACATCGACGGTAGCTTTATCTCTTTAGGGGATAACCGTTGGGCGCTGCGTTCATGGTATGCGATTGACTCGATTGATGAAGAAGTTTCGCCAGCCATTGATGAAGATGAAGAAACGCCTCGTCGTAAAAAACGCAAAAAGGTTAACGCCTTTATCACAGGTGATGAAGATGCCATCGATTACAATGACGATGACCCTGAAGATACGGATTTAGCTGATGATGACGATGAAGACTTTGATGATGACGATGATGATGACGATGAAGAAATCGCAGCATACAATTCTGACTTGAAGGAAATCGGCGCCGATGATAATGGCGATGATGAAGAAGAATTACCAGGCAGCATTGAAGAAGATTTGACCATCGTAGACGATGATGATGACGACTTTGATGATGAGGATGAAGACGAAGAGTTTTCTGAAGAAGAATAGCCAGTGAAAAGGCTGTTCCAATAGTAAAGACAGGTGAGTAATCGAAACTAATTTTGGTTTCAGTTATTCTCTGTTCAAACTATTGGAGCAGCTTTTTTTACATTTTTTAGCGAATGTCGAATTTATTTATTTTGGCGATAATCGCTGCCATTTCAGCGGGGGATTCCTTTTGACCGCCGTTAATCCAAGCCTGAAAAACACCAAATTGTGCACTGCTTAGATAGGCAATAAAATATTTTTGTTCAAGCGGAGATTGCAATTGAATATTTTGAATGCGGGGGAGCAAATTTTCTACCATATTTGTGGTAATTGCTTCTTTGATGTGATTTTGAATTTCAATTGAACCCCGATCAGAAATCAGTAGAGCGAGCAATTTACCTTCAGCGGTGAAGAAGGTCAGTAGTTCGGTAATAATCTGTTCGACGTTGAGATTTTCTTTAACAAGCGTAGTTTGATTAATTTGTGAAATCAATTCTTTTTGATACGCCTCAACCATTTGATATTTATCAACATAATGTAAGTAAAAGGCACTACGGCTAATTTTGGCTTCTTGACAAATATCTTTCACAGTTATTTTTTCAAAGCTTTTTCTTTCTAATAAAGCTATCATGCCTTTTAGAATATTGCGTTTTGTGCGATAAAAGCGCAGGTCTTGTTTATTCTCTGTCAAAAAATCACTTTCCTTCAGTTCTCAAAAATAGGTCTGCTTGTTTAGGTGGCTGCCTTTTGATAGCTACTAACCCAGTAAAACATGCCAAGCTTGAAACTAGCTTACACAATAATTTACAAGCTGTCCATTATCAAAAAAAGACAGCTGTTGGACTTCAAATGCATGAATCGACTGTCAAAAGTCGAACCAAAAAGCTAACTTTTGGCAGTCACTTCAAAACGAAGGCCAGACCAGCTATCTGAAAACAAGCTAATAATCATTGAAAGAGTTGAGAAAAACGTAGGATTCATCAAGTGACACCAGTTTATTTTTTCTCGGTCAGAAATTGAATGAAGGCGACAATAATTGAGAAGACGGTTAAAACCGAAACAATTAGCTGCGAAACATTCGTGGCATAACCAGTTTGCACAGGATCTAAAATGCCCAAAACCAGATAATAAACAGTCCAAATAAGACCAATGCCTAAAAGTAGAAAAGCAGCCATAATGATATAGGGATTGGCTTTTTTTAATTGTGGCATTAAGGTTAAGAGCTTGCTGGTCTTTTGAGCTTTACTTTTTTGTTTTCGGGTAATGACACCACTGAAGAAGCCGACGATGACGCCGATGGATAGACCGATACAGATTGAAAAGAAGATAGTCATAGAACTCCTTAAAAAATTAATTTATTCAAAAAACTGTGTGGTAATAATCTGCAAATATTTTTAGGCATCAAATCTTTTGCGCTTGGAGGAGCTTTGAATGCCTAATGCTTCCCGATATTTGGTGACTGTCCGACGGGAAATCTGAATTTCTTTTTCCTTTAATAAATCGACAATTTTTTGATCTGATAATGGTTTTTGCTTATTTTCTTCAGCGACTAATTGGGCAATGGCCTGCTTGGCACTGTCTGCGCTTTGGTCATCACTACCGGCATCATTAATCCGATTCGTAAAGAAATTTTTCAATTCAAAAATGCCAAAATCAGTCTCTAGATATTTACCATTCACAGAACGGCTGACGGTTGACTCGTGAATCTCAAGCTCTTCAGCGACTTCCTTCATCGTCAATGGTCGCAAAGGTCGGTTGTCGTCTAAAAAGAATTGCTGCTGAACTTGGGCAATCACAGTACCGACCCGCAAAATGGTATCCCCCCGCTGTTGCATCATTTTTTTCATCGTTTGATATTCCTGCTGCTTGCCTTTTAAATAGGCAAGTGTTTCATCATCCGCTTTAGCCTGCATCCGTAAAAAATATTTTTCCTGAAACTTAATTTCCGGTTGACCTTTGCGATTGGAACTAATTTTAATTTGGTCTTCAACGACTTTGACGGATAAATCAGGTACGACATATTGTTCAGTTTCTTGGCTAAAGCCACTGCCGGGAGATGGGGTCAAGGTTTGCAGATAATCAAAAATTTGTTGAACGTCCTTCAATTCAATCGCAAACTTTTTGGCAATTTTTTCCCAGCGCCGAGCAACCAAGTCTTCAAAATTTTCTTCTAAAATAATGTAGGCAAGGGCTGGGGCATAGTCATCCCGCTCTGTCTGTAGCATCAGACACTCCTGCAAATCACGGGCCCCCACACCGGCGGGCTCCAACTGCTGAATCAAGGTCAGCGCATCCAAAAGCTCAATGGCACCAGCACCGGTTTGTTCCGCAGCTTCTTCTAAAGAAATTTTCAAATAGCCATTCAAATCAATATATTCTACTAAATATAAAACAAGACTTCTTAAAAACGTATCCCGGTAATTTAAATGGATTTGCTGAATCAGATATTCAAAAAGAGAAATCCGGTCTTGGGATACCAGATTAATAATGTCTAGGCCCGCTTGACTGGCACCAGACCCGCGACCATAATCTGCCACAAAGCTTGGTTCAATCACTTCAATCAAAGGATTTTCTAAGGCCATATTATCCAAGTAATCTACTAGCTCTTCGGTATTAAATTGCAGGACCTGTAAAGATTGCTGAAGCTGCTGAGTCATTGCCAGCTTTTGGGTTTGCCGCTGTTGTTGTGAAAAATTTTGTTCAAATTTCATATTTTTAAAATTTCCTCTTGTTTTTTTTTGCTAAGTCGGATAAACTATAATTCGTGCCGCGCCCTTAGTGTAGTGGATATCACGTAAGATTCCGGTTCTTGAGACGGGGGTTCGATTCCCTCAGGGCGCGTAAAGCTACATCCATTTTGTCTTGAATCCGCAGAAAAGTCAATCTTTTCTGCGGGTTCTTTTTTTGTACTTGGAAGCAGTCATGTAGCAGCCGCATAAAAATTTTTAGCGAATTATTTTCCATAAAACAGTTTGCAATTTTCTGACAACTTGCTTCATAAAAACTTTACAACTCTTTCACAAAAAAACATAGGCTTTCGGTTGTTTTTTTTGAGGCAAACTGGTAGAATAATTTTTGTAGGAGTGAGGAAGAAAAAGTTTAAAATTTTTCCCATCCGAATTTTTTTGAGGTCTATGGGTCGTTTTTGGTCTACTATGGACAAAAATTGTCCTACTAAGGAGAAAACAATGCTTGATGATTTGAAATTGATTGAAGCAGTGGCTCCGGAAATGATTAAACTTCTGCAAGAACGCGTGCAAGTCCTGAGAGCTATCTACTGGCAACAACCGATTGGCCGGCGAAGTCTCGCCGATAATTTAGGGATGACAGAGCGGGTATTGCGTACCGAGACCGATGAATTAAAAGAGCTTGAGTTAATCCACAGTTCGAAAAGCGGCATGTCCTTAACCAAAAAAGGTCAAAAAGTTTTTCGCCAGCTGGAAAAGTTGATGAACAACTTGAAGGGCATGGATCAGCTAGAGCAGCAAATCGCCAAGCAATTTTCAATTGAACGTTGTCTAATTCTTGAAGGAGATAGTGATCTCCATGAAGAAATTATTTCGGAATTTGGTTCTGCTTTGTCGGATGTACTTAATGTTAATTTACCCATTGGCGAAAATATTATCGCAGTGATGGGTGGCACGACGATGGCAAAAGTTGCCCAACATTTGAAAAACTTGGAAACCAGTCAGCGACACAATATTTTTGTACCGGCTAGAGGCGGTATCGGCGAAGCCTTGTCGGTTCAAGCCAACTCTGTCAGCGCTGTGATGGCGGCAAATTCTGGCGGCGAACACCGCGCACTTTATGTACCGGAGCAATTGAGTCGGCAAACCTATGAATCATTGTTGCAAGAACCATCAATTCATGGTGTACTGGGATTAATCAGCCAAGCCAATTGCGTGATTCACAGTATTGGTCGTGCGCTACACATGGCAGCTCGCCGCAAGATGAGTGAAGCAGAATTAGTGATGCTGCGTCAAAAACATGCGGTTGCAGAATCCTTCGGTTATTTCTTCAATGAAAATGGCGAAGTGGTTTACAAAGTTTCCCGAGTCGGTATTCAGCTGCGGGATTTAGAAAAAGTTCCTTTGATTTATGCCATCGCTGGCGGAAAATCAAAAGGCAAGGCGATTCGTGCCTATTTAGAAAATGCTCCACAACAAACGTGGCTCATCACGGATGAAGCTGCGGCAAACGAGATTTTAAAAGGGTTCTCCCTTTAAAATAAATTAATTTGTGATTTTCATAAGGAGGAAATCTTAAAATGACAGTTAAAGTAGGTATTAATGGATTTGGACGTATTGGACGTTTAGCTTTCCGTCGTATCCAAGATGTAGCAGGAATCGAAGTAGTAGCAATCAACGACTTAACAGATGCTAAAATGTTAGCTCACTTGTTAAAATATGATACTACTCAAGGACGTTTCAACGGAACTGTTGAAGTTCATGAAGGTTCTTTCAACGTAAACGGCAAAGAAGTTAAGGTTCTTGCTAACCGCAATCCTGAAGAATTACCTTGGGGTGAACTAGGCGTTGATATCGTTTTAGAATGTACTGGTTTCTTCACTTCAAAAGCTGCTGCTGAAAAACATTTAACTGCTGGCGCTAAACGTGTAGTAATCTCTGCTCCTGGTGGAAATGACGTGCCAACAATCGTTTACAACGTAAACCACGAAACATTAACTGGTAAAGAAACAGTTATCTCTGGTGCTTCTTGTACGACTAACTGTTTAGCTCCTATGGCTAAAGTATTGAACGACAAATTTGGTGTTGTTGAAGGCTTGATGACAACTATCCACGCTTACACTGGCGACCAAATGACTTTAGATGGACCTCATCCTAAAGGTGACTTCCGTCGTGCCCGTGCTGCTGCTGCAAACATCGTACCTAACTCAACTGGTGCTGCTAAAGCAATCGGCTTAGTAATTCCTGAATTAAACGGTAAATTAGATGGAGCTGCTCAACGTGTTCCTGTTGCAACTGGTTCATTAACTGAATTAGTAACTGTTTTAGACAAAACAGTTTCTGTTGATGAAGTGAACGAAGCAATGGCTCATGCTGCAAATGAATCTTATGGTTACAACACTGACGAAATCGTTTCTTCAGATATCGTTGGCATGACTTTTGGTTCATTATTTGATGCAACTCAAACTCGTGTGATGACTGTTGGCGACAAACAATTGGTGAAAACTGTTGCTTGGTACGATAACGAAATGTCATACACAGCTCAATTAGTTCGTACTTTAGAATACTTCGCAAATCTTTAAGATTTAAGAAGGCTAATTGAAGACGATTGTCTAATAAAGCGGGGAAGCGACGCGCTTCTCCGCTTTTTATTTAGAATAAATGAAAGAACGCACAAATTAATCAGGAGGTCCTCCAAATGGCAAAGAAGACTGTTAAAGATATTGATTTAAAAGATAAAAAAGTCTTAGTACGGGTAGACTTTAATGTTCCCTTAAAAGATGGTGTAATTGGTGATGATACTCGAATTAAAGCGGCATTACCAACCATCCAATATGTTATCGATCAAGGCGGTAAAGCAATTTTGTTCTCCCACTTAGGTCGTGTTAAAACTGAAGAAGACAAAGCTGGCAAATCTTTAGCACCAGTTGCCAAACGCTTAGGTGAATTATTAGGTAAAGACGTTACCTTCGTTCCTGAAACTCGCGGCAAAGAATTAGAAGATGCAATTAACAACATGAAAGACGGCGACGTTTTAGTTTTTGAAAACACACGTTTTGAAGATGTTGATGGCAAAAAAGAAAGCAAAAACGATCCTGAATTAGGCAAATACTGGGCTTCATTAGGCGATGTTTTTGTAAATGACGCCTTCGGTACAGCTCACCGGGCTCACGCTTCAAACGTAGGAATTGCTTCAACAGGTATTCCAACCGTTGCTGGCTTCTTAATGGAAAAAGAAATTAAATTTATCGGTGAAGCTGTTGAAGATCCAAAACGTCCGATGATTGCTATTTTAGGCGGCGCCAAAGTCTCTGACAAAATCGGCGTGATTGAAAACTTAATTCCTAAAGCGGATAAAATTTTAATCGGCGGCGGCATGACGTATACTTTCTACAAGGCTAAAGGCATGGAAATCGGCAACTCTTTAGTTGAAGAAGACAAAGTTGACTTGGCTAAATCTTTAATTGAAAAAGCTGGCGACAAATTAGTTTTACCAGTAGATTCAATCACAGCTGCTGAATTTTCAAATGATGTACCGACTGAAGAGCATGCAGGTGATGTACCAGTTGGCCAAATGGGACTAGATATCGGACCTGAAACAATTGCTTTATTTGCCCAAACTTTAGCGGGTGCGAAAACTGTTGTCTGGAACGGACCAATGGGCGTTTTTGAAATGTCAAACTTTGCCCGTGGTACCATCGGCGTTTGTGAAGCCATCGCAAACTTAGAGGGTGCAACAACCATTATCGGTGGTGGCGATTCTGCTGCAGCGGCTGAACAATTAGGTTTCGCTGACAAATTTACCCACATCTCTACTGGTGGCGGTGCAAGCTTAGAATTATTAGAAGGTAAAGAATTACCTGGCTTAGCTACTATCAACGACAAATAGGCTTGCATTTTAAGAAAAACTCAATAGCTTAATAAAGAAACGGAGCGAAAAACATGCGTAAACCAATTATCGCCGGTAACTGGAAGATGAATAAAACAGCTGCAGAAGCAAAAGCTTTTGCAGAAGCTGTTAAGACTAAAATTCCTGCAAACGACAAAGTCGATACAGTGATTGGCTCACCAGCCTTATTCTTAGAAACTTTGATGAACGTCAGCGCAGGCACTGAATTAAAAATTTCAGCGCAAAACTGCTTCTGGGAAAATGCTGGTGCTTATACTGGTGAAACTTCACCAGCCGCTTTAGCTGACTTAGGTGTGCAATATGTGATTATCGGTCACTCTGAACGTCGGGAATATTTCCACGAAACAGATCAAGATATCAACAAAAAAGCTAAAGCTATTTTTGCTAACAAAATGACACCAATTCTTTGCTGTGGCGAATCTTTAGAAACCTATGAAGCTGGCAAAACAGCTGAATGGATTGAAGGCCAAATCAACGCTGGTTTAGCTGATTTAACTGCGGAACAAGTGAGTAACTTAGTGATTGCTTATGAACCAATCTGGGCAATCGGTACTGGCAAATCTGCCGATGCACAAATCGCTGATGAAATTTGTGGCGTTGTTCGTCAAACAGTAGAAAAATTATACGGTAAAGAAGTTTCTGAAGCTGTCCGCATCCAATACGGCGGTTCAGTGAAACCAGAAAACATTGCCGAATACATGGCCAAAGAAAATGTTGACGGAGCTTTAGTCGGCGGTGCCAGCTTAGAAGCTGATTCATTCCTAGCTTTGTTAGACTTTGTTAAATAAGAATTGCTAAAGCTTTCAATTATTCGCTTTCAAAAACGATTTTTATTTGCAGAAAAGAGAAATATTCTCTACAATAAATAGTGTTCATAAGGGTACGCCCTTTAGATAAAACAAACTCAAAGGAGAGACAAGTTATGTCAATTATTACTGATGTTTACGCACGCGAAGTCTTAGATTCTCGTGGTAACCCAACAATCGAAGTCGAAGTTTACACAGAATCTGGTGCTTTTGGACGGGGAATGGTTCCTTCTGGAGCTTCAACTGGTGAATACGAAGCCGTTGAATTACGTGATGGCGACAAAAACCGTTACGGCGGCAAAGGCGTTACTAAAGCTGTTGACAACGTAAACAACGTGATTGCTGAAGCAATCATCGGCTATGACGTACGCGATCAAATGGCAATTGATAAAGCTATGATCGAATTAGATGGAACTCCTAACAAAGGTAAATTAGGTGCCAACGCAATTCTTGGCGTTTCAATCGCTGTTGCTCGTGCAGCTGCCGATTATTTAGAAGTACCTTTATACCACTACTTAGGCGGATTCAATACTAAAGTATTGCCTACTCCTATGATGAATATCATCAATGGTGGTTCACATGCGGATAACTCAATTGACTTCCAAGAATTTATGATCATGCCAGTTGGCGCTCCTACTTTCAAAGAAGCTTTACGTTATGGTGCAGAAGTATTCCACGCTTTAGCTGGAATCTTAAAATCAAAAGGTTTAGCAACTTCAGTTGGTGACGAAGGTGGCTTCGCTCCTAACCTTGGTTCAAACGAAGAAGGCTTTGAAGTAATTATCGAAGCTATCGAAAAAGCTGGCTATGTTCCTGGTAAAGACATCGTTCTTGCAATGGATGCAGCTGCTTCAGAATTCTACGACAAAGAAAAAGGCGTTTACGTATTAGCTGATTCAGGCGAAGGCGAAAAAACAACTGACGAAATGATTCAATTGTACACTGACTTAGTTGCGAAATATCCAATTATCTCCATTGAAGATGGTTTGGATGAAAACGACTGGGACGGCTTCAAGAAAATGACTGACGCTTTAGGCGATAAAGTTCAATTAGTTGGTGATGACTTGTTCGTAACAAACACAACTAAATTAGCTGAAGGTATCGAAAAAGGTATCGCTAACTCAATCCTAATCAAAGTTAACCAAATCGGTACTTTGACTGAAACTTTTGAAGCAATTGAAATGGCGAAAGAAGCTGGCTACACTGCAGTGGTTTCTCACCGTTCTGGTGAAACAGAAGATTCTACTATCTCTGACATCGCTGTTGCTACAAACGCTGGTCAAATCAAAACAGGTTCATTGTCAAGAACTGACCGGATTGCTAAATACAACCAATTATTACGCATCGAAGACCAATTAGGTGACGTTGCTGAATACAAAGGTTTGAAATCTTTCTACAACTTAAAAAACAAATAATTTTTAATTAACTGTTATTTAAATCCCTGCTGATGAGTCAGCAGGGATTTTTTTATTTGTTTAGAAAAATACTAGTCTTGCCTGCAATCCAAAAAGATGAGCGAACTTAATCAATGTTTTTAGAAAAAAACATACTTAGAGCAGAATTACATAGTGCAATTTAGTTAAATATTTGCTAGTATATTGTTGCTTAGAAGATTCAGAAAAGTGTTATTCTAATTTTTACTTACAAATGAAAGCATTATCTATCTTAGAATAGAATCTTGAAGTCTCTTTTTTAATTTGAATGAACTAATTTTTGACAAACGGAAGCAAAATTTATTACCGGTCAAGAGAACTTAAATGATGCCAGCTGGCAAAATTATTTAGACACCTTATCTTCAATTGGTGTAGAAAAATTTGTTGATGTCCATCAAAGAGCCTACGACCGTTGGAATAACCAATAAAATGGTTAGTTAAAACAAAAAAAACCACGAGCTTTTATCCGCTTTGAAGCAGGATTAAGCCTCGTGGATTTTTGAAAGAAGGGCAATAAATGACAAATTATCAACAGGCCGAGCGGGGCGTCTTATTAGATATGGGACGCAAATTTTGGCCAAAAGCTAAAATTTTAGCACTATTGAAAATGATGGAACAAAATGACTTCAATATGCTGCAGCTGCATTTTTCGGATAATCTTGGTTTTCGCATTGAAAGTAAACAATTTCCGCAAATTGTTTCAGAAGAATATTTGACACAAAAGGAGGTCAAAGAGATTATCGCCGCAGCGACAGAAAAGGGCATTGAGATTGTGCCGGATTTTGACACGCCGGGACATTTGAATCAAGTTTTAAAGGATTTTCCTAATTTGGGTTTAAAGAAAAAAACGACTGCCGGTTTAGAACCAGATATCTGGGCGTTAGATATTACCAATGAAGTCGCGATTGCTTTTGCTTTTACAATTTATCAGGAGTATTTAAGCTTGTTTTCTAAAAGCCGGTACTTTCACATTGGTGCCGATGAATTTATTGATTTTTCCCAGGTGGACCTATATCCTCAGCTGGCTGAGACAGCCAAAGCTCGTTATGGAGAGGAAGCCAGCGGTTTAGAAATTTATGTCGATTATGTTAATCGTCTGGCGGCTTTGATAAAAGAACACGGAAAAACTGCTAGAATTTGGAATGACGGCTTTTATCGATTGGACCGCCACTCTTTGATTGAGCTGACAGATGATGTCGAGGTGACCTATTGGACCCTCTGGCATCAGGGGATGGCACCTTTGGAAACTTGGTTAAAAAAAGGTTATCAGGTGTTGAATTTCAATGATAATTATTTCTATTTTGTTTTTGGTGAGGCTGCAAACTATACTTATCCCACCGCTGAAAAAATCCAAACCAATTGGCAGATTGAGACCTTTGCTTCTGATCAAGTGATTGATGAGAGTGATAAAAAACAAGTCTTAGGAACTTATTTTTCGATTTGGGCAGATATTCCGTCAGCTTTAAGTTGTGATGAGGTATTAGCAAAAGTTGAGCCGATTTTAGCGGCGATGCAGCAAAAATTAAAAGCGGATAGCTAAAGCTTAAATTTCTATCAGTAGCAATCCTAACATGATTTAAGCCCTAAAAATCCTCGCCTCTCCTTTTCCAATCAACAAGAAGTCATAGCACTTAAATTTTCTTTGTCAGAGTCAGCGAACTAAAGAAATACCAGTTAAGCAGCCTAGAAGTAATCGTTTTTGATTTCTTCTAGGCTGCTTTTTAAAATGGATACTAAATTTGCTAACAATCTCAAGAAGTTAGTAGCGAATACTTCTGATTGTTTATGGTAGGATAATCATAACGTTAAAACCTGTAAGAAAGGAATGATCGAGTGAAAGCTATCAAGCAAAGTCTGAAATTCCTTCCGCTAGTCGGAATTATACTTCTATTTGGGCTGGTTTTTTACGGCCTTCATTTAGGAATCTTTAAATCGCCAGCGCTGTTACAAAATTATATCGGGCAATTTGGTGATTGGGGGATTTTACTGTTTATTCTTTTGCAAATTGTGCAGGTAATCATTCCAATTTTACCGGGTGGTATTTCCTCAGTAGCTGGTATGCTGCTTTTTGGAAACCCATGGGGCTTATTATATAGTTATATCGGTTTAGTGATTGGCGAAATTTTAGTTTTTGTGCTGGTGCGCTGCTATGGTCATCCTTTTGTGCGACTGATTTTATCAGATAAGAAATACCAATCCTTTGAAAAACTGACCCATCAGGAAAATAATCGTAGCATCAAAAAACTCTTGATTGTGACCTTATTGATTCCTTTTGCTCCAGATGATTTAGTTTGTTTAGTAGCAGGGATGTCCGCAATTACTTTTAAAGACTATTTGAAGATTATTATTTTATTAAAGCTCTGGTCGATTGCAGTTTATAGCTATTTTTTTGAACATAATTTGTTTACCGCTAAAGCTAAAACCAGAAGATAGCACGTAGTATATAGATGATGACAAACTCGCCATGGAGAAACAAATCAATAATTAATGAAGCGCTAATCAAAATGTGGAGATATCTTCACATTTTTTTATTTTTAGGACCTGAGACTGATTTTTTTTAATACTATGTAAAGTATAGTATTACTTGTAAGGGGTGAGGCGATGGATAGTCAACTAAAGAAAGGCCTCTTAGAATATTGTATTTTGGCCTTTTTAAATAAAAATGATTCTTATGGCTATCAGATTGTCAAAGAAATCAATCCATTATTAACTATTTCAGAATCGACACTGTATCCAATTTTACGAAGATTAGAAGCTGCGGGGAAAGTTGAAATTTATGCTAAAGCCCATAATGGTCGTCAGCGTAAATATTATCGGATTACGCAGGAGGGGCAAGCCAGCGTCAGAAAATTTTTAACTGCTGACTGGCCTCAACTCGAGTTGATTAAAGAGTTTATCGCAGAGCAAAACGTTTAAAAGAACCCTACATGACAGGAGGAAGAAAGATGAATCGAGTAAATTTTATCAAAGCTTTGGCTGAGGAATTAGCTTACCAAGTGCGGCCAAGTGAATTGCATCAAATTATTCAGTACTATGACGAAATAATTGAAGACTTAATGGAGGAAGGCTTCTCCGAAGAACAGGCGGTGGCCAAGTTAGGTTCTCCCCGCAAGCTCGCTTTAGAAGCGACCGGTGAAAAAGAAATTGAAGTCAATTTGCCAATGAAATTTAGCCCACTTGTTATTATTTTATTGATTATTGGGTTTCCACTTTGGGGCAGTTTACTATTTGCCGCTTTGATGTTAGTTTTAAGTTTTTACATTGTGTTATGGTGTGTGCCATTTATTACAGCTATTTTCGGCTTTGCTGGGACCTTTGCCGGCTTTCTCTCAGCTTTAAGCAGCCCTTTGGTGATGATTGGCAGCCTTGGCGTTGGGATGATTCAATTGGGAACAGGCGTCCTATTTTTCGGACTGGGGCTTTTGAGTTTGGTAGCGACCTATCTGATGAGCGGTTTCTTCTTAAGAGTTACCCGTAAAACATTCATTGTTTTGAAAAACATTTTATTTAAAAGAACAACAAAGGTGGTGCGGGTATGAGAGTCAATAAAAGAAGTTTAATTCAATTTAGTTTTGCAGCAATTGCCATGGGCGTTGCTATTAGTATAGCGGGTTGGACCTTAAATGGTTTTTCTTGGAACACTGAGGATAATTTTGAAAGCCCGTGGTATCAAACGATTCATATTAATCAAGATGAAGGCTTTGGCTTTTTTGTAACCAATGATGCCACAGTGAGTATTTCAGACGACGAGTAGAGCTTTCGTTAAAAGACAAGCTACATTTTACCACCTGAACTTTTTTGACAATCTCCACCGTGTCAAAAAGAAGTTCAGGTGTTTTTTTTCTGTCGGGAAAAAATTTTTTTATAAGAAATTCTTTTTTATCGAGAAGGAAAAGAACTTAACGGCTTTTTTTTCAAAGAGAAGTGCTAAAATGGATGTCAAGGACGCAAGTTTTATTCTTTCAATTTTTGTCTGGGACTACTTGCCAAAAATCACAATAGTTTTGTTTAAGAAACTGAGATGGGAGCTAGAGGATGTCATTATTTACAGAAACTCTTACAAAGGCGCAACAATTTATGCTGATTCAAGCCTACGCGGATAAAATTTTAACGGAAACAGAGCTGATGAGCTTCATTTTAATGGAAGCTAAAACTGGGCAGCCGATTATGATTACCGAGACGGATACCTATCAGGTGACGCCGGATTTGGATTTTGATAATTTTTCAGCTGTAAAAACTGCCAATAGTCAATGGCAGCTTTTGGCAATCAAAGCTGTTGCCGACACTTTTGAAGTTACAATCAAAAGCGAAACAGATGAAATTGTCTTTAGTTTTTCAAGCTTAGCTGATGCTCAAGGCTTTGGGCAGGATTTAAAAGCAATTTACAAGGCAGCGGCCGATTATGTGGATTAAAATTTCTCTGGCCATTTTAGTGATTCTGCTGATTGCGCTATTTGTTTTAGTCCATGTGATTGCTAAAAAATTAGTACAGATTGCCTTAATCAGAGAAAACACTTGGTATCAAGGGATTGGTCACCGACAAATGAATCAGGATGCCTTTACTAAAGCTGAATCGTTAACTGAAGAGGAACATTTAGAAAAACGCTTAGGTGATAGCTTTTGGGAAAGCGGCAAAAAGATTTCTGTGAAAAGTCGTGATGGCTTAACCTTAGTCGGCAAAGCCTTTAATGAAAATCCTAATCGCTGGGTGATTGCTGTTCATGGCTATCGGGCCACCGGCAAAAGGGACATGGCCTATGTGGCTTCTCGTTACGCCAAAGAAGGATACAGTGTCTTAGTTCCAGATCTACGGGCCCACGGAGAAAGTGAAGGCCATTATATTGGCATGGGCTGGCTAGATCGTTTAGATTTATTGCAATGGATTGCCTGGATTACCGAAAAATTTCCCAACAGCAAAATTATTTTACACGGCGGCTCAATGGGGGCCAGTACAATTTTGATGGCCAGTGGCGAACGACTGCCGGAAAATGTTGAGCTACTGATTGCTGACAGTGGTTACGCTTCAGTCTACCAAGAATTTCGACATGTGCTACAAGAAAATTTACGGCTGCCCCAAAGATTTCTTTTGCCTTCAGCCAATCGAATTGCCAAAAAGATGGCTGGCTATTCGTTGATTCAAGCCTCCGCCGTGAAACAATTAGGCAGCAATCATCTGCCTTTACTCGTCATTCACGGAGAAGCCGATAAATTTGTGCCGATTGAAGCGGCTGGTGAAATAATTCGTGCCAGTGCTGGTCCAAGTCAATTTTTAGCCATCCCTGAGGCCAGTCATTTAACTGGTATGACGGTGGAGCCAACAAAATATTGGCAGACTATTTTTACCTTTATCAAGAATTATCAGAAATAGAAAAATAACCATTTTTTTGTGAGAGTAAAACGCAAATAAGACTAATTATTTTCTAGAAACACATATTATTTGCTTGATTCTCCAGAAGTTGCTAAAATAACACTAAGTTGTTTAATTGTGATGTACCTAACTTGTTACTTTTGGACAATTTTCTGATTCAGCGAATAGTTCTTGGCTTAGCGCTCCATAAAGCGCAGCTTACTGAAGAGGACTGTCTGCCAGAACAGATCAACTTGAAGGAGTGGAGTCAATGGACGGAAGCAAATTGAATGACAAGCCAGTTACAGAAACAGAATTATTGGCACAAGGCTATCGCAAGTATAGCGGCGAAGGTATCGACATTTTTTATAACAAGGATGTTTGTGCCCACATCGGCAACTGTGTGCGGGGCAATGGCGAGGTTTTTGAAGTTGGACGCCGGCCGTGGATTATTGCTGATAATGGCAGCGTTGAAAATGATATTGAAGTTATTAATACTTGTCCCAGCGGTGCTTTAAAATACATTCGAAAGGAAGTTAAATAAAATGGAAATCAAAGAAGAAAAAAATCGTTTTGCTCTTTACAATGACAACAATGAAGAAATCGGGGAAATGACTTGGTCAGATGCTGGCGAAGACATTATGATTATCGACCATACCTTCGTTGACCCAACTTACCGTGGTCAAAAATTAGCTGAAAAATTAGTTTTAAATGGCGTTGAAAAAGCTCGCCGTGACAATAAAAAAATTATTCCTCTATGCCCATTTGCTAAAAAAGAATTTGATACTAAACCTGAATACGCAGATGTCCGTAAATAAGTAAATCAAATAGTAATTTGCGCCAGCAACTTGTAAAGTTGCTGTTTTTTTTTGTCGTTTTCTCTCAGAAATATTCCTGCAAAATATCAAATGTTAGAATAAGCCCTCAGTCATAATACTTTCACAAGTAAAAGTATTCGAATTTTTAAAAATATCCTGCTATTTCCTTGCTTTAATGCTACTGAATTAAAAATTTTTATCTAAAAGCCTTAGTTTCAGAAATTCTCAGATTTGAAGTTTTGGAACAAAAGGTTAAAAAGAGGAGTTCTAAAATTCCTAAAACTAACATGAGCTTGTCATGGAAAATTTGATTTTTTGAAAGCTTCTAACCTGCAATAAAATGAATATTTATGACTTTTAAAGCTGGTTGAGGAATATAACATGCATTCTATCAGAGATAAAAATTTTTTTGTTTTGAAAAGAAAAAATTTTCTGAAAATAATTGACAAGGGTTGATTTCCATGATAATTTTAAAAAAATGAAATGGAGGTTAGAATAAAATGAGTAATGCATTTGATATAAAAGAGAAAAATCTTTTTGAAACTACAACAGCACTACAAGATGAACTTTCAGATATGCGACGCCAATTGCATAAAAATCCAGAAATTGGTTTAGAACTACCACAAACCGTTGCCTACGTAAAAAATAAATTAGCCGATTTAGGGATTGAAGCCGAAGAAGTCGGTGGTGGCCTTGTTGTGACGATTGGTAGTGGCGAAAAATGCTTTTTAATCCGTGGCGATATGGATGCTCTACCGATTCAAGAGGAGAGCGGAGTAGACTTTAGTTCAACAAATGAAAATATGCACGCCTGTGGGCATGATTTTCATACGACGATGCTTTTTGGAGCGGCTAAATTATTGAAGGCTAATGAAGATAAGCTGCAAGGACAGGTCAAATTAATGTTTCAACCCGGGGAAGAAATACTCGCCGGCGCCAAAGCCATGGTAGAGGCTGGCGTTTTAGAAAATCCGACTGTCGATGCTGGCATGATGATTCATGTTTTTCCTGGCTTTCCAATTAAAAGCGGCACCGTTTTAGTTCCTTCGGCTGGTCCCTTTGCTTCAACTTCTGATTGGTTTGAAATTAAAATCCAAGGTCGTGGCGGACATGCCGCTACCCCTGAGGTAACAGTTAATCCTCTAACCATCATGAGTCACATTCATCTGGCTTTGCATAATTTGGAGGCAAGAGAAATTTCAATGTATGACAGTGCAGTGATTTCAACGACCATCATGAACGGTGGTGTTGTGGACAATGCGATTCCGGACACTGCTTATATGAAAGGCTCGATTCGGACCTTTGATCCAGCAGTGCGGGAATATATTTTTAAACGGATTCCTGAGATTGCCGAAGGTGTCGCCCAGACTTTTGGCGGCTCAGTCGAAGCAAAAATAATTATCGGCTGTCCAACTGTCGAAGTCGACCACGAAGTAACAGAAAGCCTGCGGACTATTTTAGAAGCAGAATTTCCTGGTGAGATTGCCAATCCGCTCGAAGTAGGACTGAATAAGCTAGGGGGCTCTGAAGATTTTTCTTACGTCACGCAAGAAGTGCCGTCTTCGATGTTAATTTTAGCAGCCGGTCATAGTGATGAAGGCTATCTGCATTCTGTTCATCATCCAAAAGTTTTATTTGATGAAGCTGTCTTGTCTAAAGGTGCTGCGGTTTATGCAGTATCAGCAATGGAGTGGCTGGCTCAAAATAGTAAATAGTAAAAACGAAAAATTTACGTCAGGAGTGTTGAGAAATGGAATTTTTAACAATAGCAAATGGATTGCCGATGTTGATTTTATGTGGCGCAATCGTAGTAGTGGTGTTATGTCAACCGGTTATTATGAGTTTGATGGCTCGCCGCCGGGCTTTAGCAATTGGTTTAACAGATAGCGATATGAAAAAAGTGGTCAAGAGTACGGCTTTATTTTCAATTATTCCTTCAATTCCCGTCTTAGCCAGCTATCTACTGTTGATTCCCGCATTAGGTGATTATTTTCCCTGGATGCGTTTGAGTGTTGTAGGATCAGTCAGTTATGAAACAACGGTAGCAACAATGGCGGCCAACGCCTTTGGTTATGATAATATTTATAATACTGATTTTCCAGTAGGAATCTTTTTTGCTATTTTACTAATTTTGACATTGGGAATTTTAGGTGGGAATATTTTCAATCTAATTTTCCTGAAAAGTTATGACAATGGTGTCAAAAAATTAATGAACCGCAACGCAATGATGATCCCTATGATAACTAGCGGAATCTTCGTCGCCTTATACGCTGTTTTTTCAGCACCAACTTTGACCAACTTTGGCAATCCAGTAGCAATCTTAACCTTCGTCGTTGCTGGTGGAGCAGCCTTGTTAGTTCAAAAAATTGCCAAGAGCCATCCTAAGCTGAAGGAACACTCTTTTTCAATCAGCTTGATTGCTGGGATGGTCGCTGCCTGTGCCTTTAATCCGTTTTTTAGCTAGGAGGAATCAAGGTGGAAGAAACTAAAAAATTTAATAATCAAATTCACCGGGCTGGCCGGATTACTGTTTTTATCGTTCTTGTCTGTTTTATTAGTTTGCCGATTATTTTATCGACAATTTATGGGACAAGTCTAAATATTGGTGAGGTGTTGCAAAATGCATTGCCAATCATGCTGATGTTCACGGTAGTGGGGCTAAGCGAAAACTTAGCTTACACTCCTTTAATTGGACCCGGTGCTTTGTATATTGCTTGTGTTACCGGCGATTTATCAAATATGAAGGTGCCAGCATCGAAAAATGCCATGGAATTATTAAATGCCACAGCAGGAACAGAAAAAGGCAATTTGATTTCAATTTTGGCAGTTTCCACCTGTACAGTGGTGACAACCGGTCTGGCATTTTTGGGCATGCTGTTTTTAGCACCAATTATTGAACCCATCTACAACAATGTTTATATCAACCCAGCATTTGCCAATCTCTTACCAGCAATCTTTGGTGCATTAATTGTGCCGACACTTTTTAGCAATTTAAAAATTAATTTGCCGATTTTTATTTTGCCAATTATTATTATGCTAGCATTTGGTTCAGAATTTTTCAGTAGTAACCAAGGGTATATTTTACTGTTTTGTGCGGTAATTGGTGCTGGTTTTAGCTACTTTGCTGGGAAGTCCGGTCAAGTTGATTTAGATGCAATCGCCGAAGCAGAAAAAAATATGTCGGCTGATTAAAAAAGTTCAGGAATTTTATTAGTTGTTATAGTTGTTATCGTTTGCAATTTTTTTGAAAGCTGGTAATTTAAATAAGTTTATGCTAAAGTATACTAGATGAATTCTGAGAGAAGGAGGCTAGTCACTTGAGTCTGTATAATTTTATTTTAGGGGTCGTCTTGGTGCTATCGGTGATTATTATTATCACAGTTATGATGCAGCCAAGTAAACAAAATAGTGCAGCTAGTGCTTTTACTGGCGGTGCGGATCAACTTTTCGGTAAACAAAAAGCTCGAGGCTTTGAAGCTGTCATGCAGCGGACAACGGCTGTTTTAGGAGCAATCTGGTTGATTTTACTTTTTGTTTTAGTGTACTTATCTTCCAATTAAAGTAAACTTTTTTCTGAGGATTCAGTAGTCTAGGCTGCTGGTCCTTTTTTTTCGCTTGAAAGCTAGCGTTTTCTGCCTGATTTTTGCTGAAGTATGATAGAATGTTTGTTTGAAAGGTGGCAATTTATCTTATGAAATTAGGCTTACCCAAACCACTATTTAGCCCAAAAGGTTCCCGGGCGGTAATTTTATTACATGCATACTCAGGCAGCTCAAATGACGTTCGGATGCTGAGCCGCTTTTTAGAAAATGCCGACTATACGGTTTATTCGCCAATTTTTTCTGGTCATGCTACATTGGACCCATTGGATATTTTAAATCAATCCGTAGCTACTTGGGAAGAAGATACCCGTAAAGCTCTTGAATTTTTGAAAAGTAAAGGTTACCAAGAGATTGCCATTTTTGGACTGTCAATGGGAGGCGTCTTTGCCACCAGAGCGCTAGAATGGTCTGATGAGAGCATTGTCGGGGGCGGATTTTTCTGTTCACCAATCTTCCCAGTCAAGACCACGATACCGGAAAATTTTTTAGTGTACGCAGAAAATGTTTTACGACGGGCTGGACTATCGAGCTCAGAAAGAAATCAAAAATTAACTGAATATCAACCTCTAATTAGTCAACAGCTGCAAGCCATCGAAGAAATGTCGCAGGTAGCAGCTAGTGAACTGGACAAAATTCAACAGCCGCTTTTTATGGCTCAAGCAGGTCAAGATGAAATGATTGATGCCACTGGCGTGTTTAAAACGGCGGCAGCCTTGACGGATAAACGCTATGAACTTCAGTGGTATCCAGAGAGTGGACATGTGATTACCGTTGGCCCAGATCGGCGAAAATTAGAAGTGGATGTTTTAAACTTTATTAATAAATTAAGTTGGAAAGAGGAATAAATGACAATTAAGGAAAGAATTATCGGCTACATGGAAGAGCAAAAGAAAAGCAGCTTTTCCATGGAGCAATTAGCTGAAGGCTTACAGCTGCAAAAAAGCCAAGATTACAAACTTTTAGTGCAAACAATCGCTTCTATGGAACGAGAAGGCACAATTGAGTTTACAAAAAAAGGAAAATTACGCTTACCGATTGCGCCTATTTTAATAGAAGGAACTTTTCGCAGAAATGAACGAGGCTTCGGTTTCGTAACGATTGATCCAGAAGAGGATGATGTTTATATCTCAAAGGAAAGCACCGGCTATGCAATGGATGGCGATACAGTGGCCATTGATATTATCAAAACCGCCAATCAATTAGAAGGGCGGGGAGCTGAAGGAAAAGTCGTTGAAATTCGGCAGCGGGCAGCGCAACAACTTGTCGGCGAGTTTGTTGCCTACAACCAAAATGAAATTGACGAGACAGATTTATACGGCGTGGTCCTGCCCAAAGATAAAAAAATGCAGGGTTTTAAAGTCTATATTGCTGCTGAAGGAATTCAGCCGGCTGATGGCAGCATTGTGATTGTTGAAATCAGTCATTTCCCAGAAAAAGGCTATGCCAGCAGTTTGGAGGGCGTTGTAAAATCAGTTGTTGGTCATAAAAATGATCCGGGGATGGATATTATGGCCATCATCGTTGCCAACGGGATACCGACAAAATTTCCCGATGAGGTGTTAGCTGAAGCAGATGCCGTGCCTAATCAAATTAGTGAGACAGATTTAGTTGGTCGCAGAGATTTGCGGGAGCAAACGATTGTCACGATTGACGGAGCTGACGCCAAAGATTTAGATGATGCCGTAACTGTGAAAAAGTTAGCTAACGGCAATTTCTTTTTGGGTGTGCATATCGCAGATGTTTCTTATTATGTGACGGAAGGCAGTCAGCTAAATGCGGAAGCCTTTGAACGAGGCACCAGTGTGTATTTAACCGACCGAGTGATTCCGATGATTCCTCAGCGGTTATCCAACGGCATTTGTTCTTTGAATCCTCAAGTGCCACGGCTGACTTTAAGCTGCGAAATGGAAATTAATCAGGAAGGACAGGTTGTTCATCACAAAATTTTCCAAAGCGTGATTCAGACTACTGCCCGCATGACGTATGCGGCGGTCAATGAAATTTTAGAAGAACAAAATCCTGAAACGATGACAGAATATCAAGCCTTGGTGCCGATGTTTCAAGAAATGGCAGAGCTGCATCAGCTTTTAGAAGCGATGCGCGTCAAGCGCGGGGCGATTGCCTTTGATGATAATGAAGCCAAAGTTTTAGTGGATGAAAATGGTCGTCCGTTGGATATCGTGTTGCGTTCTCGGGGCGTTGGCGAACGGCTGATTGAATCTTTCATGCTGGCGGCTAATGAAACAGTGGCGCAGCATTTTGCCAGCCTTAAGCTGCCATTTATTTATCGGGTGCACGAACAGCCCAAGGAAGAAAAAATGCAACGTTTCTTTGAGTTTGCTTCGGCCTTTGGCATTTTAGTTAAAGGTAATAAAGAAGATATTACTCCGAAGGCTTTGCAAAAGGTAATTGATGAGGTCGCCGAAAAACCGGAAGCGGCAGTTATCAATATGATGCTCTTAAGAAGTATGCAACAAGCCCGTTATTCAGAAGATAATTTAGGTCATTACGGGTTAGCAGCGACATATTATACACATTTTACATCGCCAATTCGCCGTTATCCTGATTTAATCGTCCATCGTTTGATTCGTGTTTACAGTCAAGCTACTGATGAAGCGACACAAGCTAAGTGGGCAGAAATGCTACCGGAAATTGCTAATCAGTCTTCTAAAATGGAACGGCGATCAGTCGACACTGAGCGGGAAGTTGACGCTTTGAAGAAGGCCGAATTTATGGCGGAACACGTTGGTGAAGAATTTGATGGAGTTATCAGCTCGGTCACTAAGTTTGGTCTGTTTGTTGAACTGCCTAATACCATCGAAGGCTTGATTCATATCAACGCTTTAAAAGATGATTACTATGTCTTTATTGAAAATCATTTGGCCTTAGTCGGTGAGCGCACTCGCCAGACCTTTAAGATTGGTCAACTGGTGAAAATCAAAGTCACCAAGTCAGATCCTGAGACTCGGGAAATTGATTTTGAATTGGTCTCAGCTGAAGAAGTCGAGGCTGTTGCCATTCCTAAAGGCGGTCAAAATCGCCGGCAGCGGCGCCAAGATGATCGGCGGGAAAAATCAGGTTCAAAGCAACGGAATAAAAAGAATAAAGGTAAAAATGCCAAAGGGTCAGCTGGCAAAAATCAGCAGGGCAAGAAAAATGACCCTAAGGGCGGCAAAGGCAAGAAGGGGAAAAAATCTCCCTTCTATTCCAAAGTTGCAAAAGGGAAGAAAAAAAAGAACTAAGGCTGTCAGAGTCGCTAAAAAAATCGAATTTATCTATTTTTTTTTAGGAAAGCTCTCTTTTTAGAGAAGAGCTTTCCGCTGAGAAGCGGCCAAAATAAAAAGAGACTAGCTGTTTTATAGGTTTTTTTTGTTAGTTAAATGACAATGTATAATTTTGAAATCAATAAGTTAAAAAAGCAAGGATGTGAAATGAAATGCCAAAAGGAGAAGGCAAGCTGATTGCCCAGAATAAAAAAGCAAGACATGACTATAGTATTATTGATACGATAGAAGCAGGGATTGTCCTGCAGGGGACGGAGATTAAATCCATCCGCAACGGTCGGATTAATTTAAAAGATGGCTTTGCCCGCGTACGCAATGGGGAAGTCTATCTGTTGAATGTCCACATAAGCCCTTATGAACATGGAAATATTTTTAATCATGATCCCTTAAGAACCAGAAAGCTTTTGATGCACCGTAAACAAATCGACCGTTTAATCGGGGAAACCAAAAATACTGGGGTAACCTTGGTCCCGTTAAAAGTTTATTTAAAAAATGGCTTTGCAAAAGTTTTGATTGGGATTGCCAAGGGTAAAAAACAATATGATAAACGGGAAGATTTGAAGCGAAAAGATATCAATCGTGAAATTAGCCGCACATTGAAAAATTACGGTCGTTAAGCTTTGTTGCTGTGAATATTCTTTTTCGCATATTTTTTAGAAAATGCTTAACCTTTTTTCAAAAATTTGCTAGCATACAGTTATCTTGGAATGTTTTCTAACATTTTCACAAGCTGTTTTCATAGGCTTTCTCAGCATTTTTTTGACACTTGGAGACAACTGTAAAAAAACTGTCTTTTTTCATGAAAATCTTTTGAAATTTATTTTTGACAGTGGTATTATAGCCAGTGGTTATCAAGTGGTGAGAAAAAATTAAATAAGCTTGATTAACAACGACTTCTTGCTTTATAGAAGCCTTAAGAGGGAAAGAGGTGAAATGAGTTGGAAGAAAAATCACTAACCTTTAAATTTATGGGAATTTGGTTTGATGGTACGGTCACCTTAATGGTTCTTTTGACCTGTGCAATTGTCTTTTTCACGGTTTTCTTTTTCACTAGAAAGCTGGAACTGAAACCAAAGGGCAAGCAAAATGCTATCGAGTGGGTGATTGACTTTGTCCGCAATATTATTTCCGATAATATGCCCAGCAAAGAAATCACAAACCTACATTTATTAGCCTTCACTTTTTTCATGTTTGTCTTTGTGGCAAATATTATCGGGCTGATGACCAAAATTGTCTTACCAGGCGATATCTCTGTTTGGAAGAGTCCCACGGCAGATCCTTATGTAACATTGACCTTAGCACTTATAGTTATTGTACTATCGAATTTCTTAGGGACTGAACGTTTTGGATTTAAAGGTTATATTAAAAACAGTTATTTTAAACCAGTTGCTTTTCTTTTTCCGGTGAAAATCCTGGAGGAATTTACCAATGTCATCACATTGGGCTTGCGGCTTTACGGAAATATCTACGCTGGTGAAGTACTGTTGACCCTAATTGCGAAGATGTTTCTCAGTCTTGGCTGGTTAAGTCTTCCTTTAGCAGTACCGCTGGAAATGATTTGGATCGCCTTTTCAATCTTTATCGGTGCGATTCAAGCCTATGTCTTTGTCACTTTAGCAATGGTTTATATTAGTCATAAGATTGAAGCAGAAGAGTAAAAAATAAACAGAGAATTCAGGAGGAACAAAAAATGGATGGATTAAATTATATCGCAGCAGCAATTGCAATCGTAGGTGCCGCAATCGGTGCCGGTTATGGTAATGGACAAGTTATCTCTAAAACAATCGAATCAATGGCACGCCAACCAGAAATGGCCGGCCAATTGCGTTCAACAATGTTTATCGGTGTAGGTCTAGTCGAAGCGGTGCCAATTTTAGGTGTCGTTATTGCCTTAATTCTAGTTTTCGCCGTTTAATTGCAGAACTTTGAAGAAAGGCAGCTGTCTGGTAAAACCACCCGGCATGACTGCTTTTCTTACTTTGTCAAATGAAAATGGATGAAAAACAGAAAGGAAGAGAAGGATGTTGAATTTTGTATTATTATCTGCGACGCCTAACGGAACCTTTGGTAATATCCTGGTGGTTTCATTATCATTCTTGATCCTAATGCTTCTTTTAAAGAAATTTGCATGGGGTTCGATTGTCAACATCATGAAACAACGGGAAGATAAAATCGCCAATGACTTAGATTCTGCCGAACAATCCCGCCTTTCTGCAGCCCAGCTGGAAAAAGAAAGAGAAACGCAATTAAATAATTCGCGCTCTGATGCAGCAGATATTATTAAAAATGCCAAAGAAAACGGTGAGTTAAGCCGCCAGAACATTTTAAAAGAAACCAAAGCGGAAGTTAGCCGCTTAAAAGAAAAAGCCGAAAGCGACATCACGCAAGAAAGAGAAACGGCCTTAGCGAATGTCAAAGATGAAGTCGCCGATCTTTCCCTTCAGTTAGCTTCGAAAATTCTGGAAAAAGAATTGTCGCCGGAAGCACATGAAGCCTTGATTTCCCAATATATCGAAGGCCTAGGCTCAGCAAATGAAACTAGATAAATTTACAGTTGGCAAACGCTATGGCAAAGCCTTGTTCGAATTGGCGACAGAACAAAATGCTGTAGAAGCAATTTATCAAGACTTGCTTGAGTTACGCAAAGTCTATGAAATTTTGCCGGATGTCGGCAATATTTTAAGCGATGCCCGCTTGGAGCCTGACGGAAAAAGAAAAATTATGGATTCGCTGGTGAATAATTTCTCCGGAACTATTTATAATTTTTTGGAAATTGTCTATAACTACAATCGGATGAATGATTTACCCTTAATGATTGATGAATTTGAAAGACGCTATGATGAGATGCAGGGCGTGATTTTAGGAACGGTAACAACTGCTGTTCCCTTAAATGATGCGGATAAAGTCAAAATTGAAACGAAAATTGCGACGATTTTAGGATATCAAAAGGCGGAATTAACCGCCATTGTGAATCCCAGCATTTTAGGTGGCGTTGTCGTTGAAGCTGAACACAAAGTAATTGATGGCAGTATTCAAACGAGATTGGAAAACATCAAGAACCTATTAAGAAAATAGACACAGAGGTGAAAGAAATGGCCATCAAAGCTGAAGAAATCAGTGCCTTAATAAAAGAGCAGATTCAAAACTATCAGCACGAACTGTCAGTGGAGGAAGTCGGCACTGTCACCTATGTTGGTGATGGGATTGCCCGTGCCCACGGTTTGGAAAATGCCATGAGTGGCGAACTTCTTGAATTTTCAAATGGAAGCTACGGCATGGCACAAAACTTAGAAACAAATGACGTCGGAATTATTATTCTTGGCGATTTTGAAACCATTCGTGAAGGCGATAAAGTCAAACGAACAGGTAAAATTATGGAAGTACCAGTCGGCGATGGGTTAATCGGCCGGGTAGTAAATCCATTAGGCCAGCCAGTTGACGGCTTAGGAGAAATTAAATCTGACCGGACTCGGCCAGTAGAAGCCTTAGCGCCAGGGGTTATGCAACGGAAGTCCGTTAATGAACCAATGCAAACAGGTTTAAAAGCGATTGATGCTTTAGTTCCAATTGGTCGTGGCCAACGGGAATTAGTTATCGGTGACCGGAAGACTGGGAAAACTTCGATTGCGATTGATACAATTATCAATCAACAAGGGCAAGATGTAATTTGTATTTATGTTGCCATCGGCCAAAAAGAATCAACGGTCCGTTCACAAGTAGAAACATTGCGCAAATATGGTGCACTAGATTACACCATCGTTGTGACAGCCAGCGCATCACAACCAGCACCATTACTTTATATCGCTCCATACGCAGGTACTGCGATGGGGGAAGAATTTATGTATAACGGCAAACACGTTTTGATCGTCTTTGATGATTTATCCAAACAAGCGGTTGCTTATCGGGAATTGTCTTTACTATTAAGACGGCCACCAGGTCGGGAAGCCTATCCAGGAGATGTTTTCTATTTGCATTCTCGTCTATTAGAACGGGCGGCTAAATTAAGCGATGAACTAGGCGGCGGTTCAATGACTGCTCTACCTTTCGTTGAAACTCAAGCCGGAGACATCTCTGCTTATATTCCAACAAATGTGATTTCGATTACCGACGGCCAAATCTTCTTGGAAAATGATTTGTTCTATTCTGGCACACGACCAGCCGTTGATGCGGGACTTTCCGTTTCACGGGTTGGTGGTTCAGCTCAAATTAAGGCAATGAAAAAAGTTGCTGGTACGCTACGTTTGGACTTAGCCAGCTATCGGGAATTAGAAGCCTTCACGCAATTTGGTTCTGATTTGGATGCAGCCACTCAAGCAAAATTAAATCGTGGTCGGCGGACTGTGGAAATTTTGAAACAAAAATTGCACGCACCACTACCCGTTGAAAAACAAGTGGTCATTTTATATGCTTTGACCCACGGCTTTTTAGACAGTATTCCAGTCAATAAAATTTTAGAGTTTGAATCAGCTTTATTTGAATACTTCGATGCCAATCATGCAGATTTATTTACAACGATTCGAGAAACTAAGGATTTGCCGGAAGAAGCTCAGTTAGATGCAGCGATTAAGGAATATCGTGATATTTTCACCGCCTCTAATACGAAGACGCAGACAGCTGAAGACAAATTAAAATCAATTCAAAATTCATAGAGAGGTGAAAACAAATGGCCTCATTAAATGAAATTAAACAACGAATTGCTTCTACTAAAAAGACCAGCCAAATTACCAGAGCCATGCAAATGGTTTCGGCGGCTAAGTTAACCAAGTCGGAAGCCTCTTCGAAAAAGTTTCAAGAGTATGCTTCTAAGGTACGGGAAATTGTGACCCATCTATCTGCGCAAGCATTGACAGATTTAGGGGACACCTCCAGTGATACTGTAAATGCGATGCTCAATGCTCGGCCAGTTAAAAAGACCGGCTACATTGTCATCACTTCTGACGGTGGTCTTGTGGGCGGCTATAATAGTTCAATTTTGAAGCAGACGATGACGATGTTAAATGACGATCACGATTCACAGGATGAGTACGTTTTGATTGCCATCGGCGGAACCGGCGCTGATTTTTTCAAAGCCCGTGGCTATAATCTAGCTTACGAATTACGTAATCTAACTGACCAACCAAGCTTTGAAGAAGTGCGTAAAATTGTCTCAATGGCAACTAGCATGTATCAAAGTGAAGTTTTCGATGAATTATATGTCTGCTACAACCACCATATCAATTCTTTGACCAGTCAATTTCGTGTTGAAAAAATGCTGCCGATTTCCGATTTGGACCCGGGTGAAGCACAAAAATATGAGCAAGAATATATTTTTGAACCTTCAAAAATTGCCATTTTAGAAGAATTGCTACCGCAATATGCGGAAAGTTTAATTTACGGGGCAATTGTCGATGCCAAAACTGCTGAACATGCGGCTGGCATGACGGCGATGAAAACCGCCACTGATAATGCCTCAAATATTATTGGTGATTTAACAATTTCCTATAACCGTGCCCGACAAACAGCAATCACGCAAGAAATCACCGAGATTGTTGCTGGTGCGGCTGCCTTAGAATAACGTTTGGAATGGAGGATGAGTCATGAGCTCAGGAAAAATTGTCCAAGTAATCGGCCCCGTTGTAGACGTGGAATTTTCTTTGGATCAATCTTTACCAGATATTAATAATGCCCTTGTGGTCTATAAAAATGATGCAAATAAACAAAAAGTTGTCCTAGAAGTTGCCCTAGAACTAGGGGACGGCGTGATTCGTTCCATCGCCATGGAGTCCACCGATGGATTGCAGCGGGGAATGGAAGTAATTGACACAGGCAAATCAATTACTGTGCCAGTGGGCAAAGATACTTTAGGCCGCGTCTTTAACGTTTTAGGTGAAACCATTGACCTGCAGGAACCTTTTCCAGCAGACGCAAAACGAGATGGCATTCACAAAACGGCGCCAACTTTTGAAGAATTAAGTACTAGTAGCGAAGTTTTAGAAACTGGGATTAAAGTAATCGATCTGTTAGCTCCTTATTTAAAAGGTGGTAAGGTTGGTTTATTCGGTGGTGCCGGTGTTGGTAAAACCGTTTTAATTCAAGAATTAATTCATAATATTGCCCAAGAACACGGTGGGATTTCCGTATTTACCGGTGTTGGTGAACGGACCCGTGAAGGGAATGATTTGTATTATGAAATGAAAGACTCTGGCGTCATTGAAAAAACAGCTATGGTTTTTGGTCAAATGAATGAGCCACCCGGTGCCCGGATGCGGGTTGCTTTAACCGGTTTAACCATTGCTGAATATTTCCGTGATGTTGAAGGCCAAGACGTGCTTTTATTTATTGACAATATTTTCCGCTTCACGCAAGCTGGTTCCGAAGTTTCGGCCCTATTAGGTCGGATGCCATCAGCTGTTGGGTATCAACCAACCTTGGCAACTGAAATGGGTCAATTGCAAGAACGGATTACTTCAACTAAAAAAGGTTCGATTACCTCAATCCAAGCGATTTATGTACCGGCGGATGATTATACTGATCCGGCGCCGGCAACGGCCTTCGCCCATTTAGATGCGACGACAAATTTGGAACGTAAATTAACTGAACAAGGGATTTATCCAGCCGTTGATCCATTGGCTTCCTCCTCTAGTGCCTTGGCACCAGAAATTGTCGGTGATGAACATTATCAAACAGCGACCGAAGTCCAACGGGTTTTACAGCGCTATCGTGAACTGCAAGATATTATAGCCATCTTAGGGATGGACGAATTATCCGATGACGAAAAAGTTTTAGTTGCCAGAGCTCGCCGGATTCAATTTTTCTTATCACAAAACTTTAATGTGGCAGAACAATTTACCGGTCAACCCGGTTCTTACGTGCCGGTTGCTGAAACAGTCAAAGGATTCAAAGCAATTTTGGATGGACAATATGATGATCTACCTGAAGAAGCTTTCCGCAGCGTCGGCAAAATTGAAGATGTTGTTGAAAAAGCCAAAACTTTAGGCTACTAGAAAGAGGTGCCCCATGAGTGACAATTTTTTAACCGTCAATGTGGTAACCCCGAACGGCATTGTCTATGACCATCACGCTGTTATTGTCGTTGCCAGAACCACTGAAGGGGAACTGGGGATTTTGCCGAATCACGTTCCGATTATCGCTCCTTTAGCGATTGACGAAGTGCGGGTGAAGCGGACGGACTCTGATAGTCATGTGGACTGGATTGCCGTTAATGGTGGAATTTTAGAATTCCGTGACAATGTTCTCTCGATTGTGGCCGACAGTGCCGAGCGGGAGCGAGACATTGATGTTTCACGGGCTGAACGGGCTCGTCAGCGGGCTGAGAAACTTATCGAGGAAGCCAAGGCCCATGAAAACATCGATGAACTCCGCAGAGCAACGGTCGCTTTGCATCGAGCTATCAATCGGATTAATGTTTCAAAACATAGTTAATTCTTAATAAAACTGCTGCATCAGCTAAAATAAAATTGAGGTGCTCAACTTGTCAGTGTGTTTGACTTCTGATATTAGTGGGAATTGCTAAAAATTTTATTTTCAAAGGCTGTTGCAGTATTTTTTTTAGTTAATAATAAATTGTCAATCTGTTATCTTATCTTCTCAAATAAAATGATTTTTACAGCTATCTCTGAGATAAATTACCCCCTTCAAAAAATTCTTCTAAGAGAAAAAAGCTGTAGGGTAAGGGTTTGGTGACGAAGTACGGCTCATTTTGAAAAAAATAGTCCTCTGAAAATTAGAAAAAGACTGTTTTTTTTAAACAAATGAACTGCAAACGTTTTCAAAGGAGTGGAATCAATGCTATAATATTCTGGTAAGGACTGATGAAAGGCTAAAGGAAATCTCATCCATCAGGCAGGTAATTGGATTTGCAGTTAAAAAGGAGGAAAGGGAAAAGTTAATTGCCATTATTTCAATGGGTGTTTTCCGAATTTTCAAATGGGGGAGGCTTGCAGCAAAATATTCGTAACGGACTTTTTAGGTAATTTTTTGATGGAAATATTATTTAATTGAGGAGGTTATATATTATGAATAGTCCTGTATTTGGTGAATTTATTGGAACCTTTGTCCTGATTTTATTTGGGTCAGGCGTCGGAGCTTCCACATCTTTAAAGAAAACCTTAGCAAAAGGTGCAGGCCATGATTGGTTGTATGTGGCATTTGGCTGGGGGGTTGCCGTTATGTTAGGGGTTTATACCAGTGGCTTCTTCGGATCACCTGGCCATTTAAATCCGGCAGTAACCATTGGCTTCGCTGTTAATGGAACATTTGAGTGGGGACAAGTTGTACCATTTATTTTAGCTCAAGTTGCTGGAGCTTTCGTTGGTGCCCTCCTGGCAGCAATTCAATTCTGGCCACACTTTAAAGAAACCAAAACAGATGAAGGCAATAGTGTCGGTATTTTTGCAACTGGACCTGCAATTCCTAATACTTTATTTAATTTACTGAGTGAAATTATCGCAACTTTCGCCTTCGTGTTAAGTATTCAAATTTTACCTGCCAGTGATATGCCGGTGGGATTACAGCCGCTTGTGTTAGTCTTTGTCTTAGTCGCAATTGCGTTGTCATTAGGGACTACGACTGGCTATGCAATTAACCCTGCCCGTGACTTTGGTCCGCGGTTAATGTATGTGCTAATGCCGATTCCAAATAAAGGCGGTGCCAATTGGGGTTATGCTTGGATTCCAATTGTTGGTCCAATTGTGGGTGCCTGTTTAGCGACATTGTTAATCGCAGCACTTAGTTAGTCGAGACTGACAAGAAAAAAACTGCTGATTAACACTGGTATTGAGCAAGAATGCCCAACACAAAATCGGCAAATATCATTTGATTTATTAGCCCTTTTAACTAAGGGCTTTTTTATTTTCATAAGAAAGTTTAAATTTTTGTATAACGCTTCACAAATTACCTTCAATAATTTCTTGTAAAAAAACTGTAAAAAAGATAAAATACTGCTTCTCTTATCACAATTATTAAAATATTTGTGAATAATTTGTAGAATTATAGTGGAAACTATTAGGAGAAGAAACAATTTTAATTTTTTTCAATTTATGTTATTATGCTAATGTTAAAGTTTTTTAAAAGAGATTGAGGTGAGTCGATGTTGCAGGTTTACGGGATTGATGCGCTAGTGAGAATAATTTCCCATATCGCATTTATTTACCTGACTTTTTGGGCATTAGGTTCACTGAGAATCGATCATTTTTTTAAGGCTTACCAAACCACTCAAGTTAGAATGGTAATTGTTCTTTTTTCAATTGTCATCGGCTACCAAGCGAGCTTTTTTTTTCTAGAGGTCATTGCATTGTGCCGTAATATTTTTTTGAGTGGACTAAGTTAATTAAATTTGTTGCCAGAAATGGCTTAGATTCAGTGATGAGTCTCTTTGGAGGGAATTTAGATGGAACAAATTTTTGTTCAAGGTGGAAATCAATTAAAAGGTAATGTGAAAATCGAGGGAGCAAAAAATGCCGTGTTGCCAATTCTAGCGGCAACTTTGTTAGCAGAAGAAGGCCAAACGACTTTAAGAAATGTACCAATTCTTTCAGATGTTTTTACCATGAACCAAGTGATTCGTCATTTAAATGTGGATGTAGACTTTAACGAAGCTGACAATGAAGTAATCATTGATGCTAGCCGTCAATTAGAAATTGAAGCACCCTACGAATATGTTAGCCAAATGCGGGCTTCAATCGTTGTGATGGGACCTTTATTAGCTAGAAATGGTCATGCCAAAGTTGCTATGCCTGGTGGCTGCGCTATCGGCAAACGACCAATTGATTTACACTTGAAGGGATTTCAAGCCCTAGGAGCAAAAATTGTTCAAAAGAATGGCTACATCGAAGCCATCGCTGATGAATTAATCGGCAATTCAATCTATTTAGATTTTCCAAGTGTCGGCGCCACGCAAAACATCATGATGGCAGCTGTCAAGGCCAAAGGCACGACAATCATTGAAAATGTCGCTAGAGAACCAGAGATTGTTGACTTAGCGAATGTCTTAAATAAAATGGGGGCTCGCGTTTACGGCGCCGGTACTGAAACAATGCGGATTGAAGGCGTTGAACATTTACACGCAGTTCAACATTCAATCGTGCAAGATCGAATTGAAGCGGGTACGTTTATGGTTGCTGCGGCAATGACAGAAGGCAACGTCTTAATTGAAGGCGCAATTTCTGAGCATAATCGTCCACTGATTTCAAAATTAACTGAGATGGGTGCTTCAATTACCGAAGAAGAAGATGGCTTACGGGTCATTGGACCAAAAGTTATTAAAGCGACGGATGTAAAAACGATGCCTCACCCTGGTTTCCCAACTGATATGCAAGCACAGATGACAGCAATCCAACTAGTTGCTGAAGGTGTTAGCACAGTCACAGAAACTGTTTTTGAAAATCGTTTCCAACACTTAGAAGAATTGCAACGCATGAACGCTCATGTACAATTTGATGGCAATTCAGCCATGATTACTGGCGGACATCAACTGCAAGGGGCAGAAGTTGCTGCCACTGATTTAAGAGCGGCTGCCGCTTTGATTTTAGCTGGCTTGCGGGCTACTGGTGTAACTCGTGTGCGCAATTTAAACTATTTGGACCGGGGTTATTATAAATTCCACGAAAAATTACAAAAATTAGGTGCGAATGTTGAACGGGTGGATCTAGATGCACCGGCAACAACGAAAACAACGGTTACCGTCTAAGAATAGGAGTATCACATGAAAGTTAGAGGATATATCATCTCAACGCTATTGAAAATTATCTTAGTGATTGTTTTGATGGCTGTCTTTTTCGCAATAGGTGCCATGATTGGGTTTGGACCAATCGGCGGCAGAAATGCGACAGGAGTCTTCAGTGGAGATTTATGGAACCACATCCTAGCTTTTTTCTAAGCGACTTTTAGCTGTCTGCGGTCCCTGACTGATTTTAAAAGGCAAGCCTTCTATATATAAAGTAGAAGAGCGTGATTGCACATTTTGAAATTAGTTATAGGCGGCCGCAGTTTTTTTATGAAGAAGGGATTGCAATGAAAAAAATCTTAATTGCTTTAGTTCATGGCTATCAGCGATTTATCTCGCCGCTAACGCCGCCTAGCTGTCGATATTATCCGACCTGCTCTAATTATATGATTGAAGCAGTCCAGGTCCACGGCACTTTTAAAGGATTTTTGATGGGAATGTCACGGATTCTGCGGTGCCATCCTTTCCATAAGGCTGGTTTTGATTATGTTCCGCAAAAATTTTCCCTTAAACAAAACCTTGTTGATCGGGAACGTCCGGATTATCAGCAACACAAGCATTAACTCTCTGCAAAAATTGCAGAGAGTTTTTTTGGCCAATTTTTACTAGGGTCATTTAAAAAAAATTTCTGAGAGAGGCAAACTCAAAATAAAAATTCATCTTCTCGATAGGAGAAAAATAGTGAAAATTCTCCTGATTAAATAACGTTAGTTATAATAAGCGTTTAGGTTTTTATTTTCAGAAAGAATATGATATATTTTCATTTGTGACTTTATCGAGGAAAAGTGAAAGAAGGAATAATTTTGAGTTCAGAACTTAATTTAGATATTCATGGAAAACCGTATCGCAGAGGCATTATTCTTGCCTTGATTTTATTTGCGACGTTTTCTGGGGTATTGATGCAAACATCTTTGGGAACGGCGCTGCCGACTCTGATGCAGGATTTTGATATTAACTTGAGCACAGCTCAACAGGCAACGACGTGGTTTTTACTTGCAAATGGGATGATGGTGCCATTATCGGCTTATTTAGCAACTAAAATGTCAACCAAGTGGCTGCATTTTATTTCCTATGGAATTTTGATGGCGGGCTTAATTTTGACGGCCGTGACGCCAGCTGAAAAAAATATGTGGGTGATGTTTATTGCCGGTCGGGTACTGGCGGCAATCGCTGTCGGTATCATGCTGCCATTGATGCAAATTGTGATTTTGAATATGTTTAAAAAATCAGAACGCTCTGTTGCAATGGGCTTAAGTGGTTTAGTCGTCGGAATGGCACCAGCCATTGGACCGACTTTATCCGGTTGGATTTTAGATCGAGACCATACGATTCTCGGCTTAACGATTTCTAGTTCTTGGCGGACGATTTTTGTTGTACCACTGATTGTTATCGTGATTGCGTTTATTTTGACGCCCTTTGTGATGAAGGATATTATTCCCAATAAAAAAATCAAATTGGATATTTTGTCTTTAATTTTATCTGTCGTCGGTTTTGGTTTATTTTTATGGGGCTTTACCAATGTTGCTGGCGATGGCTGGACTGATTTCACTAATGTATTATTGCCGATTGGTGTTGGTTTATTGGTGATTATTATTTTTGGTCTGCGTCAATTAAAATTAGACGAACCATTTTTAAATATTCGCGTCTTTAAAAATCGCGATTTTACGATTCCTTCAATTGCGATTATTTTAGTAACGATGGCGATGTTTGGCGTGGAAATGATGCTGCCGACTTATCTGCAAAATGTTCACGGCGATTCGACTTTATCCTCTGGACTGACTCTCTTGCCTGGAGCTTTGATGATGGGAATTATGTCACCAATTGCCGGTGTTTTATATAATCGTGTGGGCATCCGTTCACTGGCTCTTGTCGGGTTTTCAGTACTGTTATTAGGAACAGTGCCTTTTGTATTTATTACTGAAACAACGCCGACTGCCTTAATTGTTGTGCTGTACGCTATTCGTATGTTCGGGATTGCCTTAACGATGATGCCATTGACCACCAGTGCCATGTCGGCGATTCCACTTGATGAAGTGACCCACGGGACAGCGGCGAATAATACTGTTCGCCAAATTTCTTCTTCAGTTGTGGTGGCCTTGTTGACCTCTGTAACACAAAATATTATTAACACCAATACACCGGCTGCTAGTTTGCAAACAGAAAATCCTTTGGCGTATGGCAGTAAAATTATTGCTGCTTCAATGGACGGTTTCCGAGCATCCTTTGCTATCGGTTTAAGTTTTGCAGTGGCAGGGGTGCTCTTTGCAATCTTCCTGCACAATAAACCAGGTAAAATCACCAAGGGGGCAAATTAATATGATATTAGTTTTATTAGTGGTCTTTACCTTAATGCTCTTTGGCAGCTGGCTATTGATTAAAGGCCAGCTGCTGCGGCGAATTGCTGGTATCATCAGCAGTTTGTTGTTAGTGGCGACAATTGTTTTGGTCGCTTTGCATCTTCAAAATCATTTGGGAATGAAAGAGGTAACCACTACAACCGAAAATGAGATTTACACGGCTGGTGATACAGCTTCACCTGCCAATCTTTTGATTGTTTCTGAAATTGGCACAGCTTCTGACAATTATGCGATTGTCTATCGCGATAGTGCTGACGCTGAGGCAAGTGAAACGCATTTTGTTCCAGATGAGTCGGATATCGTGAATGCTGTTAAACTAACAGCCAGTTATCAAACAGCCGATACTACCCAAGCAGTCGCTGAGACTAAAACGACCAAATGGGATTTTAGCTCTAATTTTTACAAGGCTTTATTCAGTTTTGAAAATCAAGCAGATGAAATTATTTCTGAAAAGGTAACCGTTACAGTGCCGGAAAAAACTTGGGTTGTCTTAACTAGTGACCAGGCGCAACAATTGCAAGACAGCCAAAGTTCCTTAACAGCTGAGGAACAAGCAGCAGCGCAAGCTAATCTGCAGGCGGCCGTTCAGACTGCTGTTAGTAATTATCTAATGGAAAATCCGACTGCGAGCCAAGAGGATATTCAAAATTTTACAACAGAAGCAACTGCTGAGGCGGCTGTTCAGGCAATCAAAGCACAGCTAGCAAATGCGTAAGCTCAAAACTTTAAGGAATAAGCAGCCCTTATTTCTTAAAGTTTTTTTCTGCGATTAATTTAAGCCGACTTGTTAAAAGACTGTAACGGTTTAGACATGCAGAAACTAAAATTTTTTTGTATACTTAGGGTTCTAAAAAAACAATTAACAGAAGGTAAGTAGCATGTTGACCTCCATAAAAAATTTCTTAAAGAACTTTACCACGACGACACCCTTTATCTTAAGCAACACCTTAATTATTGTACCTTACTTGCTTTTTTTACAATTAAGCGACGGTACTACGTGGCAAAGCGTGCTGCCCTTTGTCTTGTTTTATACGTTTCGCTTCACGGGGCTCTTTTTAATTCGTGGTCTCAGTACTCAGCTTGAAAGCTTTACTCTGTTGATGGCCGCCTTTTTACTAGGCGGCCTCGGCAGTGTCAGTGGTTTTTTGGGAATGCTTTTTCCTGGAGCCTATCCGTTGGCGGCGATTTTATTAGGCTTAAGTGCAAGTTGGCTCACACCGGCCAATATTACGGTCAATTATCAAGAAGCGCAACAGGGCTTTCACAATATGACCGCCAAAAAATACCCCTTTGCTTTGCTTGGCCTGTTGGGATTATTTTGGCTGATCAATCAAGATTTCCCCGCTTCAGTTACTGTGAGCCTAGTCTTAGCTTTATATGGGCTGTTTTTCGTAGCCGCCTATCACACATTGCGGCATTATCCGCATTTTGAAATAAATTTTGCCAGCACCTCAAAAAATTTTATCGCCTATCGTGAGCTAGTAATGTTCGCCATTTTCTTTTTGCTGCTGCTTTTATTACGCAGTGGTCGCCTCTTGTTTGATAGTGGGGAGATCGACATTGCTTTAATTGGCTTTATTCTGGTTTTCACCATTGCCATTTGGCTGTTGAGTCGCAAAAAAGCAAGTTTACAATTGCCCTTTTGGCTGAACTGGTTGAATTTTGTTAACGGTATGATTGGCAATTTTTTGTTTCTCTTTATTTCTTTGTACGTCAGTGGGACCAAAGGGATTGAGGCGGTTGCCAGTCAAGTTTATCTTCCTTATGTGTTAGGAATGGTAGCAGCGATGGTCTTAGGACCACTTTATTTACAGCACTTGACGAAAGTGGCTCCGGTTAGTAAACTGGTTTTTGGCCTATGCCTTAGTTTGTTACTGATTATCTGGCCGGCTACTTTTCTGCTGGGCTTTGCCCTGCTGTGCTTTTTTAAAAGTACGACTAGCTCATGGTTGAATCAGCAATATTATCAAAAAATCAGCTTTCCAGCTGGTAGTGGTGTACTAGCTAAATTTTCTTTGCAAAATAAAGGCAGTCTGACAGCACAATTTTTTATAATGGGTTTATTAGCCATTTTAGTTTTTGGTTTTCACGGAGATAATCGCCTTTTTTTAAGAATTCTGTCGAGTCAGGGAGTGTCGAGTAGTGGGCAGCAAATTTTAAATGACTGCCTGCTAGTTTTAGTCGGTCTGCTATTAATTTGCTTGGCAGCAGCTTGGTTTTTGTGGTGTAAAAATCCTTTACCAAAAACTAAAACTTAGGCAGAAAGATAGACTTTGTATAAGTTTCGCTGTAAAGTAAAGTCACTTGATAAAATGATGGAGGAAAGACTATGTATGATGTAATCGTAATTGGTGCAGGTCCTGCTGGCATGACAGCAGCCTTATACGCATCTCGTTCAAATTTATCTGTTTTAATGATTGAACGGGGAGCTCCCGGTGGCCAAATGAATAACACCGCTGAGGTAGAAAATTACCCTGGTTTTGAAACGATTATGGGACCTGAACTGGCTTATAAAATGTTTGAAGGTGTCACAAAATTTGGGACCGAAAATGCATACGGAATTGTCACAGATATTATCGATCACGGGACGCATAAAGAAGTCGTCTGTGAAGATAAATCTTACGAAGGTAAAACTGTTGTTTTAGCAACTGGCTGTGTACATCGTAAATTAGGTGTCAAAGGTGAAGAAGAATTCTCCGGTCGGGGAGTTTCTTATTGTGCCGTTTGTGATGGCGCCTTTTTCCGCAATAAAAAATTATTAGTTGTTGGTGGCGGCGACTCAGCAGTTGAAGAAGCGATTTATTTAACTCGCTTTGCTTCAGAAATTGTGATTGTTCACCGCAGAGACGAATTGCGGGCCCAAAAAATTATCCAAGATCGGGCGTTTGCCAATGAAAAAATTTCTTTCTTATGGGATTCTGTCTTAGAAGAAATCACCGGCAATGAAATGGCAGTGACCGGTGCTAAGGTGCGCAATGTTAAAACCGATGAAGTATCAGAAGTCGAAGCGGGCGGTGTCTTTATCTATGTTGGTTTGGATCCGTTAAGCGAACCCTTTAAAAAGGCTGGCTTAACTAATGCAGCTGGCTGGGTGGAAACAGACAATGATATGCGGACTTCAATGCCCGGCGTTTTTGCAGTAGGGGATTTGCGGGAAAAAACATTACGCCAAATTACTACTGCTGTCGGCGAAGGCGGAATCGCCGGCCAACAAGTCTACCTTTATTTAGAAGAAAATAATTTAACCGAAGCACCGACTGTTTAGTCGGTGTCAAAGTTTAAAAGAGTGTGCCGAAAGTGATTTGGCAGCTATGTGTCCATTTTTTTGATTGAGCTAGTTTGTGAGTTTAGCTAGCAAGATTTGATTTTATATTTGGATTCAGCTGCCTTAGCGCTTGCGGGCACTTTTTTTATTTTTTTCAAGATTCACTCGCGACTTTTATCAGTCTGCCTTTTATAAAAAAACTAAGAATGATATACTAATAAAGTACAAATTTCGAAAAAGAGGTGGCTAATTATGTCTTGGGAACAAGTCTATGAATTATGGAATAACGAAGAAAATCTAGATGAAGCCTTAAAAGCACAATTACAAATTTTAAAACAAAATCCTGTAGAGCTGGAAGATGCCTTCTACACGCAATTGGAATTCGGCACAGCTGGTATGCGGGGGATTTTAGGACCAGGCATCAATCGGATGAATATCTATACGATTCGTCAAGCAACAGAAGGCCTGGCTCGCTTTATGGACCAGCAAGATCCTGAGACCAAACGTCGCGGTGTGGCAATTGCTCATGATTCCCGTCACATGTCACCGGAATTTGCGATGGAAGCTGCCAAAACTTTGGCAAAACATAATATTCCGGCCTTTGTTTTTGAAAGTTTGCGGCCGACACCAGAGCTTTCCTTTGCGGTCCGCTATTTAAAAGCTTTTACTGGGATTATGATTACGGCTTCCCACAATCCAGCTGAATATAATGGCTATAAAGTTTACGGAGAAGACGGCGGGCAAATGCCGCCAGCGGATGCCGATGCGTTAACAAAATTTGTTCGTTCAGTTGAAAATCCTCTAAAAGTTGAAGTTCTATCCGAGGAAGAAGTTGAACACAGCGGCTTGATTAACATTATCGGCGAAGAAATTGATAGCGAGTATTTAAAAAATGTCAAATCAGTGACCATTAATCAAGCGTTGATTGATCAAATGGGCAAGGATTTAAAATTAGTCTATACGCCATTACATGGTACTGGAAAAATGTTGGGGGAACGGGCCTTAAAACAAGCCGGCTTTGAACAATTCGTCTTGGTGCCGGAACAAGCGATTCCCGACCCGGATTTTACCACGGTGAAATCTCCTAACCCAGAGGAACATTCAGCCTTTGAATATGCGATTCGCTTAGGAGAAAAAGAAGGTGCAGATTTATTAATCGCCACAGATCCGGATGCCGATCGCTTAGGGGCAGCTGTTCGTTTGCCGGACGGCACCTATCAAGTGCTGACAGGCAATCAGTTAGGGGCCTTGATGATTCAATATATTTTAACCGCCCATCAGACAGCTGGGACTTTGCCAGCCAATGCCACCGTGTTAAAATCAATTGTTTCCAGCGAATTGTCAACTGCGATTGCTAAAAAGTTTGACACCGATATGGTCAGTGTTCTGACTGGCTTCAAATTTATTGCTGAAAAAATTCAACAGTATGAAGAAGATCACACTAAGACCTTTATGTTTGGCTTTGAAGAAAGCTATGGCTATTTAGTGAAGCCTTTTGTAAGGGACAAAGATGCCATCCAAGCGTTAGTTTTATTGGCTGAAGTCGCGGCATATTATAAGCAACAGGATAAAACTTTGTATGATGGTCTGCAGGATATTTTTGAAGAGTTTGGCTATTATACTGAAAAAACAATTTCCGTGACAATGAGCGGTATCGAAGGCGCAGGCAAAATTGCAGCCTTAATGAAAAAATTCCGGGAAGAAGCACCATCTGAATTTGCCGGTGAGGCTGTCGTGCAAACGGAAGACTTCAAACTTTTAACCCGTGTTGGCTTAGATGGCCACTTGGAAAAATTAACAACCCCGCCATCTGATGTCTTGAAATACCAACTGGCAGATGAAAGCTGGATTGCGATTCGACCATCTGGAACGGAACCGAAAATTAAGTTTTATATCGCAGTTAAGGCTGAAAGCCAAGACGCAGCGAATCAAAAGGTCGTGGATTATGAAAACAGCATCAATGCAATAGTCAACGAATAAACTGGCAGGAGGAATTCAATGGAAGCGCAGGAAATAAAGGCTGTCAGTCAAATTTTTAAAGTTTTGAGTGACCCAAACCGCTTAAAAATTCTACTGCTTTTAAAAGACGGTGAAAAAAATGTTTCTACCCTGATTGAAAACTTAGGGATGGAGCAATCGGCTGTCAGTCACCAATTAAAGCTTTTGCGGGAGAATAAAATTGTTAAATCCCGCAAAGAGGGTAAAATCGTCTTTTATAGTTTGGATGACCATCATATTTTGGATATTTTGGAGCAAACCTTCCAACACGTTGAACATCGTTAGCGTTTAATGATAAAAAGATTAAAATGAAACTAGAACTTTTGGGGAATCTACCAGAAAGTTCTAGTTTTTTTTGTTGTTTTTCGTTATACTAGGGACATTATTAAAATAAAATGAAATGGATTTAATCTTTATATTATTTTTTGGAGGGCGTCATGGAAGAAGATAAGCTAAAAATTGGTTTGTTGGGCCTCGGAGTAGTTGGCTCCGGTGTGCCGATGATTTTAAAGGAACACGCAGAAAAAATTGCTCAGGTTACCGGAATGGATATCTCTGTTAAAACCGCTTTGGTGCGGGATGAAAATGAAAAAGCTCGCCAGGCAGAAAAATTTGATATTGAGTTAACAACAGATATTGATGATATTTTAAATGATGCCGAAATTCAAGTTGTCGTTGAGTTGATGGGAAAAGTCGAGCCGGCTAAAACTTATATTGAAGAAGCGTTGAAACGGGGCAAACATGTGGTCACCGCCAATAAAGATTTATTGGCTCAGCACGGCGGCAAACTTGTTCAGTTAGCCCAAGAAAATCATTGTGATTTATATTATGAAGCGAGCGTTGCCGGCGGAATTCCGATTTTGCGAACGATTGCCAATAGTTTAGCAGCCGACAATATCAATAAAATTTTAGGAATTGTCAACGGTACGACGAATTATATGCTGACTAAAATGGTTTCTGAAGGTTTGAGCTATGAGACAGCGCTATCGCAGGCTCAAGCGCTAGGCTTTGCGGAATCTGATCCCACTAATGATGTCGATGGCATTGATGCAGCTTATAAGATGATTATTTTGAGTCAATTTGGTTTTGGTATGAATATCAATTTAGATATGGTGACCATTAAAGGCATTCGTGGTTTGCCGATTGAAGATGTTAAGATGGCAGCCCGCTTAGGTTATGAAATCAAATTAATCGGTTCTGCAGAAAAACAAGGGGATTCAATTTATACTGAAGTCGGTCCGATGCTAGTCAAACGGGAGCATCCATTGGCTGCTGTGCGGGATGAATTTAATGCAGTCTTTATCGACAGCTCTGGCGTAGGAGAATCCATGTATTACGGCCCTGGTGCAGGAGCCAAGCCGACAGCCACCAGTGTTGTTAGTGATATTATTACCATCGCCAAAAATTTACGCTTAGGCACAACTGGACACATGTTTAATTCTTATAAACATAAAACGAAAATTACACCAGATAATCAAGTGATGGCCAAATATTATCTTTCATTAGAGGCGGCAGACCAGGAAGGGCAATTTTTAAAATTGGCCCAAATTATGACAGACGCAAATGTTGGTTTTGATCAGTTAGTCCAAAATCAAGAAAAAAATGAATCACAGACAGCACGAATAGTCGTGATTACCCATACTGTTTCAAAGGAACAGATGGCCGAAGTGATTAAAAATATTAAAGCAACAAGTGGTTTCAAACTATTAAATGTGATGAAAGTATTGGGGGATTAAACATGTACGAAGGCTTATTAAAACAATATAAAGAATATTTACCAATTACCGACAAAACGCCACAAATCGGTTTAGCAGAAGGTAACACACCCTTAATTCCTTTATATAATTTATCAAAGGAATTGGGCATTGAATTATATGGAAAATATGAAGGCTTAAATCCTACTGGCTCGTTTAAAGATCGCGGCATGGTGATGGCAGTTGCCAAAGCTGTCGAAGAAGGGGCTAAGGCAATTGTCTGTGCTTCAACGGGAAACACTAGCGCTTCAGCAGCTGCGTATGCAACACGGGTCGGTGTGAAAGCCTACGTGGTGATTCCTGATGGTAAAATTGCGATGGGAAAATTAGCTCAAGCGATTATGTATGGGGCGGATATTATTTCAATTCCGGGGAATTTTGACGAAGCTTTAAAAGCTGTGCGGGACATTGCTAAAACAGAAGCTGTTGCTTTAGTGAACTCAGTGAACCCTTATCGTTTAGAAGGCCAAAAAACCGCCGCCTTTGAAGTCTGCGAGCAATTAGGCAAAGCACCGGATGTTTTAGCAATTCCAGTGGGCAATGCCGGCAATATTTCCGCTTATTGGAAAGGGTTTAAAGAATGGCATGATGTGAAAGGGACGTTATTGCCAAGAATGCATGGTTTTGAAGCTGAGGGAGCCGCTGCGATTGTGCGGGGTGAAGTGATTGAACAACCAGAAACGATTGCGACAGCGATTCGGATTGGCAATCCCGCTTCTTGGAAATTAGCTGAAGCCGCCCGTGATGAATCCAAAGGCTACATTGATTCAGTCACCGATGAAGAAATTTTAAATGCCTATAAAAAAATTGCCGCTCAAGATGGTGTCTTTGTTGAACCCGGCTCAGCCGCATCGTTGGCCGGCGTTATTCAACATGTTAAAGCTGGCAAAATTAAACCAGGAGAAACAGTTGTCACAGTTTTCACTGGAAATGGATTGAAGGATCCTGATACAGCTATTAATGAAAGTGATGTGCAAATTTCTAAAATGAGTGACCTTGAAGCCATGCGTTTACATCTGCGTGAAGGAGTGGCAAAATTATGAAAATAAGAGTTCCTGCGACTAGTGCCAACTTAGGACCGGGATTTGACTCTTGTGGTATTGCTTTGTCTCAGTATTTGTACATTGAAGTCATCAAGGACAGCGATCAGTGGGTCATTAATCACAATCTCGGAGAAGATATTCCTAAAGATGAAAGCAATTTATTATTGCAGACGGCTTTAAAAATAGCACCAAAGCTGACGCCTAAGGTTTTGAAAATGACCTCGGATATTCCTTTAGCCCGTGGCTTAGGCAGTTCATCATCTGTTGTGGTGGCAGGCATTGAGCTGGCCAATCGGTTAGGCAATTTGAATTTATCTTTGCGGGATCGTGTACAAATTGCCACAGAAATTGAAGGCCATCCCGATAATGTCGCACCTGCGATTTGCGGTGACTTTGTCGTCGCTAGTTATGTTGACGGCGATGTCCGCTATGTCAAGCACCATTTTCCTGAGTGCGATGTGATTGCTTATATCCCCAATGAAGAATTGCTGACAACAAAAAGCCGCAGTGTGTTGCCGGAGACGATTCCTTTTCGGGAGGCGGTGGAGGCAAGTGCCTTAGCCAATGTTTTGATTGCCGCCATTTTAAATGGCAATTTACCATTGGCTGGTAAAATGATGGAAAAAGACAAGTGGCATGAAAAATATCGCCGCAGTCTCGTTCCTCACTTGGATCAAATTCGCACAATTGGTCATGAGGAAGGCGTCTATGGTGTCTATCTCAGCGGCGCCGGACCAACAGTTTTGATTTTAACACCAGCTGACGTTACCGACAGCATGGTCGCCCGCTTAAAAGAATATAATCACCAAGCCCGGGTGGATTTATTGAGTGTCGATCAAGAAGGAGTCCAGTTTTTTTAGAAAAACTAAGTCCAATTTTTAAACAAAATAGTAGCAAAATAAAACATCCTAAACTTCTTTTATCGTTTTGAAAAGACCCGTAAACGTTAGACTGAAAAGCTAACGTTTACGGGTCGCTTCATTTAAAAAAAGGTTTAGGATGTTTGTTGTAGATTTTTAGGAGTAAAGATTTTTATTCAACCGTTGTAAAATAACTATGGTCGACTAAATCCAAGGCGTCGAAAATCATCGAAGCTGTTTCTTCAATCGATAAAGAGGCAACGTTGATTACGACACAGCCAAGTTTTTCATAAAGGTCATTGGCGAAGGTCAATTCTTCTTTAATTTTATCAATGTCAGAGTAAGCGGTGTCGGGATTCATACCGTAGGCCCGCATCCGTTCTTTGCGGATATTGTTTAAAATTTCCGGGTCATTGGTCAGACCGACAATTTTTTTCGGGTCCACTTCAAAAATTTGTTTTGGAATATGGGCCTGAGGAATTAAAGGTAAATTGGCAACTTTAAAATTCTTATTGGCCAGAAAAAGACTTAAAGGCGTTTTTGATGTGCGGGAAACCCCTAATAAGACGATGTCGGCTTCTAAAAAGCCACGGGGGTCTTTACCGTCATCGTATTTCACAGCGAATTCCATCGCTTTAATTCTTTGGAAATAATTTTCGTTTAAATGATGTAAAGCACCTGGTTCCAGTGTTGGATCAATCCCAGTTCTGCGGGAGATTTCTCGCACTGGCGGATTTAATAAGTCCATATTAAACAAATCATTTTCATGGCAATATTGATCGGTTAATTTCGCCAAATCTTTATTGATGAGAGTATGGAGAATCAAGGCGTCTTCTAGCTTGGCATCCGCCAGAGCTTTCTTTAACGTATCTTCATCGTTGACAAAGGTGCGTCGGAAAATACAAAATTCCACACTCGGAAACTGAGCCATCGTCGCCTGAGCTAATTTTGACGCTGTTTCACCAGCGGAATCGGAAATCACAAAAATGGTGACAATTTGTTTTTCTTCACTCATTTTAAAAAACCTCACTTGCTTATTTTTGTAAATTATTATACCATAAAACAGAATTTAAAAATCGTAATGTTTCTGATTTACAAAAAACGAGTTGAAACGTTAAAAAAGAGGTGTGTCAGTTGGCTAAACAATCTGTCATTGAAGAAGCCCTGCAAACATTAAAGGAAAATGGTTTTAAATATACCAAAAAGCGGGCGACAATTATTGAGTTTTTAGCTAAAAAAAATCGCTATGTCTCTGCTCGAGAAGTGCATGAATTTATGAATCAGGAATTTCCTGGTGTCAGCTATGATACAGTTTATCGCAATCTGCATGATTTCAGTGACTTTGAAATTTTAGAGGAAACCGATTTAAACGGTGAAATGAAGTTCCGCATTCATTGTGGACATGGCGCTCATGAGCATCATCATCATTTTATTTGTACGGTCTGCGGCAAAACAAAAGAAATTCACATGTGCCCAATGGATTTTTTTGAAGGGCAGTTACAAGGGTGTTCGATTGAAGGCCATCGCTTTGAAATTTTAGGTCGCTGTGAAGATTGTCAAAAATAACAAAGAAAAATCGGGAGTTTTCAGATTTTTTTCTAGAACAGCTTGACGATGATTTTGCCATTCGATATAATGACATATGGACAGTGTTGTTTTTTGATGTATAGTCAATTGGCGAAACGGTTACTTTTAATGCTCGGAGGGAGGGGAATTATAATGTCAAAAACAGTCGTTCGTAAAAACGAATCTCTTGATGATGCTCTTCGTCGCTTTAAACGTTCCGTGTCAAAAGCGGGTACTTTGCAAGAATCTCGCAAGCGTGAATTCTACGAAAAACCAAGCGTGAAGCGTAAGAAAAAATCTGAAGCAGCTAGAAAACGTAAAAAATTCTAGTACTTTTGAGGAGCTGATAGCGTGTCACTACTGAATACGCTGAATGATGACATGAAAACGGCGATGAAGGCGAAAGACAAGGAGTCCTTAACTGTAATTCGCATGTTAAAAGCATCTATTCAAAATGAACAAATCAAAGTTGGCCATGAATTAAATGACGAAGAAGAATTGACTGTTTTAGCTCGTGAGATGAAACAGCGCCGTGATTCTTTGGCAGAATTTGAAAAGGCTGATCGCGATGACTTAGTCACAAAAGTTCAAGGTGAAATTGCTGTCGTGGAAAAATACATGCCGACCCAGCTGTCGGAAGCAGAAATCCGCGAGATTGTTCAAGGAGCGATTGCCAAAACCGGAGCCACTTCTAAAAGTGAATTTGGTAAAGTGATGGGGGCTGTGATGCCTGCTGTCAAAGGCAAAGCTGACGGCAATCAAGTCAATGCCATCGTAAAAGAGCTTTTAGCTGATTAATATTTTTTGAAAATTGAACTGTAGTTGGTTTTCCTGAGGGAAATCGGCTACAGTTTTTTGTTTGTAAAAAAACAAAAACTAATTTTCTGACTGGAACAAATTCTTTCCTGGGACAGTCACTTTACATAGTGTGCCTAATTTTTCCTTTTACTGATAGTATGGTAAAATACAATGAATGAAATACTGAAGGAGTGCGCAGCTTTTGCCAGATAACGAAACAACCTCAATTGAAATAAAATTGACGGAAACAGATGACGCCAGTGCTTTACTCGGTGCCCATGACAAACATATTAAATTTTTAGAAGATAACACCCACACAGAAATTCGTTCACGGGGTGAAATTATTCAAGTGATTGGAGACGCTGAAGAAGCAGAATTAGTGGTCTCTGTTATCAAAATGCTGCAGGCTTTAATTGCCCGTGGTATCAAAATTAATACACCAGATGTGGTGACCGCTTTAAAGATGGCCCGCAACGGTAATTTAGAGTACTTAACAGATATGTATAGCGAAGAAATTGTCAAAGATCGCAACGGCAAAGCTATCCGGATTAAAAATCTTGGCCAAAAACGTTATCTTGAAGCGGTGAAGCATCATGATGTTGTCTTCGGCATTGGACCAGCCGGCACAGGTAAAACTTTCTTGGCTGTTGTGATGGCGATTGCTGCTTTGAAAAAAGGTGAAGTACAACGGATTATCTTGACACGTCCGGCAGTCGAAGCCGGTGAAAATCTTGGCTTCTTACCAGGAGATTTAAAGGAAAAAGTTGCCCCTTATTTACGGCCGGTCTACGATGCTCTTTATCAAATTTTTGGTAGAGATCACACGAATCGCTTAATGGAGCGGGGCGTGATTGAAATTGCGCCGTTAGCTTATATGCGGGGACGGACTTTAGATGATGCCTTTGTTATTTTAGATGAGGCGCAAAATACTACTATCGCCCAAATGAAAATGTTTTTGACCCGTTTAGGTTTTAATTCAAAAATGATTATTAATGGCGATACGTCGCAGGTCGATTTACCTCGGGGCGTGACTAGTGGCCTAATGCATGCAGAACGAACTTTACGAAATATCAAAAAAATTGATTTTATCAATTTTGATTCCAGCGATGTAGTCCGCCACCCAGTAGTAGCGGAAATTATTGATGCCTATGAAAAGGATTCTTTACGGAGCGACACTTAATTTTGAATTGGGAGGAAAGAAATGCTCAGTAAATGGCTCACACAGTTTAGAGATGTTTTAGGGAAGTTCTTTTTCCCTGTAATTTTTGGTGTTTTTGGCTTAGCGGTTTTTGGGATTATTTTTTCCAGCGTGCAACAGCAATCTGTCGATTACCAAGAAGGACAAGTGGCTGAGGAAAATATCCGAGCGAATAAGACAGTTGAAAACACGACGGCCACCAATCAGCGGAAACAATTGGCTGCTGAAGCGGTGACACCGGAATACACTTATCAAGAAGATTTGATGACTGAACAAGTTGATACAGTCACCCAGTTATTTTCGTTAATTATTCAAACAAATACCGAAATCGACCAACAGTATCAAAAAGAAAAAGCTGCGGCTGCTGAAGGGGAAACCATCCCGCAGCCAACGATTGACGAACGAGTGGCGGCCTTAAAAACCAAATTTGAGTCCGCCACAGATGACCAACTGACTTTTTATCAAGATTTGCCTTCTCGTTTTTATGAAAGTATTTTTGCTATGACCAGCGATGAAATTCTGACAGTTCGTGACCAAGCGGTTGAAAGTATCGAAGGAGCCATGAATTCACGAATTCGTGACGATGATGTGGATGCGACTAGAGAAGAGGCTATCAGCCAGTTAACTTATTTGGATATCACTACCAGTCAACAGCAAGCCATTACTTATTTAATCAATGAAGGTATTGTCGCCAATGAATTTTTAAATGAGCGACGGACTGAGCAACTGCAGGCAGAAGCCGAAGCGGCGGTTCAACCGGTAATCATTTATCAAGGGGAAATTATTGTTCGTGAAGGTAATCAAATTGATACCGAAGCGATTGAAAAGCTTGATTTATTGGGGATGACCAGCTCTTCGACTTCGATTTTCCCAATCATTGCCTTGGCGATGGGGATTTTATTGCAAATTATTGTGCTGGTTTATTTTAGTCGCCAACTGGCAGAGCCCGTCAAAACGAATTTTATTATTTTCTATTCCTTTACGATGCTGATGAGCGTCTTGATGATTAAATTGTTCCAACTGTTTGACACGGGGGATTTGACTTATATTCCGCTGTTTTTCCCAGCGAGTTTTACACCGTTGTTGATGAGTTTCTTCTTTAATCGACGGGCGGGAATTATCAGCGCCATTTTCCAAGTGATTTTTACTCTTCTGATTTATTATGATTCTGCTGGCACCAACAGTTTAACAATTGTTTTGCTATTTTATGCCTTCAGTGGTCTTTTAGGTACTGTTGTCAAACGGACTCGAGTTTCTGAACAAGGCTTGCCTGCAACTATCTGGCTAATTGTTTTTCCAATGCTTTTAATGTTGACTCTAGTTGTCTACCAAGGGATGAGTTTTACTGAAGGGGCGACTTGGATGACGCTTTCTTGTGCTTTTTTCAGTTGTGCCTTAGCTTATTTATTATCAGTTGGTCTGCATCCTTACATCGAACAGTTATTTACAGATGACAGCGCAATTGTCTTAAATGATTTGAGCAATCCGAATCATCCGTTGTTGAAACAATTATTAGAAGAAGCACCGGGAACTTATCATCACAGTATGATGGTGGCTAATCTTTCGGCCAATGCCGTTGCTGAAATCGGTGGCCGCAGTTTGTTGACTCGAGTAGCTTGTTATTATCATGATATCGGGAAAATTAAACACGCTAACTTTTTCGTGGAAAATTTACCAGAAGGGGCCGAAAATCCCCATAATTTCCTATTGCCAGAAGACAGCTGCCAAATTATTTTTGGGCATGTTATTGACGGAGTTAGAATTTTAACAGAAGCTAAGATGCCGCAAATGATTATTGATATTTGCCAGCAGCATCACGGTACGACATTAATGAGCTATTTTTATATGAAGGCTGAGGAAAGAAATCCGGATGTTAAAGAAGCGGATTTCCGCTATCCTGGTCCCCGACCACAAACGAAAGAAGCCGGTGTAGTAAATATTGCCGACAGCTGTGAAGCAGCGGTGCGGGCGATGGATAATCCCACCAATGAAAAAATTCGTGAGTTTGTTCATAATTTGATTGAAACACGTATTAGTGATGGACAATTGGATGAAAGTGGCCTGACTTTAGGTGAAATTCGCATGGTGGAACAATCCTTAATCAATGGTTTAGCCAGCACCTTCCATTCTCGGATTAAATATCCGAAAATGCGTTCAGAAGCTGAAAAGATGAAAGAAGAACAAGAAAGAAGAGCAGAGTAAATGGATATTACCTTTATCGATGAAACAGCAGCGGTCACTCCTGAAAAAGTTCAGGAGATTGATGACCTGTTGCAGTTTGCGGCCGACTTTTTAAAATTGCCAGACAATACCGAAATGTCTGTGACCTTTATGGACAATGCTGCCATTCAAATTATCAATCGGGATTATAGAGGCAAAGATGCTCCTACGGATGTCATTAGTTTTGCCCTTGAGGAAGAAGGAGCCGATGAAATTCCGGTAGTCTTTGACGATGAAGAGTTGGCTGATTTTCCGAGGATGCTTGGCGATATCATGATTTCAACTGAAAGAGCCAAAGAGCAAGCCGCCGAATACGGTCACACGTATGATCGCGAGCTAGGCTTTTTGGCGGTTCATGGATTTTTGCACATCAATGGCTATGATCATATGACGCCTGAGGACGAAAAGGAAATGTTTGGTTTACAGAAAGAGATACTGGATGCCTATGGACTTAAAAGATAAGCAAGTAACTAAAAAAGGCCCAGCAAAAAAAGCTGAACAGGATGCCTTAAAGGTCTTTGATCCAGCCACGAAAAATTTGCCGGCTAACGATTCTGATGAGCCCAACATTAAAAAAAATCGCCAATTTATTTCTTCGTTAGAATTTGCGCTTCAAGGAATTCGTACTGTTTACAAAGAAGAAGCGAATATGCGCAAGCATACTTTATTAGGCACCTTAGCGATTTTAGCGGGAATTATTTTTCGGCTAAATGCTAGCGAGTGGCGTTGGCTGCTGCTGGTCATTTTTCTGGTAATCATTGTTGAAATAATTAATACGGCCTTTGAAAATGTGGTGGACATGGTTACGGATTTTCATTTTCATCCCATCGGAAAACGAATCAAAGATATGGCCGCCGGTGCAGTGTTAATTACGGCAAGCTTTGCAGTGATTGTCGGGGCCTTTATTTTCCTGCCAAAAATTTGGCAGCTTTTGCAAGCATGGTTCTTCTAAATTAATTTTATCTTGAAAGGATTTATCTATGTCTGAACATAAATCAGGATTTATTGCAATCATCGGCCGGCCCAACGTCGGCAAATCTACCCTCTTAAATCGCATCGTCGGTCAAAAAATTGCGATTATGAGTGACAAGGCGCAAACTACCCGTAATAAAATTCAAGGGGTTTATACAACACCAGATGTCCAATTGATTTTTATTGATACACCGGGAATCCACAAGCCAAAAAGTCGTCTCGGTGATTTTATGGTGGAGACCGCCTACAGTGCATTGAGGGAAGTCGATGCCATTTTATTTATGGTGAGTGCAGATCAAAAGCGGGGCAAAGGGGACGATATGATTATCGAGCGCCTGCGCCAAACAAAAGCGCCCGTCTTTTTAGTAATTAATAAGATTGATAAAATTCATCCGGATGAATTATTGGCGATTATTGATGATTATGCCAAGCAAATGGACTTCACTGAAGTAGTGCCGATTTCTGCGACTGAGGGCAATAACTTTGATAACCTGATGGCAGCCTTAATCAGCCATATGCCAGAAGGTCCTCAGTATTTTCCAGATGATCAGGTGACCGATCATCCAGAATATTTTATTGTCTCTGAATTAATTCGCGAAAAAGTTTTGTTTATGACCCGCGATGAAGTGCCCCATTCTGTAGCTGTGGTGATTGATTCCATGAAGCGAAATGAAAACGACAAGGTCCATATCCAAGCGACAATTATCGTTGAGCGGGATAGTCAAAAGGGAATTATTATCGGTAAAGGTGGCAAGATGCTGAAAAATATCGGTACTCAGGCCCGCAAAGATATTGAAAATCTTCTAGGCGACAAAGTTTTCCTAGAGCTTTGGGTAAAGGTCCAAAAAGATTGGCGGGATAAACAAACCTACCTGCAGGATTATGGTTACCGCAAGGATGAGTATTAAAATAACGAGTATCAAAATAAAGGTGAGAGTGACAGCTGCTGTTGCTCTTTTTTCTTGAGGAGGTGTTCAGATGGCAATTGCAGAATCCAAAGGCTTGATTCTTTTTGCCAGAGATTACAAGGAAAAGGATAAGCTGGTGAAAATTTTTACGGAATCAGCTGGGAAGATGATGTTTTATGTCAAAGGGGCCCATCGGCAAAACAATCCTCTGACACCGGCGATTCAACCCTTTACCGAGGCAGTCTATATCGGTCAATTCAAAAGCGACGGATTGTCTTTTTTAAACAGTGTCAAAGAAGTCCGCGCCTTTCGCAAAATCCGAGAAGATATTTTTATCAGCGCATATGGCACCTATATTTTAAGTTTGGTGGATGCGGCGATTGATGATCGAGTTTATGATCCAAACTTGTATCGTTTTTTGGAACAGTCCTTATCGATGCTGGAGGAAGGCTATGATCCAGAAATCATCACCAATATTTTTGAAATTCAGCTGCTCCATCGTTTTGGGATTTCACTGATTTGGGACCATTGTGTTATCTGCGGTCAAACCCAAGGCAAATTTGATTTTTCTTCGGCTTATAATGGTGTCCTTTGTGAAAAGCACTGGTACAAAGATGAGCGGCGTTATCATGCTGATCCTCGAGCGGTTCATTTTGCCCGGATGTTTTCCGCAATTGATGTTAAACAGATTGAAAATATTTCAATCAAAGCAGAGACTAAGGCGGCCATCAGGCAATTGCTAGACCAGCTTTACGAGGAATATGTCGGCATTCATTTAAAGAGTAAAAAGTTTATCGACCAGATGAAAAGCTGGGAGGATCTGCTGAAAATTCCTGAGAGAAAGCCAGCGGAAATGTCTTCAGAATTAGCACAAGATGTAAGTGCCGATGCAATTGAAAAGGACGAGGATTCACCAGAGTCTTAAGTGCTGACTTGCTTGAAAAAATTTTTTTTTGCAGAAAGAAGTTTGACTTTTCTTTTGTTTCAGACTATCATATAGCTAATCGAATCATACGTTTGAGCAAGCACAGTAAAAAATAGCGCAGTCAAAGCGAATCTGAGGCAGTGGAAGTCAGATACCAGCAATTTTTGAAGGGGCACTTGCAAGTATACTTAAATGAAGCTGCCGGAGATTTCCGGAAGTAGGGTGGAACCGCGAACTTATTCGTCCCTATGTCGTCTTAGTGATGGCATAGGGCTTTTTTGTTTTATTTTTTAAAATCGAAGGGAGTTTGACAGATGTCAAAAAAATTAACGATTCAAGAAATGATTTTAACCTTGCAAAAATTTTGGTCAGACAACGGCTGCCTATTAATGCAGGCCTATGATACAGAAAAAGGGGCCGGAACCATGAGCCCCTACACTTTTTTAAGAGCGATTGGACCTGAGCCGTGGAATGCAGCTTACGTGGAGCCTTCCCGCCGCCCTGCTGATGGCCGTTACGGTGAAAATCCTAACCGTTTGTATCAGCATCATCAGTTTCAAGTAGTGATGAAACCTTCACCAGAAAATATTCAAGAGTTGTATTTGGAAAGCTTACAACTTTTAGGCATTAATCCGTTGGAACATGACATTCGTTTTGTTGAGGATAACTGGGAAAATCCTTCAATGGGTTGTGCTGGTCTTGGTTGGGAAGTCTGGTTAGACGGTATGGAAATTACCCAATTTACTTATTTCCAACAAGTCGGCGGCCTACCTTGTAAACCAGTCACCTCAGAAATTACTTATGGTTTAGAACGTTTAGCTTCTTATATTCAAGAAGTCGAAAGCGTTTATGATTTGGAATGGTCGGCAGGCGTAAAGTACGGAGAAATTTTCAAACAGCCGGAATATGAACATTCAAAATATTCCTTTGAAATTAGTGACCAAGACTTACTTTTAGGCAACTTTGAACGCTTTGAAAAAGAAGCGAAGCGCTGTATTGCTGATAACTTAGTTCATCCGGCATATGATTATATTTTAAAATGCAGCCACACATTTAATTTATTAGATGCACGAGGAGCCGTTTCAGTTACTGAACGAGCTGGTTATCTGGCCCGCATTCGCAATATGGCCAAAGCGGTTGCCAAAATTTTCGTAGCGGAGCGGGAAAAATTAGGCTATCCATTATTAGACCGAAAAAAAGCTGAGGCTTTATTAGCGGCAAAGGGGGATAAATAAAATGACAGACTTTTTATTAGAGGTCGGCTTAGAAGAAATGCCGGCTCATGTGGTGACACCAAGTATCCAACAACTGCAAGCAAAAGTCACAACCTTTCTCGATGACAATCGCTTAAATTACGATTCTGTTTTAGCCTATGGCACCCCTCGTCGTTTGACTGTCAAAGTCCTCGGTCTGCCGGAAAAACAAGAGGACATCGAAGAAGAAGTCAAAGGTCCAGCCAAAAAAATTGCCCAAGATGCTGAGGGCAACTGGTCAAAAGCTGCCGAAGGATTTGTCCGTGGTCAAGGACTGACCACGGATGCTATCACCTTTAAAGAAATTAAAGGAGTGGAGTATGTTCACGTCACAAAACAGCTGGCCGGCAAGACAACCAAAGAAGTCCTGAGCGACTTGGCACCGGTTATTTTGAGTTTGACTTTCCCGGTGACAATGCATTGGGCAGATTATGATTTAGCTTATATTCGCCCTATCCACTGGTTGATTGCGTTGTTAGGAGAAGAAGTAGTACCCTTCAAGATTTTAGATATTGAAACTGGCAAAACAACTCGAGGACACCGTTTCTTGGGGGAAAACGTCACGATTAAGCATGTTGACGAATACGAAGAAAAACTTGCGGAACAATTTGTCATTGTTGATTCAACGAAACGCAAAAATTTAATTCGCCAACAAATTCAAGCGTTAGCTGAAAAAAATAATTTTGTGGTTGAGCTGGATGAAGATTTACTAGAAGAGGTCAATAATTTGGTGGAATATCCCACCGCTTTTGTCGGCAACTTCGCTGAAAAATATTTGGCTGTTCCAGAAGAGGTTCTGGTAACCTCGATGAAAGAACATCAACGATATTTTGATGTACGGAATCAAGATAATCAGCTATTGCCGCATTTTATCTCTGTGCGTAACGGTGACAGTGTAAAAATTGATAATGTGATTCACGGCAATGAAAAAGTTTTAGTTGCCCGTTTAGAGGACGCTGAATTTTTCTACAATGAAGATAAAAAATTAACGATTGCCAGCTGTGTAGAGAAATTAAAACAAGTCACCTTCCACGAAAAAATCGGTAGCATTTACGAAAAAATGCAACGAGTAGCGTTAATCGCCCAACTTTTAGGTAAACAAGTTGGCTTATCAGCAGAAGAATTAGCAGATTTACAACGATCTTCTGAAATTTATAAATTTGATTTAGTCACCAATATGGTGGGTGAGTTTCCTGAATTGCAGGGTATCATGGGAGAAAAATATGCCTTGTTACAGGGGGAAAAACCTGCTGTTGCGACAGCTATACGGGAACACTATCTGCCAATCAGCAGTGAAGGCGAGCTGCCTAAAACGGCTGTCGGGGCAGTTTTAGCTGTGGCTGACAAATTGGATAGCATCTTCAGTTTCTTTGCAGTCGGTATGATTCCAAGTGGTTCTAATGATCCATATGCTTTACGCCGACAAGCATACGGTGTGGTGCGGATTGTCGAAGCACAGGGTTGGAGCTTTCCATTGGTTGATTTACAAGCAGCCGCTGATCAGGCGATTAATGCGGACAAGCAAAAATTTGGTTTGTCATTAATCGATGGTCAAAAGGAAGCTGTCGACTTTATCAAAGGCCGTGTGCGCCAGTTCTTGTTAACAAAAGATGTGCGTCATGATGTGATTGATGCAGTTTTAGGTGCGAATCAAGCCGATTTAACCCGCTTATTTGGTTCAGCGAAAATTTTGAAGGAACATATGCAAGATGTTGATTTCCGACCAGCAATTGAAGCATTAACTCGGGTCTTAAATCTTGCCAATAAAGCGGAAGCTGCCGAGTTGACCGAAGTAAGTCCAGACTTATTTGAAAATGGCGCAGAGGATGATTTATTCCAAGCTGTTCAACAGGCCAAAGAAAAATTCTCAAATCAAACAATGGCGGAAAATTATGAAACATTGCGAAATTTACGACCATTAATTGAAACTTATTTTGACCAGACGATGGTCATGGCAGAAGATCCAGCTGTCCGCCGCAACCGATTAAATCAACTAGCACAAATTGCTGAGATGACTTTAGCATTAGGAAGTCTTGATAAATTAGTTGTGAAATAGATTCAGGAACTACCCTTGAGCTGCTCTTTTAAAAGGGCAGCTTTTTTATGTAATCATTTTTTTGAAAGAGTTTTCGCAAGACTTTTTTTAGCATCTAAGTATACTAGAGCTATCAAATGAAAAGGAAGTGGCGAGATGATTCATTTAAAAGATGTACAGGCGGCTTTGGCTGGCGGCGGCAAGCAGGCTAATCTACACAGTGAAAAGGGCAGCTACACATTGCGCTTTGGTGAGGATGCCAATACTGTGGAGGTGCTCAGTCCAGAAGGAGAAGTTATCGATACCTTCCACGGTAATTATGCGTTAGAAAATGCCGAGGATGTTCTCAATCACAAAAACCAAAGTGGCGCTGCCGATTTTATTACGACTCTAATCAATGATTATGAAGCGCAGCGTTGGCAATAAATAAGCAAATTTTAGAAAAGAAAATCCAATAAGGGTTTTCTTTTTTTATACCATTAATCTTTAAGGAAAGCGCCCTCAGCTAAATTAGAAACTGATATAATAAGGAGAACCCTGTAAAGTTTTTAAGGGAGTGGAAAAGGGGAAGGCTTATGTTAAAGCTAACAGATGTGCGGAAAGCATATAAGACAGTTGATTTTACGCAAACTGCTTTAGACGGTGTCTCAGTGGCTTTTCGGGATAACGAATTTGCGGCGATTTTGGGACCGTCTGGCTCAGGTAAAACAACTTTGTTAAATATTATCGGTGGTCTCGATCACTACGATGACGGTGATTTAGAAATTGACGGCATTTCTACTAAACAATATAAAGATTCAGACTGGGATACTTATCGTAACAATCGGATTGGCTTTGTTTTTCAAAGCTATAATTTAATTCCCCATCAAACCGTTTTAGCCAATGTCGAATTGGCTTTAACGCTAAGCGGAGTTTCCCGCAGTCAGCGGGAGGAGAGAGCAAAAAAAGCGTTGGCGGATGTCGGTCTGGCAGATCATATTCGCAAGCTTCCAAGCCAACTAAGTGGTGGACAAATGCAGCGGGTAGCGATTGCCCGAGCATTAATTAATGATCCGGAAATTTTATTAGCCGACGAACCAACAGGAGCGTTAGATACGACCACCAGTGAACAGGTGATGGACTTATTAACGAAAATTGCCAAAGACCGTCTGGTGATAATGGTGACCCATAATAATGAATTGGCGGAAGATTATGCCAATCGAATTATTGAACTTAAAGATGGGCAAATTCAAACCGACACCAATCCCTTTGATCCTGAAAAAGAAGAACAGCGGAGTGGGCGAGCGGCTAGAAAAGTCAGCATGTCATTTTTCACAGCAGTGGCTTTGTCTTTAAGCAATTTACTGACAAAAAAAGGCCGTACCTTCGTGATTTCCTTAGCTGGTTCAATAGGAATTATCGGCATTGCTGCTATTTTGGCATTGGCAAGCGGCATCAATGCATATATCAAAAATACTGAAGAAGAAACGATGAGCATTTATCCTTTGACCATTCAAGAAACCGGTCTAGATTTTTCCAGTTTTCTAGGGGATGGCGATGAGGCTGCAGAGGTAACGGTTGATTCAACGGCTGAAAGCAGTACAGAAGCTTCAAGTGAAGGACTGCGGGAACAAAAAATTGTCGAGACCCTATTCAACTACCGCAGTCAAAATGATTTAGCTTCGTTAAAAACCTATTTGGATGACCATCAAAGTCAGCTTACAGACTATGTAAAAAATGTGCAATATATTTACAATATCACGCCGCAGATTTATTTAGCAGATACGCAAGCTGGGGTCAATCAAGTCAATCCGGATACTCTATTAAATAGTTTTCTCGGTACCAGCAGCAATCTCAGTTCAATGTTTGGTTTTGGCTCAGGCTCTGGTATGAATGTGTTTCATGAAATGCCAGGCGAGATTGACATGTTCAGCGACCAATATGAAGTGCGAGCCGGTCGCTGGCCCCAAGCGGCAGATGAAGCTGTTTTAGTTGTCGGTCGTAACGATCAGATTTCCGATTACATTTTATATACGTTAGGTTTGCGAAATCGTGATGAATTGAAACGAATGCTGGAAATTTTTGCCAACGAACCAGACGCTGATATCGATATTGAAGAGGCGGGTCCTTTTGACTATCAGGATTTAATGGCGGCAAAATTAAAAGTCGTTAATCCTGCTGCCCGCTATGTTCACGATGAAACCTACAATATTTGGCTGGACCGTTCGGAAAATGCCGACTACATGAAGGAGCTACTTAATGACAGCATGGATTTAAAAATTGTCGGGGTTGTCAGAGCCCAGCAAGATGCCAGCGCAACTTCTTTGTCGATGGGCATCAATTACATGCCTGAGCTGATTACTCAATTGATGGAGGATGCAGCCAAAGAACCTATTATCAAACAACAGATGGCTAATCCTGAAGTCAATGTTTTTTCCGGCAAGACCTTTGTTGAAGAAAATGAGGAGAGTCAAAATGCGGCTATAGAATTTAGCGACTTTATTACGGTGGATGAAAGTAAAATTCAGGAGGCCTTCAATATTGATAGCTCCAAAATTAATTTAGATTTTTCTAACTTAGGGGCTTTTTCCGTTGATTTAAATAGTATTGCGGCACCCCAAATTGATTTAAATCAGTTGACCCAATCGCTGGAGGGACAGATTTCGATTCCGACAGATCAGCTGACAGGGGTGATTGTGACTGTTTTACAAAATTTTTTAGCAGAGGAAATTGCCAATGGTGTGACGGACTTTGAACAAATGGCTCAAGCCTTACCGGCCTATTTAGCTCGGGAAGATGTTCAGAGCACGATTACTGAAAACCTGAATCAAATTTTAGATGTCAGCCAATTGAACAACCAAATTAATACGGCTCTGCAAAGTTATATCCAAACGACTTTATCCAGTTATGTGACACAGGTGATGAGTAGTTTGCAGACACAGCTGACCACGCAGATTCAAAACCAGACGGCAAATCTACTGGCGCAATTGCCTCAGCAAATCCAAAATGCTATTTCGATTGACCAAACGGCGATTGCTTCAGCCTTTCAGTTGAACATGTCAGAAGACGACATTTTAGAATTAATGAACACAATTATGAATCCAATTCAAAGTACCTATGAGCAAAATTTGCAGCGTCTTGGCTATGCCGATCCGACAGCACCAGCTCAAATCAATCTGTATTCTCTGGATTTTAATGCCAAAGCTGAAGTCGAAAACTTTTTGCAAACTTATAACCGTCAGGTGGAGGCGGATGGCGAGAAAGAAAAAGTTATTCGATACACCGATTTAGTCGGGACGATGATGTCTTCTGTGACAGATATTGTAGATACAATTAGCTATGCATTGGTGGCTTTTGTTTCGATTTCATTAGTTGTTTCCTCAATTATGATTGGTGTGATTACTTATATTTCTGTATTAGAACGGAAAAAAGAAATCGGCATCTTGCGGGCAATTGGTGCCAGTAAACGGGATATTCGGCGGGTCTTTAATGCCGAAACGCTGATCATCGGCTTTATTGCTGGATTAATTGGTGTGACGGTCACTTATCTTTTAAGCATCGGCGCCAATCTGATTGTCTATGAGCGTATGGGTATTGAAAATATTGCCCAGTTGCCGATTGAAGCCGCGCTGATTTTAATCGGCATCAGTATGTTGCTGGCTTTTATCTCCGGATTATTCCCATCATCAGCGGCTGCCCGCAAAGATCCGGTGGAGGCTTTAAGAAGCGAATAGCGCACCTTTCAAGACTACCAAAAAAATACTGTTCAGACCTTGCTACTTCTGAGCTGGCGTTGGATTTTTCCATCATCAACAGAAAAAGTTGAGGTCTGATTTTTTACGCTGAAAAATTATTTTTTGTTTGAAAAAACAATGTTATACTTTTTTTGTAAAGCAATTGCTGGAAAATCAAAATAATTATTTAATATTTGAATAATGGGGTGGGGAAATGGCAGTTTTTGGCATTGATTTGGGCACGTCCAATAGTCTAATCAGTTTTTGGGATGGAGAAAAAGTACAAATTGTCCCTAATCAGCACGGCGAAGTTTTAACGCCTTCTGTTGTCAGCATTGATGAAAACGGGGAAGTCTTGGTGGGTGCGATTGCAAAAGAGCGCTTGATTACCCATCCGACGCAGACAGCCGCAGCCTTTAAACGATTTATCGGGACGCAAAAAAAATATCTGCTGGGGGAAAAAGAATTTAGCCCCGTCGAGCTATCGGCTTTAATCCTGCGCTCATTAAAGGCTTCAGCGGAGGCCTATTTGCATGAACCCTGTGAAGAAGCAATTATTTCTGTGCCGGCCTATTTTAATAATATTCAGCGGGAAGCCACGATGGAGGCTGCAAAATTAGCTCATCTCAATATCAAGCAGCTAATAAGTGAGCCAACAGCGGCAGCAGTAGCTTATGGCCAGCAGACGACAGATAAAATGATTTTAGTTTTGGATTTAGGCGGCGGCACCTTTGATGTTTCTCTGCTAGATTTATTTGATGGCATCATGCAGGTAGAGGCGATTTCAGGAGATAATTATTTAGGCGGTGAGGATTTTACTGAGCTGTTGATTAAAGATTTTCTGCAGGGCCATCCAAATTTAGCTTTAACACCAACAGAGCGAGGCGTTCTTTATCGCCGCATGGAAGCAGGAAAAAAATTACTCAGCAGTAACAGCGATTTTTCTACTGTCTTTCAATTCGGTGAAGAAGAATATATTTACCAGCAAACGCCAGCTGGTTTTCAAAAACTCTCAGAGCATTTGTTCAATCGCTTAAACTTGCCGATTATGCGGGTCTTAAAGGACGGCGGTATTAAGTTAAGTGATTTGGATCAGGTTATTTTAGTTGGCGGTGCCACCCGCAGTGATATGGTGCGGCAATATTTTGCCAAAATTTTGAAGCAGTTTCCCTTTAGTGAAATTAATCCCGATGAAGTTGTTTCTATAGGAGCCGCTATACATGGTGGAATAAAAAATCAAACCTTTAAAGAAGAGCTGATTTTAACAGACGTTAGCGCTCATTCCTTAGGCGTTGAGACTTCCCAGCAGACGGCAACCGGCTATCTCCATGATATTTTCTTTCCAATCATTGAAAGAAATACCACGATACCCGTTAGCATTCAACATCCTTTTGGTACCTTGAGGGAAAACCAAAAGACCATTCGTTTTGGAATTTATCAAGGGGAGAGTCCCAAAGCCAGTGAAAATTTGAAAATCGGCGAGCTAACGATTCCTTTACCAAAAGGGACGAGGGAGGACTATTTAGTGACTTGCCGTTTTACTTATGACAACAATGGTGTTTTAGAGGTTGTCGCTCAAGATCCAGCAACCGGTCGAGAAGTCACGACAGTGATTGAACAAAATCCTGGAAAACTTAGCGAAGCTGACATTCAAAAATCGTTGGAAAAATTTACCCAACTCAAAATTTTGCCACAGGACAAAGCAGAAAATCGTTTGCTAGTAGCTCGACTCGAGCGCTGGTATAGCGAAAGTTTAGGTGATGAGCGCCATTTTGTTCAGCAGATGCTGCTGGACTTTAACAGCGCCTTGATGGGGCAAAATCCGACCACTATTCGCAATCTTTATCGTAAAATCAGCAAAATTGTCGAAGAGTGGGAAGGAAGAAGTTTTCTATGACCGGCTGTAAAGATTGCTGGCAAATTCTTGAGATTGCCGCTACCACAGACGAGCGAGCTATCAAGAAAGCTTATGCAAAAAAATTAAAAGCAATCAACGTCGAGGAAAATCCGGATGAGTTTCAAGAGCTTAAAGCCGCTTTTGACGCTGCCCGCACGTATAACCCGACTGAAGAACTCGGTGAAGAATTTATCAACGAGTCTGATGAAATAATCGGGTTTACTGTTGAGAATTTTGAAGAACCTGACAATGCTGCCAACATTTCTTTGAGTGAGTTTGAAAATTTTCAAGTCGCGTTTCGAAGGTTTAAAGGCAATGAAAATTATTATCATGAGGTTATTTTTTGGCAAGTTTTTATTAAAGAAACTATGCCTCAGGAATTAGCCGCGATATCAAAAGTTCTCGAGTATTTAAGAAAATTTTTAGCAAGCGAATACTTGGTCTTATCGTCACCCGTTAGAAGATTTTTATTGAACCTGTGTCAAGATGTATCCGAAAAAAAGAACAAGCAGGCTGAACTTCAATGGAAGCAGGCTATTCTACATTTTCCTGATTTTGATTTCTCTTTTTATGCTGAGATACCTAAAAGTCAGCGATATTTATATGTTAAAAATCGCAGCCAGATTTATCTGCTATTTTCAGAAGAAAATCGGCTGGCTGAGATTGCTCAACTACTAACTGAGTGCCGAGAAATTTATGCTTGTGACTATCTATTAGAGGTCTATCAATGCTATTTATTACTTTTTGAAGACCACAGCTTTTTTAAAAAAAGTACATTTGATAAATTCTATCATCATTTAAAAAACTTGCCGGATTTTCCCGGCCGTAGACTAATTGTCGACTACATTCGCTACCATCATCACGGGGCAGCTCAAGATGTCAGCCGTCAGGAACGAGAAAAACAAACGAGAGCTTTTTTTCAGCCAGTTGTAGAGGAGCTACCAAAAACTATTTATGAACTTATTTTAGGCAGTGTTGCTTTTGAGAGTGATGACCGTCAGCGGGCAATTGCCTATCTTACACCCTTTAAAGATTATGACCCACCAGTCTTAACCAAATATGAATTAGCTTATTTAGAAGGCGGCAAACACCTTACAGGAGTTAGTGAACGAATACTACCAGAACAGTTTAAAAAAGGTCATCCCCTCCTGTTCTTTGGTGTACTCCTTCTTCTGTTCGTTATTTTTTGGTTTCTATAAAATAAAGAAATGGAGCAAAATTGTGGCGACACTTAATGAGTACCAACCAAAAGAAATTTTTCCTAACTTGATTCAAACGGTTGAAAAATATTTTTTTGAGTATAATAAACAAGAAATCTTTAAGCATTCCTGTGAAGTGGCAGAAACTGCTAAAGCTATTGCCGCAGACTTTAATTTGAATCCTACAGCCGCCTTTGAAACGGGGCTACTCCACGATATAAGCGGTGTGATTCCAAATGAAAAGAGACTTCAGATTGAAAACGCACTTGGTTATACTATTCACCCAGCAGAAAAGACTTTGCCGATGCTGCTCCATCAAAAACAATCCAGTTATTTAGCAGAAGCTTATTTTAATATAAGCAATCCTGCAACACTCAGTGCAATTGCTTGCCATACCACCTTGAAACCTTCAGCAACTCCATTTGATAAATGTCTTTTTATCGCAGATAAAATCAAGTGGGATCGTCCGCAGCCGGCACCTTATTTGACTGAGCTTGAAGCGGCTCTTAAAAATTCCTTAGATGCTGCTTGCATAGTTTATCTAGACTGGCTTTATGCAAATGATCTGAAAATTGAACATCCGTGGCTCAAGGCCGCTAAAGAAGAATTGATAAAAGCCTAAAAGAATAGCTAGCTTTCTGCGAATCTAAAAATGCAGAGAGCTAGCTGTTTTTTATAAAATAATTGCCAGTAAAATTGGGATATAAAACAGGTAAATCAGAACACTCCAGGTCATGCTACTGGCAGCGAACTCTGTATCGCCACCGTAGCTGCGGGCTAAAATCGGTACAGAATTTTGCACTGGCATGGAAGACTGCACAATGAAAACAGAGAGCATCAATGCTGGCACTTGGATAAAATGCCCTAACAAAATAACTAGTAAAGGAGAGATAACAAAACGGCCGATTAAAACGCCAAAGGTATCTTTAGTGAGACGAATATTTTTAATGCCGGTGAAGAAAATAATAATTCCAATAAAAAACATCGATAGCGGAGTCGTTAAATTACCCAGATAACTAAAAAAGGTCGTCGCCATTTGCGGTACCGGCCATTCTAAGAAAATCCAGAGTAAGCCAATCAGAAACCCCATTAACGGTGGCGTGAAAATCTTTTTTAAAGCGGCTGTCGGATGAAAAGAAACCGTTGCTGTTTCGATTTGTGGATTGTCTTTGGCAATCATAAACACTCCGATTGTCCAAAAAATTGTCGTGTTGACAATGTAATAAAGTAAAACATAAGGTACTGAGGCTTCTCCAAAAATAGCCAGATTGATCGGCAAACCAATAAAAATTGTATTGGAGCAGGTGAACATTGTCGAAAATGTTCCAAAGTGTTTTTTCTCAACCTTCATTATTTTGGCATAAAGCAAGCTAAAGCCGTAGGTAAGAAGCATTGAAAAAATCGGAATCACCATCCCCGAAAATAGATGTAGGAACTCTTCTCGGGAAAAACTACTCGTAATATTTAAAAACATATTGCAGGGGAGTCCGATATTTAAAATCAATTTAGAAAAGACATCCGCCGTTTGATTGTTAAACCATTGTTTATAAGACAAGAGATAGCCGATAAACATCAAAGCAAAAATAATCAAGATATTAACATATGCACTAACCAAAATTTTCAACCCTTTTCTACCAAACTGATTTTAGTTTAGCGGAAAATGAGGAGGGAGACAAGGGAAAACCAATTTTTAGCTGACGAATGGAAACTGAAGAAGGCTCCAAGAGTTCAATGCCGGATTTACCAAAATTGATATTTTAATTCAAAAAAAGCGCCGAAGACAGTAAGTCAACGACGCTTTTACAGTTTGCGTATGAATATAGTTTTTTACTTCCGCTGCTGCTTGCCAGCATTTCTGCCACGGCCATTCTTATCACTAGTGCCTGCATTGCGATTTTGAATCGGTTCTGCTGGTGTTGGCGTGACATCTTTTCTAGGTGTGACAACTTGTTTTGGCGGATTTTTCTTTAATTCTTCCTGAATTTGCGCTTTGATTTTTGGTCGCATCATTACATTGGTGATAAAAGATTGGATACAACTAAAGACCCCACCGACTACCCAGTACAATGTAACGCCGGCTGGAGCGCTGATAGACATAAAACCAATCATTAAAGGTGAAACAATCATCATTGAACGCATGGTTTTCTTTTGTTCTTCCGGCAAGCCAATCATCGAGATAAAGCTTTGGGCTAGATAAGAAAGGCCAGCAATCGCCGCTAAGACGTAACTAACGTCACCTAAATTAATACCGAAGAAAACAGAGCCGCTAATGCCCTCTGTATAACGCGCCGCAAAATATAGCGCAGAGAAAATTGGCATTTGAATAAGCAATGGCAAACAGCCGATGCCGCCAAACATACTCATGTTGTTGGCTTTGTATAATTCCTGCATTTCACGATTGGCTTCTAATTGTTCTTCTTGAGAAGTTGCCGCTTTAACTTTTGCGTTAATGGCATCCATTTGTGGTTTGATTGCTTGCATTTTTTCAGATTGAATCAATGATTTACGGGATTGATTGATTCCTAATGGCATGATGATAATTCGCACGATAATCGTGATAAAAATTACCGCCCAACCAAAGCCCCAGCCAAAATCATTGGCTAAGTATTGCATCAAGCTGCCCATCGGACGGACTAAGAAGCGATAAATTATACCGCTTGTATCGGGATTTCCATTTGAGTCTGTGCCGACACAGCCAGACAAAGCAAGTAGTAAAGTGACCATCCCGGAGCCAAGTAAGACATTTTTAATTCGATTCATTAGTTTCTTCCTCTACCTTAAATTTCACACTTTTTAACTATACTAAAAAAGTCGCCTGATTTCAATTCAACATTAAAAAATCAGGCGAAAGTCTTAGGTTTTTCTAAGAGTAGAAAAGGTGCAGGTTTTAATCTGATTTAAAACCTGAATTCGATTAATTAAACTATCAATTTTAATTGATGCAAACGGCGGACATTTTTCTATTCTTGACTAGTCTCCTAAAGAAGGAGGTAGAAACAAGCCGTCAAATTTGTATATTGAGCTGATTGCTGCTTTATACATTAGATAGCAGACCGTTGGATATATGACACGAATGCCTCGTTCCTTCAAGTCGGCTAATTTCTTTTCAAATTTTAAAGAATTTTTTATGCCAATACAGTTGAGGCGTAAGGTTACATCATACCCAAACTTAATTCCATCAACAGCACTGAAAGCTACACAAGAATTGCCATCCACTCCCACAATTTCAATCTGAGAAATATTGTTCTTGTTGAGGAGATTTATTAATTCGGCATTTGAGAAGGCACTTGGTTTTTCTTTATAAAAAATTTTGTCGGAAACGATCTTTAGAGTTTCAACAAAATCATAGGTTGTTGGCTCACTTCTTAGTTTTCTAACATTTTTAATGTAGATGACTAGCTCGTCATTTTCTGCAGCTTGCAGGATACTTCCGTTTATATCAGACATGAGAATCGACTCATATTGAGCCATGTATTCTTTTTGAACATCTATGACAATCAATGCTTTCATTTGCATGTTCCTTACGCTTCATCGTAATTTGCTTGATTTACGCTAACCTTTACAAATAATTTTACTGAGTATCAGCGCTATTAAGTGTTTGTTTTGATACAAATAATCTAAAGTAGTTGCCTTGATAGCATGTTGAATAAAATTTCCAAAAATAAAGACTGCTTACACCTAAAAACTATCGATAAGAAACATTAAATTTCTTTCCTTCTTTCAACTCAGGGGCTTCTTCCACGGTCATTTCAGAAACCTTGCCACTAGGGGAGGGGGAAGCTTTTAAGCGTTGCAAAAAAAGCTTCATCACAGCATCGTCTGCCACGGCTTCGATTGAAACGGAGCCGTCATCTTCGTTCCAAACGGCACCGGTCACGCCTAATTCATCGGCGACCATTTTGGTGGTATAGCGAAAGCCGACACCTTGCACACGACCTTTAATATTAATTTTTAATTTTTTCAAGGGGCACCTCTTTCTTAAAAAAGTTTTCTTGTTTCTATTATGAAAAAAAAGACTGTCGATTTCAAGTTTTTTAAAGGTAGGTCAGAAAATAATCTGCTTTTTTCTGGCAGGCCACTCATGCTATAATAACGCGAGGTGACGTTCATGAAGGAAATTTTATCCACTAAGAATACTTGGATTAAAGAATTAAAAAAATATCAAAAGAAAAAAGTGCGCCAAGCAGAAGGGAAATATCTGCTGGAGGGTTTTCATTTGATTGAAGAGGCCCAGAAAAATCAACAGGAAATATCTGCAGTTTTAGTCAATCAGCGGGGCCTGCAGGAATGGCAGGCTTGGCTAGCTGAATTCCCTACTGAGAAACTTTATTTTGTCAGTGATTCTGTGATGAATAGTCTATCAGAATTACCTACGCCTCAAGGAATCTTAGCGGTGATGGAATTAAAAAATAATCAGACCAATGATTTTAGCGGGCGCTGGTTATTATTGGCAGAGGTGCAAGATCCTGGTAATGTCGGCACAATGATTCGCACCGCCGACGCTGCTGGTTTTTCTGGAGTGATTTTAGGCGAAGGCACCGCTGATATATATAGCACTAAAGTTTTACGAAGTATGCAGGGGAGCAATTTTCATCTGCCGATTATTGAAAAACCAATTTTGGAAGCCATTGAGCTGTTTAAGTCAGCGGGTAGTCCTGTCTATGGGACGGAATTGAATGAGGCGGCTATCAGTATAACCGAGGTTAAGCCTTTAGAAAATGTGGCGTTAATCATGGGCAATGAGGGACAGGGTCTTCCTCAAGAAATCTTAAGTCAAACCAATCAAAATATTTATATTCCGATTTTGGGTCAAGCGGAATCCTTAAACGTAGCGGTCGCAGCCGGCATTTTAATGTATGCCTTAGCGCTGAAAAATTAATTTTTGTGAAAAGACTGTTGAAATAAAGTTGTAAAAAAATTTCAACTACAAGCTGAATTTTTACTGATTTAAAGCTCTTTACAAAAAGTTTAGTTCTATTTGCAGATTGATTTTCTTTACATTTTTCTTAAAAAGATTAAGGAATCTTAACAATCAAGACCGTTAGAAGTAATTTCATTGGGGGCGTGCTATACTGAATAAGTATTAGAATGATTTCAAAATTAAAGGTGGCCTTTGTGAATGACTTTAGCTTGGCAAGATGATAAAGAATATATGTCCTATGTGGAAGATTTATTAGCAACTGACGAAGTACAAAAACTGGCAACTTACAAACAACATGTGAATTCAACTCGTTTAGAACATTCTTTAAGTGTTTCATATTATAGTTATAAATTAGCTAAACGCTGGCACGGCGATGCTCGAGCAACTGCGCGGGCAGGCTTATTACACGATTTATTTTATTATGATTGGCGGACAACTAAGTTTGATGAAGGCTCTCATGCCTATATGCATCCACGGATTGCCGTCAAAAATGCTGAAAAAATTACAGAATTGTCTCCGCTAGAAAGAGACATTATTGTGAAACACATGTGGGGAGCAACGATTGCACCGCCTCGTTACAAGGAAAGCTACATTGTAACAATGGTTGATAAATACTGTGCAGTTAAGGAAGCTTCAGAGCCCTTTACGCAAAATATGCGGAGCAAGTGGCAGCACATTTTTGCCCGAAATTAAAAAGTTTACCGAGGAAAATCGAATGGGATTTTCCTCTTTTTTTCTATTTTGAAAATTCTTCCTTGAAAATTCCGATAAATAAGCTTAAGATGACGAAGAATTCAAAAGTTTGGAGGAATTATGGTGAAGCTTAATTATTTAATTGTGGCTGCTTTTGCCTTTATTGGCGGAAATGTGCGCTACTTAGTCGGCTTTATTTTCCCAAAAATTGGCGATTTTCCAATTGGCACATTGATGGTCAATCTTGTTGGCTGTTTTCTTTTTAGCTGGCTGGTAAAACATATTATGGTGGACCGAGATTGGAATGGTCGGTTAATCCTTGGCGTTGGCACCGGTTTTTGCGGAGCTTTGACAACTTTTTCTTCCTTTGCTTTAGATGCAGCACAATTATTGTCGGGCAATCATTATTTGTTAGCTGTGATTTATTTAGTGGCTTCAATTTTCGGGGGATTGTTGATGGCATTTCTCGGTGAATATGTGTATTCACCAAGGAGGCTTGCCCAATGAACTTTCTTTTAGTCGGCACTGGCGCTGCGATGGGGGCCTTGATTCGCTACAGTATTAATTTACTATTTGAAAAGCTGCCACATCCTTACCCTTTTGCTACCCAAATAATTAATCTTAGCGGTGCTTTTTTATTAGGTATTTTTGCAGGAATGAATTTGTCTAACAGCCTATATTTATTATTGGGAACTGGCTTGATGGGGGGCTACACAACTTTTTCGACGCTAAATTTTGAGCTGTTTATTTTATTAAAGGAAAACCGCAAATTATTTTATTGGTATTTTACGATTACGTATGTGGTGGGAATGGTCCTTTGCTTTGCCGGTTTAGTTGTTGGAAAAATCTTAGCTTAACATTTGAAAAATTTAAAAAACTAATCCCAGCTCGTATCAGATTCTTGATAAGGGCTGGGATTTTTTTATGAAAAGAGCAGACTGATAAGGGCGAAGAGTATGACGAAGGCTAAGAAAAATAAAAACACGATGATGTGGCGCTTTTTATGTAAAGCGACAATTGCGACAAATTCCCGCAAAAAAGCATTGGGGAGATAATAGCCAGCCGTTTTGGCACCGATGCCGTCTGCTTTAATTTTAGCTTGGCGGGCAAATAAACCCGCACGAAAAATATGAAAATTATTCGATGTGAAAATCGCATTGTAGGGCTGATCGGAACCAGCATCCATAATTTCTTTTGAGAACTTCATATTCTCCAAGGTTGTTCTTGAATTAGTTTCCATCAGGATATCTTCAGCTGCAATTCCTTGTTCAAGGGCATAGGCCCGCATCGCTTCAGCTTCTGAAACACTTTCATCACTGCCTTTACCCCCAGACATCAAAATCATTGGCGTCTTCATAGTCGCCCGCTTTTGAGCTTTATAAAACTGAATCGCCTTATCAATTCGCTTGGCTAATAGTGGCGTAACCGTTTTACCATCAATCAAACCGGCCCCTAAAACAATAATATAATCTTGATTGTATTTAGGACGGTTAAACTGATAAAGAACTGAAATTGTCAGGTAATTGTAAAAGACGACAAAGAAATAGCCCAGCATCAATGGCACAATGAAAAATAGAATCGCTAACCAATCTGGTAGATGGGAAAGAACAAAAAGTTCAATTAAAAGGTAAATTGTGAGACCAATTCCCAAAAGAAGCGTCAGCAGATTTGCTAAAGAAAAGGATTCTTTTTTTAAGACGAGATAGCTGTTCCAATATAAAAAGAGAATCAGGGCGTAAATACCAAAGGCTAAGGTAAATAAGATAGCCAAACCAATCACTGACAACAATCCACCGAGAAAAATACTTTGTGCCTCAAACATGACAAACAGCAGATAGCTACCAAAGCTCATCAAAAAAAAGTTGAAGAGCAGGCCGTTAATTAGTCGCCGTTTCTCCCTAAAATAGCTAATAGCAAAAATGCTGAAAAAGACTAGTGGCAGCAGAAAAAAATAGCTGCCCTCTCGATATTCTAAAAATAAAGTGTAGGCCAGCAGCGCGAGGCCTGAAAAAAGTAAAATATAAAAAAAGCTGCTATTTAATAGTTTCCTTCGCTGCCAAACATAAATGCCAATGACACCCAGCAGGTATCCGATAAAAAAGATAATTTCTAAATTAAAATTCATAACCAAGCTCCTGTACTCAATGAACTGACAAGCAGTTCTTTATCTGCTTTATAGTATAGCAAAAAATTCTTTGAAACGATAAAAAAGTGGTTGTGCTGCAAGTCTTTTTCCTGATGCCTTAACCTAAACGAATTGGCGGTATCTTTGTTACTGGAAATTTTGAAATTACATTCAGTGCTATTTGCCAAAACGTATAAAACTTGTTCGAAATTTTTTTTTAGTAGACTAGGATTAAGTCTTAGATTACAACTGCAAGGCCAACTAAATCTTCCGTGAAGTATTTAAGTTCTAGTGGCAAGGCAAAAAAACAGATAGCAGCTTATCAATCAAGCTTGCTACCTGCTTTCAATTTGTTAAAACTTAGTTTATTTCTTTTAACCAATTAAATCGTTGAGCCAGTTCGTAAGGCTGCGGGCGATTCTAATGAAAAAGTTTGCCTTAAGCACTTCTTGAGTGGTGACTAGTTCAACGGTTTGAACATTGTCCGCTTCGTTGAGATAACCAAGGGTGTCATCAGGGTTGCTAACAGTAGCAGTGCCGACTGTCAGGCCATTACTGACAGGAGCGGCTAATTCATTGTCAGTGACTAATGAGTCATCTAAGCTAACCTCATAAGCAACGTTACTTGAATCTGCGCCATTTTTTACCCATAAAGTTACGCTGCCTTCAACGGCAATCGGAACGGTCATTTCTTCGCCGTCAGGGACAGCCAAAGTTTCTAAGTCAGGAACTGTAGCATCTGCAAGACTTATTTCCTGACGGGACCAAGTGTTGTAGCAATAATCCATTAGCAGTCCCGTTTGAGTAAAACGGGCGCCGGTATCTGTATCAGTGCCACCGGCATTTAAAATGACGGTGATGACGCGAGTGCCATTTTGTTCCATGGTGCCGACAAAACATTCGCCGGCAAAATCAGTTGTCCCAGTTTTTAAGCCATCAACGCCGGCCTTTTCATATAAAAAGCCTGGCAGCATCCAATTCCAATTGGTCATTTCTGTTTCAGAAGCGGTGCCGGCGGAAAAAACCATTGAAGTTACCGAGGTGGTCTCTAAGACTTCCGGAAAATCATTAATTAAATGCTGGGCAACAATTGCCACATCTTTAGCAGACATCATATTTTCATCATCGGCAGCACTGCCGGGATAAATATTTTCTCCAAGATAAGAATTATTCAGACCTGAGCTGTTGACGATTTTTGCATCGTCAATGCCCCATTCTGTTAATTTTGCCTTCATCATGTCGACAAAATTCGACTCACTGCCAGCGATATACTCACCCATCGCGGCAACTGCGGCATTGGCCGAAGCGATCAAGCCCGCTTGATAAAGCTCTCGAACCGAATAAGTTTGATTGGTATACAAAGGAACATTTGACAGCTCCCAGTTTAAACTCAAGGCACCAGTGTATTCCGAAATCGGCACCTGATCTTCCCAAGAAATTGTGCCACTAGTCACACTCTCTAAAATTAAATAGGTACTTAAAATTTTCGTGACTGAGGCGATGCCCAGTGGGGTGTCCCCATTTTGATCATATAAAATTTTGCCGGTTTCGGCATCGATGGCAAGCGCAGCACCAGCATTGACGGAAAAATCATTTTCCTCCGCTTTGACAGCAAGCGGACTGACAAACAGTACCGTAACAAAGGCTAGTAACCAAGCAATAATTTTTATTTTTTTATGGGCCATTTCCAAACTCCTTAGACGAATCATGCCATTATTTTTTTTAGACAACGTACTTATTTTTAAAATACCGTTTTTAAGTGTATCAAAGCTGACAAGGCTAGGCAAGCCGTCAGAAGAAACTTAATAAAAAAGTTTGAGGGGGTGGGGGTAGAACACAAAAAAATCTGCAAATACGAGTAAAGCCGCATTTGCAGATTTTTATTCAATTTTTGTTTTAACGTTCATCTTTTTTAATTCTAACAGGTACTTTTTGACGTTGGCTTTCTTGATTGGTATACAGCACAAGTCCGAAAAGTGACAGGCCGCTTAACACAACTAAACTTAAGACACTAAAAATAATTTCCATAACTTTCCCTACTTTCTATCTTCCAGTGAATGCTTCACTAGTCCTTCATTTCTTATCTACATTATAACATGACTTTTGTTAACTCTATATGAATTTGCCCGTAATTTATGAAGAAAAAAGCGTTTTAACAAAATGTTAAGAATCCGTCTTAGAAAATAATTGTTACAAAAGAGATATTAAAGAGGCTAGCGATAGGATGGGTGCTAGCCTCAAAGGAAAATGAAAAAAGATAATTGGATTAGGTTGGGATTACCTATGTCAAAAGAATAAAACAAGGAGCTTAAATGAAACTTAAAATAAGTTAGTTGCGTAAAAATAATTCAAAAAAATTTTAAGGACAAGTATCCACCAAAAACTAGCGGGAACTTTTTATTTTTGAAAATGACAGAATTAAGCAACGTTATTCTTTAGGTTGGACCAAAGCTGCTGGTTTTTTTCCTTTTGCAACACACGGCTGATGACGACAAAGGCAATTGCAAAAGTGATTAAGATTAGACCATTGACGGCAGCGCCTTGATAAAAACTAGGACCATACTGACTGGTTTCGGCAATCTGACTGTTCAAATCAACAAACCAATAGGTCGGTGTGAACATCGCAATATTTTTGACAAAGCTTGGTAAATATTCCACTGGGACTAAGACGCCACTAATAAAACAGCTACCCAGAATATAGATATTGTTAACGATGGTAATTACCATATCTCTTTTAGAAAGCTGGGCAATTAATTGCGAGAAGGTGACCGCTGTTAAAAAGAACAGACCACTGCTTAAACAAAAAAGCAAAGTTGTGAAGGAAAATACCATACCAGTAATCACGAAGTTATAAGTTAAAAAGACTAATAGGGTAATCAGACTAAAGAGCAACAGGCCTTTTCCCAGCTGTCCATTAAAATTTTTAGCAGAGAGAGGGGCCAGTCGATTTCGTTCACGGATTTCTGGGCGGTTAAAACTTAAATAAATCGTAGCAATCCCAGAAAAGATTGTACCAAAAAGTCCATAAGCTAGAAGGTTATAAATATTGGCAGCAGTTTGACGCCAGTTGTTCTCAGCGTATGTCGAATCGCTGACCAGTGTTCCGGTAATTTTCAAATTTTCTGCTGTTTGCGTTAATAAAACAGAGAGTGTCTCCTCCTGCTGCATTTCATTGAAAGTTTGCAAAGTATTGAGATATTGATTGACTCGTGTTTCTAAAAGGCTTGTCCCAAAACTTCCAGGTTGCGTCTGGACTGCTAGTGTTGCATCAGTATTTCCCGACAGAAAGCTTTCACTAAAGTCGGCGGGAATCGTTAAAATATAATCTGTTTTTCCAAAATACAAAGCGTCATCACGGGCTTTTTGATTATCCGCCAAAGTAACTAGCCTGCTCTGGCTCGCTAGATAATCTGACAAGCTTTGGCCGATGTCTCCTTGATCGTGGTTATAAATGGAAATTTTTGAATTGGTTAAATCAAGGGTGGTATTGTCTGTAAAATTTCTTGCATTAAAACCAGAAATAGCCACATTGATTAAAACAATCAGCAGCAGACTCCAACGATTTTTTTTGATGATATAAAGCATGGCTTTAAAGATACTCATACTGTGCCCGCCTTTCAAAGAGAAATTCGCTGATGGAGAGCAAGGCTGCCAAAGCGATGAGGCAAAAGAGATTTATATAAAAGGAATCCAACGATTGATAGTAAAGCAATTGATAAAAGCTTTCGCTAATTAAGTTAACAGGGTTTAAATAGTTTAAAAATGGCAGATATTTGGCAATTAAATCCCGTGGATACGAACCGAACATACCGGCAAATAAGCTCATAAGCATTGTCAAGGCTAAGCCGACATTTTCTTGTTGAAGGAGGGGTATCTTCAAACGATTAGCAAGAAAGGCCCCTAAAACGAGGGCATTGTAGGAACCGAGAGCAGTAACCACTAAAATCCATTGCCAGCGGGAGCCAAAGTTGACTTGATAGACCAGATTGAAAAAGCCAATTACCAAAAGAATTTCTACAAAAAATATGGTAAAGGCAGCACAAGTGTTGGCAGTATTGACCAAAAGCTTATTGGCAGGAATTAGGGAAAAGCGAATGCCTCTAGCCGATTTATCGGCCTGCTCATCCACGCTATTCTTCAAGCCCCAGAGAAAGCCAAACATGCAGGCCATGCCAATCAAAGTAAAAAAGTAAAAACTTTTTTGGTCGTTGGCCGAAAGCTCCCCATCCGCCTGCAAATAATTTACTGGCTCCAAAAACTGAGCCAGCTGTTCATTAGAAAAAGTTTGACCAGTTGCGGTAATTTGTGCCAGTAAATCTTGTTGCTGCAAAAATTGATCTAAAAAAGCCTGCAGCAATTTTTGTGGTGTTTGATCGGAATTAATTTGCAGAGAAATTTCTTGATCAGAAAAATAATAAATCCCGCTGACTTCGCCTTCTTCTAAAGCTTGCAGCGCAGCTTTTTCGCTCATGGAAACCGGCTTGAACAATGCCGTCCCTTGATTGTCAATGCTGCCGAGGGCTTCAGCAAATTGGTTTTCTTCTGAGGTAGCTTGCCCGACAAAAGCAACGTCACTAGCAGTAACTACTTCAGCATTGTCAATATTACCAAAGGCCGCTTGGAAAAACCAACCGAGAATTAAGGGAAACATCAAAGTCCAAAACAGTAGGTCTCGTCGCTGTAATAAAATTTTTAAACGAAAGCGATATAAGTGCTGAAACATCTAATCCCCCCTTTAATCCCGCAAGGCTTTGCCGGTAATTTCTAAAAAGACATCGTTTAAAGTAACTTCTTGGGTATGAATACTGCCAAAATCCAGTTGCTGAGTGCTGAAAAAACTCAGCAGTTCCAATAAAGTTTTCTTTAAATGAGTAGTGTGTAACGTCAGAAAAATCTGGTCGTATTCTGTTTCGATAATATCAGGTTGGCCAGCTAAGTATTTTTTCAGTGAATCGCTGAAAAAGGGCAGCTCAATCACTAATTTTTCTGTGGTGCGAATCATTTGCTTCAGTTCTTCTTTGCTGCCTTCAGCAATAACTTCTCCTTGATCAAGAATCACAATATGATTGCAGAGGCTTTCGACTTCCTCCATATAATGAGTCGTGTAGACGATGGTCGCTCCTTGTTCATTTAAAATCCGAATGCTTTCGAGAATTTTATTGCGGCTTTGAGGATCGACAGCGACAGTCGGTTCATCTAAAAAAATTAATTCTGGTTTATGCACAATGCCACAAGCAATATTTAAGCGGCGCTTTAAACCGCCGCTAAGCTTAGCGGGAACAAAATTGCGAAATTCCTCTAAGCCGACTAACTCGATGACTTCAGCCACATGCTGTTTACGAGTTGCTTTATCCGCAATATAAAGCCCGCAGTAGTAATCGATATTTTGCTCGGCTGTCAGCTCTGAAAAAACTGCAACCTCTTGGGGAACCACGCCAATCCGTCGTTTTAAATCATATTTATCAGGGGCCATTTCTTCGCCAAATAATTTTATCGATCCCTTGTCGTAGCTTAAAAGCGAAAGCATACAGTTGATGGCTGTACTTTTGCCGCTGCCATTTGGTCCTAATAGACCAAGGCGTTCTCCTTTTTTGACCTTCAAGTTAAAATGGTTTAAAGCCATCAAAGAGCCGTAGCGTTTTACGAGATTTTCTACTTCAATAATCATTCGGCTGCCTCTTTTCTTTTTCTTGTTACTATGACTATAATAAATAAAATCAAGCTAGCCTAGTGTCTGTCGGCCAAACAGCAGGTGACAATTGTCACATTAAGGAGTCCTATGAAGCAGTTACCCTATCAAAATATTTGGGAAAATAGTTTTTTTCTGCTCTTTGCAGTTTTTCTATTAGTTGGACAAGTTGACGCAAGGGTCATTGTCCTGTGGTTGTTGGTAACCCTGATTCTTTGTGGACTAATTTATTTAAAGCCTGTGAACTTTCTAAAAGAAATTCTCGTTACTTTTTTTCTAGCAGTGGGACTTTTTTATCCGCTATTATTCGTTTTTTTGCCAACGGTGACCGGCTTTTATCTGACCGTCACTCCGCAAAAAAAATGGCAGCAAATTAGTCTTGTCCTGATTAGTGTTACAGTTTTGTTGGCCGATTTATCCAGTCAATTGAAAATTTTAGTTTTATTATTGATGGTAGCCAGCAGTTATCTAGCTTGGCACCGTTTGTTGCAAACAGATATGCAACAAAATTATTTACGGTTAAAAGACGACAGCTGGGAGCAACAGCATATCTTAACAGAAAAAAATAGCCAGCTGCTGTCCACCCAAGAACAGCTGATTGAATTGGAAATCACTAAAGAACGCAACCGTATTGCTAGAGATATTCATGACAATGTCGGCCACCTATTATCCAGTGCGCTATTGCAACTTGGAGCTATTCAGACTTTAAACCAACAGGAAACATTACAACAGCCCTTGTCATTATTGAATGACACAGTCAATCAAGGCATGTCTAGCATCCGCAATAGTGTGCACAATACTTATCAAATTTCTGTCACATTAGCTGACGGTCTACAGCTACTCCTGCAGGATTTTTATGGGGCTGAGGTGAAAGTTAGCGGCAATTTTCAAGATTTTCCGCAAGAGTATGCCCAGCCTTTGCTGATGATTATTAAAGAAGCTTTGGCCAATGTTATGAAGCACAGTAACGCTGACACAGTGAGGATTGAATTTAGTCAGCTGCCAGCGTTTTACAAGTGCACAATTCAAGATAATGGAACGCTGCAGAAAACGAGTCAGTCACAAGGTATTGGACTTTTGAGTATTCAAAAACGTTTGGAAGATTTTACCGGGCAACTGCATACTCACGCCAGTGAAAAAGGATTTTCGTTACAGGTTATCTTGCCGAAGCTGGATAAACCCAAAGAAAATGAGGAGGAAGTTGAATGATACAAATTGTGGTCGTTGACGATGATTATCTAGTCACTACTTCTTTAAAAACGATAGTTGAGGCTGAGGGCAAGATTCAGGTGGTAGCTAGCGGCCATTCTGGGCAAGAGGCTGAGGCGCTTTATCAAAAATGGCAACCAGATGTCCTTTTATTGGATATTCGGATGGCAGAAGGCAGTGGGATTCAAGCTGCTGAAAATATTTTGACTGCCAATCCGCAGGCAAAAATTTTATTATTGACGACTTTTTCGGATGAAGAATATATTCAAAAAGCTTTAGAAATTGGCGTCAAGGGGTATTTAATTAAACAAGATTTGTCCGCTATTGTGCCGGCAATTTTAGCTGTGGTCAATCAGCAGGTTGTTTTTGGTAGTCAGATTGTTGAAAAGCTGCCGAGTATTTTAAAACCGGCAGCGGCTAAACCTGATTTTTCTTTATCTGAACAGGAGGAAACAATTTTAATTCAAGTGGCCAACGGACTGAATAATAAAGAAATAGCCGCCGCCTTATTTCTCAGTGAAGGAACCGTCCGTAATTATATCAGTCGGCTATTGGATAAATTGAACTTGCGGGATCGCACGCAGCTGGCTGTTTTTTATTATCGAGAATACAGCAAATAAAAAAACACCTTAGAAATTTTACAAGACAGCGGACACGACCTCAACAGTGAGATAAAAAATCTAGCTGATTGAAGACAGGTAACTGCGTTGTAATTTCTGAGGTGTTTACTTGTTAGGGAACAATAATTTTGACAGTCTCGACTCCCGGCAATTCCACAATCCGGTAATTTTCCTTTTGGACAAAATGACCTTCCACACCAAAGCGCCTTTTTAAATCGCTCAAAATTTCTTGGTCGGTCCATTGGCGGGCGGGATAATGTTGGACTAAATTTTCATTGATAATAAAAACAAAGTCATGGTTTAAGGCAGTGGCAACTGCCTCAGGTAATTTTTCTAAGTAATTGGCTTGCATTGGACACCTCCATCTCAGTCTATTTTAACGGATATTTTTGCTTCTTGCACAAATTTTGCTGACAATCGCGCCTTTTTTCGGTACACTAGCTCTTAGGCAAAAAACAGAAAAGAAGGTCGTTCATTTTGGATATATATTTAAAAAAAGCAATTATGCATTTAATCGATAGAGAAAGTAATTTACCCGTGTTTTCTCAAGTTGAATTAGACTTGACCACCGAATATATTCGGGATTTTTTAACGAAAAAAATTACTAAGGTTTCTTCTGCCCAGACCAAAACTGGGATTTTAGCAGAAGACAGCGCAGTTGCAGAATTATTGCAAACTGTCTCAGAGGATTTTATCAGCGTCAGCGAAAAATTGACGGAGCGCTGGTTTGGCTTCTATGGACAGAGTGAAGATGGTCCCAGTGCCGATATTTTTGTCGTGCTCTATGAAGAAGACACTCAGCTTTATTTGGCTTTCTTGAAGGCCAACTATCACGAAGCTTATACCCATTATGTCGATAGCGAGACTGGGGCGATTGAAAATAAATTAATTTTAAATCGCGGTATATTGGGTTCCAAAACCCAAAAGGCGGATGAAGCGCTGATTGTCAACGTTAGCAATTTAAGTTTTGAGCTGATTGAAAAACGCTACACCTTTTCTGGCGAGAAAAAAGCCTATTTTTCGGAATCTGTGATTGAAACTCAACCAGCACCTTCCCTTGAAGAAAATACCGAAGTCATCAAAAAAGTTGCCAAGCAAATCGGTAAAAAATTTGACGAGGATGAATTTGAAATTTTAGCCGATGTCAAAGAAGCGATGTATGACAGCATCGAGGAAACTGGTTTTGTTGAAGCCGAAAAAATCGCTCAAAAAGTTTTCAAGGATAATATCTCTGCCCAAATGGCCTTCAAAGAAGAGGTTAAAGAGGCTGGCTTTGTTGAAGAATTACAGCCGGTCAAAGAGATTCAGGAAATTTCCGAAAAACGTTTTGGCAAACAAAAATTCAAACTCTCCAACGGAATTGAACTAATCGTGCCGGTGGATGTTTACCGCAATCCAGATTTCATTGAATTTATGAATAATCCAGACGGAACGGTTTCTGTCATGATTAAAAATGTGGATGAGGTTATTAATCGTTTGTAAGCAAAAGCTAGTTTGTTGTAAAAAAAAATTTTTATTTCATCAGGTCTGCTTGAGAAGGGGGATTAGCGTGGGAACATTTGAGATTAAAGAAGATTTTTTGTTGGATGGTCAGCCAATTAAACTGATCAGTGGGGCCATTCATTATTTTCGGATGACGCCGGGCCAGTGGGAAGACAGTTTATATAATTTGAAGGCGTTAGGGGCCAATACCGTAGAGACCTATATCCCTTGGAATTTACATGAACCGGTTGAAGGTCAATTTGATTTTTCTGGCTTAAAAGATGTGACGGCCTTTATTCAATTGGCGCAAAAAATGGAGTTGTTCGTCATCCTGCGGCCTTCGGCGTACATTTGTGCTGAATGGGATTTTGGTGGTCTGCCCTCTTGGCTACTAAACTATCCAGGAATTCGATTAAGATCAACAGATGCGATTTTTATGGAAAAAGTCAGCAATTATTTTTCCGTCCTTTTGCCAAAATTAGCGCCACTGCAAATTTCTGAAGGTGGCCCCGTAATTATGATGCAAATTGAAAACGAATACGGTTCCTATGGCATGGAAAAAGCTTATCTAAAAGAAACCAAAAAAATTATGACGGACAATGGTATCACAGTACCGTTATTCACTGCCGACGGAGATTGGCCAGAGGTTTTAGATGCCGGCAGCCTGATTGAAGAAGATGTTTTTGTCACGGGGAATTTTGGCAGTCACGCCAAAGAAAATGCTGCTAAAATCCAACAGTTTATGGCCAAGCACGGCAAAAACTGGCCAGTGATGTGCATGGAGTTTTGGGATGGCTGGTTTAATCTATGGGGCAATGAAATTATTCGGCGCCAGCCAGCTGAGGTTGCCGCCGAGGTGAAAGCAATGCTAGCAGTGGGCTCGATTAATTTTTATATGTTTCATGGAGGCACTAATTTTGGCTTTTATAATGGTTGTAGCGTCACTCAAGGAAAAGATTTTCCTCAAGTGACGAGCTATGATTATGATGCACTGTTGACGGAATGGGGTACGCCCACAGAAAAATATTTTGCAGTCCAAAAAGCGATAAAAGAAATTTGCCCGAATGTTTGGCAGGCAGAGCCCCGCAGTAAAACCTTTACTAATTTTGGTAGTTTTCCTGTGAAGGACAGTGTTTCCTTGTTTAACACAGTTACTGCGATGGCAACAGAGCAGCGTTCAGTTTATCCTTTAACAATGGAAGCAGCGGGCAGTGGCTTAGGTTATATCCTGTATTCTGCTGATTTAAAAAACTATCAGCAGGAAAATCGGCTGCAGCTAGTGGAGGCGAGTGACCGGGGACAAATTTTTATCAATAATCATTTTCATAGCACGCAATATCATGAAACGATGGGTGCAGAAATACGGTATCATAACAAGCAGCAAAAAGAGAGCACCAATGTAAAAATTTTGCTGGAAAATTTAGGCCGGGTTAATTACGGTTATAAATTAAATGCGCCCACTCAACAAAAAGGGATGCGGGGCGGATTAATCCATGATATTCATTTTCATCAAGGTTTTACTCAGTATGCATTGGATTTTTCTTTTGAACAATTGGCAAAAATTGATTTCACAGCCGCCGCTGATTATCGACAGCCTTCTTTTTATAAGTTTGAAGTAGAATTAGCTGAGCCAAAGGACAGTTTTATTGATTGCTCGGATTATGGTAAGGGGATAGTCGCTGTTAATGGATTCAATTTAGGTCGCTATTGGCAGCTTGGGCCGACTCAGTATCTTTATTGTCCAAAGGAGTTTTTGCAGCAGGGGTTAAACGAGATTATTGTTTTTGAAACAGAAGGAGTAAAAATTGACACCCTGAGCTTTAGCGACCAGCCAGTCTATGGAAAAGATTAATAAAAAAAGGCTGGTATGGTATTTTATTCTTCTTTTAGTAATAATCACACTAGGAAATTTTTGTCGTTTATTTTAAACCATGGAACTTTTTTGAGATAAATCAAACAATTGAAGGAAAACAAAAATGAGAGCTCCCACTTTTTTGGGTAGCTCTCATTTTTAGTATTAATTTAATTGTGTCAAAGCTTGATCCGGCACATCGTCTTGGCTGACTTCTTCCCAGCTGATAACGCCTTTGCGTTCATTGACTAATAATTTCAGGTAGGCATCTTTTCTTAACGGATTTTCCCGGCTTTCATGCAGGTTCACATCTTTTTCGGCACCATCTTGGTCGTAAGCCGCTTGATCATAATCGTAAAAGGTAAACGTTTCGCCGCTGTCGCTGGTTTCTGTTGATCTTTCACCATCTGTCACAATTTTCGTATAATAAGTATCGCCGCCGTAGTAGTAATTATAAGCAAAATAGCTGCCGCCAATAAAGACTGCTAAAATAGCGATAAAGCCAATTATTTTTTTCACATTCTTCACCTCGTACACTATTATAAACAAAGCATAGCGAAATGCCATCTTCTCAGCCTATTTTTGGCTAACAATTTTGTTAGATGAAAATAACTAAATTGTTTAGATTCTCTTATGGCGAAGGTCTTTAGTTTGTAGATTGGCGGCTTTGTGCTAAACTATGGACTGTAATCTTCTACTGTTGCTTTGAGGTTGTAAACGAAACAAAATTAGTGTCAGGTTTTGTTAAGAAGTCGTTTTAATTGACTCTGACTAGTTTTGACCTATAATAACATCATAAGCTTCATGTTACGGAGAGAAGCCAACCCTGATTCTTGAAGGAATCAATTTATAGGAGGTATTTTAGATCATGGCAAAAGAACATTATGATAGAAGTAAACCACACGTTAACATTGGTACAATCGGACACGTTGACCACGGTAAAACAACTTTAACAGCAGCCATCACGAACGCTTTAGCTAAAAAAGGTTTAGCGAGCGCACAAGATTACGCAAGTATTGATGCCGCTCCTGAAGAACGTGAACGTGGAATTACCATTAACACTGCCCACGTTGAGTATGAAACTGACAAACGTCACTACGCGCATATCGATGCACCAGGACACGCGGACTACGTTAAAAATATGATTACTGGGGCAGCCCAAATGGATGGTGCTATCTTAGTGGTATCCGCAACAGATGGCCCAATGCCACAAACTCGTGAACACATTTTGCTTTCTCGTCAAGTTGGTGTTAAATACTTAATTGTTTTCTTAAACAAAATCGATTTAGTGGATGACGAAGAATTAATCGACTTGGTTGAAATGGAAGTTCGTGAATTATTAACTGAATATGGTTTCCCAGGCGACGATATTCCAGTTGTAAAAGGTTCTGCTTTGAAAGCTCTTGAAGGCGATGCTGATTACGAAAAAGTTATTTATGACTTAATGGATATTGTGGATGATTACATTCCAACTCCAGAACGTGATACTGACAAGCCTTTATTATTACCAGTCGAAGATGTTTTCTCAATCACTGGTCGTGGTACAGTTGCTTCAGGTCGTATCGACCGTGGTGTGGTTAAAACTGGTGACGAAATTGAAATCGTAGGGATTGCTCCTGAAACTAAAAAAGCAGTTGTAACCGGTGTGGAAATGTTCCGTAAAACTTTGGATTACGGTGAAGCTGGTGATAACGTTGGGATTTTACTCCGTGGTATCCAACGGGATGAAATTCAACGTGGTCAAGTTATTGCAAAACCAGGTTCAATTACACCACATACTAAATTCTCTGCAGAAATTTACGTATTGACCAAAGAAGAAGGCGGACGTCATACACCATTCTTTAACAACTACCGTCCACAATTCTACTTCCGGACAACTGACGTAACAGGTAATATTATTTTACCTGAAGGCACTGAAATGGTTATGCCAGGCGATAACGTTACAATTGATGTTGAATTAATTCACCCAATTGCTGTTGAAAACGGAACAACCTTCTCAATTCGTGAAGGCGGCCGGACAGTTGGTTCAGGTATCGTTACTTCAATTGAAAAATAAAAATTTTTTATCCTGATTCCTTTATGGAGTCAGGATTTTTTTTGCCAAAAAGTAACAAATGTACTGCAAAATTTGTGAAATTATTTTTAAATTTTACTACTAAATCAGAAATCATAAGGATATAATAAAATAAAAGCGTTTACTCTTTTAAAAAAAGTTTGAAAGGGGTTTTAAGATGGGTAGTATTTTAAATACTCTGAAGATTTTTAAAGGCGGAGCAGCGGTTCCCCACAATAAAGAAACTGCAGAGTTTGCAACCCGTAAAATTGCGGCACCGGAGATGGTTATTCTCCCGTTACAGCAACATATTGGCGCAGCTTGTGAAGCAATCGTCAAGAAAAAAGATATCGTAGCTATTGGGCAAGTTATCGCCGAAAGTTCAGCGATGATTTCGGCACCAATCCATGCACCTATTTCAGGAAAGGTTAAACAAATTAAACCGATTTTATTAGCCAACGGTCAGAGCTGTGACGCCATTTACATCGAAAGTGATGGCGAAAATACTTTTTTTACTCCTGAACAACCGCAAAAAATCACAAACTTAGCTGAGCTACTCACCGCCGCCCGCAACAGCGGCATAGTTGGTATTGGCGGGGCTGGTTTTCCGCTCCATGCCAAATTAACAATTCCTAAAGAGCAGCAAATTGATTTTTTAGTGATTAATGGAGCCGAGTGTGAGCCATTTATTACTTCAGATTTTCGGGAAATGGTGGAGGCGCCAAACCAAATTATTCGGGGTATTGAAACGGTTTTGAAATTTCTTGAAATTCCCCAAGCAATTATTGGTATTGAAAAAAACAAACCGCAGGCCCTTGAGGAGTTGCAGGCGGCAGTTGATTTAGCAGGAGCCGAAAATATTTCGGTGATGGCTTTACCGAGCCGTTATCCCCAAGGGGCCGAAAAAATGTTAATCTACGTAACGACTGGTCGCAAAGTAGCGATGGGCAAGTTGCCCTCCCATGACGGCTGTCTCGTGTTAAATGTTTCCACCATCTCTCAGTTTCAACATTATTTAGAAACCAGTCAGCCCTTGACCAACAAGCGTTTGACGATTGCCGGTGACAATATAAAAAATCAACAAAATGTGCTGGTGCCTATTGGAATGAAGCTTGCCGATGTCATCGAAGACTGCGGCGGTATGTTGGAAGCAGAAGGCAAAATAATTCTCGGTGGACCAATGATGGGAATTGCTCAATATTCCTTGGAGTTGCCAGTGACTAAGCAAAATAATGCCTTGTTGGCTTTCAAAGAAAAATCCGCTGCATTACCGGAAGGATATCCCTGTATTCGCTGCGGTCGTTGCGGGCAAGCCTGTCCACTTTCTCTTTTACCAATGCAAATTGAACGAGCTGTCAAGCTCAAGGATGCTCCTGATTTGGAAAAATTACAGGTCGCAAATTGTATGGAGTGCGGTTGCTGTTCGTTTGTGTGTCCTTCCAATCGCAAACTAGTTCAATACATGCGTCAAGGGAAATTAGTGCAAAGGGAGGCGGTTAAATGAGTCAACTGCAAGTGTCAGCATCACCCCATATTCATAATGGCAGTTCGACCCCGACAATTATGCGGGACGTCGTGATTGCTCTCGTACCAGCCATAATTGCTAGCGGAATTATTTTTGGGCCACGGGCATTATTACTTATCGCTGTGACCGTTGCTGCCTGTGTGATTAGCGAATATCTCAGTCGCAAAATTTTAAAACGCAGTAATTCTATCAGAGATTTAACGGCGGTTATCACGGGAATTTTATTAGCTTTAAATCTGCCGGTCAGCTTGCCCTTGTGGATGGCAGCGTTAGGCGGTGTAATTGCAATTGTGATTGTTAAACAATTTTTCGGGGGCATCGGTCAAAATTTTGTCAATCCAGCGATTGCCGCTCGCATCATTCTCTTGATGTCTTTTGCCTCTCAGATGAGCGATTGGGTTGTTCCCTTTGAATATTCTCAACGAATCGACGTCACAACTACGGCGACTTATCTTTCGGGTGCAGAAAGTTCGTTGCCTTCGTTAATAGATATGTTCTTAGGTGTTCGCAGCGGTAGTTTAGGAGAAACTTGTGGGCTTGCGTTACTTCTCGGCGGGGCCTATTTGATTTTCCGCAAAGTAATTTCGCCGCTGATTCCCACAGTTTTTATTGGAACAGTTGCTCTCTTGAGTTTTTTATTGGGAGGCAATCCGCTCTATCATGTATTGGCTGGAGGTTTATTGTTGGGAGCCATTTTCATGGCGACTGATTATACCACATCGCCGGTCACTAGAAATGGCAAAATCATCTTCGCTGTCGGCTGTGGCGTAATCACCGTAGCAATTCGTTTTTTTGCCGCTTTGCCAGAAGGGGTTTCATACGCTATTTTATTAATGAATATTTTAGTGCCCCTGATTGAAAATCTGACGATTCCTAAGACCTTTGGACGGGAGGTAAAGCAGCGTGAAAACTAAAGACAGTAAATCAATTTTAACAGCCACAATCTGTCTGGTTACCATTTGTCTAGTGGTGACTCTTTGTGTCGCTGGTACTCGCTATGTTTTTGCAGAGCGCATTGCTGAACAGGAATGGCAGCAAAAACAAGCAGTGATGGCAGAATTAATTGCCGCATCTAGCTATGAAGAAATTATTTTAACAGATGGCGAAGTTGCCTATGAAGCCAAAAATGGTTCTGAGGTTAGCGGCTATCTTTTTGAAACCGCCGCTTATGGATATGGCAGTGATGTCTCCGTGATGACGGCAATTTATCAAGGTGAAGTATTAGGGGTTGCTGTCTTAGATGCCAGCAATGAAACCCCCGGGCTCGGTCAGAACGTCACAAATCTAAGTTTTTTAGAACAGTTTAATCAATTAAGCACCCGACCAGTTGTCACTAAGACTGGAAACGGCACTGCTGGCGAGATTGTGGCCGTGACAGGCGCTACAAAAACTTCAAATGCAGTGGTCGCTGCCGTTAACGAAGCTCTCGATTTATCTGAATTAATTCCCTAAAAGGGAGGAGGAAAGGTATTGGAAAAACAAAAATTATTTCCGATTTTTAGTAAAGGAATTATTAAAGAAAATCCTGTTTTAAAATTAGTTTTAGGTACTTGTCCTGCCTTAGCCGTAACAACCTCTGCATTTAATGGCTTGGGAATGGGAGTGGCGGCAACCGTTGTTTTATTAGGTTCCAATGTGGTAATTTCGCTGTTGCGGAAAGTTATTCCGCCGCAGGTTAGAATTCCCGCCTTCATCACAATTATTGCGGGCTTTGTGACAGTGGTTCAATTTTTAGTGAAGGCTTTAGCGCCTGCTTTAGATGCTACCTTGGGTATTTATTTGCCACTGATTGTGGTTAACTGCATCATTTTAGGACGAGCAGAAGCATACGCCAAAGACAATCCAGTTTTGTATTCGGCTTTAGATGGTCTTGGCATGGGGGTTGGTTTTACTGCAGCGCTCTTTTTAATGGGAGCCATTAGAGAATTAATCGGCAGCGGCACCTTGCTTGGCCTAACAATCGCAGCCAATTGGATTACGCCAATGACTATCTTATTGCTACCCCCGGGTGGATTTTTTGTTTTTGGGATGTTGGTGATGGTTGTGAATAAATACAGCAAATATCAAGCCCGCAAATTAGAATGTGCAAGTTGTCCGATTGCGGAAGTTTGCGATCCAAACGCGCTTCAAGAAAAACAGAATGGAGGGGATGACTCATGCAAGCCTTCGTAACGATTTTAGTAGCCGGTGTGCTCACGGATAATTTTGTCCTATCGCAGTTTTTGGGGATCTGTCCCTTCTTAGGAGTTTCCAAGAAATTAAATACGGCTGTCGGGATGTCGATTGCCGTGACTTTTGTCATGGTGATTGCTACACTCGCGACCTATCCGATTTACACCATGATTTTAGTGCCGGCCGGGTTAGATTATTTGCAGACAATCGTCTTCATTTTATTGATTGCCGCTTTAGTTCAATTGGTAGAGGTCATCTTAAAAAAATACATGTCTGCTTTGTATAATGCTTTAGGGATTTATTTGCCATTGATTACGACTAACTGTGCTGTATTGGGAGTATCGATTTTAAACTTCTCCAAAAGTTATAGCTATCTTGAATCCATTTTTAACGCCTTTAGTGCAGGTTTGGGTTTTTTAGTGGCGATGGTGATTTTTGCCGGTGTACGACAACGCTTAGAAGCAAATGATATTCCTGAAAACTTGAAGGGTCTGCCAATCACTTTGGTTTCAGCTGCTTTAGTATCCCTATCATTTTTAGGTTTCGCTGGTTTGGCGGAAGGATTATTCCAGTAGAGGAGGCTTGTCAATGTTTGAAAGTATTTTTTATCCGGTCATATTAGTCGGCCTGCTCGGTTTAATTGCTGGGGTTGGCTTGTCGATTGCCACGATTGTGTTCCGCACACCGGAGGATCCTAAAGAAACTGAATTGCGAGCGGCTCTGCCAGGAATTAACTGCGGTGCCTGTGGTTTTTCCGGTTGCGATGGTTATGCCAAAGCAATGGCAGCAGATGAAGCTGGTGGTGGTTTATGCACCCCAGGCGGAGCAGAAACGCAAGAAAAATTGGCGGCAATTTTAGGCGAAACGGCTGGCAGTTTCCAAAAGACCGCTGCCTTTGTTCGCTGCAATGGGCAGTGTCAATTTACCCAAACCAAGATGGATTATCAAGGGGCAAAAACCTGCTACGCTGCCAATCAAGTTTTCGGCGGTCAAGGGAGTTGTCAACAAAGCTGTCTAGGGTATGGCGATTGTCTTGTTAGTTGTGACTATGATGCCATTGAAATGATTGACGGTGTGGCAAAAATTAAGCCGAATAAATGTGTTGGCTGTTTGAAATGTATTAGCGCTTGTCCAAAGCTATTAATCAAAATGCTACCAGCCGAAAATACGGCAATTGTCACTTGCTCTAATACTGAGCGGGGCGGGGGCGTCAAGAAAATTTGTAGTGTCGGCTGCATTACCTGCAGCAAATGCGTCAAAGTATGTCCTGAAAACGCAATTGAAATCGTCGAGAATCTGGCGGTGATTAACCCTGATTTATGTACTAATTGCGGAGAGTGTGTGATCGCTTGCCCACAAAATTGTATTTTGCAAATGCAGGGGACAACTGCCGTCACAAAAGAAATTTTAGCTGGATAATTTGAAGGTCATTTTTTGCTCAATTTCTTTGTGAAGAAATTGAGCTTATTTTTTTGGCATTTTTTTCGCAAATGAAAATCTTCATCAATTTGAAAAGAAATTTTATTTTTTTGGGAGGAATTGTCTTAGGGAGGTCGATTTATTAAAATTTATTTGTGAATTTTTTAAGAAATTTTCATGACAGATTTGGTAAGATTTGTTATGAAATATGAATGTAATACTAGTTTTACTTTCATGACATAATGCTGTGATAGGGTTAAGTGTGTTCGTGAGAATGCAAAAATACAGTACATAAATGGAGGTAGGATTTTGAACAAAAAAGTTTTGTCAACTGTTATGGTATGCGCCGTTGCTTTATCAGTCGCTGCACCACTTGCGGCCTCTGCAGCAGACTATGATACGCAAATTCAAAATCAACAAGATTTGATTGACAGTTTATCTGATCAACAAACAGATATTCAATCACAAATTTCAACAGTACAATCTGAAGTGGATGATATTAATAGCCAAGCGGCAGATTTACAAGAGCAACAAACCGCTTTAACCCAAGAAGCTGAAGATTTACAAAATCAAATTGCTGATTTAGAAACACGGATTGAAAAGCGTCAAAGTACTATTGAAGAGCAAGCTAGAGATGCTCAAGTTAGTAATCAAAGCACCAGCTTAATCGATGCGGTGTTGGATGCTGATTCAATCTCAGATGCAGTATCAAGAGTAACTGCCATGACAACTTTGATGAGTGCTAATAACGATTTAGTCAACCAACAAAAAGCTGACAAAGACGCTGTTGAAGAAAAACAAGCGGAAGTTACAGCAAAGCAAACTGAATTAAACGAAACACAGGCTGATTTAGAAACCCAAAAAGGGAATCTTTTAAGCAAACAAGCTGAATTAGATGTTTTAACAACAACTTTAGCAGCTCAACAAGCCACTGCTGAACAGGACAAAGCTGCCTTGGAAGCTGAACAAGCTGCCGCAGAAGCTGCCGCTGCTGAATTAGCAGCTGAACAAGAAGCCGCTGCTCAAGCTGCTGCAGCTGAAGAACAAGCTGCTATCGAAGCAGCTGCGGCTACTGATGTAACTGCAACAGAAGATACAACTAGCTCAACTGCCGCAACTGATTCAACTAGTCAGTCTACAGGCACATCAACTGAGTCTAGCAGTTCAACTAACAGCACTAGTGAATCATCTGCTAGCAGTTCGACTAGCAATTCAACAAGCTCTTCTAGTTCATCAACAGGAAGCTCTAGCAGCACAAGCTCTGCTTCAACCTCAGAAGTGCGGAGTGCAATTGTTGCCTATGCCCAAACGTTCTTAGGAATTCCATATGTCTGGGGCGGTTCAACTCCTAGCGGTTTTGATTGCTCCGGCTTAACTTCGTACGTTTATTCAAATGCTGCCGGTATTAACATCGGTCGTGTGACGACTACCCAAGAATACGCAGGTACAATGATTTCTGTCTCTGAAGCACAACCTGGAGACCTAGTCTTCTTTGGTTCTCGTGGCGGTACGTATCACGTAGGAATTTATTTAGGTAACGGCCAGTTTATTCACGCACCACAAACAGGTGATGTCGTAAAAATTACTAGCACAGCTTATTACACACCAAGTTTTGCCGTGAATGTTTTAGGTTAAACCATTGGCAAATCATTTGGCCAAGCTAATATTACAGTAACATTTGAACAGCTTAATCTTTTCAAGGAGCCTTTATTAGTAAAGGTACAAGAGATTAAGCTGTTCTTTTTATTTTGAAAAAAACTTCTAAAAATGCTCTCTTCCCTTCGTCCTCTCTGAACTCATAGCACAATTTATTCTGCTGCTATGAACTCCTTCAAAATTAAATCAATGAACAAAAAATAATATTTCTGGTATATCTACTATATCGATTTGAAAGTGAGAGAAATCTCGCTTTTTTTTGCTTTTTAACAAATGATGTAGGTCTTTCGGTGATCGAAAGAATAAAAAATTCTTAATTTATTCACCTTTAAGTTAAAAAAAGTTAAAATTATGAAATTTTCGATGTTAATTATTAAGAATTCCTTAAGGGAAATTCTGGTTTTTTTAAGAATATCCCTTTCATTCATTCGTAAAGAAAATATTTTTAAGGGGATTTAGCAGAAAATAAGTTTCTTTTAAGTTAACTTTCATATCAGATAACGGAAAATTTGACGAAAATTCGGCAATTATCTATATCTAAGGATAACCATTTTAAGTAATTATAATTTGATAATCAAAATAAATTACTTTTCAGAGTTTCGTAAGTTGATAAGAGATTAGATAATTTTTTTCTACAAATAAAAATTAAAAAAGTCAGATTCGGTAAAAAAACTAGCTTTTCAAATTTAGTGTAGAAAGAAAATTTCATATTAAATAACGAATGTTCAATATTTTTAGCTACTAACAAAGTCCGATAAAAAAACAGACGAGTTATGCTGGTAAAGAGTCGAAAAAAATGAAAATAAAAATTGGTACGGTTGAATAGTTTTTTTGTGATCAGTAAAATAATCCACGAATTCATAGCTAGTTAAGGGTTTTGCGTTTTAGTTTTTGGTAGTTTGGAGGGGAATGAATGTTTAAAAAATTGCTACAATCTAGGTATTTAAATTTATTTTCTGTGATGATTATCCTGTTGCCTATCGGAATTTCAATGGTTTTTGGTTTGCAAGCCTTAGCAGTGGAAATCCCGGATAATAATCAAACGAAGTTATACAATGACGATGAAGGTAAAGGAACAATTTCTTATGAAATAACAGTTGAAAATAAAATTAATTGGACAATTAATTACACAACAACAGCATCAATTGAACAAAGGTTTGTAGGTTTTAGCCTTCTTGATAATCAAGGTAATTCAATTCAACCGACATTGGCAGAAGGAATGACGGATAATTTTTCCTATCAATTAACAACAGATGGTCAACAAACAGGTGAGCTGTTTCAAACGACTGCAAGCAGCATTGAAACAAAAGATGCTGTCTTAAAATTTACAACGGATTTTGTGTCAGATGTTCAGGTAGTCAGTGCCTTGTATCAAACTGATATTCAAGGCGGACAAACAAACTTACGAGAATCTGCAACACCGGTAACTTTGCAAATTGAAGCAACTACATCAACAACAGAATCTACCGATGAAACTAGTGGCGAAGACCAATCTTCAGAGCTGACTACCTCAGATAGTTCAACAACTAGCACCACATCAGAAAGCAATGTGGATTCAATTGATGAAGCGACTGAGAGTTCGACAGCTATTTCTGAAACGGAATCTTCCAACAATTTGATTTTGGGAGATGCCGGCGCCATCGACATGGGGAGCTTGATGGGAGAACAATTAGTTACAACTGCCGATGCAAGAAGTAATTTACGAGTTTATACTTCAGATGGTCTAGCTGGCGGCATTGACAAGGATGACTCAGATAGTTTCGCAACTGGCAGCAGCAGTCAAGGATCCAAGATTATTCCTTTAGTAACGACTGTGCCAAATGGCAATCTTTTTAACAATGCCAGCGAGTTTACTTCAAAACTCCGTAGTGTTTATATGGGGAGGAACGGAACAAATCCGAGTAATGGTATTTCGGTTATTTTCGGCTCAACCAAATTGACGAATCAAACGGTCCAAGTATTTTATGATAATGCTGGCAGTTTTATAGGCAGTGAGGTTTATGTGGATGCAAGTGGAGTAACTCAAACTAAACAAGTAACCCATCGCTTAGGGATTATGCTAACTTTATCAAACATTCAAACTAAGGGCAGCCAACCGCGGATTCAAGTCTCCAATAATTTTTATTCAGGGATTGAATACTATAATATTTCACAGATGTCTGCGGCCTTTAGCTTTTATGACATGAACGACACAGCAAATAACGGGAATTTTATTTCCTTAGCGGATATCACTGCAACTAATAATTCTTCACTGGCAGCCGCTATCAAGCAAGTTTTGCCTCAGCAAATGGCAATTAGCGACAGTAGTTCTGCTGCCTATATGACCTTTGCTTCTATGAATCATGCTACCGGCCAGTTGGAATACGTTGCTGCTGGAAATGGAGTTCAAGGAATTGTCAGTGACGCAGCTGGTGTCGGAACAAATATGAATTATTATGCCAACGGAATTGTTCCTGAAGGAAAAACTTCCTTCAATACTGGTGTGAAGGGTGTTTACGCTGCAACAATTAATGCAGCTTTCACCGATTACCTCGGTGGAGCGACTGCCGCCAAAAATGCTGTCTCTTTTGAATTAAATAAAGTTGGCAGCAGCACCAGCGGTTATTCTTTTATCTTAGGTTCTGAGTATGGTGAAGCATGGAGCACTTTTTCAACAAGTGCGATTTCTTCTCAGCAATCAGTCATTCAATCGGCTCCTACAAAAACAGTCGAAAGTTTAACAAGTTATACCTATGATTCAGCAACGAAAACCTACACTGAAAATAGCCAAACCACCAAGAATGCCAGTCATTATAACGATTTAGATCGCGCTTGGGATGCGGCTTATGGGACTAGTGACTGGGTTGCAGGACATTTTCCGACTAGCGAGGCCGCTGATGCTGGAATTGTTCCTCAAGCGGAACGTTATCTAACCAAAGGGGACAGTTTCTATTATTATATCAATCAAAAAATGATTGATTTAACCGGACAAAGTTTTATCACACCGACAGGAATCAGTCTGAGTGATGCTTGGCCCGCTGAAGTCGCTCTTCCCAGCAGCGAGGATATTATTGTTTATGATTTGCACGGGGCAGTTTTAGCTTCCAAATATTATTCAGTTAGCTTGCCTACTGAAAATAATAATCGACAATTGACGATTATGTTTACAACTGCTGGCGTGGCATTATTAAATGCCCAAAGCGGTGCCAAAGTGCTGGCAGTGACGATGCAAATCCGATTTATGGCGGTGAAGTGTCTGTTCAAATCAAGGCTCATTTAACTAGTGATGCACCGAGCTTGACGCCGATTACCAATACAGCAACTTCCGTCTTTTCCTTTGCCAGTGGAACAACTAGCACCTTAAGCTCCAATCAAGTTGAAATTCAAACGAAGGGTGCCTTCAATCTTGCTTTGTCAAAAGTCAATCAAGCCGGCAATCCTTTAGCGGATGCGACCTTTGCCATCTATCAAGGAACAACGGATGCAACTGATCCTCTAATTACTGCAAGCTCAAATGAGCAAGGCAGTTTAATTTTTAGTGGTGGTCTCTTGGAGATGGGCCAAAGCTATACTCTCAAAGAAATCGAAGCACCGACAGGTTTTGCTTTAGAATCTGCGACTTGGAAGCTAGAAATTACAGCAAATGGAGCTCTTTTAACGAACAATCTTAATGGCGAAACGAAATCATTAAGTATTTTTTCGGCTAGTGATGATCAGGGGGTTGTCACAATTTCAGCTGGAGAAAATGAAGATGGCACGCTGATGAATCAATTGAAAGCCTATCAATTGAACTTGACAAAGGTTGATGCCAATCAGGAAACAAGTTCTCTCGGCGGGGCCAATTTTGAACTCGGCACAGCAGTCGACAGTCAAGGGAAAGTGACCAATATTTTGGCGACGGCGACTAGCTCGGAAAGCGATGGGTCACTAGCGTTTATTGATTCGCAAACGCAACAGTCTTTCACATTGAGTTATGACACAGAGCTAGCCGAACAAAATCAAGGGACGATTTATTATCTAAAAGAAACTGCTGCACCTGCTGATTATCGACAATTACAAGGATATTTTGAATTAGTTATTTCTGCCGATGGGTCTGTTTCGGTGAGCTATGTCGGTGAAGATTATTCGGCTGGTTTTTCTGAAGCCCAAACCTCTGTAAGTTTGGCTGATAGTAAGAGGGCTACAAACACAATTGCTTTTACGATAAAAAATCAACGGAAGGTACCGTTACCGGCAACTGGCGGCAACGGAATTGGCATGTATCTAACCCTTGGAGTAATCAGTACGCTGGCTGCAGGAATTTATTTTTATCGGCGAGGGGGTGGCTCAGATGAAAAAATTAGTTAGGCTTTTGTTGATTTTGACAGTCGGTTTCTTTTTCTTCTTTGACAAATCAGCTGTCTATGCTGCTGAAGATGCCAATCAACAGGTGAACTTTGTTCTTCATAAAATTGTTTTTCCTGATGGGGCAGCTCCAGAATCGGAAATTTTGAATTCAGGTACCGAAGATGGTCAACTGGTCAATCTGTTGGAAGACTACCGCGGATTAAACGGGGTGACCTTTGACGTTTATGATGTCAGTCAGCAGTATTATCAACTGCGTTCACAGGAAAATCTAAGCGTAGCTGATGCCCAAAATCAGCTAGCCCAATTGGAGCCGACTACGATAACTTCTCAAAAAATTAGCTCAGGTGTTACGGCGACTGAGGACGGCCAAGATGGACTCGTTGAATTTTCATTACCAGCTAAAGCTTCTGATGGTACCGATAAAGTCTATTTATTTAATGAAAGTGCCCAACCGACTGGTGTTAAGACAACGGCTACTAACTTGGTAGTTGTGCTGCCGGTTTACGATGAACAGAACCAGGCTTTGACAACGATTCATCTATATCCTAAAAATGAAGAAACTGCTCACATCACGCCTGATTTAACCAAGACCATTACAGGGAAAAAAGATTATCAGTATGGCGATGCGATCGAATACACGGCAACCACGAGTATTCCGGCTGATATTTTAGATTATCAAAGCTATCAGATTAGTGATCAAGCCGGTGATTTTTTAGACTTAGATGAAGCTTCTTTAAAGGTCACGATTGATGGTCAGGATGTTTTGCCGCAGTTCACGCTGACCAAAAATCAACACGGCTTTAGTTTGACTTTGGCTAGTAATGCGGCGTTAAAATTTTTAGGTGCTGATGTTGGTAAGGAGCTGACTATTTCTTATCAGATGATCCTCAATAGCAATCAATTTGTTCCAGAAAATTTAGCGAATGTCGTGTATCTAAAAACCGATCATGAAAATCTGCAAAAAGAAGTAGACGCAGTCACCGGCGGCAAAGCTTTTGTTAAGGTGGATGCCAGTGATCAAAGTATTCCTTTGGCGAATGCGCAGTTTGAGGTGCTGAACCAGCAATCAGAATATTTAAAACAAACTGAGACAGGTTATGCTTGGACAAAGGATGCTGCTGATACGGGCATTGTAACTTTAACGTCAGGTGCTGATGGAGCCTTTGAAATCGCAGGCTTGGCCTATGACAATTATTATCTGAAGGAAGTTACAGCACCTACTGGCTACCAAATAAATAATGAGCTGGTGCCATTTACAGTGGATGCTTCAAGCTATTCAGAGGACCAAGCGCAGCAGACGCCATTAAAGGTTGTCAATATTAAAAATTCGACAACTACAACTAAGACGCCTGACACAAGCGGCAAGTCACCATTGCCGCAGACTAATGAGCTGACTCAAAAAAGCTTGATTGTGATTGGCGGGATTTTTCTTTTAGCATTTGGTTTTATCTTATACCGCCGCAAATCGGCAAAAAATAACTCGCATAAGGGATGAAGGATATGAAAAACAGCGTTCAGGGAAAAAAATTAGCAGTGATAAGTTTATTGACAGCATTTTTAGCAGTGATTATAGCATTTAGCAATGGGTCGGTTGTAAAGGCAGATGAGGCTGACGGCACCGCAAATATCACCCTGCACAAATTACAATACAGCAGTCAACAAGAGTCAGTTCAAAACACTGGTGGTCTTATGGAATTTGCCAACAGCACACCATTAAACGGCGCAGAATTTACTGTCTATGATGTGACAGCCGATTATTATAGTTTGCTGGCTGACAGCACAACGGATTCAAAAAATAAAGAAAAAGCCGCTATTCAAACTTTGGAAGATAAGTCAGCTACTTATGCCACTGCTGATAAAGTAGTGGGCGCTCCGCAGGTGACTGCTGATGAAGGAACAACCACCTTCAACAGTTTAGCATTGAAGGATGACACAGGTCGGGATAAAGTGTATTTAATTTTAGAAACGAAAACGCCCAATTCGCCAACTGTTACTGTCAAATCGGTTCCGTTAGTTGTTTCAATGCCTGTTTATCAAAACGAAAGCAATACAGCGATTAACTATGATATTCATTTATATCCCAAAAATATTGTAGCTACTGATAAAAAAGAAATTGATTTAAGTAATTTAACGGCTGTCGACGGTCAAGGAAATCATTATAGCGTTGATGGTACCAGTAAAATAAAATACAGCATCACCGTTAATGTGCCGGCGGATATCGAACTAAAGGATCGTTTTGATGTAATTGATGTACCCACAGAAGGTCTAAAGTATGTTGAAAAAAGCTTGGAGATTGCTGGTTTAACTGAGGGCACAGATTATACAATTTATGCCGGTCATCAATTGGCAGCTAACTTACCAGAAAACTATCAGACTTTGTATCAAGATGGTTTTGAAAATGGCTTCTATATAAAATTTAATAATAAAGATTCTGCGGCGATTCAAGCTTTAGCTGGAAAAGCTTTAGTCATCAGCTATCAAATGCAAATCGATAGCTCAATTGTGCCGGACCTGACTATCAACAATACCGCTTATGTCAGCTTTGACAATACAGTTGTACCCAACACGCCACTAACCCCAGGTGGAGAAATTGTTGTCGAAACCGGTGGCTATAAATTCCATAAAGTTGATTCTCAAACTGGCAAGTCTTTAGCTAAGGCCTCTTTTCTAGTAATCAATAAAGCTGGTCAATACGGCGCCTTTACTTTAACTAATGGCGAATATCTCTTAATTGATTGGAAAGATGCACTTGCTGAAGCGACAACTTTAGTCTCAACAAGTACGGATAAAAGCAATTTAGCTATTAAAGGCCTGAAGTACGGTGAGTATAAAATTCAAGAAACAGTTGCACCAGAAGGCTATGCGTTAGCAAAAGGCGCTGTCACCTTTGAAATTGCAGAAAATAGTTACACAGATGCTGGCCAAATTATGGAGATTGCCAACACACCTAAAGGTATTTTGCCATCAACTGGTGGTAGCGGTATTTATTTATTTCTAGCAGTTGGCGTTATTGCGATTGCCGGTGGAGCCTTTTACTTTACGAAAGGCCGTCGCAAGTTTGAAGCCTAGAGTTACGCTCTACTGAAAAGAAACAATAGTAGCCAAAAAATTTTTACTGAGATTGATTGTATAAATTGAAGTGAGATGAATGTTACTGTGGGCTAGAAAATTCGTGGTAAGAATTCAAGCCAATCAATGTAGTTTTATTGCAAAATATACAATAGTTTAAAACTAGATTTACTTTTTATGTTTAATTTTGACTTGAGAAGATTAGCAAAGGAGGCGAGGAGATGGCGGAAAAAAAGCAGCCCTCTTTTAAAAAGGGAAGACAAAAGCGAATTTTCCTAGATATTTTGATGATGCTTCTTTTAACAGTTGGTTTAATTTCCCTCGCCTATCCTTTTGTCAGTGATTCTTTAAATAATTTATTGGATCAACAGCTGATAAATTATTACCAAAAGCAGGCCAATCAAGAAAATCAAGCAGCTATTGAAAAGGCGCAAGCCGATATGACAGCCAGCAATCAAGAGTTGGCTGAAACGGGCAGCCAAATTGGAGCAGATCCTTGGTCAGAAAGTGATAATCAGACAACGACTAATGTTGACTCCAATTATTTTCAAGAGCATACGATTGCTGTCTTAAAAATTCCTAGTTTAAAGCTGGAACTGCCGCTTTTTGATACTACCAATGATTTATTGTTGGAAAAGGGGACGACCTTGGTCAACGGCACTTCTTTTCCGATTGGCGGGCCTTCGACTCATGCTGTAATTGCTGGGCACCGGGGCTTACCGGAGGCAGAATTATTTACGAATTTACCGGAATTGGCAATTGGAGATGTCTTTTATATTGAAATAAATGGCGAGACCCATGCCTATGAAGTTGATCAGACAAAGGTAGTTGAGCCGACAGAAACTACCGACTTACAGATTGTTGAGGGAGAGGATTTGGTTACTCTGCTAACCTGTACTCCTTATATGATTAATGACCATCGCTTGTTGGTGCGGGGGCATCGAGTGGCCTATGTTCCCGAACGAGATGATCAAGCGCTTGCTAGTGGCAGCACACAACGCTGGCTGAAAATTGCGGTGGTTCTTGGCGGAGCAGTACTGGTTGGGCTATTAGCTATCTATCTTTTTTACAAGTGGCTGCGAAATCTTATAGTGAGTGGCCGTAAATATCACCTTCATTTTGTTTTGCTATCTGAGGACGAAAAACCAATTGCCAATGCAAGATTTGAAGTGTATACCAAAAATGGCAAGCATCCGATTACCCGGGAGGGTATTGCAATCACCGCTCAAACCGATGAAACAGGAACTCTCCTCATTGAAGATGTTAAAGGTGGTGCGTATTTACTTAAAGGAGCCGATGGGAATCCACCACTTATTGCTAGAATAAAAAAAGTTCGCGGAACTGATTTTGCCCTTTTCTCCAAAAAAAGATTTTATTTCATTAAAAATGACGCTAAGCCGCCAATGGTTAAATTAAATAGCAAATAAAAACGATCCATGCTAGTCAGCGGATAATTCCGCTGGTCAACATGGACCGCTCTTTTTTTCTATTCCACTAATTTATCGGCGACGGTGTTAGGTAAATCACTTTCTTGAACTTCCTCCCAAGAGGTAACGCCTTTTTCATCGTTGACTACCATTTTTAAATAGGCACCGATTCTTAACGGGCTGTCACGATATTCCTTTAAATGAACGGTTTCTTCAACACCGTTTTCATCATAGGAAATTTGGTCGTATTCATAATAGGTCGAGCCGCTTTCAACACCAGTATTCACCGCATCTCCGGTAATCTTAGTGTAATAATTTGGGCCGCCATAATTTGTTTCCCAATATTTATCCATGGCGTATTTGGCGCCAAAACCAACAGCTAAAATAATAGCCAGAAAAGCTAGAACTCCGATTATAATTTTTTTCATATCACTCATCCTTTCAACACAGCTATCATAACGCAAAAGAGTTTTGTGGAAATCAAACTTTAGTCCTAGATAAAAATAACAGTTTTGTAAGTTCCTTGTAAGGCTAATTAAAAAACAGTTATCAGCAAACGTAGTTCTTTGAAAAACAGAAATTCTGTGAAATTTTTGTAAAAAATTAACCAAGAATGTTGCAAAAAAAGCCCTTGAGTGTCATGATGCATTCAATAACAAGAAAGAGGTCAATTATGATTACTTTATATACTAAACCAACCTGTAATCCCTGTCGCAAAGTGAAATCTTTATTAAATGAAGCTGATATTTCTTATGTTGAACGGGATTTTTTTTCAACCCCCCTTACTCCTCAAGAACTAGAGGACTTGATTGCGCTGACGGAAAACGGCGTAGAAGATTTGCTTCTAATCTACACAAAGATTCATGATAATCTTTATTTAGATTTTGAAGGTATGAGCACAGAGGAGTTAGCAACGGCGCTTGCTGAAAATCCCCGATTATTAAGACGACCGCTGATTGTTAAAGGTCAAGAATTGCTGATTGGCTTTGAAGAAATAAGCTGCAAGGCCTTTTGTGGGATTCACTAAAAAATAGTTATCAAATTTAAAACGGCTGTAATAGCTGCTCTTCTAAATGCTGAGCAACTGTTATAGCCGTTTCTTTAAAATAATGTTACCCAGAGCCAGCTAATCGGCATAACGAGAGCCATCGCCGGAATCATATCTGCTGTCGGAAACATTTTTAAGCACAACATGCGAAAACCAGTTGCTAACATCAAAACACCGCCACAGGCTCGAAAATCGTTAATCATGGCTGGTGTAGTTAAAGGGAAAATAATGCCTGCGAATAAAAAGAGAGTCATAAAAATGAAAAATTGCGGCAAAGCGATTACAGAAACTACATAGCCAAGATTACATGCAAAAATTGCTGCTGTAAAAAAATCCAGAATTGATTTGGCAATCAAAACGGAACTGTCACCGGTCATGCCAGCATCCAGGCTGCCGTAAATTCCGGTTCCGCTGGCACAAAATAAGACGATAATAGTTACCAGCTGACTTAAAAATTCATCGTGGGACAATCCCAAATGCTCAGATGAAACCAATTTGGCAATTGGTTTTTGCATCAAGCCGGCACCTTTATTAATCCATTCACCTAAGTGTAGGGCTAACCCTACTGATGTCCCCAAGACTACAGCAAAAATCACCGCTGCCATATTTTCCATTAAAATAATGGCGTTGACACCCATCGTCAAGGAACAAACGCCGAAAATCATCGTGATTTCCCGTTTGAAGTTAGCCGATAGTTTATTGCCTAAAAAGCCGCCACAAAGCCCGCCTAAAAAAACACTTGCGACATTTATAAAAATTCCACTCGGCACCTAATCACTCCTTTAATAATTACGATACAATCACTGTGCAGCGGCCCACCGCTGTTTTTTTCTCACCGTTAAAGATTTCCCCTTGCCAAACTTGAATTCGTCGGCCGACTTTGTCCGGGGTGGCAGTAACAATCAGACTACCGCTTGTGGCTGTCGCTAGGTGATTCACCTGTAAATCGACACCAAGAGCAGCTTTTCCTTCAGTCAAACTTAAATTGGCACCGACACCGGCAGCTGTTTCAATTAAAACACCGTTGATACCGCCGTGAACCACTCCAAAAGGCTGCATGACTTGTTCTGTGATTGGCATTTCTAAAATAACTTTATCAAGATCAGCGGCAATAATCTTGATTCCTAACTGTTCTACTAAGTTCATTTTGATTCCTCATTTCCTTTTTCTAGAGCTAGTATAGCAATTAATTTCTGAAAAACAAAACGGGTTCTTTTTTAAGAAGTTTTGTGTATAATTGTTGAGGATTATACTTCATTAACAGCAACTGATCAGTTTTATTTACTGGCGAAGTGATGCTGTTTTGGAGTAACCAGATGCCAGAGAAAATCTGACAAGTTTTTTAATATGAGGAGGCCTCTTAATGAGAGAATGGCAAACAATTAAAGAATACGACGAAATTTTATTTGAACAACACGGCAAGGTGGCAAAGATTACGATCAATCGTCCAGAGCGCCACAATGCTTTTACTCCTAAAACGGTTTTTGAAATGATGGATGCTTTTTCTATTAGTCGGGAAAAACAAGATGTCGGTGTCATCATCTTAACCGGAGCTGGTGATCAAGCCTTTTGTTCCGGTGGTGACCAAAAAGTCCGAGGCAACGGCGGTTACGTTGGCGAAGATCAAGTCCCTCGTTTAAATGTGTTGGATTTGCAACGTCTAATTCGAGTGATTCCTAAACCTGTGATTGCAATGGTCAAAGGCTGGTCAATCGGTGGTGGTAATGTGCTGCAATTAGTGTGTGATTTAACCATTGCCGCAGACAATGCTAAATTTGGTCAGACGGGTCCGAATGTCGGCAGCTTTGATGGCGGTTATGGCTCCGGTTATTTAGCTCGAGTGATTGGTCACAAGCGGGCCAAGGAAGTTTGGTTTATGACCAAGCAATATTCAGCTGAAGAAGCCTATGCAATGAATTGGATTAATACGGTCGTGCCTTTAGCTGAAGTGGAAGATGTGACGATGGAATGGGCTGAAGAAATGCTGAAAAAGAGTCCGATTGCTTTGCGCATGATTAAAGCAGCGATGAACGCTGATACTGATGGCTTAGCCGGTATTCAACAATTAGCCGGCGATGCGACGTTATTGTATTACACGATGGATGAAGCGCAGGAAGGCCGCGATGCCTTTAAAGAAAAACGGGAACCTGACTTCGACCAATTCCCTAAATTCCCATAATGACTAGCTGGTTAAAAAAACAAACGGCTTTACATCCTCAAGCACCGGCTTTGTATTGGCAAAATCAAAGCTGGTCCTTTGAGTTGCTCCTTGCTGAGGTGACCGCCTATCAAAATGAGTACCAAAAGCAATTTCAAAATTTTCCAGTTACACGAGTCGCCCTCTTTTCTGAAAACACGCCAGAAATGATTTTTACCATTCTGGCTCTTTGGGAAATGGGTTTAGAAATTCAATTTTTGAATACTCGTTTAACTAAAAGTGAATTGGCCTATCAATTGGCAGACGGTCAAGCAGAAGTTTTACTAAGTCAACCTGCAGGATTTTTAAAAATGAACCATGACAAGCTGTTGCCAATTCCTATGGCAACAGATATTAAGCGAATCCCATTAGAGGAAACTCCTGCAAGAGAGCCACAAGCTCATTATCAGCCAGAACAAATTGCTTCTATTATGTATACTTCTGGGACGACGGGTTTTCCTAAAGGCGTACCCCAACGATTTAAAAACCATTTTGCCAGTGCCCAAGCAACTGCCCAAAATATGCAGGTAACAGCTGACGATTGCTGGCTGTGTCCGTTGCCGTTGTATCATATCAGTGGCTTATCCATTTTACTGCGGAGCTTGGTGTTAGGAAATAGTCTAAAGCTCTATCCTAAATTCAGTCCAACCGAATTGACGACCGATATTGTAAACGGTCGAGGAACTGTGGCATCAGTGGTGACGAAAACTTTAACTGATTTGCTACCACTAATACCAGTTGAAGGATTCCCTAAAAGTTTTCGCTACTTTTTATTGGGCGGCGGACCAGTGACGACAGCAGTTTTACAAGAGGCGGCTGTAAAAAAAATTTCGGTCATCCAATCCTATGGAATGACCGAAACCTGTTCCCAGGTGATTGCTCTGCCACCGGAGGAAGCCTTTAGAAAAAGCGGCTCTGCTGGAAAGCCTCTGGGAGATACCCAACTGAAAATTTTATCAAACGGGAATGACTCAGCTGTGGGTGAAATTCTACTGAAGGGTGCTAGTGTTGTCGAGAGCTATTTAGCAAATCAGGCAAGTAGCAGCTGGGATTTGCAAGGCTGGTTTCATACCGGCGACTTGGGTTATTTAGATGAGGAAAAATATTTGTTTGTGGTGAGTCGGTTAAGTGAGCTAATCATTTCTGGTGGAGAAAATATTTATCCGGCAGAGATTGAAACACTACTATTGAGCAATCTGCAAATTTTAGAGGCTGCGGTAGTTGGTCAAACGGATTCCCGCTGGGGTCAAGTACCGGTGGCTTACTTAAAAATTACTCCGGAATTTGATGGAGCTGCTCTTAAAAAACTTATCGAGAAGGACTTAGCACGTTTTAAAAGACCGGCCGCCTTTTTCGTCGTTTCAGAGATTCCCAAAACCGGCAGCGGTAAACCTTTAAAAAGAATTTTTTTGACAGAGGAAAGAGTGAACTACATTGAGTACCAATTGGAATTATGAGACACCAAGGGAACAGCTACTTAGCTGGTCTTATTCCCTTGAGCAGCCTATAGATCTGCTAGAGCTTTTATCAAAAACCGAAATGTATCAGGGAACGCGCTTTTTTTGGCGTTCCGCAGATTTAAAGGAAAGTTTTTTAGGCTTAGGCACAGTATTAAGTATCAGTGAAACAGATTTTGCAAAAGTTTCAGCCTTTAAAAAGGCTTTAACCGAGCAGATTCAACTAGTTGACGATCAAAGTTCGGCACCAATTTTATTTGGCGGCTTTCCCTTTGATGTAAAGGGCAGCAAAGAAAGTTTTTGGAATAGCATGGAGGCCGGCTATTTTGTTTTACCGCAGATTTTATTTCAGCAACTGGATAATCAGTTGACTGTAACTTTAACAGTTAAAAAAACTGCAGAAAAACTTTTGAAAGAGCTGGCTAATCAAGTGGAAGAACTTTTGTCTGTAACGAATGAGCCTGCTGAAGAGGATAAAACGAGCTTTGAAAATACGGTGAGTTATCAAGAATTGCAATTACCGCAATGGTTGTCAATGGTTGAAACCGCAGTGGCAGAAATTAACAGTGAAGACTCAGCGCTACAAAAAATTGTCGCCGCGCGTCAGTTAGCAGTGACAGCTTCAAAAGAGTTTGTTCCTGCTGAGATTGTTGCAAATTTGGCAGCAGAACAACCGAATACTTATTTATTTTTACTTGAAAAAGGCGAGCATTTTTTTGTTGGTACTACTCCCGAACGACTGTTAAAAGCAGATGCCACAAAGTTTTACACTGCAAGTATTGCGGGAACGGCTCCAAGAGACAAAAATCCAAATACCGATAAGCAGCTTGGTCAAAAGCTGCTGGCTGATCCAAAAAACAGTCACGAGCATGGCTTGGTTGTGGCGGGTATTCAGGAGCAATTGGCAGAATTAATTGAAGGAGCTTTAGAATTAGGTGAGCGGCAGATTTTAAAAAATCGAGATCTGCAGCATATTTATTTGCCTTTAGCTGGTCAACGGAAAGCATCGATTTCCTTTTTGGCAGCTGTCCAAAAATTGCATCCAACTCCCGCTTTAGGTGGTCAGCCAAAAGCTCTTGCACTAGACTGGCTGGAGAAAAATGAAAAGCCAGGTCGCGGCTTGTACGGTGCGCCAATCGGTTGGCAAAGTTTGGCCACTGATGAAGGGGAGTTCGCCGTAGCAATTCGTTCAGGAATTTTTACAAGAAAACAGGGCTTGTTATACGCCGGTTGCGGGATTGTCGCAAAATCTGTGGCCGAGGAAGAAAGACAAGAGACGTGGAATAAATTTCAGCCGATGCTAAGGGGGATTCGTGGAAAATGAAAGAACAAGAATTGATGAGCCGCTATTTATTAGCATTTATTCATGGCTTGAAAAAAGCCGGGGTGACTCAAGCTGTGATTAGTCCCGGCTCCCGTTCAACTCCGCTGGCTCTTTTATTGTATCGAGATCCAGCAATTCAAACGCATATTCTAGTTGATGAACGGTCAGCGGGCTTTTTTGCCGTCGGTCTTGCAAAAAGCAGCAGTGAAGCAATTGCTTTAGTTTGCACTTCCGGAACAGCGGCTGCTAATTATTATCCAGCAATTTGTGAGGCCAAAGCCAGCAATCTGCCTTTGGTGGTTTTAACTACTGACCGGCCGCCGGAACTGCGAAACGTAGGGGCTCCACAAGCCATGGATCAACAAAATTTATACGGCAATCAGGTTAAACAGTTTAGCGAGTTGAATGTTCCAGAAGCCGGCGAGGATTTGCTGCGCTATAGTTATTGGCAAGGTTTTACCAATAGTTTAATTGCTCAAGAAGTACCAAAAGGACCAGTCCAGATTAATCTACCTCTGAGAGAACCGTTGTTGCCGGTGGAAGTCGAAATAAACGTTAATCAGTTTTCTACGGAAGTCTTTAAAAAGACTTCAGATAAAGTTGAATTAACGGGCACGCCTTTAGAAAAACTTTTCGAGAAAAAAGGCTTAATCGTAGTTGGTGGCAGCCAAACGATTGAAACAGCACAAAAGCTCTTGGCTTTAGCAGAAAAACTGAAGTGGCCGATTGTCGGTGACCCACTGACAAATTTAAATAATTGCGGCAAAATTAGTCGTCACTATCTGAAACATGCTGAGTTAATTTTCGATCAACTGGAAGCAACATTTGTTCCAGAAGTTGTTCTGCGCTTTGGCACTTTACCCGTGACGAAAAACGTAATGCTCTATTTAAAAAACTTAGCTGCTGAAAATATTTCTTGGCTCTATATTGATGAAAGTCACGAGAAAAAGGACCAGCTGCAGTTGACGAATTTGTTGATAGCAGCAACTGCTAGGGAATTTTGTGATGCGGTATTGAAGCTGTCTCTTCAATCAGTCAATGAAGCATGGTCTGAGGCCTTTTATCGGCGGGAGAAGCTAGCCATCAAAGCTCAACAGCAGACTTTTTTAAATACTGACTTTAGCGAAAGCCACGCCGCCAGAGAACTATCCAGTCATCTTGAGCAAGGAGAGCAGCTGCTAGTCGCCAATAGCAATGCCATTCGCTATTTTGACCGCTTTAGTCAGGTGTCTGAGAAAAAATATACAGTTTTTGGCAATCGGGGTGTCAACGGAATTGATGGTTTGGTTTCAACGACTGCCGGTCTTGCCGTCAATTCAAAGCAAACTTATTTATTAATTGGTGATTTGGCACTGTTTCATGATATGAATGGTCTACAGGCAATGCGTCAATTTAAGCAGTCAGTGACCATTATCTTATTGAATAATAATGGTGGCGGAATTTTTTCGCATCTTTCACAAACTCAATTGCCGCCAACTGAGTTTGATGCTCTTTTTGGCACACCATTGAATCTGGATTTTAAAAAAGCCGCAGCCCTTTACGATGCCAATTATCAAGCGGTTTCTACAGCTGCAGAATTTAAAGCTGCTCTTCAAAGGAGCCGCCAGCAGGGATTACAGCTGATTGAAGTTCAAGGTCAGCAAGCAGAGGGCTATCAGCTTTGGCAAAAAGTTTTAAAAACTTATCACGAGATGGTGGCTGCAAATGAAAAAGACAATTAAGGGTGCCGAGTATGCCTATCATTCGCTCAAACCGTATCAAGCGTCTTGGCCAACAGTCGTCTGTCTCCATGGTTTTACTGGTACTTCAGCGACGTTTAACCAAAGTCTAAAAACTACTGCTAAAATAAATTTTTTAACTATTGATTTAATTGGACATGGCAATTCAGCCGTCTATGTTCATCCCTACCGCTATCAGATGCCAACGTTGATTCGTGATTTAGAGGATTTAATGAAGGAATTGGCAATTCCAGATTATTTTCTTTTAGGCTATTCCATGGGGGGCAGGGTTGCTTTAGCATGGGCCTTAACTTTTCCTGAAAACAAACTGGGAATTATGTTAGAAAGTGCCTCGCCAGGCTTGAAGATATTACCAAAGAGAATTGCTAGAAAAAAGAGTGACCGCAAGCTAGCACTCCGCCTAGAACAATACGGCATTGAAAATTTTGTTGATTTTTGGCAGGAGTTGCCACTATTTGCTTCCCAAAAGAATTTAGCGCCGGAAATTCAAGCGAGGGTAAGGCAAGAACGACTGCAGCAAGCCCCTTTTGGTCTTGCTATGAGCTTGCTTTTCATGGGGACTGGAAGCCAAGCCAGCTATTGGACGGTATTGAAAAAAACCGACATCCCAATTTTATTTTTAGCGGGACAATTGGATTTGAAATTTAGCCAAATCGGTTTGCAAATGGCTCAGCAAGCTAAAAATTTCGCTTATCAAGTGATTCCAGCTGCTGGGCATTGTATCCATTTGGAGCAGCCGGAAAAATTCCAGCAAGCTGTCTTGTCTTGGTTAGCTGATCAGAAGGAATAGAGGAAAGCAGATGAAAATCAAAAAAATTGAAGCTTATCAAGTTCGTCTCCCTTTGAAGCAACTCTTCAAAACCAGTTACGGGCTTTTGCGGGAGAAGGCCTTTGATATTTTTATCATCACAAATGAACAGGGTCAGCAGGGGATTGGCGAACTGGTTCCCTTTGAAAATCCGGATTACATTGAAGAAACCCTAATGAATTCTCGGCAAATTATCGAAAATAATTTGCTTCCTCTATTAGTTCAGCAGGAAATTTTTGAACCTCAGACTATCACTGAAATTTTTAAAGTAGTCCAAGGAAACTATATGGCAAAGTCGGCTATAGAAACCGCCTATTGGGATTTATACGCCAAAGAAAATCAACAGAATCTCAGTTTTTATTTACACGGCAGCCGCCCAACGCTGCCTGTCGGTGTCAGTGTCGGGATGCAGCCATCGACCGAGCAATTGTTGGCGGTAGTTGCTGATTATCTGGAAGCGGGTTATCAGCGGGTTAAATTAAAAATTCAGCCGGGCTATGATTATCAGCCATTAGCCGCCCTTCGGCAAAAATTTCCTGAACTAACTTTGATGGCGGATGCTAATTCTGCCTATACGCTTCAGAACTTAGAGCAACTAAAACAATTGGACGAGCTGAATCTGACTATGCTAGAGCAACCCTTTAACCAAAGGGATTTTACTGAGCATGCTATTTTGCAAAAAGAAATGCAAACGGCAATCTGCTTAGATGAAAATATTCGCAGCTTAATGGATGTCAAAACTGCTGTCGCCTTAAACAGCTGTCGAGCAATTAATTTAAAGATTCCACGGGTGGGCGGTCTACAGGAAGCTCAAAGAATTTACGAATTTTGTCTTAATGAGGATATCCTTGTTTGGCTTGGGGGAATGTTTGAATCTGGGGTTGGTCGCAGTTTAAATCTGCAGTTTGCCAGTCAACCGGGTTTTAATTTCCCTGGTGACATCTCGGCTTCTGATCGTTATTTTGCTGAAGATATTGTCAAAGAGCCAGCAAAAATGATTGCTGGCAGTCTACCAGTTCCAAAGGGTGTGGGACTTGGGGTTGAATTGGATTGGGACCATTTGAAAAAATGGTCAACAGGCTATCAACTTTATTATAAAGCTTAAAAACTGCCGGCCATCTAGTCGACGATGCTCAATTTTTATTGGGCAAAAAACGACTAGATGGCCGGCAGTTAATTTTTATTTGTTTTTATAATCTCTTTCAATTTGCAGGCGTTGAACTTTCATGGTTGCCGTGCGGGGAATAGCGTCGTAATCCCAAATTTCTGGAGAATTCAGATGAGGTAAATCTGCAACTTTTTGCCACCAAGCATCCCAATTCATTTCTCTATTTGGTGCCAAAGCCAAGATTGGTTGCGGCATGTCTTCTTTGTCCCGAACAATTACAACTTCTGCTAAGAAATCCAACGTATCTAGTAAATAATCTTCAAGGGCCAGATTGCTATTAATATTTTCAATCAAATCGACTTGGCGATCCTTTAAAAATAAATGGCCTTGATCATTAATCATTCCCCAATCGCCAGTATCCCACCACGGACCATAAACATTTTCTTCAAAGCGAGCATCTTCTTTATAATAGGTTAAAGCTCGGCCCTTAGAAAGAAAATGAATGTGACCATCAACATTCTTACCTAAAACATTACCTTCAGGGTCGGCAATACGTGCTTGAGTCAGTCCTTCTAAACCAATGCCCATGTCTCTAGCATCATTAGTTTTTAAACTTTCTAAAGTGTGGGCCTTATAAATCATTGGACCGCATTCACTTTGACCGTAAATTTGTAAAAAGACTGGCCTTTCCTGTTGGGAGGCCTTCAAAAAAGTTGCCATCGTTTTATTATTAATAGCATCAAAGGTTGAATGCAAATAGCGAATGCTGGCAAAAGCTTCGGGGTGTTCTTCGGCAACAAAAGCCCATTGCACAAAATTATTTGGATGCGTTTCTAGAGCAATCGCTGGATATTGTTGCAGCATTTTCACAACATGGCTGCCAGAAGCATTCGCCAATGGCATCATCGGAAAGCCCATCGCCATTAATGAAGAAATACCGATGTTAAACCGAGAATGAACAGGTGAAATATGAAAAGCAATCAGTTCTTTAACCGGCAATTTTGTAAAGACTGTCCGCTGATAAAGCGTCCGCCAACCCATTGAGTGATAAGAATGGCAGATTAATTTTGGAATGCCAGTGGTGCCTGAGGTATGGGTCATATAGGCAATCTCATCATTGTCAAGCTCAACTTGTGGAACCGGCGCAGCTGTTTGCAAAACTAAATCCCGCACGGCAATCTGTTTTTCCGAGCTGCTGTTTTTAATTTTCTTCACACGACCTTCAGTGACTTCATCAAATACAATGAAAGGGTCGTCTAAGCGTTCGACAAAAACTTCCATCGTTGCTGTTGGAAAATGGTAGGAAATCATTACCGGCACAGCGCCTAAAAATGAAGCTGACACTGCTAAAAGATAGGTATCAAATTTGGGACTCTTAAAGATGATCACTTTATCACCAGCTCTGACTCCTAAGGCCGCCAACTGATAGGCCCGCTGTAAGATGGCAGTATGACTCTTTTGATAATTGCTTTCATAACCTAATTCTGGAAAAGCCGGCAAAATTTCATCGTGATAAATGGCCACGTCAGGCGTTGCTTGTGTGGCATCGCGAAAATTCGAATAAAGGTTTTAGGGCTGATAAACTAATGCTTCCAAAATAAAAATACACTTCCTTCGTCAAGATAAGTTACTTGGATATAATAACATATTTTAAAAAATATAGATGAACTTTTCACAATGAAAAAAGATATTTTCTAACCTTTTTAGAAAAATTAAAGATTGGCAATTTGGCTGTTTTTAGTTATGATAAAAAGGTAATGGAGGTCAAAACATGACACAGACAGATTTGAAAGCAATCTTTCCCACAGCGCAAATTATTGATTTCCCACCACAGGATTCGGGCTTTATCGGAGTGCCTTATCAAGAGAAGTTTCTGTGGCTGAAACGCAGCGAGCTGAGTGAGCGAGAGTTGGCTTTATTAGAGGCATTTCTACCGCAAAGTCAATTGGCTACTAGACAGATTCCTCATCAATGGTATGGTATTTTATTTGAAGGCACTCCATTGGCGCAAAAGGGTCAGCAGTTTCGGATTTTGCAAATCCGTGTGGCTTATCTGGAGGAGTTGAATGACTATCAAAAATTGTGGCAGGATAGCTTAAAAGAATTTTTCCCGAAGCTTGTCGATGGTTTTTTTATAACAGATCAAGAGTTTATCTTAGTAGAAGAAAAAAACAAAAATAGTTTTACATTAGATGAAATTGAAGGAGTTTTCACAACCTTAGATGATGACTTTTCACTAGAGTCGACGGTTTTTGTCGGTGAATTTTATCAAGACCAAGAGGATATTCCCGGACTTTTTAATGAGGAACGGCAAATGTTTTTAGAAGAGGTCCAGACAAAGCATGATCAACGCATTTTTCATTTTGCCGACGTAGCCCTGCATTACTACACTAAAGATAAGCTAGCGGTCAGTAAGCTTGCCAATTATTTTTCGAAACAAATGCTGCTGGCTGACGATTCATTTACTCAATTAGTTGAGATGATGTGGCGCTTTTCTGGCAATATTTCCTCCGTCGCAAAAGAAATGTTCACCCACCGCAATACGATCAACTATCGGGTGGAAAAGATTGCTGAGCAAAGTGGCATTAATTTAAAGAAGCCGGATGACTTGGCGTTCATGTATTTACTAACTTTAAAAAATCAAAAATAGCTAATGAAACTTCCCGTAAAAGCGCTTTTATGTAAAGTGCACAAAAATTGGGAAGTTTTTTTTGTGCACCTTTACATAGAATTGAAAGCGATTTTATCATAAACTGAATTCATCAAGAAGAAAGCTAATAAAACAACAAAAAAGTTTTCTTTAAAAATTGGACAGTTATAGAAAAGGATGAAGTGAAATGGTCGATATTAATTTAAAACACGTTTACAAGAAATATGACAATGCTGAAAATTATTCAGTAACAGATTTTAATTTAGATATTAAGGATAAAGAATTTATCGTTTTCGTAGGGCCTTCCGGCTGTGGTAAATCAACAACCTTACGGATGATTGCCGGCCTTGAAGATATTACAGAAGGCGACTTGGTGATTGATGGCACGGTCATGAATGATGTAGCACCAAAAGATCGTGATATTGCGATGGTGTTCCAGAACTATGCTTTGTATCCTCACATGACTGTTTATGATAACATGGCGTTTGGTTTAAAATTACGTAAATACGATAAAGCTGACATTAAAAAGCGGGTTGAAAATGCCGCTGAAATTTTAGGCTTAACCGAATATTTACAACGGAAACCAGCAGCTTTATCTGGTGGACAACGTCAGCGGGTTGCGTTGGGACGGGCTATCGTGCGGGATGCAAAAGTCTTCTTGATGGATGAACCTTTGTCAAACTTGGATGCCAAATTGCGGGTTGCAATGCGGGCTGAAATTGCTAAATTGCATCAATCAATCGGCACAACTTCAATTTATGTAACCCATGACCAAACAGAAGCGATGACGATGGCCGACCGGATTGTTATTATGAACGCTGGTTTCATTCAACAAATTGGTTCACCGTCAGAATTATACGATGAGCCAGTCAATGTTTTCGTTGCCGGCTTTATCGGATCACCTGCGATGAACTTCTTCAATGTTCAAATTAAAGACGGCTATGCTGTTGATAAAAATGGCCAGTTCTCTCTGAAAATTCCAGAAGGCCGCTATGCAGTCTTGAAGGATATGGGCTACGAAGGCAAAGATATGACCTTTGGTATCCGCCCAGAAGATGTTCACACAGAACAAATTATTTTGGATTCTAACCCTGAAGCAAAAGTAAGAGCAGAGGTTGTCGTATCTGAATTACTTGGTGCTGAAAGTATGCTGTATGTTAAAGTTGGCGCTCATGAATTTATTTCAAAAGTTGACGCCCGTGACTTCCACCGTCCTGGTGAAGTTGTTGAGATGGCCTTTGATATGAATAAGAGCCATTACTTTGACAAAGAAACTGAACAACGCATCACCTTTTAAACTTGTTTCTTCTTCGTTTTACCTCTAAATAACAAACCGAAAAAGAGTCTTTCCTTTTGGAGAGACTCTTTTTCGGTTTTTAAATGGTTTGAACTGAAACATTGATTTAAATTAGTCCAATTTATTCTCCGGCAGCCCAATAAAAAATCCTCAATATCCTCCTACAAAATTTTGGGAAATTTTGCCTTCATACACTTGCTCGTTAATTCCTCACTTTAAGCTTTCTAGATGGTAGGGATATTTTTAGAATTAAGCAAATATCTCTTTATAAATTATTCTATTTTTATGAAAACATTTATATTCACCTGATATAAAACAATGAAGTTAATTTTATTCCATTTTTATTATATGTTATTTTATAAATCGAATTGTTTAATTAAATAGCTATTTAAAAACTACTTTTCACTTTCGTTTTTCCATTTTGGAAATTTTTTTTTTAAAATTATAAATTTAAAATTGTGAAAAAATTAATTATAAGAGTCTGTAGCCATTGATAATAAAGAGATGTTCATTTTTTATTTTGATAAAAATACATATGTTTTTTTAAATTATCTATACTGATAAATAAAATTTCTTGTTTTTTGAAAAAAATGTATTGATAATTGTGAATGCGTAACATATAATTATTTTATGAAAAATAACTTAAGAATTTTGTTTAATTAATTCTTTTTAATGGTTACGAACTTCTAAAACGCTATTTTTGCGTAAAAATTACAAATTAATAAAGAAAATTTGTTGAGTTTGTTTTTCAAATTATAGTTATTACAAAAAAGTTCTATCATCGACGGCACATATCTGAAATATATAAGTTGAAGAAAATTGACGAATTAAAATGTGAGTGAAGATGTTTTTGCGTAATATATATTTGTGAAGAAAATGATTATAATGGTTCTTTTCATTATAATCTCAAAATTTTGTGGATTTTTTCGATTTTTGTTTTTTTATATTGTGGTAAATTGTTTGGGAGATTTTTCAGAAACAAAGGGGTGAGGGAATGAAAAAACGAATAGCGGCTTTTCTTTTAATTTTTGCTATCTTTTTACCTTATAGCCAAGGGATTGCTTCGGTAGTTTCCTATGAAAGGACTATTGCTGAAGAGCAGCTGACAATTCAAGTCGATTCGTCAGACAGTCAAACAGTTTTAGATGAGGATTACGCAACTGTGACCGCTTCTTTTATCGAGACAAAGACTGACTATCAATGGACAGTTGAGTTTGAAAAAAAGGCATCTAAAACTGCAGGTCGACTGCGGATAGCGATTGATAACAACGCCTTAGCAGACAGCGGATTTGGGTCAGTATCAAATATCCGTGGTGAAGGATTGATGACAAGTCAAGAAGATCATGAGCAGTTGGCAACGATGAAAGCCGCAAATGATGAAAGTGATTTAGATTGGTATTACAGTGAGGGATTTTCAACACTTACCAAAAAAGGCAAATTATATTTCACTTTAAGTAAAACGGTGACGGAAGGTGAATTACCTTTAGTAGTGGCAGTTGATCAAGAAGAAAGCCAGGTTGTAAAAGAATCTAAAACGGCAAGCACAGTTAAAGCTGAAACAACTACTGAAACAAAAGAAGATGAAACCCAGGTTGAAGGTCAAACGAAGTCTAGCATAGAAAGCAGTAGCGACCAAAATATTCAGCAAGATTTACAACAAAATTTAATTTTACCAACTAACTTGGCGCCATTTTCTGAGAGCGATCCTTTTCCATATCAATATGCTGAAGACGAGGGCAACAAGCAGCGACGCTATCCTTTGATTTCAACGAATAATTATGACACAGCAAATGATTTTAGCAAAGATGGGACTTATACAGGTATTCAAGGGGAGTTGTATAACATTCTAGGAGATATTGTCAGTGATGAGGACAGTATCACTGACAATACAATAGTCGCTGGCGGAGCAAATTGGCGAAACTATGATTATACAGCTAGTCAAGAAGCTGAAACAGCCAATGGTTTTGCCAAAAATATTCAACTGTGGGGTAGTGAGCAGACTTTTTCCAATAGCTATCTAGACTATGGCGGAGCTTACATGAAAAAGTGGGTTGAACCGATTACTGACCATGTCGCAGGTAATCAAGATGATACAACTATTTACAATGTTTATATCGATATTATCGGCGGTACCATCAAAGAACAGCTGCCAATTGATGTTGTTTTTGTTTTGGACCGTTCCTCCAGTATGGCGACAACCATTAACGGTGTGAGAAAAGATAACGCTATGAAAACGGCTCTCACTTCGACGATTACGAAACTTTTTAATACAGCTGGTTTAGATATTCGCGTGGGCTTAGTGGATTTTGGTAGTGAAGGAGTCGACAGGGTCAAATCATCAGAGCTGGCTTTAACCAATAACAGAGAAACTGTTTTGAAGTCTCCTGTTTTGACGAATCAAGCCTATAATAATTCAGGGACACCACTATCATTAGGAATCAATAAAGGCTATGAAGTTTTGTATCGGGACAATGGCTCAGCTGGTCGAAATCCAGAAAAAGTTTTGATAGTCGTTGGCGATGGTACACCAACTTTTTCTTACAGCGGGTTTCGAACAAATACCAGTAGTTCAGCTAGTTTTGATAAATGGACTGTAGCTGCGCAAGCGGCAAACTATTGGACCAATGATACTGGTAACAGTTTTATCAGAAATTATGAAACCCAAGCTAATAATAACTTAACCTCAAGTTTTGCAGCAAATGAACTTTATCCAACAGAGTTTGCTACCTCAGAAAGACCTAGTAATACCAATCGCCGGTATTATCGCTATGGAGAAGAAACAAACACTACGGTCTCCGGCTACTGGTACGGAAGCGGTAATGCCACTACTAATTCCTATAACAAAGCAAATGCCGTTCAGACCATTGCTTATCACCATTGGAAACGAGACAAAATGGCGGAGGAATATGGGATTACCCCTAGAGTCTACAGTATCGGAATTGGCTTAAATGGCAATCAATCTGGAGACAGTGGGATACAGGATGCGCTAGGATGCAATGTTTTGAAAAATATTGCTGATCTAAAACCCGAATCTGAAGTGACTAATGCCAGTGAGAACTCTTATTATTATGGAGCTGATTCGCAAGAGGAGTTAGTTGATGCACTAACACAAATTGTCTCAAAGTTTGAGACAACCATCACTAATGCTACTTTATATGATGCCACAGGTTTAAATGTTTCCTTGTACAACCCCGGTAATGCTTCTGAGATTACTTATTGGCATTTAGATGAAAATGATAACAACGGCGAAACGACAAAATACAAAGAACCAGTCGAATGGGTTGAAAGTCAGCACGGCATCCAACCAGATGTGGTTGCCCATCCCACCGCATATGAACCTGAAGGCTCAATTGAAAAAAATCATGCCTATCGATTTGATGGAATTTCATTAGGAGAAGGTGACATGGTGCGTATCAGGTATCAAGCGAAGCTTGATGACAGTGCCCAAAATGGTAATTTTTATACCGTTAATGATGAGGCCTATCTCGTGAATGAAAAAGATTATCAAAATGAAGAAACACAAAAGACTAATCGTATGTATATTCCGGCGCCGTCAATTCGCTTTATCGGGAAAGAACGGAACTTACATCTTAAGAAAACGGATGAACACGGCAATGGTATATCTGGTATTACTTTAGGCCTTTACGAAAAAAATGAGAAGGGTGAATACGAACTAATTGAATATATGCTGACAGACACTGAAGGTTTGGCCAGCTCAAAGAAACAATTTAGCTCAGAGGACAATCAAATTTATCCCACTTATTATGTGAAGGAAATTTCTGGTCCGGCTTATTATCAATTAATGGATGATTACCTAGCCTTTACCATTCGCAAAGAAATAGCTAGTGAAGGGGAAGTCTTAAATCATTTTGAGCTAGTTGAGCCAACTTCTGGAGAGTATGGCGAAGACGAAAATTCAGAAAATGTCTGGAAAGGTTACTACCAAGGTGACAATCATACTTTTACGATTGTTCAAACTTTGACAGATCCCACAGAAGGCGGCTATCAAGAGTTTGATCATTTGTATGTCAATTTGGATTTAGTTAATCAAATGAAACCGATTCAAATTGAAATTAATAAAGTGATTGAGGGAACTAATACTGGATTGCCAAATGCTGAGTTTGAGTTACTACAGGAAAATAAGGAAACTGGGGAATACAAGGTAATTGGAAAAGGAATCTCAGATGATCTTGGTAAAGTGACTTTTTCCAATGAGAATCAACCAGTTTATCTTAAAGAAGCTTTGAATGAAAAATTTACAAATTTCAGAATTGTGGAAACTAAAGCACCAGACGGCTATGCCAAACCGGGGCCGGATGATTATTGGAATGTTCGCTTGAATTATCAGGATAAACAAATTGAATATCAACAAAATGGTGCGGGTGAGAACGAGTGGGAAAGATCTAAATACGCAGATTTGCTTAATGAAGACGAATCACTGATTCAACTTAATTTTGATATTTCCAATCAAATGACTAATCGTGATTTTAAAATTCGTAAAGTTGATCAAAATGGCATAGCGATTACAGGAGTCGGCTTTGAGTTGGTGCGTAAAGAAGATGTTAATCAAGAATATTTCAAAGCCTATAGCGGAATCAACGGGTTTGATGATAGCAGTGGCTTAATACTCAATGAAACAGGAACAGGAGTTTTCTATGCTAAAAATCGTGAGACTGCCGAAAAGTATCGAGATTTAAATTTTGAAAGAAGACTTCAATTAATGCCTGGAACTTATACAGTTACAGAAGTTGATGGTCTCTTGGGCTATACGGTAGCCCAAACCGAATTTGAATTTACCTTAAATACAGACGGGACGTTTACTTTTAACGGAGACGCGACGCTTGGAGAGGGTTATCAGTATGAATTATCAACAGTAGAAGAGGAAAAAATCTTAACCCTCTCAGTCAAAAATGAGCTTCAGCTAGCCCTTGAATTTCAAAAAATTGACAGTCATACCCAACGACCTCTGGAGGGAGCAACCTTTGAATATGTCAGACTGACAGACAGCAATGAAGATTTAGGTAATCCGTCTCGCTTAACTAATCCGCCAGAAAATTCAGCCTTGCACCAATTGGAGCCGCTGGAACTTGGTAAATACAAAATTTACGAAGTGGCGACACCAGAAGGCTACCGAAGTGTTCCTGGTCATATCGTTTTAGAAGTGAGCCAACAGGAAAGTAATAAAATAGTTGACGGTGAACTTGTTGAAAAAGGTCAAATTAGTGGCAAGCTAACCTATTTTGATGACGCTGGCCTTGAAATCGAAAATAGTCAGCAGCTAGTCAATTTGACGGAGGTCACTGATGAGGTAGGTAATATAACTAAGTTAGTAGTTAGCTTTGATGTGGAGAATGATCCGACGTTCCCATTACCGGCTACCGGCGGAAACGGCAGGACAATATTTACCTTGATAGCTGCTAGTTTGTTTGGAGTAATGCTGCTGATAGGACTGTATTATGTGTATCGGAATCAAAGGAGGAGACGCTCATGAAAAAAATTCTTCGTTTTCTTTCCGTTTTGCTACTGAGTTTGACTATCCTTGGTGCTAAAGAAGCCATAGCTCAAGCAACCACAAATTATGATCAAGTGGAACTGATTTTGCATAAGTATATTGCCAGAGATATTGTTTCTGATGAGATTTCCGATTATCAAAACGATGGTCTGCCCATTGGTGAAGAGGATTGGGAAAGTGTTGATGTGGTGACTAAAGCCACACCTTTAAATGGGGCTAATTTTTTAATCTACAATTTAACCGATTATTACTATCAAGATGCTGATTCAGGAGCTGATTTTGTCGAAAAAATCAGTGGTTTAAATCAAAATCAAGTTCAAGCACTGATTGAAACCGAAAATCTGCAGCAAGTAATCGGTAGTCCAGTGACGACTGTTACTGATGATGAATATGGTCGGGGGACAGGCAGAATCTTTTTATCAAAAAAAAGCGGCGACTTAGATTGTGTGTATCTAGTTGTTGAAACAAAAGTTGATGCCAGTGTTGGCTTTAATGTCGACATTGATGCTAGAGCAATTCCGATTGCAGTTATATTGCCAATTATGGATCCCCGTGATCCACTAACAGAGCTTCAAGAAATTCACATTTATCCTAAAAATGTTGGCTATATTCGTGATCCTTATTTTTTTAAATTGGGACGGACTGCCGGCAGTGATGTCTTGACTCCGTTAGAGGGAGTCACTTTTGCACTTTATCAACTGGTAGATGGAAATAAGCTTTATCTCCAGCAAAGTCAAGTTAGTGATCTTCATAATCAATGGCTTGCTTCAAGTGATCCATTAACAGATTCTGAAGTGACAAAATTTATCTCAGATGAAGATGGAGTAGTAAGTACTAATGAACGCTATCTGCCTTCGGGGACTTATTATTTTGAAGAACTGACGACGGCTGCTGGTTACGAAATAACAGCTGCCGATAAAGAAATTGAAGTCGTCATTCCTGAGAGTTGGCAGGATGAAGAAGGAAATCCCTTATATGTTACTGTTAACGGTTATTCAATGGATGAATTGGCTTCGGGAAAAGTTCCCGATAGTGCCTATCAAAAGCTAGAACCGCGAGTTTATAACGAAAAAACGGTGATTCCACCAACAGAAGATGGTGGGAAACTACCAGATACTGGAGCAGTTAAATCACTAATGAGTATCTTTGGGATAATGTTGCTTGGTGTTGCTTGTTTTTTGAAGAAAAGACCAACTGGTATTAGAGATTCAAAAATAAAATAGATTATTTATCCATGAGGGGGAAAAGAGATGAAAAGAAAAAAATTATTGGGATCAATTGCTGCGTTTTTAGTGGCAGCACCGCTATTGGCGGGAATTATTGGGGCAGGGGCAACGACAGCCGAAGCGGCTGCAGTGACGGAAAAGCCAAGTGAGATTTCTTTTACACTGCATAAAAAAGTTTGGGATACTGAAACAGGAATTCCGTCCTCAACGCCAAACACCGGCTTAGAAATGGATTTTAGTGGTGCCGGCTTAAACGGAGTTGATTTTACTTTATACGATGTTACCAATATTTACTATAATGCTTTGCAGGACGATCCACAAACAGAAGCAGCGGGTGATGGCTTAAGTTCAGCAGATGCACTTCAAGCTATTCAAGATAATTGGAATGCTTCATGGGTAGTCAACGGGGCCACTGCACTAGAAACTAAAACGACAGCTAATGTCAATGGCGAAGATGGTCTGGTTGAGTTTACCAATGTTAGAACAACTGATGGCCTTAATCGGGATAAAGTATTGATGTTTGTCGAAACCTATTCTCCGGCAGATATTTCAATTATTGCTACGCCAATGGTCATTTTGTTACCAGTGATGATGCCAAGTATTACTGAAGGCAGCGCTTGGGATGGTTCGTTTTTAGATACCTTCAATAATGAAGTTCATCTTTATGCGAAAAACCAACAGCAAACACCAACCAAGAAAATTGCCGTTGACCCTAGTGAAATCACTGAGATTCAAGTGAAAGAGGGAGAGGGGACAACAACAGTTAAAGTCGTTGATTTAGAAAAAGGTGTGGTACTTCCTTATGAAATTACTTCGCCAATTCCTTATTTCATTCGAGATGTAAATACCGACCAGTCACCAGTCATCACTAATTTTACAATTGTCGATGTACCAACAGAAAACTTGAAGTACGTGACAGATTCATTAGAAGTCGTTGATACGACTAGTAATACCAAATTAGTGTTGAACACTGATTACATTATTACAGAAGAAAATGGTGGGTTCCTCTTAGAAATCTTGACTAAAAATGCTGAGACTGGATTTGCGAATACTGACACGCTAGCAAAATTAACTCCTGGTAGTACCTTAACCTTGAGTTATAACATGGTTTTAACGGCAACAGTTCAAGCGGATATGCTCCATGATAACCAAGCAACCATCACCATTGGTCGTGAAGGCGAAACTGGCTATCAAAAAGATATTATTCCAGAAGAAAAAGTTTTAACCGGTGGTCGTAAGTTCCAAAAAATTGACGGTTCTAGTCAAGACAATTTAGCAGGAGCAGAATTTATTTTATGGAATACTGATAGAAGCAAATATGCTGTGTTTTATAATGGGGCTGACGCAATGGAAAACTATTCTTCTGCTGCGACGAACATCAGTTGGAATGACCGAGGGACTGATGAAGATCCAGCTCCGAATGCTACTCATTTTATGGCAACAGCTTTTGATACAGGAAGTGGTAAGGACTGGTCCTTTGATGTAGTCGGCCTAGAATATGGCAACTATCAAATGCAAGAAGTTGTTGCCCCTGAAGGCTATGCTTTACCAAATGGCGAGAGTGCATATACGAACTTCAACGTTGCCTGGGGAACCTATGATAAAGAAGCTGTCAGCGTTGAAAAGGCTGAGAACGTGACTATTTCTAATACCAGAAAAGGGACTTTGCCATCTACTGGTGGCGCAGGAATTGTGGCCTTTCTAGTCATTGGAACAGGTATGATGATTGGCTCTTACCTTTGGTTTAAAAATTCTAAAAGAACCGTCAAAGCTTAAAAATAAACTTTAAGATAAATAAAAATTGAATGAAAACCGATAACCGGTCCAAAGGCGCAGAGCAAAGCTTGGACCGGTTATTTTTAAATGACAAACGAGCAAACGGAAGTCGTACATAGAATAAGTGAGACAATTTAATTTTCAGAAAAAAATTAAGTTTTGCCTAAAAATATGAAATGACAGTTAAAAGTTTAAAACACGGGAGGGTAGCTGATGAAAAAAGACGCTTCGATTAATTTCATTCTAAAATTATTGATGGCAGTGCTATTTTTATCAGGAGCTGCAATATTTGCTTACCCCTTTGTAGTGGATTCCTTGAACAATTTTATTGATCAGCAGCGGATTACTCAATATCAAAAAGAAGCTGAAACAAATCGGGAAGAACAGGCTGCCAAATTAGCTGAGCTGCAGAAAAAAAATACTGAGAATGCCAAGACCGCCGTGCCGGGACTCGGTTTGGTGGAAGACCCCTTTGAGGCGATCGTCAGCAAGATAGAAAACCCTGATAAAAGTTATTTAGAAGAACATTCTTTAGGCGCAATTTATATCCCGGCAATAAAGGTCAGTCTGCCGATTTTTGATGAGACTAATGAAACATTATTACAACAAGGTGCTACTCTGCTGCAGGGAACTTCATATCCCATCGGTGGGGTGGGCAACCATTCGGTGATTACCGGACACACTGGTTTAGCGGAAAAAAAATTATTTACGGATTTAGAGAAGCTGAAACAAGGTGATTTTTTTTACATCGATGTTTTAGGAGAACGCCTTGCTTATGAGGTAATGAATATCAAAAAAGTTGAGCCTACAGAGTTTACGGATTTAGAGATTGTTGAAAATAAAGATTTGGTAACCTTGTTAACCTGCACACCTTATGGAATAAATAGCCATCGCTTATTAGTCACTGGTTCTCGTATCCCTTATCAAGTGGAGATGAATCAAGCGATTCAACAGACGCAAAATTATCATCGTTATCGCTTGGTTTTAATTTTTCTGTCAATTTTGGCATTTCTTAGTCTGTTTGGCTGTTGGCTCTGGCGCAAAATTATTTTTTACCGGTCCGCGAGCCGCTGTTATAATCTGCGTTTTTTTGTTAAAAATAAGCGCAAAGCCATTTTTTTACTGACTGATCGTAAAGGACGTGTTCTACCAATTCCAGCGGCTCAGCAACGGATCAATTCCCAAGGTGAAGTGTTGTTTACTGAAATCCCCGGCGGTAAGTATTGGGTAGCACTGCAAGGAAAAAAGGAAACGCGACTAATCTTAAAAGCGAAAATAAGAAAGTTAGCCGATCAGGAATTTACTTTAAAGGGCAAACCTAAAAAGTATCTTGAAATAAAAAAAGGCTTACCACTTAAATATCTTTTACAGCAGGCTGCCTTCAAACAGGAAAAGGCCAGCTCTGTTAGATTCAATTTGCTGAAACAATTAGGAATTGGGCTGATATTTTTCACAGGCTTATTGGTGGCTTGCTATCCTTTTTATTCAGATGCTGTCAATAATCTGATTGATCAGCAACGTTTGGCCCGCTATCACAGTCAGCTTTCAAATGAACAAGAACAGCTGAATAAATTAGCAAAAGTGAATCAACGTTTAGCTGAAGAGGGCAATAATCCAGATAGTGACCCGTTTACAGCTGCTGAAAGTGGTAGTCAAACTGTTTATCAAAAACATTTATTAGGCACCATTTCGATTCCTAAAATCTCTGTGGAAATTCCGTTATTTGACACAACTAGTGATTCTTTATTAGACATTGGTGCAACGGTTTTGGGAGGTACCTCTCAGCCGGTTGGTGGAATCAATACTCATGCAGTCATCTCGGCTCATCGAGGATTGCCACAAAAAAAATTGTTTACCGATTTGCCGGAGTTGGTTGAAGGGGATGTCTTTGTCTTAAAGGTTTTAGGTGAAAAATTGGCTTATCAAGTTAATCAGATTGAAACGGTTTTGCCTGATGAAACTGAAAGCCTCCTGATTGTCCCGGGAGAAGATATAGTTACGCTAGTTACTTGTACGCCGTATATGATAAATTCCCACCGCCTTTTGGTCCGTGGGCATCGTGTACCTTATACTGAAGAAGTGGCTACCACTGTTGATAGTGCTACACAATTTAGACAAGCCAAAAATTATTTGTTAGTCGGCTTCTTAATTGTAGTGACAGTTGTATACTTGTATTTTATTTGGCGAACATGGCATAATTATCTGCTGCGAATTAAAAATTTGAAGTAGTCAGCCGACAAAAAAATTTCAAAGATACCAAAAAACCCAAGTACTTTATAATAGAAGAAATTCGTAGCAAGGATTATCTTCTATATAAAGCACTTGGGTTTTATTTTTAGTTCATTTAATTTTTAATTATTGGCTTTTAGTTCCTGTAAATCGGATTCAGCAATCACTGCGGAAAGTTCATCCTGATAAAAATTTTTTTCTTTTTCAGTCCAGTTAAAGTAGTCCGTTAGTGCATTTACTACTGGCTCAATTAACGCATCTAAGCTGTCCCGCATAAAGAGGATGTGGTTAGTACGCCGCAAGAGAAAATCAACTGGAGTTAAGACGGCTTCTTCCGCTAGAGCATAACGCAGGCTGATACTTTCTCTGCGATTTAAACCAGGAAACAGGTCGCCGTCATAGCTGAGGACAGTTTTCAGATTAGAGCCGTACAAATTAGCTAAGTAATTAGCATCAGCTGAAGAAAGGCCAATTTTTCCACCTAACTCCGCCAATTTTTCTAAATCCTCGTCAACATTTGCTGGGTCAAGCTGACCGCCGGACACTGGATAGTGAGTGGAATCAATTAATTCAACCGTTTGTTGATATTTTTCCTGTAGAATTTTTTTTATTAATTTCAAGGCGCCTTCAGCCATCAGTCGGTAATCAGTAATTTTGCCTCCGGATAATGTCACCAAACCATCTTCGGCTTCTGTCAAGTCACTGCCTCTAGATACCGCCGAAGGATTATCGCCGGCTGCGGCTTCACTTTCTTTTCCGTGGGCATCTTCCACGGCTTTTTCAACTAAATCACGTTTTTGTTGATCTTTTAAATAGGCTTCTACAGCTGAGACAACTGCTGTTAAACTTTCGTCGGACAAATGATTTTTAGTGCCGCCGTTATAATCAGAACTTCCATTGGCTGAAATGAGCGGCCGCAAGCCTGCCCAACTGCTTTCAATATCATGAATGGTTAAATCAGCATGGGGATAACGTTGGTTGACTATTTCTAAAAGATAGTCAACATCTTCTTGGGTGACAGTCGGATGGGCAAAGTCTCCGTGATAATCTGTATCGGTTGTTCCAAAGTAAGTTTTTTCTTCCCGGGGAATTACGAAGACCATCCGGCCATCATTTTTACCAGTATCAAAATAAGTTGGCTGAGGCACATTTAATTTTTCCCTATCAACAACTAAATGCACACCTTTAGTTGGTCGCAGGTGGCTGATTTTTTCAGCCTTGTCATCCAAATGACGCACTAAATCTGACCACGGTCCTGCTGTGTTGATGACAATTTTGGCGGTAATCTTAAATTCTTCTTTCGTCAAAATATCTTGAACAAGCGCGCCATCTACTTGACCGTTAGCATCATGGGTAATGCTTAGGACTTTAACTTTGCTGAGCAGATGGGCACCGTCTGCTGCGGCTTGTTTAATATTTTCAATCACCAGGCGCGCGTCATTGTTACGATAATCCAGATAGACGCCAGCGCCTAAAAGATTTTTGTCATTTAATTGTGGTTCACGTTTTAATACTTCAGCTTTGTCAATCATATAATTTTCATACTTTGTGCCAGTTACATTGGCCAAGCGGTCATATAAGTCCATCGCAATTTTAACAGAAAACATCGAAAACGTTGCATTGGGTTCATCATAAATCGGTAAAATCATCGGGTCGGGTTTTGGAATATGCGGGGCAATTTGTTGGACAATTGCCCGTTCCTTTACAGTATCTGCGACAACTTCTACATCAAAAGTTTTTAAATAGCGAATGCCGCCATGAACAAGTTTGGTAGAGCGGGAGGAGGTGCCTTCAGCAAAATCCTGCATCTCGACTAAAGCAGTATTGATTCCCGCCGCAGCTGCCTGAATTGCGACACCGGCACCGGTAATACCACCACCGATAATTAATAAGTCAACGGGATGTTCTTTTAAATAAGCGATTGAATCTGTTCGGGTCTTCTTTGAAAAAGCCATTACTATTCCGCCTTTCTAAAATGAAATCGTTTTCTATAGTGTAATACTTGCAAAGGATTGGGACAACTAATCGGCTTTGGTCTGAGAAAGTTTTTATAAAAAAAGTATCAGTGAATCAAGAGAATCTGCAACTGAATAGTTTTTTTAAACTGTTTAGCGACAGATTCTCGTTGAAAAACTGATACTTGACTAGCAAAAGCAAGCTAGTTTATTCATTTAACGAATCAAAATATTTTTTTGTCAAGACGGCGATGGTGATGGTCATGGCAGAACCAATGACTAGTGCCTTTGAAACGATTGCCAATTTTTTCATTTGGACACCTACTTTCTGAGAAAAAGTTTAACGGAACATTGTTTTTGTGGCCCGGGCCAAAATTTTTGGATCTTTTTCATAGTGATGAAGGGTTGTCAACTGACTTAACGGAATGCCTAAAAAAGTATACACGGCAACCTGTGCTGCTCGGATAGAATATTGTTCAGTAAAGACCATGTCAAAGGGCATTTCCACAAATTGACTGATAAAAGCCAAATTTTTCGAGTGAGTCGGCACGACAGCCGGACGATCACCGACGGCCCTTTGGTTGAAGAGGGCACTGGCATAAGGCATCATCACAGGAATCACATTGACGACTGAGTTCCAAATTTCTTCTTGATGGTTGCGTAGATTATCATTGCTGGGATCCACTGCAGCTAAATGGCCTAATAATTCCGTCAGCATTTCCCGACCAGTCATTTCAATGACTGGTTTTTACACATAATCACCGTTGCGACGAGGGTACATAAAGTAACCCCAAAAAACTGTTTCATTTGGCTTTTGCGCTTTAAAATGCGGTTGATGATGGACGACGATTGAAAGAAGCGGCGTACTATGGATAAAGGTATTCAGAGCATTACCAGGTTCTTGTTGGGTAATCCGGGAAATTTGATCAACGAGAAAATGATTATCGGTCGTTACAGTGAAACTCATCCATTCACTTTGGCTGCGGTCATTGAAAAATTTATCCGGTTGTCCTAAAGAATAAAATTTTTCAGTGGCTTTTTTCCAAAGCATAGCGCTTGGCGCATATTCAAAATTTTCTTTTACGGGAGTCTCTAAATCACCAATTGAAGAACTATCCGTAATTGAACCGTTTGTATCAAAAACCAAGTCAGTTTCAGCTACTGGAATTATTCCTGTTTCGCCATCGTCAACTTTTTGATAATGTAGGCCGGTCACGATGATATCATCCTGCAGTGGGGTATCCTTGAAATCCCAATCAGTAATTTTAATATTATTGACAAAGGTAACGCCCCGGTCTGTCAAATAGCTGCGCATTGGCAAAATAATACTTTCATATTGATTGTAAGGCGTGCGGGTGACGCCGGCTAATGTATTGATGCGGCTGAATTCTAAAATCATTCGGTTCATATAACGCCGCAGTTCCATGGCTGAGCTAGCCCGTTTAAAGGCAAAGGTCGTTTGCCACATATACCAAAAATTTGTTTCAAAAAAATGGGGAGAATTTTTAAACCATTCGCTGATGCTGATATTGTTTAAGGTTTGTTCATTGCTTTCAGGCATTAACATCAGCTTTGTCAGCAATGCTCGGTCCTTATTATTAAATTGCATGTGTTCATAATTATCTTTATTTGGTTTAGTCCGCGGACCAAATTGGTCAATCAAACGAGCCACATCATGGGTTGGATGAGCGTGATCAAAATTCAAAATATCATCTGTGACACTTTGACCGGGATGGTCTAAAGAAGGGACAGAGCGCAAAATATCCCAGAGATTTTCATAAGTTTCTTCGTTTAACATGCGGCCGCCCTTAGCTAAATAACCACGATTGTTGCTTAACGCTGAGTTGCTATATTCAGCTTCATAGGCCGCCACTGTGTTGCCATCATTAGCGCCATGGGTTTCCAACCCGTACATTGTAATTTGGCTGCCTTGAAAGCCGCCATCACGAATTAAATAAATGCCAGCTGCTAAATTTCCGATACCTGTTCCAATCATCAAAGCTTTTTGCATAAAGCATCCTTCTTTCTCTGATTCACTTAGATCATTGTCAGCAATTTTCTTTTGCTAAGTTAAGAGTAGTCCTGTGAGCATTTTATGGCAAATGATAGCCTTGTTGATTTTGACATATAGACCAATCTGTCAAAAAAATAAATTTTGAGAAAAATTTTGTGCAAGTTAAGGAAGATATTGTTATAATCTTTTATAAAGAAAAGAAGCTGGAGGTAAGCCGATGAAGCGCAATCGCGTTTTATATTTAGAAATTGCAGATGAGCTGCGGGAAGCCATCTATGCCGGAGTCTATCCTTTAAATAGTATGTTGCCGACTGAAACCGAGCTGGAAAAAAAATATCAAGTCAGTAAGATTACCATTCGTAAGGCGATTGAACTGTTGGCCGCCGATGAATATGTCGAAAAGAAAAGCGGTAAGGGCACGACCGTCATCAATAATCGCCCCTATAATAAATTGTCACGGGCGGCGAGCTTTACCGATATTTTAGAGCGTTCAGATAAAAATGTTGAAAAAAAGACGCTGGACTTTGAAACTTTAAAATTGACGAAAGACGATTCGCTGTTTCAATATTTTGGTGCCAAGGCTCTTTATCTAAGCCGGACTTATGCTATTGATCAACAGCCGTTTATCTACATCCAGCATTTTTTACCAGGCAATGTCAAAAAAATAGATCAGAAAAATTTTGCTGATTTTTCTTTGTATCGATTACTCCACAGCAATGGCTTTGAAATTGAACGCTTTAAAGATAGTTTTTCTGCAATTGTTTTGACGGAGGAGCAAAAAAAGATTTTGCAAACCGACAGCCAAATCGCTCTGCAGCGTAACCGCCAATCAATTGACTTTGACGGCAAAATTGTAGAATACTCCTTAGCAATTTACGATACGACGGCTTATCCTTATGAAATCGAATACGAAACCTAATCAGATACTATCCCATAATATTTTTTGGGATAGTTTTTTCTCGCTAAGATTTTCGCAATTTTAAGTAATAATTAAAATTTTTTCAGATTGCAAAACGTTTACAATCACAAAAAAATATGCTAAGCTAATAGCGTTGAAAGATTATAATGTTATAGAATTTTGATTTCTGGGAAAGCTGAAAGGAGTAAGTGACCCTTGCTAGATTTAATTATAAAAAATGCGCGGAATATTCATGAAGAAACAGTTGAAATTGGTGTTCAAGCAGGAAAAATTGCAACTGTTGCCAAAGAAATTACAGAGCCGGCGCTTCAAGAACTGCATCTGTCAGAAAATGAATATATTTCTGCTGGCTGGATAGATGACCATGTTCACTGCTATGAAAAAATGCAGCTCTACTATGATTACCCCGATGAAATCGGTGTGACTCAAGGCGTGACGACGGTAATTGATGCTGGTACAACCGGAGCAGAAAATATCGGTGATTTTGCGGAGCTTGCCAAGTGCACCAAAACAAATGTTTTTGCTTTATTAAATATTTCAAAGTGGGGCATTGTCGAGCAAGATGAATTGGCTGATTTAAGTAAAGTTCAGGCCGATTTGATTAACGAAGCGCTGGAAAATTATCCAGAATTTATTGTTGGGATTAAGGCTCGTATGAGTAAAACCGTCATTGGTGATAATGGGTTGACCCCTTTACAGATGGCCAAAAAAATTCAAAAAGACCACGCTCCTTTGCCATTGATGGTCCATATTGGTTCAGCGCCGCCGGAATTAGACGAGATTTTTTCTTTATTGGACCAAGGAGATGTAGTGACACATTGCTTTAATGGAAAAGCAAATGGAATTTATGACTGGCAAACCGGAAAAATTAAAGCTTTTGCTTGGGAGACCTTTAAGCGGGGAATTATTTTTGATATTGGTCACGGGACAGATAGCTTTAATTTTACGGTAGCTAAAGAAGCCTTTCAAGAAGGGCTGAAGGCGACGTCGATTAGTACAGATATCTATATTCGCAATCGTAAAAAAGGACCCGTCTTTAATCTGGCGACGACAATGGAAAAATTGCGAGTAGTCGGCTACAGCTGGCCAGAGATTTTAGAAAAGGTTACCGTTGCTCCAGCTAAAAATTTTAATTTAAACAGTAAGGGCGCCATCAAAGAAGGTTTGGATGCTGATTTTACGATTTTTAAATTTGTCGAGGCTGAGAAAGAATTAATTGATTCGAATGGCAATCAAGAAATTGCCAGTGAGCAAATCGTGCCGGTCAAGACAGTAATAGGAGGTCAGGTGTATGACAACGAGTTATCAAAAGTTTGATTTAAAGGAAGTAATCAATGCCTCCGGGCGGATGACAATCCTTGGCGTCTCAAAAGTTTCTGAAAATGTGTTAGCAGCTCAGAAATTTGGCGGTGAACATTTTTTTGAAATGGCCGACCTTAGCGAAAAAACCGGTGCCTACTTAGCCAACTTGCTAAAAGTGGCAGATGCTCAAATTGTTTCGTCGGCTTCTGCGGGCATTGCCCAAAGTGTTGCTGCTGTGATTGGTCAAGGTAGCCTATACCATATTTATCATCCTTATACAGAAAAAATTACGAAAAGAGAAATCATTTTACCTAAAGGTCACAATGTTGACTACGGTACACCAGTTGAAGTGATGGTTGCCCAAGGTGGCGGCCAAGTTGTTGAAGCCGGTTATGCTAATATGTGTACGCCAGAGCATCTGGAAATGATGATTTCAGAGAATACTGCGGCAATTTTATATATTAAAAGCCATCATACGGTTCAAAAAAGTATGCTGACAGTTGCTGAAGCTGCAGAGGTTGCCAAGCGCCATCAACTGCCATTAATTGTTGACGCTGCTGCTGAGGAAGATTTGTTTAAATACAGTGAAGCAGGGGCTGATTTGGTTATTTACTCAGGTGCCAAAGCAATTGAAGGGCCGAGCGCTGGTTTAGTTATCGGTGAAAAGCAATTGATTGAATGGGTCCGCCTGCAAGGGAAAGGAATTGGCCGGGCGATGAAAATTGGTAAAGATAATATTTTGGGCTTTACTCAGGCCGTTGAAGATTATTTGACAATCGGCTCGGAAGATGGTGCTTCGATGCAGGCTCGTTTAACGCCTTTCGTTGACGAATTGAATCAGATTCAAAATATCAACGCAAAAAGTGTGCAGGACAGTGCTGGTCGAGAAATTTATCGGGCGAGTGTAAAAATAACTGGACCAAAGAATGCTAAAGAAGTAATTAGCGAATTAAAAAGTCAAAGTCCGGCGATTTATACCCGTGAGTATCAGGCCAATAACGGCATTATCGAATTTGATATTCGTTCTGTTAATGCCCTTGAAATGAAGAAAATTATTCAGCGGCTGCAGGAAATTATGGCTTAGTGAAGCTTTAAAAGTTTAAACTTGAAAGGAAAGAAAAAATGTCATTACAACCCAATTATTTAGAAAATCGTTTGTGCTTAAATGTTTTAGCCAACTCAGTTGAAAATGCGCAGGCTTGTTACGAAGCAGCAGAAGGCCATGTGGTTTTAGGTGTGCTGTCAAAAAATTATGCCAGTGATGAATTGGCTATTGAAGATATGAAAAAATATCAAGCTGCTACAAATAACGCTTTGTCTGTCGGCTTAGGCGCCGGTGATCCTAATCAAAGTCAAATGGTTTCAAGAATTTCTGCTGTTTTGCAGCCTCAACACGTCAATCAAGTTTTTACTGGTGTCGGCACTTCCAGAGCACTCTTAAACCAAGAGGAAACCATCGTCAATGGCTTGGTTTCGCCAACAGGTAAAGTTGGCTTTGTTAATATTGCAACAGGTCCCTTAAGTTTGGCAGCGCCAGAGGGGATTGTTCCTATTGAAACAGCAATCAAATTATTGAAGGATATGGGAGGTAGCTCAGTAAAATACTTTCCGATGAAGGGCTTGGCCCACAAAGAAGAATATATTGCAGTCGCTGAAGCTTGTGCAGCCTATGACTTTTATTTAGAGCCAACTGGCGGAATTGATTTGGAAAACTTTACTGAGATTGTTCAAATTGCTGTAGATGCTGGCGTCAAAAAAATTATCCCTCATGTTTATAGTTCGATTATTGACAAAGAAACGGGCGATACCAAACCAGAAGATGTCAAAGCTTTATTAGGAATGATGAAAAAAACATTGCAATAAAATTTTTACGTAATTGAGTTTTAAAACTCTTGCAAATTTTGTTGCAAAAAATAATAGCTAAGCACCTTTATGACAGGCTAAAAGCCTAAAAGTCATGAAGGTGTTTTTGTGTTGTAAAAAATTTAGCAGTTTCTCAGTCGCTTTTATTTGACAGAAAAAATCTGCTTCGGTACACTGAAAAATGTAAAGATTACATTTGTAAACGAAAAGAGGAAAAATAATGAATAAAGCGGATGAAACGAAAAAAATGTCCAGCACTGAGCAACCTGTTGACAATGCTCAGCTGCAAAAAAATAATTTTAAAAATAATCTTGATGTCGAAATGCAAAAAGACATGCAAAACATGCAGGGAATGAATCATGATGATCATTCCAGTGAGCTGTCTAAAGATAATCACGAAGATAATAGCATGTCCATGCATCATCACATGCATCATGACGCAACAGAAAAAAATGCTAGCGTCTCTGCAGCAAAGGAAAATTTAGAAATGGATCACAACGCTCATCATCACGATATGAACGCAATGAATCACGCTGGTCATAAAATGAGCCATATGCATCACGGGGAAATGGCGATGGATGATATGGGGGGCATGGATCATTCAATGCACATGGGAAATTTTAAACAAAAGTTTTGGCTCTCGCTGATTATTGCTATTCCTATTCTTATTTTGTCTCCAATGATGGGGGTAACACTACCGTTTCAATTTACTTTTCCCGGTTCCAATTGGGTAGTGATGATTTTAGCCACTATTTTATTTTTCTATGGCGGCCAACCGTTTTTAAGTGGCGCCAAAATGGAATTGCAAATGAAAAGTCCCGGCATGATGACCTTGATTGCCATGGGGATTTCCGTTGCTTATTTTTATAGCATGTATGCTTTTGTTGTTGAATTAGTAACAGGGCAAATGTATATGGACTTTTTCTGGGAGTTGGCAACCTTAATTGTGATTATGCTGTTAGGCCACTGGATTGAAATGAGTGCCGTCAGCAATGCCGGCAATGCTTTACAAAAATTAGCTGAGTTGTTACCGAGTTCGGTAAAACGACTATTGAGTAACGGTCAAACGGAAGAAGTTCCACTAACGGCTGTCCACAATGGCGATATTTTATTAGTTAGCGCCGGCGACAAGGTGCCAGCTGATGGAGAAATTACCTCTGGCTCCACTAGCATTAATGAATCAGCTTTAACTGGTGAATCATTAGCCGTCGAAAAGAAAGTTGGCTCTAAGGTAATCGGCGGTTCTGTCAACGGCAATGGCGTTTTCCAAATGAAAGTTGCAGGAATCGGCCAAGACAGTTATCTGTCGCAGGTAATGGAAATGGTAAAAAAAGCCCAAAGTGAAAAATCCCGCTTGGAAAGTATTTCAGATAAAGTTGCCAAATGGTTGTTTTATGTTGCACTGGCTGCCGGTATTTTAGCCTTGATTATTTGGTGGATTGTCAGTGATTTTAGTATAGCATTAGAACGAATGGTGACAACCTTTATTATCGCTTGTCCCCATGCTCTTGGCTTAGCAATTCCTTTAGTTATTGCCCGTTCCACATCAATTGCCGCTAAAAATGGTTTGCTAATTAAAAATCGGAATGCCTTAGAACAAGCCAGTTCAATTGATATGGTTTTGTTAGATAAAACCGGTACCTTAACTGAAGGTAATTTTTCGGTGACAGGAGTCGAAATTTTTGCTGAAGATTATTCAAAAGAAGAAGTATTGAAGTATGTTGGAGGCTTAGAAGCGCAATCGAACCATCCGCTAGCAGAAGGGATTATGGACTACATTAAAAGTCAAAGCATTGACATCTATAGCGGCGGCACAGCGCAAGTTATAGCAGGTGTCGGGCTAAAAGGAGTCATTAATAATAAAAATGCCGCTATTGTCAATCAAAAAGAATTGGCAAAACGAGCTTTAAATGTGGATGAAACAGCTTTGACAGGTTATTTGAATCAAGGCAACACCATAAGCTTCTTGTTAATTGATGATCACTTGATTGCAGCGATTGCTCTAGGCGACACGATTAAACCGACTGCTAAAAACTTCATTCAACAGCTGAAAGCAAAAAATATTACGCCAGTGATGTTAACTGGCGATAATCAAAAAGCTGCAGCGGCTGTGGCAACTTATTTAGGTATGGATGTTTACCATAGTGAGCTGCTGCCAAATGACAAAGAAAAAATTGTCGCTGACTACGTTAAAGAAGGAAAAAAAGTGATGATGGTGGGAGATGGGATTAATGATGCACCAAGCTTAACCAGAGCAACCATCGGAGTAGCCATCGGTGCCGGAACCGATGTAGCGATTGATTCTGCTGATGTAGTTTTGACCGCCAGCAATCCGGACGATATTTTACGGCTTTTGGATTTATCAAAGAACACCCATCGGAAAATGGTGCAAAATCTTTGGTGGGCCGCCGGCTATAATATTGTGGCGATTCCTTTAGCGGCTGGTATTTTGGCGCCAGTTGGTTTCTTACTTAGTCCGGCGGTGGGGGCAATTATTATGTCCTTGAGTACTGTCGTTGTGGCTATCAATGCGCTATTGTTAAAATTATAAAAAGCAAAAAAAGCTGTAGACAACGTTTGGGCAGAAAGAATCTGCTTGAGTAGTTTCCAGCTTTTTTTGTAGATAAGGAAAAGAGAGTGATTAAGCACGTTGTAAGACCATGAAATTATTCAGGGTGTTTCAAACGGAGTTTAGCAACAGTTTTAAAAAAATATTCTTCAGCTTCTTCAAAGGTTAAAAACTTATAGCAACAATACTCTTCATCGGAAAAATGCACGACTAAATTTTGTAAACGAAGCAAAAAGACTGCTTCTTCATCTGTTTGAAATTCTTGAACTTCTTCCATAGGTCTCACCTCAAGGATTAGTTTAAGGCCTTAGCGAAAAAGACTCAATCTGCTCAATTTTCAAAAAAGTTAGAAATTTATTTATTTTTGAATAGATTAAAAAAGAATAAAGTAAGCCTCCAAAGAAAATTGATTTAACAAGGCTTTTCCAGTATGGTTTCTGTAAAAAAACAAATTTTTAAATAATTGCGGATGTTTAAATCCCAAAAAGAGTTGCCATAAAATTCTCCAGCCGCTAAAATTAAAAGTTTGTCAAAAGAGCTAAATCTGTAAAAAGTATTTGGCATTACTGTTAATAAGTTGAGTTAGATAATTTGAGACTGATTACAAATTTTTTCACTATCATGCATAAAGTAAATTGGCTTTCAAGTAATCGACAAATTTTTCAATTTAAAAGCTTCCGTCAATTGCAGCGAGTTTCTCGCTAAAAGGAAATCTTGGAAAAAGAAAATAAAAAAACCACCACATGGGAGTGTGGTGGAAATGAAGGTTGTTATTTACTCTTGTAGGAGTAAGTATGAAAAACCAATTCGGGATAATTGGTTAACATAACTATACAATAGAACAGCTGTGGAAACATTAATGAATAGTTTTGTTTCACTAAGTTTTTTATTAGAAAAGAATGAAAACGATTTTATGGATTTGAGATATTCCTCCAAAATAACAACCAAAACGTTTTAAGGATTCCCGAGACTGTGCTAAAATTGAGTTTGTAAGAGAATAATCATGAGGAGGTTTTTGTTTATGACAAAAGTTGGAAAAGAATTACTGGCTCAATTGACTTCTGGTGCGGTGGCGGGTCCTTTTGTGACCATCATGTTAAACACCCATGTGTCTCATCAAGATGTTGAGAAGGATCAATTGAAGTTTAAAAATTTTGCAAAAGATGCAAAAAAGAAATTCTTGAAGAAATATCCTGAAAAAGATTGGGGTATCTTCCAAGATAAGATTGATAGAATTCTTGCTGACAGCTCTTTTTGGCGGAGTGCCACCACGAGTGTGGCTGTCGTTTTAACTGAAACGGAAGATTTTGTCTATCGCTTATCAATCAGAGTCGACGACCAATATTATGTAGGCGATCGGGCTTACTTATTGGCGATTATCAAAAATGCTCAGTTTAATTATAATTACAAATTATTGGCTTTAACCCGTGATACCATGAAACTCTATGATGTTAACAATAAAGTTGTCTCTGAAGTAGCTCTACCTGCAGGTGCGCCAATTGATGTGGTCACGGCTTTAGGCGACGAATTGACTGGTGGCAGTATTAATTACAGCACGGCATCAGGTGTCTTCCATGGCGTTTCAACAAAAGATGAAGAAGTTGAAATTGACTGGGTAAATTATTACCAAGCGGTGGATGATTTCTTGAAGGGCTTTTTGGTTGACGATAAAACGCCGTTATTTGTTTATGGCTTACCAGAAAATCAAGCGATGTTCAAAAAAATCAGCAAGCTGAGTTTTTATGACCCTTCTGTGGCTATTACTGGCTCGCCAGTACAGGTAAACACGAAAGACTTGGCTGTGGAAACAGAAAAGATTACAGCAGCTTTAAAAGAAAAAGAAGTGGCAGCATACAATAAACTATTAAATCGGAAATTTATCGATCAATTGGTGGACATTGACCAAGCATCGACTCAAGGAAAAATCTCCCATCTCTTTATTTCCACTAGCAATTTAATTGATGGCTTTGGCGAAGACCCTGATACTGAATATGATCGGCGCCAAGTTTTAAATGATATTGCGTATAACACAATCAGTGGCGGCGGTGAAGTATTCATTTTAGACCAACAAGATGCGCCAGATGAAAAGAGTCTGGCAGCCATCCTCCGTTATTAATTTTTTAAAGGAAAAGTTTGTTTTTTATTATTTCTGAACTGTAATTTTTAAGAAAGTTAATTAAATGAGACTTTCCACATAATTTCTGTAAGCCTTTAGATTTTGCCTAGCCTTTGCAGGGTAGCTGTGTTACAATTTAAGTCGTAGTTTGTGTTAGGTAATTATGGTAGTTTGTTTCCTTTTAAACATCTCCTATATTGACTCAGCATGGAATTGCAAAAACATCTTTTAGGAGGAATTTTTTTCATGGAAACAGGTACAGTAAAATGGTTTAACGCAGATAAAGGGTTTGGATTTATTACAGCAGAAAACGGTAGCGATGTATTCGTTCACTTTTCAGCTATCCAAACTGACGGCTTCAAAACTTTAGAAGAAGGCCAAACTGTTAACTTCGACATCGAAGAAGGACAACGTGGACCTCAAGCAGCTAACGTTACTAAAGCTTAATTCAAGTAAACCTTTCAACCGGCGAGATTTTTCTCGCCGGTTTTTTAGTGTAAAATAAAGACGATAATCCAAGTTTTATCTTTTGAAAAAAATTACCTATAACCAAAAAAATAAAGTTAATTTATGCTTGGACATAAGCTTTACTTAGTCCGCAATATGCAAGTCTAACAGCTAGACTAAACCTATGGGAGGAGAGGTTAAAATGAAGGGTAAATATCAATATCATCAAATGAAAAAAAGTTATCCAATTGATGTGATTCCCCATGAAATTTTTTTAGAAGAAGGGCGCTCACATGAATCCTTGTCATTACATTGGCACCGCAGTATTGAGTTAGTCTTGGTTCAAGGCGATCCTATGACAGTCTGGAAAGAAGGAAAACATTATCTACTATCAGACGGAGATTTATTATTTATTAATAGTCAGGAAAGTCATGAGTTTATTATCGAAAAAGACCGAGATTATCACGGTGTCACGGTGATTGTAGCTTATGATTTTTTACAGCGGCAGATTGCCGATTTAACTTCTTATTATTTCTCATTTGCAGTGGATAGTTTAGTTCTGGAAAAAGTTCGCACGAATTTATGGCAGCTATTGAAGACCTTTCAGAATAATCAAGAGTGGAACACTTTTCAGTTGCATAGTTTAGCAGGTGAGCTGCTGTTTACCATCTTTTCTGACTGTATTTTCGATCGACAGTTTAAAAAATCTGATGAGGAAGAAAAGTATTCGAACCGCTATAAAACGGTTATTCGCTACATCAATGAGCATTTTTTTGAACCTGTGACCTTATCGGAAGTGGCCGAATTAGTACATTTAAATCCGGATTTTTTCTCCCGCAATTTTAAACAGTATATTGGAGTTTCCTTCAAGGATTACTTGAAAAAAGTTCGCTTGAATTTTGCGATTAATCTGATGTTGAGTGGTCAGAAAAATCTAGCGGATATCGCTCTGGAAAGTGGTTTTCCCGATCAAAAATCATTTATCAAAGCCTTTAAAGAAAGTTATCAGGAAACCCCAAGTAACTATCGTAAGAATTTTGGAAGTAAAAAAAAGGAATGAATTTCACGATAACAATCTAAAATAAATTGAATAAAGTAAGAAATTGGAAAGTTTAATCTCGAAAAAGGGAAAGACTTTCCTTCTTTGTTCCTCTATAATGAGAGCGCATTCAACTTGTTGTTTCGATTTAAAAAAAAAGTTTAATGAAAGCCGGCTAGACTTTTTTAAAATTTGAGCTACGCAGTTGTAACGCATTGGGCTGTTACTGACAAGCAACAAAGGAGGAAAATAAATGGCGACCAATTATAAAAATTTAGCCAAAATCATTATTCAAAATATTGGGGGTAAGGAGAATGTTCAATCCTTAACCCACTGTTTTACACGTTTACGTTTTGTGTTGAAAGACGAAGCGAAAGCCAACACAGATATTTTAAAAGGGACCGATGATATTGTGGATGTTATTCAACAAGGCGGACAGTATCAAATAGTAATCGGCATGAAGGTGGAAGAAGTTTATAACGAAATTATGCCGCGTTTAGGTTTGGCGGAGCAGGATTCTTTAGACGCAGAAGAGCAGCAGGACAAATCAGGCTTTAGTCGAATTATTGATACCATTTCAGGAATTTTTATGCCATTATTGGGTCTCTTAACGGCCTGTGGGATTATTAAAGGATTATTAGCAGTTTTAAGTGTCTCTGGACTCCTGCAAACAACTGACGGTACTTATGTCATCTTGAACGCAGTGGGTGATTCGTTATTCTATTTCTTCCCTGTTTTTCTTGGCTATACTGCGGCTAAAAAATTCAAGATGAATGAATTAGTCGGAATGGCTGTCGGAGCTTCTTTAATTTATCCGACAATTATCAGTTCTATTTCAGAAAATCCAATCAGCACTCTATTTAGTGGAACAATTATTGAATCTGGCGTACATCTGACCTTCTTGCAAATTCCAGTGTTGTTGTCTAATTATTCGTCAACCGTGATTCCTGCAATTTTAGCTGTTTGGTTTGCTTCAAAAATTGAAAAGCAGGTTAAAAAAATTGCCCCAGCTTCAATTAGAAACTTTTTTGTGCCATTATTCACTTTATTGATTGCTGTACCAGTGGTCTTTATTGTCGTAGGACCAATTGCGACTTGGGCCTCTGATATTGTCGGTGCTTTTGTTCAAGTGTTGTATAGTTTCAGTCCAGTTTTATTTGGAGCTTTTGTAGGTGGTTTCTGGCAAATTTTTGTTATGTTGGGTATTCATCAAGGCATGATTCCAATTGTTATCAATAATCTAGCGACATTGGGTTATGATACAATTTTTGCGGCCACTTGTACCGCTTCATTTACACAGTTGGCAATTTTAGTCGCAATTGTATTGCGAACGAAAAATAAACGCTTGAAAAATACAGCGACTGCCGCCATTTTCCCAGCGATTTTTGGAATTACTGAACCGGCGATTTACGGAGTTACTTTACCCCTTAAAAAACCATTCGTTATCAGTTGTGTGTCATCGGGTATCGGTGGTGCTTTAGCAATGGTCCTCGGTGTGAAATTTTACCAAATGGGTGGTCAAGGGATTTTTTCATTCCCTTGCTATTTAAATCCTGAATCTGGTAACTTTTCTCAGATTTTGATGAGTATTATTGCCATCGTGGTCGCAATGGCGATTTCGTTTATAGCAACTTTATTCTTATATCGAGACAAGCAAGCTACTGACGATAAGGTTGAACAAAAAGCCATTATTGAAAATTAATAGTCGAGGAGTCAATATGATTAATTTAACAGCAAAACCTTTTAACTTAAGTAAAGTTGCCGTAGCAGAAGTTAAACATTTAGTAGCCAATTTAACGATAGAGGAAAAAATTGGCCAATTATTTTGCCTCCACGGTGATTATCAAAATGAATCTGAAATTCGTGAAGTGATTCAAAATTATGCCCCGGGGGCAATTATGTATCGACCAGGAGACAGTCGTGAAATTCAAGAAATTCATCGCTTATTGCAGTCCTTCAGTAAAATTCCTTTATTGTTGGCCGCTAATTTAGAAGCGGGGGGCGATGGAATTGGCAATGATGGCACTTTTTTTGGTCGAGCCATTCAAGTTGCAGCGTCTGAAAATCCAAAGCATGCCTTTCGCTTAGGCAAAGTGGCGGCTGTTGAAGGTGCGGCTGTCGGATGCAATTGGTCTTTTGCACCGGTGATTGATATTAATTTCAATTTTGCTAATCCAATTACAAATGTCAGAACGTTCGGCTCAGATGGTCAGCGAGTGGCGGATTTAGCAACGGCCTACACAGAAGCTTGCCAAGCAGAAGACGTCGCTGTTTCAATAAAACATTTTCCCGGTGATGGCGTAGATGATCGTGATCAGCATTTACTGACCTCAGTCAATCATTTATCAACAGAAGAATGGGATGCAACCTTTGGTAAAGTTTATCAGCAATTGATTAATGCAGGAGCGAAAACGGTAATGGCTGGGCATATTATGCAGCCAGCTTATTCTAAAAAAATTAATCCAAATTTAGTGGACAATGAAATTTTACCAGCGTCATTATCCAAAGAATTACTGACGGATCTTTTGAGAAACCAATTAGGCTTTAACGGGCTGATTGTGACAGATGCAACCAATATGGCTGGCTTTAGTGCTTGTGGCAAGCGAGCTGATTTATTGCCACAAGCAATTAATGCTGGCTGTGATATGCTTTTATTTACACGAAATTTAGCCGAAGATTATCAGATTATCCGGCAAGCTGTCTTAGATCAAGTAATATCAACAGAACGCTTAGACGAAGCTGTGTTAAGAATTTTGGCCACGAAAGCGTCATTAAAACTGTTCACGAAAGCTGAGTTAGTGCCAACCGAGAGTGCTTTAAAAAAACTTAAATCTGCCGAGCATAAGCAGTGGGCCTATGAATTAGCTGATGAATCGATTACCTTGGTGAAAGACACACAAAAATTGTTACCTCTTACACCAAAAAAATATCCTAAAATTTTATTAATCGTTTTGGGGGATCTCGTTAGTGCGAGTGGCAAACCGCCAGTTAGTCAAAATTTTAGACAACATTTAGAAAAAGCTGGATTTTCAGTTGAAGTTTTTAATGAAAAGGACCATAAGGAGCTCTTCTTGAAGGGGACCGTTGCCGAGTTAACGGCTGCATATGATTTGATTCTTTATTTTGCCAATATTAAAACAGCTAGTAATCAGACAACCGTCCGTATCAATTGGATGCCACCGATGGGCGTGGATGTTCCTTGGTTTGTGGAGGAAATCCCGACAATGTTTATCTCTGTGGCCAATCCCTATCATTTACAGGATGTGCCAATGATTAAAACTTATATTAATGCCTATACCGCCAATGAGTTTAATCCTGAAACTTTAGTGGAGAAGATAACTGGCAAAACGCCATTTAAAGGTAAGAGTCCCGTGGATGTCTTTGCCGGTTATTGGGATGCAAAATTTTAACTGATTGGAATTTCTAAGTCTTAGGCTAGTATCGCATAGTTTTTTGATTCATGATTTTATGTAAAAGCATATACGAAATTACTCCGCCATTTAACTGAAGATGGCGGAGTATCTATTTTTAGTTGGAATATCATAAAGAAGTAAGAAAGTTGATTGCTAAAACTAGACAAATGAAAGTTTTTTTTCTGAAATATCTTTTTCTATTGACTATGTGGTCAGAGTTAGGTTTTAGTGAAACATGATGGAATAATTTTAAGCATCTCGAGTTTTCTTTTATGATCTTGCTTAGCATCTCAAATGGAAACTCGAAATGTTTATCTGTGCAAGAAAAAAAAGACTGATAGGATTTTTCCTATCAGTCCTAGATATGCAGAGCCTTGATAAACTATTTACTAAACCAATAGCTGATTTATGGGAAGCACTTTGCACATGGGGTTAAACCACGGGCTAAAGCCTCATCCAAGGTCGCTTCTGAATAATTGCCGTTCCCGCATTTATGGGTATGATATTTTTTGCCGGTGGGTGTCACCATTACCATTTGAGCGGTCGGCGTTTGGGCATTTGCATTTTCCTCTGCGGCCGCTGCGGCTTCGGCGGCGGCCGTTGCAGCCGCTTCTTCCGCAATTCTTTGCTCTTCTGCTTTTTTATTCGCAATCGACTGATTGACTTGTTCAATTCGATTTGTTAAGTCTGTATTAGTAGTTGGTAAGGCAGCCAACAAAGTGACTGCTTGATTATAATCCTCATCATTTAAAGATTGTTCGGCCTTTTCGACAGCAGCAAGGGCATCGGCAGTCTGCTTCTCTACTTCTTCTTTTTTAATCACATTTTCTTCGATGCTGGTAACACGACTAGTTAGAGCTGATTTATTAAGTGTTGCTTGCTCTAATTTTTCTTGAGCAATTGTTAAATTTGTTCTTGTCGGATCAGTCTCGGCAGCTTCAATCGCTGTAATAATCGGCAAATGCTCTTCAATAATCGCAAGTCGCTCACTAATATCTGAGTATTCTTTACTAAGACTAGCAATTAAAGTAAAGGCTTGGTCGTAATTTTTTTGATTTGGATTTTTCTCCGCTAATGCAAGCACCGTTTCGGCATCGGCTCGTTCAGTAGTTTCAATGAAGGTCGAAGAAGGGCGAACCAGGACTTCTTTTTTTAGTTCATCGCCGTTAAAGTCGATGGTGACGACAACATTTTTATCGGTTAAACTTGTTAAACTAATTTCATGGTTGAAGCTTCCATCGTCTGTTTCAATTGTTTTCTCATCAATTTTTACAGTGCTGTCAGGATTAGTTTCCCCACTAATCGTGGCAGTGCCGGCTTCACTCGTTGTGATGGAAGCTTTTTCTATCGTCAAAAAAGCTTCTTCGGCATTACAGCCAGTTAGTAAAGCTAAAAAGACAATCATCCCTAACCAAAAACTTTTCTTTCCCAAAATCTTTTTCATGACAGTTCCTCCCTTATTAAAAAATTTCCGCTTAACTTTTTTATTTTTGATAAATAGTTCTGCAATAATTATATCATTTAGAAGTAAACGTTTGCACAATATACTGAAATAAAAAGTCTTAAAATGATGAGTTGCGTAACTTAATTAAGAAAAAACTCTAGTCGTCTCCCTCTTACAATTTTTGATTTTTATAGTATAATTTTTGAGGATAACTAGGGAGGTTTCTGATGAAGTCAAGAACATATGCGGTTGTGGATATTGAAACAACCGGCACAGATCATAAAACAGATCGCATTATTCAATTTGGCTGTGTCTTAGTTGAGGATGGGGAAATTGTCTCCCGTTTTGCCACGGATATTAATCCGGATCAAAAAATTTCCAAACAAATCCAAAGTTTGACTGGCATTACAAATAGCCAGGTGCAAAAAGCGCCTTATTTTGAAGATGTTGCCTTAACAATTTATAACTTATTGGCGGATACCACTTTTGTGGCCCACAATATTTATTTTGATTATAACTTTTTAAATGCAGAATTAGTCCGCTGTGGTCTTCCGGAATTAGCAATTCCCGGCATCGATACCGTGGAGCTGGCGCAGATTTTTTTGCCGACCGAAGCGAGTTTTCGTCTCAAAGATTTATCCGATTCTCTCGGTTTGGTCCATGAAAATCCTCATCAAGCAGACAGTGATGCGGAGGTGACCGCCCAATTATTTATAAAGATTACTGAAAAAATCCGTTCGCTGCCGGTTGTGACCTTGCAGAAAATTTCCGAATTAAGTTCATTGACTGGGATGGAGACTAGTCAGTATATCAGTGAGTTAGCAGCTGATGTAGAAAATCAGGAACCTGAATTAGCAGAACATTTGGAAATTGTTGCCGGCATTGCCTTGCGGAAAAAAACGGTGAATTTATTTTCCTATAATCTTTTTGGCCAGCAGGAGTATCCTAAATCCAATGCCGCAAAACGAAAATTATTTAATCAGGATTTAGAATTGCGCAAAGATCAAGGCGTTTTGATGAATCAGGTCTATCGTCATTTCACAGATAAAGATAGTGAGAAAAATTTACTGGTGGAAGCCGCACTAGGTATGGGAAAGACGATTGGCTATTTATTGCCGTTGAGTTTTCTGGCAACACCGGAAAATCCAGCAATTATCAGTACAGCTTCCATTGTCTTGCAACAACAGATAATGGATAAGGATATTCCTTTGCTGAATCAAGTTTTACCCCAAGAGATTCAAGGGACTTTGGTTAAAAGTCCCCGCCATTTTTTAAATCTGCAAAGTTTTCAGGCGACCTTGGCATATCCGGTTTCACAAAAGCAATATGCCCTTTATCAGATGGCGGTGTTGGTTTGGCTGACTGAAACGGCGACCGGCGATTTTGAAGAGCTGCAGATGACGAATTTGAATCATGCTTTTTGGGAAGACGTGGCTCATCAAGGACTTAATTATTTAGCTGAAAGTCAAGAGCTCTATCAAGAGGATTTTCTTTTGCATCTGCATCGCAAAATGGCTCAAAGTAATTTTTTAATTGTCAATCATGCTTATTTGTCCTATGAGTCTTTAAGAAATTATTTCCAACTACCAAAAAGTTCGTATCTTCTAATCGATGAGGCCCATCATTTAGGCGATGATTTAGAAAAGGCCAGTCAGCAACGGCTATCACTGGGTTCCTTTCAGAAAAAAGCCCATCATCAACTTGCAGAAGGCCAATTTTTTGATGAGCTGCAAAAGCTGATTGCCAAAAGTCCAAGCTTTGCTGAGGCCGATCGGGATGTCTTTCAGTTGTATCGTCAAAGTGTTGAAGATTTGTTGGAGGAACAGCAGGATTTTGCTAAGGAATTGCTGCGCCTCGTTAAACGGCCGCAGCAGCGCTTTGCGGTTGAAGAAGTTATAACAGAAGAAGATTTTGAATTGCTGTCTGATTTTGGCTTTAGTAAATTGAAGTCTCTAAAGGCTCTTTATCAAGATATTTTACTTTTGCAGCAGCGTTTAGAAACCATTTTGCAGGACAATCTTGAACATTGGACTCTCTATCAACGGAAACTTTTTAGCACACTCGCTAATTTTTTTCAGCGGATTAAACAGCAGACTGAATTTTTTACCCTTTGGACGGAAAATTGGCAGGGGCGTTATGTTCACTGGTTGATTCGTGAGAAAAATAATAGTTTGAGTTTAATGCTTTATGATTATCAAGCGGCAGTTTTAAAAGAAACCAAATGGTACGAACGCTATCAAAAAATTCTTTATATCGGCGGAACAATTCGCGTCGGCAGTGATCGCCAATACTTTCCCAAGCGCTGGGGCTTAAACGATGCGAAAGTTAAAATTATTAAAAGTCCATATGATTACAGCCAGCAGGCCCGCTTGTTTGTGCCTAAGGAAGCTGTTTTTGCTAATCAGATTGAACAGGTCGATTTTATTAATTTTCTAGCAGAAACGTTATTGGAAATTGCCGACAATCAGCAGGAACGGATTTTAGTCTTGTTTACCTCCCATGAGGTTTTACAGCAGGTTTATTTCCGAATCCAAGGCCGCTTGTTAGATAAAGGGCGGGAATTATTTGCCCAAAATATTAATGGTACCCGGGAAAAATTATTGAAGCGTTTCTTTTTATCTGATTCTGGAATTCTTTTAGGGGCAGATAGTTTTTGGGAGGGCATTGATTTGCCTGGAGATACCTTGAAATTATTAATCGTTACTCGGCTGCCCTTTGATAACCCACGGCGGCCTTTGACCAAGGCCCGCAATCAGTATTTAGAGAGTCAGGGGATTAATCCTTTTTATCAGGAATCGCTGCCGAAAACCGCTTTAAAATTGAAGCAGGCTTTAGGGCGGTTGATTCGCTCTAAAAAAGATTACGGCGTGATGATTGTACTGGATCGCCGCTTGGTTTCTGCTAGCTACGGGAAACGGATTATCAAAGTTTTGCCGGAGGACTTGCCAATTGAAGAGTTGGCTTTGACGGATTTATTAAGTGCAACCAAGGATTTTCTAGAAAAAAAGAGTAAAAATTTCTAAAGCGCTAAAACTCCAGAATTTTTCTGGTATAATGAAACACAATTAAGCATTGAGGAGTTTTCTTTTGGAAGCAAAAATTAAACGTGATCGAAAAATTAACGGCATCGTCTTTAGCCTGATTCTACTCTTAATTTTATTTTTAGTTTTAGGAGCGATTTTTTTCATTCGGGCAACAAGACCTCAGCGGCAAGCAAAAGCGGAGGCGGCAGCCATCGCTCAAACTTATGCCAATGTCAGCACCGTCGATACCTTTTACTGGTTTACCTGGGGTGAAAGTTATTTCACCGTGCTGGGAGAAGATGCGGATAGCCAAGCGGTGGCCGTCATTATTTCGCAAGACGGTGGCAACGTGAAAGTCGTCAATCAAAGCGACGGCTATTCAGAAATGGAAATCCGTTCGATTGTCCAGCAGGATTACAATAATCCAACCATTTTAAAGGCCAATTTAGGCATGTATCAAGACCAAGTCGTCTGGGAGGTTATCACCCGCGACAGTTCACAGCAGTTAACTTATTATTTGCTAGATTTTACTACGGGAAGTGAAGTCAGTGTTGTCGCTGACGTTTAATTTCGAATAAAAAATTGAAGGGGACATGAGTTATGTTATCAAAACGTGCGGAGCAATTAGAACCATCCGTGACTTTTGCGGCTTCAGCTAAGGCTAAAGCGCTGAAAGCCGAAGGGAAGGATGTATTGAGTCTGACTGTGGGAGAGCCAGATTTTCAAACACCAGAAAATATTAAAACAGCAGCGATTCAAGCGATTAAAGATGGGAAAACGCATTACACACCATCAGCGGGAATTCCAGAATTGCGTCAAGCAATCGTTGACCATGTAAAAACTTATTATGGTTTGGAGTATCAGACAAAGGAAGTTATCGTAACCGATGGCGCAAAATTTGCGTTGTACGCTCTTTTTCAAGCCATCCTCAATGATGGCGATGAAGTGATTATTCCAGCACCTTATTGGGTGAGCTACGGTGAGCAGGTGAAATTAGCAGCCGGCAAACCAGTTTTTGTTGAAGGCCTCCATGAAAATTGTTTTAAAGTGACTGTTGAACAGCTGGAGTCTGCTAAGACTGAAAAAACCAAAGCGCTGATTTTAAATTCACCATCAAATCCAACGGGAATGATTTACACGAAAGAAGAATTGACGGCCATCGGATTATGGGCTGTTGAAAATAATGTCTTGATTATCGCAGATGATATTTACGGCCGCTTAGTTTATAACGGCAATCAATTTACACCGATTGCCACTTTAGGCGAAGCCATCCGCAACCAAACAATTATTATTAATGGCGTGTCAAAAACATATGCGATGACCGGCTGGCGCATTGGTTATGCAGTGGGTGATCAAGAAATTATTGCAGCGATGATTGATATCGCATCGCAATCCACTAGTAATCCAACCGCAATCAGTCAGTATGCTGCTTTAGAAGCTTTGACTGGACCACAAGAAACGGTTGAAGTGATGCGGGAGGCCTTTGAAGCCCGTTTAAATGAAATTTATCCACTGGTAGCCGCTTTACCTGGGGTGAAACTGGAGAAGCCCCAAGGCGCCTTTTATCTTTTTCCAAATGTGAAGGAAACTTTAGAAATCTGCGGCTATGACAATGTCACAAAATGGGTTGATGATTTATTAGCGGAAGGCTATGTTGCCTTAGTAACCGGCGAAGGCTTCGGCGCACCGGAAAATGTGCGGATGAGTTATGCCGCTGATTTAGAGACCTTGAAAAAAGCTGTCGAACGAATGGCAGCCTTCATCGAAAGTAAACGACAAAAGTAAGTTTTTAATTTTAGCTAAAAACAATTCGGGATAATTGTAGACTAGTTGAAAAGTTGAATTCATTTGACTTTGAAGAGGAGAGACAATCGTGAAACAAATATCAATTATTGATTCAAAAGATCACGTAGGAGAAACAGTCCAAATCGGAGCCTGGGTCGCCAATAAACGTTCCAGCGGGAAAATTGCTTTCTTGCAATTGCGGGATGGCACAGCTTATTTCCAAGGAATTGTTGTGAAGAGTGAAGTGCCGGAGGAAGTTTTCCAACTGGCAAAAAATCTGAATCAAGAAACTGCCATTTTACTAACCGGTGAAGTACGGGAAGATACCCGTTCAAAATTTGGTTATGAAATTGGGATTTCTGCTATTGAAGTCGTCGGCGAAAGTCATGACTATCCAATTACACCGAAGGAACACGGCACTGATTTTTTGATGGATCATCGCCACTTATGGCTGCGTTCATCAAGACAGCATGCCATCATGCAAATTAGAAATGAATTAATTCGGGCGACTTACGAATTTTTCAACAGTAATGGCTTTACCAAAATTGATCCACCAATCTTAACTGGTTCAGCAGCTGAGGGCACAACGGATTTATTTGAAACTAATTATTTCGATCAAAAAGCCTACTTGTCTCAAAGCGGCCAATTGTATATGGAAGCAGCTGCTATGGCCTTTGGTAAGGTTTTCTCATTCGGGCCAACCTTTAGAGCAGAAAAATCTAAAACGCGCCGTCATCTGATTGAATTTTGGATGATTGAACCAGAGATGGCCTTTATGCATCAAGAAGATAGTTTAGAAGTCCAAGAACAATATGTGGCCTTTTTGGTTCAAAGTGTGTTGGACAATTGTGATTATGCTTTAGATGTTTTAGAACGGGACAAAGAAGTCTTGAAAAAATACACTCAGTTGCCCTTCCCACGAATCAGCTACGATGAAGCAGTTGAATTATTACAAAAAAATGGCTTTGAAGATATCCAATGGGGGGATGATTTTGGTTCACCTCATGAAACATTTATCGCCAACTCCTTTGAGCAACCTGTCTTTATTTTAAATTATCCAAAAGCAATCAAACCGTTTTACATGAAGCCGCATCCAACAAGGGATGATGTTGTGATCTGTGCGGATATGATTGCTCCAGAAGGCTATGGCGAGGTAATCGGCGGCTCCGAGCGGGCAACCGACTTTGAATATTTGTTAGAACAAATCAAAGCCCATGGTTTAGATGAAGAAGAATATCAATGGTATTTAGATTTAAGAAGATATGGTAGTGTGCCTCATTCCGGTTTTGGCTTAGGCTTAGAACGGGCGGTAACTTGGATTGCCGGCATCGAACATGTCAGAGAAGCGATTCCGTTCCCACGTCTATTAAATCGGATTTATCCATAACAGAAAAAAGTGGAAACTCTCACCTTTGAGGGTCTCCACTTTTTTATTTTAAGAAAAATTAACGAGCTGAACTTTTACGGCGGGCTTTCCGACGATTTTCTTCAATCATCGCCTCTTTTTCAGCGATTGGATCAATGACTGTTTTTTTCACACTAGCTAAAAAGCCAGCTGCGACAGCCACTGTAGTTAAGCTGCCAAGGACAACGCCAGTTACAAATTTTTTCATAGTTCTCACCCTTTCAATTATTCTAGACATCTTTATTATGAAGGAAATCTAAAAAAAATACTAGTGAAAGGCAATTCGTAAGAAAAAAATTCTGAGAGCTTCTTTAAAAAAAGCAGATGTGCTACAATTAGCTGAATAACAAGAAGAAGGGGTCATTTATGATTACTTTAGGGATTGATACAGCCAATCAGCCCTTGGCAGTTGGGCTGATTCAAGACGGAAAAATTTTGGGAGAAATTCAAACAGCAGTCAAAAAAAATCACAGCATGACATTAATGCCAGCAATTGAAGAATTGACGGCTGCAGTTGGTTTGAAACCCGCAGAGATAGATCGGATTGGTGTAGCGCAAGGACCTGGTTCCTATACAGGATTAAGAATCGGTGTAACCATTGCCAAAACGTTAGCTTATACATTAAAAAAAGAATTAGTTGGCATCTCCAGCTTAAAAATAATTGCAGCCAATTGCCACAATGTAAAGGGCTGGCTAGTGCCATTATTTGATGCCCGTCGGGAAAATGTCTATGCGGGAATCTATCAGTGGCAGCAGGGAGAATTAATTGAAGTTTTAGCTGATCAACACATTGCTTTAGCGGAACTTTTGGAAAAAATTCCAGTAGAGCAAGAGGTTTATTTTGTTGGAATGGATACCGAAAAATTTTTAGGCAAGCTTGAGGGCAATCCCTTTTGGACTATAAATACCATTGCAGAATGGGATTTACCCAGAGGGACCGTAGCAGCCGCCTTGGCAGCAGCGGGAGAACCGGTAACAGATATCCATGGTTTCTTACCCGATTATTTGAAACGGGTAGAGGCCGAAGAAAACTGGTTGAAAACCCATCATGAGAACGGGGAAAGCTATGTTGAAAAAATTTAAAGAATTTCTTCAACTCTTTTTTTCCACACGGGAGCCACTGACTTATCCTGAGCAGCAGGTAACCATTCATGGGCAACTTTATTTAGCACGTCAACTTGAGGTTGTCGATGTGGATCAAGTTTTTGCTTTGGAGGGGGACGTTTATTTTAATGAGCATCCTTGGACACGAGGTACTTATATCCATGAGCTGCGCCAAAGCAAGAGTAAACTGTATTTAGGTTTATTTTTAGACAGCCAGCTATTAGGCTTTGTTGGTTGTCGGGTGGCCAGCGGTGATTGCCATATTACCAACGTTGCAGTCAAGCCAGCTTTGCAAAGTAACGGCTTGGGCTCTTGGCTGATTGACGAAGTCGAAAAATTTGCTATAATGTGGCAATGTGAGAGTATGAGTTTGGAAGTTAGAGTTAGCAATCTCAGCGCTCAGCGGTTGTATCGACGCAAAGGGTTTGTATCAAGAAAAGTTAAATACAATTACTATGATGACAGTGCTGAAGATGCACTGGACATGGTGAAATATCTTTAAGTGAGGGATTGGCAGTGTTAGTCAATAAACATTTTCTGCCGGCAGAAAAATTAGCTTCTAAGTTATGGCAAATGGCAGAAGCCAGCTATCAATTTGGAGCGCCGTGGCAGGAAAATGAATTTCTAGCTGATTTAAGTTTAGATCACAGTGAGTACGTAATCTTGGTGGAGGATGATGTGATGTTAGGTTTTCTCGGCTATCATTGGGTCGTTGAAGAAGCGGAGATTACTAATTTAGTTGTCAATCAAACAGAAAAGCATCAGGGTGTCGGCAATCGTTTAATTTGTGAGCTGATGGATCAGGTGGGCAGTAAAGGTGTCGAGCATGTCTATTTAGAAGTGCGGGCCTCCAATGAAGCCGCTCAGAAATTATACAAGAAAAATAAATTTGTTGCTGTGGGCAAACGAAAACACTATTATCAAAACCCTCAGGAAGATGGAATTGTGATGTCAGGAAAGGTGCGCATTGAAAAATGTCAGAAGTTAAGAGTTTAATTTTGGCGATTGAAAGCAGCTGCGATGAAACCAGCGTCGCCGTTGTCGAAAACGGCGAAAAAATTTTAGCCAACATTGTCGCATCGCAAATAAAAAGTCATCGCCGTTTTGGCGGCGTCGTGCCAGAAGTAGCTAGTCGTCATCATGTGGAGCAGATTACTTTGTGTATTGATGATGCGTTGGCGGAGGCAGAAATTGAACCGCAAGATTTATCAGCAGTCGCTGTAACTTATGGCCCCGGCTTGGTAGGCGCCTTACTGATTGGCGTGTCAGCTGCTAAAGCTTTTGCTTGGGCATATGATTTGCCGTTAATTCCAGTCAATCATATGGCAGGGCACATTTATGCGGCAAAATATGTGCAGCCGTTAAAATTTCCGCTTTTAGCTTTACTAGTCAGCGGCGGGCATACCGAATTAGTTTATATGGTTGAAGATGGTTCTTATGAAATCATCGGCGAGACCCGTGATGATGCCGCCGGAGAAGCCTACGATAAAGTCGGCCGCATTTTAGATCTGCCTTATCCCAGCGGAAAAGCTTTGGATGAATTGGCTCATCAAGGAAAAGATACTTATCATTTTCCACGGGCAATGCTGCAAGAGGACAATTTAGATTTTAGTTTTAGCGGTTTAAAGAGCGCCTTTATCAATTTAGTTCACAATGCGCAGCAACGGGAAGAAATGTTAATTCCTGAAGATTTAGCAGCCAGCTTTCAAGCCAGTGTGGTCGATGTCTTAGTCGGCAAAACTAAAAAAGCTTTAGCTAGCTATCCCGTCAAGCAATTAATTATTGCCGGCGGTGTTGCTGCCAACCAAGGTTTAAGAGCAGGCATGACTGAAATGATGGCTGAAAATTATCCGGAAATTGAACTGTTGATTCCGCCATTGCGTTTATGCGGTGATAATGCGGCTATGATTGGCGCTGCTGGCTATATTGAATTTAAAAAGCAGCATCTAGCTAATATGGCTTTGAATGCCAAGCCAAGTTTGACATTTTAAATTGAATGCTGCGGTTTTTCTAGAAATTTCCGCAGGAGTCTGCTATAATTTTGGCAGTTAAAAAAGTCTGTTACGACAAAAGAGTAACGATTACAGATTTTCACAGCGAGTTTAGATTTGGTGGGAGCTAAACAAAAATGTAATGGTGAAACGCCCTTGTCAGATTCTATTTGCAGACGGTAGCTACCGTTATCAGCATAAAGTTGGCCGCAATTGCGGCAATCAGAGTGGTACCGCGGGAAATTCTCGTCTCTAGTTCTGTCAGTTTTAGAGCTGACAGTCTTAGAGGCGTTTTTTATTTACTTATTTATTTTGTTAAGGGGAGAATTTTATGAACAATCAAGAAATCGTGGCAAAGGTCATCTTTGATGTTATCAAAGAACATTTGTCATTGGCAGAAGTCCAAAAATTATTGGAAACACCCAAGTCAGTTGATCATGGCGATGTAGCCTTTCCAGCCTTTGCTCTAGCCAAGGCTTTTCGCAAAGCGCCGCAGCAAATTGCTGCTGATTTAAAAGAGCAGATTAACGGGGAAGCCTTTGAAAAAATTGAAGTCGTGGGACCTTATTTAAATTTCTTTATGGACAAAGGCCAAGTCACTGAAAAAACGTTGAAGGCCGTGATTGAAGCCGGTGAACATTTCGGCGACAGCACAATTGGTGAAAATGGCAATGTCACGATTGACATGTCATCGCCAAATATTGCAAAACCAATCTCAATGGGTCATTTGCGCTCAACGGTTATCGGCAACTCCATCGCCTTAATCATGAAAAAAATCGGCTACAACCCGATTCGGATTAATCACTTGGGAGACTGGGGCACGCAATTTGGCAAATTAATTGTGGCTTATAAAAAATGGGGTAGCGAAGAGGCAGTGCGGGCAACACCGATTACGGAGTTGCTGCGTCTTTATGTACAATTCCACGAAGAAGCTGAAACAGATAAAGCGTTGGAAGATGAAGCGCGGGCTTGGTTTAAACGCTTAGAAGAAAACGACGAAGAAGCGTTGCGTCTATGGCAGTGGTTCAGAGAAGAATCTCTAAAAGAATTCAATAAAATTTATGACATGTTGGAAATTTCTTTTGATTCTTTAAACGGAGAGGCCTTCTACAATGATAAGATGGCTGAAGTTGTTACTTTGTTAGAGGAAAAACATCTATTAAAAGAAAATCAAGGAGCAGAAATTGTTGATTTGTCTGCCTATGACTTAAACCCAGCCTTAATCCGTAAATCTGATGGGGCAACTTTATATATTACTCGAGATTTAGCGGCGGCTATTTATCGTAAACGGACCTATGATTTTGCCAAGTCGTTGTATATTGTAGGGAACGAACAAAGCAATCACTTTAAACAATTAAAAGCCGTTCTCAAAGAGTTAGGCTTTGATTGGTCAGATGAGATGGTCCACGTGCCCTTTGGTTTAATTACTCAAGGTGGTAAGAAACTATCCACCCGTAAAGGTAAAATTGTTTTATTAGAAGAAGTTTTAAACGAAGCAATTGCGTCTGCTAATGAACAAATTACCGAAAAAAATCCTGACCTTGCTAACAAGGATGAAGTGGCCAAACAAGTTGGTGTTGGAGCGGTAGTTTTCCACGACTTAAAAAATGATCGTTTAAATAATTTTGATTTTAATTTAGAAGAAGTTGTCCGCTTTGAAGGAGAAACCGGTCCTTACGTGCAATACACTTATGCTCGGGCAATGAGCATTTTACGGAAGGCTGACTTTGTCGCAGATGCTGAGAAGTCATATACCTTGGCTGACCCTGAAAGCTGGGAAGTCGTAAAATTATTACAAAAATATCCTGAAACAGTTTTACAGGCGGCTAACAATTTTGAACCGTCAGTGATTGCTAAGCATGCGATTAAATTAGCGCAGGCTTTTAATCGATACTACGCCCAAACTAAAATCTTAGTCGATGACAATGAAAAAGAAGCTCGTCTAGCACTAGTTTATGCGCTGACAACCTTATTAAAAGAAGATTTGCGTTTGCTGGGTGTTCATGCACCGCAGGAAATGTAGGACATTGTTCAAGAGCGGAATATTCCGCTCTTTTTTGTATGAAAACAATTTCAAAATTCCTGCCCAGAATCTTCATAAGTTTTTCAAAAATTTTGTTTAAATTATTTTTAAGAAGACTGACGCTAATGGGAGTGGTGAGAATGACCAAATTAGAAATTCTTCAATTAATTGTGGCGGTTTTATTATCCGGTGGGATTATTTTAAAAATTAAACAGCTATCAGCTTTTTTAAGTGATATTTTTGAAAAAAATCGTTAACAATGTTTTACCATTGCTTTTTTAGGGAAAATCCGCTAGAATTTAAGTAATCAACAAAGGAGGTCTTCAGCCATTGAAATTTTAAGCCAATTTTTTAGAAGAGAACAGAAAATAATTGCTCCCTTTATAGGAGGAGTTTGTTCTTTTTCAGGATTGGTCTAAAGATGGGATGAAGACATCGCTTAATTTTTTGAGCAGTTTTTTAATCAACCCCTCAACCGTCTTGAATAGGCGGTTTTTTCACGTCTGCCTACAAAACTCTTACTTGAGCTGGGGCACAAGGAGGAGTTTTTTTATGGCAACAATTGAAATAAAAGACTTAAATTTTGCCTATGACGGCAAGGAACCACTTTTTGAGGATGTCAATTTGACGATTGACAGTCATTGGAAATTAGGAATTATCAGTCGTAATGGTCGAGGAAAAACCACTTTAATGAAGCTCTTGTTAGGTCAAGAGGAATATAACGGGCAAATTATTCATCAACAACAATTCGTGTATTTTCCTCAAACGGTCAATGATCCGACTAAATTGACGTATTATGTGTTACAGGAACTATCTGATTTTGAAGATTGGCAGGTTTTGCGGGAGCTGCATCAATTAGGGTTGGACGACTCTATTTTTTGGCGGCCCTTTGATACCTTAAGTGGCGGCGAGCAAACAAAGATTTTGCTAAGCCTGCTGTTTTTAGAAGAAGGCTATTTTCCGTTGATCGATGAGCCGACCAATCATTTGGATTTAGCTGCTAGAGAACAAGTCGCCGGATATTTGAAGAGAAAGAAAAATGGCTTTATCTTAATCAGCCATGATAGACAATTTGTCGATGAAACGGTGGACCATATCATTTCGATTGATAAAAATCGTTTGGTTTTGTATCAAGGAAATTATTCGACTTACGATGCTGAAAAAGAGCGGGAAGATAATTTTGAGCAGCAGCAAAATCAAAAGCTCAAGGGAGAAATTTCCCGTTTGAAAAAAACGGCCAAAGAAAAAGCTCAATGGTCACAAAGTCGTGAGACAGACAAATATGGCAAGCCGAATCAAAAAGGCAGCGGCGCCATTGGAGATACTGGCTTTATCGGTGCTCGGGCTGCTCGGGTGATGAAGAAGTCCAAGAATTTGGAACGGCGGATGGATAAAAACATCGCCGACAAGGAGCAGCTGTTAAAAAATATCGAATACATTGATCCGTTGACCTTAAATTATCAACCGGATTATCATCAGCGTTTTCTGACCTTAGAAAACGTTAGCTTAAATTTTGGCGCTGAGCCCCTTTTTGAAGCGGTCAATGTCGATTTGTTAAAGGGCCAGAAATTAGCGATTACGGGTGAAAATGGTTCTGGTAAATCCGCTCTATTAAAAGCGATTTTAGGGACCTTCACTGGTGAAATCAATGGGAAAATCAATTTGACGCAGGGAATTAAAATTTCTTATATTAAACAAAATTACGAAGCGAATCAAGGATACTTGAAGGATTTTGCTGAGACGGAGGGCTTAGATTACGAAAGTTTCCTGAGTAATTTAAAAAAATTAGGGATGGAACGTGATGTCTTCACCCAAAAAATTGAGACGATGAGTATGGGGCAAAAGAAAAAAGTGGAGGTGGCCAAATCCTTTTCTCAACCGGCGGCTTTATATGTTTGGGATGAGCCTCTAAATTATTTGGATGTCTTCAATCATAAACAATTGGAGGAACTGATTTTAAGTGTTGAGCCGACCTTGATTTTAGTCGATCACGATCAGCGTTTTATTGATGAAATTCAAGTGGACCACCAATTAAAACTAAAAAGAGTCTTGAAAACAGCTAAATAGGATTTTTCGAATTGAAGCTAAATTTTGAAAATAACAATATATGGTTGAGCATTATCAAGTGAAACAACTGCCATGAAGACTGTTTTTCGCAGCGTAAATGGCAGTTATTTCATTGGGGAATTACTTTTTTAGAAATTTTATACTTGTTTTACAATTAGATTGTAAAACAATCACAGTAAATACATGGGAATCAGTGATTTTCTATTGACTAATTACCTGTTGTACTATAAACTATTCAGAGTGTGTCAGGTAGACACAACTATCTCACATTCAAACATGTTTTTTAAAGTGGTGCTTTCTTTACTAGAGAGTTCTTTAAAAAGTTAAGTGTTTGGAGAGGGAAACAAAAAACCAAAAATTGGAGGAAACACAACATGGCAGTAATTTCAATGAAACAATTGCTAGAAGCCGGCGTTCACTTTGGTCACCAAACTCGTCGCTGGAACCCGAAAATGAAGAAATACATCTTCACAGAAAGAAATGGTATCTACATCATTGACTTGCAAAAAACAGTCAAATTAGTAGATGCAGCATACGACTACATGAAAGCTGTTGCTGAAGAAGGCGGCGTTGCTTTATTTGTCGGAACTAAAAAACAAGCACAAGAAGCAATCAAAGACGAAGCTATTCGTTCAGGTCAATACTATGTAAACCACCGTTGGTTAGGGGGAACTTTAACTAACTGGGATACAATCCAAAAACGTATTTCTCGTTTGAAACAAATCAATACGATGGAAGAAGATGGCACTTTTGAAGTGTTGCCTAAAAAAGAAGTTGTTGGTTTGAATAAAGAACGGGAACGTCTACAAAAATTCTTAGGCGGTATCGCTGATATGCCGAGAATTCCTGATGTAATGTACATCGTAGACCCTCGTAAAGAACGCATCGCTGTTCAAGAAGCTCACAAATTAAACATTCCAATCGTGGCAATGGTTGATACAAACTGTGATCCAGATGAAATCGATGTAGTGATTCCTTCAAATGATGACGCAATTCGCGCCGTTAAATTGATTACTGCGAAAATGGCTGATGCCTTTATCGAAGGTAACCAAGGGGAAGACCAAGTGATTGAAGAAGATTTTGTCGTTGAAACAGATGCAGACGGCGCAACTTCAATCGAAGAAATCGTTGATGTAGTAGAAGGCGACAACGCTGCTGAATCAGCTGAATAATTTTTAAAAATCGGAGCTGTTTCAAAGGCTAGGCTACAGGCCGCACTCTCCTTTGAAGCAGCTTTTTTTAGAGAAAATGATATCCAATAAAATTTATCATCAGGAGGAATTACTAAGATGGCAGATGTAACAGCTAAAATGGTAAAAGAATTACGGGAAAGAACTGGCGTTGGCATGATGGACGCTAAAAAAGCATTAGTTGAAGTAGAAGGCGATATGGATCAAGCAATCGACTTATTACGTGAAAAAGGGATGGCCAAAGCTGCTAAGAAAAATGACCGGATTGCAGCAGAAGGTTTAGCTTCTGTGGCTGTTAATGGTAACGTTGCAGCGATTGTTGAAGTGAACTCTGAAACTGACTTCGTTTCTAAAAATGAAATGTTCCAAGACTTAGTTAAAGAAATCGCTGAAGTAATTGCAGCAAACAAACCTGCTGACATGGATGCAGCAATGGCTTTAGAAACTTCTAAAGGCAAAATGGACGCTGCTTTAATCGAAGCAACACAAGTTATCGGTGAAAAAATCAGCTTCCGTCGTTTTGAAATTGTTGAAAAAACTGACGATGCTGCATTTGGCGCATACCTACACATGGGTGGCCGGATTGCTGTATTAGCTTTATTAGAAGGCACAACTGACGAAAACGTAGCCAAAGACGTTGCAATGCACGTTGCGGCTATCAACCCTCGTTATGTGAATGAAACTCAAATTCCTCAAGAAGAATTAGATCATGAAAAAGCAATCTTAACTGAACAAGCTTTAAATGAAGGCAAACCAGCTCAAATCGTTGAAAAAATGGTTGAAGGCCGCTTGAAGAAATTTAAAGCGGAAATTGCTTTAGTTGACCAACCTTTCGTTAAAGACCCTGACATGACAGTGGAACAATATGTTGCTTCTAAAGGCGCAACTGTTAAATCATTCACTCGTTTTGAAGTCGGCGAAGGTATTGAAAAACGTGAAGATAACTTTGTTGAAGAAGTTATGAGCCAAGTGAAAAAATAATCTGTTTATGATAACAGATGGGAACCCATGGAAATGGGCTCCCTTTTTTTGCAGTCAAACAGCCCCATGATAGCAAAAATTTCAATTATTTTACACAGACAGATTTTTTTATATTAAAAAATAACTGAAACTAAGAGATACTTTGGCAGTTGGTCCAAGACTATGATAAAATATCTGTTAGAAAGAGTTGGAGGAATACACATGAAACCGAAATATCAACGAGTCGTATTGAAACTTAGCGGAGAAGCTTTAGCTGGCAACGAAGGTTTTGGTATTAAGCCGCCGGTCATCAAAGAAATTATCAACGAGATTAAAGAAGTCCATGAATTAGGTGTTGAAATGGCCATCGTCGTTGGTGGCGGAAATATTTGGCGGGGGCAGATTGGTGCTCAAATGGGGATGGAAAGAGCCCAAGCGGATTACATGGGTATGTTAGCAACGGTGATGAACGCACTAGCTTTACAAGACACGTTAGAAAATGTCGGCGTACCAACCAGAGTGCAAACTTCAATTGAAATGCGACAAATCGCTGAACCGTATATTCGTCGTCGGGCAGAACGCCATTTAGAAAAAGGTCGGATTGTGATTTTCGCCGGCGGAACCGGTAATCCATATTTTTCAACGGATACAACAGCCGCATTAAGAGCAGCTGAAATTGGCGCAGATGTCATTTTAATGGCCAAAAATAATGTCGATGGTGTTTACTCGGCGGATCCTAAAGTCGATGCAAATGCTGTCAAATTTGAAGAGTTAACACATTTAGAAGTTATTTCTAAAGGCTTACAAGTAATGGATTCAACTGCAAGTTCGTTGAGTATGGACAATGATATTCCATTAGTCGTCTTTAACCTAAACGAGACTGGTAATATTCGCCGGGCAATTTTAGGAGAAAATATTGGAACAACTGTGAGGGGGAAATAATCATGGCAGATGCAATTATGGACAGTGCCAAAGAAAAAATGAAAAAAGCTGAGGAAGCTTTACAAAGAGAACTTGGACAAATCAGAGCAGGCCGGGCAAATGCCAGCCTCTTGGATCGTATTCAAGTAAATTATTATGGCGCACCAACGCCAGTTAATCAAATGGCTTCAATCAACATTCCTGAAGCACGGGTTTTAATGATTACGCCTTTTGACAAAACTACTCTTGGCGATATCGAAAAAGCGATCATGGCCAGTGACATCGGCATTAGCCCAACCAATGATGGCAATGTGATTCGTTTGGTAATTCCGCAATTAACAGAAGAACGTCGGAAAGAATTAGCCAAAGAAGTAAAAAAAGTTGCTGAATCAGCAAAAATCGTAGTCCGCAATGTGCGTCGTGATGCCCTTGATGACTACAAGAAACAACAAAAGAGCGGCGACTTAACTGAAGATGACTTGCGGGATATGGAAAAGCAAGTCCAAACTTTGACAGACAACAGCATCAAACAAATTGATCAAATCACTGCTGACAAAGAAAAAGAATTACTAGAAGTTTAATTTTAAGCAGACGAGCAGGCAAGCGCTGTGGCGCTGGTCTGCTCTTTTTTCGTCGTAAATTTTTTAAAAAGCAGTTAAGGACTGGTAAAACTCACGAATATTCATAGGCAAGGCCGCCAGTTATTGATATAATATTTGGGAATCTAGGAATGATAGGTAGAAAGTTCTTACTGCATCTTTAGAAAGATTAAGTACTTGAGATGAGTCAGTTCGTCAGTTCTGCTTTTCGCAGCAAACAATGAAGAAAAGTCTGTTCTGGTCTTGAACAAATTTAACGACACCAATGTATAGCAGAATGATATACGAATGAAGCTACTGACAGAGAAGGGAAGATTTCTCTGGAGGTCTTTATTTGAAATCTAAGTTTGTCAGTACGCATACGATTCGACTAATTGAAATTGTTTGGTTAAGTCGAACTCTCAAATCAAACTAAATTTCTCTAGAGAAATTTATTACCTTAGTACGAAGTAGGAGGAAAATCATGTTACGCTTTTTTCCACAAAAGAATAAATTTGTTCAGCCGGAAAGTGAGCAGATTTTTGATAGAGCCGGATTGATTCCAAATCATGTGGCGATTATCATGGATGGCAATGGCCGTTGGGCACAAAACCGCCGGCTGCCGCGGGTAGCTGGTCATAAAGAAGGCATGGAAAATGTGAAACGAATTACCAAGCACGCTTCACGAATTGGTGTCAAGGTGCTGACGCTTTATGCCTTTTCGACGGAAAATTGGAAACGTCCGGACTCTGAGGTTAATTTTTTGATGCAGCTACCGGTTGATTTTTTTGATAAATTCGTACCGGAATTAATTGAAGAAAACGTTAAGGTTGAGGTGATGGGCTATCGGGATGCTTTACCAGAGCATACCAAAAAAGCCGTTGCCGATGCCATCGAGCAGACAAAAAATAATACGGGCATGATTTTGAATTTTGCTTTAAACTATGGCGGTCGTGCCGAAATTTTATCGGCAGTTCAAGCGATTGGCGAAGAAATTGCCAGCGGTGAGCGCTTAGTGATGGAAATTACCGATGAAGCCATTGCAGATCATTTGATGACAGGCGTTTTACCAACGGACTACCGCGACCCTGAATTAGTGATTCGAACTAGCGGCGAAGAGCGAATCAGCAATTTTCTGTTGTGGCAAATTGCCTATAGTGAATTATTTTTTACTGAGGCTTTGTGGCCTGATTTTAACGATGAATTATTGGAACATGCACTCGCTTCCTATCAAAATCGCAATCGACGCTTTGGCGGTTTGGATGAAGCAGCAGACGAGGAGGATGAGCATTGAGACAAAGAGTGATCACTGCTGTAATTGCCCTGATATTTTTTATTCCAATTATAGCCTATGGGGGATATCCCTTAGATATAGTTGCGGCAGCCTTAGCGGTTGTTGGGGTTTATGAATTATTTAGAATGCGGGGGCTGACACTGCTAAGTTTAGAGGGTGGACTGTCAGCACTAGGCGCAATTTTGTTAGTGTTACCGGTGGAGCGTTGGTTCTTCTTTTTACCAAGCGGCATCAGCAATTTTACTTTATATTATTTAATTGTTATGGTTCTTTTAGGAATTGGGGTAATCTCCAATAATTCTTACACAATTGACGAAGCCGGTTTTCCCGTAATTGTTTCATTGTATGTTGGTGTTGGGTTCCAAAATTTAGTTGCGGCCCGTTCCCATAGTGTTCAAATGGTTATTTTGGCCCTATTTATTGTTTGGGCGACAGATATCGGCGCTTATATGATTGGTCGTCAATATGGCAAGCGCAAACTTTTACCAAGCATTTCACCGAATAAAACTGTTGAAGGTGCGTTAGGCGGTATCGGCTGTGCCATGTTTATCACGTTAATCTTTACGTTATTGTATCCAGCACAGCAATATTTTAACCACGGCTTATTGGCAATGATTATCTTTGCGGCTTTCTTCTCAGTCTTTGGTCAGTTTGGCGATTTAGTCGAATCGGCCATCAAGCGTCATTATGATGTGAAGGATTCCGGAAAAATTTTGCCTGGACATGGCGGCATTCTAGATCGCTTTGACAGCCTGCTATTCGTTTTTCCAATCATGCACTTATTTGGATTATTTTAAAAAGCTATCAAAAAAACTGCGGCCGACAAGAACTATTCTTGTCGGCTGTAGTTTTTTATTAACGAGGAACAGAAGGAATTAATAGCTGGTTTGCTTTCACATCGAAAATTCCCTTTGGTGTAATCCGAATAAACGGCAGGTGTGTCGCTGCTAAAAACATCAGAGCAAAACCAATGTCAGCAAAAGCAAATCCGTGGTCGGCCATTATTTTTTTAAGCTCTTTATCCTTTTGAATCAATTGTTCCATCGGTAACAAAGACATGCGACCGTCTAATTCTAACGGTAGTTCAAAAATGATTTCACCGTTATCAACTAAGACAAGGCCGCCGCCAATTACTTTTAAACGCTCAAAAGCTAGTGTCATGTCCTGCTGATTTTTACCGATTAATAAAAGATCCATCGTGCCAGAATAAGTGGTGGCCATGTTGCCCAAGGAATTGACAAATCCTTTAATGAAGGTGCTGACCCGCCATTTTCCTTGTTTGTCTAGTTTTACAATCAGCGCTTCATCAGCATCTAATTTCGCTTGACTAAAGGTGCCGGAAAATATTTTTTCATAAGGACGAGTAATTACATTGTTGATGACATGAATACCGACAGTTGTCTCTATGTCAAAATCATTTGCAGTTAAATCCCAATCCATTTTCGCTGGGCCGAAGCCAAATTCAGCCCAATTGAAATTCTGATAAGCCGTGGTTGTATCGGTACCTTTTTTAACCCACTGGCCCTTTGCTAAGACATGGACTGGTGTAGGATTTTTTTTATCCTGCAAGAAATTGATGTTGGCAATTCGACCAGTTGCCAGTGAGCCATATTGATCTTCAATATCATAATAGCTGGCTACGTTAAACGCCGCCATGTTATAAGCTTGAGTCTCAGGAATGCCTTTAGCCAAAACCATTTTAATTAAACGATCCGTGATGCCATTTTCATAAAAATAAGGATGACCACCATCTGTTGTCAGCATAAAGCGGCTAAATTCGTTGACACCCGCTGCAAGTAAATCGTCTAATAATATATCTAAATCCGGACGAATCGAAGAATCCCGCAAAGTCACCATGTAACCGTTCTGAATTCTCGCCATAACTTCAGCTCCAGTCATGGCCTCATGATCAGCATCAGCTCCCAGCAATTTAAGCTTTGCTAAAGTTTTTGCCGAAGAGCCGGGAAAATGCCCTTCAACTTTTTTGTTACGCTTTTTGGTTTCCAACATCCAACTAAGTAATTCATCATCGCCTTTTAATAGGCGGGGCCATGCGGTTAATTCTCCTGCTTGAATGACGTGTTCATTATCCAACCAATCCAGAATCATTTCTGTATTAAACAACTTGTCGCTTGGCAAAAGCTCTGTCTGGCTATCTAAACGTGACCACCAAAAAGTGGTTGTTGGTAGCTGACTAATCGATTCCATCATCGCAAACAAGTTTTTTGTTGGCTGTGTCATCAAGAAAAATAAATTGTCATTAATCAGCATTGTAGTCCCAAGTTTGGCTGCATATTCTGCCAGCGAAACGGGATTGTAAAATTGACTTGGATGGATATGTGGTTCAATATAGCCTGGGACTAAAAAAAGATCTGTACAGTCCATGATTTCGACATCCGTTAATTCTTCTGGCATTTCCTCACCGACATAAATTATTCTATCCTGATAAATCCAGAGATTACCTTGGTCCCACCGTCTCAAGTAAACATTTAGATAAGTCGCATTTTTTAACACCAAATTTGGTGAGCCTTGCCCATCTAATAGCGCAACTTGCTGCCGTAATTCATCAATAATTGACCAACGATTGTTCACAGTATTGCCTCCTTTTAAATAAGCGCTTTCATTAATTTTATTTTAGCATATTTCCGTATTGAACAAGTCACAGTTGATTCATTCTGTTTATCAGTTCCTGTTATGGCTACTATCAGAATTTTTTAGAGGCAAAGCTGAAAAAAAGTTTCAAACTAAACCGCTTATTTGAATTAGTTTTGTATTGTTTGAGGCAACTAAAAAAATAGTGATCAGATTAACACGAAAAATGATTTCAGAGTTGCAGAGAAGAAATCAAGCCGATTGGAATAAAAAACTGATTTATTCTGTAACAATAATTAAAATAGTCAGAAAGATTTTTCTTAGAAAAGTTTTAGGTGCCACTGTGATGTTGAGTCTTTTTATTTTCTTTTCGCTGAGACTGGAAAACTTTTAGTCTTTTTGTGAAATGCTGGCGTTACCTGTAGGGTTTTTGCATAGTGGCAAGGCTCATGCTAAGCCTTAGTAAATGACTCTAGACAAACCTGCCAGTTTTTTTAAAAATTTTAAAATTTCACAAAAAATTTAAAAGACTGATAGACCAATAAAAAACTGTTGGTTTTTGAGAGAAAATGGTCAGAAGCCCGCTAGTATGCTAAAATTAAGCTTGTTTTATAGAACAAACTTAGTGTAAACTCCTTACAAGGTTGAGAAAACTTTGTTAGAAAATGAAAACAAAGGAAGGATTTCAAATGAGAACAGTTATAACCTTTATTATTGTCTTTGGCGTAATCGTCTTAGTTCATGAGTTTGGTCATTTCTTTTTCGCAAAGCGCTCGGGAATTTTAGTCAGAGAGTTTGCGATAGGTATGGGACCAAAGATTTGGGGGTACCGGGATAAAACCGGAACTACCTATACATTGCGCTTGCTACCAATTGGTGGTTATGTGCGGATGGCTGGCAACGGCGAAGAGGAAGTTGAGATGACTCCTGGCATGCCGATTTCAGTTGAGCTAGATCAACACAATAAAGTTGTCAAAATCAATACCAGTAAAAAAGTTCAATTAACCCACGGCATTCCCTTAGAATTGACTGAGCATGATTTAGTGGATGCTTTAACGATTTCTGGTTATGTCAATGGTGATGAGTCTGAAGTGGTGACTTATAAAGTCGACCACGATGCGACAATTATTGAACCCGATGGTATTGAAATTCGAATTGCCCCACGGGATGTGCAATTTCAATCAGCAAAATTATGGCAGCGTTTATTAACGAACTTTGCCGGACCGATGAATAATTTTATTTTAGCGGTGATTTTATTTATTGTGGTTGCTTTTATGCGGGGTGGTGTCTATGATTCCAATTCAACAACCCTTGGAGACATTCAAGCAGATAGTGTTGCTGCTAGCGCCGGTTTGCAATCCGGCGATACAGTTTTATCAGTAGACGGAGAAGCCGTGACAACTTGGTCAGAAATGCAGACCGATATTCAAGCTAGTCCAGATGAAGAAATTTCGCTTGAAGTTGAACGAGCTGGCGAAGAACTGACAATTAATTTAACACCAGCAGCGACCGTCTCTGGTGATGAAACTTACGGCATGATTGGGGTGAGTCCAGCTTTAATTGAGACTAGTGTCTTCGATAAAATTGCTAGCGGTTTTTCTGCGACAATTGCCAATTCATTGAATATTTTTCAAGCTCTTGGTCGTCTGGTAACTAATTTTAGTCTAAATCAATTGGGCGGACCAGTTGCCATTTTCCAAATGTCTTCTGAGGCAGCTAATTCTGGTTTAATCACAGTCATTAGCTTTATGGCGATGCTATCAGTTAATCTGGGCATCATGAATCTATTGCCGATTCCGGCTTTAGATGGTGGGAAAATTGTCTTGAACCTGATTGAAGGAATACGAGGCAAGCCAATTAGTCCTGAAAAAGAAGGAATTTTAACTTTGATTGGTTTTGGTTGCTTAATGCTTTTAATGATTTTTGTAACCTGGAACGATATTCAACGCTTTTTATTTTAGCTAGTTGATGAACCAATCGTAAGACGAGGAGATTTAAAAATGAAACAGTCAAAAATGTTGATTCCAACCCTGCGGGAAGTTCCAGCAGATGCTGAAGCACTGAGTCATCAAATGCTGTTGCGGGGCGGTTTTATTCGCCAAGTGTCAGCGGGAATTTATTCCTACTTGCCTTTAGCCAATCGGGTCTTGGAGAAACTAAAGGGCATTATGCGGGAAGAATTTGCGAAAATCGATGCGATTGAAATGCTGATGCCGGCTTTATTACCGGCAGAGTTGTGGAAGGAATCAGGCCGTTATGAAACCTATGGGCCAAGTTTATATCGGTTAAGCGATCGCAATCAGCGGGATATGATTTTGGGTCCCACCCATGAGGAAGCCTTCACGGAATTAATCAGGAATGAAATCAATTCCTATAAACGTTTGCCTCTTTCCTTGTATCAAATCCAAACAAAGTTTCGGGATGAAAAGCGACCCCGTTTTGGATTATTGCGGGGACGGGAATTCATTATGAAGGACGGTTATTCTTTTCACGATTCTGAGGAAAGTTTAAGCGAAGGCTACAAAAGTTATGAGGCTGCCTATCATAAAATTTTTGAGCGCTGCGGCTTAGAGTTTCGGGCGATTATCGGTGATGGCGGAGCGATGGGGGGCAAAGACTCCAAGGAATTTATGGCGATTTCTGACATCGGTGAGGACACGATTTGCTATTCGACGGAAAGTGATTATGCAGCCAATTTAGAAATGGCTACGAGTGAATACTCGCCCAGCATCTCTAGGGAGTCTTTAAGCGAACTTGAAAAAATTGCGACACCAAATGTTAAGACGATTCAAGAAGTTGCGGACTTCTTTGAAGTTTCGCCAAAGAAAATTATCAAATCTGTTTTGTTTATGGCAGATGGTCAACCAGTCTTAGTTTTAGTCCGGGGAGATCACGAAGTTAACGAGATCAAATTAAAAAACTTTTTAAAGGTCGATTACTTAGAAGAAGCGGCGGAAGCAGACGTCAAAGAAAACTTTAACGCTGACTTTGGTTCGATTGGGCCGGTGGACATTGCTGAAAACGTGAAAGTCTACGCTGATTTATTTGTACAGGATATCTCCAATGGGATTGCTGGCGCCAATGAGACGGATTTCCATTACAAGAATGTTAATTCTGGTCGGGATTTTTCTGTTAGTGAGTATGCTGATTTGCGTTACGTGAAAGAAGGCGATCCTTCACCGGATGGTTCTGGTGCCTTAGCTTTTACCAAAGGAATTGAAATCGGCCATATTTTCAAACTTGGCACCCGCTATAGTGAAGCGATGGATGCAAAAGTCTTAGATGAAAATGGTCGAGAAAAAACAGTCACGATGGGTTGTTACGGTATTGGTGTCAGCCGGTTATTGGCGGCCATCGTTGAGCAAAATGCCGATGAAAAAAGTATTCACTGGCCAGCGGGAATCGCACCGTTTGATGTGCATATCATTCAAATGAATGTCAAAGATGAATATCAAAGCCGCCTAACCGCTGAAGTCGAAGAAGCGATGAAGCAAGTCGGCTATGAGGTGTTAGTGGATGATCGCAATGAACGGGCTGGCGTGAAATTCACCGACTCTGATTTAATCGGTTGCCCGATTCGAATTACTGTTGGTAAAAAAGCAGTCGACGGTGTCGTTGAAGTAAAAATTCAAAAAACTGGGGAAATGATTGAAGTCAGAAAAGATGAGTTGGCTTCAACTTTAAATATTTTATTAAATCCTAGTGAATAAGTTTTGAGAGAACATCAGCTGCCAGCTGGTGTTTTTCTCTTGTCCCAAAAATCCCCAAGAGTTTTTAATGAAAAAAACGACTAAAAAGGGTATACTGATAAGTACTGAATTTCAGATGAGAGAGGGATTATTTTGTCAGAAAAACGTGAATTATTTGAAAAATTATTAGGACAAATGCAATTGGATGCTGCAACCTTAGCGGAGCCGTTAATCGCTGCCGGGGAAATCGAAAGTGTTGTTGTCCATAAAAAATCCCGTCTGTGGGAATTTACGCTCCGCTTTCCTGCTATTTTGCCGGTGGCCCTCTATCAAAACCTGCAAACCAATTTAGCTTTAGCCTTTCAAGATATTGCAGCAACAACTTGTACAATTGTTGCTGATGATGCAAATTATACAGAAGAATTGCTGCAGGCTTATTGGCCTTTGGCATTGGCGGCCCAAGAAATTGACAGCCAGCTGGCCAAAAAAGTTGTCTGTAATCAGCTGCCGGTTATTCAAGACAAAAAAATAATTTTGCCGATTGAAGCCGTGGCGGTTGTTGATTATTTGAAACAGCAATATTTTCCCAAAGTTCAACAACAATATGAGAATTTCGGCTTTCAAAAATTCCAAATTATTCCTCAGATTGACGAGGAGCAAGCTCAAAGAGTGCAGAGTTTATTTGAAGCACGTCAACGGGAACAACAGGAAATTTTCCAACAGCAAGCAGCTGAGAGCCTAGCCAATCACGAAGAAAAACGCAAAGAGCAAAAATCTAAGGTTGCCGAGTTATCTGGACCAATCCAATTGGGTCGTAATATTCCAAGTGATGAAGTTGTGACGCCGATGGTGAATATTCAAGAGGAAGAACGACGGGTGACTGTTGAAGGTCTAATCTTCGATAAAGAAGTTCGCGAACTGCGGTCAAAACGGAAAATGCTTTTAATTAAAGTGACCGATTATACCTCTTCCTTTAGTATTAAAAAGTTTTCCAACAACGAAAAAGACGAACAAGTTTTTGATGCTATCAGTGTCGGCAGCTGGGTTAAAGTGCGGGGCAGCATTCAAGAAGACAGCTTTATGAAGGACTTGGTGATGAACGGCCAAGACTTAATTGAAGTTAAACACGCTCCTCGAAAAGATTATGCCCCTGAAGGCGAAAAAAGAGTGGAGCTGCATTTACACAGTAACATGAGTACGATGGATGCTACCAATAGTGTCAAGGACTTAGTTGCGCAAGCTGGAAAATGGGGTCATAAAGCAATTGCCATCACTGACCATGCTGGAGCACAGGCTTTTCCCGATGCCCACGCTGCTGGAAAAAAAGCTGGCGTTAAAATTTTATATGGAGTAGAAGCCAATGTTGTTGATGACGGTGTGCCGATTGCTTACAACGATGCTCATGTAAATTTAAGTGATGCCACTTACGTTGTTTTTGACGTGGAAACCACGGGGCTTTCTGCGGTTTATGATACGATTATTGAGTTAGCCGCAGTAAAAATGCACAAAGGAAATGTGTTAGAAACCTTTGAGCAGTTTATCGATCCCGGTCATCCGCTTTCCCAAACGACGATTAATCTAACTGGGATTACCGATGAGATGGTAAGGGGATCAAAATTAGAAGAAGAAGTGCTGCGGCTCTTTATGGAATTTTCTAAGGATACGATTTTAGTGGCCCACAACGCCTCCTTTGATATGGGCTTTTTAAATACAAGCTATGGCAAATACGAGATTCCCGAAGCCGCAAATCCGGTTATTGATACGCTGGAACTCGCCCGTTATTTGTATCCTGATTTTAAACGTTTTGGCTTGGGTGTCTTATCAAAAAAATTCGGCGTTAATTTGGAACAGCATCACCGCGCTGTCTATGATGCGGAGGCAACCGGACATCTAGCGTGGATTTTTGTTAAAGAAGCGATGGAAAATCATGAAATGTTTTTCCACGATCAATTAAATGAACATATCGGCGAAGGGGATTCCTATAAGCGGGCCCGACCTTTTCATGCGACAATCCTTGCTCAAACGCAGGCAGGTTTAAAAAATCTGTTTAAATTGATTTCGATGTCAAACGTCAATTATTTTGAACGGGTTCCGCGGATTCCCCGTTCCCAATTAAATAAATTACGAGAAGGCTTATTAGTTGGCTCCGCCTGTGACAAAGGCGAAATTTTTGAAGCGATGATGCAAAAAGGGATTGAAGAGGCCAAGAGCCGGGCAAAATTTTATGATTATATTGAAATTATGCCAAAGCCGGTTTACGCACCATTACTTGAACAAGAAATGATTAAATCTGAAAAAGATTTAGAAGAAATTCTCAGCAATCTCATCAGAATTGCTGATGAGTTGGATAAACCCGTGGTGGCGACCGGTAATGTCCATTATCTTGATCCAGAGGATGCCATTTATCGTAAGGTCTTAATAAATTCAATGGGGGGCGCCAATCCATTGAATCGCCACAGTCTACCGCAAGTTCATTTTAGAACAACGGATGAGATGTTATCCGAGTTTCAATTTTTAGGAACTGAATTAGCGAAAAAAGTTGTCGTGGAGACTCCAAATCAGATTGCTGAGATGTGTGACGAAGTAATTCCGGTTAAAGATGATTTGTATACGCCAAAAATTCCCGGCTCAGAAGAGGAAATTACAAATTTAAGTTATAACCGAGCGAAGGAACTGTATGGCGATCCCTTGCCGGAGATTGTCGAAAAGCGTTTGAAAAAAGAATTGGATTCAATTATCGGGAACGGCTTTTCGGTAATTTATCTAATTTCGCAAAAATTAGTGCATAAGAGTATGGAAGACGGCTACTTAGTTGGGTCTCGGGGGTCTGTTGGGTCAAGCTTTGTGGCAACGATGACCGGAATCACTGAGGTCAATCCATTAGCCCCTCACTATCATTGTCCAAATTGTCAGTACTCAGAATTTTTTGAAGATGGAACGTACGGCTCTGGCTTTGATATGCCAGAAAAAAATTGTCCGAATTGTGGACACCGCCTCTTTAAAGACGGTCACGATATTCCCTTTGAAACGTTTTTAGGTTTCCACGGGGATAAAGTTCCCGATATTGATTTGAACTTTTCTGGTGAATATCAAGCTGAGGCCCATAATTATACGAAGGTTCTGTTTGGTGAAGAATATGTTTTCCGGGCAGGAACTATCGGCACGGTTGCGGATAAAACAGCTTACGGATTTGTTCGGGGCTATGAGCGGGACAATAATTTACATTTGCGCAATGCTGAGATTGATCGCCTATCGAAAGGCGCAACCGGAGTCAAGCGGACAACTGGGCAGCATCCAGGGGGGATTATTGTTATCCCCGATTATATGGATGTCTACGATTTTACGCCGATTCAATTTCCAGCCGATGATCAAAACGCCGAATGGAAAACGACCCATTTTGATTTCCATTCAATTCACGATAATGTTTTGAAGTTGGATATTCTCGGACACGATGATCCGACAGTGATTCGGATGCTCCAAGATTTATCCGGCATCGATCCGAAAACTATTCCCACCGACGATCCCGAGGTTATGCGGATTTTTGCTGGACCGGATGTTTTGAATGTAGCCAGTGAACAAATTTTTTCAAAAACTGGTACGTTGGGAATTCCTGAATTCGGGACGCGTTTTGTTCGTGGCATGTTGGAAGAAACCCATCCGTCAACATTTGCTGAGCTGTTACAAATTTCCGGACTTTCCCACGGTACCGATGTTTGGTTGGGGAATGCGGAAGAATTAATCCGCCGAGGAGATGCCACGCTAGCTGAAGTAATTGGCTGTCGGGATGATATCATGGTCTATTTGATTCATGCCGGTTTAGATGACGGCATGGCCTTCAAAATTATGGAAACCGTGCGTAAAGGTCTCTGGAATAAAATTGATGATGATGTGCGGGACACCTATCTTAAAGCAATGCGGGAAAATAATGTTCCAGAGTGGTACATTGATTCTTGTTCAAAAATTAAATACATGTTCCCGAAGGCCCATGCGGCGGCCTATGTATTAATGGCGTTGCGGGTGGCATATTATAAAGTTTATTTCCCAATTCTTTATTACTGTGCGTACTTTTCTGTGCGGGCAGATGATTTTGATTTAGTAGCGATGGCGAAAGGCAAAGAGGCTGTCAAGGCCCGTATGAAAGAAATCAACGAAAAAGGTTTAGATGCCTCCACGAAAGAAAAAAATCTGTTAACGGTTTTAGAAATCTGTAATGAAATGCTAGAGCGGGGCTATCAGTTTGGTATGATTGATTTGTATAAATCAGACGCCGAAAATTTTGTAATTGATGGCGACACCTTGATTGCACCATTTAGAGCTGTGCCAAGTTTAGGCGCCAACGTGGCGAAGCAAATTGTTGCCGCTCGTGAAGAGCAAGCCTTCCTATCTAAAGAAGACTTGGCCAATCGCGGAAAAGTTTCTAAAACTTTAATCGAATACATGAATGACAATGGAGTCTTAAAAGATTTACCAGATGAAAATCAATTGTCCTTGTTTGATATGCTGTAAGTCTGGTTTTTTAAAATTTTGAAAAATGTTGCGGTGGCCTCAAGCGTAAGATGTTTAATCTAAGTCTTGAGGCTACTTATTTGAAGCTCTGCAACATTTTTCCTTACTAAATGTCAGATTTTTTCAATCCTGCAAGCACTTAGCAGAGCGGCTTTCATTAATTTTGAGGTTTTTCTAATGAAAAAGGGTGTAATTACGGTAAAAACTTGAAAATACATGAAAATCATGTTATATTATCTGTGGTAATGATACTTAGTCGAGTGAGGGATTTTTTCCCTCACTCTTTTTAATGGATTGAGTAACCCAAGTTGAAGGAGGCTGTGCAGTTGAGTAGCGTTGTGGAAACAGTAACTGATTTAGTGTTACCAATTGTTGACGAACAACATTTTGAATTAGTTGAAGTTGAATTTGTAAAAGAAGGAAAAAATTGGTTTTTAAGGGTCTATATTGACAAAGAAGGCGGCATTGATATCGAAGAATGTGTCTTTGTCAGTGAGCAGCTAAGTGAAAAATTAGACACCTTGGATCCTGATCCAATCCCCCAAGCCTATTATTTAGAAGTATCATCTCCCGGTGCGGAACGTCCATTGAAAAAAGAAGCTGACTATCAAAAAGCTGTTGGGAATTTTATCCATGTGAATCTCTATCAAGCAATCGACGGCAACAAACAAATAGAAGGAACCTTAGTGTCCCTTGATGAAGGCCAGCTGATTTTGAGTGTGCCAATTAAAACCCGCAAAAAAGAATTGACAATTGATCGAAAGAATATTGCCAAAGCTCGTTTAGCAATTCAATTTTAGATCGGTGGAGGAAAAATAAAATGAGCAAAGAAATGTTAAATGCCTTAGATGCTTTAGAAGCAGAAAAAGGAATCAGCAAGGAGATTGTCGTGGAAGCCTTAGAAGCAGCGTTAGTTTCTGCCTACAAACGCCACTACGGTCAATCACAAAATGTTGAAGTCGAATTCAACATGAAAAAAGGCGATATTCATGTCTATTCTGTTAAAGAAGTGACAGAAGAAGTGATGGACTCGCAATTAGAAGTTTCATTAGAAGAAGCCATCAAGATTAACGCCGCTTATGAATTAGGCGATAAAATCCGTTTTGAAGTCACGCCAAAGGATTTCGGTCGGATTGCTGCTCAAACGGCAAAGCAAGTTATTTTGCAACGGGTGAGAGAAGCTGAACGGACGATTATTTATAATGAATTCAGTGCCTATGAAAAAGATATTATGCAGGGGATTGTTGAACGGCAAGACCATCGTTATATCTATGTCAACTTGGGTAAGATTGAAGCTGTGTTATCTAAGCAAGATCAGATGCCAAATGAATTTTATCAAGCCCATGATCGGATTAAAGTCTACGTTTCTAAAGTGGAAAACACTTCAAAAGGGCCGCAAGTCTTTGTGAGCCGCAGCCATCCAGATTTATTGCGTCGCTTGTTTGAACAAGAAGTACCAGAGGTTTATGATGGAACTGTTGAAATTGTCAGCATTGCTAGAGAAGCAGGCGATCGTTCAAAAATTGCGGTGCGTTCAAATGATCCTAACATCGATCCAGTTGGTACCTGTGTAGGGCCAAAAGGTCAACGGGTACAAGCGATTGTCAACGAATTAAAAGGTGAAAATATGGACATTGTCGAGTGGGACGAGGATGCAGCAGTCTTTATTGCCAACTCTTTAAATCCCGCGCAAGTCATTGACGTTATTTTCGACGAAGAAAATCCGAAAGCTTGTACGGTTGTCGTGCCGGACCATCAATTGTCTTTGGCAATTGGTAAACGGGGTCAAAATGCTCGTTTAGCAGCTAAATTAACAAGCCACAAAATTGATATTAAGTCTGAAACGGATATGGCAGATTTCTATGCAGAACTAGATGCGGAAGAATATGCCGATGAAGCTGTTGCAGAAGAAATTTATGACGATGAAGTTCTTTCTGGCGCTGATCAATTAGAAATTGATCCAGAAGAAACTTTTGTGGAAACAGAAGCGGCAACTGAGGATGATGCAGTCGAAGTCGTTGAAGAAATTATTAACGAAGAAGACGAGTAGCTTTACTTAAAAAAGGAGGCGAGCCAGATGAAACAACGGAAAATTCCTTTAAGAAAATCAGTCGTCTCCGGTGAAATGAAACCGAAGAAGGAACTGATTCGCATTACCCGTTCCAAAGAGGGACAAGTTTCAATTGATCCTAGTGGAAAATTACCCGGCCGTGGCGCTTATGTGGCGATTGAGCCCGCAGAAGTTCAACAGGCTTGGGATAAACATATTCTTGATCGCGTCTTAGAGACGACTCTCGACGATGCCTTTTATCAAGAACTATTAGATTATGTGAGTCATCAAAAAGCAAGGAGAGAATTGTTTGGCAACTAATCAACAAGCGATTTTAAATCTCCTGGGCATTGCGATGCGTGCGGGAAAACTGGTGACAGGTGAAGAATTGGCGGTGAAAGCCATTCAAAAAGGTCAGGCAAAACTTGTGTTTGTAGCGGCCGATGCCAGTCAAAATACCATGAAAAAAATTAAAGACAAAAGTCTATACTACCAAGTTCTTGTGAATGATACATTTGACATGCTGACTCTCAGCAGCGCAATTGGCCGTAAGCGGTCAGTAATTGTCGTGGCTGACGAGGGGTTTGCCAAAAAATTTACAGAGCTAATCAAAGGTTAGGGAAGGTGATTGCATGGGGAAAAAAAGAATTTATGAACTTGCAAAAGAAATAGACAAAAGCAGTAAGGAAATAGTTGATAAGGCCAAGAGCTTAGGGATGGATGTGCAAAACCACATGAGTTCAATCTCAGAAGGTGATGAAGGAAAACTGAAATCAGCTTTGAACACAACAAAAGCGCCAGCTGCACCGAAAGCAGCAACCGCTCCAAAAGCACCAGCCCAAGCAACAACTAATCAAGATGCAAAACCAGCGAATCCCACAAACCCGCAAAGTCAAGGCGAAAAGAAAAAAATGAGAGGTCGTAGTTCTCTGAATAATCCAAATTTTGTTAATCGTAACCAACCAAAACCAGGAGTAGCTGGACAACAAGGCAATCAAAACCGCAATCAGGGCAACCGCGGTAATGATCAACGCTCTGGTCAAGGCAATACCAATAATAATCAAGGCGGTCAGCGTCAAAATCAAGGACAACGCCCGCAAAATAATCAAAACCGGACGGATGCGAATCAAAATCGCAACAACCAAAACCGCAGTCAAAATCCAAATCAAAACCGCAACAACCAAAATCGTGGCCAAGGTAATAATCCCCGCCAACAAGATCGCAATCCTAAAGTATTGCATGGTGGCGGTGCAAGTGCCTCAAGAATTGGTCAAGATAAATTAGCGGCAACCAAAGCAGCGATGAATGAAATTGCCAATGAAAAACCACAAATGCGTCAAAATAATCAAAATCGCAATCAAAGTCAAAACCGTAATCAACAAGGCGGCAACCGTCCGACTAATCCTAATCGGCCAGCTGGTAATAATACTGGTGGCAATCGCCCAACCGGCAATGCTCAAGGCGGACAAACGCAACAACGTCCGCAAAATCAAAACAGCAATCCAAACCGCCCGACGACTAATACTCGTCCGGCTGCGCAACAGCCAGCTGCAGATACAACACGGCAAGAAAATAAAAAACCGGAACGGACCAAAGTCTTCACGAAGGCTGATGCGGCTCCGGCTAATCAAAGAAATCGCGGCAAAGGCAATAATTATCGTGACGGCGGCTTTGGTAACAACCAAAATCGCAATCGCAATAAAAAGGGCAAGAAGGGCAGACAGCAACAAAATACGACGCCTAAAGCACCAATGCCACAACGTAAGTTTAGAGAATTACCAGAAGTGTTGGAATACACTGAAGGCATGAACGTAGCTGATATCGCTAAAAAAATCCATCGGGAGCCAGCAGAAATTATCAAAAAATTATTCCTGCTGGGTGTAATGGTCAATCAAAACCAAAGCTTAGATAAAGATACGATTGAATTATTAGCGACTGATTACGGTATGGAATCAGAAGAAAAAATTACTGTCGATATTGCTGACATTGATAAATTCTTCGAACCAGAAGAAGTCAACGAAGAAAAATTAGTGCCAAGACCACCAGTTGTCACAATCATGGGTCACGTTGACCATGGTAAAACAACATTACTAGATACCTTGCGTCATTCTCGAGTAACTAGTGGTGAAGCCGGCGGGATTACCCAACATATCGGGGCCTATCAAATTGAAATTGACGGCAAGCCAATCACTTTCTTGGATACACCAGGACATGCGGCCTTCACTAGCATGCGGGCTCGTGGTGCCAGCATCACTGACATTACGATTTTAGTTGTCGCTGCTGATGATGGTGTGATGCCGCAAACTGTTGAAGCAATCAACCATGCCAAAGCTGCGAAGGTGCCAATTATCGTTGCTGTCAATAAAATTGATAAACCAGGAGCGAACCCACAACATGTGATGCAGGAATTAAGTGAACACGAATTAATTCCAGAAGCTTGGGGTGGCGATACTATCTTCGTTGAAATCTCAGCGAAGTTTGGTCAAAACATTGAAGAATTATTAGAAATGATTTTACTAGTTGCTGAAGTGGAAGATTTGAAAGCTGATCCAACACAAAGAGCAATCGGGACAGTTATTGAAGCTCGTTTAGATAAAGGTAAAGGGCCAGTTGCAACATTATTAGTGCAAAACGGAACTTTAAACGTCGGTGATCCAATCGTTGTCGGCAATACCTTTGGTCGTGTGCGGGTGATGGCAAATGATTTAGGCCGCCGCGATAAAACAGCGGGACCAGCAACTCCAGTTGAAATCACTGGTCTTAGTGATGTACCGCAGGCCGGTGATCGCTTCGTGGTCTTTGAAGACGAAAAATCTGCCAGAGCAGCTGGTGAAGAAAGAGCGAAACGAGCATTGCTGGAACAACGGGCGATTACTTCTCGGGTTACTTTAGACAACTTGTTTGAAAGCTTGAAGGAAGGCGAACTGAAAGAAGTGAACGTCATCATCAAAGCTGACGTGCAAGGTTCTGCCGAAGCTTTAGCAGCTTCACTACAAAAAATTGATGTCGAAGGCGTTCGTGTTAAAATCGTTCACTCGGCAGTTGGTGCCATCAACGAAAGTGATGTTACGTTAGCTGCGGCAAGTAATGCGATTATTATCGGCTTTAATGTCCGGCCGACACCGCAAGCTCGTCAACAAGCGGAAGCAGAAGAAGTGGATATTCGTTTACACCGGATTATCTATAAAGCAATTGAAGAAATTGAAACAGCAATGAAGGGTATGTTAGACCCTGAATTTGAAGAAAAAATTACTGGTCAAATGATTGTCCGGGAATTATACAAAGTTTCAAAAGTTGGAACGATTGCCGGCTGTTACGTAACAGAAGGCTTGATTCAACGGGATAGCGGTGTCCGGGTAATCCGTGACGGTATCGTTATTCTAGAAGGTAAACTAGCCAGCTTGAAACGCTTTAAAGATGACGTTAAAGAAGTCCGCATGGGTTACGAATGCGGTGCGATGATTGAAAGCTTCAACGACTTGAAAGTTGATGATATCATCGAAGGCTTTGTTATGGAAGAAATCAAAAAAGACTAAATGAAAAAATTAAAGGAGGCCGTTCTGATGGCTAACTATCGTGATCGCAGAGTCGGTCAAGAAATTTTAAAAGAGGTCAATCAAATTTTACGTAAAAAAGTGCGTGATCCCCGGGTGCAAGACGTGAACATTACGGATGTTCACGTTACCGGCGATTTACAGCAGGCGACAATTTATTACAGCGTCTTGTCTGACTTAGCTTCAGACCAAGAAAAAGCTGCTGAAGGCTTGGAAAAAGCGAAGGGCTTAATTCGCCGGGAACTTGGCCATGCCTTAAGTTTGTATAAAACGCCCGAATTAATTTTCGAAGTAGATCAGTCGGTTAAATACGGCAATCACATTGATGAATTATTACGCAACTTGAATAAAGAAGATTAAGATTGATATCAAGCCGGCTGGAAAAGCAAATTCCAGCTGGCTTTTTTCTTTTGTAAAAGAGGCTCAGCTTTGCTTTTCCTAGTAAACTTTTCTATAATAAATTGTTGATGAAAGAAGGAATCTATTTGGAAGCAAAATCACAAGGCATGACAGCGGTCTTAGCCGCTTTAGCTGCGAATATTTTAGTGGCTATCAGTAAATTTGTCGGCTATATTTTCAGCGGCAGTGCTGCGATGTTAAACGAGAGCATTCACAGTGTGGTGGACTGCGCCAATCAAATTTTATTACTCTTTGGCGATAAAATAGCCAAGCGAGGTCAAAGCACCCTGCACCAGTTTGGGGAAGGTCGCGCAAAATATTTTTTCAGCACTTTAGTTGCGACGATGCTCTTTTTTGGTGGTGGCGCTCTCGGTGTGATGGAGGCGCTGGAAAAGATTTTTCATCCTAGTCATGAAGTTGAAAGTCTTTGGTTAGTGATGGGAATTTTAATCTTTGGGATGCTAGTTGAGGGCAGTTCACTGCGGGTCGCTATCAAAGAAATTAATGAGTTGAATACTGAAAAGCTGCCATTATTTAAATACCTGCACGAATCCCGCCACAGTGAGGTCTTGATTATTTTTACTGAAGATTTTTGTGCGATAATTGGCCTCTGTTTAGCTTTTGTCGGCACCGTGCTAACGGCAATCACTGGCAATGCGATTTTTGATGCAGTTAGCGGCTTGTTAATCGGTTTATTGCTAATGGGTGCGGCAATTTTCTTGGCCAAAGAATTTTATAGCTTATTAATCGGCGAAAGTGTCACAGAGCAGGACTTAGCCAAAATCCGGCAAGCCTTTCAACGGCCGGAAATTGCACATCTCTTGGATATTAAAACTGTTCATCTGAGTGCAGATGAAATCATGATTGCTGCTAAAATTGATATTATTCACGATTTAGAGGGAGAAGGCTATTTAATTATCAATGAGATTGAAAGAACTATTCGCCAAGCCTTGCCAGATAAAAAATGCTATATCTATATTGAAACTGATGAGTTTGATCCAAATTATCAAACGCACTAAAAGCATCCATTGATTCAACAGCAGAAACTGCCGGGTCAATGGATTTTGTGTTATAATGTTTAGGTTGGTTTACAATAAACAATCTAAAAAACGAGAAATTTTTAAAAAGCGGAGGGACTTCATGGAAGGGATTTTACCTTTGTGGAAGGAACGGGGCATGACGAGTCATGACTGCGTTTTTAAATTGCGTAAAATTTTACAGACAAAAAAAGTCGGTCACGGTGGCACGTTAGATCCTGATGTAGACGGTGTTCTACCGATTTGTGTCGGCAAAGGCACTAAGGTCATTGAATACTTGACAGATTCCGGCAAAACTTATGAAGGAGCCATTACACTAGGTTTTTCGACAACGACTGAAGATGCTAGTGGCGAACAGGTGGCTGTTGAAAAATTAGTGCAACCTTTTTCTGATGCAGAAATTGATCAGGCAATGGCAGCTTTTGTTGGTGAAATTACTCAAATTCCGCCGATGTATTCGGCAGTCAAAGTCAATGGCAAACGCTTATATGAATATGCCCGCAACGGTGAAGCTGTCGAGCGACCTGAACGCAAAGCGCTGATTGAAACTTTTGAGCGAACGAGCGAACCTTTGTTTGATGAGGTTGCTGGGACTCAAACTTGGCGCTTTAAAGTGGTTTGCGGTAAAGGCACTTACGTTAGAACTTTAGCTGTTGATACGGGAAAAAAATTAGGTGTACCCGCCCACATGTCGGATTTAACCCGCACAGCTAGCGGCGGTTTTACAAAAGAGCAAGCTTTAACTTTAGCACAGGTGCAAGAGTTGGTCAGCGAAAATCAGCTTGCAGCGATTTTTTTACCAATCGAAGCTGCCGTCAGCCAGTTTCCCCGTGTCGATTTAACGGATGAATTATGGGAGCAAGTAAAAAATGGTGTACCACAAACAAAAAAAGACTTTCACATTCCGTCAGAGTACCATGAGGAAGTTGCGGTTTTTTATCGAAAAAAATTAGTTAGTATCTATAAAGAACATCCCAGCAAACCATTTTTATTAAAACCAAGCAAAGTGATTCGCAATCAATTGAGCGAAATTATTGAATAAAGGACTGTCAATCATGGAAATTATTAAAATTCGTCACCCCTATCAACCAGAACAAATTCCTCAAGCTGATGTTGTTTTAGTTTTAGGGTTTTTTGATGGGGTTCATCTAGGACATCAAGCTGTTATCAATGAAGGCCGCAGATTGGCTGATCAGCACCAACTAAAATTGGCTCTCATGACATTCAATCAGCATCCGTCAATTGTTTTTCAAAAGATTGAAGCCGAGTCAATGAAATACTTGACCAGTAGCGAGCAAAAAGAAAGACTGATGGAGGACTTAGGCGTTGATTATCTTTATGAAATTGAATTTACTTCAGCTTTTGCCAGCTTGAAGCCACAAGACTTTGTCGATCAATATATTGTTGGCCTCCACGCAAAATATGCGGTTTCCGGCTTTGATTATACCTATGGTCCAAAAGATATTGCCAATGTGCAACATTTGCCGTTGTATGCAAAAGGTCGCTTTGAAGTTGTGACTATCGGCAAGCAGGAAAAAGATGGTGCAAAGGTCAGCTCAACTCGCATTCGGGAAATGCTTGACCAAGGAGATATGGAAGAAGTTACTCGCCTCTTAGGTTATATTTATGAAATTGACGGCACTGTGATGCATGGTGATGCCCGAGGTCGTGAGCTGGGCTTTCCCACTGCGAATATTAAATTGCGCAGTTCAGTCCGGTTACCTAAAGAAGGTGTTTATGTCTGCGAATTGCGCATCGGTGATAAATGGTATCCAGCTATGGGTTCAATCGGCCATAATGATACCTTTGGTGCAGGCCGGGGCTTGACAGTGGAAATTTATATTTTAGATTTCCATCAAGATATTTATGGCGAACAAGTATCTGTCCGTTGGAATCATTTTATTAGAGACCAAGTGGCCTTTAACGGAGCGGACGCTTTAATCACACAATTAAAGCAGGACGAATTAACCACTGCAAATTATTTTAAATAGACAATCAGCAGAGCCGAGGAGTAGGTGAAGTCTATGAAAGGTAAAAAGACTTTCAAAAGACTTTAGCAACCCCTGGGCTCTTTTTGTGTACAATTTACTAAAACAAAAAATTTTGTTTAAGACTCGTCAACCTCATTTTTATTTCTCTCTCCGTTCCCCTTGAAGAAGCGCTATGCTATTGCACACACTAGCTCTCCTTTTATGCTTATCACCAAAGTGCATCATCTGATATTGTTCTTAACATTATAGTCTGTTCAAAAGCTCTAACTATAAAAAAGAGTTTTCCTTTTTAACGTCCAAAATTCGACTTTTAAATTCGTTTTCAGGAAATGCTTGAGACTATTTTTAAATTAATTGAAAATTTGCAAAAAATTATAAATAGAAAAAAATTTTGAAATTAACAAATTCGTGTTAGGTTTCCAAATATTATTTTAGCTTTTTAATAACAACTTCTAAAAAGAAAAATTCAATAAATTTCCGAGTTTGTGGGACCAGTTTTTTTTATATGAAGGAAAAAAACTTTATTTAGTCACCTAACATGATATTCGTAAAAACCAATTGAATGTAACATTCCCACGGAAGGATTTATAAAATTATAAGAGCGCTCTTTTATTTTGAAGAACTGCTGGAATTGAGAAGATTTATAGCATTCAAATCTAAAGTGAGCAACTAAAATTTTTAAATCGATTTTGGTATACATAAAAAATTAATGAAAGTAGTAAGTTAGGTTAAACGAAATTGATACTTTAGAGGGGCTAAAGTTGAACTTCTTTGTGGGGATTTTTTATCGATTATCATTGATTAGAGTATGTGGAATTATATTCAAAAAAGAACAAGGGATATAAATAAAGTGACAAAAAAATTCAGATTCAATATCTAATAAAACCTGATAACAGTGAAAATAATGAGAAGATTATGAAAATTTATTTTACATTAAGCGTAACAAAAATCAAATTACATGGGCTTGTAACCGATGAAATTAAATGTGTTTGCAATTATTCTCGATTAGGTATTGAAATTTTCGAAATGTTTATGTAATATTGACAAATAAGTTATTAAAATTCTCTAATAGATTTTTAAGGGTTTTTAGTTGAATGAAGAGATTAATAACCGGCTAGAATTCCATTGATTTGCTGATTTTTAATAATGGAAGAAGGGGAGTAAGAAATGGAAAAGGAAGAAGTATTGTTAGATGTTACTCACTTACATACTGGTTTTCGAATCAAAGATGATTATTTTGATGCAGTGGATGATGTCTCTTTTTTACTGCAAAATAATGAGATATTAGCAGTTGTTGGCGAATCTGGTTGTGGTAAAAGTACATTAGCTACCACAATCATGGGTCTTCACGATGCCGATAATACTCGTATCACCGGAGAAATAATTTACCAGGATTTAGATTTAACCACTTTTAATGAGACACTTTATAATAAAGTTCGCGGAAACGATATTGGAATGATTTTTCAAGATCCTTTGTCGGCATTGAATCCGTTAATGCGTATTGAAGATCAGATTAAAGAAAGTCTGACTTATCATACAGATATGAACAAAGAGCAAAAACAAGCTCGTGTAATCGAGTTATTAACTCAGGTTGGAATTCCGGCTCCTGAGCGAGTGGCTAAGCAATATCCCCATGAGCTATCAGGAGGAATGAGACAAAGGGTTATTATAGCAATTGCGATTGCCTGCAAGCCACCGATTATTATTGCTGATGAGCCAACAACGGCTCTAGATGTAACCATCCAAGCACAAATTTTAGATTTGTTAAAGGACTTACAGGAAGAAACAAATGCAGGCATCATTTTAATTACGCATGACTTGGGTGTTGTTGCTGAAATGGCAGATCGAGTTGCCGTGATGTATGCAGGTCAATTTGTGGAAGTTGCAACAGCTGAAGAATTATTTACGAATCCTAAGCATCCGTACACTCGCTCTTTATTGCAATCGATCCCACAAGAAAATTCTGAAAACTCTGAACTGCATGTGATTGAAGGTGTCGTTCCTTCATTAAATAAGATGATTCGCAAGGGGTGCCGATTCGCTCCGAGAATTCCTTGGATTCCACAATCAGATCATGAAGCCGAGCCAGAATTACATGAAGTATCACCAGAGCATTTTGTCCGCTGTACCTGTTATCAGCATTTTCATTTTAGAGATGAACAGGGGGATATGTGATGACAGAGATTATTAAGATTAAAGACCTGAAAATTCACTATCCTATCCGAAGCGGTTTTTTCAATCGAGTTACTGATCATGTGCTAGCGGTAGATGGTGTTGACTTCATTATTGAAAAAGGTAAAACATATGGTTTAGTTGGTGAATCAGGCTCTGGTAAAACAACAACCGGAAAAGCAATCGTTGGCTTAGAAAAAGTGACGGGTGGACAAATTTTATACGAAGATCAAGACGTGACGAAAGCTCGTAATAGAAAATCGATTCAATATAACAAAGATGTTCAGATGATTTTCCAAGATTCGATGTCCAGTTTAAATCCAAAGAAACGAGTCTTAGATATCATTGCAGAACCTATTCGAAATTTTGAGCGACTAAGTGATCAAGAAGAAAAGAATAAAGTAAAATCATTATTGGATATTGTTGGGATGCCTGAAGATGCTATCTATAAATATCCCCATGAGTTCTCTGGTGGACAACGGCAACGCTTAGGAGTTGCTCGAGCTGTTGCAACGAATCCTAAATTAATCGTTGCAGATGAACCGGTATCAGCGTTGGATTTATCTGTCCAAGCGCAGGTACTGAACTTCATGAAAAATATTCAACAGGAATACGGCCTAAGTTACCTATTTATCTCTCATGATTTAGGGGTAGTGAAACATATGTGTGACAACTTAGCCATCATGTACAAAGGCCGCTTTGTTGAAATTGGGACAAGAGAAGACATCTATAATAATGCTCAACATATTTATACTAAGCGGTTGTTATCAGCGATTCCACAAATTGATGTAGCTCATCGGAATGAACATAAAGCTGAACGACGTAGAGTTGAAAAAGAATATATAGAACATCAAAAAGATTATTACGATCAACATGGCCGGGTTTATGATTTACAAAGCATTAGTGAAACGCATCAGGTAGCGTTGAAAAAAGGGGGAGACATCTAAATGTGGAAAACAATATTACGGCGGGTCTTGCTGATGATTCCGCAGATTTTTATCCTCAGTGTCTTAATTTTTTTATTAGCTCAAATGATGCCAGGAGATCCCTTTACTGGGTTGATTAACCCCAATACTGATCCAGCTGTGATTGAATCTATGCGGGAAGCAGCAGGTTTAAATGATCCTTGGTACACCCAATATATTCGGTGGATTGGTAATGTTTTCCAAGGGGACTTTGGTCAAAGTTTTATTTATAAGTTACCTGTAGCTAACTTGATTGGCAATCGAGCTACGAACACTATCTTGCTGTCACTATTGACCGTAATTATTATGTATGCAATTGCATTACCTTTAGGCTTATTAGCTGGTCGCTATCAAAACTCTATTTTAGATAAATTTGTAGTTATCTATAACTTTGTGAGCTTTGCGATTCCAGCATTTATTTTTGCTTTGGTTTTACTATTTATTTTTGGTTATCGTTTAGGATGGTTTCCAACAACCGGATCTGTCTCTAATGGTTTAGAGCCAGGGACATTCGCCTATGTTTGGGACAAATTTTACCACTTAATTTTACCGGCAATTACACAAGCAATTTTGACTACTACAATTACAATTCAGTATTTAAGAAATGAAGTAATTGACGCAAAGTCACTCGATTATGTGCGGACAGCTCGCTCCAAAGGAGTACCGACAAATAAAGTTTTTACCAGACATATTTTCAGAAATGCTTCTTTACCGATTGTCTCTCAACTAAGCTATGAAATAACTGGTTTAATCAGTGGTTCTGTTGTTATTGAGACAATTTTTGGATATCCAGGTATAGGTAAATTGTTTATTGATTCAATTGGCCAGCGGGATTACGCAGTCATTACTGCTTTAGTTTTAATCCTTGGTATTGCAACGTTAATTGGGAATCTAGTCTCCGATATTTTAATGAGTATCGTGGATCCACGGATTCGTATTCAATAATCAAATTACTCTGGAGGGATAAAAATGACGCAAAAAAAAGAAAATTTAGCTCTGAGTAATGAACATGTCCCACCAATGGGATTCAGAATGATTATCAGAGAGTTTAGAAAAGATAAATTGGCGATGTTCTCGTTAATTTTACTTATTATTATTTTATTGACAATATTTATCGGTGCAGTTGTGATTGACCAAAGTGAAATCATGAGGGTCAACATTTTAGATAGATATCTTCCACCGGGAGGGAATTACCTTTTAGGGACTGATGAGGGTGGTCGTGATGTCTTTGGTCAGTTAATCATCGGGGCGAGAAATTCGGTTGTCATCGGTTTTGCGATTACAATTATCACATCAATTATTGGTGTGAGTGTTGGGATTATTTCTGGCTATTACGGTGGAATGCTAGATAACATTATTATGCGTATTGTGGATTTTATTATGATCTTGCCTATCATGATGATTATTATCGTGTTTGTAACAATCATTCCAAACTACACAGTATTTTCATTCGTCTGGATTATGAGTGCCTTCTATTGGGTGGCAAAGGCTCGATTATTCAGAAGTAAAACTTTATCTGAAGGACGGCGTGATTATGTTAGTGCTTCAAAAACCCTCGGAACAAGTAATTTCAAAATTATGTTCCGAGAAATTATGCCAAACTTAAGCTCACTGATTATTACCAATTTAACGATTAATTTTGCTGGTAATATCGGAATTGAGACGACATTAACCTTCTTAGGTTTTGGTTTACCAACAAGTGTTCCAAGTTTGGGAACATTGATTGGTTATGCAAAGAGCGGGGAAATCCTTGCGAATAGATCATGGATATGGTTACCTGCATCATTACTAATTTTAGTCATGATGTTAAGTATAAATTATGTTGGCCAAGCGTTTAAACGCTCTGCAGATGCGAGACAGCGTCTAGGCTAAAAAACTGGGGAGGAAGAAGAAGTATGAAAAGAAGTAAGCATTTTGGTTTGCTGACCACTGCGGGAGCATTAACATTGCTATTGGCAGCTTGTCAGGGCGGGAACACGACAGATTCAGGGAGCCAAGAAAGTAACTCAAATGAAAACATCACCGAAAGCTTTACACAAACAGTTGTCAATGATGCTGACGCAATCGAAGGAGGAACCTTGGATGTTGCTGTAGCTTCTGATACACAATTTGTTGGATTATTTTCAGAAACATATTATACAGATGCGTATGATAATTATTATATGACACCATCTCATGAACCAATTTTTTCAAATGATGATGACTTTGTAATTACCGATGATGGTGTTGCAACGTTAGAGTTAGATGAAGAGAACAATACTGCTACAGTTACCTTGACAAAAGAACCAGTCTGGTCAGATGGTGAGCCTGTGACATCTGAAGACTTAGCTTATCCTTACGAAGTAATTGGTCATCCTGATTACACAGGTATTCGCTACGATTCTACTTATTCAAATATTGTAGGAATGGATGAGTATCATGCAGGAACAGCGGATACTATTTCTGGACTTACAATAGTTGATGATAAAACGATTCAAATCACATTTAAAGAAATGAATCCTAATATGTTGCAGTTAAGTGGTGGGATCAATGCTAGCGCAATGCCAAAACATGTTTTTGAAAGCATTCCAGTTGCAGATCAAGAACAAAGTGATGCAGTACGTACAAATCCAGTTACCTTTGGACCGTATTATATGAGCAGCATCGTAACAGGTGAATCTGTTGAATACTTACCAAATGAGTACTATTACCAAGGAACACCTAAATTGGATAAACTTGTGTTTACAAATGTATCAACTTCTTCAATTGTGGAGTCATTAAATTCTAAGACCTATGACTTAGTTTATTCAATGCCAACAGATAATTATCCAGATTACAGTGAAACAGATGGTTACCAAATGTTAGGTCGCGAGCAAATGGCTTATACTTACATCGGATTCAAATTAGGAACCTATGATACTGAAACTGGTGAAAATATTACTGATCCTAATGCTAAAATGTCAAATGTGAACTTACGCCAAGCGATGGGATATGCTGTAGATAACGATGCGATTGGTGAACGTTTCTATCACGGATTACGCTCTGGGGCCTCTACTCTAATTCCACCAGTTTTCCAAACTTTACACGATTCTAGTATTACAGGCTATACGTATGATCCTGATAAAGCCAATGAATTGCTAGACGAAGCAGGTTATGTTGATGTTGATGATGATGGAATTCGGGAAGATCCGGATGGTGAAAAGTTAACGATTAACTTCGCTTCAATGTCTGGTGGCGAAACAGCTCAACCATTAGCAGATTATTACATCCAACAATGGGAAGCTGTCGGTTTAGATGTTGAACTTACTTCTGGTCGTTTAATTGATTTCCAAGCCTTCTATGATCGTCTTGAAAATGATGACACTGAAATTGATGTGTTCCAAGGTGCTTGGAATACTGGGACAGCTCCATCTCCAGCTGGGTTATATGGCAGAACGGCTGCCTTTAACTACACTCGTTTTACTTCTGATGAAAACGATGAGCTTTTAGCTGCGATTGATTCACAGGCTTCGTTTGATGATGACGCCCGTGTTGATGCCTACTCAGCTTGGCAAGAATACATGGTAGAGCAAGCGGTTGTTATTCCAACGCTTTATCGTAACGAAATCTTACCAGTAAGTAACCGTGTTAAATCTTATACTTGGAACTACAATGAAACTGAAGATTACTTCACTATGGAACTAACTTCAGAAACACGCGACTAATCTATAATCTTTCAAATTCTAAAAGCTCGAAAGGAAATTTCTTTCGAGCTTTTAGTCTGCTCGGATAAGAAAAATCTGTGCTGAAGTATCAGTTGTTCTCGCATTGAAAAAAAATTAAAGATGTGTTGAAAATTCTCTGATTGATATTGAAAATTTTATAATCTAATATCGCTAAGTAAGATTTACCTAATATTTACAACTTTTGATTCAAAGCTAGTTGAACAAAAATCAGTAGAGATAGACTTGGATCACATACCTAAAAAAGAATCTCACAAGCTGCTGTTTAATCTTTAAACCAAGATAAAGTTCTTATGCTAAAAAGGAGAATCCCCATGTTTACCATAAAAATTGATAATGAGCTTACCTTAAAATTTCCTGACAAAAGTGATGCGGGCGGTTTGTTTGCCGTGGTTGAAGAAGACCGGCAAGAGTTGGGCCGCTGGATGCCTTGGGTTGCTGAAACTAAAACAGCAGCCGATGAGGAAAACTATTTAAAAATGTCTGCAAAAAAAATGATTGATGGCGAACTGTGGCTGGCGATTATTTTGGTGAATAATCAGCCGGTAGGCACTATCGATATCCACGGAATTGATTTGGTCAATCGCCAAGGGGAAATTGGCTACTGGCTTAGTCAAAAGGAGCAAAATCGCGGCATCGTCAGCCGAGCTTTAACCAAGGTCTGCGAAATTGCTTTTACCGAATTACAGTTACATCGTTTAGGGCTTATCACAGAAGCTGGCAATCTAAAAAGTCAAAGGGTCGCAGAAAAAAATGGCTTTGAATTGGAAGGAACTCTGAGAGGATTTATAAGAAATGAAACAGGCTTTGTCGATGCCCAATTGTTTTCAAAGATAAATTCTTTAGCGGTGGTGGTAGATGCGGATGCGTAAGCCTCAGCGCTTAAAACAAGGGGATAAAATTGCAATTGTCAGCTTGTCCTTTGGCATTTTAGGTGAACCAGAAGCAACTCAGCGGGTTGCAATTGCCACTGAGCGTTTAAAACAATTTGGTTTGGAACCGGTTTTTATGGAGCACGCCCTTAAAGGAATTGACTTTATTCAAGCTCATCCTGAAAAGCGGGCCGTCGATTTAAAGGCAGCCTTTGCAGAACCTTCTATTAAAGGGGTAATCTGTGCCATTGGTGGCGAAGATACCTTTCGGACAGTTCCCTTTTTACTAGAGGACGCAGAATTTAAAGAGTTAGTCACCAATCAGCCGAAAATTTTTTGTGGTTATTCTGATAGCACAATTAATCATTTGATGTTTTATAAATTAGGTCTGGAGACGTTTTATGGTCCGAGTTTCCTGAATGACTTAGGCGAAGAGACACCTGAGATGCTATCTTATACAAAAAGATATTTTAAAAACTTTTTAGCGGACTTTCCTGAAAGCAAAATGATTGAGCCCAGCCCAGTCTGGTATCAGGAGACCGATCCTAAATTGATAGAGCAAGCTGATTCCAAAGGCTTTGAGCTGTTACAAGGGGCAAAAAGTTTTTCTGGTAAGCTGTTAGGTGGCTGCTTGGACAGCTTAGCTGATTTAATCACAGGTGCCAATCAAGCCGAAGAAGCGGTTGTTAATCAAACTTATCAACTTTTTCCCGAGCTAAGAGAGTGGCAGGGGAAAATTTTATTTATTGAGATAGCCGCTGGTCAACCGAATCCCCAAGTGTTCACAGAAAAATTACAGGTACTCAAAGATTTCGGTCTGTTTCAAGTAATTGCGGGGGTGATTGTCGGTAAGTCGGCAAATGAATTTTTTTACGAAGAGTATCAAGCAAGTTTGAAAAAAATTGTCGCAAATCCGAAGCTACCGATTGTGACCAATGTCAACTTTGGTCATTGCGCACCTCGATGTGTTTTGCCATACGGGTTAGCGGTGAAGGTGGATACAGAAACGCAGAAAATTAGTTTTTTAGAAGAGACGTTTCAATAAAAACAGGTTTCCCAAAATTTTAATTTTAGGATGCCCAAAAAAATTTTTCTGAAAGCCAAAATGATTATATTTTTCAAATTTTCAACACTTGTTTCCAAAAAAGTAATACACTCTTAAAAGTTACTTTTTTTGGAGGGATTAGATGATTGAAGAACGCTCACGGGAATTGAGGCAGGCTGAGAAGGGTGCGATTATTAGTATTATCGCCTATATATTGGTCTCGATTGTCAAACTGGCAGTTGGAAATTTAGCAAATTCGGAGGCCTTACGAGCTGACGGTTTAAATAATGTGACGGATATTATTGCTTCGGTGGCGGTTTTAATCGGTCTGCGCTTAGCCCAAAAGCCAGCGGATGAGGATCATCGCTATGGCCATTGGAAGGCAGAAAATGTGGCTAGTCTAGTCACCTCGTTTATTATGCTGATGGTGGGGCTCGAGGTTTTTTATTCTTCCATCACTAATTTACTTTCTGGGAACACGCAAGCGCCAGACTTTGTGGCGGCAATTGTCGGTGTGGTCTCGGCTGTCTTTATGTATGGAGTTTATTTTTATAATAAAAAGCTTTCGCAAAAAGTTAATAGCTCGGCACTTTTGGCAGCGGCTAAGGATAATCGCAGTGATGCTTGGACAAGTATTGCAACAGCTGTGGCCGTGTTAGCCGCAACTTTTAATTTAGGTTGGATTGACAGTTTAGCGGCTGTTGGGGTAGCTGTTTTAATTTTAAAAACGGCCTTCGATATCTTTAAGGATAGTGTCTTTTCCTTATCTGATGGTTTTGATCAGACATTGCTGACTGATTATACCGAACGAATTGAAAACATTGTCGGGATTGAAGAAGTCTTGAATATTCGCGGTCGGTCTTACGGAGCCAATATTTTCTTAGATATCGTTGTGGCAATGGACCCGCAGATGACAGTGGCCCGCAGTCATCAAATCACGGATGAAATTGAAGAAATGCTGCGGCTAAACTGCGGTGTTTTTGATACAGACATCCATGTAGAGCCTTCAGAATAAAACTATAGATAACGATGAACTTGCTAGAGTGTGGAAAGTCTGTCAAGAAACTAGATTCGCAGTTTCTTGATAGCCCACTGCTCTAGCAATTTTTTTGAAAAAAATCTTAACACAATCAAACGACAACATAGCACAAAAAAACTAATTCCATGAAGAAAAATTTTCCTTGTAAAGTAGTCTACATTAAAAAAAATCTTTGGATCTGCTTTATTTTGTTGAAATTTTTCAGGAAAGATTGTTTTTTTAAAATAAAATGATAGGCTATAGGAGAGGGTTTGGAAAAAGCGTTTATTGGAGGAGAAAAATGAATCATTCAGAAAAGGTAGAAAGGTTTTTTAAGAAGACTAAAACTTGGAATATGGTGCTGTTAATTATTGTTGGTCTAAGTGCAATTATGGGAATTGCCAATATACCAACAACCTTAAATCCCCAAATGGCGGACATATCCAATCTACCAGAGGAAACCGTAGCTATCAGCGAGCAATTATTTGCTTTTCAAGATAGTCTTGTGGTAAAAGCTTATGCCATCATAACTTTATTAATCGATATTGCAGTTGTTGTGCTGCTGTTTAAAAATAATCGTAAACTAAATCAAGAAAAGTTGCCGAATACCATTCCTTATTATTTGCAGTTTGCTTTGGTCGTGGTGAATGTCATCTACACTTTAGTTTTAACTCCGCAAATTGATTTAGGAGATCCCAGCTTGAGTGGAGTCAGCAGTGTCTTGAGTATTTTTTCAGCAATTGGGGTTATCATTGGGTCTTTATTTGTGCTTGTCCCTGCCTTGATGGCTTTATTAAATTTGCGCAAGGTCAAAGGGGCTATTTTAGAAGCGGATATTTCCCGAGCTGAGCTAGAGGCTGAAAAAATTGTTCCAGAACCAGCGGCAGTTGTCGCAGCAGAAGAACTAAATGATGAGCTGAAAGCAGACGACAGCGTAACAGAAATTGTAAAAGAGTCTCAAGTAGAAGTTAAAACTGATGAGAAAGCGTCAGAACTAGCGGCTAAGACTAAACCAGCGAGCTCTCTAGCTGCGACTAGCGGAACTCGCAAAAAAGAGCCGCGTTTTTCGAAAAAGCAAAAAATAATTTTTGGTGTTTTGGCAGGAGTAGCTGCTATTGCGTTGCTTGTCGGTGGGATGATGGCTTTTATGGCTTCTCAAAATAATGAGGCTTCAGCGTTACCAAGTTATACCACCGCCGAGGTCACAATGGCTGACCCGTTAACCTTTAATGGGACTGTCGAGGCTGAACAAACTAGCGATGTTTATTTAGATGCAACTAAAGGCCGGATCAGTGAAATTTTAGTGGCAAATGGCCAAGAAGTTGCTGCTGGTACGCCCATCCTTTCTTATCAAAGTGATGAAGTGGCAGAACAAGTAAAAACAGCAGAACAGCAATTAAGTACTTTAAATTTACAAGCAACAAATGCGTCTGCTAGTCTGCAAAGTGCACAAACGCGAAAAAATGAAATTCAAGCTAATTTAACAACAGCCCGCAATCGTTTCAATGGGGCTGATGCGAATTCTCCTGAAGGCCAAGTGACTCGCCAAGAACAACAGGCTTTGATTGATCAATATACACAATCGATAACTGCTCAAGATGATGTCATTCAACAAGCGCAACAAGCAGTTGACGCTGCCAATTTAGAAGTCAGCAACGCGAACAGCAACGTCGAAGATTTGCGCAGTCGTGTAGCCACACAAGTCACTGCTGAAATTGACGGCATTGCGATTGTCAATGAAGAAGGTCAAATGAGTGCTACAGTACCTGTGATTCAAGTTGTCAGCAAGGCAACTGTCATTAAGACAACCGTTTCAGAATATGATTATCATCGGATTGTTGTTGGTAGAACAGTCACTGCTCGCGCTGTTAGCAGCGACCAATCGGTCAACGGTACAATTACCCAAGTTAATTTATTACCTGATGCAGCCGCGGCAGCCGCAGCTACGGGAGCGACTACCACAACAGCCAATTATACCTTCACGGTGAAACCAGAGAGTGACATGCAATATGGCTACAGCTGTCAAGTGACGTTACCGTTAGAAGAATTACGCATCCCTGCTTCAGCAGTTGTCACAGAAGGTGAGATGCAATTTGCCTATCAAGTGGTAGACGGTCAGGCAGTCAAAACGGCTATCACCGCAGAGGATCAATCTGGTGTGACTGTGGTCCGGGAAGGGCTAGAGCAAGGCGCACAAATTATCACCAATCCAGATGACCAGCTAACGGATGGTCTGGAAGTGATGGTGAATTAAATGATTGATTTAATCAATGTAAATAAATATTATAAAACCGACGAGGAAACACTCCATGTTTTAAAAGATATTAATCTACATGTTAACGCCGGTGAGATGATGGCGATTATGGGGCCTTCTGGTTCCGGAAAATCGACGTTAATTAATTTATTAGGTTTTATTGACCGGAAATTTGAAGGGGAGTACTTGTTTGAAGGGCAATCGTTGCTCTCGTCATCTGATGATGTCTTGTCAAAGGTTCGCAATCAGACAGTCGGTTTTGTTTTCCAAAATTTTAGCTTAATTGAAAATAATACGGTTTTTGAAAATGTTGAGCTGCCACTTTTATACAACGGCTATGGGCTGCATCAAACAAAGGAAAAAGTTTTGGCGGCTTTAGACAAAGTCGGCTTAAAAAATAAAGCCGACAAACATCCCAAACAACTTTCTGGTGGGCAGCAGCAGCGGGTAGCGATTGCACGAGCACTGATTAATCAGCCGAAATTTATTATTGCTGATGAACCGACGGGGGCTTTAGATACCCACACTTCAGCTGATATTATGAATTTATTCGTGGATTTGAATAAACAAGAGCAGTCCACGATTATTTTAGTCACCCACGACCCAGAACTAGTACCTTATTGCGATCGATTAATCAGCATTCGTGATGGTGCGATTATTGAGGATAAGGAGCTGATTCGATGAAATTTTACGTGAATTGGCGGACTGCCACCAAAGCGATTTTTAAAAATCGCAAACGCAGTATTTTGACGATGTTTGGGATTATTATCGGAATTGCAGCGGTTATTGCCATTTTAGCAATTGGTCGGGGCTTTGAGCGGGACACGATTCGTAGCCTGCAGGGCAATGATTCTGATCAGGTGACAATTCAAGTCAATTTTACTGCGACGGATGAAAGTATTTACAATAGCAATCTGAGTTTTTTTAATGACCAAGATCTCACGTTGATTGATAGTGTAGAGGGAGTTGCATCGGCAAAATTTCCTGAGCCGGATTATTCAATGATGCAGCAAAATTTAATGATTCAAAATGAAAGCCAATATAAAATGATTTCCTTAACGGAAGACAACAGCCGACCAGTCGAATTTGGCCGCAGCTTAACAAGCGAAGATGATCAAATTCGCAATAAAGTGCTAGTTGTTGATTCTCAAACTGCTGAGGATTTATACGGTAGTGCTGAAAATGCCGTAAACGGTGGAGTTACGATTAACGGTCAAGTCTTTACAATTGTCGGAGTCTTTCAAGCGGCGGAAACTGAAAGCATGTTTTCAATGATGGAAACCAATTTAGAAATTCCCCAAAGTAGCTATCTGTATTATTTTCCAGAAAATACAGATGCTTATGCGGTGAATGTCATCTTAGAAGACGGAGCAACTCCGGGAACTGTCACAACAGATGTTATCAAGCGTCTAGAAGACAGCGGCACGATGCGGCAATACGGCGACTATCAAGTTTTTGATACCGCCTTGCTGACAGATGGCGTTGGCCAAGTTTTAGGCACAATTACTTTATTTATTTCTGCTGTCGCCGGTATTTCTTTATTTATCGCCGGTGTGGGTGTTATGAATATGATGTATATTTCAGTCTCAGAGCGGACCAAAGAAATTGGGATTCGTCGAGCTTTGGGAGCCACCAAAAGATCCATTCGGATGCAATTTTTGTTGGAGGGGATGTCGCTAACCTTAGTTGGCGGGATTATCGGTTATATTATCGGGATTCTTTTGGCTTATTTAATCGGGTCATTAGTTGGGGTTTCGGTTTCGGTCGATTTATTTACCGTCACTTTGGCGGTAGGTGTCTCCAGTGCTATCGGCTTAATCTTCTCTGTGATGCCGGCTTCAGAAGCGGCCCGCAAAGATTTGATTGATATCTTGCGTTAATTCAAAAAAACTATGGCAAACAATTTTTCAAAATACTTTAACACTTGCTAGAAGATAATTTTTATTAGTAATGAAAATTATTACAAAACCACGCTAGCAGAGCTGACTTATGAGCTCTTTGTCAACAAGTTATTGAGGTATAAATTCAATAGAATCATGTAAGCGGCTAGTCAGCTTTGTTGCCTAGCCGTTTGTTTGTCCTTAGTTATAATCTTTAATTTATCTTAGCTAAAGTTTTGACACTGATGCTGCCTGGATGGCTTTGAAAATAGCTGTAAATAAAATTTTTCAACAGGCGCTCGTTCGCTGCATTTTGATATTCCGGCAGAAAAACCACTTGGCGAATATGGACAAAATTACCGGCATAGAGCTGAAGTGTCACTGCTGCAATCACCTTTTGTTCTTCTATAAGGGCAAAGGTCTGATACTTAGCTTCCCGATAAAAGTTTATCGGCTGGTGGAGGAGTTGCTTTCTTAAGGCAATAGCGGCAAAAAATTCTTGACTGTGGGGCTGACATTGAAGGGCGGTAATCATATGCATTCCTCCTCGCTAAATTAGTTTGTAGCTTAAAAAAATGGTACAGAACTTCCATGAAGAAAATAATGGTCAGACTTGTTTTTTCTATGAAGCTGCCTTAAGTTTTTCTAAAATTAAACCGTTATCGCTAATTTAATAAAAAATTATCGTCGATTTTTAGTTTATTAGTTGACTTAGAGTGAGGTTCATCAAGTAAAATAGAAGAGAAGAATTAATTCTGGGGAAATAGGGGGCGTTCGAATGGATGAGCAGATTTTTGATAAAATTCAGCAGTTAATTAATGAAGTGGAGAAGGTGGTCTTTGGTAAGCGGGAAATTATTCAAATGACGGTGGCTGCGTTACTGGCTGGTGGCCATGTACTATTTGAAGATATACCCGGCGTAGGAAAAACACAGTTGGTGAAGGCCTTGGCCAAGGCCGTTGAAAGCGATTATGCCAGAATTCAGTTTACTCCGGATTTATTGCCGAATGATATTTTAGGGGTTTCGATTTTTAATTCAGAAACCCATCAGTTTGAATTTCGTAAAGGCGCCATTTTTACCTCGATTTTATTAGCTGATGAAATTAACCGTACTACTCCTCGGACACAGGCCGCTCTGTTGGAGGCGATGTCTGAAGGTCACGTCACGATTGACAATCAAACCTATCCATTAAGTCCCCACTTTTTTGTTTTAGCAACGCAAAATCCAATTGAATATGAAGGTACCTTTCCTTTGCCAGAAGCACAACTGGATCGCTTTTTATTTCGTTTACATATTGGCTATCCTGATTATGAGAATGAGCTGCAGCTATTGTTAGGGGAAAAGCAGCAGTCTGTTGAGGATATCCGTCCGATTTTATCTGACCGAGCGCTGTCACAATTAAAAGAAACCGTTAAGCAAGTCTATATTGATGAGCAGGTTGCCCGTTATGCTCTTGATTTAGTTCGCAATAGTCGGCGCCACAATGCAGTGGAGCTCGGGATTAGTCCCCGTGGAGCGATTGCTTTTATTCAAGGTGCCAAAGCCTTTGCCCTGACCCAAAGCAGAATGTTTGTGACACCAGCGGACTTGCAAAAAATTATGCCTGCGGTCTTCGGTCATCGCCTTTTACTAAAAGGCGGGCTAGCCGCCAGCTCTGAAAAAAATGCTGAGGTGATGGAGCAAATTTTACAGCAGACAGCCGTTCCAGTGAGGCGCTAGTATGAAGTGGCTCAGGTTTTTCTTCAAACTGATTTTGACGCTGCTGCTTTTTGCTTTCTTGATTTTTTACGCAGCCGCCTTCAATACTCAAATCGGCTGGAGCCTGCTCTTTTTCTTTGGGCTATTGTTTTTGATTAATCTGTTGACGATTTTACCCTTTCTCAGAAAAATTACTTTCATCAGCCATGATTCAGTTTACAGTTACCGATTTCAGCCTTTAAAAATGGAAGTGCTCATCGAAAAAATGGGCAGTCGTTTGCTACCTTTTGGAAAATTGTTTATTAATTTTCCTGAGTGGAGTGATCAAACATGGCGAATCGTTGGCTACCGAGGTAAAAGACAACAGCTTGAAGTCACCATTCAAGCGAAAGAACGGGGAGTCTATCATGAGCTGCCCTTAAAAGTAACAGCGACCGATTTAGTTGAATTGTTCAGCAAGACGCAGCGCATTCAGATGAAGCAAGAATTAATTGTACTGCCGGAGGTTAAAGCAGAAGCGTATTTGTTATTACGCAATTTTAAAACTAGCCAAAAGTTGAGTCTGATTGGCGAAAATAATTTTTCCATCAAAAGCTATCGGGATTATCGTCCCGGGGATCCTTTAAAAAATATTGATTGGAAACTTTCCAGTAAAGAGCGCACCTTGGTTTATCGGGAACAGGAAATGGAGCGGCCCAGTGAGGTGGTCTTAGTTTTTTGGGGCCAAGCAGCTGCTGAGTTTGAGGAAAGCCTCAGCTGGTATTATTCGTTACAAAAATTATTGGCGCAAAATGCCAATTTTTACCAGATTATCGTCGGTCAGCAACTAAAAACCGGTACCTTAATTGAGACGGAAACATTTGCGACTATCAAGCCCTTCACTGAAACACCAGTGCTGCCAAAATTTAAAGGCAGCCAAGTCTTAGTCATCACGCCAGTTCAGACGCCTGAATTAGTGGCTTTCCTGCAAGAAAATCAGCGGCGGAAAAAAATTCAAGTCTTAGATATTAAACAAATCCAACAACTGACTGCAGTAGAATTACCAGAAAAAGGGGGCGAGGCCCGTGGTTAGATCCCGTTCCATCTTTGTCAACGGCGAAAAGCTAAAAGCAGATGGGCTCTTGGCTTTTTTAGCTTATTTAAGTGTTGCTACTGCCTTCACGGTTTTTTTACAGGCTTATTCCTTATCAGATAATTTTTTCGCTTTTACTTTTTTTGCAGTTGTTGCTGCCATGCTACTGCTGCTGAATAAAGTCTGGTTGAAATCTTTACTGGTGCTGGCAGCCCTTTTGTTTGGCTATCATCATTTTTTTCCTTACAATCTGCCAATTGGACTTACTTGGCTGATTCGTTTTAAGGATGGCCTTGACCAAGGCGTTGAACAGCTGATAAACTCTGGGGCCTATATTGGTGAAATTTTAGCGATGCTGCTCTTATTATTGCTTTCTATTTTACTTTTAGTATTATTCATTCATTTTAAAATTTTTTTCTTTGGTTACAGCCTGATGATTGGGTACCTTTTAATGACCAGTCTCTATCATCCTGGTTTAAATTTTACGCTGCAGGCCTTGATTATTGCCAGCTGCGGCATTCTTTCCGTTTTTTTAAAGAATAATTATTGGCAGGGGAAATACAAATTAACGTTGCTGTTGACCGGCATTGGTTTGACTTTGGTTATCTTTGCAGTTGCTGAGTATCTGCCTTCCACAGGCATCCGCAATTCATTAATGCTGACGACTGCAAATTTTCGGACGCAGCTGAATGCTACGGGATTTTATGATTTTGTCGGCAGCCAAGGAACTGCCAGTGTGTCCCGCATGGGTTTTAGTGAAGACGATAGCTCATTGGGAGGGCCGTTATTAGATGACAATGCAGAAATTTTTACAGCTCGCCAAGCTAGCAGTCATTATTGGCGGGTTGAAAGCAAAGATTTTTACTCAGGAGCCGGCTGGTTTGCCACTGAGGCTGAAAATGCCACTCATGTTGATCCCGCCAATTTATCGGTAAGCGATTATGATTATCAGCAGACATACGCTGAAGCGCAAACCATTGAACTTTCGTATACAAGCCAAGCCAGTTATCTAGCTCTACCCTATGGTGCCAATACTATTGCAATATCTAATCCAGGGGCGGCGGCCTATGTTCAAGAAGAAATTCGGAGGGTGGATGTTCAAAATTTAGCAGCACCGATTGCGGCAACAATCAACTGGCAGGATTTTTCATATAATGCCAGTGATTTAGAAAATGTTCATATTCAAACGCCTACAGATACTGCAGTTGATTATCTTCAGCTGCCGGAAAATTTGCCGAGTCGTGTTGGCGAGCTGGCCACTCAAGTGACGACTGATGTCTTTGGCTTATACAATCAAGTGCTTGCTGTGGAGGATTATTTAAAAAATTCCTCCACCTTCCGCTATTCAAAGGTCGATGCGGCAGTCATTGAAGAAGGGCAGGATTATGTCGATCAATTTCTTTTTGAAACACAGGTGGGCTACTGTGATAATTTTTCCAGTTCGATGGTCGTAATGCTGCGAACATTGGGGATTCCCGCCCGTTGGACCAAGGGCTTTGCTCCCGGTAGCCGCAGTCGTGATGGTGAAGATTATCTTTATACAGTAACCAATAACAATGCCCATTCATGGGTGGAGGTTTATTTTTCCGGTTTCGGTTGGCTGCCTTTTGAACCGACGCCGAGTTTTAGTAATCCAGATCGGCCGACAATAACAGAGGAAGCTGAGACACCAGAAAGTTCCGCTGAAGCAACACCTTCAGCCAGTTCCAGTAGCACGCAAGCAACAACTTCTACAACAAGTAGTCAAGTCAGTTCAGAAGAGTCAACGGAGGAGACAGCAGCGTCAAGCCAAAGAGATTATACTGATTTAGTTTATCTGGCAGCTGCTTTACTTTTGACGTCACTTGTAGCCTTGATTATCAGTTTTAATTGGTTGCTAATTCGACTGCGTCTTGTTTTGAATAAACCGCAGGCGCTGCTTGAAGGGTATCCATGTATTTTGAAAAAAGCTGAGAAAAAAGTTCCTCGTGAGCCATCAGAAACACTAATGGCTTATGCACAGCGTTTTGCTGAAGAAACGCAATTAGCAGACTTCGCCGTTGTAACTGAAGCATACGAAGCAGCATTATACGGTAGCGGGATAGAAAAAACTTCGCCAGAGACACGGCAATTATTATGGCAAGTTGCCAAGAAGTTAACCTATCCAAGAAAAAATAAAGAATAGCAGGTAAAGCATGATGGAGTTGAGAAGTTATCGGTATTTTTTAGCTATCGCCGAACAGGGCAATATCTCTAAAGCAGCTAAAAATTTAAATATTACCCAACCGACCTTGAGCCGCCAGCTAAAAGAGCTGGAGGAGGAATTAGGTGTCGAGCTGTTTCAAAGAGAACACAAGCAGTTAGTACTGACAGAGGCCGGGATTTTTTTACGGGAACGGGCCCAAGAAATTATCCAGTTGGCGGATAAAACGCAACAGGAATTTTTAGATCAGCGGCAAACGCTCTTTAGCGGAAAAATTTCGATTGGCTGCGTTGAGGCGGATAATTCCGATACTTTAGCGCTGATGCTGGAGGAATTTGTCGAAGATTATCCTCAGGTCAGCTTTGAAATCTTTAGTAGTACTGGTGAAGAAATTATCGAGAAGTTGGATTTAGGCCTACTGGATGTCGCCATCTTACTCAACCCGATTGCAACGGAAAAATATCACAGCGTTCTGCTGCCTAGAAAAGAAGTTTGGGGATTGCTGGTGGAAGGGACAAGTTTTTTAGCCAGTAAGAATACAATCACTCCAGAAGATTTAATTGGCGTGCCGCTATTAGTCAGTCGCCGCAGTGAAGTTCAGGAAATGGTAGCCAATTGGGCACATACTAAGATTAGTCAATTGAACATTAAGGGCGTGTACAATTTAATTTTTAATGTGATTGCCCTTGTTGAAAATCGAGTGGCCTCAGCGTTGGTGATTAAAGGCGCCACTAGCTATCACCATTCCGACGAGGTGAAATTTATTCCCTTGTCACCAAAAATTGAAACTGAATGTGTCTTCGTCTGGCGCAAGCATAAAGTGCAAGCGCCAGTCGTCAAAGAATTTATTCAACGGATGAACTATGCTTTCAAAGCATAGTTCTTTTTTTATGAAGTATTAGACCAAATGAAGATAGGAGACTATCATAAAGGAGTAGTAAGGACAATGGGAAATGGAGGTGATGTAGTCATGAGTGTGGTCATTTATTTTTCTAAAAGCGGCCATACAGCTGAGTTGGCCCAAAAGATTAGCCAGCAATTGTCAGCTGAAATTGCCGAATTAAAACCGGTTAAACCGTATCCTGAAAGTTATTCAGCGACAACTACAATTGCCGAAGCCGAAAAAAAGCAAAATTTACGGCCGGCCTTTCAACCTTTGCCGATTGATTTGGCCGAGCATCAGGAAATTTTTCTCGGTTATCCCATTTGGTGGGGCACCTTTCCGATGGTGGTGACGACTTTTTTAGAAAAAATGGTTTCCGCTAATCAGATTATTTATCCCTTTGCCACCCATGAAGGCAGTGGCTTAGGTGCTAGCATTGAAAATCTGCAGCAATTGCTTGCCGCCAGTCAAATCAAAACCGGTCTCGCCATTCGTGGCAGTAACGTCAGTCGCTCAGATCGGGCAATTGCCAATTGGCTGCATCAGTACCATTCAGATTGTTTTAAGAAATAAAAAATTTCGGAGGTTATAGTAATGAAAAACGAAGAAGTCAAAGACGGTATTATTTTTTCAGCAGGAGAACCCAACGATGCTTACGCCCAATATTTTATTGGCCAAAGTTATTTAAATAATTTAGTTACAGATCCCGATGTCAGTGTCGGCGTCGGCAATGTTACGTTTGAACCCGGCTGTCGCAATAATTGGCATATTCATAAAAATGGTTTTCAAATTTTATTAGTGACTGGCGGCGAAGGCTGGTACCAAGAAGATGGCCAGCCGGCGAGAAAATTAGTGCCGGGAGATGTTGTCGTTACCCATGATGGGGTTAAACATTGGCATGGCGCCGCTAAGGATAGTTGGTTTGAACATTTGGCTATCACTGCTGGTCAAGCAGAATGGTTAGAACCAGTTACGGATCAAATTTACGATGCACTTTAAGCAGATAGTTCAATTAAGAGAGGATGATTGATTATGGAAAAACAAACAGCAGGTAGAGATAATTTAGGTGAATTTGCACCGCAATTTGCAGCATTAAACGACGACGTACTATTTGGTGAAGTCTGGGCAAGGGAAAGTCAAATGTCCCCCCATGACCGCAGTTTAATTACCGTGGCTAGCTTGATGACCCAAGGTGTTCCCCAACTAGAAGCCCATTTAAATATTGCGAAGAAAAATGGTGTGACCAAAGAAGAAATCGTCGAATTAATTACCCATTTAGCCTTTTATACTGGCTGGCCTAAAGCCTGGTCTGCCTTCAATTTGGCAAAAGAAATTTATCAAGACTAAGTTAAATAATTTGCGCAACAAGATACAAAAAAATCGGAGAGTCGTCTGTAAGCAAAAATCATGTTACAGATTCTGGTAACTTCATGGTGCCAGTAGATTTTCTTAAACTATTTCAAGCCGGCTACTCGTCGGCTTTTTTTGTATGAAAAATAGTTTACCAATTGTTTATATTTTCCCATCTTTTTATTTAATCTCCCTTGTTAGACTAATAATGGACTATCAGTTAAGCTGTAGTATTCCATAGCTTGTTGAAAAGAGGTGGGCAAATGCAAAAGGGCCGGCGAAAAATTTTCTTAGTTTTTTTTATTTTTTCAGTGTTGTATGTTTTACCGGCTTTTGACTGGCAGCATCTTCAAATGGTAATTTTGCGGGGAGATGATTATGCTTTTCATTTTGGACGGATTTTTAGTTTGTTAGAGCAATTAAAAGCGACTGGGTGGCAACAGGAAGTAGCGGTTTTTGGTCATAGTCAGATTTTTTATGGTGTGAATCTTTTTTATCCACCGCTGACTTCAGTGGTACCGATTGCGGTCTTATCAGCTTTATTTCATTCAGTAATCACAGGGCTTTATCTGTATGTCATTCTGCTAACTTTTATCACTTTTTTAATCGCGTATTACACCGCCTGCTATTTGACTAAGCAGGCATTACCCAATTTGAATCGGCAGGCTAGACTTTTTGTGCCTTACATATTTTCACTGTTATATGGTTTTTCCCATTATCGTTTGATTTGTTTTTATGAACGGATGGCGCTGGGAGAATTTGTGGCACTCAGTTTTTATCCGTTAATCTTTGCTGGATTTTATAGCATTTTAAAAGACAACGGTCGTAAAAAACATTGGCTCGTGCTGGGAATGGTGCTCTTAGCATATACACACATCTTATCGTTAATTTTGGTTTCGTTAGTCTTAGGCTTAATGTTAATTTTTTACGGATGTAAAAAACAAGTCAATAAAAAAGTTATCAGCAATTTTATCCAAGCGGCATTGCTGGCGGGATTATTATCATCAGCCAGTCTAGTTCCGATGGTTTATCAAATGCTGACCATTGGAATTAATTCCGTTAAGACCTATGATTTGCAGCAGCAGGCCTATAATTTGTGGACGATTCTAGCCAATTCTTTGGATAATTATCTTGGTTATATGAGCTTTGGTCTAGTAATTTCAGTAATTTTAGGTAGTTGTCTATGGAGTTATTTCAAGAGCCCGACAAATATTTTGCGGCAATCTAGCTTTCTTAAAAATTGTTTCGGCTGGTCGCTAGTTTTTTTCATCAGTTTGACGACCTTCTTTCCGTGGCAGTTTTTTCAAAATACGCCACTAATTTTAATGCAGTTTCCGTTTCGTTTGATGCCCTTTTTAGGGATTTTTAGTTATTATTTAGGAGCGGTTCTCTTGTCTGATTGGCTTGTAAAACGACACTCAGCAACACGGCGCCTGCCAGTTCTACTGGCGACGCTCTTAGCAGTGCTGGCGATTGTCAGCGTCGAAAATTTGATTCAAATTCGCGATCCGGCTAATTTAATGTTGTCACAAAAGCAAGTTGAGGCGTCACAACATTATCAAGACTATCAAAATCGTGATTATCTGCCGAAGGACTTAAATAAAACCGAAAAAAGGAATATTTTAGAGAAAGTTGGTTTTATTAATCAACAGGAAACTGTGATGGATTATCAAGGTAATGCAAGCGGGATTGAACTAGATTTAACTTTGACAGCGACAAAAAACTATGTTGTTACACCGGTGATTGCCTACAGCGGCTTAGTAGTGATTGATCAGCATCAGCAGAAGGTCAAGACGGTTGTCTCTGACAGCAAAACAATTGGCTTTGATTTACCAGCAGGCCAGTATCAATTGCAAATCAGCTATCAAGAACCCTGGATCCATAAAGCAAGCGAAGCAATTTCTGTGCTTACTTTAGTTGGCTATAGTTTTTATCTTATAAGAAAAAGAAAAAAAGAAATCCCTTGACAAAAGTTCGGTACCTAACTATAATCATTTTAGATTTAAGTTAGGTGCCGAACTTATTTAAATTGAAAGAAGGAATTTTTGATGAGTAAATTAACCGATCAACTAATGAAACAGCTGCGCTTTGTTGGCTTAGCGAGTAATCAATTTGTCAGTTTAAAGGAAGAAAATCTCTCCGGACAAAAACGAGTGCTACAGATATTGTCTGAAGAAGATGGTTTAGTTCAAAGCCAGTTAGCCGAGATTTTAGATATTCGTCCTAGTTCATTAGCAGAAGTCTTAAAGAAAATGGAAACCGCCGGCGATATTTACCGCCAAGAAGATGAGCAGGATAAGCGAATCAAGCGAGTCTATTTATCTGAGGCGGGTCGCAAAAAAGCAACCGCCGTTACCAATGGACAAAATCGCAGTGAAGCCTTTTTTAAAGGCTTGAACGAAGCGGAGCAATTAGAATTTCAAGAGCTGTTGGAAAAAATTCCAGAAGGCTGGGAGGAAAAATTTCAACGAGAAGCGCCCCGTTTTATGGACCCACTGGATCGTTTGCAGATGATGCAAAATTTCCGTCAGCAGTTTGCAGACCAATGGGGACAAGATTGGGACCAACTGAGCCCGGAAGAATTTCGTAAATTACGAAAAAATATGCGTCATGAGATGAAGCAACAGGCCTTCCAGCATCGTCGAGAAATGAAAGACTTTGGCCACAACTTCGGTCGTCAATTCCCAGGTAATTTCTGGGGCAACCCAGAGGATTGGCAAGAATATTCCGGTTCATTTGATAAGAAGAAACCTGTGGACAAGGATTCCGACGACGAGTGGCAAGATTTTTAAGAATTTGAAGAAAAGCTGTGATGGAATCCTTGAGAGTATTTTTCGGCTATTGGAGATTAATTTAAGATTCATTAATTATTGAAGGGAATTACTTTGTGTACTAAAAATTAGAAAGTCTTTCAGCCTTTTCAAAATGAATTTTGGTAGAATCTCTTAATCGAAAAATTAGTTCTAGGCTTTAATGTGCAGTTTCAGGTCAAGCGGCAAAAAAGCAGCTTGATTGACTAGGAGGATAAGTAAAATGGCAGACAGAGGAATTGTCGTAAAGGAAGAAATGCCAAAGGAAAAAGTCATTAAGATTGGTGATTTTTTAAAATTTATTAACAGTGTCAACCCACGAAAATCTTTATTTCTACTAGGGATGCTCTTAAGTTTGGTGACTTCCGGTGCCAGTCTAATAGTACCCCAGCTGACAAAAGGTTTGGTCGATACCAGTGTCTTAACTAGAATTGATACAAAAATGTTGATGACACTTTTGCTGGCCTTTGTTGCTCAATTAGGCTTTGGGACTTTAGGAGGCTTTTTCCTCCGTTATGTTGGAGAAGAATCTGTCAAGAAGTTGCGGGAAAATTTGTGGGACCATTTGTTGCGCTTGCCGGTAGGCTATTTTGATGAAAATAAATCCGGTGAGAGTAGCTCCCGCTTAGTGAATGATACTTCCGTTATCAAAGATTTAGTGACCTCGCAATTTCCTAATTTTATCACCGGTGGCATTCAATTGGTGGGCTCATTAATTATTTTAGTCTGGATGGATTGGAAAATGGCGGCTTTAATTTTTACCGCAGTTCCGCTAATCGCCTTAATTATGTTGCCAATTGGCCGGATGATGTCAAAAATCGGCCGGCAATTACAAGCTGCTACAGCGGAGTTTAATGGCGAGGCCAGTGAAAAATTATCGGAGATTCGTTTAATTAAATCTAGTAATGGTGAAACTTATGAAGAACATAGCGGTCGTCGTTTTATCGATAAAATTTTTAAATTAGGGATTAAAGATGCCAAGATAGAAGCCGTTTTGCAACCGATTATGATGACTGTGATGTTGGGGCTATTTGTCGGAATTCTTGGTTATGGAGCCGTCAGAGTACAGGCCGGCACATTAACCAGTGGTGAACTGGTGGCATTTTTACTGTATCTCTTTAATATTATTGCACCAGCCACCAGCTTTGCCTTATTCTTTTCTCAATTGCAAAAAGCGATGGGAGCCACGCAAAGAATTGAACAAATTTTACACACACCGCTAGAACCAGTCGGTGCTGGTGAAGATTTTGATGTGGTTGGTCAAAAATTGCAAGTCAAAGATTTATCCTTTTCATATGATGCACTGCATCCGGTTTTAGAAAATATTTCCTTTGAAGCCAAGCCCAATACAGTGGTCGCTTTTGCAGGGCCGAGTGGCGGCGGTAAGTCGACGATTTTTGCTTTATTGGAACGATTTTATCAACCTACCAGTGGTACAATCTTAATCGGTGATGAAAATGTGGCGGCCCTTGACTTGACAGATTGGCGCTCGCAAATTGGCTACGTTTCACAAGACAGTGCGGTTTTTGCTGGCAGTATCCGTGATAATTTACAATATGGTTTGGACAAAGAATTGTCAGAAGAGGAATTATGGCGGGGCCTAGAGCTAGCCTATGCCGATCAATTTGTCAAAGATTTTCCTGAGCAATTGGAAACAGAAATCGGTGAACGGGGCGTTAAATTATCCGGTGGTCAAAAACAACGAATTGCCATCGCCCGAGCCTTTTTACGAAATCCCAAAATATTGATGTTGGATGAAGCAACTGCCAGCTTAGACTCCCAGTCTGAAGAGAAAGTTCAGCGAGCTTTGGATTCCTTGATGGAGGGGCGCACAACTTTAGTAATTGCCCATCGCTTGTCTACCATTGTAGATGCTGACCAAATCTATTTCATTGAAAAAGGGCAAGTCACAGGACATGGCACTCATACAGAATTAATAGCCAGTCATCCCCTTTATAGCACATACGTACAAGAACAAATTGTTAATGCATAAAAAAGGTTACAACATAAAGTAAGCCAGAATTTTTCGAAGCAGCCTTGACTGGACTGCTTCGCTCGTAAATTTGCGATAAAGAATTGCTATCCGCAAATTTATAAGCGAAATCGAAAAATTTTATCAATCTACTTATGTTGTAACCTTTTTTTAAAACTTATCTAATGTTGCCATATCTTCAGGGGTGATTTCAAAATCGACTTTGGCGTTGTCGATAATATATTTTTCGTGAACTGATTTTGGTAAAGGTAAGATATTTTTTTCCAGTAGGTAACGGATTGCTAACTGAGGAATACTCTTGTCATACTTATCGGCAATGGCTTGTAATTCAGTATTGCCTAACAAACGGCCAGTGCCAATTGGTGAGTAGCCTTCAACTAAGACATCATTGTCTTGGCAAAAAGCCACCAGTTCATCATCCGTTCGACCAATGTGATAGATAAATTGATTGGCCATTGGCTTCATCGTGCCGTGGTCAAAAATATTTTGCAAATCATCAATACTAAAATTAGAAACGCCGATTGCTTTGACTTTGCCATCTGTGTAAGCTTCTTCTAAAGCCCGCCAAACCTCTAAATTTTCTTTTTTAAAATCATTGTCACCGCTGTCCCGCATCAAAGACCAAGGGCGAGGGGCATGAATCAAAATCAAGTCAATATAACCAAGGTCCAATTCCTTCAAAGAATTATCAATGCTTTTCACAGCTTCTTGATAAGTTTTTAATTCAGCAGGTACTTTAGTAGTGATGTAAACTTCTTCCCGTGGTAAACCAGATTCTCTTACCGCTTTACCGACTGCGTCTTCATTGTGGTAAGCTGCCGCTGTATCAATGTGGCGATAACCGTTTGCTAGAGCAATTTTTGAAGCTTCATAGGCTTCTGCTACACTGGACTGCCAAGTGCCTAAAGCCAGCTTTGGAATTAAGTTTCCATTGGCTAAACGAAAATTTTCTGTTAAGACTGTCATATAAATCCCTACTTTCAATTTTAGTTACAATTTAAGTATAAAACTTAGAGTGGGCTATAAGTCAATTGTTTTGATTGGATTTAATCATCTAATAAGAACCGCTCAAAGACATCATTCCCCAAAAACAAGCCTTCCTCTGTTAGAGCCAGATAATCCTCTCGTTGCATTAATAAATTTTCTTGAATTAATTCTTCAATCACCAGTCCATAAACTGAATCCAGTGACACTTGAAATTTTTCAGCGAAATGCGCTGGTGAAATGCCTTGGCGTTTTCGCAATCCTAAAAACATTTCTTCTTCCATCTGGTTAGTGCGACTCAACTTTTCTTCTTCACGAATCGGTAGCTGATTGTCTCGTAAAGGCGCTAAATAGTGCTGAATCGGGCCGTGATTTTTATAGCGGATATTGCCGAGATAACCACTGGCACCTGCTCCCAGACCGAAATAATGTTCGTTGTTCCAATAAACTAAGTTATGCTGGCTTTCCTTGCCGGGAATTGCAAAATTACTAACTTCGTATTGTTGCCGATTGCCACTTGCCATCAGTTCAATCGTCTCGGCAAACATTTGACTTTCAATATCTTGATCTGGCAATTCCAGCCGACCTTGCCGTACCCAATTCATAAACATGGTTTTATTTTCTAAAATTAAGGAATACAAGGAGTAATGGGGCAAATCCAATTCAATTGCCCGCTTTAAGGTATCACGAAAGCTTTCCAAGGTTTGTCCCGGCAGCGCATAAATCAAATCGATGCTAACATTTTCAAAATTTTCCTTTTCTAAAAAGGCCATCGTTTCATAGACATCAGCAGCGGTGTGTTTGCGACCAATTTTTTTCAGTAATTTATCATCAAAGGTTTGTACGCCCATCGATAAACGGTTGACGCCGTAATTTTTCATCACCTGTAATTTTTCTTGAGTTAAATCACCCGGATTAGCTTCAACAGTAAATTCATTTTGATCATTGAAGGGCAGCAGCTCTCGCACACCGGATAACAAGCGATCCAATTGTTTTGCTGAGAGGGAAGTAGGCGTTCCGCCACCAATATAGAGAGTAGCCATTTCTTCAACAGGGAAGCGCGCTTTCGTCAATTGAATTTCTTTTAGTAATGCTTCAATATATTCATCAACTGGCTGGCCCTCTAGAAAAACTTTATTAAAGTCACAGTAATAGCAAATATGCTCGCAAAAAGGAATATGTAAATAGGCCGAGACCGGTTGTAAAATTTTTTTTGTTTCCATCATTTGGACTCCTCGTGGTTCAATTTCTTTGTAAATAGTATCATACTTTATTTAGACTTAATATAGAAGAAACTTTTCCAATGATAGAAATGTTCTGAAAAAAAGCAATTAGCACTCGGATAAAACAAGTGCTAATTTTTGCATCGTTTTCCTTGACTTCTCTGGAGAATATGGTATATTAATACTTGTGTTAGCACTTGATAGTGAAGAGTGCTAAAACAAATGATGAAGGTGATTGAGATGTTAACAGACAGACAAAAAAATATCTTACGGCTCATCATTCAGAATTATACCGAAACTGGATTACCCGTCGGCTCGAAAAAGTTGATGGAGGAGGGCATCTCAGCCAGTTCTGCAACAATTCGCAATGATATGAAGGCATTGGAAGAGCATGGGTTATTACAAAAGACCCATTCATCTTCAGGAAGAATTCCTTCCTTAGCCGGCTATCGTTATTATGTGGATTATTTGTTGGAACCAACTCAAATTGCCAACAATGATGTCTTGAAAATTCGTCAATCCTTTAAAAAGGAATTTCACGAAATCAATGAAATCATTGAAGGTTCTGCTGATGTTTTAGCCCAATTGACCAGCTATACGGCATTTTCTTTAGGTCCTGAAGTCAAGGAAAGGAAATTGACCGGTTTTCGGATTGTCCCTTTAAATGATCGCCAAGTCATTGCTTTGATTGTGACGGACAAAGGCAATGTCGAAAACCAAATTTTCAAAATTCCTGAAGGAGTTACCGGTGAGGATTTAGAAAAAATTGTTCGAATTATCAATGATAAATTAGTCGGCGAGCCTTTGTTGACGGTTTACCATCGGTTGCGGACAGAAATTCCGATGATTCTTCACAAGTATTTCCAAACAACGGATGGATTGGTCAGCTTATTTAATAGTATGCTGGGTCAAGCCTTTGAAGAAAAAGTTTACGTGAGCGGTCGGATGAATTTGTTGGATTTTAATCCTAGTCAAAATTTGACAGAATTTAAATCAGCCTATTCATTTATGAAGGATTCGGATGAATTGAGTCAGCTTTTTGTACCAGCAGAGGGCGGGATTTCAATAAAAATTGGTTCTGAAATCGGAAATAATTTATTAGACAATCTAAGTCTGATTCAAGCGACCTATGATATTCAAGGTCACGGTCGGGGCATGATTGCATTATTAGGACCGACGAGCATGCCTTATTCGAAAATGTTCGGCTTAGTGGATGTCTTCCGCCAAGAACTTGCCGATCGTTTGGAGGATTACTACCGGGAATTAGACGGTTAACCAATGAATAGAAGGGAAGTTTATACGATGGCAGAAAAAGACGAAGAATTAAAAGAGCAACCTGAAAATCTTGAAGAAGCGGATGCCAATCAAGAATTAGTCGAAGAAGTCGAAGTTTTGACAGAGCTGGAAAAATTAAATGCTGATCTTTCTGATATGGAGGATAAGTTTTTAAGAGCTCGGGCGGAAATCGCCAATATCACCAACCGCAATCGCAGCGAAAGAGAAACGATGCAAAAATATCGTTCCCAAGACTTAGCAAAAAAAGTCTTGCCATCTCTAGATAATTTAGAGCGGGCTTTAGCAATTGAAGTGGATGATGAACAGGGTGCCAGTTTGAAAAAAGGCATTATGATGGTTTTGGAAAGTTTGCAAGTTGCGTTGAAGGAAGAAGGCATCGAAGAAATTTCTGCAATGGGAGAAACCTTTGATCCTAATCTACATCAAGCTGTTCAAACGATTCCAGCCAATGATGACGCTCCTAGTGAAACGGTTGTTGAAGTTTTGCAAAAGGGCTATAAATTACATGACCGCGTGTTAAGACCAGCGATGGTTATCGTGGCTCAATAAAAAAGCTATTCTAAAAATAAAAGATAAAAAAGTTACAGTGAGGAGAAATTAATTATGAGTAAAATTATCGGTATTGACTTAGGTACAACAAACTCAGCAGTTGCAGTTCTTGAAGGCGGCGAAGCAAAAATTATCGCCAATCCAGAAGGCAACCGTACAACACCATCTGTTGTTTCATTTAAAAATGGTGAAATTCAAGTGGGTGAAGTAGCAAAACGTCAAGCAGTAACTAATCCACATACAATTGCTTCCATCAAACGTCACATGGGTGAAGCAGGCTATAAAGTTGAAGCAGAAGGCAAATCTTATACACCACAAGAAATTTCAGCAATGATTTTACAATATATCAAAGGTTTTGCTGAAGATTACTTAGGGGAAAAAGTAGAAAAAGCTGTTATTACAGTTCCTGCATACTTCAACGATGCCCAACGCCAAGCAACAAAAGACGCTGGTAAAATTGCCGGTTTAGAAGTTGAACGGATTGTCAATGAACCAACAGCAGCCGCTTTAGCTTATGGTTTAGATAAAACAGATAAAGATGAAAAAATCTTAGTCTTTGACCTTGGTGGTGGTACCTTTGACGTTTCCATCCTTGAATTAGGCGATGGCGTCTTTGATGTATTGTCGACTGCTGGTGACAATCACCTAGGTGGCGATGACTTTGATAATAAAATTATCGACCATATGGTTGCAGAATTCAAAAAAGAAAACGGTATTGACTTAGGCAAAGATAAAATGGCTTTACAACGGTTAAAAGACGCTGCTGAAAAAGCTAAAAAAGATTTATCCGGTGTCACTAGCACACAAATCAGCTTGCCATTTATCACAGCTGGCGACGCTGGACCTTTGCACTTGGAAATGACTTTAACCCGCGCTAAATTTGATGAATTAACTTTAGATTTAGTTGAAAGAACCAAAGTACCAGTGCGTCAAGCATTGAAAGATGCTGGCTTGTCTCAATCTGAAATTGATGAAGTAATTTTAGTCGGTGGTTCAACTCGGATTCCAGCAGTGGTTGAAGCAGTCCGCAAAGAAACGAATAAAGAACCCAATAAATCAGTGAACCCAGATGAAGTAGTTGCAATGGGGGCTGCTATTCAAGGTGGTGTCATCACTGGTGATGTGAAGGATGTCGTGTTATTAGACGTAACTCCATTATCATTAGGTATTGAAACAATGGGTGGAGTCTTCACAAAATTAATCGACAGAAATACAACGATTCCAACTAGTAAATCACAAGTCTTCTCAACAGCGGCTGACAACCAACCAGCAGTTGATATTCATGTGCTGCAAGGTGAACGGCCAATGGCAGCAGACAACAAAACTTTAGGACGCTTCCAATTAACGGATATTCCACCAGCACCTCGTGGTATTCCACAAATTGAAGTATCATTTGATATCGATAAAAATGGTATCGTAAATGTTTCTGCGAAGGACTTAGGCACGCAAAAAGAACAAACAATCACGATTAAATCTTCTTCAGGCTTATCCGATGATGAAATCGAACGGATGGTTAAAGATGCTGAAGCAAATGCCGATGCTGATAAAGCTCGTAAAGAAGAAGTTGATTTACGTAACGATGTGGATGCTTTGTTATTCACAGTCGATAAAACCTTGAAGGAGCTTGAAGGCAAAGTCGATGCTGACGAAGTCAAAAAAGCGGAAGATGCCCGTGATGAATTGAAAGCAGCCGTTGAAGCGAACAATATTGAAGAAATGAAGACTAAACGGGATGCGCTAAACGAAATCGTGCAAAACTTATCAGTAAAACTTTATGAACAAGCAGCACAACAACAAGCAGAAGCTAACCCAGAAGCAGCTCAAGGCGGTGCTGATGATGTTGTCGATGCAGATTTTGAAGAAGTTGACGGTGACAATAAATAATGTTTAACCAGCAGCTAGTCTGCTAAGTTGTTTGAAAAGCCAAAGCTTCTGCTTTGGCTTTTTGATTGGTATTCGTCTGCTTAAGAGCCACCAATATTTTTAGGAGAATGCAGTGAAACTGTTCAGATTCTCTAATAAATATGGTATGATAATTTGGATTCGTAAGACGGATTTAATTGAAACAATTAGGAAAAATAATGAGTGAAGCGTAAATCGAGGATTTGTAAGCAGATTTACGTCAAGGAGGAAGCCGATGGCAACGAAAAGAGATTATTATGAAGTGCTCGGACTGACCAAAGGGGCAACAGATGATGAGATCAAAAAAGCCTACCGAAAACTTTCTAAACAATACCATCCCGACATTAATAAAGAAGCGGATGCCGAAGACAAGTTTAAAGAAATTTCTGAAGCCTATGAAATTTTAAGCGATCCTCAGAAAAAAGCAGCCTACGATCAATACGGTCACGCAGGAACTGATCCAAATTATGGTGGCGGCGCTGGCGGTTTTGGTGGCTTTGGCGGTTTCGGTGGCGGTGGCGGCAGCTACAGCAGTGGCGGCTTCGGCGGTTTTGAAGATATTTTTGATTCTTTCTTTGGCGGCGGTGGTCGCAGCGTTGATCCCAATGCCCCAAGACAAGGAGCGGATTTACAATACACGGTTGATTTAGCTTTTGAAGATGCGATTTTTGGGACTGAAAAAGAAATCAAATACAATCGTGAAGAAGTGTGTCACACCTGTAACGGAAATGGTGCTAAGCCAGGTACGCAGCCTGTGACTTGTCATAAGTGTCATGGTTCAGGTTCAATTAATGTTGAACGCCAAACACCACTAGGCCGGGTCATGAGTCGTCAAACCTGTGATGTCTGCCATGGAACTGGTAAAGAAATTAAAGAACCATGTCCAACTTGTCATGGTTCTGGTCATGAAAAACAAGCCCATTCTGTTAAAGTGAACGTACCTGCCGGTGTAGAAGATGGACAACAAATGCGTCTGCAAAACCAAGGGGAAGCCGGTACCAATGGCGGACCTTATGGCGATTTATATGTGGTCTTCCGTGTCGAAGAAAGTGATATTTTTGATCGGGACGGCGGCGAAATTTTCTATGATTTGCCTTTGAGCTTTGTTCAGGCAGCTCTAGGAGATGAAGTCCAAGTACCGACAGTTCACGGAGATGTGAAAATGAAAATTCCCGCCGGCACTCAAACTGGCAAGGAATTTCGTTTAAGAGGCAAAGGAGCACCGAGATTACGGGGCAATGCCAACGGTGATCAACATGTGACAGTACGGATTATTACGCCGAAAAATTTAAACGACAAGCAAAAAGAAGCGTTACGAGCATTTGCAGATGCTGGTGGCGATTCCCAAGTCAGCGAACAGCAAGAAGAGGGCTTCTTCGACAAAATGAAGGACGCTTTTGGCGGCGGCAAAAAGAAAAAATAATTTTTGTTAAGAATTTCCTGGATAAGCTCAAAGAAGTTTTGCTAGTGAAGAAGCTTAAAATTTTTTTCTCTAGATAAAATGTCTTTTGACTTGCAGCAATAATAATTAAACTGGCGGCACAGCAGCTTTTGAAGTAACTCCTTCAAAAATTCTGTGGTTGAAAAAAAGTTGACAGGCTGCATCAGTTGCTTTTGGCCACTAACTTCGTTATGATAACGAATATAGAAATACGTCCTTAGGGGAGTAATCGGTGGTCGCTAGTGGCCGCGGTAATATCAACAGTTAGTCAAAATTTTTTGGCTGGTATTAACCTGAAACGATGAGACTTAAGATAAACCTATTTGGTTTGTCTTAAGTCTCTTTTTGTCTCTAAGGAGTGATTTCAATAAAAAATTTGGAGGAAACAATTGAAAAAAACAGCTTATCAAGAGGAAATAACAAATTTATATGAGACATTAGCGACGAATCCCACTGGCTTAACCAATCAAGAGGCGGTAGAACGGCTCGCCAAAGATGGCTTGAACCAACTACCGGAAGCGCCGAAAAAATCGGTTATCAAGTTATTTTTAGAAACCTTTAAAGATGCGATGGTGATTGTTTTACTGATTGTTTCCTTCGTGCAGGTCTTGATGGGCGCCCATATAGAAGCGATTGTTATCTTCGCTGTCTTAATGCTGAACTCTTTAGTCAGTGTCATTCAAGCAAAAAAAGCGGAAGGATCACTGGAGGCTCTGAAAAAACTTTCGGCGCCTGTGGCCAGCGTGATGCGGGAGGGTAAAGAAGAACAAGTTCCCGCCAATAAAATTGTTGTCGGTGACATTGTTAATCTAGAGGCCGGTGATTATATTCCGGCGGACGGCCGTTTGATTGAGGAAAACAGTTTAAAAGTCGACGAAGGGATGTTGACAGGTGAATCCGTACCTGCTGAAAAAATGGTGGGTACTTTAGCTAATAAAGTTGCTATCGGCGATCAAGATAATATGGTTTTCAGTGGTACGATTATCACAAATGGTCGAGGAAAATTTTTAGTAACGGCGACTGCTGGGGCCACTGAGATCGGTCAAGTAGCAGCCCTATTGGAAAATACTACGGAAAGTAAGACGCCTTTACAACGAGGCTTAGATCGTTTCAGTAAAAAATTAAGTATTTGGATTTTGGTTTTATCGCTGACAATTTTAGGAATTCAACTAGCTCGGTTATTTTTGGGCGATAGCGGAGCAGTTGCCACAGAAGATATTGTCAATGCTTTTATGTTCGCGGTGGCGGTGGCAGTAGCCGCCATTCCCGAGGCGTTACAATCGATTGTTACCATTGTCTTGTCTTTGGGCACAAAGAAGATGGCCAAGGAAAATGCAATTATCCGCAAGCTGGCAGCCGTAGAAACATTAGGTTCCACGAGTATTATTGCCACGGATAAAACCGGAACCTTAACCCAAAATAAAATGACAGTGGTCGATTTTTATTTACCCGTTGGCAAAACTGGTGAATTCACCATGGATGCGCAAAACTGGACAGTCGATGAAGAACGATTATTGCAAATTTCTACTTTGACCAATGATGCCATTATTACCGAGGCCGGCCAAAAATTAGGCGACCCAACAGAGACTGCCCTAGTAGATTTTAGTCAGCAGCTAGCATTGCCAACTGCTGAGTTGCGAAAAAAATATCCCCGCAAAGGTGAATTACCCTTTGATTCTGCAAGGAAATTAATGTCGACGCTCCATCAGATTGACGGTCAGGATTTACTTTTAGTCAAGGGGGGACCAGATATTGTTTTTGGTCGCTCAAGTAAAATTTTATTGAACGGTCAGGTGCAACCTTTAACTGCTGATTTGCAAAAACAATTACAGCAGCAAAACGAAAAATTTTCTAAACGAGCATTGCGGGTGTTAGCCTTCGCCTATAAGCCAATTGCTCATACCGAAATCACCTTAGAAGATGAAAATGAATTGATTTTGGTGGGGCTGCTGGCGATGATTGATCCACCACGAAAAGAAGTCTATCAAGCAGTCAAAGACGCCAAGTCTGCTGGTTTGAAAACAATTATGATTACCGGCGATCACAAGACGACAGCTGTGGCAATTGCTAAAGAAATCGGCATTTTCTCAGAAAATGACACTGCCTTAACGGGGACGGAATTAGATGAGTTATCTGAGGATGCTTTGATGGAAATTTTAGATACAGTGACTGTTTATGGTCGGGTGTCACCAGAAAATAAAATTCGAATTATCAAAGCGTGGCAGTCTAAAGGAAATATTTCGGCGATGACCGGTGACGGTGTCAATGATGCACCGGCTTTAAAGCAGGCGGACATTGGTATTGCCATGGGAACTGGAACAGATGTAGCAAAAGATGCAGCCGCCATGGTTTTAGCGGATGATAATTTTGCCTCCATTATTAAAGCGGTCAAAGTCGGGCGTAATGTTTTTGACAATTTGAAAAAGGCGATTGCGTATCTGTTTGCCGGTAATTTAGGGGCAATTATTGCCATTCTCTTTGCCTTAATTATGGATTGGAGTAATCCTTTTACAGCTATTCAGTTGCTTTTTATCAACTTAATTAATGATTCTCTGCCGGCGATTGCATTAGGAACGGAAAAAGCGGAGCCGGATGTTATGCAGCGGGCACCCAGAGATCCTAATGCCGGCATTTTAAGCGGCAAGACTTTTGTCTCAGTGGCCTATCGAGGAATTTTAATTGGATTGGCTGTGATTATTGCTCAATATATTGGAATGCAATATTCTGAAGGGGTTGGTGTGGCGATGGCCTTTTCAACGCTAATCTGGAGCCGGACTTTCCAAACTTTAGCGGCCCGTTCCAATATTCAAACGTCTTGGCAGGTTGGCTTCTTAACCAATAAAATGGTCGTGTTGGCGATGAGCCTCTGTGCTGTTTTATATAGCGTAACTTTATTGCCGGGAATTCGGGAAGTATTTGATATTCCGACAGATTTCAGTTTGCTACAGGTTGGTTTTTGTATTGCATTAGCAGTTGTTGCCACCTTTTCAATGGAGATTACCAAACTGGTGTTGGGCTATCTTAACCGCCGTCAAGAAGCAGGCGTCAAGAAATATTCAAAAGCTTAACAGACTGCAAAGTAAAACTATCGTATAAATTGTTTTATAAAAGAAGCGCCCGAGGACCGACAGGACCTCAGGCGCTTTTTACTGTTATTGTTCGGGTGCTTAACTTTTCTGTAAAAGCTCGCCCTTATAAATTAAATATTTAAAACTTTATCCAAGAAATCTTTGGTCCGTTCGTTTTGCGGATTTTCAAAGATTTGTTGCGGAGTACCATCTTCTAAAAAGTTGCCGCCATCGATAAACATTACGCGATTCGCCACCTCTTTGGCGAAGCCCATTTCATGGGTAACAATCACCATAGTCATTCCTTGCTTGGCTAGTTTCTTCATAACATTTAAAACATCACCGACCATTTCCGGATCTAGTGCTGAGGTCGGTTCATCGAAGAGCATAATGTCCGGCTTCATGGCTAAGGCCCGGGCAATTGCCACCCGTTGTTTTTGACCACCGGATAAGCTGTCAGGATACACGTCTTTTTTATCAGATAAGCCGACTGTTTCCAATAATTTTAAGGCCCGTTTTTCTGCCTCAGCTTTGGTTTCTTTTTTGACATCGGTTGGCGCTAAAATAATATTTTGCAGCACCGTCAAATGAGGGAACAAATTAAAATGCTGAAAAACCATACCGATATGCTGGCGGACTAAATTGATATTGGTATCTTTAGCCAACAGATGGGTGCCGTCAATCACGATATCACCGCTAGTTGCTTCTTCAAGACGGTTCAAACAACGAAGAAAGGTACTTTTTCCTGAGCCTGAGGGACCGATGACGCAGACCACGTCACCGTCTTCAATCGCAACGTTGATATCATTGAGAACGGTATTTTCACCGTATTTTTTAATTAAATTACTTACTAGAATTTTTTCTGCCATTGTTTACACCTTCTTTTCTAGACGTTTTGCCAATTTGGTTAAGGCGGTAATCACAATCAGGTACATCACAGCGATGATAAAGTAAACTGGACCACCTTGACCGTTACGGGCCACGATAATTTTACCAGTTTGTAGCAACTCGATGACACCGATAACAGAAATAATCGTCGTATCTTTTAGCGAGATAACAAACTGATTGACGAAGGAAGGAATCATAATCCGAATCGCCTGCGGTAAAATAATTTTTTGCATGGTTCGCGTATAAGGTAAACCTAGACTGCGGGAGGCCTCCATTTGACCAATCGGTACCGCATTAATTCCGCCCCGAACAATTTCCGCTATATAAGCACTGGCGTTTAAAGTCAGGGTGATGATGCCAGCGATAAAATCTGGAATGGTGAATGGCAGGCCGAAGAAAATAAAGTAAGCCAAGACCATCATTGGAATACCACGAATAATATCAACATAGACACCAGCAAACATTCTTAAAGGTTTAACCGGCGAAACACTGAACAAGCCGATAATAATGCCGACAATCATCGCTAAGGCGAAGGAAACAATTGCTAACCAAATTGTTTGCCCCAGGCCTTTTAAAAGGGCCGGATAGTTATTTTGAATTAATCCCCATAAAGTTGACTCATCTGCCGTGGTACCTGAGGTTGCAACATTTACTTCGCCATCTTCACCAGTTGAGATATAGTTAGCGACAATTTCATCGTATTCTCCGTTGGCTTTTAATTTTGCTAAGCCTTCATTGAACATCGTCAGCAACTCTTGGTTTTCGCCTTTTTTAACGGCGAAAGCATAGGAATTACTTTCTTGACGATCGCCAACAAGTTTAAAATCTTGGCCGTTTGCAATAGCGTAGCCTAAAACTGGATAATCATCAAAAATTGCCTGTAGGGTGCCATTGTTGATTGCCCCGTATAAAGCATCAGAGGCATCGTACAGCTTGATTGAATAGCCATATTCATCGGCATTATTTTCCAAGAAAGTTGCGCTCTGGGTTCCAATTTTAGCACCGACGACTTTTCCATCTAAATCTTCGTAATCGGAAATTTCGTCATCATCCCCTAAAACGGCCATTTGAATACCACTGTCAAAATATGTATCGGAAAAATCAAAAACCTGCTGGCGTTCTTCGGTAACGCTCATGCCAGCGATCATACCGTCCAGCTGACCAGCTTGCACACCTTGAACAGAAGGATCAAAGCCCATCGGTCTTAAGTCATAAGTGAAATCTTCTTCTTCGGCGATGGCTGCCAGTAGCTCAATATCAATACCGACATAATCCCCTGAGTCATTTTGAAATTCAAAGGGTGGGAAAGTGATATCAGTTCCAATTTGATAATGATTGCTGGCAGCTTTAGCTGTTGTCCCGCCAAAGAAAGCCCCCAACGCCAACAACAACATAACGAAACTCAATAAATATTTTTTTCTTTTCATGTCTAACCTCCAAAATTTCTACATCTGAAAAATTATATGCTATTTTTAACAAAAAAAAAAGTCGCTGGTCCCAGAAAATTTTCAAACTTGAAATTTTTTCGTAAGACTGGGGGATTTTTCTTAAAAATCATAGCTTAAAAATGGCGAAAGTATGTTCGCTATGATATACTATTTCCAGTGAAAATTTCTATTTTGAGGAGGCAGAAAAATGTTGGAGCGAGATACCTCCCGTCAGTTTAATTTGGTGTCAAAATATCAACCGGCTGGCGATCAGCCTGAAGCAATCAGCCAATTAACTGAAGGCATTATTAATGGAAAGAAAGCCCAAGTTCTTTTAGGGGCGACTGGGACCGGCAAGACCTATACAATTTCGAATTTAATCAAGGAAACCAATAAACCCACTCTAATTATCGCCCACAATAAAACTTTGGCGGGCCAATTATACGGCGAGTTTAAAGAATTTTTCCCTGACAATGCCGTGGAATATTTTGTCAGCTACTACGATTATTATCAACCGGAAGCCTATGTGCCCTCCAGTGACACTTATATTGAAAAAGATGCCAGCATCAATGATGAAATTGATAAGCTGCGGCATTCGGCCACCAGCTCTTTACTGGAAAGAAATGATGTGATTGTTGTTGCGTCAGTTTCTTGTATTTTTGGTTTGGGTTCACCGATTGAATATAGCCAACAGGTTGTTTCCTTAAGAGTTGGGATGGATCTGGAACGCAATCAGCTTTTGACGAACTTAGTGGATATTCAATTTGAACGCAACGATATTGATTTTCAGCGGGGTCGTTTTCGAGTTAGAGGAGATGTTGTGGAAATTTTCCCAGCATCAAGAGATGAACGGGCACTACGGATTGAATTTTTCGGTGATGAGATTGAACGGATTCGCGAAGTCGATGCATTAACCGGCGAAATTTTAGCCGATACAGAACACGTGGCAATCTTCCCGGCAACTCACTTCGTTACCAATGAAGAACACATGCAGGTAGCAGTCAATCAAATTAAAGATGAATTGGCGGACCGCTTAGCGATTTTACGGAGTGAAAATAAGTTATTAGAAGCCCAACGCTTAGAACAACGAACCAATTATGATATCGAAATGATGTTGGAGATGGGCTACACTTCGGGAATTGAAAATTATTCCCGCCATATGGACGGTCGTAAAGAAGGCGAACCGCCTTATACTTTAATCGACTTCTTCCCGGATGATTTTCTCATCGTGATTGACGAGTCCCACGTGACGATGCCGCAGATTCGGGGTATGTACAACGGCGACCGGGCCCGCAAACAAATGTTAGTGGACTACGGCTTCCGTTTACCTTCAGCTTTAGATAATCGGCCGTTACGTTTAGAGGAATTTGAAGAACACGTTAATCAAATCGTTTATGTTTCGGCGACACCGGGTCCTTATGAAGCGGAACAAACCGATACAGTAATCCAGCAAATTATTCGCCCGACCGGCTTATTAGATCCTGTAATTGAAGTGCGGCCGATTATGGGGCAAATTGATGACCTCGTGGGTGAAATCAATGAACGAGTTGAGAAAAACGAACGGGTCTTTGTCACGACACTGACGAAAAAAATGTCGGAGGATTTAACCGACTACTTTAAAGAAATGGGTATTAAGGTAAAATATCTTCACAGTGATATTAAAACGTTGGAACGAACGGAAATCATTCGTGATTTGCGCTTAGGTGAATTTGATGTGCTGGTGGGAATCAACTTACTAAGAGAAGGTCTGGATGTCCCAGAGGTCTCCTTGGTTGCCATTTTGGATGCGGATAAGGAAGGCTTCCTGCGGAGTGAGCGGTCATTGGTGCAAACGATTGGCCGGGCTGCCCGTAACTCTGAAGGTAAAGTGATTATGTACGCCGATAAGATGACGGATTCCATGCAGCGGGCGATTGATGAAACGGCCCGCCGTCGCAGTATTCAAGAGGCTTATAATGTCGAGCACGGAATTGAGCCAAAAACAATTATTAAAGAAATTCGTGATTTAATTGCCATCACGAAGGTCGCTGAAGAGGTGACGGGTTATGATACGTCAGTTTCTCTAGCAGATATGAATAAAGAAGAACGGGAAATGTTCTTATTGAAACTTGAAAAAGAAATGAAGGATGCTGCTAAGGCCCTTGATTTTGAAACAGCCGCCAATCTGCGGGATACGATTCTGGAGATTAAAGCTGACGAATAAATACGCACCGCCGACATAGGAAGAAATGTTGCGCTTGCTTCCTGTGTCGGATCGTTTTTGCGTGTCAAACAGTCGCAACTAGTTAAGTTCAGAAATTAAAATTTTTTTCTGATGAGTGCTACAATGATGAAGATGCTTTGCAGGAATTTTTGGAAATGGAGAAGTGATACCATGGCAAATGATAAAATTGTCATCCACGGCGCCCGCGCCCATAATTTAAAAAATATCGACGTAACGATTCCCCGAGATAAATTGGTGGTGGTCACCGGTCTTTCTGGTTCAGGGAAGAGTTCCTTAGCCTTTGACACCCTTTATGCTGAGGGGCAACGCCGCTATGTCGAAAGTCTGTCATCTTACGCACGGCAGTTTTTAGGTCAGATGGATAAACCGGATGTCGACAGCATTGATGGCTTGAGTCCTTCAATTTCGATTGACCAAAAAACCACCAGCAAGAATCCTCGTTCAACGGTCGGCACGGTCACAGAAATTAATGACTACCTGCGGCTCTTATATGCTCGAATTGGTCATCCCATTTGCCCTAATGATGGGACGGAAATCACCAGCCAATCAGTTGAACAGATGGTTGATCAAGTGTTAGAACTGCCAGAACGGTCACGGATTCAAATTTTGGCGCCAGTGGTTCATGGAAAAAAAGGCCAGCATAAAAAAGTTTTCGAAATGATTCAAAGAGAAGGCTATGTGCGGGTTCGCGTTAACGGCGAAAATTACGATGTTAGTGAAGTTCCCGATTTAGAAAAAAATAAAAAACACAATATTGAAATCGTGATTGACCGGATTGTCATCAAAGAAGGGATTCGTTCCCGCCTGTTTGATTCCTTTGAAGCAGCATTGCGCTTAGCAGATGGCTATGCAGTGGTGGATGTGATTGGCGAAAAAGAAATTCTCTTCAGCGAACATTATTCTTGTCCTTACTGTGGCTTTACGGTTGGCGAATTGGAGCCCCGTTTGTTTTCATTTAATGCCCCGTTTGGAGCCTGCCCTGAATGTGACGGACTAGGCATGAAATTGGAAGTCGATATTGACTTAGTGATTCCGGACCAAGACAAGACTTTGCGGGAGGGCGCCATTTTACCGTGGAACCCAATTAGCTCGCAGTATTATCCGGAAATGTTAGCCCAAGCAGCAGAGGGCTTCGGGATTGATTTAGACATGCCTTACAAAGATTTACCGGAAGAACATCGGAATATTATTTTAAACGGCTCTGGTGATGACATGTTCCATTTCCATTATGAAAATGAGTTTGGCGGCGTGCGGGATGTGGAAATGCCTTTTGAAGGCATTTTGCGGAATATTTCCCGGCGCTATGAGCAAACTGCCAGTGATTTCACCCGCAATCAAATGCGGCTGTATATGACGGAATTAGCTTGTCAATCTTGTAAAGGCTATCGCTTAAATCCACAGGCGCTTTCGGTGAAGGTTAATCAAAAAAATATTGGTGAAATTAGCGAACTGTCGGTGACAAAAATTTTAGATTTTGCCCAAGGCTTAACCCTTAGTGAGCAAGAGGTGATGATTGCCAAACCGATTTTAAAGGAAGTCGACGATCGGCTGACCTTCTTAAAAAATGTCGGCTTGGATTATTTAACCTTAAGTCGGGCTGCTGGCACGTTATCCGGTGGGGAAGCGCAACGGATTCGTCTGGCGACGCAAATCGGTTCCAATTTATCCGGAGTGCTTTATATTTTAGATGAGCCTTCCATCGGCTTGCATCAGCGGGATAACAATCGGCTGATTGATTCTCTAAAAAAAATGCGAGATTTAGGCAATACCTTAATTGTCGTCGAACACGATGAAGATACGATGATGGCAGCCGATTATCTAATTGATGTCGGTCCCGGAGCTGGAGAACAAGGCGGCCAAATTGTCGCAGCGGGTACACCGGCAGAGGTTGCTAAAAATCATGAGTCTATCACTGGGCAATATTTATCTGGCGACAAAGAAATTGCCGTGCCGAAGAATCGCCGTAAAGGTAACGGCGGCAAAATCCGTATTACCGGTGCCGCTGAAAATAATTTGAAGAACTTAAGCGTGGATTTTCCGTTAGCAACATTTACGGCAGTGACCGGGGTTTCTGGTTCAGGCAAATCAACCTTAGTCAATCAAATTTTGAAAAAGGCTTTGGCGCAAAAAATCAATCGCAATACCAACAAACCCGGGAAGTACAAAACGATTTCCGGCTACGAAACTATTGAAAAAATTGTTGACATCGACCAAAGTCCGATTGGCCGCACACCTCGGAGTAATCCCGCCACTTATACCAGTGTCTTTGATGATATTCGGGATTTATTTGCTAAAACCAATGAGGCCAAGGTCCGGGGCTATAAAAAAGGACGCTTCTCCTTTAATGTCAAAGGCGGCCGCTGTGAAGCTTGTCGTGGCGATGGAATCATCAAAATTGAAATGCATTTTTTACCAGATGTCTACGTACCTTGTGAAGTCTGCCATGGGAAACGTTATAATTCTGAAACGTTAGAAGTGCATTATAAAGGGAAGAATATTGCTGAAATTTTGGAAATGACAGTTGAAGAGGCGGTCGAATTCTTTCAACATATTCCTAAAATTCACCGGAAGCTGCAAACCATTCTGGATGTTGGTCTAGGATATGTGACTTTGGGACAACCAGCCACAACTTTATCTGGCGGGGAGGCCCAACGGATGAAATTGGCCAGTGAGCTGCACCGAATTTCAAACGGCAAGAACTTTTATATTCTAGATGAACCAACCACCGGCTTGCATACCGACGATATTGCCCGCTTACTACAGGTTTTACAAAGATTAGTGGATGCCGGCAATACAGTCTTAGTGATTGAACACAATCTAGACGTTATCAAATCAGCCGATTACATCATTGACTTAGGTCCAGAAGGCGGCGATGGCGGCGGCACAATTTTAGCCACCGGCACTCCGGAAAAAATTGCGAAGTCTAAAGATAGTTATACTGGTTATTATTTGAAAAAGGTTATGGAAAAAAACTAATGTAAGAAAATAAAAATGCTACCCGAATTACCATACTTTTCATCAGTATTCGCTAATCTCTTAGCGAAAGCTGATGAAGTAAATCTGGTAATTCGGGTAGTTTTATGCTGAATACCGCCGGCTTTGATTGGTAGTATATTCAATTAAAGATTTTTGAACATTCGCCTTGCGCTGCTTTTCTATTTCGATTCGCAATCCGGCAATATTCCTATATGTTGGAATATCTTCAATGATTACCAATTTTTCTGGAGGAACATTTGACATTTGATAATTAGCGGCATAAATATCAAAACTGGGAACATCGCAAGGTTTCGCTGCAAAATAGTCACTATTCATGACTTCCATGTTTGCCCGATTAATAAATAAGCGGCTTAAGTAATTGGCAATAGACTGCGCATGGACTTTTCCTAAGTCACTAAATACACCAATTCTAACTGTGTCCCGCTGTCCTTCAATTAAAATTGGTAAATTTTCCCATTCAATCATCAGCTTCGCCAAAATTTCATCATGATAATTTGAAATCCAGGTAATCCGATGACTTTTTTGTAGCTCCTGTAGACAATTTTTAAAGACAGAAGAGAAAAAAGGATAGGCAGTTTCAATGGAGAGCCTTGAAAAGTGTGAGCGATTATACAACATAAATTTTGGACCTTGATAGATTTTGTGACTGAGATAGGCACTCAAAAAACTGTTCTTAACCCGGTGACGGCTAAAGTCATCGATAGGGATATCACTTTCGTAAGAGACTTGATCGATTAACTGGTTGGCGGCTCGGCGTATACGATTCGCCTCTTCTTGATTATCCCAAGCGAATTTCCACCACAGAATCGTTTGAATAAAGTCATCTCTACTACGGGAACCTTTGTTAAAAAGCTGACGATAGTCGCTAGGGAGCTGCTGAATATAATAATCAAACAACTCTTGGTACTCACTCAAGCCTAATTGTTCTGGAGTATATTTGTGGGTGACAATGTGCCCCTGTTGGGTTCGGATTAGCATGACGGCTAAGCGGAAACTATAATCATAGACTTGGATTTCATTAATTTCTAAAGAAAAATCGGCGGAGATTTGGCGAACTAAGGTCAATAATTGGCTTTGCATAAAATCAAACGGCCAGCGTTTAACACCATAAGCTTCCGAAAAATAAATTTTAAAAAAATTACGAAATTGTTTTTCATCAGTAGCAACAAGATTATAGGGATTTTTTTGCAACAAGATACCATGGTTTTTTAATACTTTTTCCATTCGCAAACTCATCCTATATAAACTCGACGTGCTGATAAAAAGCTGTTTCTCCCAATATCTACCACTTTGATTGGGATTGAAAAATATTCCCTCCAGTAGTTGAAACTCTAATGAATCCTGCAGAAAATCAGTATAAATAGATTGAATTGTTTGATTTTTGGCCTCTGTGAGACTAATGCCAGTGGTCGTATTGTAATCAATTGAGACAATCTCGGGCCAATTTTCTTGGAAAAACTCAATGTCTGTCAACACTGTCTTTTTTGAGGTATGAAGCCGCTGGGCCAAACTCTCTAAATCAATTTTGTCTAACATAACAAATAGTAGATTTAATAATGTAATACGCCGTCTTGAAGTACTGCTTAACATTTCTTTCATAAAAATATTCCTTTCCCTAACCAAGGGGTGACGAACAGGGACCTGTTTAAAAGTTGAATAACTTTCAGCATTTTAAACGAACTAACAACAACTTTTTAAAATAACCAGTAGCTATAATACGAAGATAATATGTAATTTTTCTTAAGTAATAGCTTTTATAAAAACCAAATCTGCAAAATTTTTTTCTCAAATTTTGAGATTGGGAGTTTTAAAACTTTATTTATTTTGGACCGACAAAAACACAATTGGATTTTGCTGCACTAGTAAGGGCTACATGTGTAGACTACTGGCAGACTCAACAAGATACTCTGATTTTTTTGGAAAAGTTTTTCAGTAGAACAGAAGTTTTTGTATATATAGAGCATTTTTTAACAGAAAGTCTCTGATTTTTTCCTACAAAGAGATGAAGTAAATGTAGAGTTGGAAATTATTTTTAAAAGCATAAAAAAATAACTTTTTTTTGGAGAATAAAGGAGTATTTGCTGTCCGTCAAATTATAAATTTATCGTAGGCGTATTTTTTGACATATTGGAAAAAGTTTATCTCATCCATAGGATTTTTGTGGAAATTTGTTAATGGGATGTATGAAAAGTGGATTTTTTTAAAACCTATAATCTCAAGGTATTTAGCTCTATTATAAGTTTGCTCAAGTAGAGAATATAAGCTAAGCATTACAATTCGTGTGAAAAATTATTAAAGCAGTCGTGGTTTTTTATGAAAAAATTATAATTGTCAATTTTATTTTTTTCTGACTGGAAATTGACCTGCTAAGAGATGAATATTGCAGAAGGAAAATCGTACTTCATTTTTTGAAAATAAGCCGCAAGTAAAAAGATGGTAGTGACACGCCAGGAATGATATAATAGAAAAGTTGAAGAGAAAGGAGTTTCGAGTATGGCAGAGAATTTACAATTGGTAATTATTACAGGAATGAGCGGTGCCGGTAAAACTGTGGCGATTCAAAGCTTTGAAGATATGGGTTATTTTTGTGTCGACAATATGCCGCCGAGTCTGATTCCAAAATTTTGGGAACTCCTCAAAGAGAGCGGCAAGGTTCATAAAATTGCATTAGTTGTTGACTTGCGTTCCCGCAGTTTCTTTGATGAAATTCAAAGCATGCTGGTTGAAATAGAGAACACTGATTTTATTGAAACAAAAGTATTGTTTTTAGACGCTTCCGATGAGGAATTGGTTTCCCGCTATAAAGAAACACGTCGAGCTCATCCGTTGGCAATGGATGGTTTAGTGACAGAAGGTATTCGCAAGGAGCGGGCCATTTTAGAGGATTTAAAACCTAAAGCGAATATTGTGATTGATACCACCACATTAACGCCACGGCAGCTGCGGGAAAAAATTATTCAAGAATTTAAAACATCGGAAACAAGTGGCTTTCGAGTGGAAATGATTTCCTTTGGCTTTAAATATGGATTGCCGATTGATGCAGATATTGTGATGGACGTGCGTTTTTTACCAAATCCCCACTATATTCCAGAATTGCGGCCCTTAACCGGCATGGACAAGCCGGTCTATGATTATGTCATGTCGTTTCCAGAAACAGAAACTTTTTATGAGAAGTTTTATGATTTGCTGGCGACCATTATGCCGGGATACATCAAAGAGGGCAAAAGCAGCTTAACAGTAGCCATCGGCTGTACTGGCGGACAGCATCGCTCCGTCGCGTTGACTGAACGGGTTGGACAAGCGTTGAAAGCCGATTATAAAGTTAATATCACTCACCGGGATAAAGACAAACGCAAAGAGACGGTGAATCGCTCATGAGTAATGACAATAACATGAAAACCTATCGCATCCGCAAACCCAAAATTGTGGTGATTGGTGGCGGTACTGGCCTACCGGTAATTCTAAAAAGTTTGCGGAATCAAGGAGCTGATATCACAGCGGTGGTGACTGTCGCTGACGATGGTGGTTCTAGCGGTGAAATTCGCAATTCGGTGGCAATGGTGCCCCCGGGGGACATGCGCAATATTTTGGTCTCCTTATCAGATATGCCACAGCTGTATGAAGATATTTTTCAATATCGTTTTAAAAAAGATGATAAATTTTTGGCGAATCATTCAATTGGCAATTTAATTATTGCCGCCGTTTCAGAAATGCGGGGCAGCACCTATGAAGCCATTCAATTATTATCGAAAATGCTTCACGTTGACGGCCACATCTACCCTTCATCAGAGCAGCCGCTTGTCTTACATGCGGTTTATAAGGATGGCACATCACAGGCCGGGGAATCTAAAATTGCTTTAGACCGCAAGACAATCGATCACGTCTATGTCACCAATGTAGATAACGATGAGGTACCAAGAGCGGCCCGCAAAGTCGTCAATAGTATTTTAGCGGCTGACATGGTGGTCTTAGGCCCAGGTAGTTTGTTCACCAGTATTTTACCAAATCTGGTGATTCAAGAAATCGGTGATGCCCTTTTAAAAACCAAGGCAGAAACTGTCTATATTTGTAATATTATGACGCAAAAAGGCGAGACGGAACATTTCAGCGATGCTGATCATATCCGCGTGCTCCACAATCATTTGCAGCAAAAATTTGTCGACACTGTTTTAGTAAATGTTGAACCCGTACCAGAAGGATACATGGATTTTGAATTATACGATGAGTATCTAGTTCAAGTGACCCATGATTTTAAAGGGCTGCGGGAAGAGGGCTGCCGAGTTATTTCAGCAGACTTTTTAAAATTGCGGAACGGCGGCGTTTTTCACGATGGCGATAAGGTCGTGGAGGAATTGATGCGCCTATTATATGGCGTAAAAATGTAAAGGAGGGAATTCAATGTCCTTTGCAGCAGATGTAAAAAAAGAATTGACTGGCCTTGAGGTTCATCGGGAACATGCCAAAGCAGAATTGGCTGCCCTGATTCGCATGAACGGCTCTTTGAGTTTGACAAATCAGCAGTTTGTTTTAAATGTTCAAACCGAAAATGCCGCCATCGCTCGTCGGATTTTCAGCCTCTTAAAAGACCATTATCAAGTCAAAAGTGAGCTGTTAGTTCGTAAGAAAATGAAATTGAAAAAAAATAATGTCTATATCGTGCGCTTAAAGGAGCACACCAAAGCGATTTTAGTCGATTTAGATATTATGGATGGCATGATGTTTAACGGCCATGTCTCTAATGAAATTATGGGCAATTCCCAGAAGATGCGCTCTTATTTAAGAGGAGCTTTTCTGGCCTCTGGTTCTGTTAATAATCCGGAAACCAGCCGCTATCACCTGGAAATTTCTTCGACCTATGAGGAACACAATGAAGATGTCTGCAAGATGATTAATTATTTTGATTTGAACGCCCGCACCTTGGAGCGAAAAAACAGCTATATCTGCTACTTAAAAGGGGCTGAGAAAATTGCTGATTTTTTGATTCTAATTGGGGCCACCAATTCAATGTTAAAATTTGAGGATGTCCGCATCGTGCGGGATATGCGTAATTCAGTTAACCGGCTGGTCAATTGCGAAACGGCGAATATGAATAAAACGATTGACGCTGCCTCTAAACAAATCGAAAATATCCACTTTATTGAAAATACTGTGGGCCTGCAATCTTTACCAGAAAAGCTGCAGGAGATTGCTGAGCTGCGCTTAGAACACCCAGAAGTTAGCTTAAAGGAACTAGGCGAGATGATTCCCTCTGGAATTATTTCAAAATCCGGAATCAATCACCGCATCCGCAAAATTAATGAATTTGCGGACCATCTCCGTGAGAGCGGCTAGTAAAAATAAAAAATCCACAATCAATCTTGACCAGCTGCGGCAAAACTGCCAAGCTATTGTCAAAGATAAATTGTGGATTTTTTGTTTACATCAAATCTAATATGTTTCTTAATTCTTCAGGCTGAATATTTTCATCAAAGATTGCCTTCTCCACGACACAGGTCGGAACAAATTTAATGTTGGCGCTATTGGCTTCAGCAATAATCTGGTCGACTAAAACTTGGTTTAATTGTTCCTTTAAGCCTAATTCTTCTTCAGCATATACCGCAACCTCGTCTAAAGATAACTGCCCCCAGTCTTCTTGGGTATCATAAATTTTTTGAATTTCTCCCAGCGCCTTTTCAGGTTCACTCCAGCTGACATAATGGTGCATCACATTGCCCCGTTGCAAACTCTCTTTTTCCTTATCAAATAGTTTTATAATTCGTTGAACCTTACCTTGGGCGACAGCTTCAACTAACAGCTCCTTTGATTCTTCAAACCATTGTTTAGAATACGGGCAACGCAGGTTCATAAATTCCACAATTTTTTTTGGTGCACTGTCTAAACCGATTTTAATCCCATTTTCAGTGGTCACTTTTTTTGCATCAATAACTGAAATATCCATAATAGCCTCCATTTTTTTGTCGCATTTAATTTACGACTGACTTTACTTGATTACCCTCATAATAGCGTATTTTGAAAAAATTTCACATTGATTTGTTTGAAACGCAAGCATGTTCAAAATTTGTGACATCAGGTAAACTAAATTGAACGATATGAATGGAAACATTATCAAGCGAGCAGTCACTAACCCGTTTTTATTTTTAATTTGACGGATTGCAGCACGGTGACAAATACAATTTTGATTAAAATTCATCTGAGAAAAAGACTGATGTTAGTTTTCCTTATTTTGTAGATATCTAGTAATTTGTCTTTAGAACTCGTTAAACTTCCCTAAGTTTTCCATGAAGCTTTAAAATTATGTTATAATCACAAAGAAATCTTAAAATGAAATGGAGAAGAGGCGTGTAATGTCATTTCAAATCAGTGACCTTCTCAGCTTAACTTATTGGCAGGATCTTTTTAGTGGCAATATTCTTACGTTAAGCTTTTGGATAAATATATTAGATATTTTAGTTGTCTGGTTTCTAGCTTACAAATTAATTGAGCTAGTACGAGGGACAAAAGCGGTACAGTTGATTCGGGGAGTAGCCCTTTTTATTTTAATCAGAATTCTTGCGGAGTTTATTGGTCTGCACACCTTGTCTTGGCTGATGAACCATGTCATCACATATGGTGTGATTGCGGCCGTCGTAATTTTCCAACCGGAAGTTCGTAGAGGCTTAGAACATTTAGGTCGTCAAACATTTTTCACGCAAACTAAAAAAAGTGAGCGGGAAGAAGAACGAGTCATTTCGGCCTATGATAAAGCCATTCAATATATGGGCCGACGAAAAATCGGCGCCTTAATTAGTATTGAGCGCAATACCGGTTTGGATGAGTACATTGAAACCGGCATTCCTTTAGATGCTGATATTAGCGGCGAGCTGTTGATTAATATTTTTATTCCGAACACCCCTTTACACGACGGAGCTGTTATCGTTAAAAAGAATAAAATTGCGGTAGCCTCGGCTTATTTGCCACTGTCAGAAAGCATGTTGATTCCAAAAGAATATGGTACAAGACACCGAGCTGCGATTGGCTTGAGTGAGGTCAGCGATGCTTTGACGATTATTGTTTCAGAAGAGACAGGACATGTCAGTATGGCAGTCAACAATGAATTTTTAACAGATTTAAATCAAGAGGAGTATCTGGTTGTTTTACATCAGTATTTAGCTACTGAAGAGGAATCAACAACTACTCAAGGTCTGCGGGGCTTCTTAAGCGACTTCTTTAAGTCAGGAGGGAAGCACAAATGAAAAAATTAGTGAAATTTTGGCAGGATAAAAATTTAACTTATCGTCTACTGGCTTTGGTTTTTGCTCTGATTTTATTTGTTAATGCAAATAATGATTCTCTACAAAGTATTTTTTATTCTCAAACCGATACCTATACCGAAACGGCTAGCAGCGTGCCAGTGGAACTGATTTATGATAGCGATGAATATTATGTTTACGGCTATCAAAATACTGTTAGTGTTACCTTATCCAGTTTCAATCGGGTGCAATTGGATGCCGAATACAACGAGGATACCCGGAATTTTCAAGTCGTTGCCGATTTATCTGATTTAGGTGTGGGGACCCATGAAGTCAATCTGCGGACTCAAAATCTTAGCAGTGCGGTGTCGGCAACTTTAGAGACCACTAGCATTACCGTGACCATTGAAGAAAAAGTCACTCAAACCTTTAGTGTCACCCCAACACTGTCCAGTTCGGCCTTAGCGGAAGGATATACGTCAACGCAAACTGCTTCACCGAGTTCTGTTGAAATTACAACAGGAGCGGATACTCTCGCAAGAATTGATCGAGTGATTGCTTTAGTGAGCCCGACGACAGCTCAAATGGAGAATTTTTCTCAAGATGCTGTGGTGACGGCCCTAGATAGTTCAGGAGAAACTTTGAGTATTTCGGCTAATCCAGATACAGTTTCCATTGCAATTGAAGTCACGGCACCAACTAAGGACGTTACCATTGAAACCACTCAGGAGGGGGATTTGCCAGATAATGTTGAAAGTTATACAATTAGTCTTTCAACTGATACGGCAACCATTAGTGGTCCTCAATCAGTGATCAATAATATTGATGTCATTTCCTTACCGATTGACATATCCAATATTACCTCGGAAACAGTGCAGACAGTGGCCCTCGGAACGGATGATTACACATCCAATCCGGAAAATGTTCGGGTGACAATCACACCAAATTTTAGTACAACAACTTCTAGTTCAAGTTCTAGTGGAGCAACAAATAATGGTGGGACCAGTAACAACGGTTCCTCCAGCAGCTCTTCATCTAGTTCCTCTAGCTCAAGCAGCAGTACACAGACCAGTAGTACTCTAAGCTCAGCAGAAACTAGTGGTGATGAAAATGCAACAGTAGACAGCGTTGATTCGTAAAAAGAAAACAAGTAAGGAGATTCAAATTAAATGGGTAAATATTTTGGTACAGATGGAGTTAGAGGGATTGCGAACAAGGAGTTAACTCCTGAATTAGCATTTAAATTAGGTCGTTTCGGCGGTTTTGTTTTAAGCCAGCACGAAGATTCTGAAAAACGTCCGCGGGTATTAGTTGGCCGTGACACTAGAATTTCTGGTCAAATGTTGGAGCAGGCTTTAGTTGCAGGTTTACTGTCTGTGGGAATCGAAGTTTTTCAATTAGGCGTGATTTCAACACCGGGAGTAGCGTATTTAACAAGAGTTCAAAAAGCTTCTGCGGGTGTCATGATTTCAGCTTCCCATAATCCGGCTGAAGATAATGGTATTAAATTTTTCGGAGCTGATGGTTTCAAATTGGTAGATGAACAAGAATTAGAAATTGAAGCACTGCTTGACGCAAAGGAAGACACCTTGCCTCGACCATCGGCTGCCGGTTTAGGTACCGTTGATGAATTTCCAGAGGGCTTATTGAAATATTCACAATTTTTGGTACAAAGCATTCCTGGTGATTTAGAAGGCATGCGGATTTGTATTGATGCAGCAAACGGCGCCACTTATTCTGCAGTTAATCGGGTCTTTGCTGACTTGGAAACTGATTTTTATACAATGGGTACGAAGCCAGACGGATTAAATATTAACGATGGTGTTGGTTCGACTCATCCAGAGGCTTTATCGGCCTTTGTTTTAGAGAAAAAAGCCGATGTTGGTTTAGCCTTTGATGGCGATGGCGACCGGATTATTGCTGTTGATGAGCTAGGTAATATCGTTGACGGTGATAAGATTATGTATATCTGTGCCAAGTACTTGAAGGCCAACAATGCCTTGAAAAAAGATACAATCGTAACGACAGTCATGAGTAATTTAGGCTTCCATAAAGCAGTGGAAGCGGCTGGGATGCAAGATGTTATCACGCAAGTTGGCGACCGTTACGTTGTCGAAGAAATGCGCAAAAATGATTACAATTTTGGTGGCGAACAATCCGGCCACATGATTTTCTTAGATTATAATACCACCGGTGATGGCATGCTTTCAGGCATCCAATTGTTAAATGTTATGAAGGAAACCGGCAAAAAATTATCCGAGTTAGCTAGTGAAGTCACCATCTATCCACAGGAATTAGTAAATATTCGCGTCTCGAATAAAGACGGTGCCATGGAAGTACCAGCCATTAAAGCCGTAATTGAAGAAGCAGAAGCGGAGATGAATGGTGAAGGACGTATCCTAGTTCGACCTTCAGGAACTGAACCATTACTAAGAGTGATGGCTGAAGCTCCCACCCATGAGCAGGTTGATTATTATGTTGAAAAAATTGCTAAAGTTGTCAGAGAAGAAATTGGCTTAGAAAACTAATTTTGTAATTGACGAAGAAAGCTAAATCAGTTCATTTGAGCTAAAATCCATTTCAATTTTTCAGTTGAAATGGATTTTTTTTATAACTAAACAAAAGAGGTTCAGCTATTTTGCCGAACCTCTTTACATTAATTATTTGCTATTCAACTGTTACAGACTTTGCCAAATTTCTTGGTTTATCAACATCATAACCTCTTTGTAAGGTTGCATAGTAGGCAATTAATTGTGCCGGTACAACGCTGACTAATGGTGTTAATAACGGATGAACGTTTGGTAAAATAATTTGGTCGTCAGCTTTGCTGACGGATTCACTGGCAATCACTAGGACGTTTGCACCACGGCTTTCAACTTCCCGGACATTTCCTCTAGTATGAGCCGCTGTCGCAGCATCGGTGATAAACGCCATCACAGGAGTGCCTTCTTCAATCAATGCAATTGTGCCATGTTTTAATTCGCCAGCTGCAAAGCCTTCAGTCTGAACGTAAGAAATTTCTTTTAATTTTAAAGCGGCTTCCATTGACACATAATAATCCACACTACGACCGATATAAAAGGCGTTGCGGGTCTCTTTTAAATAAGCTTGAGCTAGCTCATCGATTAAATGTTTTTCAGAAATCATCGTTTCCATGCCAGTTGCCACTAAACTTAATTCGTGTAATAAATTAAATGCAAAGGCTTCAGGAATTTCTTTTTTCTCGCCAAGGGCTTTAGCTAATACTGTCATCACAGCAATTTGAGCTGTGTAAGCCTTAGTTGAGGCCACAGCAATCTCAGGACCAGCGTGAAGTAATAATGTGTATTGCGCTTCTCTGGAGAGAGTAGAGCCCGCCACATTAGTAATCGTCAGGCTCGGATAGCCTAGCTCATTAATTTTAACTAAAACTTGGCGGCTGTCAGCAGTTTCACCGCTTTGGCTTAAAAAGATAAAAAATGGTTTTTCTGAAAGTAATGGTAGATTGTAGCCAAATTCACTGGATAAATGAATTTCCGTTGGGACCTTGGCTAAGCTTTCAAAAATCTGTTTGCTGACCCAACCGGCGTTAGCGCTTGTACCACAAGCGACGATGTAAATTCGGTCGCTTGCTTGCATTGTTGCTAATAAGTTAGCGTCAATAGCGAATTCACCGGAATCAGTGACATATTCTTTTGCGATGCGGCGCATAACAGCAGGCTGTTCGTCAATTTCTTTTAGCATGTAAAAAGGATAGGTTCCTTTTTCGATATCAGCCAAATCGATTTCAGCAGTGAAGGCGCTGCGTTCCACTTTTTCGCCAGTCGCTTTTTCAATGCCAACACTGTCAGCGGTTAGGGTTACTAGTTCACCATCTGCAATTTCTAAAAATTGTTTTGTTTGGTCAATCATCGCCATTGCATCGCTACAGATTACATTGAAATCTGCTCCTAAACCAATTAGTAAAGGACTTTTATTTTTTGCGACATACAAGGTATCTGAGTCAGCTTTATCGACTAATGCAAAGGCATAAGAGCCTTCGATGACAGCCAAAGCCTTTTTGAAGGCTTCTTTAACTGATAAGCCATCTTCAGCGAAGCGGGCAATTAACTGCACCACAATTTCTGTATCTGTTTCACTTTCTAAAGCAATACCAGCTAGATAAGTATCTTTTAATTCTTGATAATTTTCAATCACACCGTTATGCACTAAAACAAATTTTTGATTAGTTGAGGTATGAGGGTGAGCGTTAATTTCAGTAGCGGGTCCATGAGTTGCCCAGCGAGTATGGCCAATCCCGAGGGTTCCTGTTAACTCAGTTCCAACTTTTTCTCTTAAATCTTTAATGCGGCCTTTAGTTTTAACTAATTGGTTGCTGTTTGTATCTGCGACAAAAATACCGGCTGAATCATAACCGCGGTATTCTAATTTCTCCAAACCTTTTAATAAAATTTCAGTTGTGTTGGGGTTACCAACAATTCCTACGATTCCACACATAATCAAATCCTACTTTCGACTGTTCTATTCATTGTATTTGGTTTCCGCTGCGGATAAAGTTTTTGTTTTTTTCTCACGAAAAGGTTTTAATCTTTATCTGTAGAGTGCAGTCCCTAGAGCCACCCGCCGAAAACTTCGATAAGCTCTTTCCTCGTCACCTGAAAATAGGTCTGGCGCTATCCTTAATTGGTCTAACCAATCCTCCTTGTTATTATTTTCGGAAACACTAATGATTCTATATGTTTGTTAATTATTTGTCAAATATTTTTTTATAAATGGTCTACTTGTAATGAAAGTTTAATATACTGAAATATTTCTTTTTCTTTTTCTAAATCCATTAGATGGGAAATATTTTATAGAGGAAAAAAAAAAAAAGCCAGAAAATTTCTATTTAAACATTTTTTTCTCAGTTATTTTTAGGTATACTAGCTGTAGAAAGTCGAGGGGATGCAGGTGCAGGAAGTACCGGTAATTACATTGAAAGAATTAAAAGCAGCGATTGCTCAGTTGGAAAAGGAGCATCAGCTTGCAGAGGATACTAAAGTTTTTTTGAATACTGGCTGGGACAGCGTGCAAGAAATTGCACCAGACGCCTTAAAAGTTGCCAAGGTCCAAGCTTTTACTGTTGAAGATCCCTTATCTGGAGAAGAGTTTGGTGGCCATTCGCTTTTAACGAAAGCGGAAGCAATGAAGGCCCAAGGTAAAATTGAAACAGCGATTATTATCAATAATGTTTACTAAAAACTTGAGCAACAGCTATTTTTAGTTGTCTCAAGTTTTTTTCATAAGAAAACAACGTCTGGAGAGAAGGCAATGGCAATTTTCAATTTTCCAAATTCCCGAGAAGATTTTATCCGCCTGGGAAAAGAGGCCTTGGAGCAAGGAGAACAACAAAAAGGGCTAAAACTATTTCATGAAGCCTATGAAATGGAGGCCGACTTTTCTTTAAATCTTCTGATTGTTCATTTAATGATGGAAACTGGCGACCATCAACAAGCATTGCGCTTAGCTCAAGACTATTTGTCAGATTATTTAAAGGAACGGCAATACTTTGATTTATTTTTCCAATTGTTGCTTTTAAATCAACAATTTCTAAAAGCTCACGAGTATTTAGCACAATTTGAAGGCCATCAAGATCAGACTTGGCTAGATTTGTTACATCAGCAGCTAACTCAGTTAGAGGATTACCTGAGTCAACTGGAGCAACAAAAGCTTGCAGATTTACGCAGGACCTTGAGCACTATCAATCAGTTGACAATGCAGCAGCAGGCTGGCTTTATTGAAACGCTAATAGCAACCCCGCTAAATTTCTTTTTAGAAATGGCGGCTTCTATTTTAACTGACGTCCAAATAAATTATTTCAGCCGTTTAAAAGTTTTGGAGGAGTTAATCAAACTCAAAAGAAAAGAATCCTTCACTTTCCGGTGGTTTAACGAAAAAGAACAACAGGTTATCCCAAGTCAGCTGGGATTGGTAGAAAATTCAACTGAGCTGGCCAAGATAGAATTGTTTTTAACTCAGCAATTGGAACATCAGCAGCCAGATCTTTTACAGGCTCTCTTAGAAGAGGTTCGGTTGCATCTGACGATTTTATTTCCATTTGAAACGGAAACTATTACAGCTTTGGGGGGCGTGCAACTGTTTGCTGAAAGCTATCTAGTTGAATACAGCGAAGGGTATTCAGAACAGTTGGAGGAATCTGTCGAATTCAATCGTATTCAAGAGTTAAAGCAAAATTTGCGGCAGTTTATTTGGCAATTGATGGAGAGAAGTTAGTATTTAGAAAAAAATGCAAAATTCGCCTATCTTCTTTTGCGAATATGTTTACAATCCTTGGTGCTTAGTGTAATATTTAAAAGGTATGTGGGGCAGTAGATAGCTTAAAAAGGCTTGTAGGAACTACCCGAATTATTGCTAAAAGGTTTTTGCTTGCGTCGTGAACTTATACGAGCTTAAGAGAAAACTCAGCTGTAATTCGGTTATTTCAATGCCACAGCTTAGACTGCAATCCCAGTAATAATAGATATTTCGGAGGGAATCAAATGACAGCAAAATGGGAAAAAAAAGGCACCAATGATGGTGTGTTAACCTTCTCTATTGAACGTGCTCAAATCGAAAAAGGCTTAACCATCGCTTTTAATAAAGTGAAAGGTAATTTAAATGTTCCTGGCTTCCGTAAAGGAAAAGTATCACGCCAAGTGTTTAACCGCATGTACGGCGAAGCAGCTTTGTATGAAGATGCTTTGAACGCTGTTTTACCAGAAGCTTATGAAGCTGCTGTAAAAGAAGCGGCAATCGATCCAGTTTCTCAACCTAAAATTGATGTTGAGAGCATGGAAGAAGGCCAAGACTGGGTAATCACAGCAGAAGTAACTGTGAAGCCAGAAGTTAAATTAGGCGAATACAAAGACTTAGTTGTTGAAAAACAAGACCGTGAAGTCAGCGAGGAAGATGTTGATGCACGGATTCAGCGGGAACAAGAAGCGCAAGCAGAATTAGTTGTCAAAGAAGACGCTGCTGCTGAAAATGGCGACACAGTTGTCATCGACTTTGAAGGCTTTGTTGACGATGTTGCTTTTGAAGGCGGCAAGGGTGAAAACTATTCTCTTGAATTAGGATCAAACTCATTTATCCCAGGCTTTGAAGATCAATTAGTTGGCCATAAAGCAGAGGAAGAATTAGATGTTAACGTAACTTTCCCTGAAGATTATCAAGCTGAAGATTTAGCTGGCAAAGAAGCAATCTTCAAAGTGAAAATCCATGAAGTGAAAGCGAAAGAATTACCAGAATTAGACGATGAATTTGCTAAAGATGTCGACGAAGAAGTTGAAACCTTAGCAGAATTAAAAGAAAAATATCGCAAAGAATTAACTGAAACCAAAGAACAAGCAGCAGTGGATGCTAAAGAAGAAGCAGCAATTAAAAAGGCTGTCGACAATGCAGAAATCCTAGATTTACCGCATGTAATGGTTCATGATGAAGTACACCGGGCGATGGATGAATTCTTAGGCAATATGCAACGCCAAGGCATCTCACCTGAAATGTACTATCAATTGACTGGTTCAACTGAAGCTGATTTGCACACGCAATTTGAAGGTGAAGCTGAAACCCGGACTAAAACAAATCTAGTTATTGAAGCAATTGCAGAAGCTGAAAAATTTGAAGCAACTGACGAAGAAATTGAAAAAGAATTGCAAGATTTAGCTGATACTTACCAAATGCCGCTAGACCAGGTTAAAAACTTGTTGTCTGAAGACATGCTAAAACATGATATCGTGATGAAAAAAGCTGTTGATTTAATCACTGGCACAGCGAAAGAAGAAGCATAATTTTTTATTCATATCATAAAAGATGAACGTGGGGCATTCTTTACGGATGTGCCACGTTTTTATTTCGTTATGATTGCAGAATGATGAAGATAAGTTTTAGTTTCGCTTGCCACTCTTTTTAATTTAGGATATTTGTGATATGATACCTTTAGTTTGGGGAAACCTCTAACTAAAAGTATGTACGAGAAATAAATGAGGTGAAAAGATGTACGATAACACAGATAGTACAGATACAGTTCGTTGTTCTTTTTGCGGGAAGACCCAAGAAGAAGTACGCAAAATCGTAGCTGGCCCAGGTGTTTATATTTGTAACGAGTGTATCGAGTTGTGCAAAGAAATTATTGATGAAGAGTTTTATGATGAAGCTGTTCGTGATGTTCTTGACGTGCCAAAACCTCGTGAAATCTTAACTGTTTTAGACGAATATGTAATTGGCCAAGAACGGGCGAAACGCGCCCTGTCCGTCGCTGTATACAACCACTATAAACGAATCAATCACGGTGTTGAAAATTCTGACGAAGTTGAATTGCAAAAAAGTAATATTTGCTTAATCGGACCAACCGGCTCAGGGAAAACTTTCTTAGCGCAGACCTTAGCCCGCACGTTAAATGTGCCTTTTGCGATTGCCGATGCGACTAGCTTAACGGAAGCCGGCTATGTCGGTGAAGATGTCGAAAACATCTTATTAAAACTATTGCAATCTGCTGATTACAATGTCGAACGGGCAGAAAAAGGGATTATTTACATCGACGAAATTGATAAAATTGCCCGCAAGAGCGAAAATGTTTCAATTACCCGAGATGTTTCCGGTGAAGGGGTTCAACAAGCCCTCTTGAAAATTCTTGAAGGCACAGTTGCTAGTGTACCACCGCAGGGCGGGCGCAAGCATCCCCATCAAGAATTTATCCAAATTGATACCACCAATATTTTATTCATCGTGGGCGGCGCCTTCGATGGCATTGAAACGATTGTTCGCAATCGTCTTGGTGAAAAAACAATCGGTTTTGGTGCGGACAACAAACGACTTGGGGAAAACGAAAGTGTAATGCAACACATCATCCCTGAAGATTTGTTGAAATTTGGCTTGATTCCTGAATTTATCGGCCGCTTACCTGTGACAGCTGCTTTGGAAAAATTATCTACCGAAGACCTCGTGCACATTTTGACCGAGCCGAAAAATGCTTTAGTAAAACAATATCAAAAACTATTAGCGTTGGATGATACAGATTTGGAATTTGAACCGGATGCGCTGCGTTCTATTGCGAATAAGGCCATCGAACGAAATACTGGTGCCCGCGGCTTGCGTTCAATCATTGAAGACATTATGATGGACATTATGTTTGATATTCCATCAGATGAATCGATTGAGAAAGTTGTGATTACCAAAGCAGCAGCTAACGATGAGGCTGAACCAATTGTGATTTACAGCAATGATTCTAAAAAAGCTGGCTAATATCAATTGAAATATAAAACGGAAGTTTGCGGAGGAGACAAGCCTGAATCCCTGAACTTCCGTTTTTTTGAAATGTAGCTACCTTAAAATTTACCAAGAAAAAATTTACACAACAGAAATAAAGGAGAAAAAGAATGGATGTACATAATGCAGAGATTGTCATTAGTGCGGTAGAGCCCAAGCAATATCCAGAAGGCGGTCTGCCAGAAATTGCACTGGCGGGGCGGTCTAATGTTGGGAAATCTTCATTTATTAATACGTTAATCAATCGGAAAAATTTAGCCCGCACCTCTGGCAAACCAGGAAAAACTCAGACGCTAAATTTTTATTTGATTGAAAATGCTCTACACTTTGTGGATGTGCCAGGTTACGGTTATGCGAAGGTTTCTAAAACTGAGCGGGCCAAGTGGGGCCAGATGATTGAAACTTATCTGACAAATCGGGATAATTTGCGGGCTGTGGTCTCGTTGGTAGATGCCCGTCATGAGCCATCAAAAGAGGATGTGCAGATGTATCAATTTTTAAAATATTATGAGCTTCCAGTGATTGTGGTGGCGACAAAAATTGATAAAATTCCTCGTGGTAAATGGAATAAACACGAAAGCATGATTAAAAAGGCACTGGACTTTGACAAGAATGATGATTTTGTCTTGTTCTCTTCTGTTACGAAAGAAGGAAAGCAGCAAGCCTGGAATGCGATTGAAAGTTATTTAAAAGGAAAATAAAAAATTTGCACCAGCAGGTCTAATGGTAGACTTACTGGTGCAAATTTTTTTGTTAAACAAAAGCAACTGACAAGCTAGTCAGTCTGAAACTTATTTTTTAGTTTTCTTTTCGTCTTCTTTTTCGTTTTTTGGTTTCAAAAAACGATCAATATCTTCTTTAGGCGCAACCTTTTTTTCAGGGTCAACTGCGAAATTTTCAAACAAAGTATCTAAATCGTCGGTTTTTTCAAATTTGAGTCCCATTGTGAACACCTCCAGCTTCATGATTATTTTAGCATGATTACCGACAAAATAAAATACTTGTGTTTGAGGTTGGCTGAATTGTAAATTATTCGTTATAATAATTATAGATAGAAAAATGCGAAGGAAAGTGGATAAAAAAACAAAAAGGAGGCTTGGGAATATGCAAAAAGAAGAGCAGATTTATTTGGTCAATCAATTACGGATAACCGATCAGCAGGATTTTGCGGCGGTGGTCAACGACTGGGCCCTTCTCAGTCGCCTGTTGATTGAAGCGACTTTTATACAAATTGACTTCAAAGATATGATGGATTATCATCCGGATATTATCCGGGAGTTTTTTGCCGACGTGGCAGACAATCAATATTTTACTTTAACTGTTGGTAATCCCAATAATGTTTTGATGCTGCAACGCTCGAAAGCCAACCTGCTGGAAAAAATTATTATTGATAAAGATATTTATCAAAATCATCAACAGATGATTGATGATTATCAGGTGCGGAGCTTGGAAAAATGGGGTATTTATGGATATACCCGCTCCTATGATGAATATTTATATAACAATACTGAAAATATCGAAAAGCGCAAACTCTTTGAGACAACCGAAGAAATTCAACAACTGCCGAAGATGTTAAATGACAAAGGGGTTACCCAAATTGATACCAATCAATTAGCCGGCTGTGATTTATTTTATGACGGGCTCTGTTTAACGGCCTGCTGGCGCATGTTTTTTTCTAAATATTATTTTCGGATTATCCTAAAGCAAATCTTATTAGATATTCAGCAGGTGGAGGCGATTCAAGAGCATGCCAATGACCTGATTGAAATCACGCTTTTTAAAAAGTCTCTGAATTGGGATTTGCCGGCTAATTTAAATTACCAACAGCTTTTTCGCGACCAGCTGGGGATTGATCAATTGGTTTGGACAAATGGGGTCGGGGTGTTGAAGGACCCGTTTATCGAATACTCCTACTACAAGCACACGATTCAAACGGTGCAGTATCAGAATAACCGGCTGCAGCCAACAGAAAAAAAGCGGGCCACCCATTTTGTCACCCGTTATTATGATTTACTAAAGCAAACCTATAAAGAGCGGCGAGTCAGAGGACTCTTGAATTCACAGGCTTATTTTCCCCTGATGGATGAAATGAAGTCAACAATGATGAATTATAAAATTTTGAACCCGTTACTGACGATGGATGAAGGGCTGGCGGCCTATGAATTTTATATCCGCAATTACTTGGAGATCAATGTCAAAGACGAGAATTACCAAAACTATTTGGCAGTCTTAAAATTTTATATTCCCAATGAGGCGCTGCAGCATGTCCCGGTGGCTGAGCTGCGTCATCAGATGAAGGACATTAAAATTGGCCGTGTCCGCAAAAACAAAGGGGACCTTAGAGTGGACTTAAAAAAAGGGACCAATCATTTGCGAGTGGTCTTTGCTAGCCAGCAAAAGTTGGAGGAACAAAAATCAAATAGAGCATTGTCATAGAAGGGTTTGATTCAATGAAGGATTCCGTTGATTTAAAAACATATTACTTAATTATTATTCCGGCTGTCTTGGTGATTATTGTAGCTTTTTTGTCACCGGGCTTTGAGTATAAAGCGCAATTTGCATTCTTTATCGTGGGGGTCAGCTTAGTCAGTCTATTTGTTTTAAATTATTTTGAAGGAAAAGGGCGGAAAGAACAGCCCCAGCAACAGTCTTCTCCGGCTGATGAAACAGATGAAGCGAGCGGGAGTGCTGAAGAAGAGATGACAGCTGCTGCTGAGTCAGCCGAAAAAATTTCAGAAGAGGCGGCGGCTGCAGACAAGGAGATTGCTGCTCAAGCTGATGAATCAGCAGAAGCGCAAAATGAAAACGAGCAGCCGGAAGAAGCGACTCAAGTTTATTCAAATGAAGATACAAAATCTGAAACAAATTAAAAAGAATCACCAACCTTGTTACAAAAGGCTGGTGATTCTTTTTAACTTAAGCTAATTCTGTTGTTTCTACTTTGCTTTTTTTCAAGATTCCGAAGAGTACGCCAGAAATCGCCGCACCTAATGCGATGAATAATAAGTAAAGTACTGGACGGTTTAATAACATCACAACGAAGATACCGCCGTGGGGAGCCATTAAACGAATACCAAATTCACCAACTAAAGCACCGGTGATTGCTGAGCCGACAACAAAACTTGGAATAGCTCTCAATGGGTCAGCCGCTGCAAAAGGAATGGCGCCTTCGGTTACAAAGGACAAGCCCATCACGATATTAGTTAAGCCTGAATCTCTTTCTTCTTTGGTAAATTTATTTTTAAATAAACGAGTTGCAATGAAAATTGCTAACGGCGGTACCATACCACCGGCCATTACAGAAGCCATGACGACAGAGCCGCCTTCAGTTAGCGTAGTAGCCAAGGTAGCAGTCCCGAAAACATAAGCAGCTTTATTTACTGGACCACCTAAGTCAACCGCCATCATGCCGGCTAATAATGCGCCTAAAAGAAGGGCATTTGTTCCGTCAAGACTAGTTAGAAAATTATTTAAAGCAGTGTTAATGGCACTCATTGGTACGTTGACCAAGAGCATTAAGAAACCAGTGATTAAAACACCAAAGACCGGATAGAATAAAATGGCTTTAATTCCCTCCAACGATTTTGGCAGACCGGCGAAAATTTTTCTCAGAGCAACAATCACGTAACCTGCGATGAAACCACCAACTAAAGCGCCTAAGAATCCAGCACCGCCGGCATTTGCTAAAGCACCAGCTGCAAAACCAGCAACCAAACCAGGACGATCGCTAATACTAGAAGCAATAAACCCAGCTAAAACTGGTAACATAAAGCCAAAGGCAGCACTACCGATTTGGTTGAACCAGCTAGCTACTTCATTATAATTTCCCAGACTAGCCAGTTGATCTGTTGGCACGCCGATAAATTGGTCAATCATAAAGGAGAGGGCAATCGCAATCCCGCCGCCGATAACAAATGGCAACATGTGAGAGACACCGTTCATTAAATCTTTGTAAATTCTTTGACCGATTGAACCATCGGCAGAAGCTTCATCACTTTTTGCTGCGCTGCCATCACCATGGAAAACAGGAGCATCGCCACTTAAAGCGATATTGATTAATTCTTCTGTTTTACGAATTCCATCGCTTACAGGACGATTGACTAATTCTTTGCCGCTGAAACGATTCATTTCAACTTTTTTATCGGCCGCTACGATAACGGCATCTGCTCGGGCAATATCGTCAGCGGTCAATTTATTTTTAATACCTTCTGAGCCGTTTGTTTCAACTTTAATCTCAACGCCCATTTCCTTAGCTTTTTTCTTTAAAGCATCTTCTGCCATATATGTGTGGGCAATCCCTGTTGGGCAGGCAGTTACTGCTACAATATATCGACGATTGAAGTCTTTTAGCTCTTCTTTGTTGGCAGCTTCTGCTTGTTCCGCTTTTTCTTCCGCTTCTTTAGCATCTTCAGCTGCTTGGAAAAGATTTTGGACATCATCAGGCGTTTGAGCTGTTTTTAATTTTGCGACGAAATCTGGGTCAATTAGCAAGCGAGACAAAGCAGCCAAGGCTTGTAAATGCGTATCGTTGGCGCCTTCTGGAGCAGCAATCATAAAGAATAAATAAGTTGGCTGACCATCTAGCGCTTCGTAATCGACACCTTTATTGCTTTTCGCAAATAAAACAGTTGCTTCTTTGACTGCTTTATTTTTGGCATGAGGCATCGCAATGCCGTCTCCAAGGCCAGTGGAAGTCTGAGCTTCCCGTGCTAAAATACCTTCTTTATAGGTATCGATATCCGAAATACGGCCAGCTGCATACATCTTGTCTACCATTTCATCAATGGCACCTTTTTTATCGGTAGCTTGTAAATCCATAATCATTGCATCTTTGATTAACAAGTCTTTGATATTCATAAAAAAATCCCCCTATTTTTCCACTTCTATAATTTTTACTTCCGGTAGCAACAATTCAATAAATTCTTGAGAGGCCAAGTCGTCAGAGAAGGCCGTGGCACTGCCACAAGCCACGCCCCAACGGAAGGCTTCTACAGCATCTTGAGTTTTGGCAAAGGTTCCAACAAAGCCGGCAATCATTGAGTCACCAGCACCAACAGAGTTTTTTAATGGCCGTTTTAAAACATTTGATTGATAGACCTTGTCGCCACTAAAGAGCAAAGCGCCATCGCCGGCCATTGAGATAATTACATTTTTGGCTCCAGCTGCTAGCAATTTTTTTCCGTAAGGTAAAATTGCGGCAACAGAATCAAAGCTAGTATGATAAAGTTCAGCAAGCTCGTGATTATTTGGCTTCACCAACAAAGGTTGATGAGCTAAGGCATCTAGTAAATCTTCTCCTGTCGTATCAATCACAAATTCAGCTTCCTTATCATTAATAATTTGAATCAACTCTTGATAGAAGCCTTTGCGCAGGCTGGCAGGAGCACTGCCGGAAAGAATCACAACATCATTTTTTTCAACTTGGCTTAAGGCTTGTTTTAGTTCTTGAATTTCTTCATTAGTTAAAGCTGGCCCCGCTCCGTTAATTTCAGTTTCCGAATCTGATTTCAATTTAATATTAATCCGGGTGTCATCAGCAATCTTTGTAAATTGGCTGGTGATGCCTTCTTCCTTAAGCCAGTCATTGATAAAGCCGCCAGTGAACCCACCGAGAAAGCCAAGCGCAGTAGAATGACTGTCAATGCGTTTTAAAATTCTTGAAACATTAATTCCCTTGCCGCCAGGTAGTTTGAAATCTTGAGAAATCCGATTTAAATCCCCTAATTTCAATTGATTCACATGGACAATGTAATCAATCGAAGGATTTAGCGTTACCGTATAAATCATTTTGTTGCCTCCTTGATGGTAGTCAGCTGTTTTAATGCTGGTAAATATTCAGCAGGGCAGTAGTTGGTTAGGATAGTGGCACTGCTGACGTCCGCCACTTTAAAGAAGGACGTTTTATTAAATTTGGAATCGTCTGCCAGTACGAAAACTTTTTCCGCTTGCGCCATCGCCATCTGCTTTAATGCGCCTTCTTCTGGGTCAGGTGTGGTCAACCCAAATGTTTCATGAATACCATTTATTCCCATAAATGCACAGTTGAAACGCATTTGCTGCAGCTGAGCCATCGCAAAATTTCCCAAAACCGCATTGGTGGTCAGTTTAATACTGCCACCGAGAATAATCGTTTCAATATTTAAATCCACAAGCTCATTTGCATGTCGGACTGAATTTGTCACTACGACAATTCGCTTGCCTTTTAGATAGGGAATAAATTCTAGCGTGGTGGAGCCAGCATCCAAGTAAATAATGTCATCTTCATGGATTTCCGCAAGAGCCATTTGAACGATTACTTGTTTCTCGTGAAGGTTCTTGAATGTTTTTTCATTCAGATTTGGTTCTAAGCCCAAGGGTTCAATTATTTTCGCACCGCCGTGAATTCTGGTTAATAGACCAGCGTCTTCTAATTCCTGCAAATCTCGGCGAATAGTTGATTCAGAAGCGCTTAATTGATCCATTAAGTCCTGTGATTTGATTAGTTGCTGACGGTCTAATGCTTCGAGAATTTTTTGTCGACGTTCATCTGTAAGCATTTTCATCCCTCTCTTCAACATGTAGTGTAACACAATCTTTTTTACAGTTCAATCAAAAACCGTCACAAACGACCAAAAACATTCAAATTGTTTTCTTGAAAAATTTTTACTAATTGGACAACTTGTTTTAAAATGAATGAAAGCAGTCTCAAGGAGGTTTTAAAAATGATTGAGTTTCAGACGAAGAGGTTAATCATTAGAGATCATCAATCAGAAGATTTAGCTTCCCATCATCAGTTATTTAGTAACCCACAGGTGATGTATTATTTACCGGAACTACAAACATTTTCTTTCGCTGAATCACAAGCAAATTTGCAGTGGGCCATCGAAGAGAGTAAAAAAGAGAATCGAGAAAATTATTTCTTTGGTATCTTTAGCCATTCAAAAGAGCGAATTGGGGAGATTGGCTACAGTTTGATAACAGATACCCCGTTGGGAAAACATGTTGAGGTAGGCTATTTTTTACAAAAAGAGTTTGAGGGCTTCGGCTATATGACGGAGGCCTTCAAGGAAGTTTTACGTTTTGCTTTTTTTGAAAATGATGTTTATCGAATTTTTTGCGGTTGTTTAAAGGAGAATATCGCTTCTGAAAAAGTCATGCAAAAATGCGGGCTAATAAAAGAAGGAGACTTTAAAAAGTTTCAATGGCATCAAGGAGCCTTTAAAGATCGTTTGCAATATCGTTTATTAAAAGAGGAGTTTCTAAAACTTTAAAATCAAAGTTTTCTGAAGGTAAAGAGTAGAATAAATATATCGAAAATTTTCATAGTAATTCTTTCATACTTTAAAAACGGAAATAAAAAGGAGCAGGCTTATGACAAATCCAACAATTTTACAAGGTTTTGAATGGTATTTACCGGCTGACAGTACCCATTGGAAAACTATCAGTCAAAAAGCAGATGAGCTAAAAAGATTCGGATTCTCTGGTGTCTGGCTACCACCGGCTTATAAAGCGGCGCAAGGAGTCAATGATGTTGGCTATGGTACCTACGACCTTTATGACTTAGGGGAGTTTAACCAAAAAGATACAGTGCCGACAAAATATGGGACAAAAGAAGAATATCTGCAGGCGATAAGAGATTTACACGCCCAAGAAATTGAAGTGTATGCTGATATTGTTGTCGATCATTTTATGGGAGCCGACGAAGAAGAAACCGTGTCTGCTGTCAAATACAGCGGAGACAACCGCAATCAACCCATTAGTGACGAACAGGAAATTTCTGCTTGGACTAAATTCACTTTTCCTGGACGGGGTGGTACGTACAACGATTACGTGTGGACTTGGCAAAATTTTTCTGGTGTCGATTATGATGCACGACGCCATGATCATGCCATTTTTAATTTTGCTGATAAGGGCTGGGATCCCGAAGTCGACGATGAAAACGGCAATTACGATTATTTGATGGGCTGTAATTTAGATATGGAAAATCAAGAGACCGTTGAGCAGCTTGACAAGTGGGGCAAATGGTATCAAGAAACAACGGATGTCGATGGCTTTCGTTTAGACGCCGTCAAACATATTCAATTTGATTATTTTGTCGATTGGCTCTTGCACCGCCAGGAAGAAAAACAGGCGGATATGTTTGTGGTTGGTGAATATTGGAGTGATGAGTTAGATAAATTAGTCGATTACATTGACTCTTCAGGAAATTTAATCAATCTCTTCGATGTGCCGCTGCATTTTAATTTGCAGCAGGCTTCTAATTCAATGGGAGCTTATGATATGCGGGATATTTTTAAAGGCACGTTGGCAGAAGAAAGAGGCGATTGGGCAGTTACATTTGTCGACAATCACGATACCCAAAAAGGTCAAAGTCTTGAATCATGGGTCGAAGGCTGGTTTAAAGCCCAAGCCTATGCGTTAATTTTATTGCGGGAAGCCGGCACACCAGTTGTTTTCTGGGGAGACTTATATGGAATTCCTTCACAAAATGTTGATCCAGTTGGTGAAGATTTAACCGCTCTTTTAAAAATCAGAGAACAATTGGCCCACGGTAGTCAAGTGGATTATTTTAATGGTCCTGATGTTGTCGGCTGGGTTAGAACCGGTGATTACGAGCACGAAAATTCCGGTTTGGCGGTAGTATTAACGAATCACACTGGCGGCGAATTAGAGATGACAGTCAGTGCCACCCATGGAGAAAAAGTGTTTGTAGACCTTTTGAAAAATAATCAGGCTAAAATCCAATTAGATGATAACGGTAAAGGTACATTCCCAGTAAATGACGGCAGCATTTCCGTCTATGTAAACGAAGAGGTTGCTGAAAAAATCTGGGCTATGTTGGAAAACTAAGTAACTTTCCAACAAGCAACGGGTAAAAATATTTTCCGCTGATTTACTGAAACCTAATTTTAGTCAGAAAAAAAAGATTCCAATTCAGTTGCTTTTTAAACTGAACTGGAATCTTTTTTTACGGGAAGAAAGGCGAGTTTCAAAACTTTATTTAAACAGAAAAATTATTGGCGATTATTGTTTAAAATCAGGTCAATATATCTTTCGGTGCCTTGGGCATACTGCTCATAGCCCATATGATGACGAAAAAAATGCACCATTTCTCGGCATATTTTTTCCCCTTCAGAATTATTTTCAAGGGCCAAAACCAGGCCGTTAATAATCCGATTCATTGTCGAGTGACTAAGGTTTTGCATAATTTTTTCTGGCTGCTGGTAGCGTTCGTAGGTAGCGATGATATCTTTTGCTTGCTCAATCTCTTGATCTAAAAGGGCATGGAGACAAATATGTAGATAAAAATCTTGACTGTAGCGTCTAGTTGTCAAAGCTTTAATTTTTTTCTTCGCCGACTGCTGCCATAAAAAAGAGCGCACTTCCTTCGACATGGAGTGGCAGCTGTAGGTTGCCAAAAGAAACTCAAATTCTCCCCAGGTTTCGACACTTTCCAAATATTGCCAGAGGGGTGTCATATCGAAGTCGAAATGTTTATGAAACAAACGATTACCATAATCCATCAAAATTAAGGCAATAAAATGATTGGCTTCTTTGCGGGCGTCCCCTAAAATTCCAGCAGCGCTTTGGGTTTGTGCAAGCCACTTGCGCCAGCTTTCTTCGTCTTTTTTAATAATGATTTCATCGATAATTTCTTCTAGGCGACGAACTGAGACAAGCTGAGTTGTTTCATTATACTCAAACATGAATTCTTCCACAGAAACATTGATTCGTTGTAAAAGTGCAAAGAGTTTTGTAATCGTGATATCATTTTGATCCTTTTCAAAGCGTCTTAAAAACTGCGGACTGACAATCTCAGCGGCAGTCTGATTTAACGGATAGCCTTTTTGCAGGCGGAATTTTCGAAAGAGAGCTCCAAATTGATTCATATTATCCTCCTAAGCAACAGCAGCAACATTAGTCTGCTGCTGTTTGGTTGCGAGTTTTAAAATGGAATTGCTAAAATAAAAGTGGTGCCTGCAGGGCTGCTTTCAACGTTTAAAAACCAGTCATTTTTTTTCACGATTGAAGAGACTGTAAATAGTCCCAGACCAGTACCACCATCAGTCGATTTTGTAGTAAAAAAGGGCGTAAAGATATGCTCTTCAATGTCTTTTGGAATCCCGGGACCGTCATCGGTTATTTCTAGTAGAGCAAAGCTTTTTTTCTCAAAGACGTGACCGGTTTTTTGGTAGGCAGCATTTTGAGCTGCATCAGCGAGACTGAGTTTTACTGAAATCGCACCAGTTTGGTCAATGGCTTGATAAGCATTGGTAATTAGATTGTATAAAATCACCTGCAAATCATCTTTTTCAAAGTAAGCACTCTGATTTGTGTTCAGTTCATAAGTGAGAGTGGCCGTTTTAGGAATCAGCAACTTAAGTGTATCCAGGGCTTCCTTTACAACCTCGTCAATTTGCTGATTTTTTTTCTGGCCTTGATTGACTTTGGAAAAACGCAAAACGTTGCTGGAAAGTTGTTGACCTTTTTCGGCTGCTTGATAAACCTCTTTCAAATCATCCACTAGTAGCTCATCATCTTGATGCTCCTCAATTAAAAGCTGCAGATTGCCAATCATTGGTGTGAGAAAATTATTCATATCATGGACAATCGTCGTCGTTAATAGACCAATGGTTTCTAATTTTGATTCTTGGAAAATAGATTTTTCCATAGCATGCTTTTCTTCTAAGGAGCGCTGCCGTTCCTTTAAACGCAAATTTTCTTGATAATTACGATTTTTTCGGGTGTTGTTAATATAGATAAAGCCTAGCAAAACTAGCACAACAAAGAGGATAATCAGTAGACCTAAGCTCATCATACTCCCTTCGATAACTAAGCCGTTCCATTCATTAAAATCAGAGTTGCTAGCTACCACCAAACGGGTAGCACCAATTGTAATCCATTGATACGCAGCAATTTTTAATACTCGAGTTGGGTTTTCTTCTGTCCACCAGTAGGAATAATAGCTGAGGGTCCCTTTTTGATTAGCCAGCTGTTCTGTTTCAAGCCGCTTTAAATCAGTATAATCTAAATCGGGAAATTCCTGTTGCCGGTCCTCCACAATGGTCAAGCCGACTTGTTCAGTGGAGGGGTGCATAGCGACTTTCATATCTTGGTCTTTAATCATGGTGTAGCCTTGAAAATCATTTTGCAGAGGATCAAAATTTTCTTGATAAAACTTTTCCAAATCAATTGTCAAAATTAAGATTGCCTGATTTTGACTACTGTCGGTAACTTTTTGATAAAAATTTAAATAAGAACTAGTATAGTCATAAAAAACTTGGCCATTTTCCTGACCACTAGTTTTAACACCAGTCGGATAATCTGGGTCAGTCATCACATAACGGGGAAAAGTTTCAAGAGCCTCTAATTGTTGCCCTTTTTTCTGCCAGCCTTTTATCAAAAGGCCGTTGTCTGTGACTAAACTGAGAGTCGCCATACTGGAAAGGGCATGAGAAAGCTCTTTGTCAAGCAGCTCATCATTCAAATTTTCAAAAGATGCTGTTAGTTCTTCACTACGGGAAAGATTTTCTAAGTCCTCTCGATAATTTTCTATTTGCAATGTTAAAATTTTAATGGCATCATTGTTTATAGTTGTTAGATGCTCTTCGGCAAGCTTCATGCTATGACGTTGCACCGATGAATAGGTAAATATCGACAGGGTTAATCCGACTGCCGTAATAATTAAAACGCTGATAAAGCCAACGTAAATCCATTTGTTTGATGGTTTTCTCATAGTTTGTCCTTTCAAATGAACATCTAAATAGTACAGGGGGAAAAAAATGCGTAATGAAAAAATACTAATTGTTGACGATGACCCGGCGATTCGCAGGTTAATCTGGAAATCGCTGCAATCTACAGGTATTTTAGTTTATCAAAGTGATTCTGTGGAGGCGACAATTGATATTGTCTCACGAATTAAGTTTGATTTATTTATCTTAGACGTCGGCTTGGAACATGAAAATGACGGCTATCATCTCGCTCAAGTCATTCGCGAGGCAGACCCTTTTGTGCCAATTGTCTTTTTAAGTGGCAAAACTAATGAAGAAGACATTGTCACTGCTTTAGAAAATGGTGCTGATTTCTACTTGACCAAGCCTTTTTTGCCAAATATTTTAAAGGCGCAAGTTTTAGCTACGTTAGAACGGCGGAAAATAATTAAAAATCAAGAACAAAAAGTGACCAATGAAATTATCCAAGGGCCTTTCCGTTTTGATAAAGCTCGCTATGAGCTTTTCAAAGGGGCAGAGCCGATTAAAATGTCCTCTAAAGAAATTAAGTTGATGCAATTTTTTATGGAGAATCCTGATCAAGTTTTTTCAAAAGAGCAAATTTATCATAATGTTTGGGAAGATGGCAAGTATGATGCCAATACTATTATGGTCTTTATCAATCATCTTCGCAATAAAATAGAAGACAATCCTAAAGAAGCGAAGTTCTTGAGGACTGTCTGGGGTATCGGCTATACGTTTAATCCGGCAGATTAAAATAAATCTTCTAAAAACGCCAAATAAATACCTAATGCTATTAAATCGGCGGAGCCGCCAGGGCTTAAATTACGATCAATCATTTGTTGATCGTATTTTTTTAGGCTCAAAATCAATTCATCAGGTGTTAAATCCGCTTGATGAAGTGTCAAGCTTTCATCTTTAACTTGTTGCCAGGCTGTCAAGCCACCACGATGCAGTAAATTACCATCTTCAACAAAACTCATCAAGAAGACTAAAGCTCGCAATAACTTAATTTCTGTATGTTCATCTTTTTGATTGCGAAAAAAAGGCAATAGTTGATTTTTTAAGATGGGGTAACCCGCAATTGCTTCGCCACGAATGCCCATCAACCCTTTTTCTAAATAAAGTTTTTCCCCATAAGAAAGGTCTGTTTTAGCAGCTAAATCAGTAAAGTCCTCTTGCACTATTTCAGCAATGGCTGCAACAATTTTTAAAATTTCATTGGTATCCTCTGATGTAAAGGGGAAGATAGTCTTTTTTTGCATATAAAAACCAGTGGCTCCCAACAATAAAGCAAATGAAAAATTGGCACCTTTGTGGGTATTGATACCTTTAGTAGCTTTCATCATAGCCTTTTCTGCGTCGATTCCAATCAGCCGCAACTTTTGAAAGAGTTCAGAAAAAGAGCCGTTGTGTTGAAAACCTGCCTTGAGATAATCTGAAAAAAAAGGTCGCAGACTGATAATGCTGTCCACAAAGGAAAAAAAATCCATATCTTGATGGGCACCGTTAGAAAAACGGTCTACCAGACCAGGCTTCGGCGTTAAAGAAACCTCGTAGAATAGAGCTTTTTCCGCAAAGTCAGCGACAGTCGAAAGAGAATCATTCAATTTTTCTTCGCTCCATTTCCACTAAAATAAAGTTTAATGAGCGATCTAAATGCTCATGGGTAATCATTTGAATTTGTTCACGGTTGTTTGTTTTCATTCCACGATAGATTAGCCAATGTTCCTCTAAGGCTTTGTCACGACGATCCGAAGAACGAATGGCAATGTCCCGAAAATAAACAAGATAAGCCTGTAAATTTGTCACAATTGATTTTAAGCGGAGCATTCTGCTTTTTTCGTAGATGAAAGCATTGAAATCAGAAAAGCTAACCAATAATTCATCGACTCGATCCTCATCATTGAGTTGATTACTGTGTTCTAAAAGAGCCTTCAGCTCTGCAAAATCGGCCTCATTCATCAATTCCATTGCTTTAATAGTTGCCAAGGTATCTAAGGCTTTACGAATATCATAAATTTCATACGCATCTTGAATGCTGATTCCTTTGACTACAATGCCCACACGGGGAACATGCTCAACCAAGCGTTCTTCCACCAAACGCTGCATAGCGTAACGAATCGGAGTCCGGGAGATGTTTAACACCTCAGAGAATTCTTTTTCATTGATTCTAGAGCCAGCCGGAATATCACTTAAAATAATGGTTTTACGGAAGGCCTCGTAAAGTAAAATTTTCAAGGTCTTATTTTGAGAAAAATCCAAATTTTTTCGAACGGCTTCAATAATCGGATTCACAGTCATGTTCCTTCCTATATTTAATTTGTCTAGTTGAAACCAATTCTAAACAAATCTGACGGAAAAAGCAAAAGGGATTGCCAGATAATTTTTTAACAAAAAAGAGACTGTCCTTCAGCAGATTATTTGCAAAATTATCCTGAAATGATTAGTAATCAACACAAGGTTGTTAATCGGGATTTTTTGCAGAGTCAGCTGTTTAGACAGTCTCTTTAGAAAAATTATTGTGGAATATACAGTGGCATATGACCAAATAGGATAATGGTGATGACAAAGATTGCGAAAATACCTAGCGCATATTTACCAGCGGCTCTTTGCCATTGACCCATATCTAAACCAGTTAAACGTAATAACAGATAGATAAAGGCAACTAATGGACTCAATAAATGGAAAGCTTGTCCCATTAATGAAGCTAGAGCCATTTGCATATTTGTAAAACCATATTGACGACCAGCTTCAGCCAAGACTGGTAGTACACCAAAGTAGAAACCATCATTACTGATGAAGAATGTACCTGGTGCAGAAATCAAGGCAATTACTAAGCCCCAGAAACCAGCCAGTTGTTTAGGAATAATTTGTGTGAAGCTATTTGCTAACGCTTCTGCCATTCCTGAACCTTGGAATAATCCCATGAAAACCCCAGCAGCAAAAACTAAGATAACTACTTGTACAGCGTCACCGCCGTTAGCGCCAATCCGTGCTGACTGATCTTTTAAGACAGGGTAGTTTACGATTAACGCAATACACGTACCAACAGCAAATAATAATAAAGCTGGCACTTCAATTGGTGAGTAGAATGAGCCGGCAACTAACCAAGCAATTAAAATGATGGTCATGATACCATTAAAGGCCCAACGATTCGGACGACGAATAGCTAAAGTTTCTGGATCAGTTACGGTAGTCATTTCATCAATTTCAGCATCGGATAATTCTTTAACACCTAAGCGAGCTCGTTCTTGACGACCCATCCGTGGTGCCACAAAGAAAATAACAAATGCTAATGAAAGAACCATACCAGGTGCTAAGTAAGATAAAATTTCACCACCAACATCTAAGACAGACATTGCTCGTGCAGTTGGTCCGCCCCAAGGAAGCAAGTTCATGATAGTGTTTTGTAAAATAATCAAAACACCTAGATTCATCATTTTCATATCCAATTTTTTATAGATAGGAATAAAAGCTGAACAACAAATCAAAGTTGTGGTCGTACCATCACCATTTAGTGATACCGCTGCTGCAACAACTGCAGTTGCGATTAGTACTCGCATTGGATCTCCCTTTGCAAAATGAATCATCTTTCTAGTAATTGGATCAAACAAACCAGCATCTAACATGATAGAGAAGTATAGGATAGCGAATAATAGCATAATCCCGGTATTAGCGGTTGTTGCAATCCCCTCTGACACGAAGTCCCCAATATTTCCGTCTGCTGCTACACCAGCGATCATTGCCACGATTGTAAACAGTAAAGGAATCATAATCAACGCAGTTAGCGGAGACAGTTTCTTTTTCATGATGACAAACATGAAGACGACGATCATACCGTAAGATAAGATAGTTAGTAACATCAATTTCCCTCCTAATTTTTGTACTTTTTCTAAGAAAGCGTTACCAAGACTTTCCCGAAATAAAACGCTGAACATTTTATGAATAATCTTTCACAAAATTTCTAAATTAAAATGTTCGTCGTTTCTGTAACCATAGAATAAGCAATATTCAGATGTTTGAATATACTTTGAGAATAAAAAGGACACGAAAAAAACAATTTATGTAAGCGTACTTATTAAATGCTTAACAAGATATTAATAAATTCTTAACGATGGAAAACGTTGATTTATCAAGGTTTTTGAAAAAAACAGAGGTATTTGACTTTTTAAAAACATTGAAAAAACAATTTATCTTAAGATTTCAGTGTTTTCGTTTTTCGATTGCCACTATAATAAAAGGGGATTATGAAATATCAAGAAAGGAGAATCGCCTTGGGCATTTTTAGTCGATTATTTAAGAAGGACGAACCTATAGACGCTAAAGAAGTAGTCTCGGCAATCGAAAGTAAAGTCGCTTCACCTGATGACGGTTATGGAGCCTTGCCAGCATTTATTCCGACAAGTCCCGAAGAATATCAGTTGGTGAGTGTGATTGCCACCGCAATTGCGGCTGGCGAAAACAGCGACAGCCAGTTTGTGGTTAAAACAATTTTAAAACGCAATCCAGAAGCCCGCACAGTTGCGTTAATTGCCGCCAGTCTTGCCGCAGAGGCAGCAGAAGACAGTCAGCACATTGTCAAAACGATTCAAAAGAAAAAATAAAACGGAGGGTTCATCAATGTTACGTAAATTTAAAATTTCAATCGATGGTCAAGAATACTTAGTAGAAATGGAAGAAATCGGTGGCGTGCCACAACCGGCAGCACCCGTTGCTCCGGCTGCACCTGTTGCGCCCGCAGCTCCTGCTCCAGAAGCAGCACCTGCTGCACCAGCACCAACACCCGTTGCCTCAGCTCCAGCCGGCGCCGATGCAATTACGGCTCCTATGCCTGGCGCTATCTTAAAAGTCTTAGTGAATGTTGGGGATGCAGTTTCCGAAAACCA
>NZ_JANLGQ010000005.1 GCF_026157065.1 Enterococcus sp. HY326
GTACGATAATTTCCGTCTAATAGTCCTGCCTCTTTCCCTGTAAATGGTCCAAACCAAACAGTTCCTACTCTAATTGTATATTTTTTTACATACCCATTTGGAGACTCTAGTACAATTGTTTGATTTCGTCCAGAATGTATCGGCATCTCAAATACATCGATATCCCCATCACTGTTCATTCTTCCTTGAACCCATTCATTAGACACTATTTTCGTTGCTGTCTCTCCTGTATCTCCGTGATCATCTTCTTCAGGATCCAGTGTCTCTCCTTCTTCTAGTATACGAACTTTAAATTTATAGTTTTCTCCGACTGGTACTAGAGATTTATCTACGAAGAAACGGATGGCTGTATCTGAACTATTGGTAGAGGTATAGGTCGTACGATAATTTCCGTCTAATAGTCCTGCCTCTTTCCCTGTAAATGGTCCAAACCAAACAGTTCCTACTCTAATTGTATATTTTTTTACATACCCATTTGGAGACTCTAGTACAATTGTTTGATTTCGTCCAGAATGTATCGGCATCTCAAATACATCGATATCCCCATCACTGTTCATTCTTCCTTGAACCCATTCATTAGACACTATTTTCGTTGCTGTCTCTCCTGTATCTCCATGATCATCTTCTTCAGGCTCAAGTGTCTCTCCCTCTTCTAATATACGAACTTTAAATTTATAGGTTTCTCCTGCTGGTACTAGAGATTTATCTACGAAGAAACGGATGGCTGTATCTGAACTATTGGTAGAGGTATAGGTCGTACGATAATTTCCATCCGATAGCCCTGCCTCTATTCCTGTAAATGGTCCATACCAAACACTTCCTACTCTAATCGTATATTTTTTTACATACCCATTTGGAGACTCTAGTACAATTGTTTGATTTCGTCCAGAATGTATTGGCATCTCAAATACATCAATATCCCCATCACTGTTCATTTTTCCTTGAACCCATTCATTAGACACTATTTTCGTTGCCGTTTCACCTGTATCTCCGTGATCATCTTCGTCTATTTCTTTAGTAACCGTTATGGTACTGGTAGCTGTTTTATTTCCATCAGCTGTTTTTGCAGTAATTGTAACCGTCCCTTCAGCTTTCGCAGTAACAACTCCACTCTCAGAAATAGTCGCAACATTTGGATCAGAACTAGTCCATGAAAAACCTTTATTTGTCGCGTTTTCTGGAGTAATTTTTGCTGATAGTGACAATTCCTCTCCTATTACCATACTTTTTTCTGTAGGAGTAACTTCGATTGTATCAACTGGAATAAATGTTTCCTTATCGTCAGTATAAGCGTTAATATAGACATTTCCTTCTAATAATCTTAAATTAGTATTCTCTACTGAAGATAAATCTCTAAAGCTCAAATTAGTCTCATTTGTTCCGTCTGATAAAGCTAAATAGCTTTCTCCTTCATTTGTTACCACATTTTGGTAACGTACTGGATCATAAAGTTTATTTTCTGTTAATAGATAAAGATTACTTACACCTGCTGGCTTACTAAGTTTTACAACAATCGCAAATTTATCGTTACCGTTTAAACTTATCCCATTTTCTAATTCAATAGTCTCTATGCCTGGTATTTCTTTCACTCCAGAACCCAAGTGAGTCATATTTTCTAATGACGTTGTCGTTTGAAGACTATCTGTATTTAACGACAAGTAGATTTCATATGGCGTATTGTATTGTGTTGTATGGAACGAGACAGCTTCAAGTGTTTCATCTTGACTATTTGTTTGATACACATTTGAAAGAATAGCTGAGTTTGTATACACTGCTCTTGGGTAATAGCCATAGAACTCCGTATGGGAATAGATATTATCGTAATTTTCTTTCGACTCTACTTGACTAACCCCATATATACTTGAGGTTGCGACATAATAATCTTCATAGGAAACATAATAATAGCCATTATCTGCCCACCAGTCTCCCCAACTATTTCGGACAATAAATGCACCATTTTCATTTGGCTCAGAACTGAAATTTTCTTTTGCATAACTGTCGTCCCAACCAACAATTAGAGTAGAATGATCGATTCCTTGATTCTCAACACTTTGCGGGACATAAAAGGCGTAGTTCCCTTCGTTATAAAATTTCGAGTCACCTAAATAGTCGCTCCGCCATTGGTAGGTTACACCACTATTTGAAAAAACTTGTTTTTTTATACTATTTACTTTTGCTAATCGTTCTTCATTGGTATATTCGTTGTCTAATTTAGGAATAGAAACCATTCCTTGAACATGAACAGCTGGTTCTTCCTTCAACTGATCCTCAGTTAAAAAAGGAATGTCTCCTGTTGGCTGATAGGGCATAGTTTCTTCTAAAATAGGTTGCGTCCAGTTAATGGCAGCATAAATAGGATAAAACTCTTGTCCCCCTGCATTCAGACTTCTACCATAAGAATGAGTATTTACTTGTTCATTTCCCAAGGCATTCTTTGCAAAATAATAATCTAAATATAATTCTGAGAAATCATAGACTGCCTGAGCTTCTTTGAGAGCCCCTGTCTCGATTGCCCCAGTTGCAGAGAAAGCCCAACAAAGTCCCCTATTTCCTTGACTTTTAACAGGTGTATCCCCTCCTTCTTTTCTCGGGTCAAATTGACTCGGTAACGAACTACTACGGTAGTTTGAAGGCGGAATAGACGGTTGCTCAATGACAGGCGTGGGATCTGGAATAGCTCCCCCACTATATACTGTTGCTGCCTGTACACTTGGTCCAAAAGCCACAATTCCACCACACACTACACCCAACAATAACCAAAGTAACTTCTTTTTCATTTTTTTCTCCTTTCTAACAAAATATTCCCGACACAGCAAATGCTAAACGCTTACATTAACTATATAATAAAAAATCGGTAAAATAAATAGATATCTCAAGCGTCTAAATTAACTGCTATACATTTTTTTTATATATAAACTAAAAACATATTTCAGTTTATCTTAATTTTCCTTTTTAAAAAATGATATCTTATAACATTATTTTTTTACATCAGTAAATTCAAATATTCCACCCCAAAAAAGGGTGGAATAGCACTTTTCTAAGTAGATGAAACCCATCCTCGCGTAAATAAAGTTTAATCTATTTTACTTATACGAAAAGTTGTCTAAGATTTGATACCAAAACCACATGGATTTACATGCGAGAAAATTATTATCTATACATTTTCAAAGCAAATGACTGTCGATTGTGTTTTACAAATATTGAATCAAGGAAAGTAGCGCTATCACATTCCTGAAGGAATGATTCTACATACTGATTTGGACCGGCAATATACAGCAATTGAAGCAGAAAAATGCCTTGAAACCAATAAGATAAGACACTCCTATAGTCGAAATGGAACGCCTTATGATAATGTATGAATCGAATTCATGGCTCGATTGACTATCTAACCCCGCAGGAGTTTGAAGACCTATCAAAAAGGAAAAAAGTGTAACCTTCTCTACTAAAATTTATCCAAGATGTTGACTCAAATCCAAAATTGGATCAAAGAATCTACTATAAACAAACTCATTGCCATTTTGCATAAAAGTATCTGTAAAGACATAAATCTTTTCTAAGGATAAATTTGCTTCCTCCACTTCAGTAAGTATTGCATCTAAAGCAATTAGCGCATTATATCCTGAGTCCTGTAAAGCTACTCGATTGAGATAGAAATAATTATTTGAAAAAACTACAAAGAGCATCGCTAGAAATACCAAAAAGCTCTTAAAGTATTTCGAAAGTACCGCTGTTAATAAATTATCAATCAGATTTCCGACAATGTTGCCTCCGTTAAAAATCGTTTACCCATCTAACTGAGTTCCTGATAATTTTGTAAGAGTCATACCTAAAAACGTGCGTTTGAGCTTCCAAAACATGATTTACGGCAATTGTTAGAGGTGTAATTCGTACGATAATTTCGGCAGTATAATTAATAAGTCATTTATGATTCGTTTCCCCTTTTAGTAATGTCGTTTAATACGCCAGATACAGCTTCTTGAATTATCTAACTTTTTTTAATTTGCGATATAACTCATAAAAAAAGTAGCGCAAAAGAATTACAAGCCAAGTGAAAAAACTGATGTAAAAACTGATTCTAATCACCTTTGAAGCTTTATAGCCCACTTCAACAATAGTTGGACCTGAATCTACCTCAATTTGGACAGTACCTCGTTCAGAAGAAGTCATATCTACTTCTTTTTGATTCACCCAAACTATGGTATTTTTATAACGGATAATTGGTAAATCAATACTAGTTTGATCTTTTTCAATTTGCATTGAATATTGAATTTTTTGTCCTTGATTTTGGGGTGGGATGAGATAGGCATCCCCATCTATATACCCAACATGTTGATAGATTTCATCTATGTAGGGTTGTGAGCTGGCTGGTGCGTACTGATCAATCCACATAGAATAGCGATTATCTGGATCTTCGAAAAAAATAGTCTCGGTGTCCGAAGCGAATGAGTAAGCCTGATCCATCATTCGCTGGACAGAAATCAACCACGGTAGGAAACATAAAATCAGATTGACTCCAAGAAGGCCCAATAAAGATCGTTTTCCTAACGATTGATCTTCACTGATGAGCTTGACTATATTTGCTCCTGTCAGGCAGGTGAATAACGTAGTAAACATCATCAAACGAAAGGGATATTGAATCACATTTATTATCGTATGCTGAAAGATTCCCCAAGGAAATAAATCGGTCGATAGCCAAAAAGTAAACCAACTGAGAATATAGATTAGTCGATAAGTTCTTGTCATTTTTTTCCAAAATAAACACCCAAACATCAACACTAACAGACAAGGCAATCCAATTGTGTAAATACCACCTAAACTGGATTGAGTCAGGTCATTAGTGAGACCATGCCCGAGTAGCTCGCTCAACGTATTCCCTGCAAGAGTGACGGGGGAAGGCTGTAAAAAAGTTTGGAAGAGCTGCTCTTCTAAAAAAGGAATGAGGAAAAAGGCCGATCCTGCTATAGCCAATCCCCCTGCTCCAATTAAGATAAAGGTTCGTTTGACTTTTTCCCGAATAAAGTACAGACTGCCAACCCAAAATAGCACTAAATATAAACTGATTAAAAAAGCGGATAACACATGAGTGCAGACAATCAGCGCAAAACTAATTGTGACCCATATCCAAGATCGAACCTCTTTAAACAAGACTTCATAAGTGCTCCAAACTAACAATGGCAGGAAAGTCAACGCAATAAATTCTGGTAGTGCAAAGCGAGTCAGCCCATCAATTGTTCGATAGGTGGCAAAGACATAGAACAAGGTGAAGGACACACTAGCTACCCAGGATTGACTAAACCGTTTCATGCACCAATAAGCGATCCAAGCAGTCAAGAACGTATAAAAAAAGAACCCCAAAGAAATTGCGAAAGCAGCATTTTCAAACAATTGACTCAAGAAAGCAAAGGGCACTAAGGTAATCCAAGGATAGAATAGATTGACCCCATAGCCTATCAAATAAAACGAACGTGTGCTGATTCCCGGAAAATTAAATTCGCCATCCATCAACCAACCCACTAACTCTTTTATCCGACTTAAATGATAAACCAGATCATCTCCATACACTAAGTCCCCTTTAATCAAAAGCGGCATCACAAAGAGCAGAGAGAGAAGAAGGGCAAAGAATAGAACTCGGATACTTTCTTTTTTTAGCCAACGATTATTTGTTATCCGATTCATTTAATCTCTCCTTTTTTTCTAATACTGTTTCAATTATGAAACGCGGTCGTTTCTTCACTTCGGTATAGACACGACCTAAATACTCTCCTATCGTGGCGATTCCAACTAACTGTAAACCACCCAAAACCCAGATACTCATAATAATCGACGCCCAACCGTTAACAACAGCGTGATATATATACTTTTGAACTAGCGTATAACCCATATAAAAAATACCAATTAAGATAGTTACTAATCCTAACAGACGAATGAGTTGAATTGGTAAGATAGAAAAAGAAGTAATGCCCTCCAACGCAAAGCGAATCATTTTCTTTAAGGGGTATTTCGATTCCCCAGCTACTCGTTTTTCTCGCCTGTAATAAACATTCGTAGAAGAAAATCCTACTAGAGGGACCAAGCCACGGAAAAATGGTGCTTCTTCTGAAAATGCCAGCAAATTTGTGACTGCTCGATGACTCAATAAACGGAAGTCAGCATGATTAGGGATTAACTCAACCCCCATTTTTTTCATTAGTCCATAAAACAATTGTGCGGAATGACGTTTAAAAAAAGTATCGCTTTCGCGGTTATTTCGCACTCCGTAAACAACATCGTATCCCTCATGGTAAGCAGCTACCATATTGCGGATTGCTTGGACATCATCTTGTAGATCCGCATCGATACTAATGACAATGTCCGAACTGGCAGATGCTTGTGTCATTCCAGCCAACAGTGCTTTTTGGTGTCCAAAATTCCGACTCAACTTTAACCCGTTAAAATGAACAGGATCTGTTTTGTGCAACTCCGTAATTACTTGCCAAGTGTCATCTTTACTCCCATCATCTACAAAGAGTAGTTTACTTTCTGGATGAATCTGTTTCTCTTCAATCAATTGCTTTATAACTAATAATAGAGCTTGACTAGAGACCGGCAGCACCTCTTCTTCGTTATAGCAAGGAACGACAATTGTCAACATTGAAAGCATACCAGTGCTCCTTTCTTTATAAAATCACTCTTCTCTAAGGTTAGTCTGATACAATTTAAACTCGGTAATCAAACCAGCTAGCGGTTATCTTGGCTGGAATGCCATCATCCCCTAAATCTATAACCAATTGTTGCCCAAAAGAGCCATTCTTTTCCGCTGCTTCAACTGAATCATAGACTTCAATTAGTTGATTGGCATATTCTGCAGAATTATCAATTTTTTCTAAACCTTCAGTCAATTCTTTCTCTGGAATAGCTAATAACTCTCCAATATTTTTTACTAATTCCGAAAAATCTTTGCCCAAGTATTCACCTTCACCGGTCCAAAAACTCATTTCAAAAACTTCAGAATAGACTTTAACCTTCTCACTGTTTTTGAGATAGCTATAAGCCTCTGTGATATCCGTATAAATCATAATATTCTCACCATTATAGGCTAAAATTCTATCTCTCACGTTTAAGGAAGTTGTAGATGACGCAATCGTATACTCTGGTTCAGGAATTGTATAACCATCTTTAGTCATTTCATTTGTAGCTAGCTTGGCTAACTCAGTGAAGCTAGGACTGAGCTCTACTCCAAAACGTTCTTTCAGATCTGTTATCGCTTCTCCCTCTGGTGCAGAGTAATTGGAATTACCAAACTCAGAAGAACGATTGGTCCATAACGTCAAGGCTTCTTGTTTCTCAGGAAGTTCTTTCAATTCTGCTGAAGCTGAACTGCACCCTCCTAAAATGACTAAAAAGATGAACGGCAGAACTATTTTGCCTAATCTCCTCATGTTAGTTTCCTCCTATTGGTAATATCGTAGTTTCAGAATTGATAAACAACTCTTTATCAAAGTCTAACGTAACCGCTTCAGTGGATGAATCTAATTGATAAACAGCAGCACATTCGATTGAATAGTTTCCTTGCAATACTTGGGTCCCTAATCCCAATAAATACATTATTTCAGAATCAGAAACACCATTTGTGGCAGCCAGTTCTTGACCGCTTTGGCTCACGGTGACTGCCTCCATCCATTTCTCCTCAGGTACGATTGTCGTGCTACTTGTATTGGTACAAAGATAGCGGATGACTAAATAATTCGTGCCATCCTCTTCCATCACTTGATAGCTACTCATTTTCAATTTATAATCCTCTGCAATCGCTTCACCGACACTAGCTTCAGTATCTTGATTCGTTATTTCTTGACTAGGTGTATCTACAACTAACGTTTGGACGCATTCAGTAAATAATTTTTCTCGGCTGCTCGCACTCCGATCGATAGGACTATAAAATTGAAACTCGATCACTGCATTTTCGACTGAAACTAAGTAGACATCCAACCAAGTCTCTTTCCTTTGGAATTGTGATTGTAGCCGATAGTGACGCCCAAAATAATCTCCTACTTTAAAGTTGGTTTGTTCCACGTTTTCCAATACATAGCGTTCGCTATAAAGGGTTTCCCCATAGTCTTCTAATTGACCTTCTTCTGTAAATAATTCCTCTTCATATCCTCGAACCATCATATAGGAAAGACTTTTAGTATCTTGAGCACCAAAGAGGGTATCGCTAGTAAATAATGTCGTTGGCTCCTTCTCTTCTTCCCAGTTTTCGGGAAGTTTGATTGAATAGCTACCTTCTAATGCTGAAAACTCTACCGGTTCGCCTGCTAAATTTTGAGCGTCACAGGCACTTAGTAACACTAAAATGAAGGTAAAGAAACAAAAAGATAGCAGTTTAATCTGTCGTTTCATCTGTTAATCTCCTCCTTTTTTTCAGCCAAAGCAGAAATACTATAAATAGGATGAAACAGATGACCGCAATCACAACTCCAATTAAAAAGCCGTGAGGAACATAAACTAGTTTAATCTCATGAGTACCCTCCGGAATTTCAATCGCAATAAACGCATTTTTAAATGAATCTGTTTCTATTTCTTCTCCATCAATGTAGGCTTTCCAACCTTTATCTGCGGGAATAGTGGTTAATAGTGTTTGTTCTTCTGTTGTTGTAACCTCAGCAGTCGCTTGATTTCCCTCAACAGTAATTGGTACTCCTTTTTCTTGTACCTTACTTAAGACATCCGCATATTTTTCGGTATCCACCAACAACAAATCCGGTTTATAAAGTGAAAAATCCTGAACATAGTTAGACGAGAAACCGGCTGTTACTTCTAACGTAACGGGTTCATCATAATAACCTAAGTTGTAGTACTGACCATCATCACTCAGACTACCTGATTCCGTTTTTTCACCATTTATAGTAACGGTCGCATTCACAAAATCAAATTCAGTTGGGACCAAGCTTAAATACCCTTGGGTATTTGCTGGTAACGTAATCACCCAACTCAAATACTTCGTATCATTCAAATCTGTCGACTCCAAATCAACTGTCCCGTCACTGTTCTCAGTTAAATTAACATTCTTGCTATCTGCAATCGTCAATTCCCGAATGGAAACAATCTCCCCCTGAGTACCCGCTAAGTAATTTAGAATATCTGTTTGGTTAGTTAAATCATTCTCATTTAGAGCCCCTTCGTCAGTTAAAATCCCTAAAGGGAGTGCATATTTATTTTCATATAATTGATACTCTCCAGATTCACCAATAGACTCATAGCCAAACTTATCCAAATCTCCTTTTGCAATGTTGTATTTGATACCAATTAGACCATCTGCCATTAACGTATTATTCCTATAATTGATATTCAAGTTTGTGCCCACAGACCGAAAACCTAACGCATTTAGATATGCTGAAGAATAGCGGTTCCTGATTGAAGAGAACATGGTCACACCAGAGTAGCCGAAGTTAAAACTATCATTCATTGTAATGCTATTTAAATTTTCTAATCTAAAAAAATCTTCATTGCGGTCATCAGCTAAATCAACTAAATTTTGTATATCTTCGTGACCATCCTGATATTGTGAAGTATTAGTGTAATACCATTCATCTGAGACCCCTTTAATAATTGCCGCACTATTCAGGAACATTTCTCCACAAATCAATACTAAAAATGTCATCGGCACAAATTTTTGAAAACGTGAAAATTTACTTTCAGATTTATCAAATATAAGCAATCCTAAATAGACAGCGAGGAAAGCAACTGTGAAAATTAAGGATTGTGTTGTAATCTCTCCATAACGCTTTTTATCCGATAGTAAAAAGAAAACAAAAATGACTCCACCCATGAATAAAACTAAATTGGTTAAGTGGTTCAGCTCTTCCTTAGTAAAACGTTCTAACCCATACCCTGCTAAAATAATAACTAAAAAGGATATGGTGAAACTAAAACGATATAAAAACATGTATGGTGAATGCAACCCATGCCAAAACAAGTTCATAGGTTCAATATTAATACTCATGATTAAAATTAGTAAAAACACCCCAAAGAGGATTTTATTTTTGAGCGGTGTCTTTTTACTTACAAAATAGAACAATGCAAAAATTAAGGGTAACAACCCGATGTAAACAAAAGCCATTGAATTGTATTGCGAGGTATCATACATCCCAATTAGATTTTTTGCGACTAAGTCCCATGCCCCAACAGTATCATTCCAAAATTTGGTCAAGGTATCCAACGCTTCTCCATTGGATCTTAAATCAAGGATCGTTGGTAATATTGTAATCATTGAGATACCGCCCGCTGTTAGAGCCGTAATCAGATAATAGCCAACGCTACTTTTATACCGCTGCCAATTTGTCAGAAGTCTGAAAACATAATACATAAAGGAAAAGACGCCCGCCATAAAGGCCATGTAAAAGCTAGAGAAAAACAGTAGAAGATAGCTAATAAACAACAGCAACGGCTTCTTTTTATCCATCAACCGATTGATTCCTAAGACAATCAAAGGTAAATAAACAAAAGTATCCAGCCACATCACGACTAATCCATAGGCTACAACATAAGACATGAGAGCATAACAAATGGTTAAAGCAAGAACCAGTTCCCGTTTCAATTTATATGTATTGTGAGCATAGACCCAAAAACTTATCCCACTAACCCCTATCTTCAGTAGGGTAATAAAATAGATAAAGTTGGGCATATCAATATTGTCAAAAAAAACAACTAGCCAAGTAAAAAAGCCATTCAGATAATAGCCCATTAACGCTACGTAATTTAAACCAAGCGAACCTGACCAGCTATAAAATATACTTTCTTTTCCTTGTAACACATTGTTAAAGCTAGCATGAAAATTAGCATACTGGGCAAACGCATCACTAGCTAAGATACTTTTATCACTGCCCCAATATATTCCTAGCGTTGCATAGGCCGCTCCAATTAGGAGTACCGGCAAAACAAAGCTACAGAGAATATCCAACCAATATTTTTTCCCAAATGCTACAGCAACTGCTCTTTTCATATTTTTCTCACTTTCTTCATCCAATTGTATTAAGAAATCGAACCCATTTTTGACAACGGGTAATACCGATATTTCACCACACCTTCAATCTGGTCCTGCGATATCCAGCCAAAACTACGGCTATCGGTAGAATGATTGCGATTATCCCCTTCAACAAAATAATGGCCTTCTGGAATATTACTGTAGTTAAACAATGTAGTCGCCACAGTCGACTCAACTGTAATTATTTGTGTGCTCGCCGGCAGATTCGTTGGTTCCCAAACATCTGCAGGAACTTCTGGCATCTCATCTTCTTTTGGAACAAGGTAAAGAGGATCACCTCTTAGAAGGAGGTGATCTCCAGGTACTCCTATCACCCGTTTTACATAAGAGCCACTTGGATCATCTTCAGGCGTAAACGTCACGATATCATTTCGTTGTGGTGTCATACGCTTCAAGATTAAGATACGATCTTGATCTTGAAAAGTCGGTTCCATGGATTCTCCATTCACCTGATGTGTGCCTAGAAAAAAAAACATCACTAACAAAACCCCAATAAACCAAAAAGGTAACAGTCTCTTCATTACTTTTTTTTGTTTTAAAGGTTTTTCCCTGATGCTATTTTGCTTATTGTTCATCATATTTATCCTCATATAAATCTGCCCATACTTCGTAAAGGGAATAAACGCATCGTCACTTTACCAACAATATCATCTTGAGATACTAACCCAAAAATGCGGCTATCCGTTGCATATGGGCGATTGTCCCCTAAAACGAAATAATATCCTTCTGGAATTTGCGTGATTCCAGCTGGTAATATTTCGGTTAAATCAAAATCCTCCGTCCAGTTCTGATCTCCATCTGTTCGGTTGGAAACATCAAGAAAACGCTCTACAACTTCTTTACCATCTACATAAAGAACATTTTCTTTGTAAGATATTGTTTCCCCTGGCAAACCAATCACTCTCCGAGTCATTTTAATGCCCGTTGTTGGTGCAGTAAAGTAAACAAAATCAAAACGCTTAATCTCAGCCAATTTGCTTACAACAACCGTTTCTTGGTCGTTTATCCTTGGCGACATCGCATAACCTTCAACTTTGACCAGGCTAAAAGTGAAATTACTGATTATTGCTAAAATAATGCTTAAAAGAAGCACGCTTAACCCAATTTCAATGAGAAGCTCTCTTCGTTTGATAGACTTGTTATGCTTTCCTTTTCTGCCAGAGGCTCTATTTTTCTTGACCTTATTTAGTTTGATTTTCCCGCTAATCTTGGTTAGTAAACTTGAGCGTGATTTCCTGCCATAAAATCTCTTACTTTTTCCACGGGGGGAATTTTGTTTTTTCCTATTGGAAGAACCCGTTCCTCTTTTTCTTTTCGATGTCCCCTCTTTTTTTAGAGGCAGTGATTTGGAGTTCTTTGCTACAGTAGATTTTGATTGTTTCTCAGTAGATTTTTTTGAAGAGCTAGGATTTCTTTTCCTATCCTCTTTTTTTTATCCGAAGTCTTTGTCTTCTTTCTACTTGTTCCCCCACTCAAAATTGTTCGTTTGGAAACTGATTTCTTCTTTTGTTTTTCCACTCTCTTCACCACTAAAGCTGATTTTCCAATGCATCCTCATTGACATTAAACTCCTCAAAAATGGTATTCTGATAGCCTTTGATTGTTTCAATATCAGTCAAATAGCCTGCAATCATACCTTCTCCTGCTAATTGAGTTTGAGTTTGTGCCTTAATATTCCTTGCTAGTTGGCGCACTGCTCGATAATATTGGTTCACTATCCTCTGTTTTTCCTGCGTTAAAACTGTCGAGGTTGTTCTAAAAGAAGCGGTTTCCAAAGTGGCAGTTAATTCCCCAATATTATTCATCGCTTTTTCTCGATTTTCTCCTGTTTCAAACTCCCCTAGCTGTGTTTCTAGGTCATTTAAAGCAATATATGTTTGAGCAATCACTTGGGAGTCTTCAGCTGGCAAAGTATTTTGTTGAAAGTTGCGGGTAACCCATGACCCACCCATCAGAAAAAGGCCGCTAGCAAAAAATAACACAGTAATAGTAGCCAATGTTTTCCGTTGTTGGAGCCACTCTTTACGTGCACTTAAAAAGCGCCTACGTTTCGATTTTTCTTTTGGCGGACGACGCTTAAATTTTTTCCTTTTCCCATTAAGTAATAGCAATCTAACACTATTCATTAATCCAAAGAAAAAGCAAACTATCGCCACTGCTAAAAGAATAACAAAAGTCCAGTCTAAAAGACTCATAGCTTATTTCCTCGCTTTTTTCTTATTCTTAGAAGAATTTCCTTTATCCCTTGAAGTTTGTTGTTTCTTTTTACGAAGTGCATGAATAATGACAAAGATAATCAAACCAACAATAATAATCCCACCAGCAATCAACAGGACAAGCAACCAGTTGATGCCTTCTTCTGCTGATAAACTAACATCTGCTTGGTTAAACTGGTCTGCCTCTTCGCTAGTAATGGAAAAGTTCTCTTCCCAGTTCCAACTTCGATCTCCTGCAGTTGCGACAATAATGGCCCGATAGTCACCGGCCTCCATTGTTTCTCCGTTCATTGAAACTGGAAATTCCATAAAACTATTCGGTGCCATCCGCATACCAGAAACCTTGCTGTCAAATAAAACTTGATCTGAATTAGCTGTAGTAATTTGAACATCTAAAACTAAATCATTTAAAAAAGCAGCTTCCGTATTCGAAAGATTAACTAAAACCGCATTGCGATAATTGGATAAGCCAGCAGCTACACTATTTAACGCCAATTCAGGTGAAACAACTGTATCTGTTTCAGTTAGAGTCATCCCAATAACATAGGCGTATTCATTTGTGATAACTCCGGCAGATTGTGCTCCTTCTCCATCTGCATCATCTTGAAAGCGCAGTTGAATTCCTCCAGAAATAACCCCATCATAACTGCTTTCGGGCATCTGAATATTCAACTCCAACATGACCGAACCACTCGCTGGCATCTCAATACTCTCAGGACCAGTTACAATGTCTTTAAAGTCGTATTTCAATGAAGGGTCGTTGGCAATGTCTGGATTTGCATACTCAATTACCCCTGTTGAAGTAGATTTTGCGCCATTTAACGAAACGAGCATGGTCCGAGGTACTGTTGCATAGTTGACTAACTCGATTTGGACTGTCTGTTGTTGCCCAGGTTCCATCCGCAAATCAAAATAACTGACGCCTGTATCCCGTTGGTTTTCTGGCAAAATATTGTTGTAAGAAAAGCCACCATATGTTGAGCCACTTTCTGAGGTCTCAGTAGCTGTTGAGCTCGTCGTGTCAGAGGCCGCAAAGACAGAACCTGGGGCTACTGTCCCTCCTAGAAAGAGCATTATGTACATAATAACTAGTAAGTAAACTGATTTTGATCTTAGTTTCATCTCGTTGTCCTTCCTTTAAAAAAGAGTTGCGCCGATGCCAGAACATCGGCGCAAACCTTAACTAATTAAGTAGTAACAAATTCTAGTTTGCGTCTACTAACGTCCAAAGTACTGTTGCATTGAAATCACCATCAACAATTGTAGTATCCGTAGGGATATTTAAAGTTACACCATCTCTGTGATTTACTTTGTCAAATACAACTGCATATGCACCGTAACCATCAGTATCTTCAGTACTATTAGTAATAAAGGTCGTAGGAGCAGTATCAGTAACTTGTTGTGTTGTATTAGCAACACTTGGTTCTAAACCAGCAATACTTTCGTTTTGATTTTTAACATCAATACCAGCGTAGTTTAAATTAGCACCATTTAAAGTAGTTGAGCCGCTAGCAAATTGAGAAGTAATTCTAGCGGTTAGGTCATATTTGTTAATCCCACCACTACGGTAATCTTAGAACTGTACAAAGTTGGCTGTATCGTAACCGCCAACAGCTCCAGCACCACCATTCGCTTTGTAGGCTTCTACTTTATAGTTTCCATCAGCTGCAATCCCTGTTACAACATCATGCGTACCAAACTCTAATGGTGTAACAGCTACGATACCAAAATTACCTGGATTAGTGACTGGTAACGTGGAGTTACTCGTGATATTAGAGTTACCAGATTGACCAGATGAACGAGTGATATCCGAAATATCTGGTAAATCACTGCTAGACACATAGGTAAACTGAATATGTCCTTTTCCGTTCATAGTACTATCTGCCGCATCTGTCGTGTTCGGGATAACCATCGCAACCCCAGCAACTGCAACAATTGCTGCAGCTCCCAATTTGTAAGTTAATTTCATTTTGTGTTTCCTCCCTTTTTCTCTCTCAATATATATATACTTGGATTTTCCAAGTCTATACCGTGTTTTGTCGATTTTGGACCGGTTCGACAACCGGTTAATCCACTAAAATCGTATTATTTTTCTGACTTACGCTTCTCTCTCAATGTCAGCAACGCAATCATGAGTAATAAAATCCCACTGAGTGTGACACCTACTCCCACTAGCTCACCTGTTTGTGGAAGCTTGCCTGAACCCGAAGTTGATGGCAAGGTACCTCCACTAGAAGAGGTCGTGGTTGGAGTCGTTGAGGAATCCGTGGTCGTGGTCGTCCCTTTTTTAAAGGTAATCCCTGCACCTCCACCTAGAGAAGTGGCTTCCCCAATACTTGGCCACATGACACCTGTGACTGCTATAAAGAGGGTCAGTCCAGAAAAACTTTTTTTACTTTTTTCATAGCTTCCCCTCCCTATGGCGCATCAGTCAATGTATATCTGATACTAGCGTTATAATTCGCTAGTTCACGATAATCAGATGAATTGAGTCTAAAGATAAATCCATTATCTTTTGCAATCCACTCAGCATTGCTAACATCATAATCAGTCGCATTCGTCTGATTATTTTCAAGTATTTGTACTGGAACATTGAGCTGCATTTGAGTCTCTCCACCATCATTTTTGTACCATAAGGCATTTGGTAGCATTTGACTAGAAATTTCAGAAGTAAAGACTTGTGTCAGCGTTGCAGTCAAGCGCCAGTAATTATTAGCAGAACGATTATCTGTAACAACTAATGGCGTATTGCCATAGTCAAAATCTGTCACCGTCATCTCACCATAGTTCATTGTATTTTGTAGTCCAAAATCTATGACAGCTGGTGCCGATTTCAAGTACAACCCTTGAATGAAATAATAGGTCTGAGCAGTATTTGGTACTGCATCTATAAACTTAAAGGTTGCATCTCCTGCTGGCAGGTTATTTGTATCTAAGGCATAGCCTGATGCAATAATCGTATCAATCACATTTTGAGCTTGAGCTCTCAAGCTGATTGTCTGTCCAACATACCCGTTGATTGTTACTGGTGAAACGGGTGGAGTCAGTTGATTATTGGTTGTAGATTCTAAAAAGTTGACTGCTATCGAAGTTTCTTTTTGGAACGTGTACACTAAGTCAGCATTTGTATCAGCAAAAGTGAAGCTGGTATCTCCTGTTGGTGTATTAACTAGAGTCCAGCCCAATCTAGCTAAAAACCCTGATGTTACACGATAATCAACATTTTGTTGAATATTAATCGTTTCCCCAACTGTGCCTTGAATGGTAATTGCAGTTTCAAGATCTTGTGTCGAATCCCATTCATTCATGAATCGGACGGTTACTGAAGTTGCTGCTGGTTCTGTAATCTCCAATTCCACATCAACAAGGCGTCGGTTTCCAGTAGGGTCAGCTAGATAAACTTGAAACGGGTAAGTTCCCGCTGCTGGTTTTGTGCCATTGTTAGCAATCCAATTATTTACTGCATCATTTCCAGAAGCATAAGTCACACTGATGTTAGAAGCTGAAACAGTTGGATTTGTATCGGCCAGCGTTGCTGTATCAATAAACGCTCTGAAATCAGTTGGCTTTGCATCATTCGGTCCAACTGTCACTTTTTGTGCTGTCCCAGTTGGTGCTGTTCTATCGACGATGACTGTACTGCTTTCAGACTGTTGTGTTAAGTCCGAATTAAAACCGACAGCATTCAAAGTTTGACTAGCGACCAACGTCACATTATTGGCAACCACATCATAAGAGAAATCCCCATTTGCATCAGCTTGTAACGTATAGTAAATATATGGACTAGTATTAGGTATCCGTTTCGCATCAATTGGGCTACCGTTATTTTCCAGCAATACATAGCCGTTTGGAATTCCAGTAGAACCAGAAATGGTCATACCGGTGACATCTGTAATGGCATTTCCGAGAGCATCAATGTCGGTGTTATTATCTGACACAGGGTTAATGGTTGTACTTAAAGTATCACCTGAATACCAAAATTGGATTATCTTTTCAGCGTTTACAGCCTGATTATTAGCATCCAACATGGTTGCTGTGCTGTAGAATGTCGTCCTAACGTCATTAGCATTATCTGTCCTAGTTGGCAGACTAAAATTAATTGTTAATGTCTGACCTTCTGTTAAGGTTACTGAAAGATAACCAGTGGTGACGAACACTATTGTCAATAACCCGCTAGAACTAAGGCTACTATGATTCGCTATCATAGCCGTTGCCCCATCAATAGTAGCCGTTACATTCGCATTGGAAATACCACCAGCAACATTAAATATAGTTGGACTGACTTGTGCCGTATAGACAATCGTGTTGACTGGCAGACCACTTGTGCCGGTCATGCCATTATCAACTGTAACAGTCGATTGAAAATCGGCCGTATCGCCTGGTGACAGATATTTTGTTGAATCTGTCGGTAACGTTCCGTTCGTCAAATCTAGCGCTACTCCATCAGAAGATACAGTATTGTTGAGCGTCGCAGTCACTGTGGCTGGTGGTGTAGCAGAATACCAAAACTGAGTTGTTGCCTGTGTTGCCGAGGCTGCAACTCCATTTCGACTGTTCATAGTAATATTACTTACTAAGGACGTTCGCACATCAGTACTACGAGAAGTACTGGAGGTTAAGCTAAAGGAAATAGTCAACGTTTGTGTGTTACTTAATGTCTGAGAGGCTGGTAAAGCAACCCTAATATTTCCTGAAGCATCAATTGTCGAAGTAGCTGTGACATTTGTACTTCCAATTCTTACCGTTGGACTAAAGCTTGACGGAATTGTGAAAATTGTTGGATCCACTTTCCCGGTATACACAATCGTATTAGCGGGTACTCCAGCCGTTGCACCAGTAGCATTAGCCACGGTCGAAGTGACTACAAAATCTGCCGTGTCTCCTGCGCTTAAATATTCACTTGCATTACTTGGTTTTGCAGTACTCGTTGTGTTTAAAGCACTGCCGTTTGAACTCACAGTGTTTGACACTGTTGGCTGAATTTGCTCTGGACTAAATTGGTACATTCGCTGAGGTAACCACCCAAACCCCCAACCAGTTCCATTAGGAGTATAGATTCTCCCATCCATACCGAATCTCACTCCAGGATAAAAAGATGGATTCGTGATTTTATCAAGTAATTTTACTTGAATGTTTATATCCATCACTTCTCGTGCATTAAAATTTTGATTTATATCTACTCGAGCGCTATTTCCAGAAATTGTATATCGACTACTCGTCCATCTCGGAGCTGACGCTGAATCAGTCGTAATTGCTACATACACGTTATTTAATGCCGATGACTGCTCATAAATATCTGCATTAAAGTCTAACTCAATATATGAAATGTATTGTGAAAAAGCATATGCATTACCAACCGTCATATAATGTTTAAGAACATCTCCTTGCTCCACATAAGGTAAATTTGTGGTTGCAAACGGATCTCCGTCAATTAATACCCCTCCTTGAGTAATATTAAATAACTCATTCCGAATTGATGTAATTCCTACATCAAGACCATCCTCCTGTGGAGTGATGCTATCCATACTAAAAGGTGTAAGATTCTCTGAAGTCGCTTGAGACTCTCCAGAAGTACTTTCCTCCTCAGAATCCACAGCATTAGCGATAAAATCAGCTGGATCGACCTTTCCTTTTACTGAAAACTCAATTGTATTGGACGTAACAGGTAGATTCGCATCAGAAATCGCCAGTTCATACTTGCGTTCTTCATCAATGGTAAGCAGTAAGGTGCTTTGTTTGGTGTCACCCTCTACTTCAATTAATAATTCTTTAGTTTCTTCATCATAAGTAAAAACTGGCACTTCTGCCTCTGGGTCCTCCCCAAGAATCAGATTTTTTTCCGCCTCTTCATCGAAGGAAAGCCCTTCTGGAATTGTGATTTTCCATTGTCTTTTTACCGCTGCTTCATCCAGCTGCTTTTCATAGCTGCTGTCTAGCGAAGGCTGCGGCAAAGAAGAATTTCTTTCTGTTATGATGTCACCAATTTCTCGCTCATCATCAATAGTTAAGATGATGCCATACCCCACCCCAAGATTTTCCAAATTCATTTCTGTCGAAATCTTCAATGGCTCTTCTTGAGCTGAAGTTTGTGTCAATCCAACTATTGAAGGTATTAAAATCGTTAATAGGATAGAGAGAACAGCCACTAATTTAAGTGGTACGTATTTTTTTCTCTTTTTCATTTCATTCACTCTTCCCTCCTTTTTATAGATTTTTATTCCCAACCATCACCTCTCGTTTCAGATTGTATAAAATTAACCCAAATGATTAGTGTACTAACCCAACAACTCCCCCCTTTCAAATTAATCTCCTTTTTTCTTTCATACATCTCATTACTTATTCAAACCCTCTAACATCCGGGGGCGAATTAGTAGCTTGGTGGAGATGGCATAGCCTTTTGTCCAATTGGTACTCAAGCTATCTTTAGAAAAGCCTGCCTCTACTAGCTTCTTGCGGATTTTTGCAATCAGCTGCGAAAGTTGAACCAACCTCGAATCTGTCACTTCACCAGGCCAGATTTGCTGACTCAGCTGATCTCGGTTGACAAAGTTACCCCTAGCATTAAACAAAATAAAAAACACCTTCCGCTCATTTTTGGAAAGACTGTCGATAAATTTTTCTTGGCAAATCTCAATATTTTGTTTTGATATCCGTTCTGCTAAGGTATTCTCGGCCTCAGCCATCGTTTCTTTCAACTCAATCAGAGAAATATCTTTTCTAATTCGTTTTATATATCCTAGCTCTTCGCATTCAGAGAACTCCTCTGGTATCCTCTCCTCAGAGATTTGGAGCAAAACCGTTTCATTTTTTTTTGTCAATGACAACAACGCTTGAACTTCTTCCTTCAAGAAAATTGTCTGACTAATTACCATAATCGGAAAAAGCTCCAGGTATTTTCCTCCACGCTTTTTTAGAACGCTTTCCAACATGGTTTTCGAGCAAAACACTTCATAACCTAACAACTGAAGTTTATTTTGAAAATCTGTTTCGGATAAAACATCCTTCGTAAAAATTCCAATATGCGCCATCGAACCACCCCCAAAAATCTTTCCCTTTTATCTCTACATTACAAACCCCTTTTTCAATATTACCTAATTGACTTATTTATAACTATTAAATAAAAAGAAAATCCTTAATAATTAGTATTCTTCAATAATTATTTTAAGGTCTTTACAACATAGTGTCAATTTAAAATTAATCATTTCAAACAAATTGTTTTATATTTTTTATGTTTATAATAATTTATTTTGATTTTTTTTTTATTTCCATTCATATTTACCAAAATAAAATCAGGATACACAAAAAAAACAGAGCTTTTTGAATTTCAAAAAGTTCTGATTTTGAATTTTGCCGCTAATTTATATAAAAAAAACTGAATATTTGACTTTTTTTCTCCTATATCGCTAAAAATTAGAATTCTGACAACCAACTAATACTAGTTTCTTCTATTAAGTATAGCTACATTTTTTTGCTTCCTAAACGATATATTTAATGACTGCCTGCTCAGTTAGGACTTTAAAATACTCCCCACCTGAATCTAAGCTTGCTATGATAGTTTTAAAATCCTCAGCTTCTCGAGGATTTTTAAGTGGGACAAAATCATAATTTCCCTGTTGCGTTCGATAGGCAAAGGCCCAAGGATTTCCGGCGGTCAATTTAGTACTGTAGGCTTTCCCGAAAACAACATATTTCATCTCTGTAAAAGGAAAGAAATGGACTTTTTCCTCTTCTAACCATTCCATAATTGAGAAAAAACCTATACCATTCTCATTTAACCAATAGATTTGATAGTTATAAGTTGGAAATAATTTTAAAAATTGCTGTGCTTGTCCGTTAATTGTTGGTATATATGGTCCAAAATAGCCGGGGATAATCGCTTCTTGAACAATATGCAGCCAATATAAATTTTTAAAAAAATCAGGACGGGTGGCTAACTTATCAGCAAAACATTGTTGGATAAATTGCTCTTTTTCCTCTTTTAGATTGGCTTGCCTGTTAAATGCTGATAAGAATTTCTGCTGTAACTCTTTTTTATTGATTGGTTGTAACATCTTTTTGCGCTCCTTTGCCACCCCAAGCAAATCATCCACAGAAAAATTGTAAAAAGCAGCTAAAAGTGTCAGACTTTGCAAGTCTGGCAAGCTCTTATCCAGCTCCCATTTGGACAAAGTTTGACGGGAAACTTTTAATTTTTCAGCAACCTCTGCTTGGGTTAGATTGTGTTCGCTGCGAATTTTTTTTAATTGTTCACCAATGGTTACTGTCATCTTAAACTGCCTCCCGAAATATTTTCAATCCTTTGCGATGCAAAAATTTAGCGCACAGGCAAATCTATCCCGCAACGAATTGATGCAACCTGATTCTATCAGTATTTCTCATTACCAAAATTGTACCTTTCTTTTTTCAGCTTGTCCAAAAACAAAAAAACACCTACAAAGGTTCTCCATCTGGAATGGTCCTTTGTAGGTGCTCTATAATTCAGCTTATTTTTTTGTTTCAAAAAGTGGACTAACTGGTTTATTTTCGTGGATGCGTTTGATAGCATCTGCCATTAGTTCGCCGACACTGATTTCATCGATTTTTTCGATTTTTCGGTCAGCAGGTAGGTTGATTGAATCTGTCACCACTAAACGCTCAATTGCAGAATCTTGAATTCTTTCAATTGCTGGGCCGGAAAGAACCGGATGAGTACAAGACGCATATACCATTTTAGCGCCAGCCTCTTTTAATGCGTTGGCAGCTAAGGTAATTGTACCAGCTGTGTCAATCATATCGTCAATGATTACACAAATTTTGCCGTCGACATTTCCAATGATGTTCATCACTTCAGCGACGTTTGCTTTAGGGCGACGTTTGTCGATAATTGCGATTGGCGATTTCAAATATTCAGCCAATTTACGGGCACGAGTTACACCGCCGTGGTCTGGAGATACAACGACCACTTCATCGCCGCCGATACCTTTTTCCATAAAATAATTTGCAATCAGTGGTGCACCCATTAAGTGATCCACTGGGATATCAAAGAAACCTTGAATTTGTGAGGCATGTAAATCTAAAGTCAGCATGCGGTTAGCACCGGCTTTTTCAATCATATTTGCTACCAATTTTGCTGTGATTGGTTCACGGGACCGCGCTTTGCGATCTTGTCGAGCATAGCCGTAATAAGGCATGACCACATTGATTGTTTTTGCACTGGCACGTTTTAATGCATCAATCATAATTAAAAGTTCCATCAAGTTGTCGTTGACTGGACTGCTAGTTGATTGGACGATGTAGACGTGGGAGCCACGAATACTTTCTTCAATGTTGACTTGAATTTCACCATCACTAAATTGGGTGACTGATGACTTTCCGAGTTCCACTCCAATTGTTGCGGCAATTTTCTCAGCCAGGGGTTTGTTAGAGTTTAGTGCAAAAATTTTCAACCGAGGGTCAAAATAATGTTTCGACATGGTTACCTCCACTTTCTTTTTTGACAAGGACTTTTTTCATACACCATACATAGTAGTCATTTTCCAGTAAGAAATCAAGGGATTCTTAATCTTTTAGCGAATCATTTAAATAAGGAAATTTTTTAGCAAAATCCGCCTTGTTTACTTGGCGGGCACGACCAATTCCCATGCCGTTTACCGGCACATCATCAGTGATTGTAGAACCAGCTGCTGTAATCGCATGCTCACCAATTGTTAATGGAGCAATCAAGTTGGAAGCTGAGCCGATAAAGCTGTTGTCGCCGATAATAGTTTGATGTTTATTTTTCCCATCGTAATTGACAAAAACGACACCACAGCCGACATTAATATCTTTTCCGAGAATCGCATCCCCCACATAAGTCAAATGACCAACTTTAGTATCTGCACCAATCGTTGCCTTCTTCACTTCAACAAAGTTACCGATGTGCACCCGTTCGCCGATTTCGGCTTGAGGCCGCAGATGAGCATATGGACCAATGTCTGCTGCATTTTTTACGATGCTTTCTTCAATCACTGAGGCATAGACCTTCACGCCATCACCAATTTGGCTGTCAACAATTCGTGAATGGGCGCCGATTAGACAATCTTCGCCGATTTTAGTGTTTCCCTGCAGCTGAACCCCCGCTTCGATTACTGTATCTGAACCGATTTCGATATCGGCATCCACATAAGTTGAATCAGGATCAATAAAACTCACTCCGTTGACCATATGTTGGCGGTTAATGCGAGCCCGCATCAGACGGTTGGCTTCTGCCAGTGCCATCCGGTCATTAACCCCTAAGGACTCCTCGAAGTCCTTCGTTTGATAGGCTGCGACAATTTCACCATCCGCTTTTAAAATTTCAATAATGTCGGTTAAATAATATTCACCTTGGGCATTGTCGGTGCCAATTTTTTTCAGCGCTTCAAAGAGTTTTTCATTATCAAAACAGTAAGTCCCTGTATTGATTTCAGTCACTCGAGCCTCTTCGTCAGTTGCATCCTTTTGTTCCACAATCCGGTCCACAATGCCAACATGGTCACGAATAATCCGGCCATAGCCAGTTGGGTCCGCAGCATCAGCGGTTAAAATCGTCGCGCTAGCCTGCTTCCCTTGATGATATTCAATCAAATGGTCCAAAGTTTCCGCCGTCAGTAACGGCGTATCACCACTGATTACCAAGGTTGTACCTTGTTTGCCTTCTAAAAATTGGGCCGCCTGCATCACAGCATGACCGGTGCCTAATTGTTCCGCCTGTAAAACATACTGACTACGCTCACCTAATTGCTCTTGAACCATTTCTGCACCGTGACCGACAATTGTCACAATTTCAGTTGGTTTAGTTTCAATCACACGATTGATAATGTGCTCCACCATCGGTTTGCCAGCCACCGGATGTAACACTTTATATAACTTCGATTTCATGCGGGTACCTTTGCCCGCTGCCAGAATAATTGCGTAACGATTTTCCAATATATTCACTCCTGCTATTTAGTTTGCTGCTATTATTATACATGAATTTGCGGGCCTTGGCTTGCAAAAAACGAATGAAGTTTCTTAAATCACTTCTATTATAAAAGGATTACGGATTGAAAAGAATATTGATTGAATAGTCCACCACTCAAATTATTCTTTTCTTGCTAAATTACCAGCACTAAATTTTTACAAAAAGTTTTAGAAGTCTGGTCAAACACAGTAAGAACAAAAATAGGCAATCGCCCCTGCGAGCAATTGCCTATAAACAATTCTTATTTCATGTTAAAGATTTTTTCTTTTTTCCAGACAGCTAGAGCCATCAAGGTTATAGCTATACCGAAAGCAATGTAGATAGCGTCATTGTTTTCTTCGCCTGTTTGCGGTAATTTTCCGGTGTCGTCTGGCGTTTTGCCAGTGGCAGCAGCAATCGTCATGGTGACAAATGGTTGCTCAGATGTAAGAGTTGGAAGATTCCCAACATAAAACTTATTCAAATCTGAAATCATTTTTTCACTCGGCTGATAAGCATAGCTGATATTGACCGTTCCTGCTTGCAGAGCAGTCCAAGTCCCACTATCTGAAACATTCAGATAGGTGGTATCATAACCTAAAACATAAGTTCCATCAAAGGCGACATCGCCTTCACCGGTAAAATCAACTGCTAATGTAAAGGTGCCAGTATCACCAACTGTTACCAGCTCAGGTGCTGTTAATGTCATTCCTCTTGTTATGGTCCAACCATCAGCAACATCAAGCTTTTCTAGAGAAGTCATCGTCAAGGTTTTTATTCCTGTTGGCACGCTTGTTCTCGTATTATTTGTTGCTGCACGAGTAGCCGTTGGTGTCGTGCTACTTGTAGAATCAGTAGTAGATGATTCTGTTGTTGAACTTTCGGTTGATGAAGTAGTATCTGTACTTGTACTGCTTGTTGAGCTCGAAGTTCCACTCGTTGACGTTTCGCTAGTAGATGTACTAGTTGACGATGAGTCAGTGGTAGTTGTCTCAGTAGTTGAAGATTCATTAGTTGATGACGATCCACTCGTTTCACCATTCATAGCTGCTAGCATCTTAGAATCTGGAATATAACCATACTCGACAATAATCTGACCGGACTTTTTAGCGGTCCAATTACCATTGGCATCAATCTCAATCATCTCAGGATCATATAGAAAATGGTAGTTTCCACTGAATTCAACATCAGGCATACTAAAATCAAATTTGAATGTACCTTTGTCACCAACTTCGACAACTGGATTAGCTACATCAAACACTTCAGGCATCGTCATCGTTAAGCCTTCAGAATAAATCTCCTGAATATCTGTATTGCCATCACCAACTCGCATCAAATACCCTAACGTCCCTGTTGCTGGCATATTTTCTTCACCGAAATAAGTCTGCATGCCTGCCAGTGTTGCCTCAGTCGGTGTGTAGCCGTAATTAATTTGGAAATTACCGGCTTTTAAAGCTGTCCAATTGCCATTTTCATCAATTGTTAAAGCTGTTTCATCGTAATCCCAGACAAAAGTTCCAGCAAATGTAACTTCTTGCCCGTTATTGCCTTCTTGCAATAGGCTGACTTGTGGATTAAATTGACCAGTTTGGCCAACAACCACGTCGCCAGTTGGTGTTTCAATTGTCATGCCATAACTATAGACCGCATTTTGATCAATTGCTGCTCGAATGTTTAATTCCAACGACGGCTCTTCTTGTTCTTCTTCAGCAGCTTGTGGGGCAATTTCAGTAGTTCTTTGCGTTGCCTCTTCATCAGAAGAATTAGTTGTTTCTTCTTCACTAGAGTCAGTGGTAGCTTCTGTCTCTTGCGGAATATAACCGTAAGATACTTTGGCGGCTCCTTTTGCTAAAGCTTCCCAAGTACCGTCCGCAGCAACGGTGATTAATGCTGGATCATAATTAAAATAATAACTGCCATCATTAAAGAGACTCTCATCTTCAAAGCTGATGTCAAATTTGCCAGTGTCGCCAACGGTAATATCACTGGCTTCATTGGTCATGGTCATGCCGTCAAAAAGCACGGCCTCTTTATCCACTACTTCGATTGGCAGAGTAGCCGGTGCTTGACCCGCAAACTCCACATCCGCTAACGCACTCGCCATGCTTTCATTTGGCAGATAGCCGTATGAAATTTCTGTTTGTCCAGCTGCTATGGCGGTCCAATTGCCATCAGAGTCAATCTCTAATAAGCCAGCTTCGTCTTCAAAGACATAGCTGCCGTCAAATTCCGTTTCACCCAAATCAAAATCAATCGCAAATTTGCCGGTGTCGCCGACGCGAACTGTTTCCAGACCTCTTAAGGTCATCCCTTCAGAATAAATTTGCGCTTCTTCGCTTGATTCGCTCGTATCAGTTGAACTAGTTACCGTACTTTCCGTTGTACTTGTTGTCTCGGAAGTTGTACTGGTGGACGTTTTAGCAGATCTAGCCGCTTCAACGCCGCTCACTTGGCTGCCCACAACGGCGCCACCAACAATTAAGCCTAAACAAGCAAGTGTTGAAAATAGAAAAATCCCTCTATTCTTAGACATTTTTCTCCCCCTTTTTTCCTTTATAACCTCAATAAAAAATAATTATTTAATTTATGTCATATGTATTATCGTACCATGTTAACGCTTCTACTATCAATAGGAGATTGCCATTTATGATAATTTTTTTCGATATTTTAGCCCAAATTAAAGCTGTTAGTGATTTTTATGGAAGAAAAGCTGGCTGCTATTTTTATTTTCTGTCCCTTTGCCATAATTTAATTATTTTTTTAATTATAACTGTCAATTTTCTTTTCATTGGCTCGTTACTACTTCAAAAAAAATCAAACTATCTAAAGGTAAACAACCAGCAGCAAGCGGGTGCTTTCCTAAAAGATAGTTTGAGTATCAGATGTCTCTTGCTTAGCTTTTACAGCAGAGAGACGATTTTATTCAGTAAAATAATTTCCGGGCACTACGGAGATATTTTTCGTCGTCGTATCAACATCTTCAACAAATAATAAGGAAGTATAGTCGGTGACTGCCCGTGGACCGTTGAACTTAGTTTCCGCAAACACGGTGATGCCGACGAGGGTCGCTTCAAATTCTTCAATCAAGCTCTTCATCCCATTGACCGTGCCGCCGCCCTTCATGAAATCATCGACGACTAAAACCCGCGAGCCTCGCTTCAGGCTGCGCTTAGATAATTCCATCTTTTCAATACGCTCAGATGAACCAGAAACATAGTTGACACTGACGGTTGAGCCTTCGGTAATTTTAGAATCTCGTCTAACAATTACAAAAGGAACATTTAAATAAGTAGAAACTGCTTGGGCAATCGGCACGCCTTTTGTGGCTACCGTCATCACCGCATCGATTTCTTGACCTAAATACTTAGTGGCAATGATGCGACCCACCTGCCGCAGTAATTCCGGTTCGCCTAGCAAGTCAGATAAATAAACATACCCCCCCGGCAACAAGCGGTCTTGTTCAGATAAGCGATTGGCCAATTGGGTGATGTATTCTCGGGCCTCATTTTCACTAATCGACGGAATAAAATAGACCCCGCCAGCAGCTCCCGGAACTGTTTCTAAAATACCCGTGCCCCGCTCCTTAAAAGTTTTTTTGATAATCGCTAAATCTTCACTGATGGATGATTTAGCCGATTCATATCGCTTTGAAAAAAAGCTCAAAGATACCAAATCATGGGGATGATTCAGTAAATAATTTGTCATATCGATTAAACGTTCACTACGCCGTGTTTTCAAAATCTGGCTCCTCCCTTGTAATCTTTTCTATTATAAGGGTTTAGCAGGAAAATATCGAGTGTTTTTCTGAATTCACGAAAAATAGTTCGTCTATTAACGGTCGATTTGTTTAAATCATTGAAAATCTTTCGTCTATCTAATAAAAAATCGTCGTCAACAGATAGCTGACCACGAAAATCGATAGACTTTTTGCTGAGCTTTTGCTAATTTTAAAAGAAAACCTGTTAAGGAGCCCGCCGATGAATGCTTTTTTACTACTGATTCCTTTTTTATTCATTCGCTTTTTTCTGATGGGGCGTTTTTCTAAAAACGCACTGCAGCGAGCAGCTCATTTTGTCCCGCTACTTGGCTTTGAAAAAGCAGCCTACCTTTTGTATCAGCTGACTACCCTGCTGCTGATTTTTTATCCGCTTTTTCTCAGAATCACCATCATAAACGATTGGCTTTTTATCGCAGGAGCTGCGCTATATTTACTCAGCAATCTACTATGCCTACTGGCAAGTTATGCTTTTGCCAAGCCGTCAGCAAACGGCTTGAACACAGCCGGCTTTTATCGCTTTTCTAGAAATCCTATGTATGTCGCTTATTTTTTATTTTTTCTTTCAATTGTCTTGTTGACTCGCTCGTTTCCGCTATTGATTATTCTTGCAGTCTTTCAATTGGCTGCCCACTGGATTATCCGCGCAGAAGAACGGTGGTGCCTTGAACAATTCGGTCACAGCTACCAAGAATACCAGTCCCGAGTGCGGCGCTATTTTTAAAGGTGCCGCTGACTGCTCGTTATAATTATTTAAACCCTCAAATAGATTTTCACCTGCTATTTTTAGCTGCGAGCTGTTTTATTTGCCTAATTGATTTAATTCGGCAGCCATTTTTTTGTTTTGCTGATTGCGATAAAAATAAAATGCAATGACGTGCAAGACCAAATTCAACAATAAAATTGCCCACCAGAAGGGTAAAATTAGTTGCAACATTTCGACTGAAAATAGATAAACAGCTGTAAAACCGGCCAGAAAATTCAGGAGAGTCATCACTAAAATGTTAATTGGCGCCGACCACGTCCCATAATTCCACAGGTAAGGATACGCCACTCCGAATACGCCACCGGCGATAACAGCAATCCCGATAATATGCCAAAAATAGAACAGGTTCAGACTTACATTTCCAAATCCTAAACTCATTAGAGCTGTTAACCAAACGATTGTTAAAAAGGCACCCTGCATAAACTGATTTTTTAATTCTTTCATAATGAACACTCCTTAATTTTTTTAGCGGCTGCTAAAAGCAGCACTGGCTTCTTTAATTTGCTTTGCATAATGTCGGCTGACAGTGAGGGTCTGGCCATTTTTTAGTTGAACTTCTAAGCGGGCATACTGGCCGTTTTTGAAGCTTGCCACCTCTGCCAGATTTAAAATTACCGAATTATTAATTCGAAAAATCCCCGCTGCCTGTAAATATTCAAATTCCTTGAGACGTCCTTTAAGATAAAAGACTTGATCGTCTGTTGTGTAAACCTTTGAAAGCTGATCCATCGCTTCAATCAATAAAACCTGACTTAAAGAGATATTTTGCCGGCGTTCATTCGCCGGTTGAATCACTTCCAACAGTTGCTCTTGATGAATTGCCTTGGTCAGTTCCGCTGCCAAGCTCTGATTGACAGGATGTAGCTGAATCCCAATTTCGTTTGTTGCATACTCTTGATCCCAAAACCATTTTATTTTCATTGCCTGCCTCCTTTTGTTACTAATTTAGCACGGGCCCACGTTAAACTCTTGTCTTTTTTGGTTTGTTGCAGAAAATCTGACTTTGTTGCATTTAGTATAATGAAAAACTCTTGCTCCCGGCGCAATTTTCTAAAAAAATTCCAAAACTCGACTAATTTATCCTAGCCTGAACAGTTTTTTCCTGTTGCTTAGAAGTGATATGTTATAATGCAAAAAAATGACCATCTAAATTTTTATTTAAAGGAGTTTTATTGAATGATGGACCAGCCCAAGAAAAAAATCACCCTGCCTCGATACCAACAAATTTCTGTCGCTATTGCCGAACGGATTGCCAAAAAAACCTACCAAGTCGGCGAGAAAATCCAAGCCCGTTCAACAATTGCTACTAATTTTAACGTCTCACCGGAAACCGCCCGCAAAGCCATCAGTGTCTTGGTGGACCTTGGAATTATGGAGATGCGTCACGGCAGCGGCGCTTATGTAATTTCCCGAGAGAAGGCCCAGCTCTACTATGAGCAATACCAAGATGTGCAATCCATTCAAGAAATAAAAAATGAAATTCTGAGCAGTGTCGCCAAACAAAAAACTGAATTGGATAACGTGACTGAGCTGATGAATCAACTAGTTTCACAAATGAAACAAGTGCATAATTTTACTCCTTTTGTGCCCTATGAGTTAACCTTAAATGCACAGGCGCTACACTTGGGGGAAACCATCCAGGATTTAAATATTTGGCATGAAACCGGCGTGACTATCGTTGCCATTCAAAGTAGCACCGAACTCCTTTTATCACCAGGACCCTATGCCAAATTAAATCAAGATGACACGCTGCTTTTTGTCGGCAGTGAGCTCGGTTTGCAGCGGATGCAAAACTTTTTTTATCCAAATAATTAACTAAGGAAAAGCGTTGATATAACACGCTTTATTAAATAAAACTATTCATTTTCTGAAAAGAATCATGATACTTTGCTTTTGACAAAAGTGACCACACGATGTTAATCTAGTGTGGTCACTTTTTGTTAGGAGGAAATTTTTTGAAGAAAGTAAGGGTTGAACATTTAACCAAAATTTTTGGGAAACGGCAGCAACAAGCCTTAACCATGATGAAAGAAAATAAAAGCAAAACAGAAATTTTAGAAAAAACCGGCGCCACTGTCGGTGTTTATGACGCCAGCTTTGAAGTCAACGAAGGGGAAATTTTTGTAATTATGGGTCTTTCCGGAAGCGGAAAGTCGACTTTAATTCGTCTGCTCAATCGTTTGATTGATCCAACCGCCGGCGAAATTTACATTGACGGGGACGAAATTGCCCAAATGAATAAACAGGAATTGCGAGAAGTCCGCCGCCATAAAATCAATATGGTTTTTCAAAATTTTGCTCTGTTTCCGAATCGGACAATTTTAGAAAATACCGAATACGGCTTGGAAGTCCGTGGCGTGCCTTTAGAGGAACGTCGGGAAAAAGCTGAAAAAGCTTTAGATAATTCTGGCCTTTTATCCTTTAAAGACCAATATCCGAATCAGCTTTCCGGCGGGATGCAACAACGGGTCGGTTTGGCCCGGGCGCTGGCAAATAATCCGGAAATTTTATTAATGGATGAAGCCTTTTCTGCTTTGGACCCACTAATTCGTCGAGAAATGCAGGATGAATTATTAGACCTACAAGCAAATGTCCAAAAAACGATTATTTTTATCACCCATGATTTAAATGAAGCATTGCGAATCGGTGATCGTATCGCCTTGATGAAGGATGGTGAAATTATTCAGATTGGGACCGGTGAAGATTTCTTAACCAATCCTGCCAACCAATATGTTCGTGATTTCGTTGAAGACGTTGACCGCTCGAAGGTCTTAACAGCGCAAAATATTATGGTGCCGGCTTTGACCACCAACATTGAAGTTGATGGACCTAACGTTGCTTTAAACCGAATGCGTAAAGAAGAAGTCAGCATGCTGCTAGCTGTTGACCGCAAGCGCAAGTTAAAGGGTAGTCTGACAGCCGAGAGTGCATCAGAAGCCCGCAAAAAGAATCTGACTTTGAAGGATGTTATTGATAAAAACGTCCAAAAAATTCCGAAGGATATGTTAGTCACGGATATTTTTAATATCATTTTTGATTCACCGACGCCTTTAGCGGTGGTGGATGATGAGCGTCTGATTGGTGTTGTGATTCGCGGCAGTGTTATTGAAGCCTTGGCTGATTCTCAAGACGAGGACACGCTAGCAGAAGAAGCTCTCCAACAGGAGCAGACAGAAATGATGGAAAAAAGCGAGGTACTAACTCATGAATAATTTTTTACAGCAAAGTTTGCCGGTGGCTGATTGGGTCGAAAGTTTTTCCGATTGGGTGACCACCACTTTTGCCGGATTATTTTCTATTTTGCAAGATACCGGTGCCTTTATTATGGAGGGCATGACGAATTTATTATTACTCGTGCCACCATTACTCTTTATTTTATTGATTACCGTCGTGGCCTTCTTTATTTCCGATAAAAAATGGGGGCTAACCGGTTTTACTTTAATTGGCCTGCTCTTTATTTACAATCAAGGGCTCTGGTCTGATTTGATGAATACCTTGACCTTGGTCATCTTAGCCAGTGTTATTTCCGTTATCATTGGTGTGCCGCTAGGAATTTTAATGGCGAAAAGCGAAATCGCCAAAAATATTATCACGCCTGTCTTAGACTTTATGCAAACTATGCCGGGCTTTGTTTATTTGATTCCCGCAGTTGCCTTCTTTGGTATCGGAATGGTACCAGGAGTCTTTGCCTCAGTTATTTTTGCTTTACCGCCGACGGTTCGTTTTACTAATCTCGGCATTCGCCAAATCCCCCGTGATTTAGTCGAAGCCTCTGATTCCTTTGGTGGAACTGGCTGGCAAAAATTATTTAAACTAGAATTACCGTTAGCTAAAAGCACAATTTTAGCCGGCATTAATCAAACAACAATGCTAGCCTTATCCATGGTCGTGATCGCTTCGATGATTGGTGCCCCTGGTTTGGGTCGTGGTGTCTTGTCGGCTCTCCAAAGAGCCCAAGTCGGTAACGGCTTTGTCAATGGTCTGGCTTTGGTTATCTTAGCGATTATCATTGACCGATTCACCCAAAAAATGAATCGTCCGAAAGCTCAACAGGCTCAACGGAAAAAACTTAGCAAGAAACAAAAAGTTGGAATTTTAGCTGCCGCTGTTGTCGTCTTAGTTGCTGGTATCGGTGGTTTAACCTATCAAGCCCAAAATACCGAAAGTCGTGGCACCATCGATTTAGCCTATGTCCAATGGGATACTGAGGTTGCTTCAACTAATGTCGTGGCCGAAGTATTAACGGAAATGGGTTACACCGTAAATCTAACGCCTTTAGATAATGCGATTATGTGGGAATCAATTGCCAACGGCGAAGCGGATGCGATGGTTGCTGCGTGGCTGCCCAACACCCACGCAGCTCATTATGAACGCTACAAAGACCAAATTGATGAGTTAGGCGAAAACTTAGCCGGCGCCAAAATTGGTTTAGTGGTCCCTAGCTACATGGATGTCGATTCGATTGCCGATTTAACTGACCAAGCCAACAAGAGTATCACTGGGATTGAACCCGGAGCCGGCGTCGTTAGTGCTGCCGAAAATACCTTGGCAGCTTACAGCAATTTAGCTGATTGGAGCATGGAAACTGCTTCAACCGGTGCGATGACCGTCGCTTTAGGTCAAGCGATTGCCAATCAAGAGCCGATTGTGATTACCGGCTGGTCGCCTCATTGGATGTTTGCTGAATATGATTTAAAATATTTGGAAGATCCTGAAGGCACGATGGGGGACGATGAAACCATCAATACAATGGCCCGCCTTGGCTTAGCCGATGACATGCCGGAAGCTTATGCTGTCTTGGATAACTTCCATTGGACCGTAGAAGACATGGAAACTGTTATGAGTGCCATTAACGATGGCGCAAGCCCGTCAGATGCTGCGAAAAGCTGGATTGCTGACAATCGTGAAACAGTCGACAGCTGGATGGCTTAAAGCCAGCTAACGTTAAAATAAAAAACCGAACTAGCAATGGAAAATTTCTAAAGCTGAGAGCTCTCAGCCTAGAAGTTTTCCGCTAGTTCGGTTTTTTTATGTTCCAAGTAGTCGCCAAAAATCAGTGCTACTTATTTTTCCAAATTGCGTTTACGATAATTTAGCACCACTAGGCGTAAAAATAAATTTACGACTAAGAAAATCGCGATGAAGACCAGCGTAATCGTGGCCCCTGGTGGTGTGTCCAGATAAAAGGAGCCAAACAAGCCGCCGAGCATGCCGATAAAGCCGACAATCACACTAACTAAAATGACTGTATTGAAACTTTTGCCGACCCGCATGCCGACAGAAGCCGGCAAGACCATAATTGCCGAAATCAGTAAAGCACCGGCAATCGGAATCATCACCGCAATGGCAACCCCGGTGACCACATTGAAAAACATCGACATCAAACGTGTCGGTAAGCCATCAACATGGGCCGTGTCCTCGTCAAAGGTCAACACATACATCGGCCGTTTAAATAGAAAGAATAACACGCCGATTATCGCAAACAAGCCACCTAACACAATCACCTGCTGCCAAGTGATTGTCACAATCGAACCAAATAAATATGACTGGATGCTGGTGGAGTTACTGCCGCCATCAATACTCATCAGCACCAGCGCTAAAGCCAAGCCCCCCGCCATCAAAATGGCAATCGAAATTTCTGAATATGAGCGGTAAAGACCCCGCAAATACTCTAAAATAACGGCGGCCACCACCACGACAAATAAAGTCGTCAAATCGGGGTTTAAATTTAAAAAGAAGCCTAGAGCGACACCTGCTAAAGAGACGTGGGACAAGGTGTCCGCCATTAAGGACTGGCGACGAATAACTAGAAAGACTCCTAGCATGGGCGCAATGCCGGCAATAAAAATTGCGGCAATCAAAGCCCGTCTCATGAATTCATATGAAAGCAACGCCATTGTGAGTCCTCCTTTCTGACCAAACGGATTTGCCGGTCAGCGTATTCTTTAATATCTTCATGGTCATGGGTAATCATTAAAATGCCCTTGTTGTGCACATGGGCGTTATGTCTTAGCAAACGGTAAAACTCTTTGCGGGATTGTTCATCCATCCCGGTGGTTGGTTCATCTAAAATAAATAAATCGGGATCCGTGGCAAAAATCCGAGCCAAGCTGATGCGTTGTTTTTGGCCGCCGGATAATTCGCCGATTTTTTTATTGCGCATATTCCACATGTCCACCGATTCTAAAGCCCGCTGCACATGCTGATGATCTTTTTGGGTTAGCCGCTTGAACCAGCGGCCTCTAGAGTAGCGACCAGACCGCACGAGTTCTAGAACGGTACTGGGAAAACCAGCGTTAAACGAAGCCACTTGTTGAGGAATATAACCAATGCTGATCTGATTGCCCTCTGCATTTTTATCGGCAATCAGCACCTCGCCTTTGGTCGGCTTTAATAAGCCCAACGTCGCTTTAATCAATGTTGATTTTGCCGCGCCATTTTCTCCGGTTAAAATGACAAACTCGCCGGGATTGACTTCATAGGAAACGTCTTCGAGCACCGGCTCATCGTCATAATAAAAGGTCAAATCCTTGACTTGTATGTAGTGCATCTCACCACTCCTTGTTTCTGGGTAAACTTTTATAACAAACTAATAGCTGTGCCTCTCAAAGAAAAAGCACAGCGGGACTAGTTGATGATACTTTATTGAATCGTTTTTTGTAAAGCGCTAAGGTTTTCTTGCATCACGGAAATATAATCTTCGCCATTGTCTAGCTGTTCGGTGGTTAAGCTTTCTAACGGATTCAAGACCAGCGTTTCGACATTGGCTTCACTGGCTAAAGTTTCCGCCACTGTTGAAGAAGCATTTTCTTCAAAATAAATGTATTGAATGCCGTTTTCATCCACATAATCCTTCAGCTCAGCTAAACGACTGGCACTTGGTTCTTCATCTGGAGAAATGCCGGAAATCGCCACCTGCGTTAAATCATATTGGCGGGCTAAATAGCCAAAGGCCGCATGTTGCGTCACAAAGGTTCTTTCTGTGGCATCCGCTAAAGCTGTCGTATATTCTTCATCTAGAGCATTCAATTCGGCAATATAATTTTCCGCATTTTCCGCAAAGGTATCTGCTAATTCAGGATATTTTTCACTTAAAGCCGCTTGAATAGTTTCGACTTCTTGCGCTGCCAGCACTGGGCTCAACCAAACGTGAGGGTCCAACTCATGACTGTGTTCTTCTTCATGGGATTCTTCTGTCTCATGGTCATGTTCTTCTTCAGCCCCCTCCATCAATTCAATTCCATCAGCGGCTTGAATGACCGCTGTCTGTTGAGTATCAATATTTTCGGAAATATCGCTGACCCAAGTTTCAAACTCGTCGCTGTTATAAACAAATGCATCGGCATCGACAATATTGGCGATGTCCTTAGCGCTTGGCTCGTAATCGTGGGGCTCTGTGCCGGCAGGAATCATCAGCTCAACCTCTGCGCTATCGCCGACCACTTGTTTGGTAAATTCATACATGGGATAAAAAGTCGTAACAATTTTGATGTCACTGTCTGATTCAACCGCTGCTGAACTTGAACTGCTAGTGGCGCCATTGTCACTACCACAGGCCGCCAAAAACAACCCCAAGCCAACGATACTAGTAAACGTAATTAATTTTTTCATCTCTTCTGCCTCTTTTCATTTCTATCGATAAATTTGCGTTTAAATTTGCAAATCGAAAAATTTCCGATTTAGGACAATGTTTAACTTAGCAAAGAAAAAGTTATTCGTCAATATAAAACGAAAAATTTCCGATTTACCTCGAAAATTTCAAGATAAATCGGAAAACTCATGAATTCCTATTCATTTTTGAGGGTTCGCACGAGATACACTTCATCGCAAAAACCTTTTAAAGCATTGTATACTCGTTGGGCTCGCGAGTATTTGTCACACAGGCCAAACACTGTTGGCCCGCTGCCGGTCATCAAGGAAACATCTGCACCATATTTTAGCATGCGCTCTTTGATTTGTTGAATCACTGGATGACGGTTGATGGTCACAGCTTCTAAAGAATTGCCCATCTTTTGAATCATCCCTTGATAATCATCTGTTTGAATTGCATCAATCAGACCTTCAATATCAGGGTGATGCACATCCTCCATCACCAAATCCTTAAAGACTGTCGGTGTCGAGACACTGAAGCGGGGTTTAACTAAAACCACCCAGCACTGAGGCATTGTCGGCAGATGGGTAATTTTTTCGCCGACACCAGTTGCTAAAGCTGTGTTGCCATGCAGACAAAACGGAACATCGGTGCCGACCTCTAAACCGATTTCTGTCAGCTCATCTAAGCTTAGACCAAGATTCCAGAGCCGATTAATGCCTCTCAACGCTGCGGCACAATCGGTGCTACCGCCACCGAGACCTGCTGCGACGGGAATTTCTTTTTTGATAAATACTTTGACGCCCTTTTCAATCTGATAGCGGCGCTTGATTAATGAGATGGCCTGATAGACATTGTTGCGACCATCTGTTGGTAAAAAAGCCTTATTGGTTTCGACGATGATTTTATTTTCCGGAATTTCTTCTAATGAAATCCGGTCTAATAAGTCAATGCTCGTCATCACCATGGCTAATTCATGATAATTATCTGCCCGCCGACCCAAGACATCTAGCCCGAGATTAATCTTGGCGGGGGCCTTTTCCATAATTTCCATTGCAGCCACCTTACTTTGGAATAATTGCAATAATTTTATCACACGGGAAAATAATTGTAAAAAAACCCGTGCTGAAATAAAAATTATCTCCTTAGCTGCAGCAAAAAAATTCCCTCCACAGCTTTAACAGATTCATTACGACAACACTTTCTTCTGCAGTTGGAGCCTAACAACTCAGGCTTCTTCCACAAAAATTTTTGCGTGCTTCATAATAAATCTGTTGCAATGGAGGGACAACTCTTTAACTACTAATTTTCCCGCAGTACTTCTTCTGCTAAACCGGCGCCCCGTGCTTTGCCGTAACCAATTAGCATCAGCAATTGGCCAGCACCTAAGATAAAGCTGCTGTTTGAACGGTAAGCAAAGTAACGGGATTGCCATTCATCGACGTAATATTCCTTATTTTGCTGGGAGGTCTGAAACTCGTAGAAAAAGCTGCCGTAGCGATAAATAATATTCATCACCCGCTCCTCCCAGAAGGAAAATTCTGAATCCCCCACTCGAGCCAATGGCGCCATGCCGATATTGGCGTAAGCGAAGCCTTCACTGCGATAGACATCCAACTGTTTAGCAATTAAAAAATTGGCTAAGCTAACTGGTACTTCTTTTTTCAGTCGCAAGAGGTCAAAGGAAACGGTCGATTGGCTGATTGGCTGTTGGGTGATAAAGCCCACCAGCTCATTGGCTTGATTAAAGACAACGCCGACGCCGCTGGCATTCAAATAGCTGTCTTCAAAGCGCCCCACAGAAAATTGCTTTTCTTTGGCTCCGTCCAGCCATTCATCAGAAACCTTTTGACAGCTGGCTAATAATTCTGCCGGTAATTCTTGATAAAATTGAAAACGATAGCCTTCGTGGGTAAGCTTTTTAAATTCCAACGCTTCACCAAAGGGGACGCGACCGCTCTTTTGCAGACTGACGATTCCCACTTCACCGACCTTGGCAAAATCATAACCCAAGTCGTGTAAAATCAACGTATAATCATCGGAAATTTTATAAAAAGCCAGCTGATAGCCCCGCTGATCTGCGTAGCGGGTAAAAGCCTGGGTCGCTTGGCGCCATTTCCGCTGGTCGCCGATGGGATTACCCAGCACAAAGCACTTGTTGGCCTTCATTTGAAAACCAAAAACGACTTGGTCCTGACGATTTTCTTGATAATAAAAATAGCGATAGCCCGGCAAGGTTAGATAATGGCTGGCATTAGTGCCGCCATATGCCTGCACCAATTGATTTAAACGAGCAGGATTTAATTCTTCCCCCAAAGTCAGCGTCGTATCTGCTAAATATTGATACAACAAGGCTAAAGCCATCAAAGATAAGCCAATTCCGACGAGACCGGAAAACCAGACATCATCCGAAGGAAAGAAAATAAAACGATTGGAAATCAGCGCGCCCCCTAAATTATTACTATTATAATAGCCGGCGATTGCATAGACGATAAACAAAAAGCCAAAGAGAATACTGTCAAAAATAATAGCACCCCAAGAATAAACAAATTTCTGGCGGTAAAATTCTTTGCGGGAAATCCAGACAAGGCCGATAATAATCAGATAAACAATGATAAGACGTAGTGAAGTTGTCCGCAAGACTGCATTGATAATTCCAAAGGCTAACAGTAAAATCGTCGGCCAAAATGCCCGCCGAACTTTGAGCCACAGCCCCCGAGCCAAACCCAGTAGTAAAAAGCCCACCATCATATTGATTGTTTGATCTAAGAAATCAAAGGAAAAGGGTAGTAAAAATTCAAAAAGACGGCTTAAGGTCGACAAATTGCTAATTGTCGATAATAGGACCATCATGATGCCGGCAAAATAGACCGCCGCCACTAAAATAAAATGGGCGGTTTTTTGCGTCATAATTTTCGGCAGATTGTCAAAGAAGCGATTGACCTTGACTCCTGTTTGACGGACAAACAATAAAATCCCCGTCAAAAACGGCAAGACATAATAAAAGAGCCGATAAAATAGAAGCCAGACTACCACGGTATTTTGGTCGATGCCCTGTTGACTCAAGCCTAAAATAATCAAGACATCAAAGGTGCCGACACCGCCGGGCACCATGGTCAGCATCCCAATCAGGGTCGCAATAATAAACATCGGATAAATGGCCGCTAAAGGTAGGGCGATACCTAAAAGATTCCCGATTGTCAAAAAGGCAATTAGCGCACCGCACCATTGGCCTAAAGAAGTCAGCACCAAGCTGATGATGCCGCCGGGATACAATTCTTGAAACAGCCGTCTGCGATTTAAATAGGCAAAGACGATTAAGGCCGGCGCAATCACAGAGCCCACCAGCATCCAAATCCAATATTCCTGAAAAAATTGATCGGGATGAATCAAAAAGGTATCAATCAGCGTGAACAAAGACAGCAAAGATAATCCACTCAACATAAAGAGGGCCACCTTTGAGACAGTGGCCAACACTTTTTTACGGTCAAAATCTTTACCGTAAAAACTCCCCCGTAAAGCGGAGCCCACCACACCGCCGAAGCCGGCGAGATTGTTAATCGTATTGGTGACCCAAGCGGAAACAAACCATTCCCGCCGCGACATCTTCGGCTTGCCTTGTTTTTCCAGCGTCCGAATCGTCACCCAATCATAGCCAAGCATCGGTAAAATACAGACCAAACCCGTCGCCGCCATCACCACAAGGGCCAGATTACCTTGTTCCCCCATCTTGGCGAAGACCTGCTGCCAGCTCATGCCTCGGGTAATGTGCGTCAGCTGATTGGCCACAAAGACCAACACTGAGGCAAAGAAAATTAATTTTAAAATAAAGCTGTGTTGTTTAATCCAACCCCAGCTTGTCTGAATAATTTTTTTCAAAACTAGCGCCACCATTCTCATTCTTAACTTTATGTTAGCGGAAATCCCTGATTTTTTCCACTTTTGTGTAAAAAAAGCCAAGCCGAACTACTTTGCTAAAAGCAAGCTTGACGTCAGCTGGCAAATGACAAAAACTTTTGCAACAGGTATCATAAAGAAGAACCATTAACTTAAAGGAGGATGTGCAATGAAAATTGGATTTATCGGTGCCGGCAATATGGCCCAAGCAATTATTCATGGTTTAATTCATAAAAAAGTAGTGGCCCCTGAGGAGCTTTTTATTTCCGCTGGTCATTTTAGCAGCGCTGAGGCAGTAGCGGAAAAAACAGGTGTTGTTGCCCTTAAAAAAAATACGGAAGTTGTTGATGCCGCCGATATTATTATTTTGGCAGTCAAACCAAATTTACTCGCTAAGGTTTTACCGAAAATCGCCTCAACACTTTCCCCAGAAAAAACCCTCGTATCGATTGCTGCTGGCGTCAGCCTGGCGAGTTTAGCAGAGCTTTTAGGGAATGACAGCCAGCCGCTGATTCGAGTAATGCCGAATGTTAATGTCAGCGTCGAAGCCGGCGTCAGTGCTATTTGCAGCAACCAGCAGGTCCCGGCAACAGTTTTAGCAGCGGTCAAAGATTTATTCGGAGCCGTTGGCGGCGTCTATGACATCGCCGAAAAAGATTTCAGTACCTTTATTGGATTAGCCGGCAGCTCCCCAGCCTATGTTTACATGTTTATCGACGCCATCAGTCGAGCCGGTGTGTTAAACGGAATGCCCAAAAAATTGGCCACCGAGATTGCCGCCAAAGCTGTGCTAGGATCAGCCAAGCGTCTTTTGGAAGGCGAAGAGTCTCCGTGGGATTTAGTCGATCAGGTTTCCTCCCCCGGCGGCACTACCGTTGAAGGGGTCGTCACCTTGGAGAAAGCCGGTTTTATTCCGGCTGTCATTGAAGGCATCGATGCCACCATCAAAAAAGATCAAAGCATGTCATAAATTTCAAAAAATAAGCACGCTACACGAAGTGGGTGAACTGACCAATTCGTGTATCGTGCTTTCCTAATTTATTCCTCCAGCTCTGCTATAGCCGGACTTAATTTTTCTTGAATTTTATTACTGACATTTTCGTTAAACCACTGAACTAACGGACCTGTCAGTAAAACAATAGCCAACGTGCCAATCCCAATGGCACTGCCGGTGAAAAAGGCTACCACTACACAAAAGGCATCCGTCATAATTCGACACAGCCGAAAAGGAATGCCGATGCGTTCTGGTAAGAAAATCGCCAACGAATCATAAGGGGCGACTCCCAAATCGCTAGAAATATAAAGAGACAGCGAAAAAGCCATCAGCAACAAGCAAGGTATTAATAAAATGAGGCTCACAACCAGACTCGGACTCGCAAGCTCGCTTGCTTCAATCAGCATCAGGAAAAAGTCTGAGATAAAAGCCAACAGCGCCAAATTCATCAAAGAGCCCCAGCCAATCGTTCCGCGGGCAAAGATAAATTGAAAAATAAACAAAATCAGATTGACACCTAATTGCGCCACTCCATAGCTCAGCTGGCTAACTTGAGCCAGCCCAATATTCATCGCTGAAAAAGGGTCGGTCCCCAGATTGATAAACCGTAGGACTGCTATACAAAAACCTAATAGGATATTTCCTGAAACCATCATAAACAAATTAACTCTAGTCATCTGCATCCGAAAAATTCTCCTTAGAAAGATTCACTGCTCTAACCATAAAAGAATTTCAGCCATTTGTAAAACGCTTTTTTAACTTTTTTTGTTAATTTTAGGTTTTATCATTAGACGAAGCGTTGAGAAGTATTGAGATTGCTACCTTAGTGATTACCAATACAAACTATATTTAAGAAGCTCAAACTTTTTCCTAATTTTGTTAATTATGATTTCAAGCAGCTAGCCCATTTACAAATGCTGAGAAAATCATGCTCGAAGTTTTCTAATTATTACGTAAACTATTCCACCACCTACAAGACATATTAGCAAACGGCCCACTGCCATCTGCCAGCTTACCGTCACAAAGAGTTGTAATAACTCAAAAGCGCCAATAATCACCAGCACACCTGTAAAAATTATGGCAATTTTAGCTAAAACAACATTTGATGTACTTCTCTTAAGAGCCTCTGTTCGCTGCAAGTATCTAACTAATTGAATTAAGAGAGCCAAGCCAACTCCAACCAAAATTAGAATATTAATGATGAGATTCTCAATTTTTGGAATTTGCAGCATTGGCAGTATCAGGTACAAAATACCATAGCCTAAGATACATCCTAGATAGATTCCAATTAACTTGCGATTACTTTTTACAACATTGGTATCTTTTTCTAGTTCTTTTAACATTTGATCGTCCCCTTTTAATAAATGATCAAGGGAAACTTGATAAATATCACTCAATAATACGATGCTGATAATATCTGGATAACTGCGACCATTCTCCCAACTAGAAATAGTTTGGCGGCTAACATTTATCTTTTCCGCTAGAGCTTCTTGTGTCAGCCCAGCAGCTTTACGAGCAGCTTTCAGTTTTTGATCAATATTCATAATTTCCCTCCGTAATCAAAGTATAAGAAGTCACCTGCTAAAAACCAGAAAACATCCTTTACAATTCCCATTTTTCTTTTGTAAAGATTGCTTTACATGTTGATAAATCAAGGTTTATTATTACAATTTTAGCACTAGTTCATTCCTAATACTGTGGTTGTCTTGATTTTTTTATATCCTTTAATTCACAACCAAAAACCAGAGTCTTGTATTCTCCAAATTATAAGCATAAAAAAAGCACCAGCAACTATCTAAAGTCACTAGCACTCTCTACTTATAATTGAATCCAAACTATTTCGCTTTTAACAATTGTTCCTTAGCGTGAACTAACTGGGTTAAAAACAGGCAATAGGGTGTTGCGATGCCATGTTCCTTGCCTTTTCTGACAATTGTGCCATTGATGTAATCAATCTCCGTCAAACGATGGCTGATAATTAAATCTTGATACATCGATGGATGATGGAGGCCGATGGTTTCCCGATTATAGCAAGCCTTCACTTGGGCTAAGACATCCTCTTGATCCAAAGGAATGCCTTGCGCTTGCGCCACTTGATAAAATTCCCCCACAATACTTTCGACAATCGGATCAGCCACGGTTGTGTCACCAAAATCAGCCATATTGCTGTCTAAAATTGTACATAGGCCATTCATTGTGCCATTGATGCAGGCTTTTTTATAGATAGAAGCCATAATATTATGAGAGTAGTTAGCGTTGAGCTGTGCGTCATTCAACACTTGAATTACTGCAGCCGCGCCAGCTTCACCAGCTGTCCCTAAATTGGTCAGCTCCACTCCGCCGGCGCCAAATAATTTAACCTTGCCGGGACCCTCCAGCTCCGCCGTCCACATAGTATTGCCTAAAAGAATATTATCTAGCGGGACATATTTTTCAATGATGTCCTCATGACCAATTCCGTTTAGCAAACATAAAACCTTAGTGTGGGCGTGGATGAGCGGTTTAATGCTTTGCAGCATCCCGTCTAATTGCATCACTTTGGTAAAGACAATGACTAAATCAGCGGCGAAATCAACAGTGCCGGCAGCCTTTTGATTGTATATCGGAATCTCAGCCTGCACGTGCTCTCCATTTAAATTGGCTTGTAGCCCATTTTTTTTGATGGCTTCAATATGGTCAGGCCAGCCATCAATCAAGATGACATCATTTCGGGCTTGGTGCAGCATTAAGGCAAAGCGGCTGCCCATGGCTCCTGCACCGGCAATAATAATTTTCATGTTGTCACTCCTCAGTCTCTCTCTAATAAAAAAAATCAGTCATGTCTTTCGATGGAGCTAAAATTAAAGCTGAAATTCTGATAAAATAATATGTATACTAAGCCTTTAAAATTTTCAATAGAAATACTCTAGAATGGAAGGTGCCCCATGAACATCCAACAATTGAAGTATTTTATAGAAATTGCCGACACCCATAGCATGTCGGCCGCCGCCAAAAATCTTTTCGTAACACAGCCAACCCTTTCAGTAGCATTAAAAAAAATGGAGGCGGAGCTGCAAACCACCCTCTTTACCAATAACAAAAATATTTATCAGTTGACCAGCAGCGGCTTATATCTGTATGAAAAAGGTAAAACCATTGTCCAACAATTTGACCAACTAATTCTAGATGTCCAAAGTATGGGTGGTCAAGGGGATGCTAAAAAAAATAAAATCCGGCTGGGGATTACGACCCTGTTTGCCGTCCAATTTATGAAAGAGCTTTCTCACTTTTTAGAAACGCATCCCCAAGTAGATTTGGTTATCAAACAAAATGGCTCCCATTATTTGCAGGAAAAAATTGTGCAGGAGGAACTGGATATTGGACTGGTTTCGTACCCCAATCTTTTTCCGGATCAGATAAATTTTGAAGCTTTGGATACCACTACGAGGGGCTACCATGTTTATGTGGTCGTTCCAGAAACGAGTCCACTAGCAGTCCACGAAGAGCTGACGTTTCCTGATTTAAAGGACCAGCGTTTTTCTTCGCTGACAACAAACTTCATGCTGGGGCGTTTGCTCCTGCAGCGGGCTAGCAAATTCGGCTTTGTCCCGAATATTGTGTTGTACAACGACGATTTGCAAGTATTGCTCCACAGTTTACAAAAAAATGAATCCATTTGTATTTTACCAATCGAATATCGCGAAGTCGGTAAAAGTGAAGGCCTCAAATGGATTCCTTTAAAAGATAAATATAATTTTTTCCCAATTGGCATTGCCCTGCGTAAAGGTGCCAACATTTCGACAGACATCACTGACCTCATTGATATTATCAAAGATAATTGATTTTACCAAATCTGGCGAATTATTTTTCTCAAGGTCGGTCTTAGCCTTGATATTTAAAGACCACGCTGCTGTCATAAAGCTTCAAAATTTTCTCAAATAGAAATTTTGCTAATAAGCCCGCCACAATGGGAATTACAAACCAGGCAAGTATCAACAGGGCAAGATTGAGACCGGCATCTAAAGAAGCTAGTGGTCCGACTAATCCAACTAGGCCAAAGCCAGCTGATTGCGGCGTGCCGGCAATTTCAAATAAAGCCACCGGTATCGCAGAAATAATCGCCGTGAAAAGGACCGGCAATAAAATAATCGGATACTTGAACAGATTTGGCATCATCATTTTCATGCCACCTAAGGCTACGGCCACTGTCACGCCGGATTTATTGACTTTCCAAGAATTAATCACCAAGACAATTGTCGTTGCGGCGATGCCCATCGCCGCAGTTCCAGAAGACACGCCGCTCAACTGGATAGCTAAGCCAATCCCCACTGTCGTGATGGGGGAAATAATTAGGGTAGCAAAGGAACAGGCAATCAGCACACTCATCAGTAGCGGTTGGAAATTAGTGAAATTATTTATCAGATTGCCGATAATTACCGTAATCTGCGTAATGATGGGATAGGTTAGCATGCCTGCAAATCCTGCCCCAATGCCGACAACAATTGGCAAGGCAATAATTTCGACTGAGCCAAAGCGGTTGCCGATTGCCATCACCATTAAGACGGCAATCGCCGCTGTGATGATGGTATTGATAATGTCGCCAGTTCCCGAGGCAACAAAGCCGTTGATATCTGAATTGAACTGAACCACGCCAGAGCCGACAAAAGCGGTGCCGCTCACCGTCATCATTTTGGTGGGTGCTAAATCAAATTGTTTGGCAATCATTGCCGCCATAATCAAGGGTGTTGCTAATTGAAAAATCAAGCCGGCATTGATAATCATTTGAATCGCCGTCACCTCAGAAAAATATTTTAAAATTGCGCCTAACACCGCATTAGGAATCAGCGCAATGATGGTACCTTGGGCCGTCCCAGCTAACAGTTTGTTAAAAAATATTTTGACGGTTAGCTTTGGACTAGCTGCTTCGTTTATCATCATCGTTCCCCCTAGTGAACATTTAACATCATCGTTTAAAAATGGGCTTCGCTTGAGTTATCGAGCGAGCGGCACCCAATTTCAAACTCTATTTGAAGGTCGGTAGCTTTTGTCAGACAGATTGTTAAAAATTATGGAACTGAATCTTTGCGTTAGCTCCGCTGCCAATTTTTAATAAACGGCAGCTTCATCATTGAACTTGGCTAAATTATCTTTAATATCCTTTAAGAATTGTCCTGCTTGTTGACCGTCTAAAATCCGGTGGTCAATCGACAGGCAGAGATTAATCATGTCGGCAAACTTGATACCGCCATCCGCTGATGGCACTACCCGTTTGACAATTGATTCCACCTGTAAAATGGCCGCTTGGGGATAATTGATAATCCCCATTGATTGGGTCGAACCGATGCTGCCGGTATTGTTGATTGTGAAGGTTCCACCTTGCATATCTTTTGATGCCAGCTGATTGCTGCGGACCTCGGTAGCCAAACGGTCAATTTCTTTAGCTAAGCCGGCTAGCGAATAATTATCAGCCTGGTGAATGACCGGGACAAATAAATTATCTTCAGTCGTAACCGCAATCGACAAATTAATATCTTTATGGTAGATGATATTCCCTTCTTGCCATGAGGTATTAACCTTAGGATTGTTTTTCAGCGCTTGGACAACGGCTTTGGCAAAGAATGGGAAGTAGCTTAATGAAATGCCTTCTTGTTCTTTGAATTTATCCTTTAGGCTGTTTCGCAGTTTGACAATATTGGACACATCCACCTCGACCATCACCCAAGCATGGGGAATCTCATTGACGCTTCTGACCATCCGTTTAGCAATTTCTTTGCGCACCGGATCAGCTGGAACCGTCACATCACCTTGCTCCGCAAAAGAAATCGGTTCAGCTTTTGGTTTTGCTGTCGGCGCTGACGGTTCCTGCGCTGGCGTTGGTGCTTTTGAGGGAACTGATTCAGTTGTTGGTGTATAATTCAACACATCTTTGCGGGTTATTCGACCATTGGCACCGGTCCCTACGACATCTTCTAAATTAATATTTTTTTCCTGAGCAATATGCATAACCGCTGGTGAATAGCGTTTTTTTCCGCTGCTGTTTGCTACTTTCGGATTCGCTTCAGTTGGTAGTGGTGCTGTCTTTTCTGGTTGTTTCGAAACTGTTGTTTCTGATTGCGGTGCTGCTTTTGATTGTTGAGCCTCTGGTTGTTGAACATCAGCTTCTCCAGCAACCTCAATCGTCATCAATGGTGTGCCGATTGGTAAATCACTATCCAATTCAACTAAAATTTCCTGAATGGTTCCATCAAAATCTGAAGGAATCTCCGTTGAAACTTTATCGGAAATCACTTCCATTAAAGGATCATATCTTTTCACCTGATCACCAGGCTTCACCAACCATTGGGTAACAGATGCCTCGGTCACGCTTTCTCCTAAACTAGGCATCAGGATTTCTTTAATTGCCATAACTTATTTCCTCCTTACGCCATTTTTAGAAATGGGCTAATTCTCTCATCGCTTCTGTCACTTGCTCTTCATTGACCAAAAAGGCTCTTTCCAGTGGCAAAGCGTAACTCATGCTTGGTGCATTTGGTCCGCCTAAACGTTTAATCGGCGCATCTAAATCAAATAAAGCATCTTCGGCAATCATCGCGCCGATTTCACCGACAACACTGCCTTCACTATTGTCTTCAGTCACCAATAAAACTTTCCCAGTTTTCTGCGCTGCCGCCACTAAAGTTTCTCGATCTAGCGGATAAAGGGAACGGACATCGACAACGTGGGCCTGAATGCCTTCCTCAGCTAATTTTTCCGCTGCCGAAATAACATATTGCAACATCATGCCATAGCTGATGACCGTAATGTCATCACCTTCTCTGATGACATTGGCTTTGTCAATCGGCACAATATAATCATCCTCCGGCACGTCAGCCTTTAATAGGCGATACAGCCGCTTGTGTTCATAAAAAATCACAGGATCATCAGAGCGAATTGCCGCTTTAATCATCCCCTTTGCATCATAAGGATTTGACGGAGTGACGACCCGCAGACCAGGTTGTCCAAAGAAAAGTTTTTCCGTTGATTGGGAATGGTACAAACCACCCCGCACGCCACCGCCATAAGGTGCTCGGTAAACAATCGGTGCTGTCCAATCGCCTTTAGTGCGATAACGCATTGTCCGGGCTTCTGACAAAATTTGATTGGTCGCCGGTAAAATATAATCAGCAAATTGGAATTCGCCAATCGCCCGATAGCCTCTTAATCCAAGGCCAACTGCTAATCCGCCAATCAAGCCTTCCGTCAAAGGTGTGTTAAAACAGCGCTCATCGCCAAAACGAGCCGCCAAGCCCTTCGTTACACCGAAGACACCACCCTTTTCGCCGCCGACATCTTCCCCGAAGATGACGACTTTTTCATCTCTGGCCATCTCTTCTGAAATACCCAGGTTAATCGCTTCTAAATATGTCATGTTCGCCATGTTTAGTTCCTTCCTTTCTCACTCTCTCGTCTTAATTACTTGCGTAAACTTCATCCAGCAAGCTCGACGCTAACGGATCAGGCATCTTCTCTGCTTCATCAGTTGCGGTGTTGACTTCCTCTTGAATTTCTTGTTCAATCTCTTCAATTAACTCCGGCGTTAGGTAGCCTTCTTCAAGTAATTGTTTTTGGAAAATATGAAGAGAGTCCTGCTTTTTCATCAATTCAATTTCTTCTTTTGAACGATAGACTGACTGATCGTCATCAGAGGAATGAGAAGTCAAACGCTCCACCTTCAACTCAATTAATTTAGGTCCTTTGCCGGCACGGGCCTCAGCGACAGCTGTTTTAAAGGCTAAATAAACTTTAGCGAAATCACTGCCGTCAATTGTTTCGCCGCTAAAGCCATAGCCCTTCGCTCGATCCGAAAAATTCCCAGCGTATTGTTGTTCTATGGGTACGGAGATTGCGTAGCCATTATTTTCAATCACAAAAATTAGTGGCAAATGTTTAACACCGGCAAAATTCATTGCTTCTCGCACTTCCCCTTGATTGGCCGAGCCTTCGCCAGTGGTGACCACCGTCACGAAATCCGCGTTTTCTAAACGAGCGGAGTACGCAACGCCGGTCGCAATCGGCATTTGAGTACTGACAGTTGAAGAACCAGAGACGATGTGATGAGCCTTTGAACCATAGTGATTGGGCATCTGCCGACCATGGGAGGAGGGATCTGCTTCTTTACCAAAAGAACCTAAGAGAATATCTTTGGCGGTCATCCCCCACACCATACTGGCGGTCATGTCCCGGTAATAAGGTAAGAAATAATCTTTTTCAGGAGTAAAAGCCAGTGACATAGCAACTTGCGCAACTTCGGCCCCTTGACCGGAAATATTAAAAGATGTTTTCCCAATGCGGGTCAATTGCCAGAGACGTTCATCTAGCCGACGGCCCCGCACAACATATTTATAAGCTTGGATAATTTCCTCTTTGCTTAAATCAGTTTTCTTGATTGCTTCCATTTTTATCAACCTTTCTGCTATTTATGGATGGCTTTTCCGTAAGTATCTAGGGCCGCCTCTTGAATCGCCTCGGAAAGTGTCGGATGCGGGTGGACCGCCTCACCGATTTCAAAGGGTGAAGCATCCAGATAAAGGGCGGTACTCACTTCAGAAATCAAATCGGTAGCGTGGGGACCAATAATGGACACTCCTAATAAATCATCCGTATCTAAATCTCGAATCACTTCAACAAAGCCCGCCTTTTCGCCGTAAACTAAAGATTTGCCATTTCCAGAAAAATTAAAACGGCCAAACTTGACCTTTTTATCCTCTGGCAAATTCTCCTTCACATAACCAACGCTGGCAATTTCGGGATTCGTGTATACAGCCCGGGGCACATTCTTATAATTTAGTGGCTCAGTCTTTTGCTGCAATAGATGGCTGACTGCCAGCTCCCCTTCTTTCATCGCAACGTGGGCCAGCTGCAGCGTATCGATACAATCGCCAATCGCGTAAATGTGGCCTTCCGTTGTCTGATAATGCTGATTGACCTCGATGCCTTTCTCGTTGTATTTGATAGAAGTATTTTGCAGGCCTAACCTTTCAACATTTGCTGAGCGACCAATTGCCACCATCACCTTCTCAACCAGCAGCGGTTCCTGCCCGTCAATCGCAACTTTAACTTTTCCCTCTTGAATTTCTGCCTCTGTCACCTTACTTTTAAGTAAAACTTTGATGCCCTTCTTGCTAAAAGTCCGCTTCAATTCTTTAGAAATCGTAGCGCTTTCATTAACCAGCAGCCGATCGAAAAATTCGACGATTGTCACATCGACTCCTAAACTATTTAATAAAGAAGCCCATTCAACGCCAATCACGCCCCCGCCGACAATCATGATGCTCTGTGGTAAATTTTCCAAACGCAGCATACCGTCTGAGGATAAAATATTTTCTTCATCTAAAGGTAGATTCGGCAAAGTTTTGGGACTGGAGCCAGTTGCGATAATCACATTTTTCGGTACGATAATTTCTTCTTCTTGACTCTTATCATTAAAGGTCACCGCAATAGCACCGGAAACTGGTGAGAAAATCGATGGGCCTAAGACAGCTCCTGTTCCCTTCAACACACGAATTTTATTTTTCTTGCATAATTCCTCCACACCTTGATGCAGCTGATTGACAATCCCTTGTTTGCGCTCTTGCATCCTTTGGAAATTAACCACCGCTGTCTCGGCCTGTTCGATACCGAATTCCCCTGAGCGTTTTATTGTGTCGTAAACCTCGGCACTTCTCAGCAAAGCTTTAGTCGGAATACAACCGCGATGCAAGCAAGTTCCACCTAATTTATCCTGTTCAACCAATACGACATTTAAACCGGCTTGAGCTGCTGAAATTGCTGAAACATAGCCCCCAGTTCCGCCGCCTAATACTAATAAATCTGTTTGTTCTGCCACTTTACCTCACTCCTATTTTTTGTGGTCTACATCTGACTGTAATCTAAAGGTGTTTCCTCACCAGCCAACACTCTGTTTGCCCCTTCATATAAGGCCTGCATTTCCATCTCACCGGGAAACTTCAGCACCGGTGCTAGCCAATCAACATATTCTGTAATGGCATTGCCGACATATTCAGAATGAATCAGCCCTCCAGTTAAAATGATGGCATCCACCTGCCCTTTAAAAACAGCCGCCAATTCAGAAATACTTTTGCCAACTTGGTAGCAGAGGCCGTCTAAGAAAAATTTTGCATCTTGATCCCCTGAATCAATTCGTTTTTGAATTTCCCGCAGATCCGTTTCCCCTAGATAAGATTTAAGTCCGGCCTCACCAGCAATTAATTTTTTGACTTCAGCTAAGTTCAGCTGCTTGCTTAAAATAAATTCAGCAAATTCAACTAATGGTAGCCCACCACTTCTTTCAGGTGTGTAGGGACCTTCACCATCTAAGCCGTTGACGACCTCCACCATTTTTCCTTGCTGATGGGCGCCAATACTAATGCCGCCCCCTAAATGGGCTACAATCAGTGAACTCTCTTCGTAAGTTTTGCCCAGCTTTTTCACTAGCTTGCGGGCCACTGCCTTTTGATTGAGGGCATGGGCCACACTGCGGCGCTCAATTCCTTTTAAGCCGGAAATCCTTGCTAAGGGCTGCAGCTCATCGACAACCACCGGATCGACAATAAAAGCGGGAATTCCTAACGTCTTGGTAAATTCATTGGCTAAAATTGCGCCGAGATTGGAAGCGTGAGTATTGTACTTTTCTTCCCGCAAATCCGTTAACATTGCTTCATCCACACGGTAAGTCCCGCCAGGAATTGGTTTTAATAAACCGCCGCGACCGACAACCGCCTTTAACTGATCCAACATGTGCTGATCTTTAACAAACTCTAAAATCAGCTGGTAGCGAAACGCAATTTGATCCATCACCTGAGGATATTGCGCTAGTTCTGACACACTATGGCGCATCGTCGTTTCTGCAATTAATTGATTTTCACCATAAATCGCAACTTTCGTCGAGGTTGAACCAGGGTTAATAACTAAAATGGCTTCCATAAGATTCTCCTTCTTTTAAGGTTTACAGTAATAGTTAATGCTTGAAAACTACTTTGAATATTTTTTTGATTGGCATTGTATTCATGCCTGCTAGTCTTAAAGAATGACTCAAAAACTACTGCTGTTGAACTTGCTTAACCGCAAACTCTAGTGAAAAAAGCTTAGCTTCTGGTGAATCGCTTCTTGAAGTTAGTACGATGGGAATTTTGGTCCCGACAATTGTGCCGCCAACCTTTGCGCCAGCATACATCGTCAGAGACTTATACAAGCTGTTGCCTACATCAATCGTCGGCACGACCAACGCATCTGCATCCCCCATAATCGGCCCTTGATAATGTTTGTGCTGAACCGATTCCTTGGACAACGCCAGATCAAAAGAAATTGGCCCAAAGACAACACCATTCTGTTTATTCTTAAAATGCTGTGTCACTTCTGCCGCTAATACCGAAGAAGGCATTTTAGGATTAAAGTTTTCTGCGGAACTCAAGAGGGCAATCTTAGGCTGGCTAATCCCAATCCGCTGAGCCACTTCCTCCACATTTTCAACAATGCCAATCATCGTTTCTTGATTGGGAGCGATATTCATGGCACTATCTGTTAATAAAAAAGACTGCTGGGCTGACGGCAAATCAATCAAAGCCACATAAGAAATAACTTTGCGCGTTTTCAACTCATGTTTTTTTTGTAAGACTTCTTTTAACAGGGTATGTGTCTGAATAATTCCCTTGAATAAAATTTGAGCTTGACCTTGTGCCACCAAGGTCACCGCCTTTTCAACGACTTCTTCCTCACTTTGGCAATGATGATATTCCCACAGGCTCTCATCAGCAATATTTTCCTTTGTATCAAATACAACAAATTTCATTTCAGCGGCAAAATGTTGCTGGGCATTTTGGACCACTTCTAAAATCTCCGGTTGAGAACCACCAGCGATTGAGACAACAATCATTTCGGTCACCCTTTCTTTAATTTCCTGCTGTTAATCTTAACTTACACCATTTTGTAAGCGTTAACAAATTGTTATTATTTATTCATTTATTAAAAAAATTAATACCAAAAAAGTTAGCTTTTGAGAAAAATATGAAAAGCTTTTATAGGAATGGTTTCCCTTGGCAAATCTGGTTATAGTCAGAATATTCACAAAATAAAAACTGTGAAAAAGAAAAATATTTCACATTAATTTTTCGATAAAATCCTATTTCAGAGGTAAAAATAAATTGGATTGTGAAATTTGTAAAAGATTAAACGAAAGACGTTTTTTGAAATTCACAATTATTTTTATGAATTTCAAAAAATGGATTTTCGTTTTCAGCATGAATTTTTTGCCGGATAACTTTTTTTGGCGGAAAAGTCGAACAAGTCGCTTTCTTGTTATTTATAATAAAATAGGAGTAAAGTAAAGGTGAGCTTAAACTAAAAAAAATGAGGGTGATTAAATGTTAGATGTACGAGGTTCAATTAATAATTTGAAATGGAATACAGAGCACCATTTTCTGCATATCAAAGCGCAGCACGAATTTATCAGAATCTGGGCGATTCAATTTGAGCTAGGCTACACAGATTTCCGCACCATTCAAATGGCGCTACAATTAGATGGTAAAATTGATTTATTGAAACGCTTTGCCAAAGCCTATGATGCTGTTTATCGCTATGAATACAGCTTTGCCAAAGGTGGCTTGGAGGGCTTTAACCAAGAATTCGGTGATAAACTTGCCGATTACGATCAAGCCCATCAAACATTGCTGCAAATCATCGATGAAATTTCGCAGTTCCAGCCAGCGCCGGATGAGGATAGTAGGTTGGTATAAAAAAGACGGATAAATCAATCTCCGCTTTAGCTGCTCTTCAGCCAGCGTAAAATTGATTTATCCGTCTTTTTATTTTCTAAGGTTAAAATGAACAATTTTCTAAAGATTGATTACATTCTAACCGCTATTACGCTGGCTCCACAGGACTTTCTTCCACAACTTCCTCTGCTTCCATTGTAGTTTCATCTAAAACTTCTTCCTCATCAGCCATTTTAGTTTTGGCAATGACAACTTTTGTTGCAACAAAAGTAACTGAGATGGTGACGGCTGCGACAATAAAGGACAGAATAAAGTTATACATGCTGCCATCAGGATTTAAGAAAAATAAGAAAGTCAACAAACCTGGACACCCCCCATGGACATAATTAACCAAACCGAAAATTCCGGCCACTAAACCACCACTAACAGCACCGATAGCTGTTCCAATTAAAATTAGTGGTCGTTGAATTAATGCTCCATAAAAGGCCGGTTCAGTGACACCACACAGACCTGTAATTGCAAATGAGGTAATCATCCCTTTTTTCTCTTTATTATTTTTAATTGACATTGCCAATGCTAGCGTGGTAGCACCAATTGCTAAGTTGGAAACAAACCCGGCAGTAATTGTTAATGGATTGTATCCTAATTGAGCAATTAATTGGATACCTACTGGAGTTAGAGCTTTATCCAAACCGAGCATCACCATATAAGGATAAACTGCCGCCAAAATCGGCATAGCTACAAAGCCGGCATTTTCCATTAACCATAGAATAATATTAGCAAAACCAGTACTGAGTTGCGTGCCGATTGGTCCTAAGACAATTAGTGTGACTGGCACTACAATAATCATTGTTAGTAGCGGCTTCATAAAGTATATGATTGCTTCTGGAATTATCTTCGCCAAACCTTTATCAACAAAATACATAAAGAAGCAACCAAAGACTATTGGCATCACACTACTAGAGTAATCAACAGTTGGGATTGAAATACCTAAAAATGACAGACCTTCAACATTTGAAATTGACGGACTCACTAATAACGTACCCAGTAACGCTCCCATAATCGGTTGCATTTTTAAGGTCTTAGCAACATTAAAACCTAAATAGATTGGTAAGAATGTGAAAGCAGCTCTAAAGATTGATAGCATGATTTCAGTTGTCCCGCCCTCAGCATCAAAACCAAAATAATTTATCAGTAAATTGCGGATTGCTAGAATTAATCCCCCGATAATTAAGGCGGGGATCATTGGCATAAAGCTAGAAGCACAAAAGTTCCCTACTTTATTAACGTAATACATAAAATTGCGTTTCGCTTGTACCTGTTCTACTTCTTGATTCACCTCTGTACCTTGTGAAGTCCATTTGGACACTTCAATAAATTCATTATATGCATCGGTAACTTTTGGACCAATGACAATTTGAATTTGGTCGGGCTTTCGAATATACCCCACGACCTTATCGGCATTTTTGATTCCTTCATCATTGACTAGTGACGCATTTTTGAAATTAATCCGTAAGCGTGTCGCACAGTGGGTCACGTTGTTAATATTTTCAACGCCCCCGATATTCTCTAGAATCTCTTCAGCCATTTTGTTATAAGTCATAATTGCTCCTCCTTGTTGGTTTGACAGTGAGGAGGTTTGGCCAACTTAATGTAACCATCCACCTTAGAACATAAAAAACTTCCCTCCTTTACAAATCTAGCTGTATAAGCTGCATCAACAAAAATATTTGATCATCGAGTGAGATGCTGTATTGATATCGTTGCTTGAATAGAACCGTAATTTGATAGACACAATGAAATTCTACTTGGTACTTTGTCTCAAAATTGGCAACATCTTCCTCTGTGTGGCGATTCTGCTCTTTTCTTTGGTTCTCCATCACTTTCTTAGCAAAAAAACGACATTCCAGACTCAGCCGCTCATAACGATAACTCGCTTTGTCTAGTTTAGGAAAGCAGTTGTTTATAACAGCCAGCAGTTGCTCTGTCATCTGACTCAGCAAGTCTAAATCAACAAAATCTACCTGACTTTCAGCAGCAACAATGTGTAAGGCAATAAAATTTGCTTCTTCATCTGGAATTTTCACATCCAGTTCTTTTCGTAATAAAGCTACACAAACCAAAGCCACTTGATATTCTCTAGCATATAGTCGTTTAATATTTGCAAGAACATGCTTATCAAAAAAAATACCTCTTTGATAACGTTCCATAATATTATAAATATGGTCAGTTAATGTAATATAGATACTATCACTGATAGATTCTCCCAATTTTGATTTTATGATTTGAACCAATTGATCTGAAATCATGATGTAATCTAACGGTAGGGTATTGACTATTTCTTGAAACTTGAATTGTTCTTCTTTTGAAAGCTTAAAAATTTTCTCCACTTGTTTCGGGGTAACTTCATCGCCTTTTTTTAAACCAAAGCCGATACCTTTCCCTAATAATATCAACTCATTGTGGTGATTATCTTCAGCTAAAAGTACATTATTATTATAAACCTGTTTTACTTTCAACGATTGCCACCCCCGTGGTAACTCTTCAAACCTTCGAAAGGACTTACTAATAAAATTTTTACTATCTCTTGTTCTAATGATTCCTACTACCGCTTGAAAAAAATATTCTAGATATCTGCATCAATAATAAAAAACATCCTGTTTTACAACTTTTGAAATCATGCTCAGCTGCTATAGCGTAATCATTTCCACCAATATTGTTACTCTCTACGCTAAGTTTAAAGATTTAGTTAACGACTCTGTTTTTTACGCAAAACGGCTTGCTTATCAAGCATAAAAGGCCGGTAGTACGCAACTGTATCACTCATCGGTAACACTTCTGGAGGAAGTTGAATATTTAAAATATCTTTTAAAAAGCTGCGTCTCTTCACTATGTTGCCCCACAGAAGTGGATATTTTTTGTGCAAATCATTACGCAGTTCCTCGTCTGCTAATGCAATTGTACTTTCGCAACTTGCTCCTGCATAACCGCTGACACTTGGAATAATGTCAATCTGTAACAGCATGCCACTTTTTAATACTTCAGAAGAATCGGGATAAATCGGTGAGGACATCCATTCCTCATCAGCTACTAAGTGTCCTGGGTTTAAATGCCAATGATACTTTTTCTGAGGTAAAACTTTATCTATCAGATTATAGATATCTGCACCGATTGAGTTAATTTTCATATTTTCAAGCCAGCTGACAACTGCTGCAAAATAGGGTTTAGCGACCTTCTCCAAATAATCTTTCTGGTCACTTGGCAAGTCTTCTTCACCTCTAGCAACATATCCTGCTCTTGATGATAGCCCCCCTTTGTAGCCAACCGTCAATGATAATGTCTCACCTTGTTTTAATTTTTTTTCAGTTGGATAAATATTGGCTTTGATGAATCGTTCTCCAGCAGCTGCAATTGTCACTACGCTGTTGCGTTGACCAGCTTGATTCAATAGATTACCTAAAGTCATTTCACTCATTCCAACTTCAATTTGGTTCAAAGCTTTGAGCAGTCCGAAGCTGGCTAGCTGCGCACCAAACTCGTAGTGGGCAAGTTCATTTGCATTATTCGTAGTCCTTGCACCCTTTGCCCCACCAATAAAGAAATCTGCATAATTTTCAAGCTTCTCTTCCCCAACTAGATGAATTAGCGCTTGTACAATATAGTACGGAGTATCATAAATTTTCCGAGCATCCACCTGCTTAGTTGTAAACATCTTCCAACCAACAAGACCAACTTTTTGATTTTTTTTAATTCCTGCTCTTTGCAAATATGTTTCAAAAGGTTCTTCCCCATCCATCGGCTGATTAGGTAAAGAAAAATGTGGTACATGAATAGATTTTGCAATTAAACGAGCCTTATCCGCCTTATTTAAGTTTTCATTGCCCAAAAGCAGATAAGCATTTCCATCTCTATGAAGCACTAGCATTCCCTCTTCAAAACGAGTTAAGAAGCCGGTTAAATATTCAAAATTGCTCCCATGCTCAAGATCTCCATAAATCACAAGACAGTCCAAATTTACCTCTGACATCAGATTCAAAATTTTCATTTTGCGTTCCACCATAGTCTCGTCTGTCAGTTGGATTGGTGCTATTGGGAAACTTTGCTGAGGTTCTGCTAATGATTTAAGTTCAATATCTTCTTTATTTATCAATCTCATACGCTTCTCCTAGAAGTCATCAATCGGAAACATTGGATGACTGATTAATTTAAATGGTATTTTTTCGGCAATTTGATAAGTAGCCCCCGGTGTCAATGACATAATGCTTAGGTCTGCAATTTCGTCGATTTCAGGAAAAATATATCCTTGTTTTACAATCACGATGTCATAGTCCAATGGATTCACATGAATTCCATCATATTGATGCATCTCTGCAAAACTAATGCCAGTATTGGCAACCACTACATCTATCGGATAATCTGTTAAGCTAATTGTCACAGCATCACCAAATTTTTTCCTTATACCATGTAGATTACCGACATCACCTTTAGCTAGAATCTTGCCTGTCAGTGCAATAGGCTGGCATAGCTCATCAAACCCCTGCCCTACTGAAATCGAAACTACTTCACCTATCTCTCTCCTCAATAATAATCGAGTTGCTTCAGGATCATTAATAGAAGCAAAAAGAATTTTCTTTTTATTGAAGTCAGTCAATCTCAAAAACTGCTTAAGAATTAAAGTATTCGCACCAGTCGCCCCCGAAGTTGTGTTGTCACCAGAATCTGTAATGAAAACTCTACCACCCTTGAAATTTAGAGCCTCCTCAAGAGCCTGTTCCGGCTCAAGCGCATTTCCATGAAAATGAAATTCTCGTCGCCGTTCCATTACAAATTGCGCTAGCTGTTCAGCAATCTCTGTTGCATATTCTTGATATTCCATTTTCGTCGGAACAACGACAATGGAGCAGCCGATATTTTGAGAATCATGACGAATATAACCAACATGCCACGAAGCTGACAAAATTTTAGGATCTTTCTCTACCTGATCTAAGAGCTGATTGATTGATTTCACTGGCTCATCACTACTGACTGATCGCTCTCCTCCTAAGATTAATGGTAATTTACGATAAATGGCTTTAGTTCTACGATTATCTCTAATTAAATCAATCAGCATTTGAGCTACAATTTGATGGGTAGCAAACATGTCAGTGTGGGGAGACTCTCGATAACTTCTCATAATTGTTGCTTGGTTGACATAGTCTTGGTTCAAATTACCATGGGGATCTACTACTATTGCTATAGGAAAGTGTGGCCCCATAATTTCTCTTAGCTTATTTAAAATATATGGCTCACCGCTACTGCCTACTAAATCTTCCACTTTACTCGCTCCATGCAATAGCAATAAAATCCCATCTAAATCATTTCGGTAAGTTTCAACATCACGAATTAATCGATTAGCAATATAAGCAAAGGCGTTTTTTTCCACTGGACCAGAAGAATGTCCATTTGCATAAATTGAACCAATAACATCAACTTGATTTTTTTCAAAAACATCTCTTAATTCCATTAAATCCTGAATTTCTTCACCATAACCTAAAACATAATCTTTCAACTCCCGCTTTCCGGGTATGTGCTCATTTGATTCTGTTGTAAAATGGCCGATCAATATTTTCATGTGTCAATTCCTCTCCATCTCGTCTAGTAATCTTTTATCGCCATAGTTATTGAAATAAGTATTGAACAAATTATCTAAAAAATAATTTAGCCCGTAGTTTGTATAAGCATTGATTCCTTCATGTCCTTGGTCTTCTTCGCTTAAGAAAAAAACTGTGTTATAGAAGGAAAAATTTTCTTCATGATTCACTGTGAGCAGTACCTTTTGTACTTCTAGCTGCACAACAATATCTTCTGTCACTCTTGCGAAATTGCCGGTCATTGAGATTGTAATCAAAAGATCTTCTTCTCCTAAAGAATTTAAGGTCGCATTTGTATTTTTCTTATTCGTCTCAAACAAATTTTCTAAAAGATTATCTCCACCAAAAGTGTTGGATACAATTTTGACAAGTTTTCCTGCATAGCGCATTGACCTCTGAAAATTTGATACCAACGATGCTAAACTATCATCAATTAAAAAAACAACTGTATCTGCTTGATTAATAGTTGCGGCCAATGTGATTAATTCACCTCTTTCAATGCACAAATTAATGTTTTGGATGGCCGCATCAATTTTTTGCTGCAAGGTCTTTGAAAAATCGGGCGTTCTTAATCGATTTAAATGCTCCCATCGAATATAACCATAGCGAATTGAATAATTTTTCAATTCACTGAAATTAGGGAAACCAATTTTATTACAAAAACGTCGAACACTTTGCCTTGTGCAGTAACACTCCTCAGCTACCTCATGGATATTGAGCTGATTCAGTCTTTCAAAATTTTTTATGAAATATTGTGCTAGGATATTATCTAGACTGCTATACTCAGAACTATTCATTACTGAAAACAAAACATTCAAGAGACTAAATCGTTTATACATTTTAAACATCTTCCTTTTAGACAAAGCAAAATTATCGGAATTTTCAATATAAAATATATTTTACCATTTATTGTGCCTTAATTAACTTAACCAAATTATACTTCATTTAGTAGCTGTTACGGGGAACTTCCTATGTTCCATATGTAATTTCTTATAACATGCAATCAAACGTTTTCAATTGAATTTACTATTAAATTTCTCTGATTAATTTAAGAAAACGGTTACTAAGAAAAATAGAAAGGGACATTTCCTTACGTGTTTATGTACCCTCTATAATTCATGTCAAAAAAAATCACACAGCCCGCAAGCTGTGTGATTTCTCCTTTTTTACTAGTTACTTCGCATAATCCGTTGCCCGGGTTTCCCGAATAACGGTAACTTTGATATGACCTGGGTAATCCAAGTCATCCTCAATTTTCTTGCGGATGTCGCGGACCAAGCGGACCGCATCCATATCGGAAATTTCTTCCGGTTTCACCATGACACGAACTTCTCGTCCTGCTTGAACAGCAAAACTGGATTCGACTCCAGTGAAGCCGTTAGAAATATTTTCCAAGTTTTCTAAGCGGCGAATGTAATTCTCTAATGATTCGCTACGGGCACCTGGCCGCGCTGCGGATAGTGCATCGGCCGCTGCTACCAAGACAGAGATGATTGAAGTGGCTTCAACGTCTCCGTGGTGGGAAGCAATTGCGTTGATGACTACCGGATTCTCTTTGTATTTCGCTGCTAATTCAGCACCGATTTCAACGTGGGAACCTTCAATCTCATGGTCAAGAGCTTTACCAATGTCATGAAGTAAGCCGGCACGTTTGGCTAACTGAATATCTTCTCCCAATTCGGCTGCTAAAACTCCGGAAAGTTTGGCAACTTCAATGGAATGGTTCAAGACGTTTTGTCCGTAACTTGTTCTGAAACGTAGGCGGCCTAAAATCTTGATTAGGTCAGGATGTAGAGTGTGGGCACCGACTTCAAAAGCCGCTTGTTCGCCGTATTCACGAATCCGTTCATCCATTTCTTTACGAGATTTTTCAACCATCTCTTCAATTCGTGCCGGGTGAATCCGACCGTCTTGAATTAATTTTTCCAACGTCATCCGGGCAATTTCCCGGCGAATCGGATCAAAACCAGAAAGAACAACTGCTTCAGGTGTGTCATCGATAATTAAATCGATACCCGTCAGCGTTTCTAGTGTACGAATATTCCGACCTTCACGACCAATGATGCGACCTTTCATCTCATCATTCGGTAATGCCACGACGGAAACTGTGGCTTCTGACACTTGGTCAGCAGCAGCCCGTTGAATGGCCAGTGAAAGCAAGTTCTTCGCTTTACGATCTGATTCTTCTTTGGCACGCTGTTCAGCATCCTTCACTCGCACGTTAATCTCATGGGTCAACTCTTCTTCCGTTGACTTCATAATCAAACCGCGGGCGTCTTCTCTAGATAGAGCAGCCACCTGTTCAAGTTTTTCCTGCTGTTCAGTGATTAAGTTTTCTACTTCTTTTTCTCGCTCGTCAATTAATTGCTGTCTAGCACCAAGTTTCTCTTCTTTGTCTTCAAGTGAGTTTTCTCGTTTTTCAAGAGAGTCGTCTTTACGGTCTAAAGACTGTTCTCTTTGAAGCAAGCGATTTTCTTGTGTTTTTAGCTCTTGTTTGCTCTCCTTCAACTCACTTTCAATTTCTTGTCGATACTTTTGGTTCTCTTCTTTAGCTTCTAACAAAGCTTCTTTTTTCAGGGTTTCTGCTTCTTTTTGGGCTCCCTCAAGGATACCCGTCGCAGAATTTTTCGCTCCAGCGATTTCTTTTTCGTGCTTAGATTTCGCTAGATAGAATCCTAAAGCCAGACCGGCAATTAAACCGATGATAGCGAGGAGAAGGCTAATAAAGTCCATGTACTCCACTCCCAAACTATCTTTTTTTATTCATAAAATCGTGTAGCTTTTTTGATAAATCTCTTCTTATCAATATGCCTACATGCATAAATAGTGCCTACTGACACATAACTTTATTCTAATGTTTGTCTTGGCAAGTGTCAACTCAATTTCCTGCTTTTGCCATAATGCCAATGGCAAAGAAACCGCTAAATAAAATTCTAATCACTTTTCAGTTCCTTTCCTTTAACAAACGCACCCTTCCCAATTGTCAGCAAAAACAAAATTAAGCTTTCTCCCACAAGAAAAAGCTGTTCTACAAAGAAATCTAATCTTTGCAAAACAGCTTTTCTAAATTCATTTATCCTACCTTAACTTCAACCCCATTAATGATTAAAGCTTCGACATCATCAACATCTAAATACTCGCCGAAAATTTGAGCATCTTCAGTTTTTTGGTAGCTGGCCACAGTTAATGAGTCCTCATCGTAATAAGGAAACTCCTGACCATCCTTCATCCTCACTTGAATGTTCAGCGGCAATTCCTCTGCCGATAAATCTTCCTTCGTTTGTAAATCAGAAACAAAACTTAAGCTGATACCCGATAATTTTACGTCCTTTAAAGCGACTTTGTAGCCGGCAGAAGTAATGTCCACATCCCCGAGCTCAACTGTCGGCAAACTTTGCGGTTCTTTTAGTTTAATTGCCCAGTCTCCTGTTTGATAGACTTCATAATCAAGACTTTCAAGTTTTAAATCATATTGACTCAGCTCATCTTGAGGTAAATCAAAAACAAGCTCCTCATAATCACCTCGCCCAGTCTCGTTATTGTGGGTGCCATAATCAATTCCAAAACTAGCAATCTCCTTAATCTCTTTTCCAGTTGTCTTATTGACAAAAGAAACGAAGGTATACTGCCGCTGGACAGTGTTTGGTTCTTTAATTTGTAGATGTAACAAATCATCTTTATAGGCAATATTCGATAGACTGACCTGCTTTTCTTCAGAAATCACCGCCGTCTTTTCCTCTGGTAATAGCATTTCTGCTCCCAATTCCTCCAGGGTGAAACCATATTTTTTTTCTAGCTCAGGTATCATGCCGCCACCAAAACCACTTCGTTCTGAATCTTTAGTCCAAGTGGCATCCTTGGTTAAATATTGGGACAAATCAACCTCCACTACCTCATTGTTTTCCACCTGCCGACTAGAAAAACTATTCAGAGCGAAGGCATAATTGTTTGCTCCTCCGTCAAAGGTATCAATCGAATGCACCAGGATGGTCGCCGTTTTCGTATCTGGATTGTAATCAATCACCTGAGCATTACCGCCACCATTCATCTGCCAATCATTTAAAATCATGTCGCCACTTAGACGGTCCCCCGTCAAATCTGTCAGCTCCGCTAAAAAATGGGTGCTGTTAGTGTCCCGGAAGCTAGCCAACGCCCGCAGCTCTAGACCTTGGTCACTGACTGTCTCCGTCAGTTTATCTGTATTAAGCAACATTTCCTCTGCTTGATTGCCAAATAGCCGATAATAAATGCTAATCAAACGATCCGCTTGAGTAAAGGCGGTCAAAAGCATCAAGGATGCTGCCGCCGCAATCAGCCAACCAATTTTTTTGCGTTTTTTCTTTTTATGAAGAACTGGCGAATCCGCTAATGTATCCCGCTGCTCCATGAACCGCTGTTGAATATTTTGAAAATTATCCTCAGTAAAAGTCTCCGTGTAACTCAAAAAATCATCCAGCTGTTCATCTGTTAAATGTTCTAAAGGAATTTCATTCTTTTTGTCAGTCATTTTTCACACCTCTTTCAAATATTCACGGTCACCTAAAATTCGCTTGAGCTTTTGTTTGCCACGATATAAAAAGTTGTCCACTTCCTTTGACGAAAGCTTCATCCGTTGCCGAATCTCCTTAGGTTTTTCTTCATAAAAGAATCGGCGAATAATTATTTCCTTAAAAGGTTCTTCTAACAACTGAATCGCACTGTATAATTCCGACCAATCTTCCTCCGCAAGCGCAATAGCCTGCTCCTTGGCTTCCTGATTGTCAATCAACTGCAGCACATTTTTCTTTTGGTTTTGACGATATTTATTAATCGCCAGACTTTTCGCCATCACCGTCAGATAACTTTTCAAGCTACCTTTGCTGGGATTAAATTTCTCTGGATACTGCCACAGACGAATAAAGACATCACTGACGACCTCTTCAATGTCCATCGCCGAAAACCTGTTCTTATCATTTAAAACACTGGCGGCAATCGCCCACAATAATTTTGTATAATCCTGCATGACCTGCTGATAGGCTCTTTCATCATGCTCAAGTAAACCTAAATAAAGCTCTTCTTCCTTCATCTTTACACCACGCTTCCCTTTTCTAATAATACAAAGAAAAAAGTTAAATTCCTCAACTTTAGGAAAATTTTCTTAGCTGAACATAAAAAAGAAACAAAAAGCTTTGAGTTGCTATGCTTTTTGCTCCTTGATTTTTATCTTATAAAGCAAGCAGAATCCATGGTATTTTTAGCTTCTAACTTCTTAAAATTTAGTAACACCTTTCAGGTAAATAAAAAAACTGAGTAAGATGTTCGCCATCCTACTCAGTTTTTTTATCATTATTAGTCTAAAGGTAGTTCTTCTTGGCCCTCTTCAACTGTTTCTTCGACTTCGACTGGATCGCCAATACCGTAGGCTGCCCGTACCCGCTCAGCAATTTCTTGCATCATTTCTGGATGCTCCATCAAGTAAATCTTGGCATTTTCCCGGCCTTGACCAATCCGGTCGTCTTTGTAGCCGTACCAAGCGCCGCTCTTATCGACAATATCTTTTTCAACGGCCATATCCAGCAACTCGCCTTCTTGAGAAATACCCAAGCCGTACATAATATCAACTTCCGCCACTTTAAATGGCGGCGCAACTTTGTTTTTCACCACTTTAATTTTCGTGCGGTTCCCGACAATATCGGTTCCTTGTTTTAATTGTTCAGCCCGGCGAACTTCTAAACGAACCGTTGCGTAAAATTTCAACGCCCGGCCCCCAGGAGTTGTTTCGGGATTTCCGAACATCACGCCGATTTTTTCACGAATTTGGTTGATGAAAATAGCGATGGTTTTCGTCTTATTAATTGAGCCGGATAATTTCCGCAAGGCTTGCGACATTAAACGAGCTTGTAAGCCGACATGGGTATCGCCCATTTCACCGTCGATTTCCGCACGGGGAACCAAAGCGGCCACCGAGTCAATAACCACGATGTCAATTGCACCACTGGAAACTAAAGCGTCAGCAATTTCTAAGCCTTGTTCACCAGTATCTGGTTGTGAAAGTAAGAGGTCATCAATATTAACACCAAGTTTTGCAGCGTATTGAGGATCTAACGCATGCTCCGCATCGATGAAGGCTGCTGTGCCACCTTGTTTTTGAACTTCGGCAATTGCATGCAAAGCAACCGTCGTTTTTCCAGAACTTTCTGGTCCATAGACTTCAATAATCCGGCCGCGGGGATAACCGCCGACACCTAGAGCAACATCCAACGCCAATGAGCCGCTGGGAATCGTTGCGATTTGCTGGTCAATTTTTTCCCCCAGCTTCATGATAGAACCTTTTCCATAATTTTTTTCAATTCTTTTAAGTGCAGCATCTAAAGCCGCTTTACGATCATCTGCCAATCGAAAATCCTCCTTATATAAATTCAACAAGTAGCTTGTCTATAACTATTTCAACTGTATTTATCATAGCTGTTTTACTGCAAAAAAGCAAGAAAAAGGCGAATGTTTGTTCGCTTTTTATTTTTCATTATAAAGCGGCCTGCCGAATCAAATCCAAGCCCCGCATCACAGCACTGTTGCGAACATAGGAGCGGTCTCTCGTGAAGTGATATTTTGTGGCAACGGTGGGCTGATTTTTTTGCGCCAAAGCAATCCAAACTGTACCCGGCCGTTGATTTTCTAATTCGTCGGGCCCGGCCACACCTGTAAAGGAAACTGCAAAATCGCTGTCTGCCAATTGCAATGCAGACTCCGCCATGGCGGTCGCACAATACTCACTGACTGTGCCAACCTCCGCTAATTTTTCAGGATCCAATCCTAAAAATTTGACTTTAGTTTCTGGCGAATAGGTGACAAAACCGCCTTTAAAGACTGTTGAAACACCTGGAATATCTCCCAATGCTGCTTGAAATTCACCCGCTGTCAAACTTTCTGCGGCTGTTACGGTCTTCCCTTTGGCCTTTAGTAATTCTACAACAACTTTTGCTAAGGAATTGTCGTCACCATAACCGTAGAAAAATTTTCCGACACGGGCTTGAATCACCTGTTCCATCTCATCTATCAGCTTTAGTGCCTGAGCCTCATCCGCTTCTTTGGCGGTAATTCTCAAAGTCACTTCGTTGGGTTTAGCGTAAGGTGCCAAGGTCGGATTCGTTTGTGCTTCAATTAAGTCCGCCAGCTCAGTCACCAGCGCTGACTCACCGATGTCAAAAAAGCGCAGCACACGGGAATATAATTTTTCTCTTGCTGGAAAAACCTCCCGCAAAACTGGTGACGCCATCTGCGCAAACATTGGCTTCATTTCACTAGGTGGCCCCGGTAAAAGTAAATAGCTTGCAGAAACTCCTTGGTAGAGACAACCAAGAGCTAGGCCAGTTGGATTTTGCAGGGTGATGCCATTTTGAATAGTTAATACTTGCCGCAGATTATTTTCTGTCATCTGGCGCTTACCGGCTGCAAAAAAACTTTCCAAATGCGCTAGTCCTTCTGCATCTTGAACTAAAGGTTCCTGCACATGAGCCGCCACAACATCCTTGGTCAAATCATCATCCGTCGGGCCCAAGCCGCCGCACAAAACAATTAAGTCGCTGCGCTGATCGGCTAATTGAATCATTTCCTCAAGTCGCTTAGGGTTATCACCGACAACCGTGTGGTAATAAATCTCAAAGCCCAATTCTGTTAATGACTCTGAAAGATACGTCGCATTGGTATTGACGACTTGGCCTAATAATAATTCTGTGCCGACAGCAATTATTTCTGCTCTCATAAGTTACTTCCTCTTCTCTATAAACTACGCATTTGCCTCGTAAATATTTTAGCACAGTTTCATTTTTGCCGAGAAAAATTAACCCGAGAATCAAAAATTTTTTTAAGAAAATCAGATTTTTTTCGAATTGCAGCATTTTCTGGTAATCTAGGGGAAATGCTTGGGGGTTGGAAAATGGATTTTAAAATGTTAGCCATGATTTTCCTAATAAATTTTGCTTATATCACGTTGAACACATTGCGCTTTATGCTAGCAATGAAGGGCTATCGCGTCATTGCTCCGCTGATTAGTATGGTGGAAATCGTCATTTATGTTTTAGGATTATCCATGGTCTTGGATCGATTAGACAATCCAATTAATTTAATCGTTTACGCTTTAGGTTACGGAATCGGCGTCAGCGTCGGTATCAAAATCGAAGACAAATTAGCTTTAGGCTATACGATGGTCACCGCCATTTTGCCCAGCAACACTGAAGAAATCAGTGTCTTGCCGCAACGTTTACGGGAAGCTGGCTTTGGTGTAACCGAAAGTTTAGGCGAGGGCTTGAATGGTCCCCGTCTAATTTTAGAAATTTTATCCCCCCGCAAAGATGAAAAACAGCTCTACCAGCTGATAAAAGAAATCGAAGAACGGGCCTTTATCATCAGTTACGAACCGAAATATATCTCCGGCGGTTTTTGGACTAAAAAAATCAAAAAACGGCGGCAGAAATTGGGGTAACTTGAACAAAATTATTCCGATAAAAAACTAAATAGAAAATCAAAACTTGTCTGAAAATAAATTTTTGGACAAGTTTTTTGTGCCTGTAAAAAAATAAAAAAAGGAGAATATCTGCTAATATTTTTGAAATAATTAGCTCACCTTTGGATTTTCAAATGAAAAAAATGAAGGGTGAATTGATTTTTTTCTCCAACCCAAGGGCTTTGATTGCTGAAATCACTTGAGATATCACCATTGATTGTCGGTACCTCACACTTTTTTTAGTAAGCAATTTTTATCACCTGATAAAAATAACAGGCGCCATTTTTGAGACCACTTTCAAATCATGTTAGGTTAACTGTGTCACAGCCACTTAAGTGAACTCGTTTAAAGCAAACTTTTTTAATAAAAGTTTGTACGCAGTGACGGGCAACATTACTTGAATACTATTAGGAGGAATCGAAACATGGCAAAACACGAATTACCGGAAGTCGAAACTCGTCTTTTTATTGATGGAAACTGGCAGGATGGCTCTCAGGATAAACATCCTGTAATCAATCCTGCAACTGAGGAAGTTTTAACGGAGGTCCACTGGGGAGGTGCAGCAGAAGCCGAGACTGCGATTGCGGCAGCTGAGGCGGCTTTACCGGATTGGTCAACAATGGCACCGGCTGAACGGGGCAGCATTTTAACTAAATTAGCTGATTTAATTGAAGCTGATGTCACTCGTTTGGCGACAATTATGACCATGGAGCAGGGAAAACCCCTCGCTCAAGCTAAAAGTGAAATTATCTCAAACGTTGAAAATCTGCGTTGGAATGCCGCAGAAGGCCAACGGGTGTTGGGAGATATTATTCCTTCGCCAGATACGAATAAGTGGCTGGTGCAAAAACAACCGATTGGGGTCGTTGGGGCAATCACACCATGGAACTTCCCTTCAAATATGATTATCCGTAAGATTTCGCCGGCGCTTGCTGCCGGTTGCACGGTTATTTTGAAACCGGCAGAGGATACACCGCTGTCTGCTTTGGCTTTAGCCGAATTGTTTGAAAAAGCCGGCTTACCAAAGGGTGTTGTAAATATTATTGTCGGAGATGCTGCGGCTATCGGTGAAACCTTAACCAAATCTGATGTGGTGAAGAAAATTACCTTCACCGGCTCAACTGAAGTTGGCAAAACTTTATACGAACAAGCGGCACCAACTTTGAAAAAAGTTTCTATGGAATTGGGAGGCCATGCACCGTATATTATTTTCCCTGATGCTGATTTGGAGCTGGCGGTGACCACTTTGATTGAAACGAAATTTATCAATAACGGACAAGTATGCACTTCGCCAAACCGCATCTTTTTACACAAGGATATCAAAAAAGAGGCCACTAAATTAATTTTAGAAAAAATGGCTGAGGTAACTGTTGGCAATGGCTTGGATGATCCAACAACTGGTCCTTTAATCAATGAAGAGGGTCGTAAAAAAGTTGAGGAGCAATTAAAAGATGCCCAAAACAAAGGCGCTAAAATTTTGTTTGGTGGGCAACGGTTAACCGAAGGCGACTATCAGCATGGCTTTTTCTTTGAGCCAACTGTGCTGGATTTAGTTACGACCGACATGGACATTTTCTACCAAGAAACCTTTGGACCTGTGATTCCCTTGATTGAATTTGACGATGAAGAAGCAGTTATTCAGGCTGCTAACGATTCAGAATTCGGCTTGGCCTCATACTTCTTTGCCACCAACATTCACACGATTGACAATGTCAGCAAAAAATTGGCCTACGGTATGGTGGGCGTCAATAATACTGACCTTGAGAGTTCCGCCACACCGTTTGGCGGCATTAAGCATTCCGGTTTTGGTCGTGAGAACGGTACTTACGGCGTAGAAGAATATCTTGTAGAAAAATTCGTCAACATTCGGACGGCTCGTTAAATAATAGATAGCAGCTACAAATATTCCTAATTATCTAAGGGGATACTTGTAGCTGCTATTTTTTGAGAAAAGACGAAATACCCCGACCGCAAAAAATTGTTTTCATCTTCAATCGCTGTTTGAAAAACAGGCAATTAGCTAAAACAATCCACAGTCGGGGTATCGCATTTTAACTTATTTTCACAATACTGCTTTTATAATGTAATAGCAGTTGCAGTTTCTTTTAAGACTTCATTTAATTCTTCAATATTTTGGCGGCCTTGATTTTCCATCCATGTCTTGGCAGCATCCGCCCCTTTGGTAATAAAAGGTTCCACGCCATTAGCCCAAGTTGCCCGACCACAGAGGACACCGTTGAAGGTTGAGCCAGCTGCCTTGGCAAAGCGCAACGTTTCTTGGAAGAGTTCGGCGGAAACGCCGGCACTCAAAAAGATAAATGGTAATGCGCTGGCGGCACTTTGTTCTTTGAAATATTCTTGGGCCTCAGCTTTTGAGTAAACTACCTCTGTGCCGTAGCCTTCGACAAAGTTCATGTTAACAGGAACTTCGACTTTCAAGACATCCACTCCATAGCGGGGCTTGGCAAATTCCTTCATCCCTTCAATCACTTTGCGGGGTTTCACTGCGGCATATTCTTTTGAGCTAGCATCGGTGATACTTGCATCATAAGAGACAACCTCTAAGAAGAATGGAAGTCCTTCAGCTGTACATTCTGAACCAATGCGTTCCATATAAGCTTTTTTGTGGTCGTTGATTGCTGCGGATTCATCGACATCATAATATAGGAGGAATTTGCAGGCGTCTGCGCCAGCTTCCTTCAAGCGTTTAACCGACCAGACGTCTAAAATATCCGGCAGGCGGCCTGGTGTTGCGGCATCGTAGCCGGTTTTTTCGTAGGCTAACAATAGGCCGGCTGTTTTGGCCCGGACTTCAGCAGCCGGCAAGCCATATTCTGGGTCTAGTAAAATTGAAGAAGCATAAGGCGTTAATTCAGCCGAAACGATTTTCTTAAACTCAATAATATCCTGATCTGCGGCCCCTGATGTTTTGTATTTGCCAATCATTTTTTTCAAAGCGCCCCGTTGGTCAATCGCCAAGGCGCTGATAATGCCATCCTCATTTAGGATATTTTTCAAAAAAGTCTGCTTATTCGTCACGACTATTGCTCCTCACTTAAATTTCTATTTAGTAATGCGACAATTTCTGCTTTGGTTTGTGCCTGTTTTAATTCATCTTTGAATTCACTGCGCATCAACATGCGGGCAATGGTTGACAATAATTTCAAATGGGTGGCACCAACCTCTGCTTCTGGAATAAACAAAGCAATGATAAAATCTGTTGGTTGGCCGTCCATACTTTCCCAGTTAATTCCTTGGGTCAGCTGCATAATTAAAATACTCGCTTGCTTGACAGCGGAGGTTTTCGCATGGGGAATCGCAAATCCATCCATCATCCCGGTGGTCCCTTCTGATTCCCGTAATTTTAAACTGTCATACACCGCCGCAGCATCATCTGCAATTCCTAACGCAACTGTTTGTTCCGCTAAGAATTGGAAAATGGTATCTTGGTCGCTAAATTCTTGGTTCAAATAAATTTGCTCTTCTTGAATCACACTCATCTTACATTCTCCTCTAGTTTGCTTATCCTTCGGTAACTGGCGCAACGGACTCTTCTTTGACTTCCTTTTGAACACGATTCTTTTGGATGAAGCCAAGAATCACACCGCCGACAATTGAACCGGCTAAAATTGCTAAGACCCAAAGTAAGCCATGGGTCACCACTGGCAGAACTAAAAAGCCACCGTGGGGCGCTGGGACTTGGACGCCGAACATATAAGTCAAGACGGCTGCAATAGAAGAACCTAACATCATCGTTGGCAACACACGCAATGGATCTTTAGCAGCAAATGGAATTGCGCCTTCAGTGATATGGGTTGAGCCTAAAATGAAATTAACTAAACCAGCGTTACGGTCATTTGTGTCAAAACATTTTCCAAACAGTAAGACTGCAAACCCAGTAATTAATGGTGGTGCAATACATGCGGCTGAAACTCCCGCCATAAAGCTAGTATTTCCCTGAGCCAATAGGGCTGTCCCGGTGACATAAGCAGCTTTATTGATTGGCCCTCCCATATCAAAGGCTGACATACAGCCAACAATAATGCCCAAAACAATCGGGCTGGAATTTTCAAAGCCGGCTAAAAAGGACATCATGCCTTCATTAACGGCTGACATCGGACCGGATAATAAGCTCATCACAACGCCGGTCACTGCCACACCTAATACCGGATATAAGAAAATCGCCTTCAAACCATCCAATGATTTTGGCAATGGGCTTAGTAATTTACTAAATCCAAGAATTACAAAACCACCTAGAAAACCGGAAAGAATCCCACCGAGGAAACCAGTGCCACCATTTGCGGCAATTAGCCCACCGACAAAACCAACGACTAAACCTGGACGTTTGGCAATACTTTCTGCGATATATGCTGATAAAATTGGTACCATCAAGCCCATGGCAGTACCGCCGATAGTATTTAATAAAGCGGCTGTTTCATTGTACTGAGCATTGGTGGGGTCAGCAGAATAAATGCCCCACAAAAATGAAATTGCTACTAAGACACCGCCGCTGACGACAAACGGCAGCATGTGGGAAACACCATTCATCAAGTGTTTATAAATCGTATGACCAATGCCTTTTAACTCAAAACTTTTTTCTTCGACTTCACCGACAGCTTCGGCTTCAGCGGTAATCGAGCCTTTGCCAGCTAAAGCATCGGCGACTAATTTATCAGCTTCTTTAATACCTTTTGCAACCGGCACTTCGATAATTCGTTTTCCAGCAAAACGTTCGGCATGAACATCTTTATCAGAAGCAATAATCACGGCTTCAGCGTCGGCGATTTCTTCTGGCGACAATTGATTTTCCACACCAACTTGTCCATGAGTTTCGACTTTAATCGTCACTCCTTGACGCTTGGCCGCTTGTTCCAAAGCTTCTTGTGCCATATAAGTATGAGCAATCCCCGTCGGACAGCCAGTCGCTGCAATTAATTGATATTTTTTTTCCATAGCTCAATTTCTTCCTCTCTGTTAATCTGGATTTGTTTTTCTAAAAATGCTACGTCTGAAAAATCGGTTAAGCCTTTGCGAAATGCCGTTGAACTTCCGGCAGCGATACTTTTTCTTAAACCTGCCCCAGTGGACTCATTCAAAATTAATTCTCCTAAAAAGGTACCCAGTAAAGTGTCCCCAGCACAAGCCGTATTGACAACTTTGCCACGGGGAGCATTCCCCGCTAAAATTTCTTCTTGATTGATAAAGACGGCGCCTTGTCCCCCTAGGGAAAGTAACACATTCTGAGCACCAGCCTGAATTAATTTTTCGGCTGCCTGCAAGTAGTCATCTGTTTGAGGGTTCTCTAGTTGATACCACTCTGCCAGCTCTTCTTCATTCGGCTTGAGTAAAAAAGGTTGATAAGGCAAGCAATCCAAAATTTCTCGATAGCTACTATCAAGAATTAAGTGAACTTGCTTTTCGTAACAAATTCGGCTAATTTCAATCAGAATGTCTGGTTGAACACCACGGGGCAAACTCCCTGAAACGCAAAGATAATCACCCGCTTGTAATTTTTTGATTTGATTAACTAATGAGGCAACTTTTTCAGGCGGTATTTCCGGCCCTCTGTTTACCAATTTAAATTCCTCATCCGTTTGATCCACTTGTGTAAAAACATTGATGCGGGTCATACCGGGAACTTTTACAAAATCCGTCGCAATTCCCTGCTCCTGCAAAAAATCATCAATATAATCTCCAGTAAAACCGGCCTTAAATCCTAAGGCGGTACTATCAATCCCTAACATTTTTAAAACTAAGGAAACATTGACCCCTTTGCCGTTGGCTTGAATATCATCATCGATTGTGCGATTAACCGTATGAGGCAAAAGATTTTCAGTTTCAATAAAAAGGTCAATGGCTAAATTCATCGTACAGGTATAAACTGTCATGTTTTTACCTCCTCTCTGCTTATCCTTATTATGCCTGACAAATTGATGTAAATGTTTTCAGCTTTGTCAATTTTTACTGTTAAGGTTTTCATCTTTAGCGTTATTTGAGTATAATGAAGCCAGAATAAACGAAAAGGCGGTCAAGCTATGGAAACCAAACTCAGCGATTCAGAAGCGTATCTCTGGAGTTTTATAGAAAAAAACATTCACCGGATTCCCGATTATTCCATCACGAAACTCAGTGAAGAGGCTAGTGTTTCAACGGCTACCATTGTGCGAACGATGAAGAAAAAAGGCTATGACGGCTTCACCTCCTTTAAGCATCACCTAAAGGACAATCACAACACCAATCTAAATTTTGCCGCCATTGACAAAATCGACGACCGCATCAAACAAGTGATTTTGAAAAATGAACAGGAAGTTATCCGCACTTTAAACATGCTGGATACGTGGAATATTGAAGATGCCATTCAAAAAATTAAAGCGGCTCAGCGGGTCTTGATTTTTGCCCGTGGTTTTTCGGAGCTGATTGCCGAAGAGATGACCGTCAAATTTCAATTGACGGGGAAATACTGCGAATTTCATAAAGATCCGGAAATTATCAAAAATATCAGCAAAAAAATCCATCATGACGATACAGTGATTTTCGTGTCCTTAAATGGTGAAACCAAGGAACTGGTGACGGCCGCCAAAAACTGCTACCAAAATGAAATTGGTACCATCGCCATTACCGCCTCCAATAGTTCCAGTTTGATGCAATATATTGACATTCCCTTAGTCGGCTATAAAGCGGAGGGCTCTTTGTTTCCTGATTATGAAGTGCGTTCCCGTCTGCCTTTATCAATTATCGGCCGAATTTTATTGGATGCCTATGCGATTCGAACCATGTAACTGTGAGACATAAAAAAATCGACCAGATAAATTGTGAGCATGCAAAAGGCCCCTCGGATTTTTCCCGAGGGGCCTTTTATTTTTATTACATTGAACCTTTGAAGACGTCCAAGTTTTTCAAGAAGTAGTCAACACCTGAGTAGATGGTGAAAATCAAGCAGACATACAGTAAAATTTGGTCTAGTGGAAAACCGATGGCACTAAAAGGAATATTATTGATAAATAAGAAAATAATCGCAAACATTTGGGTTGCCGTTTTGATTTTACCAGGCCAAGCTGCTGCCATAACTTCCCCGTGTTCGACTAACAATAAACGGAGACCTGTCACTGCTAATTCACGACAGACAATAATCGCCACCACCCAAGCTGGCGCTTTATCTAAGCCAACTAGAATGATAAAAGCTGTCATAACTAACATTTTATCCGCCAATGGATCAGCAAATTTGCCGAAGTTGGTGATTAAATTATTGGCCCGCGCAATTTTTCCATCCAGCCAGTCCGTTAAGCTAGCTAGCGCAAAAATAATTGCGCCCACAAGATGAGTGACCTCCAAACTTGTTCCCGCAAGATTGACCATGCCCCAGTCCCAATTGACTGTCACAATCACAATAAAAAGCGGAATCATGCAAATCCGCAACACCGTTAATTTATTAGGTAAATTCATTTTTGATAAGCTCCTCTTTCCTCTTCAGGTTAGCCGCAAGAAGTATGCCGGCTGGCTAAAATTTTCAAACTAAGCTGTTAAGTAGTTCAAAGTCAAACTAATATCTCTGCGTTGCGTCGTCGTGCTATTAGGGTTAAAGTTTAAGGCTTCATTATTCAATTGAATTGAAACGTTTAAAGAGGCGCCTAAAACAATCGTCGCTGCTTGTGCTCCGCTTGGCAGGACGGTCGATTGAGTATCGCCGGCTGCTAACGTGTATTGATAAACATACTCGCCGTTGACTTGAACTCCCACCCAACAAGCTCCTGTTGCGGTAAAGGAAATCGTGGCAGGATCGGTCACATTATTGGCGGTCATCGCCACCGTGCGACCGGACTCGCTGTCAAAAGCAATTTCCATCGCTGGTGCTTCGCTGCTGGATTCAGTTGTTGAGCTTTCGGTGGTCGAGCTACTTGTTTCTTCTGTAGAGGAACTGGATTCGGTGGTTGAACTGCTGGAACGATCCACCACCACTGAGCTTGAAGGTGTCGTGATTAAGCGATCCCTTTGAAAATTTTCCATCATCATATAACCGACAACGAAAATAATCGCAAAGGCCACCACACCTAAAGTAATCATCGGTAGATAGCTCCAAAAATCTCGCGGCACTTCCTCTTGGTGCCGACTGCGACTCAGTTCTTCCTCTGGCTCGGCTTTTTCCGGAGCTGGCGGCAGCGGTTCTTCTATCGCTTTTTTGCCGTCAAAAATATCGACTAACTCGTCGCCGTCTTCGCCGACAGCATCGGCATATTGGCGGATAAAAGCCCGCACGTAAAAAGTGCCGGGGATGGCATCAAAATCATCATCTTCTAAAGCAATTAAATAGCGTCTTTGAATTTTTGTTCTCTGTTGTAATTCTTCTATTGTTAAACCCTGCTGCTGCCGGGCGTTATGTAGTCTAGTACCAACTGTTCTCTGCTGCACGTTTTCTCATCCTTCTCCATTTAATAATCAATCATCTAGTATAAGTTAGGAGATTTTTGCACCCGCTATTAAAGGAAAAAATAAAAGCCCCAAAGTATTTGGTTGTTTGGCCATTCACTGTTCATTTATTTATACATAGCATCCTCAGCTAAGTCAAAAATCTATCTCGGTAAAATTAAAAATATCCGACGCCTTTCGATGTTCATCGCCTAAATATGACGACCAGCGTTTTTTCAGATATCACCTCTAAGCATACCACAAAAAAATCCCCTTGAGGATAGAGAAAAGCCCTCTGATTGAGAATTTTAATTTTTCTCAATCATTTTAACAGGCTGACTTCTCCTCAAGGGAATCTTACTAGTCATTAGGATAAATATAAAAGCGGCTGGTTGCGCCTTTTTCAAGCAGTGCTTTACCGACTGCTAGCACATCTGCCAAGGTAATTTCTTGAATGACCTCTGGCACATCAAAAAGGGTGATGCCTTCAAAAAGATTTTGGCTAAACTGATTGGCAATATATTCCAAAGAGTTTAAAGATTGGAAATATTTGCCGAGCATTTTCTTTTTCAATAAAGCAAGATTTTCTTCGGTCATTTCGCCATCTGTAGCGAAATTCTCAAAAATTTCGGTCACCCGGTTCAATAATTCTTCTGGATGGTCCGTATCGCTGCTGACATCAAGAAAATGAAAGCCCCGATCCAAGTTAAACTCATAGCCGAAGCTGTCATCCAACAGACCTTCATTATACAACTGTAAATAATTTTGTGAAGTATTGCCTAAAAGCAGTTGTAAAAAGAAATTGGCAGCATTGCGGTATTTTAATAAGGCCCGTCCATCAGTTGGCAGCTGATCCAAACCTTTGATGCCCATGACCGCCTTTGGTCGAGACACGGCCATTTGAATTTTGCCTTCTTTAATGACAGCGCCGTCCTCTTCAGGAAAATGGCGGGCAATTTCTTTAGCCGGCGCAAATTCTTTGCTGTCTTGATTGTTGCGGATAAATGTCATCAAGGCTTCCGGTTCAAAATTACCAACGACAAACAAGGTCATATTACTCGGATGATAAAACGTGTGGTAGCAGGTATATAAATCTTCTGCCGTAATTTCAGCAATGCTATCCACCGTACCGGCAATGTCGATATGCAGCGGATGATTGGGATATAAATTGCCCAAAATTCCAAAGAACAAGCGCCAATTCGGATCATCGTCATACATCTGAATTTCTTGGCCGATGATGCCCTTTTCTTTTTCAACAGTCGCTTCGGTAAAATAAGGCGCCTGCACAAAATCTAGCAACGTACCTAAGTTTAACTCCAGTTTATCTGTTGTGGAAAACAGATAACTCGTTTTGGTAAAGCTGGTAAAGGCATTGGCGGAAGCCCCCTGCTGACCAAATTTTTGAAAGACATCGCCGTCTTCTTTTTCAAACATTTTATGCTCTAAAAAGTGGGCAATGCCGTCAGGTACATGGACAAAATCTTCTTGACCCAAAGGCACAAACTCATTGTCAATGGAACCATAATTTGTAGTAAACAGGCCGTAAATTTTGTGGTAATCATTTTTTGGCAAAAGGAAAACCTTCAAGCCATTTGCCAGCGTTTCTTCATACAATGTTTCGTTGATTTGTTGATAATATTGTTTATTCATGTGCACCTACCCCATCTAAGAAGAAAATTGCCTGCAATTTGATTTTCGCTGCTATCCGCTGCACATCTTTGACAGTCACATTTTCAATTTGGCGCAACCATTCTTCATCGGATATTTCTGTCTGTGGCAACCAGAAATTTAAATAATCCGTTTCAACCGCCGCCTGTGAATTATCTAAAGAAAGCAGATATTGATTGACGAGCATCGCTTTTGTCTGTTCCATCTCCAACTCGCTGATTTCGCCTTTTTTCAGACTTTCCAGCTGCTGATTAATTAAATGCAACACCCGCTGGCGATTTTTACTTTCAATTCCCGTCTGAACACTCATAAAGCCTCTAAAGGTATCGACACTACTGGAGGCATAATATGCCAAGCTTTCTTTTTCCCGCACATTCATAAATAATTTTGAATGAGGAAAGCCGCCAAATAATCCGTTGAAAACAATCAAGGCAAAACGGTCATTTTGGCCGTAATAAATGTCAGTGCTGTAGCCTAAATTCAATTTTCCTTGGACAACCGGCTCTTGTACCTGCCGTTCCTTCACAATGTTATCCACAGGTTGTGTGTAAAAAATTTCTGGGCGTTGAACATCTCTTGCAGCAAAAGGCAGCTGTTTCATCAGCTTCACTACTTCCGCTTCCGTCACATCCCCCACCACAAAAATATCAATTTGGTCTTCAGCCATCATCACTTGATAATACTCCGCTAAATCCTTTGCTGTTAAGCTTTCCAAGTCTTCAATGGTTCCCACACTAGGTGTTTTTTGATTCTCATCGCCATCAAAATATAACTCCTGTAAAGACAATGAGGCATAGGTTTGCTTGTCTTCTTTTAAGCTTTCTAAATAGCTTTTCAGATTGTCTTTTTCAATTTGGAAGGTTTGTTCCTCCCACTTATCCCCAAGCACATGTGGATAAAATAGAATTTCCCGCAGAAAATCCACAGAGTCTGCTAACAAATTTTCATCCTCCACATATTTGCCGTTAACTAGACTCATACTCAAATTAACCCAATGGAAATTTCCTTTGCGGCCGACATTCATGCCAAAACTGGCGCCATATAAATCCGCCAGTTTCCCACTCAATTGCGTTTGATCAGGAAAATGTAAACTATTGGTTTCCATTAAGCTGGTCAGTAAAGCCCGTTTGGTCATCGTCTTTTTATCTAAACGACTGGTAAAGCGCATAAAAAAACGGACTGTTTTATATTTTTGCGTTTCAATCACATGAAGATTAACTCCTGGTTGCAGTGTATAAACCATCTCTTTTGCTCCTTTGATTTTCTGATTTATGTTTCCGTGAAGAGCTGCGACATTGAAATTGTTTAACAGTTAGCAAATGATTTTTAGTTGATGCCGGTCACAAAATTATCGGCAATCGTTTGAAAAAAATCACCGAACGTGTCTAAACAAACTTGTCGGGCTGCTCTTTTTTAAAATGACTTCTGTTGTTCATTATAGCACAGGGGAGCGTTATCCCCGTGGAATATGACTAAGGCGAAGGGCCAGCAAATTGCTCGTTCACTTTTTTTATTACTTCAGAAAAATTTGAGGGACTCATGGAAAATCTTGTGCTCATTTCGGCAAACTAGCGGATGTTTTAGAAAGCAAGCTCAATTTATCAACTATTCCGCTGAATTTCTTTATTATTTGAAGAAAAGAAATTTTGTCAAAAGTTGAACAAGCGGACTGCTTTTAAAGCCAAATATTTCAAATCTCTGAGGTCATTCGTTATACTAATAATGAAAAATAAATGGAGGTTACTACTGTGATTAAAGAATTTAAAGAATTTATTTTACGAGGAAATGTCGTTGATTTAGCCGTTGGGGTTGTCATTGGTTCGGCATTCACCGCAATTGTCAAAGATGTTGTTGACGGAGTGATTACACCGTTAATTGGTGCAGTCATCTACGGCATTACTGGTGGTGGTTCGATTGAAGATACGACCAACAGTTTAAATGTTACCCTTTGGAATCAAGAATTCCAATTCGGCGCTGTCGTCACCGCAATCATTACCTTTTTAATTACCGGACTTGTGCTTTTCTTGGTTGTCAAAGCAATCAATAAAGCCCGTGACATGAAAAAACAACCAGAAGAAACTGCGGAAGCTGCACCAACCGCTGAAGATTACTTAAAGGAAATTCGCGATTTATTAGCAAGCGAGCAATCTTCTGGGGATAAAGAGGACATGCGGCCGAAGATGTAACTACTTGTTCTTCAAATTAATTAGATAAATGAATCAAAAAAACTATTCAACAATAGCTGAATAGTTTTTTTATTTGCACAAAGTTTCATATCTATTCTATAGTTAAAAACTCTTTAATCAGTTTGTGTATCCTGCATTTTTCGCTACTGTTATGCTTGCTTACTTCAACCGCATCTGCACATGGGGAATATTATCCTCCAAATATTCTTCAGAAACCGTGACAAAGCCGACTCGGCCATAAAAATTTTGCAGATGGGCCTGAGCAGAAATTTCGACTGGTTTTTCCGGAAAATTTTCTTCAATAAAAGCTAGTGCCGCCTGCATCAATTCGACCCCGAGCTGTGTCCCCCGCCAGTCTTTTTTGACAATCACCCGACCGATATGAATGACCTCTTCGCCGTAAATGCGATTGTAGGCAATAATTTCTTCATCTTCACTAAAATAATTGTGGAAGGCCACCAAATCCACTTCATCCACCTCTTGATAAGGACAGTCCTGCTCCACTACAAAAATAGCAATCCGCTCTTTGACAATCTGATACAACTCAAACGTATTAAGCTCCGAAAAATTTTTTATGTTATGTTCCATAGTTGCTCCTAAAATGATTTAGTTTGATTCACAGCTGACGGGTTTAAAAATTATTTTTTTAAAGCAGAATTCTTGCTGATTAAATAAATCTTTCCTCGCTGCTTAGTTAAGTATTTCCTTATGGTATACTATTTCCAAGAAAATTTGAAGGAGGCTTTTCCATGGAAATTGCAGTTTACTGTGGCGCCAACAAAGGGAAGCAAAAAATTTATGAAGAGGCCGCCATCAGTCTCGGTAATTGGATTGTCGAAAATAACAATTCTTTGGTTTATGGAGGTGGTAAAGTTGGTTTGATGGGTGCAGTCGCAGATGCCGTGCTTGCAGCAGGCGGTCAAGCAATTGGTGTCATCCCTACTTTTTTACAGAAAAAAGAACTAGCCCATCCTCGCCTAACAAAACTTTATGTCGTTGATTCCATGTCTGAAAGAAAACAAAAAATGGCTTCCCTTGCACAGGCCTTTATCGCTTTGCCAGGTGGGCCGGGGACATTGGAGGAAATAAGTGAAATGGTCTCTTGGACCCGTGTCGGTCAAAATCCTTATCCCTGTATCTTTTTCAATGTGGCTAACTATTATGCCCCACTTGAAAAAATGTTTGATGAAATGGTCCTGCAGGGCTTCTTATCTGCTGAAGACCGCAAGCAAATTCTTTTTTCTGAATCTCTGACAGAAATCGCAGCATTTATCAAAACTTATAAACCCCTTTAAATAAACAGGCACCAGCTATCAGTAGTGAATGAAGATTTTCGAAAAATTTTGCTTAGCAAGTATTTTAAAGGCTACTTTTTCACATTTTGTTTTCTTGGCTCAGTAGTCAGTTGGCAGCAGCAGGATTGAAATCTGTCATTTTTACCTCAAAACTGCACTTTTTCAATAAAACTTTTTCTTAAATTTTTTTGACAAAAGCTGGAAAAAAATGCTTTTGTTGTAGCTGAAGCTGCCGCAATATTTAAATATTGCTAGAGGTCCCCCTTAAAAGACCAAATAAAAAAGGACTAGCGCTACGGCTGGTCCTTTGATTTATTTACACTGCTTCACCAAGAAATTCAATTTCAACGGTTCTGGTCAATACATCTGAGTAGCTGTAAGACACCCGTTCAAAAGAGTTTTCTTCTGGATCTAGATCGACAACAAAAACGGATGGATAAGTTTCTGTTAAAATACCTTTACGTTCCGTTTGACGCTTTCTCCCTGTCTGTGCCACCAACATGATTCTGCTGCCGATGCGACATTCAAGGTCTTGCTTAATCGTAGCTAAAGTAGTTGCCATACAATTCACCTCGAATACCATTCTACCTCATTTTCACAAAAAATTCAAGTTTATCATAGGATTTTTTGAAAATCAACTGATTTTTTTCATCAAGTTAAGATTCACATTTATTCTTCACCATTATCACTTAATAAGTGCTGGCATAATTTCTTTTTACCGCGATCAAAGGCGCCTCGAATACAATTTTGCGAGACATTTAATAGCTCTGGCAACTGTTTTAAATCAAATCCCTGCAAAAAATAGCCCATCACCTGCTCCTCCAGTGGTGAAAATAAATTTTCATAACTACTGAGTTTTTCCCGCAGCAATAAATAATTTTCTGCTCCCGGAGTCATGTCATAACGCTCCGCTATTCGATAACGTAGCTCATCGGCATCCAGGGACAGACTTTCATATTGGCCCCGCCGTTTATAGGCCTGTTGTTTTCGCAGCAAAGAACGGATACGATTGCTCATGGCCACTTTAAAATACTGACCGATGGTGGTCCCCCGATTATCATCAAAATGGAAAATTGTTTGAAAGAAAATCATGCGCCCCTCTTGCAACCAATCATCGTGATCCAAATCCCGTAAATAGTACTGCTGCTCCAAATTTAAAACGACTGGCCGGTACTGATCAAAAAGTTTTCCAAAAGCTTCAGAGTCACCTGCTTTTGCCAAACGCAACCATTTAACTAATTCCTCTTCGCTCATTTTGTTGCCCCCCTTGAGTTTTTACAAGGCTATCATAACAGGTCCTTGAAAATTTTTTTGAGAGCTAAACGGGCAGTTTGCAGATTTCCACTCTTTTTTACAAATTTCAATTCCTTGTGACCATTTTTACTGTCTTAATTAAATTTTGCTACAAATGGGTACGCAAAAAAGCTGTGACATTCGTGATACCAGAACCGAAATTCCTAAAACATGATTAGCAAATGCTGCTGAATCGTTGTTGTCTGTGTCTTCTTTGGTCGTAAAAAATTTGACCATAGAAACAACCAGAATTTGATTTAGAATTTCGTCTGTTAATCAGAATAATGTCACAGCCTTTTGGACTGATATTTTTCAAAATAAAATTTTAGAAACTTACTCAGCAACCGTCATACTTCGGTCAATTTTACTGGAACCATCACTGTAGTTAAAAACCACATTGGGCTGCACATTGAATTCATAGACATTGAAATCTAATGTCCCCGCACTGTCCACAGCCTGTAGCCAATATCCCCGGGGCATCAATTCATCGCCACGAAATACCGTGACAATTTGATAGAGCACCCGATTGCCGGAAATTTTTTGAGCCTCTCGAATCTTAGCTTCGAATTTTGTTTGCACCTGCTGATTGGAATAAGCGCTTTGAGTCGCCAAATTTTTCGGATTGTCCTCGCTGCCTTCAGCACCTTCTAAATAATTGCCATCCTCATCTAAATTAAATGAGCTCGTGTAAGCCAATAAATGGCCGCGATTATAAATCGGCTGCCCGTCGACTTCTTTTTGATGCCATCCTGTTGGCTGCCAGACCTGACTGCCACGATTTTCCGAAGAGCCTAAATTCGTTTCATCAATATAGGCTGTAACAAATGTTGTTCTATTCAATTCATCTAAATTTCCATAAACGGCGTGATTCGTTTGCCAATCTGCAATATTTAGACTCGCTTGATTGTCATTGACCGTCACCACAGCCTCATCACCGCTAGCAAAATCCAAAGCCGCCAGCTCATCATAGGTTGCCTGATTGTAAGGCAAGGTCCCAGTGTTGCCGCCATTGTCGGTTATCTGGCTATTTCCCGCTGTTAAATTACCTAGAATAGTTGTGGCATCATCACCATTCAGCCAGCTCTCCGCTAATTCTGGCAGCGCCTGACTACCCCCGAACATCAATCCAAGAACAACCACGACACCAGCAATAATTTTTTTATTCATATTCTTTTTTTTACTCATCCAAGCCCCTCATTCACAAAAATTTCTTCCTTTGAAATCATACCAATTTTAATTTTTTTTGCAAATGGAACTAGCCATTTCTCAGTTGTGCAGCAAAAAAATCTAATCAATCGTATCCACCGTGACGGATTCGATTGATTAGACTCTGCATTTTTACTTCTTAACAATCAATTTCCCAGCTGAAGGATGCCCTTCAATTCGTTCGTGGGCTTCAATTACTGATGCCAAAGTAAAAGGAAATACTTCGGCAATATTAATTTTCAGCTGTTCCTTTTCGAAATTTTTAACTAGCGTTGCAAAAGCTTCTTGGTCACTATAGTCTCGATTAGGACCGTAGTGATGATATTCTACATTTGGTTTGCGAAACTCTACAGGTGGTAGCACATTTAAAACGACATAATCCGCCCCATACTTAGCGATGTCCATTCCCGCTTCGTAGTCCCGACTACCTTTAGTCGCATCAATCACGACGTCTCCTTGATTTTCAAAAATCTGACCAACATTTTCCTTGTCATAGGCAGCAAAACTATCTGCCCCCAAGCTGCGAACATAGTTTTCATTCTTGCTTGAAGCTGAAGCCAGCACACGATTGCCATTTGCCTTAGCTAATTGAACCAATAAGGAGCCCACGCCACCAGATGCTCCCAAAACAACAATCGTTTGGTCAGGCATAATGGATAACAGGCTAAATAGTAAATGATAAGCAGTTATCCCGGTCGTTGGCAGCCCAGCCGCTTCGCTCCAGCTCATATTTTCAGGCTTGCGATACACTTTGTTGCCGGGAACCACAATTTCTTCGCCGTAAGTCCCGCCGACTGCATGAACAATTACTTCATCCCCAACTGTGACGTTGGTAACGTCACTGCCGACTTCAATCACCGTTCCAGCGCCGTCATTGCCGAGAACATAAGGAAATTTCACAGGTCGAGCGTCTTTCATTTTCCCCTGACGAAGACCAACATCATAGGGATTAATTCCGAAAGCTTGTAACGTTACTCGTACATGTTTGGGAGACATTTCCCGCGGCTCAGCAGCTACTTCAATAAAAACTTTTTCTGGATCACCATAATCCTTGATAGCAAAACGTTTCATAAACAATCACCTTCCTCAAAATAAGTGTACTCTTTAATAAAAAGTTTTCCAAATAAGTTAGATTTTTAGTTGTTATGCAGCTGGTGTTGCTGAGGCCTGGTTAATGTTATTAGAATTTTTTTCTGAAAACAAAATAGAACCCGCCAGCGGGGACTGGCGGGTTTAGGATACTAGTTCAACTTCCATCAACTCTTATACAATTTTCCGCTTCGCTCTTAGTTGAACTTATACGGCCCGTTTGTACCTAAGAAAAACTTTTCTAAGGACAAAAAGGGAGCCCATCGGCGGGGACCGCTGGGCTAGGAGTAAAAAATGAAAAAGTGTTTTATTGGGTTTGTTTTATTGGGATGAGTTAATATTAACCGGAAATTGTGAAGATTTTGTGTTTGCTGCTTAGCCTTTCTAAGAAGATTTTGTAAGAAAGTCTAAACTTGCGACCTTTTAGCCTACACGGACTAGAAAAAGTTCCTTAAATTCAATCATTTAGTGATTTTAACAAACTAAAAAAACAATCCTTCAGCCGTGTGACTAAAGGATTGTTTTTAACTAGTTTTTGAATTGTTTAGCCTAAATCTTCGCCATTACTTTCGATGACTTGATGATACCAGTCGAAGGATTTTTTCTTGCTGCGGGCTAAGGTGCCATTTCCCTCATTATCTTTATCTACATAGATAAATCCATAACGTTTTTTCATTTCACCGGTGCCAGCAGAAACTAAATCAATAAAGCCCCACGGCGTATAACCCATCAAATCAATACCATCATACTCTACAGCATCCTTCATTGCGGCGATGTGGGCCCGCAAATAGTCAATCCGATAATCATCTTCTACACGGTGAGAAGCTGCATCAATTTCATCGATGGCGCCAAATCCATTTTCAACAATAAATAATGGTTTTTCGTAGCGTTCATTGAACCAGTTCATGGAATAACGCAAGCCCAGCGGATCAATTTGCCAACCCCAGTCAGAGGCCTCCACAAACGGATTGCGAACTAAATCTTTGGCTTCGTCGTAATCGAAGGCCGGTGCACCATCTTGGTCGGCAACTGCAAATGACATGTAGTAGCTAAAACCGATATAATCGACTGTGCCCGCTTTTAGTAACTCAAAATCTTCATTTGTGCGGTCCAGTTGGAAATTTTTCCGTTCAAAATATTTTTCAATAAAACTTGGATAGGCACCTTTACAATGCACATCCGTGAACCAATAGCGTCGTTGCATCGCCACAGTTGCCGCCATCATATCAGCAGGCTTGCTGGAGGCCGGATAAATCGGCACCATCGCAATCATACAACCAATTTGAAAATCGGGATTAATCTGATGGCCGATTGCCACCGCTTGAGCACTGGCCACTAGCTCATAATGGGCCGCTTGGTACATGATTTTTTCCCGGTCTTCCCCGGCTTCATATTTCAAACCAGAATTGGTAAACGGGGCAAAATCTTCATTGAAGTTTGCTTGATTATTAATTTCGTTAAAAGTCATCCAGAATTTCACTTTATCTTTGTAACGGGTGAAAACTGTTTCGGCAAATTTTGCAAAGAAGTCAACGACTTTGCGATTGCGCCAGCCGCCATATTCTGTCACCAAATAATAAGGCATTTCAAAATGCGACAAAGTAATCACTGGTTCAATTCCATATTTCAGACATTCATCAAATAAATCATCGTAAAACTGTAAGCCAGCTTCATTGGGCTCCGCTTCATCCCCCTTTGGAAAAATCCGTGTCCAAGCGATGGAAGTCCGGAAACATTTCAAACCTAATTCAGCAAATAATTTCACGTCATCTTTGTAGTGATGATAAAAATCAATCGCTTCATGATTGGGATAATTTTCTCCCGGCAGCACGCCATCCGTAATTTTGCGGGGAACGCCATGGGCTCCAGCCGTCATCACATCGGCAACACTAACTCCTTTGCCGCCTGCTTGCCAACCGCCCTCTAATTGATGGGCGGCAACTGCACCGCCCCATAGAAAATCTTTTTTTAAAATTGTCATTCTTATAACCACTTTCTAGCCTTGTTCGACTGCTGCTAATTCGTCCATGCCGTTTTCTTGGGCGTAATTCATAGAATCTACTTTTCTGATAAACGGCAAGTAGATAAAGAAACCAAGTGTTAATACAAAAGCTTGCAACAATGCTGCTTGCCAGCCCCCGATTAAGAAACCAGAAATAATTGGTGGTGTTGTCCATGGCACTTGTACGGCCGTAAACAGCGGCACAAGTCCGGTATAAAGGGCGAAGTATGTGACAACTCCAGAAACAACTGGTGTCAAGATAAACGGAATAGCCATAATTGGATTCATTACAATTGGTGTTGCAAAAATAATTGGTTCATTGATGTTAAAGAAAGCCGGGCCAATTGATAAACGACCTAATTGCTTAAATTGTGCAGACCGTGCTAAAAATACCATGTAAACGACAATCCCGATTGTCATACCAGCACCAGTCACTGTCATAAATTGATCTAAAAACTGTTGTGTTACGATATGACCGCCGTTTGCAACTGTTAATTCAAGTCCAGATTCTTTGATTGCAGTGTTTTCTAAAGAGTTCGCTTGTAAAATTGGGCCCATAATCCCGCCGACAATCGTGGAGCCATGGACTCCGAAGAACCATAAAAATGGTACCAAAAAACCTAGCATCAATGCGCCACCTAAACTATCAGTCACACCCTGCATTGGGCTTTGAATCACATCATAAATCCATTGTACCATTGTAGTGTCCATCAAAGCATCAAATAAAATGTAAACAAACATCGCAAAAGTAATTAAAACCGCTGCAGGAATCAAAGCAGTGAATGAGTTCGCAACATTTTCAGGAACTTGTTCAGGTAATTTAATCCGTACATCGCGTTTCAAGAACCAAGAATAACCCCAACCAACGAATAGACCAACTAAAATGGCACTAATCATTCCTTGACCGCCAGTCCAAGTTTTATCAATGACATTGGCAATCGTTACACCAGATTCTGCATCTGTCACGCTTGAACGCATAGTCAAAAGGAAAATAACTAAACCAATCATCCCAGCTGGCAATCCTTCGAAGCCTTCTGTCTTCACATAGGAATAGGCTATTCCCATTACAGCAAATAACGCCATAATTGCAAAAGATGCGCCATATGCTTGATTGAAATAATCCGCCCAGCCTTGATTAGTTATAAATTCAGAAACAGCTGGCACTGGGAAATTTGCCAAAAGTAAAAATACAGATCCGACAATCGTAAATGGCATGGTGTAAAGCATCCCGTTACGTAAAGCTGTAATCGCTTTCGTATTAACGAATTTTAAAACCGGTGGTAATATTTTTTCATTAATAAAAGTATTCATCGTTTTTGCTCTTTAAAAATATTTTCTAAAAAAAATAAGTGCTTACCTCTCAGTTAAAGCCAGTCTTACGTCCCACCTTCCCAATCAGTATTTAAGTTTAAAATAATATCTGATTGCATTTAATCATAATAAACCACAGGATGTAACCCTTTTCATTCATTAAAGAACCGGATACTATAACAATAAAAAAAATCCCACTACGGAACAGCTTGTTCCATAGCGGGCGACGACGCTTATAAGTGATCTGTTAACAATTCTGCGATAAACATGGCTGGTAGCTGTGTAGAAAAATCAATATGTAGGACATTCCGCTTAGCATTTTGAATAGTGTAGTCAATTACATAATCACATAGTTTGGCGACTGGACTGTTCCGATTTTTAGTTATGCAGCAGATAAAAACCTCCTGCCGCAACTCGATGCTGGCAATCCGTTCCAAAATTTCTTGGGTTTCACCAGAGGAAGTAAATACTAGCAGTACATTTTTTTGGTTGCGGTGAAAGTGGCTATTAATTGGATAAATAAAATCCTTAATCCCAATCGCATTAAAGCCTTGGTTCAGCATTTTTCGGGCAGTGTATTCCGCAATGCTGCCAGATTGACCAATTCCAAAACACAGAGTAATGTCTGCCTGTCTTAAAATATTGGTGACCTTCTCAATTTGATAAGCTAAATCCTGATTAAAATTATCCCGCTTTAATATCTGAAAATGGTGGTCAATATTGTCATTGATTCCCTCTTGCGCCTCAGCTAATTTCAATTTTTGCTTATAGGACAAGCGGAATTCAGTAAATGATTCGTAACCAATTTTGTTGATAAACCGAAAGACGGAGGTCGCCGATGTATGGGAATTCTCTGCAATATCCCGCACCCGCATATAAGGAATTTTTTCAGGGTTGTTGACAATATACCGATAGATTTCCTGTTCAACATTGGAAAGATCTGATATATCCAGATTTTCAAAATAGCTCATCCACTTCACCTCTAAACTTATTTCTAGCCTAATTTTAGCATAATCATGGAGAACTTTATAAATATTGACGGTGACTTGCGCAAAAATTTTCCTATGATTGACAGGAAAATAAAAAGGCTTAGCACAAATTAGCTGCCAAAGCCTCAACATTTTTTAAATATCAATGAAACGGGAATCGAGTTTTGTCCCAGAAACAAGAAAATCCTCTGAAGTTAAGGAAAACTCCTCTGCCACCGCCTGAAAAAGCTCTTGCTTTGAAATAAGCGTTTTGACACGATACAACACACTGCCATAATCGGTCCAACGGGCTACTTCCAAAAGTTTCGGATGGTCGGCTACTTCTGGTTTCTTCTCGTTAAAGACTACCATAAAGTCGTGGAAGTATTTTCCTTTTGGTGCTGGCTCAAAAGATAGTGCCAGAGTCGCTGCAGAAAAAAATTTCAGCGGTTCATTTTCGAATTCCGAATAGGTCCGGCCATAGACAAAATACAGCGTTGAATCATCTTCACTATAATTGGCATACTCATCAAACAATTCACACATGAGATACTCCTCCTTTGCTAACCTTTAGCCCTTCAAGACAAACTATTTAGTTAGTATAAAATTATTATATCACCAACTCTTATCCATGTCATACAAACCAAAACGGCTAAAGGACAATCCCTTCAGCCGTTTCTTCTTTTATCATCTCAAGTTCATTTCTTTTATTCCAGCCCCGCCAACCGCACAATCTCAATCAGCGTGTCCCGAGCTTTTTCCATGGCCTCCAAAGTGATAAATTCATATTGTCCGTGGAAGTTTTCGCCACCGGTAAAAATATTCGGCGTAGGGATGCCCTTCATGGAAATTTTTGAGCCATCTGTGCCGCCACGAAAAGGGGTAATTTTTGGTTCGATGCCGAGATTTTTCATAGCGGCAATCGGTAGCTCTTTTGAAAGCGGCGCTTGGTCGATGACTTGGCGCATATTGTAATATTGGTCAAACATATGGTACGTAATTCGTGGGCGTTCAAAGCGCTGATTGATTGCAGCGATAATTGTTTCAATCCGTATTTTTCGTTCGTTAAATTTGTCCATATCGTGGTCTCTGATGATATAGCTCAACTTGGCTTCGCTGATGGTGCCTGATAACTCGTGGAGCAAATAGAATCCTTCGTAACCACGAGTTTCCTCTGGCACCTCATCGGCTGGCAAAGCATTGTCAATTTCTTTGGCCAATTTTAAAGCATTGACCATCATGTGATAGGCCGTGCCGGGATGGACGCTTGTCCCGGCTATAGTAATTTCAATTTTGGCAGCATTAAATGTTTCGTATTCAAAATGCCCTACTCGGCCGCTATCAATCGTGTAAGCGAAGGCCACCGGAAAATCTTCAGCAATAAAACGATCCGCCCCACGACCGATTTCTTCATCGGGACCAAAGGCCACCCAGATGTCGCCTCTTTCAATTTCCGGATGGGCCAGATAATAGCGGAGCAAAGCTAAAATTTCTGCGATGCCAGCTTTATCATCGGCGCCTAATAAGGTCAAGCCGTTGGTGGTAATCAGGGTTTCTCCAACATAATCTTTTAAATTGGGAAATTCAGCGACCTCCATCACCAGCTGCTCTTTAGCATTTAACAAAACATCTTGGCCGTCATAATTTTTAAAAATCTGCGGCTGATTATTTTCAGCATTGTAATCGGCGGTGTCGACGTGGGCGATAAATCCGATAGCCAGTTTCTCGCTATTACCGGCAAGTTTGCCGATAACAAAACTGTTCGCTTCGTTGTAAGCAACATTTTCTAAACCCATTCCATTAAGGCACTCTTCTAACAATTTTGCTAAGACAATTTGACCACTGGTTGTGGGAATGGTTGTTGAGCTTTCATCCGAACGGGTGTTGATTTTGACAAATTCGATAAAATCATTTAGTAACTCACTCATAATTCCACCTTACTCCGTTAAATAAGCTTCACGGAAATTGTAGTAGTCGCCATAGCTGTGATAAATCACATTTTGCAAATTAGGATTAACTAAATAATTGGCAGCACTTTGGTACAATGGCACCTGTGCAGCATCTTCAGCTAATAAAATTTCCTCAGCTGCCTGATAGTCGGTAAACATGGCATCAATGTCATTGGCATCAGTCGTGTTGGCTTGCTCGACTAAGGCTGAATACTCCTCATTCTCATAGCCGCCATAATTATAAGATGAGCCGCTGCGGTATAAGTTGAAATAAGAATTCAAATCGTTACTGCCGGCAATCCAGCCAGATAAAGACATTTCATAATTGCCATCTCTGCGGGACTGGTTTAAATTATTTGAAGGCTGCTGGTCAATTGTCACTGTTAATCCTTCTAAGTTGTCCTGCAATTGCGCTTGAATATATTCCGCAATTCGTTTGCCGTTATCAGAATCATTAGCTAACAGTGATAGGGAAATGCTGTCGCCTAGTTCACTGGTGGCCTGCTCCCACTCTTCAGCCGCTGCATCAAGATCATACACATTGTACTCACCGCTGTAAGCGCGGAAATCTTCGCCAGTATTTTCATTGGTGTATAAATTGGCTGGAATCAAACCATTTAAAACAGTAGACCCATCGGCCAAGACATTGTTGACTAAGCCTTCTTTATCAATCGCCAGGGCAATCGCTTTACGCAAATGGGCATTGGCTAAAGCATCATTGGTGGTTTTATTAAAATCTAGGAAATAATTTGAAATTTCCTGTTGGTTGACCAGGGCTTCGCTGTCTTGGAATTGTTGAACGAATTGACCGCTGATGCGGGTTAAATCCAACTCGCCGGTATCAAACATATTGATGCCGGTATTTTCTTCAACAATCGTTGAGCCTTCGACTGTTGCCAGTTGGACTACATCCGCATCATAATACTCTGGATTTTTTGTCAACGTCCATGTATTAGAAACTTGACTCCAGTTTTCTAAAATAAACGGTCCGCTGTAAATCATATTCTCACTAGAAGAAGCATAATCGTCCCCTAAAGCTTCCACATACTCTTCGTTTTGCGGGGCTAACCAAGCAATCGAAATCACTGAAAGAAATGACGACTGGGGATTGGCTAGTGTCACTTCAAACGTTTGGTCATCTGGCGCAGCTAAGCCGATTGAATCGACATCAGCATTTCCTTGTCTCGCATCCGCACTGTTCACCACACTGTCTAACCAATAAGCATTTGGTGCAGCTGTTTCCGGTGTGACTAATTTTTTCCACGCATACATAAAATCATTGGATGTAATCGGCGTCCCATCGCTCCAATGAATATCATCCCGCAGATGGAAGGTGTAAACTAAACCATCATCGCTAATATCAACAGATTCTGCCAAACCAGGCACTGGCGTACTGGTTTCATCCAAGCGATACAAGCCTTCAAAAATTTGTTGGGCGACGGTGAAGGTCACTTTATCAGTTGTCTGAGTGGTGTCCAACGTTGACAATTGGGCCGGCAAGCTGACATCAATAGCTTGTTCTGTAGCCATTTGTGTGCTGGACGATGATGCTGCCTGCGAAGAATCATTCGTTGCGTTACTGTCGCTAGAACAACCCGCTAAAAGCAGCGCTGTTAAGCCAATTATTCCCGTTACTTTAAAAAACTTATTCATTCTTTTTCCCCCTGATTGCTGTAATAAAAATAAAAAATCCCTTCGCTCGTTTTGAGTAGCGAAAGGACGTATTAACGAAACGTGGTACCACCTTAATTCAAAAGCTTAAAAGCTTTCCTCACCAAATGAAATTGGTTTTTGATAACGGAAATTTTCCGAAACTGTCTGAGACAATTTTCTTCCAAGCCCATCCTTCATCCTTTCCGTAGGGCTGACTTTCACCCTCACCAGACCTCGCTATACTACTTCCCAGATTACTTCTGCTCTTCAATAGAATTTTATTAATTTTTAATGAGTGTACTTTAATAATTATCCCTTGTCAATGAAATTATTTTAATTTTCAGAAATTAATTTTTTTGAGAGAAGAGGGAGCCTGATTAAAAAAGTTCAGATAATTTTGATAGCTTTGAAGGTGTTTGTTGTGCGTGGATAGGGAAATAGCTTGAAAAATTTTGACCTCTAGAAAATAAAAACTAGGCTCGTCGCTAAAAATTTTAAACAGGACAAGCAATTTATTCTGCGGAAATTGCTAGTGCATATTCTTTGCGCCAGCAACATCATTTCCCACTATCGCCAAAATCCAATTTTAAACTTTGCATAGTTGCTTTTAGCTAGCGCTTTAGTCTGCTATGCTTGTTATGATACAATCATAGACATCCGAGCTATGAACTATAGAGAAGAAGGAAACAACGCATGAATAAAAAAAATTGGTTAAACATTATCACCTTGATTGTCTGCTTAATTTATCTGGCAAATATCTTTTTAGGCTTTATTAGCGATCCAAGATTGCGGATGGCATTATTGGTGGTCGCTTTATTATTATTTCTATTAAGACGTCGAGATTTTGCGGAATTATTTCAAAACTTGAAAAAAAAATAGCAAAAAAATCCCTGAGAATCTAGCGGCATGTAACGACACCAAAAATAGTTTTTGATGTCGTTACAGCAAACAACGCTGTGGTTCTCAGGGATTACTTTATTTAATCTAGCTCAACCTTACCGGTGTAAAGTTGATAATACATACCTTTTTCAGCTAATAGGGAGTCGTGGTCGCCCCGTTCAATAATGCGGCCGTGATCCATCACCATAATAACGCTGGAATTTTGAATCGTTGACAAGCGGTGGGCGATAACAAAAACGGTCCGCCCCTCCATTAATTTATCCATCCCCTCTTGAACAATGCGTTCAGTCCGGGTATCAATACTAGAGGTCGCTTCATCTAAAATCATCACCGGCGGATCAGCAATCGCCGCCCGGGCAATCGCCAATAATTGCCGCTGTCCTTGCGACAGTCCTTCACCGTCACCAGTAATCACCGTTTCATAGCCGTTCGGCAGATGTCGGATGAACCAATCGGCATTAGCTAATTTCGCCGCCTCCACCACCTCATCATCGGTGGCATTTAATTTTCCATAGCGAATATTTTCATGGATAGTTCCCGTAAATAAATGCGTGTCCTGCAACACAATTCCTAGAGAACGCCGCAGGGAATGCTTTTTAATTTTTTGAATATTGATGCCATCGTAACGAATTTTACCGTCTTGAATGTCGTAAAAACGATTGATTAAGTTAGTAATCGTCGTTTTTCCGGCACCAGTTGCGCCGACAAAGGCGACTTTTTGACCAGGCTCGGCGTAGAGATTGATATCGTGGAGCACCATTTTATTCGGCTCATAACCAAAGTCAACATCTTCAAAGACAACGTCGCCGGTTAATTTAGTGTAGGTCACATGGCCGTCATCGTGGGGATGTTTCCAAGCCCAGATGCCTGTCCGGTCGACGGACTCGCTTAAAACGCCATTGGTTTCAGTGGCGTTGACTAAAGTCACATAACCATCATCAGATTCCGGTTCTTCATCTAATAATTCGAAAATCCGTTCCGCACCGGCTAAAGCCATGATAACAAAATTAATTTGTTGCGAAATTTGTGAGATTGGGCCGTTCAGTGAGCGGCTCAACTGTAAGAATGAAGCAATCATCCCGACTGATAAGATAGAAACACCATAAACTGATAACAAGCCACCAATAATCGCAACCAAAACATATTGAATGTTCAATAGGTTCATCATAATTGGCATCAGCTGATTGGCATTGGCATTAGCTTTGGTCGCACTACTTTGCAGCTCATCATTCAAGACATCAAAATCATCGATTACTTTTTCTTCATGATTAAAAATTTTCACGACCTTTTGACCGTGCATCATTTCTTCAATGTAGCCATTAACCTGACCTAAGTCCCGCTGTTGCGCCCCGAAATATTTACCGCTGCGATTTGCGACAAAGCGAATCACAAAAAACATCAGGCTAACAGAAAAGATAACGAAAATAGTAAGCGGAATACTCAGGCTGAGCATCGCAATAAAGACCGCCACAAAGGTAACCATCGCTAAAAGCAGGCTGGGAATACTTTGGGAAATCATTTGGCGTAAGGTATCGGTATCATTCGTAAAATGACTCATGATATTACCGTCAGAATTAGTATCAAAATAGCGAATTGGCAAACTTTCCAGATGCTCAAACATCTGGTCGCGGATTTTTTTCTGAGTGCCTTCACTGATGGTCACCATCATCAGGTTATAAATCAACCCGGCGACAATCCCCACCACGTAAATTCCCGCCATCATCATAACAGCCTTCAGCAAGCCGCTGAAATCAGGATTGCTGCTGCCAATCATTGGCGTGATGTATTGGTCAATGACCGTTTGCAAAAACAAGGAACCCCGCACGTTAGCAAAGGCGCTGAGCAAAATTAAAATTAAGACGAAAAGCAAACGAAAACGATAAAGACGAAACATGGTTAACAGTAAACGACCCAAAGTTTTTCCAGGATTGTGGCCGGTTGGACGTTGATTTTTATTCTTCATTTTGACCAAATCCTTTCGTTTGAGATTCGTTGACTTCTTGATAAATTTGATTGCTTTGTAGCAATTCATCATGGGTGCCGATGCCGTTGATTTCACCATTTTCCATGACGATAATCCGGTCAGCATCTTGAATAGAAGAAATCCGTTGTCCAATAATAAACGTTGTCGTACCTGGAATTTCTTTTTTCAAGCCTTCCCGAATGCTACGGTCGGTTTTAGTATCCACCGCACTGGTTGAATCATCCATGATTAAAATTTTTGGTTTTTTCAACAAGGCTCTGGCGATACACAGACGCTGACGCTGACCACCGGACACATTCGTTCCCCCTTGGGAAATCATCGTGTCGTATTTGTCAGGAAACTCATCAATAAAACTATCGGCTTGAGCGATTTGACAGACGCGAATAATGTCTTCATCGGTTGCGTTAGGATTTCCCCAGCGCAGATTATCTTTGATGGTGCCGGAGAAGAGCACATTATTTTGCAGCACCATACTCACCTCATCCCGCAACGTTTCCAAATCATAGTTGCGGACGTCAACACCGCCAACTTCAACTTCTCCCTCGGTGACATCATACAAACGGGGAATCAGCTGCACCAAAGTTGACTTAGCACTCCCAGTTCCTCCGATAATACCGATAAATTCACCGGACTTCACCGATAAGTTGGTCGGTTCTAACGCCAATTTATTTTTATCATCGGCATAGCTGAAGGCGACATTTTTAAAAATTACACTACCATCTGGAACAGTAGTAATCGGGTTGGCAATATTTTTTAAATCACTTTCTTCATTTAAAACTTCGACGACCCGACCGGCAGAAGTCCGGGCGGTAATCACCATCACAAACACCATTGACAGCATATTTAAGCTCATCAAAATTTGCATCGTGTAGGTGAACATACTAACTAATTCACCCGTAGTTAAAGAAGTTTGTTCAACAATTAAGCGGGCACCCAACCACGAAAGCAAAAGCATACAAGCGTATACACAAGTTTGCAGCACTGGCATATTGAAGGCGACAATTCGCTGCGCCTTCGAGAAGGTTTTGAAGATATCCGTCGACACTCGGCCGAATTTTCCTTCTTCATAGTCCTCCCGCACATAAGATTTTACAACACGAATGCCCTGCAGATTTTCCTGCACAACATTGTTCAACCGGTCATAAATTTTGAAGACCCGTTGAAAAACTGGGAAAGCGAAGTGGATAATAATCCCTAGACCAATTGCCAACACAGGCACCACGCCTAAGAAAATCATTGAGAGCTGGCTGTTAATTGAAAAGGCCATAATCAATGAAAAGATTAACATCAAAGGACTGCGGACTAAAATGCGGATAATCATTTGATAGGCATTTTGGACGTTGGTGATGTCGGTAGTCAGACGTGTGACTAAACTTGAGCTGGAGAAGCGATCAATGTTTGAAAAAGAGAAGGTCTGAATGCGGGCGAACATGTTGCGGCGCAGGTTGCGGGCAAAGCCGGCTGAGGCCACTGCCGCATAGCGACCAGACATGGCGCCAAAGAATAATGACACAAGGGCACAGAGGAATAAAGCAATTCCCAAACGAATAATTTCTTGACTGTCTTGACCTTCAATTCCCCGGTCAATTAAGCGAGCCATTAACAATGGAATAATAATATCCAAAATGACTTCGCCGGTTACGAATAATGGCGTGATGATGCTTTGCTTTTTATACTCGCCAATATTTTCCATGAGCTTTTTAATCATTAATTTTTTTCCTTTCCTAATATTGTCGTGGCATAACTCGCAAAAATTGCTGATATTTTCTGAATAGTCAGTTATTTCTGCCAGTCATGGGAAGAGTTCTTTAAACATCTTAGCGGAATTTGAAAGAAAAATCTAACATTTCCCACTAGTTTTTCAAAAAAAGACTGCTGTGATACAAGGGAAGACAGATATAATTTCCTCCAATAATATTCAGCAAATGTTACTTAATTTTTGAGAAGTGCGGCACAGCCTTACCAGACCGCAGAGGCACAGGTATTTTTTAGCTCGCCGACCGACTGAACCACAGTAACAAAACCAAGATGATTCAGATAGTATTACATCTGTAAAAAGAATTATATTCAGAATCAAAATCCCCTTTTTACAAAGGGTCAAAGGTAATCACCTTGTCATCAGCCACCGTCAAGGTTACCCGCATTGGCGGTTGAACGCTTGGAAATAAATTAGGTGAGATTTCGTAATGGGTTTCTTGGTCACGGATTTGAAAAACAATTCGATATTTCCCTTGGGAGTCGCTGTATTTCTCAATAATCAACCCGTTTAAAACTTGCCGTGGATGCTTTACATTGCGGATGGCTCGCCTGACAGCTCGAGCGACAAAAAATAAAAAAATAATTAGTACGACAATCAAAAAAAGATAATTCATGCTTTCTTCACCTCCATCATATCCAGCACTACTGTGAAAAGAAAAAGACTGCCACACAAGTTTCAAAATAAAAGTCCCTCTAATAAGTCTCACAAGCAGTTTCATTTAAAACCGCCTGCTTTGGCCTGCGCCAAACAACTTTTTTTTGGTCTTTTATTTTGATAATCCTTGTATCACAATCTCCTATGTACGAAACAAACTATGTATTCTTAACCGGATTTCGTTAACGCCTCGACACCGACACTCACCAACAAGGCTTGGTTAACATCCTCCATCGCCCGCCGATCCAAGCGGCAAACTTTTTCCCGCAGTCGGCTTTTATCAATCGTGCGGATTTGCTCCAGCAAAATAATCGAATTTTTTTCGATACCGCTGATTTTCGCATCAATCTGTATATGGGTCGGCAGCTTGGGCTTGGCCAGCTTGGCGGTGATGGCCGCCACGATAATCGTCGGACTGAAATAATTACCTAAATTATTTTGAATCACTAACACCGGGCGAATGCCGCCTTGCTCTGAACCCACCACAGGCGAGAGATCGGCATAAAAAATATCCCCTCTTTTAACCATTATTTTTCCCCCTTATTTTCGGTACTCCCTCGGAACCCGATCAGAAATTGTACAAGCAACTTCATAATGAATGGTTCCTAAATAATCGGCCACCTCCTGCATCGTAATGGTTTCCCCGCCATTTTTGCCAATCAATGTCACCTTTGTCCCCACAGAAAATTCTTGCGGCAAACGTATCATTAACTGGTCCATGCAAATTCGACCTACTATTTCACAATATGACCCTTCAACCAAAAGGGCAAAGCCTTGCATTTTTCTTAGCCAGCCATCCGCATAACCGATTGGTACCGTGCCAATCCATTCCGCCTGCTGGCTCGTATAAGTTGCGCCGTAGCTGATATGTGTTCCCGCTGGCACTCGTTTCACCTGTACCAATTCAGAAACTAATTCAAAAGCTGGTTGTAATTTTTCTTCAAGAGCCAATTCGCCTCCAGAAGGATTTAAACCGTACATGGCCACGCCATAGCGGACCAAATTACCAATTTGATTTGGATGCCATAAAGTTGTTGCGCTGTTGTTGATATGTATGTAACGTGGCAGCTCAGCTAAGCTTGCCAAAAATGCATTGAAAATATCCCGCTGCTCCAGCCAGTAAGTATCATCTTCGGTATCAGCTTTTGCAAAATGGGTAAAAATACCTTCCCATTCCATATTAACACGGGTTGATATTTTTTCAACTGCCATCTGCAAATCAGCCGTGTTCAAAAAACCAATTCGGCCCATGCCAGTATCAATTTTTAAATGGATTTTTAGTTTTCCCGAGGTGACTATCGTCGCCAGCTCTCGTTCAAATTTTGCCAAATCAGCGAGGGTTGCGATAGTGATAGATAAATCATATTCTAAAATTATTTTTGTATAGCGGGCATCGGTAACGCCTAAAATTAAAATCGGCTGGGTAAAACCCGCCTGCCGCAAATCAATTCCTTCATCAATCGTTGCCACACAAAAACCCGTTGCACCGCCGGCAATCGCCGCATGGGCAACAGCGTGGGCGCCGTGACCATAACCGTCGGCCTTGACAACTGCGAACAATTCGCTGGTGCCGGTTAATTTTTTGACCGCACTAGCGACATTTGTAGTAATCGCTGCTGTATCAATCACTGCCTTGGTGGGGCGATGATAAGACGTAATCACATCAATTTCCTTCTTCCTCTAACAAAATCTGGGCAATCGCCACAGTGTCTGTATGGGTAATCGTCACAAAAGTTTTACCCTGATGAGGAGATTGTGTGACTACAGGCGCACCTAATTCATTGGAGAGCACTTCGATTTCTTGGATGGCCACTTTGCCAATGCCTGTTCCCCACGCTTTTGCAAAAGCCTCTTTACAAGCAAAGCGCCCCGCTAAATATTCAACTTGGCGATGCGAACTCAGCTTGTTATATTGCTCCAGCTCTTTTTCGGTTAACACTTTAGTAGCAAACCGTGGTTTATTGGCAATAATTTCCTCCATGCGGCGCAACTCCACCGCATCTATACCAATCCCTTTAATCATAACCTCAATCTCTTTTCCTATCAGAATGCATTCATTTTATCAAAAACTTGGTAAAAAGCCTATCGCCAAGCGCTTGATTAAGCATTTCTTTAGATAACATTTTTGTTAGCTCGATCAAAAATTTTCTGCCGAAAAAATTTACCCCGCCAAATAAAAATTGGCTATAATAGCAGTATACCTGATATTTTCCTCAAAAATAAATTATTTTTTGAGAATTTTGCAAAATGTTATTCAATAAAAGAAAAGAGTTGATAAATAAATGGAAGCAATTTTAAAAGAAAAACTGCAACAGACGACACTCGCCTTTTCCAATCAAGAAACTACTTGGCTCATGGAAAATATCGGCCATCCTGATGGTCAAACCCGTGATGGAATTGTCTACTTGCTATTAGCTCGCGGGCTGGGAGAAAATGCTTTTACAAAAGAGCAGTTTCATTTTTTAACTCAGCAAACTATTGAACAAGATTTAATTTTTTATCACATAAACGAAGGGCTGCCAGCGACGGTCACCCGCACTTTTGCAGCCTTGTTGAATGGCATGCTATTAGACTCTGACAATCGAAAAGATTCCCGCTATCATCAGCTTTTGACAAATCAAGAACGAGATTATTTTTTCCAACGGGCGCTAGCCTATTTAAATGAAGAACAAGATTTTACCGGTCATTCAGAGTCCTACGGGTGGGTCCATGGATTTGCCCACGGTGCAGATTTTTTACTTTATGCTCTCTTGCATCAAGATTTCCCAGAGGAATTGAAGCCAGAAGTCTTCTCAACCATCGCCCGAGTTTTCCTCAGGCTCCCTGAAGCCTTTATCGCCGGAGAAGAACGACGCTTAGCAACAGTCATCTATCAAGCTATTCAAAATGGTGTGCTGAGTGCCGAAGCGACAGCCGCTTGGATTGACCAGCTAGAATTTCCTTTAGTTGAATTGGTGGATTTCCAACGACTAGCAGCTTTTGAAAATTTTCTAGCGGCCATTTATTTTCATCTGATAGCCTCCCAGCAATTAGCTGAAGGCCTGCGACACAGCCTGATGAATTATTTGAAGGATTACTAAAAGAGAATTGAGTTTTATCGGAAAGCTTTGATAGTGTCAAAAACGAGACAAAACTTAACCAAAAATTTTGTCAAAATCCTTTGACAAGCTGATTCTGTCAAGCTTTTTTGGCAGAAAGTTCCTCGACCTTCTTCTACAATTAAAGTCAGGAAACTGACAAACACAAAGGAGCGCTACATGGACATCAATCAGAAATTGCAGGCTCAAAGAAAACAATTAGGTTATACCCAAGAAGCAATTGCAGAAAAACTGCAGGTCTCCCGACAGACCATTTCTAACTGGGAGACTGGTAAAAGCCTGCCAGATATTTATAGTCTAGTGGCCTTGAGTGATTTGTATCAGCTTTCTTTAGATGACTTAATCAAAGGAGATTTGAAGATGCAAAAAAAATTAAGCCGTGACACCAAAAGTTTTGAAAACTGGTTTGTCACCGGCAGCTTTATCGTTACCGGGCTCACTCTTTTTCTGGCAAATTTTGCGACGCATTTAGACTTGCGGATTAGAGTTATTTTGCTAATTGCCCAACTGCTCTTTGGTATTTATTACGCTTACCGCTGCCTTCCTTGGTTAAAAGAACGTCAGTTGGAAAAGCAAACTCAATACCAAACCACTGACAAAGTTATCGGCGGTTCAGAAGTCCTCTTTGGTGTGACTCTTTTTGAAGTTTTGGTTTCCCTCGTTGTCGGCATTTTGACTTTAGTCTAGTAAATCAAAAAAAATCATGGCTGACAGCTGTCTTTTTGCTATACTGAAACAGGACTTTGCAAATGAAAAAGAAACGGGGACCTCCACTTGAATATCGGTTTTTACTCGCCAGCGACACCCATCACTGCTCTTGCGCCTCAGCGCTTTGAACGAGCGCAAGCATTTTTTGCTTCTAAAGGCCATACTTTGGTGGCGGGCCGTTTGACCGGCCAGCAGGATTTTTATCGCTCCGGCAGCATTAAAGAGCGGGCCGCAGAATTAAACGAGCTGATTCACAATGATGACTTAGATATGATTATTTCAACGATTGGCGGAACGAATTCAAATTCTCTGCTGCCTTATCTTGATTTTAAATACTTAAAAAATCATCCGAAAATTATCGTCGGCTATTCCGATGCAACAGCTTTTTTGTTAGCTGTTCGCAGCTTGGCACCAACCTGCCGAGTGTTATATGGTCCGGCTTTAGTCGCTTCCTTCGGTGAATTTCCACCGTTGGCAGAGGAGACATGGGATTATTTAGAAAAAATAATTTGTACGGGAAAAAATGCCGCCATCACGCTGACTGCTCCAGAGCTGTGGACCGAGGATCAAAAAAATTGGGAAACTTATCAAGCACCGTTAACCATGCAGAAAAATCAGTGGGGCTTTACTGAAGCTCCCAAGCTAGAGGGGCGAATTGTCGGTGGCAATTTAAATACCATGTACGGCTTTCTCGCTTCCAAATTTTTCCCTAAAATTACCCCTAATAGCTTACTTTTTATTGAAGATGCGGAAAAGGACGCTGCTACAGTCGAGAAAAATTTTGCCATGCTGAAGGCGGCTGGTGTTTTTGAAATGGTCAAAGGCATTATCTTAGGCAAGCATGCTAACTATGACGACTTAGGTAGTGGCAGACAACCGATTGATATTTTATTGGAGGTTTTGAATGGCAATCCTCTACCGGTCATCTACGAATATGATAGCTGCCATACCCGCCCGATGATGACCACTCCGATTGGCGCCTATGCCCATTTTGATGCGGAAGCAATGAAGGTTAGTTTTTCAGATTTTTAAATTTAAAAAGAATAATCCTGTCAATTTAAGTGAGCCTGACTGACTTAAATTGACAGTTTTTTTATTGATTTTTGGCTTTTTTCAAAGTCGTTTTATTTAGGGAAATCTGGCGGAAGGGTTATACTGAAATTATTCAAGCAACTAAAAATTTCAATTGGAGGTGTGTTATGGAAACCAATTTTGACGTTCTCATTGTCGGCGGGGGCATCGCCGGATTAACCGCTACCAAAAGATTGCGACAAGCAAATTTAACAGTTGCCATTATCGAATCTTATCAATGGGGCGGCACTACTGCCAATCATGGCAGCACACCAAAAAAATATTTATTGGCGGCAGTTGAAGCTAAGCAAGCTATCCAAAGTCACCTCGGTAAAGGTTTCGATCAAGTGCCAGAAATAATTTGGTCAGACTTGATGACTTTTAAAAACAAGCAAATTGCGGCAACCTCAACTGTTTTACAAACCAGCTTAGAGGAGGCTGGCATCACCACTATTTTCGGTTCCGCAAAATTTAAAAATTCCCACACCGTTACTGTCGATGACGTCGATTACCAAGGCAAAAAAATTATTTTGGCAACAGGAGCTAGACCACGGGTGTTAGATTTTGAAGGGAACGAGCATGTCCATTACAGTTCGCATTTTCTCAATGCCGAAAGTTTACCCCCATCCATCACCATTATCGGCGCTGGAATCATCGCCTTTGCCATTACCAATATTGCCAGTGCCATCGGCGATCATGTCCATGTTTTGCAGCATAATCAGCGGGCTTTAGGAGCTTTTGATCCTGAATTAGTCGGCGATTTAGTTGCTTTATTAAAGGAACGGGGCGTTGACTATCATTTTGATAATACAGTTGCAAAAATTGTTCAACTGAAAGCTGATTTGTATCAAGTTACAACGGAGGAAGGCCTCGTTTTTGAAACAAATGTCGTTTATTCTGTGGCTGGCCGCATTCCCAATGTTGAAAATTTGGGCTTGGAAGAAGCGGGTATCACCTTTTCAAGTAAAGGTGTGGCGGTTAATTCCTACCTGCAAACTAGCAATGCTGATATTTATGCCATTGGCGATTGCAATGATGCGCCAGCACCAAAATTAACCAACTACGCTGAATTTCAAGCCAATTATCTGGCGGATTTTTTAACCGCAGCAACTTTAAAGCCCATCGACTATCCGATTCCTTCGATGTCAGTCTTTAGCAATCCTAAAATTGCCCAGACAGGAATTTTTGTTAACGATGCTGTTAAGCAGCCGGAGCTCTATGAAATTGTTGAAATCGACATGGCCCATTGGCTGAATTATCATCGGGGCAATGAACCAATTGCCCGCACAAAATTAGTAATTCGCAAAGCCGACCAGCAAATTGTCGGCATCACCAGTCTCAGCAATGAAGCTGATTTATTAATTAATTATTTTACGCTTCTATTAAAGATGAAGATTACACTCACGCAATTGCGGGAAATGGTTTTCGCTTATCCTTCCCTCGCTAGTGATTTTTCAAAATTTTTTGATGTTCATTAATTCGGTACCAAATCTAACCTATGGAAAAGGAGATTTTTAATATGAATCATGAAGAAAAAGAACCACAACCCATTCGCAAATCTGACGGCAAAGGCTATTACAACAGAGGTCCTCATGATCCGTTAAGAGATATTGAAGGTCCCGATTTTTTAGTTCCGCCGGCAACTGACCACGGTACTTTACCAAATATGCGTTTCAGCTATGATGACGTCCGCAATCGTTTAGAAGAAGGCGGCTGGGCTCGGGAAGTCACTAATCGGGAAATTCCGGCTTCTGACCAAGTCGCAGGTGTCGACATGAACTTAGGACCTGGTGTGTATCGGGAAATGCATTGGCACAAAGAAGCTGAGTGGGGCTTGATGCTTTACGGTAATGCCCGCGTTACAGCGATTGATGAAAATGGCAAATCTTTTATCGATGATGTCAAAGCCGGAGACATTTGGAATTTTGAAGCAGGTGTCGCCCACTCCATCCAAGGTTTAGATCAAGGCTGTGAATTTTTACTTATCTTCAGTGAACCTGATTTCTCTGAAAATAATACAATGTTGATTACTGATTGGCTGGCTCATACACCACCAGAAATCGTAGCTGCTAACTTTAAAAAGAAAGTTTCTGAGCTGCAAAGTTTACCGACTAAAGAAAAATACATTTTTAAAGCGGCTGTGCCAGAAGCCATCGATGTGGTCAAACGCCCTAATAGTAATGGCGAAACTCCACTACCATTGACCTTCCACATGGATTCTTTAAAACCAATTGAGTCTGAAGCTGGCCGTGTTTGGATTATTGATCAAAAAGTTTTCCCAGCTGCTAAGACGATTTCAGCAGCCATTGTTGAAGTTGAGCCCGGCGGTATGCGGGAATTGCATTGGCATCCAAAAGGTGCTGAATGGCAGTATTACATTCAAGGTCAAGCTCGCATGACTGTTTTTAATTCAAATGGTTTAGCTAGAACCTTCGACTACCGAGCAGGGGATGTCGGTTATGTGCCAACAGTTGCCGGTCACTATGTCCAAAATACCGGGACAGAAAAATTAATTTTTGTTGAAGTCTTCAAAAATCCTGATTACTCAGATATTTCTTTAAACAAATGGATGGCAACCACACCGTCACAAATTGTCGCTGACCATTTGAACTTAACCAAAGAATTTGTTGAAAGCCTGCCTCAAGAAGAAGCGGCTTCACCAGTTATTTGGTTTGACCAAGATAAAATCAATCAGGCCGCTGCCAAGCACATTAGCAGCAACCCCTTCGACCAAGAAGAAAGTGATGGCTTGAACGCCAAGGATGTTTTTTAATTAAATAAACAGCTGCAGAGGTGCAAACTTTAGGAATCTGCCTAAATTTTGACCTCTGTTTTTGCTAGAAAAGAGGAAGCCTATGGAACAGGCCAAACAAAAAATTAATTCCCTCAGCTCCTTGACCGTCTTAACCTTATTTGCAACTTTTTTGATGGGCTTCATTGATGCTTATACCTTTATGGAAAAGGGCGGCGTCTTTGTCAGCGCCCAAACCGGAAATATGGTCGCCTTCAGCAGTAAACTATTTACCGGCCAATTCAGTCAGGCCTTTGGTCATATTGCCGTCTTTGCTGGTTTTGCCTTAGGAGCTTTTGGCGGGGAGTGGCTGGTGGAAAAAGTCAGCGGCACCACCCGCAAAAAATATCAGATCATGCTTTTATTACAAAGTCTGATACTCTTAATATTTGCTTTATTCCAACAACAAATTTTTGATGCGCTGATGGTCTTTTTATTGGGTGGTCTAGCTGGTTTTGAGCTGACTATTTTCAGAAAGGTCGGCATCGCCACTGTTAATGATGGCATCATGACCGGCAATACAAAAAATCTAATGAACAATCTTTATAAATGGCTGATTGATAAAGATCAAACTGCCCGTAAAGAATTTTCCGAAATCGGTTTTGCCATTTTAATTTTTATTCTCGGCGTCGGTGTCGGCAGTTTAATTAATTTACTGCAGGCTTCACTGACACTGTGGCTCAGCTTTATTTTGACGTTGCTCTTTTTTATCTGGGTGACCATCACCAAAGTCGAAATGGATTGAAACTAAAACAATCGTTGAAATTCCCTTGCAGCAGAAACTGTGAAGCTAGTCTTTGAACTAGCTTTCAGAGTTTGCATCATCTGCAGGAATCTCAACGATTGTTTTTATATTTTCTAATTTTCTCTGCCGCTTAATCATCGTAACCAAAAATATCTTTGCTGATAATCATGCCATCTTCCTCAAGATAGGTGATATCAATCGAGATATATTCATTGCCGGAACTATATTCCCAAGTGGCCGTGATGGTGTCAAAGCCTGTCCAATCGTCCCGATAGGTGGAACGAGGGCGACCGACTTGCTCTTCTAATGTTTCAAAGTCATCACCACCGTAATAACTTTCTACTTCATAATCCTCATCATATCTGGTAGTTGCAATTTCAACGCCATCATAAATTTCCCGTGTCCAATTTCCAACTGAATCGATATTTTCCAAAGCAAAAGCTTCATAGTCATAATCATAGTCTTCATCATAATCATAGTCGTCTGAATAGTAGCCACTATCGCCGGCTAAAGCCGTGAAAACATTATGGTTCCATCCATATCCCGGATAAATTAACCAGACAAAGGTTAACAAGACCAAGGCGACCAACCAGCCAACTTGCGCCTTATTCAATGGCAGAAAATGTTTATCTGGTAGCTCTTCTTGCGGCTCACGTTTTTTTTCTTTTTTCATCCTCACTCCCCCTTTAGCTAATCCCAACCTAATTATAGCAAATTCCACAGAATTTTAGCTGAGAATCAGCAAATTTTAAACTATTTCAATAATATTAGCGAAAAGTTTAAGGTGCTAATACACTCTCTTTTGCTGAAAACGAATCACGCATAAACGAACTTTTCATTTTTTCCATTGAGAAGTTCTTTTAAGGCACTACATTAGTTTGCGGTCACCTTTATAATTTAAAAATAGTTGCTATAATATTTTTAAGCGAAATTTTCTATGCTTACCAAAATTTAATTAAGCATCTATATTTTTGTCAGCCACTTTACGATAGATAACGAAAGTTTTTATAACAAGAAAGGAAGAATTAAATGACATCTACTTTATCTGAAAGCTATCAACAAACCGCCTATAAAATTCGCGGCAGCGGTGAGCGAAAGGTTGGCTTATTGAAGGAGACTTTAGCCGAAATTCCTGATGATACTCCCAGTGATATTTATGGCACGGGAGCCGTTATCGAAGATTTCCAAACAAAAATGGCTCAAGTCTTAGGCAAGCCTGCCGCAGTATTCTTTCCTAGCGGCACGATGGCCCAGCAAATCGGCCTGCGCTATTGGTGTGATCAAAAGCAAAATAAAAAAGTTGCTTATCATCCACTCGCTCACTTAGAAATTCATGAGCAGGATGGCATTAAAAAGCTGATGGGCATTGAAACAATTCTGCTAGGGGAAAAAAATCGACTCTTTACCTTAGCCGATTTAAAAAAACTCGATGAAAAATTTGCTTGTCTCTTGATTGAATTGCCCCAAAGAGAAATTGGCGGTCAATTGCCGAGTTTTTCCCAGCTAAAGGAAATCACTGATTACTGCCATGAAAATGGCATCTATGTTCACTTGGATGGTGCTCGTTTGTGGGAATGTCTACCCTATTATCAAAAAACCGCTGCTGAAATCTGTGATCTATTTGACAGTGTCTATGTCTCTTTTTACAAAGGATTAAACGGGATTGCCGGCGCCATTTTGGCGGGGCCCACAGAACTGACGGAGGCCAGCAAAATCTGGAAGTGCCGCTACGGCGGAGATTTAATCAGTCTTTATCCGTATATTCTTTCAGCCGATTATTTTTATGAGAAACATATTCAGCGCATGCCCCATTACTATCAGCAGGCTAAGCTTTTAGCAGAGAAATTTAATGGCGCCGCTAAAGTTTCCACGCTACCACAAGTCCCAGTGACCAATATGTTCCATCTGCATTTTGCAAAAAATTCTGATGAAACAGCAGCCTTTCTAACAAAATTGCAAAATGAAACTGGCATTGGCATCACTGGAAATTTGACGGTGATCAGCGAAAATGAATGCGCCTGTGAAATTTCAATCGGCGAATCTTTGGATTTGATTCCGGCGGCAGCTTTAGCAGAATTGTTTACGCTATTACAAGACTTTGCAGGAGAGCAAACCGATGGCAAAATTTGAAAATTTTCTGCATTATGAAATCATCGGCAGTGGACCGACTATTTATTTTCTTCACGGCTTAGGTATCGACTTAACTAGCATGAAGGTGATTTATGAGCCTTTTTTCAAAGGGCGGACCTTTCGGCGGGTCTATCTTGATTTGCCAGGCATGGGCCAATCTGAAATGCCAGCCGACCTTGAATCCTCTGATGATGTTCTGGCTTTACTATTGGCCTTCATTAAACAAGACAGTCCGCAGGAAAAATTCCAGCTCTGCGGCCATTCTTATGGCGGCTATCTCTGCTTGGCAATTGCCCAAGCAATGTCACAACAGGTTGATCAGCTTTTCTTGACGGCACCAGTTGTTGTCGCCAATAATCGCAACAGACAGATAGCACAGATTAAAACTAATTTATTAGACAATTATGTTGATCCCCATCCTGCTTGGGAAAACTTTGCGGCAATGAATGTTAACATCAGCCAGCAGCACTGGCTTATCTATCAGCAGGCAATTTTACCGGGAGTCAGCCGCTTTAAAAGTGCGGCTTGGCATCAGATCCAATTTTCACCGGAAAATAAGTACACCCTAAGCATTGAAGCTGACATCCAAAAAAAATCAGATGATTACCGTGGCACAATCCTCTTAGGAAAAAATGATGATGTCGTCGGTTTTCAACAACAGCTGAATTTGATTACTCCAACTAATCAATTGGAGGTCGCTATTCTCAATGACACCGGCCATAATGTTTTTATTGACAGCCCTGAAATGACTGCCTTTTATTTCGAACGATTTTTAACGCTGAGAAAATAAAAAAAGTGCCAGCAAGCTCTTGACTTCAGAAATGAAATCTACGCTTGCTGGCGCTTTTTATCTCGTTAATTAATCGTTGTTTTTACGAATCGTGAAGCCGGAATTTTTCTTTTCGCCACGGGGAGCATTACTGCGGCGTTGTCCGCCTTTGTAATTATCCTTGTTGCCTTTATAGCCATCTTTGCTCTTGCCGCCGCCACGATAATTATTTTCTCGACGATCACCGCCTCCGCCGCTGCGACGATTGCGATTGTTCTTGCCACCATAATTGCCGGAGCGTTTACCGCCTCCGCCGCCACCACGTTTTTGTGAAGGCAATGGACGTTCTGGAGTAATTTTAACTGGTACAGCATCACTTGGATCCTTCGCTAAGGTTTTAATCAGCAAGGCTGCCAAGTCTTGTGCAGAATATTTTTCTAATAAACTATCTGCTGCTGGTAAGTAACGATCCAATCCGTTTTCGTCAAGCTTGGTTTCAATCGTTTCTAAGGCATTGCCTAATTGACCTTTGAAGGCTTCTTTTTCGGTTGGCGGACGCATTGGTGACATCCGTTTTTTCGTTAGTTCTTCAATCACATGCAAGTAACCCATTTCGTTTGGTGTTACAAACGTTACGGAGATACCATCTTTACCGGCCCGACCTGTCCGACCAATCCGGTGAACATAGCTTTCAGGGTCTTGAGGAATATCATAATTGTAAACGTGGGTGACGCCAGAAATATCTAAGCCCCGTGCTGCCACATCCGTTGCAACTAAGATATCTAAATTACCACTCTTAAATGAACGCAACACGCTCATCCGTTTTTGTTGTGACAAGTCGCCATGAATTCCTTCAGCTTTAAAGCCTCGTGCTTCTAAACCACGAGCCAACTCATCCACCCGACGTTTTGTCCGACCAAAGACAATTGTTAACTCAGGTGATTGGAAATCTAACAAACGAGTCATAATATCAAATTTTTCATAATCTTTAGCCCGCACATAGTATTGATCAATCAAATCAGCCGTCATTTCTTTGGCTTTGATTTGAACGTGCTCAGGATTTTTCATAAATTTAACGCCGATGTTTTTAATTGCTGGTGGCATTGTTGCTGAGAACAACAATGTTTGGCGTTCAGTCGGTACTTTTGAGATAATTTTTTCAATATCTTCTAGAAAGCCCATGTTCAGCATTTCATCTGCTTCATCCAACACTAAGGTTTGGACAGTATCTAATTTTAAAGTGTGGCGGTTGATATGGTCCAACATCCGACCAGGAGTTCCCACAACGATATGTGGACGATCCTTCAAGCCGCGGATTTGGCGACCGATATCCGCTCCACCATAAACTGCTTGAACACGAATTTTTTTATCCCGGCCTAAGCGGAATAATTCTTCTTGGGTTTGAATCGCTAACTCACGGGTTGGCGCAATTACTAAACCTTGTAAGATTTGATTTTTGGCATCGATTTTTTCTAACATTGGCAAACCAAAAGCGGCTGTTTTACCAGTACCTGTTTGAGCTTGACCAATAACGTCTTTACCTTCTAATGCTAAGGGAATTGTTGCTTCTTGGATGGGGGTTGCTTCTTCAAAGCCTGAGCGTTCTACTGCGGTTAATAGTTCTGGGGATAAATTTAGTTCTTTGAATTTCAAATATAAAGCCTCCTAGTTTTTCTTTGTTCATGGAAATTGAGGCCAACGAAAGTTCGTCTCCACCCCTCAGCTGCTGCTAAGTCAGGCGCCTCTTTTCATGATGAATTTTTTCCAGAAAAAGATATAAACAAAGGAAAGGACCTGTAACAAAAGCCACTGGCTATTGCATCAGGTCTCTCTTCCGAACAAAGGATGAGCTTAAAAGTAGTTTATGGCAAGAACAGCTTCATCTGTCCTCTGTCTCAACTAGCAAATCGACTACTTCGAGCTGTTTGAAGCTTGAGCATGGACTGCTTATCTCAACCTATCATTTATCATTTATCAAAAAGATTTAAACTTTTGCTATCATTTCTTTTTCTGCAATGCCACATTATAACACAGGAAAGCTTGTTTTTCAATCTATTTCCTTTTTATTTTCAGAAACTTTCAAGGCATCGACGACTTGATTCAAGTGCATACCGTTGCTGGCCTTCAATAACAACGTATCTCTTGGCTGCAAATTCTCCTGCAGCGTTTGAATTAATTGCGTCATATCTTCTGCAATATATGTCAGCGCCAAATTAGGATAGACGGCATTCAATTTTTCTGCCAAGACTTGCATTTCAGGACCAAATAAAAAGACTTCTTGAATTTTTTCCGGGTTAATATGCTCCGCCATTGCCGCGTGCATCGCCGGTGAATCTTTTCCTAAAGAGAGCATGTCTCCCAACAAAACTTTTTTGGCACCTTCTTGTGGTAATTCAGCAAAAGTATCTAAGACTAAGGCCATCGCCGTTGGATTAGCATTGTAAACATCACTCAATAAATCCGCACCGTTTTCCGCCTTCAGCCATTGCGTGCGATTTTGCGTCAATTGAAAGTCAGCTAAACCTTGGCGGATTTCTTCATCACTTAAACCAAACCACTGCCCGATGCCATAAGCAATCAGTGCATTGGTGACATTGTATGCTCCTAGTACAGGTATTTCAAAAATTTCGTCATTGATACTGAAAATTGTTTTATGGGCCTGCTCCGCTAAAATTTTACCGGCAATCACCCCTTCTTCAATTCCAAAAGTGGTGACCGTCTGCATAATTTTACGAGTCAAAGGCGTCAACAGCGGTTCATTATATGGAATCAACAGCAAGCCATCTTCGTTTAAATTCTCAGCGATTTCCATTTTCGCTTGGGCAATACCCTCCCGAGAGCCAAGGTTTTCAATGTGGGCTTCCCCAATCATGGTAATTGCCGCCACATCCGGCTCAGCAATTTCAGAAAGCAGAGCAATTTCACCTGCGTGATCCATGCCCATTTCCAAAATAATTTTTTCCGTTGCTTCCGGCATTTGTAAAACCGTGTAAGGCAGCCCAATATTATTATTATAATTCCCTTGGGTTTTATAGGTTTGATATTTTTTAGCCAGAACAGCTTCGGTCATATCCTTGGTGGTGGTTTTGCCGTTGCTGCCGGTAATGGCAATCACGTCAGGATTAATCACCGCTAAATAATAAGTCGCCAAAATTTGCAGTGCCTGCAGGACGTCCGCAACTTGGATAATCGCTAATCCGCTAGGGGCCTCCGTGAGATCACGACTCCAAAAAGTTGCAGTTGCACCATTTGCTTTGGCCATCTCGACAAATTCATGACCGTCCCGTTGACCAGCCAACGGGACAAACAATCCCCCTGGTTTAATTTTGCGACTGTCAAATTCAAGACTGGTTACGATAGCTGTTTCCTCATTCACCGCAACGCCATTAACCGCCTGGGCAATTTCCTGAACTGTAAATTTCATGTAACTCGCTCCTTACTCGTATTAAGGTATTAATTTTCTTGAAGAAAATTAGTTTGATGCTCGTGCCGTATACGATTCCGTTAGACTACATCATTTGTTGCCTTGCATAAAACCAGATGATGCTTCCTATTTGCTAGAAAACTGCTAAAAACGGAACTCGCATCCTTACTCGTTTCAAAGTAATAATTTTCGTGCCGAAAATTAGTTTGATGCTCCTGCCGTATACGATTCCGTTATACTACATCATTTGTTGTCTTGCATAAAACCAGATGATGCTTTCTATTTGCTAGAAAACTGCTAAAAACGGAACTCGCATCCTTACTCGTATTAAGGTATTAATTTTCGTGCCGAAAATTAGTTTGATGCTCCTGCCGTATACGATTCCGTTATACTACATCATTTGTTGCCTTGTATAAAACCAGATGATGCTTTCTATTTGCTAGAAAACCGTCAAAACGGAACTCGCATCCTTACTCGTATTAAGGTACTAATTTTCGTGAAGAAAATTGGTTTGATGCTCGTGCCGTATAGGATTCCGTTAAACTGCATCATTTGTTGCCTTGCATAAAACCAGATGATGCTTTCTATTTGCTAGAAAACCGTCAAAACGGAACTCGCATCCTTACTCGTATTAAGGTACTAATTTTCGTGCCGAAAATTAGTTTGATGCTCCTGCCGTATACGATTCCGTTAAACTACATCATTTGTTGCCTTGTGTAAAAGACAAAAGTTGATTTCTATTTGCTAGAAAACTGCCGAAAACGGAACTCGCATCCTTACTCGTATTAAGGTACTAATTTTCGTGCCGAAAATTAGTTTGATGCTCCTGCCGTATAGGATGTCGCTTAATTGGTAATCCTCTTAGAAGAATTTTAAACGACAATTTCATATAAGAGAACCTTAGGCAATTCTTGCGTGTTTTGTTAAAGTGCTAGTCTGCTTAACATAGTTGAAAAATTTCAGCTAACTTAACCCGCTAGCAGTCGAACAAAAGACAAGGTTTGCGGCATAAGCCCAGGGCCTTATGTCACAAACCTTGATTAAATCTGAATTGGAAAATCCAGTTACGGTTGGCATTAAGCTCAAGAAAACATTACAGCTCTTTGCTTGTAAATGCAAATTTGCTGAGATATTTTTGTCTTTGCACACTTCCCGCTACCTATTCAAAAAAATTCTGACGCTGTTTAAAACGATTTAAGCCTAATTGAATTAGCTCTTCAATTAAGTCGCTGTATTTGACGCCCATATTTTCCCACAGCAAAGGGTACATGCTGAATTGGGTGAAGCCAGGCATCGTATTTAATTCATTTAAAAATAATTCGTTTTGAGCCGTCAAGAAAAAATCGCAGCGGCTTAAACCGGCGCCGCCTAGCATTACATAAGCTTTTTCAGCGTAAGAGCGGGCTTTGGCAGCAACCTCCGGCGGCACCTGAGCGGGAATCGCCATCTCAATTTTATTGTCGATATATTTTGAATCATAATCATAAAAGGCCACATCTTTTACAATTTCCCCCGGCAAAGTGGTGCGCACATCTTCATTTCCTAAAATAGCTACTTCAATTTCACGGGCTTCAATCCCTTGTTCGACGATAACGCGGGAATCGTATTGATAAGCCTCCAATAGACCTTTTTGTAACTCTTGACGATTTTCCGCCTTTGAAATGCCGACGCTAGAGCCTAGATTGGCTGGCTTAATAAACATCGGATACAACAAAGCTCCTTCACATTCATCAAAAACCTGCTTAGGATTTTCCTTCCATTGAGACGCCAACACTGAGACATAAGGAACTTGAGGAATTCCCGCCGCCTGCAGAACATATTTGGTCATAATTTTATCCATCGCTGTGGCGCTCGTCATCACACCGGCGCCAATATAAGGCATGTTCAAGGTTTCCAAAAATCCTTGAATTGTTCCGTCTTCGCCGTTAGGACCGTGAAGAACTGGAAAAACAATTCCATTTTCATCTTTAATCATACCAGGGTTTATTTCTTCGCCATTATTTAGCGCAACCAAGTCCAATTCAGCTGCCGTTTCAGGTGCCTCAGTTAATAAAGGTCCCTTCAACCATTGGCCCTGCTTGGTAATCATCACCAGCTGCACTTGATAATAATTGAAATAAATTGCGTTGAGTACTGAAAAAGCGGACATGATTGAGACATCATGCTCGGCACTTTTTCCTCCATATAATAAATAAATTTTCAAAACGAGATTTCCTCCAGTCTCGATTCAATTTTTAACTTTGAATCTGCGTAAGTTCACCATATTCTACCATAAAAGTTTTTCTGCTTCAGAAAAATTTATTGCTCTGGAAGTAAAATATTTGACAGAGCTTGGCGGAAGTGTTGACGGTCTTCTTTGCTGTAAGGCTTAGGGCCTTTTGTGCGGCCGCCTGCTTGCCGGACCTTTGCACCATAATAGCGGGCCTCCAACATATTTTCAATATTTTGCTGGGTGAATTCCAAACCGGTTTGGTGTAAGACACGAACACCTTTCCCTAAAACTAGCGAAGCCAGTCCGTAATCTTGAGTGATTAAGAGATCGCCTTTTTGAATCAAGCCGACAATTTTGAAATCCGCTGAATCTAAACCTTTGTCAACATAGACAATTGAGACAAAATCCGGATATTTTTTTTCAGTATAGTGATCAACACTGGTGACAATCGTCACAAAAAAGCCAGCCTGCCCCGCCAGCTCAATCACATCATCTTTGACTGGCGATCCATCGCCGTCGATAAAAATCTGCATATGGCACCTCTTATAAGTAGTAATTTCCTCAAATAAAAAACATAGATATTATAAATTAAATAACACGATAAAATTATTTTTAATTTTTTCAATCAAAATTCACTATAGCGTTTTGAATATTTTTGATAATTTGAAAAACAAGAATACAAAAAAAGTTCATTCTTTTTAGTGGCAAAAAATGTCCATAAACAAAAATCAATCTCTGGAGAAAAGATAAATTCAACTAACCCACCAAAATTTGTTTCAACTAAGAAATTATCTGAAACAAAAAAACACAACCACCGAAAAAGGCAGTTGTGTTCCCGCAATAAAATTTCCCTGAAATAAATCAGCAAAACTTTAGACAGTTCTTTCTCCACAAAATTCCCTGTCCAGTACGGCTGCAATCCGGCAGCTGTCAAAAGACTTGTACTCCTGCTGTCAATTCGCTATTTTGAACAAATTAAACAAGACTAATGTCTTACAAAAAATGTCATAGCTTACTCGACTCGTCGCATAAGATAGACTGTAACACAAATAGCCCTACTAATCTAGGCTTTTTTCGAAAATATAATCTTCCATTACAAAACCGACGCCAATTTCATCCACCTGCGTCTTGATTAATTGAAAGCCTTTATGTTGATAGACCGCAACAGCTTGCTGGTTGTGCTGATTTACCCGCAAGTATAATTTTTTTATACCGGCTTTTCTAGCCACCTCTTCATACCATGCGAATAATTCAGAGGATAAGCCTTGTCCGCGAGAAGCCGCCTTCAAATAAATCTTGCTGAGATATAATTGCTCCCCTTGAAAATCAAAAGCTGTGTAGCCAACGACTTTTTCTTGGTTGAATAATAAGTAATATTCAACACCTCTAGCAATTTCAGCTAAAATATTTTCTTTGGACTGATAAGTTTGCAACATATAAGTTACTTGCTCCGCACCAATAATTGGCGTAAAGACCTCTTGCCAAATTTCTTGCAATTCCGGCAGCAACTGCGTTACCTCCGCCGGCGTTTGAACTCTTTTTTTCACTAGCATAATCGTGCCTCCTACTTAGATAACCACTGATAGTACAAGCTTTCCACCATTTTAACTGTCGTTAAGGTGATGTCTTTGGTCATCAGTGGGCTCGTCAAATAACCTTCTGTCAAACAGTGGTTGACATGGGCCACTTCAAAGGCAAATTCGCTGGTGAAGTCACTGGTGAGCAGTGCTGTCTCGCCAGAATTATAAATTATTTTCGCCGTTTTCGTCTTCCAAAAATCACTTATTTCTATCCGACCTAAATCGCCGTAAATGATCATTTGATTATCTGTCGCAAAATCGACTGTGATAAAAATATTTGCCAATAGTTGCTCGCCAAAGGTCAGCGTCAAATTAAACTGGCTGTCGGATTGCTCTTTAGGGAAAACAGCGTTGCCGCTAAAGGCTGTAATCGGCTGGTCCAAAATGTATTGCAAATACTCCACTGGATAAAAACCAGCGCCGTGCAAGGCTCCGCCACCGGCTGCCAACGAGCGAAACCAGCTGACATGATCGATATTTGGATAGGCGGTTTTGGATTGAATCCAGTGCAACGCTCCTAATTTTCCAGAGGCGATAAATTCTTTGATTAATTTTGCGGTCGGCAAAAAGACCGCCTTCTGGGCCTCCATTAAAAATAAGTTTTTTTCTTCAGCCAAAGCAAAGAGTTCCTCTGCTTCAGCACTTGTCAAAGTAAAAGGCTTCTCTAATAAAACCGGCTTATTATTTTCTAAAGCCAGTTTTGCTGCGGGATAGTGCCCTTGATTGTAAGTAGCAATGTAAACGATATCGACTTGCTCGTCTTGACAAAGAGCCTGATAGCTGCCATAGGCGTAGGGAATCTCCAATTCTTGAGCCATTTTTTCAGCTAGCGCCAAGCTTCTTGAGGCGATGGCGTAGACCTCGCAATCCGGCACCTCTTTGACCCCCGCCACAAAGCGTGGGACTACTTGAGCAGTACTTAAAATGCCGTAGCGAATCATTTACTTCGCTCCTTCCCGAAGATGCTCGGTTAAAACTTTTTCGACTTTGGTATTGATTAAATCAATCGCCACCGCATTTTCGCCGCCTTCAGGCACAATCACGTCGGCATAACGTTTGGTTGGCTCAATAAACATGTGATACATCGGCTTCACAACGGAGAGATATTGCTCAATAACCGAGTCTAACGTCCGGCCCCGCTCATCCATATCTCGTTTAATCCGACGAATAATCCGAATATCATCATCCGTGTCTACGTATAACTTAATGTCCATCAAATCCCGCAGGCGTTCATCTTCTAAAATTAAAATACCTTCTAAAATAATAACTTCCTTTGGCTCTTGAATAATTACTTCTTGACTGCGGGTGTGGTTCACATAGTCATAGACTGGCTTTTCAATCGTTTGATAGCTTAGCAATTTGCTTAAATGCTCGATTAACAAATCTGTATCAAAGGCAAAAGGATGGTCGTAATTGGTTTTCAAACGCTCCTCAAACGCCAAATGACTCTGATCTTTATAATAGGAATCCTGTTCCAACATCATAATCGAATGGTTAGGAAAATTATTATATATCGAGCGGCTGACGCTGGTTTTGCCGCTACCTGAGCCACCGGTGACGCCAATAATAATCGGTTTGGACTTTGCCATTTATTTCAATACCTCTTTCACTGAATTTTTCGCTAGATTTATTATAGCGAAAATCTTCAGAAATACTACTTGCTACAGCATTAATTTTCTAAAATTCGGTAAATACTTTCAAGCTGGTTAATCGTGTAGGTCGGGTGAATCTCATTGCTGGCCTGTTCGGATTTGCTGTTGAGCCAAATCGTGTCAATGCCCGCCACAATGCCCCCTTTGATATCAGAACTCAAAGAGTCGCCGATAATCACGGTGTCGCTTTTATCTAGATTAGGAATTCTGGCAAAGACGTAATCAAAGTATTCCTTCATTGGTTTTTGATAACCTGTATCCTCTGAAACAAAAATCTCTTTAAAAAATGGTAATAGTCTTGCATCGGTTAAGCGGCGGTATTGGGTTTGTGACACGCCATTGGTCACCACATACAGGTCCGCTTTTGTACTCAAATCTGCCACAATTTGATAGCTGTTGCCTAATAAATCATGACCTTCTTCTAAAAATTTTCGGTAACGATTTTCTAACTCAACGCTGTCGACTCTTACCCCCAGGGCTTCAAAAAAGATGCCGAAGCGTTGATTAACGACTTCATCACGGGTCTTTCCCCCCCGCTCAAAGGCCGCCCACAATCCGTGGTTCATCGTTTTGTATTGTTCTTCTAAATCCGGAGACAGGGTCAGTCCCTCGGTTGCAAATAATTTTGTCAGTGCTTGCTTTTCAGTTGCTTGGAAATCTAATAAAGTATCATCTACGTCGAATAGTAATGTATTATAGCGCATATTTGGTGGTCTCCTTTAGGAATTCGTAAGTTTAAAAGAAAGACCGCAAATGTTGTAATTCTAGTAAGGTTAGGCTGCGATATTCGCCTGGCGCTAAATTGTTATCTAAGAGTAAAGGGCCTAGTTGAAGCCGCTTCAAATAAGTGACTTTTTTGCCACGGGCTAAAAACATTTTCTTTACTTGATGGTACTTGCCTTCATCAATGGTTAAGCGAATTCGGCTTTCCCCCAAGGCTGCACTTAAAATTTCTAATTGGGCAGGACGACATCTGGTGCCGTCTAAAAAAATAATCCCTTCAAAAAAGGCGGTGACATCTGCTTGTGTCACTTCTTCGTTTATTACAGCTTCATAAACTTTAGCTACTTGAAATTTTGCTTGAGCTAAAGCATAGCCTAAAGGACCGTTGTCGGTTAAAAAAACTAATCCTTCAGTATCACGATCTAAGCGTCCTACTGGGAAAATTTCCCGTCGATAATCATCTGGCGCAAGCAAATCTATGACCGTTTTTTTATTTATATCAGAAACTGCCGTAACAATCCCGGCAGGCTTATTCATTAAATAGTAAACATGATTGGTCCACACAGGTTTCCCCGCCACTTCAATTCGATGAAGTTGGCTATCAACATTGCGGTTGCCATTTAGTTCAGGCTCCCCATCGATTAACACCTGACGACTTTTTAGCAGTCGTTTAATCTCGGTGCGGGAAGCTCTCTCAACTATCTCAATTAATTTGTCTAAACGCATCAGTAAAACCTATTTCTTTTGAAAATCTTTAATAATTAGCGTATCCCTTGACTGTTTGCTAAATAAGGGTTACGGTTAAATACGTAAAGTGAATATAGTTTCTCAACACAGCGTAATGACCTGGTGGAGAAAAGTTGAACTCAAACTTTCAAGGGGCAGTTGTGTATTTTACACAATTGCCTCTTTGCGTAATTGTACGCCAACCACACTTCACGTGCAAGAGAATAACTGAAACAATTCACTTAAATAAAATCTGTCAAAAACTAGACAGTCAATTTTTAAGGAGGAAGTAAGTTATGTCAGTATCATTGGAAGTTCAAGAAAGAGCAGTTCGTCCCCGTTCAGAAAGAAACAGATTACGTCATGAAGGCCGCATTCCTGCGGTTGTTTATGGCTATCAAATCGAAAGCACACCTATCTCTGTTGATTCAGCAAACTTAGAAAAATTGTTGCGTCAAAATGGTGCTAATGCCGTTTTTGAAATGAATGTCAAAGGTCAAAAAGTTAATTCACTCGTTCACAGCACACAATTAGATACCTTCAACGGCAAAATCAAGCATGTTGAATTTTTAGCTGTAAACATGAAAGAAGAAACAGAAGTTGAAGCCGAAGTTTCCTTAATCGGCGAAGCAGCTGGTGTGAAAGCTGGCGGTACTTTAGCCCAAAACTTATACACTGTTGTCGTTTCTGCAACTCCAGACAAATTACCTGAACGTGTTGAAGTCGATGTGACAGCTTTAGAAATCGGCGATTCTATCTCAGTAGCTGACCTACCTAAACACGCTGACTACACTGTTGTCACTCCTGCTGAAGAACAAATTGCAGCAGTTGTAGAAACAATTGTCAACGACGAACCAGAAACCACTGAAGCAGCTGCTGAACCAGAAGTAATTGGTGAAGATGCTGAATAATTTTTAAAGACTAAACAACTTTGCGAAAATGCAAAGTTGTTTTTTTTTGAAATAATTATTTTTGTCAGCGGTTTCGCCAAAGCGCTTTGATTGCAATTTCAAAGGCCATTGATTATGATTAACACATCTAATTGAGGAACCTTCTCAATACTTTTCAAACGAGGGAGGAATTGACTATGTTTGAAGCCTTTGACAATAACCGCAGCCGCTATGCCTCTGTTGGAGTTGTCTCTAGTATGCCCGGAGAACTGATAGACAGTGTCTGGTATATTATTGATTTTAATTTAAAAGGAGTTTTTCCTTTAAACAACTTATTATCCTTTACCATTATGGACAATAAAGGCTCGGTGACAATGGGTTACACCGAAGCAGAAACCGATGTAGACATGACAGTAGACTTACCGTTTAGATATGTAGATGGTTTACCTTCAGAAGTACAGGCCTATGACGATGGCACCCGGGAAACAATCCTGCTGCCAAGAGAAATTAAACAGCGCTAAGTCAAAACTAAATAGCAACGAGCAACTGATAAACCAATGAGCGGTGGAAGATATTTCCCCGCTTTTTTTGGTTTTTCCCAGTATTTTTAATTTACTGGGAATTTTTGACAATATTTCGAAAAAATTTTTTTGGTTATTTTTTGAAAATTCTTTCAAAAAGTTTGGACTACTGTCTTGAAATGTTTAGCTATTATGCTAGTATTCTAGTTGCAAAAGTAAAAATCACGGGGAAAAAAGATGCGGGACTTAACGACGGGAACACCGATTAAATTAATTTTTCTATTTACGATTCCTTTATTGATTGGAAATATTTTTCAGCAATTTTACAATATGGTGGACATGATTATCGTAGGCCAGACTCTGGGAACCAATTCTTTAGCTGCTGTTGGAGCCACCGGCAGTATCAGTTTTTTGATTATTGGTTTTGCTCAGGGGATGACTTCCGGACTGGCCATTATCACGGCCCAACGATACGGCGCTCAAGACTTGCGGGGAGTTAAACGCAGCTTTGCCACGAGCAGTATCATCAGCTTAATTGTCACGATAATTTTGACCGCTTTAAGTCTGATTTTTCTAAGGCCATTATTGATTTTGATGCAAACACCGGCGGAAATTATTGACCAGTCACAAGAATTTATTCAAGTGATTCTTGGCGGAATTTTTGCAGCGATGGCCTATAATTTACTATCAAATATGCTGCGGGCTTTAGGCGACAGCCGCACGCCCCTGGTTTTCTTAATTGTAGCGGTGATTATCAATGTCGTGCTGGACATCGTCTTTATCACGACTTTTCACATGGGGGTTGCCGGTGCCGGTTACGCAACGGTGATTGCGCAGCTAGCTGCCAGTCTCGGCTGTTTTATTTATATCAAACGCAAAATTCCGAACCTGCAATTGCGACGTAAAGATTTTCAATTAAGCAAACAGGATTTCCGAGAACACTTAAATGTTGCTTTGCCGATGGGCTTTCAGTCTTCGATTATTGCCATTGGCGCAGTAATTTTGCAAAGTGCTCTCAACAGTTTGGGAACAAAAGAGGTAGCGGCTCAAGCGGCCGCTAGCCGGATTGATCAAATCTCGATGCAGCCGATGATGTCCTTCGGGGTAGCCATGGCGACTTTTACCGCACAAAATTACGGTGCCAAAAAATACGGCCGCATCTTAACCGGTGCCAAACAAACGTTAATTCTCAGCGGCAGTTTCAGTATTTTAGCCGGTGCTTTGATTATTATTTTCGGACGGGCCTTAGTTGGACTCTTCGTCCCTCAGTCAGATACCGAAGTATTCGATTTAGCGCAAATTTATTTTATTATCAATGGCTCTCTATATTGGGTGTTAGCAACTTTATTTATTGTCCGTTACACGCTGCAAGGTTTAGGCCAAAGTGTCGTGCCGACGATTGCCGGCATTATGGAGTTGATTATGCGTTCTTTAGCAGCACTGGTGCTAACTTCCCTCTTCGGCTACGCCGGAGCGGCTGCAGCCTCCCCATTAGCTTGGATTGGCTCCGTAGTCATTTTGCTCTTCTCCTTCTTCAAAGCAATTAAGAAGCTGCGCCAATTGGATGCTCAGCAGCAATTGTCATTAGAACAAGAAATAAAATAAAAAAAGGCGCCAATGCTCCAAACTGATTTCTCAGTTTAACAGCATTGGCGCCTTTTCCTTTTAGAAAAAGCAGTTCAACCAAATTATTCTTTTTCAGATTTGCCTTCCTTGCGCTCCAATAAAATTGAACGGCGGGTGGTGCCGATGGAAAGCGGCACTGTTTCGTAAGTCACATCGGAATAAACTAAACCAAACCAACTTTCAGGGGACATTGTGTGGCGTTTGATAAAGAGTTTTGCTTGAACAATTTGCCGCGACCAGTTGTCAATATTGGTCACATTGGATAATTCTTCGGTAATTAAGACAAAACGGAAATCTCCGACAATTCGACCAGGAGTTATCGTGTATTTTTGCGGCTGCATCGGTAGACGTCCCTGTGCCATTAATTCGGTAATTACTTGCCGCAAATAAATATTAATATTTTGCGAAATGCGGAAGCCCAGATAGAGTTTCAATTTGACAATATAATCTGTGCCCATCATATCTACAGAATATTCCTTCGTATAAGGCTCATCTGTTACCACGACATTCACAAACCAATACACCTTCGCTCGTTTTGGTCGTTTATCTAAAATCGAATACATATAGCGCTTGTCGATATTATCCCCTTCCAACTGCGGCACTAAAAAGACAACGTTGGTTTGATATAAATCCAAATCATGGTCTTCCCGCAGACTTTTAATCTGCGGCAAATAATCTTTGATATCGACTTCATCAACCGCATTTTGCTGAATAATATTGCTGCGCTCCCAAATAAACATAATCGAAAGAATCACCAAAGCCATCGCCACCGCTACATAACCACCGTGGAAAAATTTTGTCACGCTGGAAATGAAAAAGACACTCTCAATCAAGCCAAAGAACAACGTCACCAGATGGGCAAAAATTGGATTGGCGCCCTTTTGAATCAAATAGAAGTACAAGAGAATCGTCGTCATTAACATTGTCACAGTAATCGACAGTCCATATGCCGCTTCCATGTGGGTCGAGGTTCTAAAGGTGATGACAATTAGCGAACAGGCCACCCATAAAATTAAATTAACCGCTGGAATATACATTTGACCGATGCTATTGCCGGGATATAAAATTTTCAAGCGGGGCAATAATTTTAATTTAATTGCCTCTGAAACCAACGTAAATGAACCGGAAATCAGTGCTTGTGATGCAATGATGGCAGCGATTGTCGCAAAGACCACTCCGACGACCCGCAAAGCTCCGGGCATCATTTGGAAAAAAGGATTCAAGCTTTCAATATTTTGCAGACTGGTATCATTTTGCACATTAATCAGCCATGCCGCTTGCCCGAAATAACTTAGGAGCAAACAAATTTTAACATAAGGCCAACTGATGCGGATATTGGTTTTACCAACATGCCCCAAATCAGAATAGAGAGCCTCCGCCCCAGTTGTTGCCAAGAAGACATTGCCGAGAATAAAAATTCCCATTTTATTTTCCGGACTAAAGAGCAAACGGAAGGCGTAATAGGGATTTAGCGCTCGAATTAAGGTAAAGTCTTGGCTGAAATACATCAGTCCTACCACACCGATAAAGGTAAACCACAAAAACATAATCGGACCGAATGCCTTGCCGACAAATTCTGTTCCGAATCGCTGAATTGAAAATAAAATCAAAATAATAACTAAGGTAATAATCACGATAATGTTTTGATCATAGCCAAATTTATCTAAGAACGGTTGCAGTCCCCGCAGACCTTCAATCGCCGTGGTAATTGTCACAGCCGGTGTCAACACACCATCTGCCAGCAGGGCAGCTCCACCAATCATCGCAGGAATGATTAGATATTTACTTTTTTTCCGCACCAAAGTGTACAGAGAAAAAATACCACCCTCGCCGTGATTATCCGCGTTTAAAGCAATCATGACATACTTGACGGTGGTCAACAGTGTCAGTGTCCAAAAAACCAACGACACACAGCCGATAATATAATCGGAATCAATATTGGCAATGCCGCCATTGTCTTCCACCAACGCCTTCATTACATAGAGGGGACTGGTTCCGATATCGCCGTACACAACCCCCATCGCCACCAGCAAACCGGCTAGCGATAATTTCTTTTTCACAGTAGACAATGTGTTAACCTCCTAAAATAACTCCTTTTATGTAAGTGTAGCAAATTTTTACACGTTATTGGAAATAATATCCTATTCACTGTAGAAAAACAAACAAACTTCAGTTCCAACCAGGTAGTGGGTGAACTGAAGTTTGACAAAACTAGGATGAGAGCACGGCCATCGATTGTTAATTCAAAATTAGCAACTCTAACCATTACGACCTTAAGGGAAAAATTTATTGAAATAAAAATTAAACCAACGGTACTTTTTAACTTACATAATCAGCAGCCGGATAATTCCTAAAACTCCGGCTACCACAAAGCCTAGTCCCCAATATTTTCTGCCAGACTCTGGTTCCTCAGTAGCCGCCACAGCATTTCTCGTAGCAATCGGCTTAATAAATTCCCGTTCCCGTGGATTTAAACATAAGCGGTAAGTATTTTCATAAGCGTACCAGCATTTGCGGGCCTCTTCATGATTGGAGAGCAGAAAAGCTACGTAGCCACTGGTCAGACGATAAACTGCTAACGGTACTTCCTTTGGCGGTGTTTGATAAAAGAAGTCGGCTTTTTCTAAAAGACTGGCTCGGGCTGCTGTTCCCTGCGAGCGGGCTTCCATTACAAAGAGCAAATAATCTTTCAAGTAACGCCATTGATGGTCGTCATCGCCTTTAGAAAGCAATAGTTGCAGTTGATTTAAGTTCTCGCCATTTTGCAGGCGGAAGTCATCCAGCACAAAAAGATAAGCAGCTAAAAGATACACTAGCGAGTCACCTTCATAAATATCTAGACAGGACTGGACCCGAGCTGACAAAGCCGCCAGTGGCACTTTAGAAGAGATTAATTGAAAGACTTGATCCCGTTGAGAAAAATAAGTTTCTCGATACTCTGGTGCAATCTCCTGCCAAAAATCAAAACCAAAATCCGGATACTCCTTGATAAAGGTCAGCATCCCTTGAGGAATCGTTGACAGGCTGTTTTGATCCTCCGCTTGACAATAATCAATCAAATAAAGCCGAATTTCATGGGACAGCAGTATAAAATTTTGTCCCAAAAAATTTAGCAGCAATTCCTGTTTGGCCATCATGTCTTCAATGTTGGCCGCATCATTTGTCTCTAACAACTCTCTCCAAGCAGTTACATCTGCAAAATAGGCTTTTTGATTTAAGAAAGCTAAAAACCGCTGAGAAAACGGCGGATGTAATTCTGATTTTTCTCCATAACTCTCATTAGAAATTCCCGGCTCCACTGCCTTGTCTGTGGTCTCAGAAATCACTAAATCGTCAAAAAAATTTTCCGCCGTTGATTCCGACAGTTCATCGTCACTAGTAGCTGCTTTAGCCAAGACAAGAGCTTCATCCAACGCCCTTTTTAATTTCTGAAACTCGCTAACTTGGCTTTCCAAATCAAGAGTTTTCAATACTTTAGCGTAGGCTTTTTTTATTGCCCGCTGATTGCTTGTTTCATTAATTCCCAAAGCTTCCCAACAACTTACTTCGCCACTCATCACGCCACCTCTTTCTCGACTTTTCTTCAGAATTTTCCATTAAATTAATGATAACATAATTTAAAAATCGGAAAAATAGTCCTACAAGAGAAACAAAATCTTACTGAGTAAGTTTCATTGCTGGATATTCGCTGCAATCAAAATTTTCACAAAAATATTTATCATAGTTCGTTAATGTGAAAAATATCCTTTCTAAAAAACAGAAAATCCAATAAAGTTTTTACCTTGCTCAATTCTCGATAAAAATTAGTTTGACCCTTTAGTAAAATTTTGCAGCTCTGCTAATTCTTTGTCCGTTAATTCACGAAATTCACCAAGGGCTAGGCTCGGGTCCAAAACTAAGCTGCCCATTCTGGTTCTCTGCAAATACGTCACCTCTTTGCCAACGGCGTGAACCATCCGCTTGACCTGATGAAATTTCCCCTCATGGATGACTAAGGAAATTTCGGAGGTGTCTGCCTCTTGATTAACCGCCAAGATTTTTAAATCGGCTGGCTGCAGCTGTCCTTCATTTTTCAAAGTAATCCCTGCTTGAAAACTTGCAATATCTGTCGCTGTCATCTGACCGGCTACCTTAGCAAAATATTCTTTCTCCACATGTTTTTTCGGTGACAAAAGCTCGTGGCTCAGTTGACCATCATTGGTAATCAATAGCAACCCCTCGGTGTCTTTATCCAAACGCCCAACCGGAAATAAATCTTTGCGCCGCTGACTGCCTAATAAATCCAAAACTGTTTTATGGACCGGGTCCTCCGTGGCCGAAATTACGCCAGCGGGCTTATTCAATAGATAATAATAATATTCTTGATAATGGACCGGCTCGCCGGCAACGGTAATTTGATTATCCTCAGAGACCTGCTGCTTGTCGCTGATCACTATTTTTCCGTCAACGGCTACCTGCTTTTGTTTTATCAGCTGCTTGACTTCTTTACGGCTGCCAAAATTCGCCGCAGCTAAAAATTTATCTAAACGCATCCATCTAAATCCTTTCTTGCTGTGTTTCAGCAGCCAGCATTTACCGGCAAAAGAAACTGTCTTTATAATTTTGCAGTATACCACAATTTAATCTGCTGAAACTTTTTATTCCGCCTCAATTGTTTTCACGTGAAACATTTTGTAAAAAATTAACCGTCAAAACAAGTTTTTTTGGTAAACTAAAGGAAATTATTTTGAAATGAGGATCAGATGATGTTGGAAACTGAAAGATTAATTCTCCGCAATTTTTCTGCGGACCCGACCGATTTACAAGCGCTATTGCAAATTATGGAGGATCCTATCGTAAATCGTTTTCTCCCTTGGTTTCCTTTGCAGGATTTGGCGGAAGCTGAAAATTTTTATCAAGAAAAAATTTTGCCCCAGATGCAGCAGCCCATAGGAATTTATTGGGCCATTTGTTTGAAGGAGAACAATTTACCCATCGGCTATCTCACCTTGAGTGCTGAGGACGCCCACGATTTTGGCTACGGATTACGCCGCGAATTTTGGAATCAAGGAATCGTCACTGAAGCTGCGCAAAAGGCTGTTGCCCATATTAAAGAAAGTAATCTTCCGTTTATTACTGCGACTCATGATGTTGAAAATCCTGCCAGCGGAAAAGTTATGCAAAAGCTGGGTATGAGCTATCAATATTCCTATCAAGAACTGTGTCAGCCTAAAAATACTTTAGTTATATTTCGTCTGTATCAATTGAATTTTTCAGATAGCAGCCAAACTTATCAAGGCTATTGGGAGAAATACCCCACTCATTTTATTGAAGACTTATCGGATTAAACAAAAAACTCGTGGTGCAATTGGCTGATTTCAGCGCCTTTCAAAAGTTAGATGTTCGTCTAATTTTAAAAGGCGCTTTAGCTTCCGCCAGATTGCTCCACGAGTTTTATTAATTTTCTTGAACCTTAGCCTTTGGTAGCTGAGCACTGACCATTTTAAATTGAATCATCGCTAAGCCCGATACTATTAAAAATAAAAAGGCTAAAGCAATTTCCGTCATCGCCACAGTTGCTAAGTTTTGTAAAATTCGCCAGAACAATAAAATTGTAAAGCCACCGCAACCAATCCCCGCAATAAAATAAAAACCCATAATCCCTTTTGTATTCATAATTTTCATCCTCCATTTTTTAGCTCCCTTACCTAAATCAAAGGAAACGAATTTTCTTTGTTACAAGAAATAGTATGACAAAGAAATCTGTTGTAGAAAAAAAGCGAAACTATTTGTTCCTTTTTCCACGAAAAAAACCAGCCTTAAATTCAAGACTGGTTCAAACATTTATTTAATGTGCAGGCGGCGTTTCAAACCAGAAACGGTATTGCGGCCTAATAATTTTTCCGCTAACCCACTAGCTAAAGCCATATAACCATATAGGGCTGCGCCAACCGCTGCTACGATTAAAATAATGACTAAGCTTTGCACCTTGCTGCTTGGGTCGAGCACAAAATACGTCAGGTGTTTAACAAGCATCACAGCAACTGTCATGATAGCGGTGAAAATCGTAATCAAGGTCATTCGCCGTAGCGTCAGTAGGCGATTGAAGCGGGTCACTTCATGAATTTTTTTGACAATAAAGTAACAGGTGACAGCAAAACCGGCAAACGTCGCAATTAGCGGACCATACACTTCAAAGAGCCAAATCATTGGAATCTGCAAAATCACTTTGACCAGCAAACCATAGAGTAAATATTTGACTGTTAATTTGTTTTCATACAAACCCTGGAGCATTGAAGAAACCATCGTGTACAAACCTAAAACCAAGCCGACGATACTAGCTTCAATTAAAACATTGCTGCCTAACGGGTCTGGTGAATAAAACAATGTATTTAACGGGTATGCTAGGGCAATCATTCCTAATGTTGAAGGGAACATCACAAAGGCAAAGAGCTGAAAATTATTACTCACTAATTTAGCCAGCTCATGATGACTTTTTAAAGTAAAAGATTCAGTAATCAGCGGCAGGCTCGCCAAAGCCAGCGAAGTCGCCAAAGCAATTACCACCATCGTCAGCTTATCAGGATTGGCACTGAAGATAGAAAAAAGACTAATTAATTCCTTTTGACTATAATCTGTCAACATCCCCATAAAACGAATAAAGGTTCCTTGGTCCACCAATTTAAAAATTGTAATCCCAGAACCAGCGACAATAAATGGCACCGCTTGTTTAATTGTTTGAATTAGCAGTGAGTTCTCAGAAATGGAAAGCTGATTGTCACTGTGTTCCACGTAGACATCCAAAGTAATTTTCTGCCGCTGTAAAAAATACAACAGCACCGCAAAGCTGCCAATCATGCCGACAAAAGCAGCAAAGGTTGATTGTGTCACGGCATCTAAATAATTCCCATTCATCACCTGCATAATGATAAATGTTGCCAGCAGCATGTAAAACACGCGGGCAATTTGTTCGACAATTTGCGAAAGGGCAAAAGGAAACATATCTTGATTTCCTTGGAAAAAGCCTCGAATAACCGCCATCACCGGAAAAATAATCACGGCTGCACTTAAGGAATGCAGCGCCGGAATTAATTCCTCACCGCCGCCGGATAAATCGGCTAACAAAGGAGAGGCCAGATACATCAAGCCGCCAGCAACGACTCCGAAAATCGCCATCACTTTTAAAGCTTTATAAAAAAGGCGGCGACTAACTCCGTATTCATTTAGTGAATTGTAATGGGCAGTCTGCTTGGCAATCGCCGAAGGAATCCCCGCTGAAGAAATCATTAAAAATAAAGCGTAAAAATTATAGCCCATATTGAAAAGGCCATTGGCAGCATTGCCATTTTCCCCCATCATGGCAATCCAAGGGATAATATAAATGGCGCCTAACAACCTAGAAGTAATATTACTGATGGTCATCCAGGCAGAGCCACGGGCCATCTTCTCCTGATTAGTTAGTGGTCGGTTTGAAGTTTCCATAGATTCAGGTACCAACTTTCTTGATTAACTGCAGCATTCGTGTAAAAACTCACACGCTTATCAAGTCTTTACTATACTAAAAATAAAGGAAAAATAAAAGACTTCCTCAACTTTGTTAAAAGTCTTTTATAAAAGCGCACTTGACCGCTTTAGAAAGTAAATATTTTTGAGAAAACCAAAAGCAAACTGTTTTATTCTATTAAAATGAGGTTTCGATTTCGATATTAAATTTATATCAAGCTTATTTTCGGATTTTTTTCCTAAACCAACAAAAAAATAATCTAAATTCACAAAAAATAATTATAATTGTCTTGCATAAGAATTTCACTTCGGCTAACATTTTAGACAAAGAATGAAAAAGGGGCGTTTAAAATGAAAAAAAGGGTCATTGTATCAGCAATCGGTTTGTTAGCAGTGGGGGTCTTGACCGCTTGCGAGACAACAACAACAGCCGAAACAACTTCAAAAATCAGTGAGGAGCCATCAACTGTTTTGATTCCGTCAACAGATGAGGGAGGATTAAACAGTTTTGACAGCACAGGACGATTGCAACTGGAGTCTTATCAAAAAGCGCAAAGGACTAGCGAATCCGGCGAGCCGGCTCATTTTGGTGAGGTCATTCGCATTGATTTAAAAGATTCGCAAGCAAAAGGTGCGATTGCTTTTCGGGAGGATTATTTGGAAGACGACTTGTCGCCGCGGACCACTTTTTGGATGGTCAGTCATGGGGAGGCCAATGACAGCACTGAGGAAAATCCTTCTTGGCATAATCATACTTCCTTTGAAATTCCTGATGAAACGGGCCAGCTGCAAACTGTTTTAGAAATGCCCTACGGAACCTTTAATGAACCGAACGCTTACGGTGTTCCGCTGGACGAAATGTATGTCCGCACAACCGAAAAATTTGTCGCTTCCAATAAAGGCATTTATGTCGAAGGCGAAACCGGCAGCGACCGGACAGTCAAATTTAGCTCTGGAACCCATTCAACAAATGCTGACCGCAGATTTGCGGTGGGCATTGACGGCAGTGAGGAGACCGGTAATGATGCCGGTTCAAATTTCCGAGTGATTAATTATACAGATGCTGGGGAATATAAAAGTACGCCGTTATTTGCGGAGCGTTCGACTAGCAACGTCGGCATCAACACCTCTTCACCGACGAGCCCACTACATGTCGAAGGTGACACTATTCGTTTAGCAGAAAAACGAACCATTGCTTCCTCAACTGAAGCTGGTCAACAGGGAGAATTTTGTTGGGATGATAATTATTGGTATGTCTGTATCGCTGAAAATACTTGGAAAAAATTCCCATTAGAAAGCTGGTAAACTTTTTAAAAGTAAATAAAAATACCCAAGCTATCCACAATCTGAGCTGCTGCATTTAAAGCACAGCAGCTTTCAGATTCGTTTTGATAGCTGGGTATTTTTTTATTTACACTAGTTAGCTACAATATTAACCAGTTTATTTGGCACGACAATAATTTTACGCACTGTTTTGCCTTCAATATATTCTTGAATCCCAGCATCTGCCAAAGCAATTTCTTCAAGGGCAGCCTGCTCTATGTCTCGAGAAACTTCGGCCTTTGAGCGAACTTTTCCGTTGACTTGAAAGACAACCTCAACTTGATCTTCCACCAGTTCAGCTGGATTATAAGTTGGCCACGGCACATAAGAAATGCCTTCTGTATTGCCTAAAATGGCCCACAATTCTTCACTGATGTGGGGAGCAATCGGCGCTAATAATTGGACAAAGCCTTCGACATATTCAAAAGGCAGGACATCCGTTTTATAGGCTTCATTTACAAAAACCATCAATTGTGAAATCGCTGTGTTAAAATGCAGATTTTCAAAATCTTCAGTGACTTTTTTCACCGTTTGATGATAGACCTTCGTTAATTGACCGTCGTTGAAGGTGGTGATGCGGTCCCGCATTTTATTGTTTTCGTCCACCAATAAACGCCAAACCCGGTCCAAGAATTTCCGACTGCCCTCCAAACCATTTTCACTCCAAGCAATTGAAGCATCCAATGGTCCCATGAACATTTCGTACATCCGCAAAGTATCGGCACCGTATGTTTCAATCACATCATCAGGATTGACAACATTCTTCAATGATTTACTCATTTTGGCTGGCGCTTCCTCTAATGCCTCACCGGTTTCAATATTAACCCAGTCATTGCCACGTTTTTCTACCATATTGGTCGGCACTAGCGCCCCACGGCTATCACGGAAACTTTGACCGAGAATCATCCCTTGATTGTATAATTTTTGGAAGGGCTCGTTCGTTGGCACGACACCGATATCATATAAGAATTTATGCCAGAAGCGTACATAAAGCAAATGCAAGACAGCATGTTCAGCCCCACCGATATAAATATCGACTGGCAACCAGCGTTCTAATTTATCATAATCAGCTAAAACATATTTATTATGGGGATCGATAAAGCGCAGGTAATACCACGAGCTGCCTGCCCATTGTGGCATCGTGTTAGTTTCCCGGCGACCTTTTTTACCAGTTTCCGGATCAACTACATTAATCCATTCGCTAATGTTGGCTAACGGTGATTCACCTGTGCCGCTTGGTTGAATATTATCAGTCTTTGGTAATTTCAACGGCAATTCTTCTTCCGGTAAAGCAGTAGTCGTGCCATCTTCCCAATGAATAATTGGAATTGGTTCACCCCAATAGCGTTGGCGGGAGAACAACCAGTCCCGCAGACGGTAACTGATTTCTTTTTTGCCGACATTTTTTTCTTCCAGCCATTGATTAATTGTTTCGATGGCCTCTTCTTTATTTAAGCCATCTAGAAAATCAGAATTAATATGTGGGCCATCGCCGACAAAGGCTTCCTTCGTTACATCACCGCCTTCAAGCACTGGCACAATATCCAAACCAAATTCTTTGGCGAATTCATAATCACGTTCGTCATGGGCAGGTACCGCCATGATGGCCCCTGTTCCATAAGAAGCCAGCACATAATCCGCAATCCAAATTGGAATTTCTTTGCCGTTAACTGGATTGATGGCATAAGCTCCCGTGAAGACGCCAGTTTTTTCTTTGGCCAAATCAGTACGATTTAAATCTGATTTTTTTGAAGCTTCATCGATGTAAGCATCGACAGCAGCTTTTTGTTCTGGCGTGGTAATTTCTTGCACCAAGCTCAGCTCAGGTGCTAACACAGCATAAGTGGCACCAAATAAAGTATCCGGTCTTGTAGTGAACACCGTAAATTCATGATTACTGTTGGCAACTTTAAAAGTCACATTGGCGCCGACTGAACGACCAATCCAGTTGCGTTGCATTTCTTTAATACTTTCAGGCCAGTCAACTGTTTCTAAATCATCTAGTAAACGGTCCGCATAAGCCGTAATTTTCAACATCCATTGGCGCATTGGTTTTCGGATAACATCGTAGCCGCCCCGCTCACTTTTGCCATCAATCACTTCTTCATTAGCAATCACTGTACCTAATTCTGGCACCCAGTTCACCGCAACTTCAGCTTCATAGGCTAAGCCTTTTTCATACATTTTGGTAAAAATCCATTGGGTCCATTTATAATATTCTGGATCAGTGGTGTTAATTTCCCGATTCCAATCATAACTAAAGCCTAAAGAATTAATTTGACGACGGAAGGTTTCAATATTTTTTTTCGTAAATTCAGCAGGATCATTACCAGTATCTAGCGCATATTGCTCCGCCGGCAGACCAAAAGCATCCCACCCCATTGGATGTAAGACACTATATCCTTGAGCCCGTTTCATCCGCGACAAAATATCTGTCGCTGTGTAGCCCTCTGGATGCCCAACGTGTAACCCTTGCCCAGATGGATAAGGAAACATATCCAATGCATAAAACTTCGGCATATCGCTCTCGTCATGGGTGTTAAAAACATTGTGCTTCGCCCAATATTTTTGCCATTTCTTTTCAATCTGCTTGTGATCGTAACTCATGAAACTTCCTCCTAATTCGTTTTGATGTAATAAATTTCTCTTGAGAAATTTAGTTTGATTTGCGACTTCGACTTCACCAAATAAATCCGATTAGTCGAATCGTATGCGTGCTGACAATCTGAGATTTCAAACAAAGACCACCAAGGAAATCTTTCCTTAATTTTGTCAGTAGCCTCATACGTATATCATTCTGCTATACAGCTAGCTAGCAGTTAAATTCTGCAAAAAGCAGAACTGACATCCTAGTTCGTTTAAAAACATACTCCATCTACCTTAAAAATAAATGAAACGATGTCTAAGTCCAATCCCCAGCGCAAAATAAAAAAAATCCTATAAAAAGAGCTGTTGACTCTTTTTATAGGACGTAATAGTTTACGTGGTACCACCTAATTTTGATTGAGATTACTCTCAATTCTCGATGGCATAACGGACCAGACCGTTTTTTCTTACTGAAGAGCTTCAGAAAAAATGCTAAAAGGTGAGTTCAAAAATTCCGTCTGTGCATTTTCACCAGCCATGCACTCTCTAAAAAGTCCGAGATTTTTTACTAATCCTTCATAGATGCGTATCAATTAATTGATAGTATCTTATCAAATAAATTTCTACTTGGCAATTGAAAAATAGTTTAAGCAATTTTCAAAACTTGTCCCACTGTAATGTTCTCGTTGGACAAATTATTCAGCTCTTGTAATTCTGCAACCGATAAATTATTGTTTTTGGCGATGGAATACATCGTGTCGCCAGCTTTGACTGTATAAGTTTCAGCTACAATTAAAGTTTGACCAACAGTGACTGCTTCACTACTCAAGTCATTCAACTCCATCAGTTTAGCAACGGTTGTTTTATTGTTCAATGCAATCCGGTACAGATTGTCACCGGCTTTAACTGTATAGGTTGTATCTGTTTTGGTATCACTAGCACTTGTGCTAGCCGCTGCTGTGCTGGAAGCTGTTGCTGCCGCTTTTGTACTTGCACTAGCTGCTGCTGTGCCAGAAACTTTTAAGACCTGACCAACGTAAATATTATCGCTAGTTAAGTTATTCAAGCTCTTCAAATTTGCGACTGTCGTGCCATTGTTTAATGCAATTCGGTACAAATTGTCGCCAGCTTTGACTGTATAAGAACCAGTTGCCGCAGTGCTGCCGGAATTGGCTGTGCTGGAGCTACTATTGCTAGAAGCAGAATTTGAAGTGGAGCCAGAGCTGTTTGTTGAACCTGAACCACTAGTTGAAACAACTAAGCTTTGGCCAACGTAAATCATATCGCTGGTTAAATTATTCCAACTCTTCAAATTGGCTACCGTCGTATTATTACTTAAGGCAATCCGATATAAATTATCACCAGATTTAACTGTGTAGGTTGTGCCAGAAACTGTCGAGCTGCCGCCCGTTGACGGTGTGCTTGAAGATGAATCATTTGTCGACCCAGTTGAACCGCTCGAATTATTTGAACTGCCGGAACTTGTTGTCGAGACAATCAAACTTTGACCGACATAAATCATGTCGCTAGTCAAATTATTCCAGCTCTTCAAATTTGCTACCGTTGTATTATTATTTACTGCAATGCGGTATAAAGTATCACCGGACTTTACAGAGTAGCTTGTGCCGGTAACTGTTGAGCCGCCACTGTTGTTATCTGTTTCAGTGCCAACAGAAGAATTATCATCAGAATTATTCGAGCTTGAAGAATCATTGTTTGAAGATGATTCGTTAGACGAGCCCGTATTGCCGACAACTAAACTTTGGCCGACATAAATCATATCGCTGCTTAGATTATTCCAGCTCTTTAAGTTGGCCACTGTTGTGCCATAACTTAAGGCGATGCGGTATAAAGTATCGCCAGATTTTACTATATAAGTCGGGCCAGTAACAGTTGAGCCTGATGAAGAACCTGAACCAGAAGAACTTGAACCACCAGAGCTAGCGCCGCCTCCTAATGAGCCACCGGTGCTGCCACCTGAACCGCCTGTATCATATTGAGTGAGATTATATAATTCAATCAAACGATTTAATTTGCTGGCATAAGTTGGATCAGTTGCGTACCGGCCAGTCAAATAGGCCGTCGCTTCTTGATAAGAAGAAGTATTGCTCTTCCAAGCTCCCGCATAGAAATAAATGCCAGAAGTAAAGGATGTATTCTTCAAAACATAAGCATTGTCTTGGAAAGATTCTGCATAGGATGGATAACGACGGAATTGTGCGTTAATCGTCACCCACGTACTATTTAAATATTCTGATGTTGCCATGGTCACGCTTTGACCGTTATAAGAACCTTTGATACCAAATAAATTGTAATTCGGTGCGCTCGCTAAAGCACTATTGCCCCAACTACTTTCCAAAATTGCCTGCGCCATCATAACAGACGCATATAAATCATTCGCTGCGGCAACTGATTTCGCATGAGGTGCGATTGAGTTGATAAAATTTGTTGTGCTAGAAGTTGCTGTAACCCCAGTAGCTTCTGCTGTTTCCGCTGGCATTACTAGCGGTACCGCAACGGAGCAAGAAATGACAGCCGTTCCTAAAATGGCGGCACTTCTTTTAACCGGGCCGAAGCCTTTTTTCTTCGTTGCTACAGATAATGATTTTCTAGATATGTAAGCCAATGTGTCAAACCCCCTTTAAGTTATATGAATTAAAATGCTTATAAATAATTAATAGTGTCCATATCTATTATATAAAATTTAGAAATCTTCTAAAACAGTTAGTCGACGAGTAATACAAGTTTAATCTAGCCGTAACATTTGTCATTTTATTTTGAAAGCGATGAGCTGTGCTATAATGATGCGGTAGAAAAGCGAGGGAAAGAAATGAAAAATAAAATGTATTACCAACTGGCAGGCAGTTTTGCCCTGCTGATTTTCGCCTTTTTAGGCTATGTCGTTCGATTTTACCCCACTTGGTTAACTGGCTTTGACGATGCGGTGACGGCCGTCGTTCGCAGCAACTATCCCAATATGAATTCCTTTTTTTTATGGATAACCCAATTTGGAAATGCCATTACCGTCATCATTCTAGCATTGGCAATTGCTTTTGTCCTTGTTCGCGGAAAAAAATATATGCAGACGCTTTGGTTGGCTGCCAATCTCATTTTAATTTCCGGCATCGCAAACCCGCTGCTAAAATTATTTTTTAACCGCCAACGCCCAACCCTAGAGCATTTGGTGACAGAAACTAGTCTGAGCTTTCCCAGTGGTCATGCTGTAACAAGCGTTATTCTTTATGGCACCATAATTTTCATTTTGCCGACAATTCTTGAAGGAAAAAAAATTACCCGTCTGTTGCAGGTCGTTTTAGGTATCCTCATTTTACTAATTGGTGCTAGTCGGATTTATTTAGGGGTTCATTTCCCAAGTGATATTCTGGGAGGTTACACGCTAGGTTTAGCTTGGCTCTTTTTCACCTATCCTTTTTATGATCATCAACGCTTTGTCTGGCAATTTTCTGGCAAGCAGAAGTAAGGAATGAATTTTATGAAAACTGCTAATTTTGTAGAAAACAAACGCTATTACACTTGGAATCATGCTTTGCAGCAAGAGTTCGGCGGAAAAATTTTCAAAGTTCCTATCGACGCCGGTTTTGATTGTCCAAACCGAGATGGTACCGTGGCCCACGGCGGCTGCACCTTTTGTAGTGTCTCAGGCTCAGGCGATATGATTGTCGCACCGGAAGCACCATTGCCGCTGCAATTTGAAAAAGAAGTGGCACAGATGCATCTAAAATGGCCGGAGGTACAACAGTACATCGTTTATTTTCAAAATTTTACGAACACCCATGCACCAGTCGCCGTTTTGCGGGAACGCTTTGAACAAGTTGTAAATTTGCCGGGGGTTGTCGGGATTGCCATCGGTACCCGACCTGATTGTCTGCCTGAAGAAACCGTCGAGTACTTGGCGGAATTAAATCAACGCCTATATCTGTGGGTGGAGCTAGGTCTGCAAACCACTTTTGAACATACTAGCAATTTAATTAATCGGGCCCATGATTACCAAACTTATTTAGATGGTGTCGCTCGTCTGCGGCAACACAACATCCGAGTATGCACTCATTTAATTAATGGCTTGCCCGGTGAAACTAAAGAAATGATGGTTGAAAATCTCAAGCGGACTATTTTAGATTCTGATATTCAAGGAATTAAATTGCACTTGATGCATCTAATGAAAAAGACCCGCATGATTCGTGATTATCATGAAGGCCGGCTGCATTTAATGTCGAAGGCCGACTATGTGGAAGTTATTTGCGATCAATTGGAACTGATTCCCCAAGACATTATCATTCACCGGTTGACCGGTGATGCTCCGTGGGATTCAATCATTGGACCAATGTGGAGTTTAAAAAAATGGGAAGTCCTCAATGCAATTGATGATGAGCTGGAGCGCAGAGATTCCTACCAAGGAAAATTTGCCCTGCGCTAATGGGAGTGAAAAAATGTTATTAACTGCAATGCGTTACAGCCACCTTTTATTGAAGGAAGTGTTGCAACCGGGCGATTCAGCCTTAGATGGCACGATGGGAAACGGCAATGATACTGCTTTATTGGCTGAGTTAGTCGGAGCAAGCGGTCACGTATACGGTTTTGACCTGCAGGCTCTGGCTGTCGAAAATACTAAAAAACGTTTGGCAGAAAAAGAACTGTTACCTCAAAGCCAATTATATTTAAAAGGGCATGAAACGATTGACCAAACTTTAGCGGAGAATGTTCAACTGACCGCCGCAATTTTTAACCTCGGCTACTTACCTAAGAGCGATAAAAACATTATCACCCTGCCGGAGACTACTAAAATTGCGTTAACCAGTTGTCTGCGGCGTTTAAAAAGCAAGGGCCGTCTGATTATTGTCGCCTATTACGGCCATCCCGGTGGACCCGAGGAATTGGCCACCGTCGAAAATTTCTGCGAAAATCTGCCGCAGGAACAATTCAACGTTTTAAAATACCAATTTATCAATCAAAAAAATTCTCCACCGATTTTGTTTTGTGTGGAAAAAAAATAAAAAGTCAGCTGCGGCTGGCTTTTTTTCTGCCTTCAAAAAAATTGTCAGATAAACTGAATGACTACCTTGAAAAAAATCAACTTAGTAAGCTAAACATTTTAGCAATTTTAATAAGATTAACTTAATAAGCAAAATTAATAAAATGTAGATTTCTACTATCAAAATTCATGCTGAAAGTCACTCCTGACATGCTTTGTTAAAAATGAAAAATTATTTTTCTGCCCCCTCCATTTGCCATTTACCCTCCAATACTTATCGTGCTATAATTTTTCTAATTCTTTTCTAATAAAACAAAAAGGAGTGTTGCTAATGGTCGCTTTGATGGCCTACGCCCTAGTGGCGGTTTTTTTAATTTTAATTATGACGAAAAAGTTAAGTCCCTTTGCGGCTCTTGCGGTCGTTCCCATCGTTTTTGGAGTGATTGGGCAACTGGTCGGACTGTGGGATGTTAATTTAGGAGAAGCGGCCTTAGAAGGCTTGCAGACAACTAGCACGACTGCCATAATGCTGTTGTTTGCGGTCTTGTTTTTCACGTTGATGATTGATGCGGGATTATTTGACCCTTTATCCAACGCCATGATTCGTTATGCCAAAGGTGATCCATTAAAGGTGATGATGGCAACTGTCGCCCTTTCCGCGGGAGTTTCGTTAAACGGTGACGGCACAACCACCATGATTATTGTTTGTTCCGCCTTTGTCCCCATCTATAAAAAATTAAACATGAGCATGTTGGACTTGGCCGTCTTAACCATTTTATCCCATTCCGTTTTAAATTTATTGCCTTGGGGTGGACCGACTGCTCGGGTAATCACCGTTTTAAATTTAAATGAGTCTGAAGTTTTACAAGGCTTAGTCCCGATGATTATTGCGGCAACCATTTACATGTTGGTCGTAGCCTACATCATGGGGCGCAAGGAGCGCAAACGCTTAGACATTTTAGAGTTTACCGATGAGCATCTTTTTGAAATGACGACCATCACCGACCCAGAAATTTTAGCTATGCGTCGGCCGAAACTACTCTGGATTAATTTTATTTTAACAGCTCTGGTGATTATCCTATTAATTTGGGGAATCATCCCTTCGGCAATTTTATTTATTGCCGGCACCGCTCTTGGTTTGATGATTAATTATCCCGACTTGAAGGATCAGCGGGCTCGGATTGAAGCCAATTTACCTGACGCTGGTCAAGTAGCGATGGTAGTTATTTCAGCGGGAATTTTTATGGGAATTTTATCTGGCACTGGCATGAATTCAGCGATTGCCACCAGCATGACGGCAATTATTCCAGAAAGCCTGAGCCATTATTGGGGATTAATTGTCGCCTTGTTATCTGCTCCAGGGACCTTTTTCCTATCCAACGACGCCTTTTATTACGGAGTCTTACCGGTCTTAGCAGAATCAGGAATTGAATATGGTTTTACGCCACTGCAATTAGGTTTTGCTTCTTTAATGGGTCAAGCCTTCCATTTATTAAGTCCACTCGTTCCATTTATTTATGTACTATTGCGAATGACTAACGTTGACATGGGCCAATGGCAGCGGAAAAGCGCCGTGATTGCCATCGGAATTTTCATCGTCTATGTCCTGATTGGCATTGTTTTTGGCTTAATGCCACTGTCTGTTTAAATGCTTCAATAAAAAAACCAAACCGCTAAGAATTTCCCTTCTCATATTAGAAGAAAAATTCTAAAAAGCGGTTTGGTTTTTTATTTTTAAGAATCCATGGCTGCGATAATTCTTGCGCCAAACTCAGCGGTGCCAACTTCATGAGCATCAGCCATCAAGTCAGCAAAATCCTTCGTTACATATTTCTCAGTGATTGTTTGTTCCAGCGCTACTTCAATCAGCTGAGCTGCTTCCCGCCAGCCAATATATTCCAACAATAGAACTCCAGAAAGAATCACAGAAGACGGATTCGCTTCATTTAAGCCCGCAATATTAGGGGCAGTTCCGTGGGTGGCCTCAAAGATGGCATGACCATTTTGGTAATTGATATTGCCGCCAGGGGAAATTCCGATGCCCCCTACTGTGGCAGCTAATGCATCCGAAATATAATCACCATTCAAATTCAAAGTGGCGACCACTTGATAATCTTGTGGTGCTAAGAGCATCTGCTGTAAAAAATTATCGGTAATAATGTCGTTGATTAAAATCTTGCCGCTCTTTAAAGCGGCTGCTTTTTCTTTCTCAGCCTCAGCTTTGCCAGCAGCTTTTTTTATTTTTTCGTACTCCCGCATAGAAAAAGTTTTATCGCCATATTCTGCTGCGATTAATTCGTAGCCCCATTTACGAAATCCGCCCTCGGTAAACTTCATGATATTGCCTTTATGAACGAGGGTCACCACTTTTTTATTTTGACTGACAGCATACTCCATCGCACTTCTAACTAAACGCTGAGTGCCTTCAATCGACACTGGCTTGATGCCCACTGCACTCGTTTCAGGAAAACGAATTTTATCGACAGCAAAACTTTCTTTTAAAAAAGCAATCAACTCATTAGCTTCCGGAGATTCAGCAGCAAATTCGATGCCGGCGTAAATATCTTCCGTATTTTCCCGAAATACCGTCACAGCAACCTGCTCTGGGTGGCGCAAAGGCGAAGGAACTCCCGGAAAATAACGGACTGGCCGCACACAGGCATATAAATCCAATGCCTGTCTTAATGCAACATTTAATGAGCGAATGCCTTCACCAATCGGTGTTGCCAAGGGACCTTTGATGGCTACTAGACAGTCATCAATAATATCAATCGTCTCAGGTGGCAGCCACTGACCGGTTTCCACAAAGGCCGCTTCTCCAGCTAATAATTTTTGCCAGCTGATTTTTCTTTCTCCCTGATAGGCAATGGCCACTGCCTCATCTAAAACTTTTTGGGCTTGCTGCCAAATCTCTGGCCCCACACCATCACCTTCAATATAGGGAATAATTGGTTCTTTGGGAGTCACTAGCTGACCCGCCACCATTTGAATTTTTTCTGCCATATGCCCCTCCATGAATTTTTATAAATAAGTATACCTCGTTTAATTCTCACTGTAAATTTAATTTTCTAATTTTATTCTCATATAGAAAAATCAAACAGGCCACCTTGATTCAGGTGGCCTAGCAAATATTTTTTTAATTACCAACAAGGACTGTAACTATTAGCCTAACTTGCCTCGAAAATAGAACAAGTGGCGCAACATTCTCAATGAAGCCCAGTTTTTTTATAAACGGATAATCGCTTTTGTCACGCCATACTTTCCGTAATCTGCCAGTAAATCCGGCACTTCCGCTAACGTCAGCTGATGAGAAAGCAGCGATTTTACATCAATCGCTCCGCTATTTAATAAGTCAACCGCTTCATTTAACGTAAAGGGATTGATAAAGGAGCCGACAATTTTTAATTCTTTTTGGAAAATTGCATGGGCTGAGATTTCAATTTTTGTCCCCGGTGACGGCACGCCAAAGAATAATAATTCTGCGCCCTTATTCGCCAGCTCAACAGCCTTTTCACAAGTCTGCTTTTTACCGACGCATTCGATAATCAAATCATAGCCGTCTGCAATATCGCCAAGGTCTGCAAAAATATTTTTCACGCCCATTTCAGTTAACAATTGATGCTTTTGCTGATTGGGTTCACAGGCATCCACCCAAATGGCGCCTTTTTGCTGTACCATCTGTATAAAGAGGGACCCGATGAAGCCGGCCCCAATCACCAATACTTTTTTGTCCGCAGTGATTGGCGCAATTTGATCAAATCCATGCAGCACACAGCTCAAGGGCTCAACCATTGCCCCGATTTCAAACGGTAACTCTGGGGAAATTTTCAAACAAGCGGTTTCCGGCACGTTACAAAATTCCGCCATGCCGCCATTTCTCGTCACACCGACCGCCGACAAATTTTCACACAATTGTACGCGGCCATCCCGACAATAACGACATTTTCCGCAATAAATATTTGGATCAACCGCCACATGGTCGCCCACTGCCAAAGTGGTAACCTCGGCCCCAACTTCAATGACTTCGCCAGAAAATTCATGTCCCAAAACAATCGGTGGTGTTACCTCAGCTGATCCCGGCTCCCCGTGGAAAATATGCACGTCCGTTCCACAGACACCACAGTATTTTACTTTTAGCAGTACCTCTTGATCAGTAATTGTTGGAGTTGGTAATTCTTGAAGGCTCATGTTTTCTTTTGCCGTTAAAACTAATGCTTTCATACGCTAGACTCCTTTTTTCTTTTAATTATAATCAAACTTCAAAGAAATAGAAACGCTTTCCTGAAAAAAAGCGAAAACTTTCCAGATTTCAACTTTCTTACTATTTTTCCTTAGCAAAATCTACAGCAGCTATACCAACCTCACATTAATGTCAGATGAATCCATCAAAGATGCAAGAAAATCGTTAGCAGAATCGATTTTATTTCTGAAAAGGTCTCATTAAAATGAAATTAATTGATTAGAAGGGAAGACACCTGATGATAAATATTCAAATAAAACCTTCAACTAACACTTTTGTTGCAAAAGAAATCTGCAATTTTGTTGATTGGCTGGAAGCTAATTATGATTTTCCTAGAGTGATTTACCTCAATGTGACTGGTGCAAATTTTATCAGAAACAAAGAAGACGGCACCAAAAATGCCGCAACTATTTTTCTGCCATTTTCCCCCTTTGAACATGCGCAAATGAACATTTCCACCGGCGATTTCTTTTCATTAGTAAAAGAGCAGGGCAAAGACAATGCAATTTATACTACTTTAGAAAGCATTAGTCATGAAGTGCAGCATTATTATCAATGGCTAGATAACTTAAAGCTTGATGAAACAGAAGCTGAGGAAGGCGCAGCAGAGCTGACTTATGAGTACGTTGATGAACGTGGATTTATTTTTCCTACTAAAAAGAAAAGCTGGCATTATTAAAAAAGTGCAGCTGCCCCATCAGCAACTGCACAAATTTTTTCCTTCTGCCAGCCTAATTCGATAAAAAATCTAACTTCACTAGCCACTTCAATTTTCAAATGGCTGGGCGCCTAACCAGCTCTCAAACAAATTTGTGAGCCACTCTGAATCTTTTCGCTTAGTATCAAAGGGCACATAGCCTGCATAAGTATAACTGTAATCAATTTTCCAACCGCCAGTTTTGGTTTGTTTTTCCATTAATAATTGTCTGACTGGCAAAACCTCAGGCCGGTGCCAACTGTTGGTTTTGCCAAGAATATAAATAATATCTGTAAATGACAGCACATAGCTTTGGGGAAACATCAAGTCTGTGATATGGCTGCTAATCGGCTTTTGATTGCTTAGACGCAGAAACATGTGATGCTCCAGCATATAATCTAATCCCTGTTGAATTAACTGAGTGACCTCTGGCTCTTCTGCAAAATTTTGATAGGTGATTAAGGCCCGTACAGTTTTGCCGATGCCGATAAAACACGGCACCTTTTTCATGCAACCGCCATGTTTGCAAATCCCATCATAAGGCCAAGTAGTCTCACTGCTGCGGTCAAACACTTGATAATTTTTAATCCATTGAAGAGCTGCTTGAGCTTCTTTTGAATGAGCCAAACATAGACGACAATAGGCTTCAAAGAGCATAACATTGTAACAGGGAACAATGTCAGCGACTTTTCCTGTGTAGGAAAAACCCGCTTCTGTGGCTATCTGTTTATTGATAAAATGAAGCAACTCTTTCGTATAATCTAGTTCAAAGGCGCTAGGAATTTCAGCTAAACCAAGCAGCGTCCAAATGCGACTCAAAAAATTTTTCTGCTCAATGCTAGTCAGCTTCGCAACTAACCTAGACTCATTTAACAAATCCATGATTTCTGATTGAGAAAAAATTTTTAAGCTGTCATTTTCTTCAGCCAAACGTAATCTCAATGCACTGTCCATCTTCAACACCTGCCTTCAAGGTTATTATAGCAGGTTTTTAGTTGCAAAAGTTTGACAAACAAAACTGCTGAGTTGCCTCGTCAGCTATCAAAAATCTTTTAGCTGATTTTCTAACATCCCTTCAAAAGAAATTTTTGGTACAATATTTTTAAGAACTTATCAGCTTGGCTTGTTAGAAAAAAGTTTTCTATCAGATAAAATCCTCCAGAGCTGCAGATAGTTCTAACGATTTACAAAATAAAAAATAGAGGTGTCCAAATGGTATTTCATATTGACGAATTAGCAAACTCAGGTTCTCAAATTGAGGGTCTGCAAATTATTAGTGCAAAAATGGTGACAGATGACCGCGGTACTGTGCGGGAATTATACCGCCAAAGCAGCTACTCAGCCTTCTTACCAGATTCCGTCACTGCTTGGAAACAAGTAAACTTAACCCGAACAAAACGTGGTGCTGTCCGCGGCCTCCATGGCGAAGCAATGGCGAAATTGGTAACTGTCGCCCATGGTTCAGCTTTTGGCGTCTATGTTGACACTCGCCCTAATAGCAAAACCCTCGGCGCTGTTGTCACCGTTCAATTAACACCCGGCGTGCAAGTTTTTGTTCCTCAAGGAGTCTGCAATGGTTTCCAAGCTCTTGATGAGGATACCGAATACTTATACTTCTTTGACAATGAGTGGCAACCGGGAATGGCTGGCGTTGCCTTGACGCCATTAGATCCAGAGCTAGGAATTGATTGGCCAATTCCTCTTGATCCAAATGATCTTAATCAAGTTTCCGAAAAAGATGGCAAAGCTCCAACACTGCGTGAAATTCTTGAAGGGCTAGCTTAAAGGTTGCGAAATTATTAATCTCTGCTGTCGAAATATGCGGATAACAAAAATTTCCGTCAACTTGTAGAATAAAGCGACCTCCAAAAGTTAGGTGTTTAGTCTAGCTCTTGGAGGTCGCTATTTTTTTGCAAAATATAATTTTGAGAGATTGTCTGACAAATAGACTTGGCGGCTGTCATCAAAAGACAGCCAGTCCTTGTAATAAATTTGAAAAAATTATTTCTTTGAAAAAAATCGGGAGTGCTTCTAAAACTGCTACCAAATAAATGAAGCAAGTTTTTAATTTGATTGTTCCTTCCGCATACCTTTTCCCAAAATTAATTTCCCCGTCAACTAACGTTTATAATACATGCCCGAACTTTGCGGTTTGGTTTCGATAAAACCAAACTGTTCATAAAGTTTGCTGGCCTTTCCATCTGCGATTAATGAAATGTAGGCTTGGGCGTCTGCTTCTTCTGTGATATACACCATTAGATGTTTCATGATGAGTTTCCCGAGACCTTGCTGTTGAAACAGCGGGTCGACAACAATATCGACGATTTGATAGCTGGTACCACCATCTCCAATAATCCGGCCCATGCCAATCAATTTATCCGTTTCAGCCTCCCGCAAGCACACGCTGTAAAGACTATTAGCCAGCCCGATTTCTGCCCCAGCTAGAGATCTTGTGGACAGGCCGCCGGATTTTCTTAAGGCCAAGTATTCATCCCTTTTGGGAACTTCAATTTTCAATTTCACTTTAGTATTTTCCAATTCATTCACTCCAATCATATCCAACAAACTTCGATTTGTTTTTAATTTAACTAAACCAGTCTCAGCAACAAATTTTTCCAGCAATAAAAATTATTCCATTTTCCAGTAAAATCCTTGCAGCTGACTGAATAATTTCCCTTGAAGCTACATTTTTTGTTGCTTTAAATTATATCATATTGAAAGTTCGTTTTTCTCCATGTCCAGTAGCACACAAATCCCCCATCACCTTAAAGCCACTATATAACGGACACAATTTTTCCTCAACATTCTGAAAAGAAAATTCCGTTTAAGGTATAATAATTCAAACGTGCTAATTTACAGAAAAAGTTGGAAGTGAAATGAAAAAGATTATTGTTGAGTTAAACAAGTTTGCCCTGCCTTTATTGGCGGGCAATATTATGCAAGTGGTGATTGGTCAATTGGCTCTGGCTTTTGCCGGAAATCTTTCCTATGAAAATATCCCGGCAATCACAACGATGACAAATTTTTTGTTTTCAGTCACTGGAATTTTAGGGGTCATCGCCGTTGCCTTTAATATGATTAGTTCAAAAGCCTTAGGCGAGAAAAATACTGAGAAATTCCAGCACCTTGTTTCATCCATCATTTGTCTCAGTCTGCTGATTGGTGGAGCGGCTATCGGCATTCTGCTGTTGGGCAGTAGTTTTATTCTTAAAACGCTCTATCATTTTGAAGGAGAATTATTTTCAATTGCCCAAGCCTATCTCTTTAGTATGTCTCCCTATATCTTGTTAGTGTTGCTGAGTTTTGCCCTAACAAATTTGATAAAAGTAGAACGCAAAACAAATTACATTTTAGTTGTTTCCATCATTTCTTCAATTATACAAGCCTTCTTATCCTATGTCTTAATCAACGGTGCCTTCTTCTTCCCGAATCTTGGCATTGTCGGTGCGGGTTTATCAGAAATGATTGCCTTATTTGTTTCAGTTATCTTGTATCTTCTTTTAGTCCGGAAAATGCTTTTTGCGGCCCTGAAAACTAAGCCGACTGAAATCAAACATATTCTTAAGCGGGCAACGCCGTTAATGTTTCAAGAAATTTTAGAAGGCGTCTTGTTCATCATCGTTTTTGAGGCACTTATCTCAAGAATCGGCGTGTTGGCCCTCACGACTTACTCTTTGCTGATGCAAGGAATCAATTATGCAAAAATGCCGACTTTTATGTATAGTAACAGCCTGTTTGTCTTTATCAGCGAGGCACATGGTGAGAAAAATAATAAAAAAGTACAGCAAAATATGCTTGGCGCCTCAAGCCTTTCCGTATTTTTCTATGTGCTCATAGCAGGACTGCTGATTGCCGGCTATCAACCCTTCGGCTCGTTATTTACTACAGATGCCCAAGTTGTCGAAAACTTTGGCCGCTATGTTTCCTTGGGCTGCTTGGCAATCTTTACAACCGTTTTTTACGAAAACATCAAAGCAACACTCGTGTCACTGGAAAAAGAAAAGCTCGTGCTATTGGCAACAACTATCGTAAATGGAATTGCCATCATTGCCTTAATTCTGCTGAGCTATTTGGACTTGTTGAGCTTTTCGCAGGCACTTATCATTTATGGTGTAAATTATTTTATATTAGATGGGGTGTTCCTTTTATTTTATCGAAATGAGATTACTCGAGATAAATCTCTGTCTGCCTAATCAAAAAAAGTTCAATCAGAGTAGCAATTTGCGTTTGCAACCATAGTGACTAGCTTAACAACTCTTAAGCCTTGCTAAATTTTATCTTCTACATCCTTGTCTACCTTGAGAAAAAAGTAGCCTGTTTAAATTTTCGTAAGCTTACTTCTACTATGCAACCGAAACAGCCCGCCAAACTAATATTTGGCGGGTTTGTTTTTGTACTAACTATCCAAGTGTCAGCTTCGCTTCAACAATTGAGTTTTGATTTTTATCAATCGTTTCAATGTAGAGGGTATCTATTAGACAAGTAAATTCTTCCGTCTTAAATTCTTCATTCAATTTTTTGACAACACTTGAAAATTTCTCTAAATCTTTGATCTGCCCCACCGTTATATGCGGGAAATAAGGGGTCTCATTATAAAGCTCCCCGGCTAAAATACCTGTATAAAGTCTGTCGTGAAAATTAATAATTTCATCATTGCCCCGTACGCAATCCAAAAAGATGAAGCCATCTACAGCAGAGCCGCTAAATGATTTAAATTTAACCTTGAATGCAGTTGTTCCCTTTATGCTTTCAGTAATGTGTTCTGTTAATTCCTCAGTTGTTAAGTCTGAATCAAAAGGAAATACCAGGGAAATATGCGGAGCAATCTCTTGAATCAAAGGATCATATTTACTCCGAATCTGGTTAATAAGTGCTTGATTGTCAAATTTTGGAAAAAATATAATGGAGCGTTTTGTCATCCGATTAACCCCTCATCGTAAATTTAATTGAAGTAGCAGCAGTATTTTGGGTAGCTTCATTACGCTGCCACCTATATAAATCAATCCTCTTCATGTAGTTTTTTAAGCGAAGTCATCTCCATTGACGGAGGCTAGACGATATATTGTTTAATCAATAAATCAATAGCTTGAATTCCTTGTTCTCTAAGTTTGTCCTGCTCTTTTTTAGAATGCTCTGTATATAAAACTTCGTCCACCAAGGCAGAGATGAAATCAAACAAGATGACCGCTAAAACCTCCATCGTTTCTGTGTCCGTCTGATTAGCATAATACAAAAAATGTTCATAGGTTAAGTGCTGCATTTTTTCTTTGTGCTCTTTGACCACTGAGCGAACCTCCGGAATTGAGGCCGCAAGCATTTCGATTTGTAAATGAAATTCTTTGTCCTCCACCTCTGTCAGTTGAACCAACAGTTCCCGTAACCAAGTGATAGTATCTTGCTTGAATTGTTCAAATGATTCAGATGTATTGATTCTCTCGAAAATTACATAAAAAGAGTCATTGTACTCCTTCACTAAATCCGTAAGAATTTCCTCTTTACTCGCATAATAGGAGTACAACGTGCCAATAGAAATCCCTGCTTCCTTCGCTATTTCGTTTGTTGAGACAACGAAATAGTTTTTTTCTGAGAATAAATATTTGGCAGTTTTGAGAATTTTATTCTTCTTCTCCAGCGCTCTTTTTTGGATTGGCTTTCGAGTCACCTTGTCGTTTTGCATAAGTCTCCTCCTGTTTTCTTATCCTATTCTATACTTATCATTTGAAATTATCAATTATTTGTGAGTTAAAACTCAGCTTAATTATTTTTCTTTTTCGATTGACATTGATTATCAATAGGAATATATTTATTTCTGTTAACAAAACATGAGTTTTTACTCGTTTTATAAAATGAAATTACAAAACAAGCAATCCGTTGGAGGAAGATGATGAATAAAAAATTGATAACGACAGTAGCAATGTCTCTGGGGATTTTTTTAGTGATGCTAGATACAACTATTATGAATATCGCTTTGCCAGCCATTCAAAAAGGTCTGGCAGTTGAGTTTACACAATTATCTTGGGCTCTGAACATTTATACCATCATTTTTGCGACTCTCACCATCCCTTTAAGTAAATTGGGAGATATCTTCGGAAGGAATAAGATTTATCTTCTGGGATTAATTTTTTTCGCCAGCGGCAGTTTCTTGTCTGGCATCGCACCTGCCTTTTCTTTATTGATCATTGGCAGAATTATTTCAAGTATTGGAGCGGCAATTATTTTACCATTAGGAAATACGATTGGCATATCCGCTTGGAAAATGAGTGACCGTTTCAAAATTATTGCGATTTTAGGATTGACTCAAGGTGGCGCCGCCGCTGTTGGACCAACTCTAGGTGGAATTTTAACTGATCTGTTGAGCTGGCATTGGATTTTCCTAACCAATATTCCAATTGTTTTAATTGCCATATTTTTATCCATGACAGCTTTGACTTTTAAAGAAAACACAGAAAAAATAAAAATTGATTTTTTAGGAAGCAGCATTTCAATGCTTGCTTTATTTTCCCTCACGTTGGCACTGATTAAAGTACGCGAATGGGGTATTTTAAATTTTAAGTCTGTCATTTGTTTTACCGCTAGCTTACTATTGGGGATTTTATTTATCCAAGTTGAAAGGAAAGCTAAGGCCCCGATGATTGATTTAGCACTATTTAAAATTCGCAGTTTTACAACTTCAGTTATTGTCGCTCTGGTGGCACAATTTTTCTATATTGGTGTGGTCGTTATTTTGCCAACTTATTTAACCAATGCCCTTCAAGATACCGAATTACAGGCCGCACTTATCTTATTGCCAATGTCACTGACTGTTTTTGCCTTTGGTGGTTTAGGTAGTTTGGCAATTAATAAATTAGGACCTCGATTGCTAATTTTTATTGGATTACTAAGTATCCTACTTTCATATGTTCTTTTAGTGCTGACCGGTACAATAGGAACTTTTTATTTATCATTGTCCATATTAGCTTTAGGGATTGGATTTGGAATTATCGCAGGTCCCATCAATATATTAGCCGCTTCAAATTTAAACGGCACCCTCTTGACCTCTTCACAAAGTGTCATCAGCGTTGTGCGCCAGATTGGTTCTGTATTAGGCGTTTCAATTTTTGCCTCATTGATGAGCGCCAATTTAAATCAGGCAAGTATCAATAATTCTCTTAGTCTCAAACAAGCATACTTATCTATATACAGTGGCTGGATTCCGGTTTTAGTGGTCCTGCTGCTGTTAACCTTTGCTTATCCTACGAAGAAAAATTACCAAAGTGGGCTGAAAGGTTATTGAGTAAAAAAGTTTCAGGACTTTATCCCACAAAAAAAGTCGTCCCCGCAGGAACAACTTTTTAAAAAAAATGATTACCACGTCATCGCTGCCGTTACCTTTTCAGGATCTTGCGGATTTCCAATTAAAGGTCGATTTTTGTCGAGGGAAGCTATCAGTGTGATTTCATTTTCTGTTAAGGAGAAATCGAAAATCGCAATGTTTTCCGCCATCCGTTCTTTGTGGGTGGACTTTGGTAAAACTGAAATACCTAGTTGAATAAAATATCTCAGCACTACTTGCCGAGGAGATTTTTGGTATTTTTCCGCAATTTCGATTAAAGCGGGTTCGTCAAACATTGAATTTTCCAAGTTTTGCCCGAAGGGAGCGTAGCCTTGGTGAGCGACTTGATATTTTTTCATTAATTGATTGGCTGCTAGTTGCTGCGAATATAAATTAGTTTCCACTTGATTTACTGCCGGTACAATTTCATTAAAATGAATCAGGTCAATCAGTTGGCTTTCTGCGTAATTGGATACGCCAATTGCTTTGATTTTACCGGCTTGATAAAATTTTTCCAAGACTCGATATGCAGCGTAGGTATTGCCAAAGGGCCAATGCAATAAAACCAAATCGAGATAATCTGTTTGCAGATTTTTTAACGATTCGTTTAATTTTTCTTCCGCAGCTGTTGTTTCATAATCTTGAAACCACAATTTCGTTGTGATAAATAATTCATCACGCCTTACTGGACTTTTCGCTAGCGCATTGCCCACTGCGACTTCATTGCCATAAGCCTGAGCAGTATCGATTAAGCGATAACCGGCATCGATGGCGTTCAAGACAGCTGTTTCACACTCCTGAGGGTCAGTAATTTGATACGTGCCAAACCCGATAATGGGCATTGTTACGCCATTGTTTAATTGAATAGATTGCATGTTCATCCTCCTAAAAAATTTGGTACAATAACGGTAACATCCTCGGGTAACCCGAGGTCAAGTGATTTATTGAAGAAGGTGAAAAAAATCTTCAAGAAGCCCAAAAACGTTTGGCCTATCTGCGACAAAAAATTGAACATGAAAAATCAATTCTAAATCATGAAATTCCGGATAATCATAATCCTCGAAAAAAACATCAGTAAAAATAATACCCCAAGATGACTAAACTTAGTCTAAGGAACTGACTTTTATCTGGTCATCAATGGGGCATTATTTTTTTAGATAAATTTACTTTGAACACGAATTCTGTCATCGATTTCAGCAAGGGCAGTTGTTTGTGTCTGATCTTGTTGATCCAGCTGAGCAATTGCTGACAGCTCTTCTGGAGTTAATTGAAAATCCCAGACGGAAAAATTCTCTTGCATTCGTTTTGGCTGAACGGTTTTAGGAATAACGATAGTCCCATGTTGCAGGTGCCAACGTAAGATGACCTGAGCTACTGACTTTTGATGATGGCTAGCGATAGTTACCAAGACTGGATGACTAAAAATATTATCCCGACCAACAGCAAAAGGTGACCAAGCCTCTAAAGAAATCTGCTTCTCCTGCAAAAATTTTCTTTCATACTTCCGCTGTAAAAATGGATGCGTCTGTAATTGATTAACTGCGGGTTTGACCTCGCTATTTACTAGCAGGTCAAACAGTCGGTCGTTAGGAAAATTGGACACGCCGAGCGCGCGAATTTTGCCTTGCCGATACAGCTCGGTTAAAGCTCTCCAAGAACCAAAAATATCGCCAAAAGGGTAGTGCAAAAGATACAAATCCAAATAATCAGTCTGCAATTTGGCTAGCGTTTCATCAAAAGCCCGCAACGTCTCTTGATAACCAAAATTTTCAATCCAAAGCTTTGATGTGATAAAAAGTTTTTCTCGGGCTACGCCAGATTGCTTCATCGCCTGACCGACAGCAGATTCATTTTGATAGATGGCTGCCGTGTCAATCAGCCGATAGCCGGTTTCAATTGCCTTTTCAACAACTTGTTGACACTCACTTAAATCAGGGATTCGGCAGACACCAAATCCAAGCTGAGGAATTTCAAGGCCATTATTTAATTTTACAAAATTCATTTCATCACGTCCTTTCGTAAAGCATACCTGCCTCGGGTTACTGGAGGTCAAGATTTTTTTGTTTTAAGATACTAAAACTGCAGACAGGCATTTAGCCAAAGCTAATCAACTCTGCTCATGATTTTTTTATTTCACTATGCTATAACAATTTATTTTCTAGCAACGATACTATGACAGCCGTTTTTATTTGGTATACTTGATACATCAAAGTTCACAGGAGGCTTTATGATTTCATCTACGTTGACATCCTATCCAGGAAAAAAAGTTGTCAAAGACTTGGGCATTGTTTACGGCTACGACGATAAGCTGCGGCCATTGCGGGGCATCACCGCAATTTCTGAATATCTCGACCAAGCGATTTTAGATTTAGAAAAAAATGCCGAAAAATTAGGCGCTAACGCAGTATTAGGAATTTCCTTTTCAATGATGGACAAAGCATTGCCCGCAGTAATCGGGACAGCTGTCTATTTAGAGGATGAGGAATAAAAGCTTTACAAATCAGTCCGTCAAATTAATTTTTGGCGGCTTTTTTGTTTAGTCAACTAAATTACGAAATTACATTTGATAAGTTTTCTTTACATTTTGTAAAATTAATTTATAATGAATTGAGAGGTGAGGAGAATGGATAAAGAGAAAATTTTGAAAAAAGCACAACACGACAAACAAGATGAAAGAAAAAATCAGCTGAATGATTTTTCGATTGGAACTACCGGGGCCTTTTTACTGATTTCAATTGCTATCATAACTCTGCTCAAAATTATTTTTAACCAAAATTATTTGGATATGCTGGGGCTCTTAGTCGCTGGCATAGGTGCTTATATTTTTGGATATGCCGCTTTCGGTTTTCAAAAAAGCAACTTTTTCTCTAAACAAGGGGCGCTGTATGTTGTTTCAGGATTTTTGATGGTGGCTGGCATCGCCTTGCTTAACGCTTATTTTCAGGGGCCCTTATGAAAAAAGACGAGCTTCTTTTACACAATCGCCTCAAGGTCGCCCGTGCAGAAAAAAACTTCAATCAATCTGATTTAGCGCAATTAGTCGGCGTCTCCCGCCAGACAATCAGCAATATTGAAAAAGAAGAATTTTATCCCTCGGCAAAACTCGCCTTACTATTATGCATCGCCTTAGATAAAAAGTTTGAAGAGCTTTTCTTTTTTTGAAATCTCGCAATTTCTTAGCTTGAATAAGCTAAACAACCCGCCAATTTTTATTAGCGGGTTGTTTGTATAAAAAAGTGGTGTCTTATTGCAGAGCTTCTATTGGCAAATTCATGCCCTTCCAGCCTTCTAAGGCTCCACCAAGCTCATAGGCCTTGAAGCCAGCTTTTAGTAGAATTAGCAATGCTTGTTTCCCTAAGATAGTGCCAGCTGTCCAATCATAAACCACATAAATTTTCTCTTTATCTAACTCATCTAAATGGGCAGCTAAGTCTTTCGCAGGTAAAGCGAGCGCCCCTTTTATCTGATCTTTCTTCACTTCTTTAGGCGCATTTCGTACATCTAAAATAACGTAAGGTGAATTTTCCTTATCTAAATTATTTAGCACTTCAAAATGATTGATATAAAGACTCAAATAGGTTTCTAGTAAGTCAATTTTAGCTGGTTCCATCGATTGTATCCTCCAGGGTTTGAATTTTATTTTTACCACTTGCCAATTTTTTTAACAAAGCAGAGAACAACTCTCTTTCTGCTGCAGTAAAATCTTCAAAAAGTTCATCCACTGCCTGATAATTATAAGGCAAAAATTTATGCAGCAGCTCTTTGCCCTCTGCTGTTAACTTAATGAAGCTGGTTCTTTTGTCTTCTGACGCTTGATGAACTGTAACTAATCCTTGTTTATTCATTCCCTTGATTAATTTACTAGCAGTTGGTCTGGTAACATTTAGTTTCTGAGCAATTTTAGAAGGCAGCAATTGTTCATTTTCTGCATAGGATAAAAACATCAGTATGCTGAATCTTGATTCACTTAAATCAAATTTTTCTAAGATGTGGTTGTAACTTCGCTCCACTTCGCGAAAAGTCTGTTGAAAATCCAAATATAAATGCACGGAATCGGGATTGATTGCCAAATTGAATTGTTTTGCTATCGTCTGAATTCTTTCGATGCTAGGTCTATCAGAAAAATTAAAATACGACAATTGTTGTCCTCCTTTTTTATAAGTAGTTAGCCGGCTAATCACATTCTATGCTATTTTAATTTTTAATGCAAGATTCGTGATTGTTAACGCGCACTTTTAACTAACTCACCTCTCTAGCTTAACTTTGGCGACTTGTAAAATCTCAGCCAGCATGCTTAGATAAAGTAAAGTAATTTAAGTCAACGAAAAAACATGGAGGAAAAACACATTAAAAATAAAAAAAGAATGCTGGTTGTTGGGGCATCAGGGAGCTTAGGTTATAAGATTTGCGAGGCGATTCAAAAATTTTTCGCTGACACAATTGAATTGTGTATCAGTGATTATCAAGCTGTTAGAGGACAGAAAACAGCTGAAAAACTCACAATTGAGAAAAATAATTTCATGGAGATCGATATCAATGATGCAACTAGTATTGACGCTGCTCTTTCGCAAAATTTAACTTCTGTGATTGTGGCGGTCCCTCAAAAAGAGTTGTTGGTTCAGAAAATTTGTAATAACCGTAAAATCCCTTGTGTGGACGTCACCGCCTTTAAAAATTTCCCTGAAAAACTTAGACAGGACATTCCAAATCCTGAGTCAGCTTTCATTGTGATGGCCGGCTTTTTCCCAGGTTTTTGCGGAGTTTTGGTTAAATCCTTTAAAGCAGATTTTCCAGAAATTGATCAAGTTGATGTCTTCTTATTGCAAAATAAAAATGCCAATGTGGGAATAACTGGCATCCATGACATGCTAACGATTATTTCAAAGCAGCTTGTTGACGGCAGCAGAGGCTTCAATAATCTATCTGTAGAAACTTTTGCAAAGCAGAGCTTCAAATTAAGAGAAATTAATCATGATGAGGCGCAGCTATTGCAGGAGAAATTGCCCCTTGAAAGGGTGACTTACTACACAGCGTGGAACAGTGCCCCATTCAATTCAATAATTCATTTTGTAATCAAGCACAATCTCACCAATTTCCTGATTGGCTGCTTCAGAAAGCTTAAGATAAATTTGGATAATCAACAGCCTGATGAAACCATCTATCTAAAATTACGAGGAGCTAAGGGAGAAAATTCGCAAAATAATATGCATGAAATGGTGCTGAAGTTTCATTCTGATTACGAAATGACAGCCTATTGCGCTGCTTTTATGGCAAATTATTTAACCAATGAAAAGAATCTACAAGGCATCTTTTACCCATTTGAAATTTTCGATGCATCTGATTTTCACTTTCTAGAGGTCAACCAAGAAAATGCAATTCTATAAAGGTGTTCTGAAAATTTTTCATTCTGTAAAAGCTAATAATCTAGTCTAGCTTTTGACTCATGGAAATTGCATACTGCCTAAAAAAATATTTTTACATTTTCAACCAGCGATGGTTTTAACATCACTGTTACGATAATATTTCTCAATAGAAAAGGAGTGTCCAATATGATAACTTATGGAAAACGCAGTACGCTGAATGAGGCGGATGTGATTGAGCTTTTCGCCGCTTCGGGGATTGTCCGTCCAATCAATCAACCTGCCAGAATTAAAGAAATGATTTTAAATTCGGACTTGATTTATACTGCTTGGGATGCAGATAAATTGGTAGGCATCGCCCGCTGTGTGACCGATTTTAGCTATTGCTGCTACTTGTCAGACCTAGCCGTTCATAAAGACTATCAAAATGAAAAAATCGGCACTACGCTGATTGCCTGTGTCGAAAAAGCAATTGGTGATGAAGTCTCCCTCATTTTGCTCGCTTCTGAGTCCGCAATGGCTTATTATCCAAAAGTCGGATTTGATCAAGCGCCGAATGCTTACATCAAAAAAAGAAAATACTAAATTAGTTGTCTATCTGTTACAAATAAAAAGAAGTAACCGGCTCCCTATACTTAGCCGGCTACTTCAAAAATTTTAAAAGTCCATTCAAGTTGGATTTAAACAGCCTAGTAATCTGAAGTAATCTCCAAAAGTTAGACCAAAAATCTAACTTTTAGGGTCCCTACATTACTTGGCTGTTTTCTAATTTCTCAAATAGTGAAATTATTTGTCTGCGGGGCTGTGGATTGATATCTTTTTAGACGTTCCTCCAAGGTGCCCGTGTGCAACTCAAACAAATGATTGTCGTAATCATAGAAATAAAGGGAAGCACCCTCACCTTTAACCCGCGAACGCCCCTGTTCAATTTTTAAGCCCGCATTTTCAATCCGCATAAGGTAGTCATCTATCTCAGAAGCCGCTATTTGAAAAGCAATATGATTGTAGCTTTTTGGCAAAGCAGCCTGAGAATCCTCCATCAATGCAATCCACAAGGAATCAATTAAGAAAAATTTTTCCGGATAAAGAGAAAACTGCTGTGGACTACTGTCATAAACTTCAGTTGCCCCAAAAATGTTGCTTAACATTTTCCCAGAACGCTTTAAATCTTTAACAATAAAAGTAATGTGACTGATTAGCGCCATGGTATTCTCCGCTTCTTAGATATTTTTTTAGCAAGATAAGATAAATTAAACGGTCAACTAATTTCTTCTTGATAATGCCAATACTGCGAAAGGAAAAAATTTTCCATACTGAGTATGTCAATCACCGAAACATCCTTTTCAGCTATCGTGATTGGCGCATCCTTTTCTAAAGAATAATCCATTGGTTGAAGGGTTAGCTGAGACTTGCTGTGCTCGATAAGTCGTCCAATAAAACTGGTATCTGTCGTGTCGGTAAGGATGGTTACAACCAATTTTTCTTGTAAAGCAAAGTCATAAACATTGTCATACTTTACCAAGTTATCTACACTGCTCTTGAGTAAATATGGATCATAAACGCCATTTTTTTGGTTGAGACGCGTCACAAAATTGAAATAATTCAGATACCTAGACTCACTGACCGTTTCTGTGATTAGACTTTTGCGTAAAGCCGCAATTGAATCCAATGTACCATACTCTGACACCATTTCAAAGACGATAAAATCAGGCAGCTCCAATATTTTCTTACCCAAATTAAAAGACTCATCTGGGGAAAGAGTCGTATAAATCTCAATCAAATTTTGTTTGTGCATATTGAATCCTCCTTTTTATTTTTCACGGTTAACATAAGCTGCTTGGTTATTTTTCATAAAGATAGCCTCTAAACTCCTCATATTTTTCAGTTATCATCAGGGCCTCAGCCAATGAATCCTGACGATTTAATTCTTTATCTTTAACAACTTGAAAATAATAAGCTAATTGTTGCGCGATGGATAGCATTGTTATGTAAACTGCAGCATCTTTTCCGTCAGACGCTACCAATGAAAAGAAATCACCCGTGGCAATGTTTATTTCTATCGGCTGTCCTTCATCATACGGAAAAAACGAAGAAGCTACAAAAATGCCATTTGAATAGCGTGTTCTTACCTGATTTGCACCGGTAATATTAAGGTGTAGTTGTAACGGAAAGCGGTAGTTATTCTCTACCCAACGAACAAAACGACTGATTTCAATTTTGACAAATCTGTTGGTTGACGGTTGCATCTGTAATTTAAGCATCAACATTTCGCCTCCTACTGTCTTTTTTCATAGACGTTGATAGTTTTCTATTGCTACATTTATCTTACAAAAAATAACCTCCATACCAAATGGGTTTCCCTAACGATTTTCTTTCATTTTCGTGGGATTAATCTGACAATGACAGATTAAAAAAAAAAATTTATACTAGTTTATGTCAAAAAACTTTGGTATCTTTGTAAAAAAGGAGGTAAAAGAGATGAAATTTAAACATATTGTCATTTTTTCAGTCAAAGATTTTAACGCAAACACTGAAAAAGAGGGTTATTTTCCACAAGACGGTGTCGTCATCAACGTCTTTCTCAGAAGCTCTGGAACAAACGCTGTCGCTGTTGGTTTTGCATGATAGCCTTAATTTTTAGATATAAAGAAGCCCGCCAAATATCTCAATTGGCGGGCGGTTTTGTGTAAGTAGGTTTGTAGGATGTGACTTTGTTGTGCGGGAGCTCTCATTTCCATAGAAAGGTTGAAACAACTTTATGCTAATCATTTTTGATAGTTATTTAGCTTTCAACTGGATAAATCTTTTAACATCTGCTATAAGAATCTTCTTTGGGCTGGCTTAATTTTAAGCTTTATAAAAGTTTAAGCAAATGAAATAAAAAATCTTATGGAAACTACCTTTAAAATGAGTCTATTTCATTCTTCAAATGATACACTAGAAGAAGATATAAAACACCTTAGGGAGGAAATAAATGTTGATTCTCATTACGCTTTTTTTACTGATTCTTGCTGGCTTATTTGCCTTAATCGGGTTTAAATTTAGAAATAAAAAATGGCTGAGATTGATTGCTGGTAATAACTTTAAAGAGCATACGAAAGAAGCAGCGGATATTGCTCCTTTCGTGGGGATTGTAATGTTTGTCCTTTGCGCTTTTATTTTAGCTACAGCTTTTTTTACCATATACCTGTATTTGAAGTAACTTTTTCTTGTGTTTTTGCATTATAGAATTGGTTTATTATAGAAAATTAAATGAGTGAATACCTGTCTTTTTTAAGACCCATTCTAGTTTAAAGCCTTTCAAATAAGGATTCTACAATACATAGGTAGGCATTTTTGCGTCTTCCTTATACGATTACTTCAAGGAGGGATTAAAAATGGCTATCGGAAATAATATCGCGCACCAAAGAAAAAATATGGCTTGGACACAAAAAGATTTAGCAACTTTGATGCATGTCTCTGACAAGACTATTTCGAGTTGGGAAAATGAACGAACCTATCCAGATATTAGCTCGCTAGTCTTGTTAAGTGATATTTTTGAACTCTCTTTAGATGAATTAATCAAGGGGGATTTGGATATGGTGAAACGGTTGGACAAAAATTTACAGGAAGGTCAAAAATGGCGGAAATGGAGATGGTTAATTATCATCACCTCCCTACTAGTTGTGGGATTTATTTTGTTAAACATCGCTTGGCTTTTATGGACAAATCACCGCCAATCAGAGCTAGATAACTATTCGTGGGAAACAGAGGAAGTTGAACTGCCAGAGGGTTTGAGCAATATAGGTTATTATGTGAAATCAGACCAGTTATACGTCTATTTATCTTCGTATCAAACAAAATACTCAACTCCTTATTTAGATTTTGAGATAGCTCCTAGGGTAGTAACAGTCAGTGATGGTCAAAAGAAATCACTCGTAATTAACGAACCGAATAAAATTATTTTTTATAACGGGGAAGGTAGCTACATCAATTTAAATAATGATTTAGAGCCATTAAACGGCAAGGCTTCTTCAGACGAAATGACTAAAAATGAAGTAGAAATTTTTTATACAACCTATCAAGAGTATATTACTTCATTTTATGAAGCAGGCATTACAGTCTTTTCTGATTTAAATTAAACTTTATGCTCAAATCGGCAAATCCTTGGAATATAATTTAGCGTAAGACACTCATTAATAAAATAATTTGACCAAAAGAAAAGGCCGCTATCGTAGTGACTAGCGGCCTAAGGAGAGTAAAGAATGAAATCAACCAATGAACTATTTAATAATTTTTAAAGGATACACACAAATAATTTTTATATTTAATTAACTATATATATCCTATCTACTTTCTATTTGTTTTTTTTGATTAATTTTTGGGCTTCTTCCACAATTTTTTCAACTGTAAAGCCATATTCTTGTAATAAATCTCCTGCAGGACCTGATTTCCCAAATTGCTCTACACCTAATGAGAAGCCTTTTGCCCCCACATATTTGGACCAGCCCATTGTTAATCCTAATTCAACAGATAATTTATTTACAACTTTTTCTGGTAATACAGATTCTTTATACTCTTCACTTTGTGCATCAAAGAGCTCCCAACTAGGGAAAGATACCACATTTACTTTATGTTGCCCCAACTGCTCTTTCGCTTTTAGAGCCATTTCAACTTCTGATCCACTAGCAATTAAGATTAAATCAGGTGTGTCTGAATCTTTTGATAAAATATAGCCACCCTTTTCTGCATCTTCAAAATTCACATTTTCAATTACGGGAACATCATGTCGCCCTAAAGCAATTAAATATGGACGATCTTTAGATTCTGCTGCTAATTTCCAAGCAATAATGGTTTCGTTCGCTTCAGCAGGTCTGAAGACCACTAAATTCGGCATTGCTCTCAAGGAAGCCAAGTGCTCAACTGGCTGATGGGTTGGGCCATCTTGACCTACTTGTAAACTATCGTGCGTCATAATATACGTAACAGGAACTCCCATCAATGCAGAATGTCGAATTGCAGAACGCATATAATCAGAAAATACTAAGAAAGTTCCACAATATCCTCTTAACCCACCGTGTAAAGTTAGACCATTACAAATGGACGCCATAGCAAATTCACGTACTCCAAAATAAATATTCGGGCCTTCATGATTTTCTTCATCCATAAAAGGAAGTCCTTCAATTGTTGTCTTATTGGAAGAAGCCAAATCGGCTGAACCACCAACTAAAATTGGTAAATCTTTATAGATTCTATTTAACATTTTTCCACTCGCAGTACGTGTTGCCATTTTTTCTTCAGTGAAAGGTTGTAAAGAATTCTCAGTAACCGTAAACTCTTCGGAAATAATTTTCTCAAGCTCAGCACTTAATTCTGGATACTCATGTTTATACTCCTCAACTAAAGAGTTCCACGCCATTTCAGACTTTTCACCTTCAACAACAATCTCATTGAAATTCATTTTTACATCTTCAGGAACAAAAAAATCTTCATATTCCCAACCAATTGCAGCTTTGATTTTTTTAGCTTCTTCTACGCCAACAGGATTACTATGAATCTTTTCTGTCCCTTGCAGTGTTGATCCGAAGCCAATAATATTTTTTACTTCAATCAACGTTGGTTTTTGTGTTTCATTTTGTGCTTTCACAATTGCTTTTGAAACTTTTTCTAAATCATTCCCATTTTCTACAAATAGTGTTTGCCAATTCATAGCTGTGAACTTTGCTAGAATATCTTCATGGGCAGATTGTCTTAAAGGACCATCTGAGGTAACATCATTCGAATCATATAATACAATAAGTTTCCCAAGTCCCAATTTTCCAGCAATTGCAGCAGCCTCCATAGCAACGCCTTCTTCTAAATCCCCATCTCCACAGATAGTGTAGGTAAAATGATCAACAATGTTATATTCATTTCTATTAAATCTGTCTCTTAGATGGGCCTCCGCAATAGCCAGTCCAACAGTCATTGAAAACCCTTGACCTAAAGGACCAGTTGTCGCTTCGACACCAGGTGTGTGAAAGACTTCTGGATGACCTGGCGTTTTACTATTCAATTTTCTGAATTGTTTGAGGTCATCCATAGACAATTCATATCCAGACAAATGTAATAGCGAATAAAGAAGCATTGATCCATGACCTGAGGTTAAGACAAAGCGATCACGGTTAAACCATTTAGGATTTCTTGGATTGTGCTTCATATGATACCTAAACAACTCATAACCCATTGGTGCAGCTCCCAATGGGGCACCTAAATGACCATGGTTTGCGTTTTCAACGCTATCCACAACTAAGCTTCTCATTGTTGAAACAGATTTATTATCAATTGTATTCATCATATTTCCTCCAATAAATTTGATTCCTTCGAATTTTAGAATATGTTTTGTAAGAATTGTCCGATATAATAAACTAGTAGACCAACAATATTAAAGTCGGTCTCAGGGAAAGATGTACCCGTTAGGCCAATGTTCTCCATAATTGGATAAATTAATGCTGGGCCAACAGCAATTAATATTCCGACAATGAATGAGCCTGCGATACAGCCTTTCCAACCTCCAGTAGCGTTACCAAATACACCAGCTGTAGCTCCGATAAAGAAGTATGGGACTGCAACAGGAATAATAACGATTGTTCCCATTATGCCCATTATTACCATAGTCACGAGACCTCCAGCGTAGGCTGCTAGAAAACCTATCACAGTGGCTGTAGGGGCGAATGGGAACACTACTGGACAATCTAATGCAGGTTTTGCATTAGGAATTAGTTTCTCAGAAATCCCCACAAAGGCACTTACAATTTCACCCAAAAATAGTCGAACTCCTGTAATGATGACATACAAAGCAGCCGCAAAACTTAAACCTTGGAATAACGGATATACTAACCAATTTACCCCTCCGGATAATTCTTCAACAGCCACTTTTCCTGCAGCGATAGCCGCAACATAGAAAAAGATGACCATCGTGATTGAAACGCCAACTACATAATCTTTAAACATTGTTAGCCAAGCAGGTAGTTTAAGATTTTCTGTACTATCTTCGGGTTTACCTACTTTTGAACCAATCCAGCCTGATAACGCATAGCCAACAGTCACATAATGCCCCATAGCCAATTCATCATCGCCTGTCACTTTTCGCATGTATGGCTGTGCGATAGCTGGAAATAGTCCAGCGCAGATTCCCAACATCAATCCTCCAAGTCCCACGGTTACAGCATTGCTAACTCCTAAAGCTTTCAACATGATTGTTAGTAACGCCGCAAGATACAAATTATGTTGTCCTGTTAGGAAAATGTACTTTAATGGTGTAAATTTTGCGACCAACAAGTTACAGACAAAACCTATCAACATCACCATTGAAACTGTAGTACCAAACCTCTCTTGAGCTAATGCAGTCACAGCTTCTGCTAGAGGCAAAACACCTTTTAAACCAAAACCTTCCGCAAACAAGACTTGAAAACTATCTAATGCAGTAACTGCCGCCGCTGAGCCGACACCAAAAACTAGAAATCCTACAATTGTTTTAAGTGTTCCTGAAATAACTTTGTCGGCCGATTGCCTTTGCAGTATTAACCCTGTTAAAGCAATCACTCCAACCAAAATTGGTGCAGAAGACAATAAATCAAATACAATAACACGAATAATTTCCATCTCTCTTCCTCCTTTTGTTATTCTTGACTAGCAAAAAAACTTTTCAATTTGTCCTCAATCTCCTTTTTATCCATTAAATTATTTATTCCAATAATATACGGTACCTGCCCTTTCACCTCATCAGCAACATCTGCCATAGTAATCAACAAATCTCCCTTAAAGCTTTTCACATCATCTAATGTGCTATGCTGTACTTCAAGGGGAAATTTATTGGCTCTCACCACTTGATCCACTTTAATTTTTAACATCATGCTGGAACCCATACCTGTGCGACAGGCAATTAATGCTTGCTTCATTTCGCTCATTTCTCATTCCTCACTTTCAAATTTTAGAATATAAGCAATTATCTCTTCTGGAGATTTTGCTGTATCTAACACGTCATAAAACTTTTTCTGGTCCAATAATTCTGCTAATTCTGCCATAGCAGTCAAATGAGTCTTATTGTCAAGTGCGCTAAGGCCAAAAACATACTTCACAGGATCATTTTCTTTATTCCCAAACACAACTGGATGTTCCAATGTAGCAATACTAATCGCAATCTCCTTTGCTCCTGATTCGGGACGTGCATGGGGGAGAGCAACATGCTTTGTGATTACAATATAAGGGCCACTTTCCCTTGTCGTTTGAATCATGCCATCAATATAACTTGGTAATACTTTACCTTCTTTCACTAACACATCTGTTGAATTGCGAATAGCTTCTTCCCAATTTGATGCTGGTACATTCAACTTTACTAACTTTTTACTTGTAACTTCACTTAGCAATGGGTAATCACCTCCATCTTCTATAATTACATGAGAATTAATTTCATCCGATTGCATCAATACATCGTTTTCAATTTTAAAATATTGTTCTTCATTCACATGTTTTTTTACTATATTCAAAACATCTCTTACTTGGGGATTAATTAGTGGCTCCTTATTGATTATCTCGTAGACTCTACCGATTAATTCAAATTTCTCTTTAGGATTCATAATTGGATTAACAACAATAAAAGGAATATTGCTATTAAATAGAAACTGGGTAATTATTGTAGTAAAAATAATATCAAAACTTGAAATATCAGTTTTTTCATGAGAACTTTCTGTTACGAATTCAATACTTGGAAACAGTGCTTCTAGCTCCTTAACAAGAATGAGAGAAGTTCCTATTCCACTAGGACACAATACTAATCCGCGATTACGTTTTATTCTTTTTTCTTGCTCTTCATAAGTTGAGGCTGCAAAGTGAACTGTTAAAAATGCAATCTCATCAGAAGGAAGTTCACTTTCAAATAGAGCTTGCAGTGGCTTGAGAGCTTCTTTAACTAATGAATACATTTCAGCATACTCTTTTTGAATTTTCTCTGTTAATGGATTAAAGATAGGCAACTGATATAAAATCCTATAATATGCTGGTCTAACGTGTTCATACAGACGCCTTACTACAACATTCGTGTCTAAAAAGCGGATTCCAGCAAGACTTTCGAATCTTGAGATTAAGCGCCTTACAATTTGTTCAATCATCTCCTTATCATTCGTTGATTTAGTAATGTCACCCGAGGAAACTCCTGCAATCCAAGCACTGACATAGCTAATGTTCTGCTTATCTGTAATTTCAAAGTAATTGCAGATTAATTCACTGAATTTGTACTCATTTGTTTCTATATGGAAGGCCTCTTTTGAATAATCAGAGTTCATTGTATAGCTCTTAAGCCGTTGATTTAATAAAATAAAACAGTAAGTAAATTCTTTAAGTTTGTTTTCAAAAAAATGAATATGATAATTTTGTGACGCTTCGAGTATTTTCTCTTCAAAATCCAAACTATTTATTTCTAAATACTTGAAAATGAAATTCTCAAGAAACAATTCACCATGATCCTCATTTAAGCATTTCAAAACTATTTGCATTAAGGCATACCTTATATTTTCCTCATTGCCTAATAAGTAATAACCTCGTTTTCGTGAATAGGTAACTTCTAAATTATTTTCAGCCAACAAAATTTTTATATCCTTCAGATCGTTTAATACTGTCGAACGACTAGCATCCAGCATTATTATCAAGTGATCCAAAGACAAAAATTCAAGAGAGCAGGATAAGATTAATAAAATCATCAACTGTCGATTTTTTTTTGAATGATAAATTTCTTCAAAAATACTTGATTTTAACAGATAGTTCTGTAGAAAATTTTCGGATGCTGTCGATATTAAAAGTTTACTTCCGGAAGTACAGATTTCTTCTTGGGAATTTTCGTTAAGCAATTCATTAACCTTTTTTAGTGCATACGTTATTTGTCTTTTTGACATAGCCAACTTTGTTTCTAAATTTTCTATAGTTCTTTCGTTTCTAAATGTAATCTCATGAAGAATTACTAAATCTTGATTATCCATCATTACCCTCAGCTCCTATATCCAATATAACGGTTGCGCTTTCAACCCACAATGATATTTGGGTATATCTTTTGTTCTAATCGAAAACAAGTATTAAACTCAAAACAAATCAACTTCAAAATTCGCCTTGAATAAAGCAATATTCTGAAGTTGATTTCGTCAATTTTAATATGATTATACAGTAAACATTTTCTCTAAAATTTAATTCCATTATCAAAGCTCAGTTATGGATAATAGATTAACCCTTGTATTAAGTAACTTTTTTTTCATCTATTGAACATAAAAAATCACTACTAGCTACTCCAAATTAGTAGTGACAAAACTCTAAGATATATTGAAGTCCATAAAACCTATCAGCATCAATCTAAACTCAAAAATTCTTCCACCATTAAAGCAAACTCCTAGCCTCCAATTTTTTTAACAAGAATTAAGCATGGATTTCGTTCATCCCACAGGGTAGGAAAAACTTCGAGTTTAGAAAAGCCGCAGGAAAGGTAATATTGAATGGTTTTATCATATCCAGGTGTCGTGCCTTCATTCACAGTTTTGACCTGTAAATACGAGTAGTTCTCCTTGGCATAATTTTCTAATGATGAAAAAAGTATTTTTCCAATGCCTTGGCGGTGATGCTGTCTTTTGATTCCCATACAAGATATTTCGGCTGTGTCTTCGCTCGTAGCTTTTAAATCTATAAAACCGATAACTTCGCCTTCCGTTATAGCAGCCCAAAGAGGCAATTGTTCGGCCTCATTGACATAATTAAGCAAAGCTTCCTCAATTCCAAACCATTCTGGTAAATCATTAAGTACCTCATTCACGATTTTACTTTTTAGTTTTTTATCAGTGATAAAATCAATTCTAATTTTTTCCATATCAAGCCTACTCTCTGTTAACAAAATATCCATCCTGATTTATATTTTATCATGCGCTTCTTTTTATACTAGATAGAGATTCACTTGTTTTGATTGTTACTCTCGTTTTTGCCTAAAAGTTTATAGGCTTTCTAGACAATTATTTTTAATTAGTAGATACTTAAAGTAAGTTTATAAACGACAGCATGTGGATATTCTGAAGTAGCAAAACTGATGGGCAGCTCCGCCAGGTCATAACGGTATAGCGAGACACTCGGCATCATACATCAAATTGAACGAACTTCTGGCGGCAAATAAAATTATACTGAAGAAGATTTAGATTAGGTATGCTAAACATTTATTGGCAAATAATGTGTTTGTTAAAATGAGTTATGGCCCTGTTAAATTTATCGTCTAATGACCAGTGGCCTGCAGATTATTTTTTGAACTCTACAATGAATATAAATAATCTTTCTCTTCCAAACTAGAAACTACCTTGCTTAAGTATCTTTGTTTATTACTCATTTTGATTGTTCTCAAAGCAATTCTGTTTTTTGTGAAATTTCTATAAATAATCCAAATTTCAATTTAATAAAGGGGGTAACATACATGAAAAAGGATTTGTCTCAATATTTTCTAATGTTGGATATGGCTCTGCTGATTATTGTTATGTTGACCAGTAGAGCTCCTATATCATTAATATTAAATAAAGGAGTAGCAGTGACTGATCAACTGATTCAAAATTGTATCATTTTTGTAGCCGCATTTTTTTCCCTGATAATTGTTTTTTATTTAAACAAGATAACAAAATCGACTAGAGATAAATCATCTTAGTCATCTACAGGGACCATCAAAAAATCTTTAGGGGATGCAAGATTTTCAGAGTAGGTGGAATCTGTCGATAATCTGCTAAGACCTGACTTAGTTAACAATCCTCCCGCAGTCATCCTAACAAACAACTGTCCTTCAAAAAAATTTTTCACTCTATTAGCGCTCATTTACTACGCCTCAAAAATTAATATTTCAAAACTGAGCTTCCGTTCTTCAGCTGCCAAAATCAATTCTGCTATGATAGTATTGAGACAAACAAGATAGAGATTATGAGGAGGCCTACATTGAAAAAAATTTTGATTCACGGCTCAGGACATCAAGCTACTAGTTGGAATTAAACAATGACATTTATGGAAAAAGGCAAGATATACTATGTCCTAACTTATCTGAGTTTCTCAATGAAAAAGAAGCAACCTATACTAATCTTTATACTTCATTTGCAAATTACTGTAACGAAATGGATGAAGAACTCGACTTATGCGGCATCTCATTAGGTGGTATTTTGTCACTAAATTATGCTTTGGATTACCCGGGAAAAGAAAGAACGCTTGTGCTAATAAGTACACCACATAAAGTACCACGAGTTATATTTAGTATTCAAAATAAGATTTTTAAGTTCTTACCAAAATCGGTATTTCAAAACATGGCGTTTAATAAAAAGCAACCATTTATTTTGGGAAATTCTATGAAGGAACTGGACTTTAGCAGTGAAGTAAAAACTATTAAATGCTCAACTTTAATTATATGTGGGAAAAAGGATCGTGCTAACCTTAAATCTGCATATTATTTCGAGGGAATATTAAACGGGCAAACTAGAAATCATGGAATACGTTGGACATGTTGTCAATGAAGAAAATCCAAAAGACTTGGCAAAAATATTGGACCAATACTACAATGAGAATTAATTGTTCTTATAACAATTGAACTTGCAAAAAATTGTAAGCATCTAGTTTACAGTCAAAGAATGCTCCAATAGTAGGGATTTTCCGTTGTAGTGCCAACCAGGTCTTGATTTAGTCATAAAATCAACTAACTTTAACAATAGCTATGAATAAAATCCCCTCAAGAAAATAGCCCACCAAACATCGTTTGGCGGGCTATTTAGTGTATCTACTAACTAAAGATTTAAGCTTTACTATATCTTTCATAGTAGTTTTTAGCTTTTTCTTGGTGGATATCAACAATGATTCGATAAAAAATAAATTCTGACGATTTTTTTTGATCTAAGTTATTCAAAAAAGCACTAAGCTTTTGCTGGCTGTTGGGAAAATCTAGATACAAAGAAACTAAATTACTGATAAAACTTTCTTGAATGAGTAAATGTAAGTTATCTGATTGGGCAGCTTCTTTTTGGTATTCAATTAGCTTTATTTGGGCAGCTTCAATATTATTTACAACTAGTAGACTTTGAATGTGATTAAAATATAGCTCGCAAATTTCTTCAAAATATATTTTTTCATCAAACAATTGATACTTTTGCAATTCTTCAACAATTCGTGTGAGAATTGACGCCGCTCCTTCCTGTTCTTTCTCAGAAAGTGACAGTAACACTAGTTTGGCTAGCTTAATTTCTCTCAGTGTCCAAGATTTATAGGCTTCAATCTCACTGACAATTTCGAAAAAAGGCTCTCGAGAAAATTGGTAAAAGTTCGCTCTTGTTAACAAGACCAGCAAATAGGCATGAATTGCTGCATATCTTTTTTTAGGTGAAATATCATTTTTGAATCTTAAATAGATTTCGTATAATTCTTCAAACTTACCTCGCTTGTATAATTTATCAATTTGCTCTTCTAAATTTTCATAAGTGGTTCTTTCAAAATATCTGTATTCAGAAAATGAAATCCCTAAATTATCCAATAACATAATAAATTTTGTGGTTTCAATTGAACTTTTGCCCGCCTCAAAGTCACTATAAAAAGACTTTGACACCACACCGCTGAAGACTTCTTTTTGTGTCATACCTTTGGCTAACCGAATTTCTTTCACAACATTACCAATCATATATTCACCCCTAGTGTCCGATATATAGGAATTTTAGCAAATTTTCCTGTTGTAGGCCATGCTATAGTTTAGAAAATTAATTGTCAGGAGAATTTATATGAAAACTGTCTATATCAAATTAATTGCCACAGGCTTTGCACTCACTTTAGTGGTGAGTATTTTTTCTGCAATAGGTGTTATTTTCGAATTAAATGATACCGGAGTTATTGCTCTACAGATTTTAGCTTTTGCCCTTTGTTCCATAGTTATTGCTGGCTACATGCGGAAAAAAGATGCCAGCTTAAAACTTTTTGGTTTTAGAAAACCCAAGTTAACTCTTACTATTATCCTTTTTTCAATGGCCATTATACTGATCCAACCTTTAGTCTTAGGCTTTAATCGTTCATTGACACCAACCTTTGTGGGACTTATTTTGTTACAAATGGTACTGGTCGGTTTTGTGGAAGAATCCTTATTTAGAAGTGTGTTTTTCTTTTTCTTACAAGACAACAAAAAAGTTTATGTTGGGTTTTCGAGTATCGTGTTTGGTCTCTTGCATGCAGCAAGTGGTATTAATCCAGAATTTCCGTTAGTTTTAGTCCTGCTGCAAATCGTTAATGCTCTTTTGTTAGGAATTATTTTTGCTCTTCTATACCTTAAGACTCACTCCATTTACACGACGATGCTTCTCCACACATTATTTAATCTATTTGCATCTATCAGTAAAGAGGGCTCACTAGAACAAACTTTCCTTGCGGTTGGAGTGCTACTGATTATCTACATTGTCTTTGGCATCTATTTAATCAAATCGAATAAGAAATTTTTACAAACTATCAAACAAAAATAGTCTGTTTATTGCGCATTTATTCTAGAAAGAATATTATTATTGACATTCGAAAGCTTTTTAGTTGCAAATGCAACCGTTATAAAGTACAATCCTGTTAGGTCATTGATGATTGAATCTTTTCAAGAATTCGATATAAATCGGCTCGATCTAATGGCGACACTTCTGAAAAAGCTTGCGCAATATAGTTTCTTTCAAGAGAAAAAATCTGATTATACAATCCTTTTGCTTTCTCCGTAGGAAAGAGTTCGTTAAATTTTTTATTTGACTGACTAGCTTCTTTAGTAATGTACCCCTGTTTTTCTAATTTTGCTAGCGCACGGCTTAAAGTCGTTTTATCCACCTTAACTTTTTGCGCTAGTTCTTGCTGATTGAGCCCTTCGGTTTCTATGATTCTGAGTAAATATAAAAACAAATTATTATCAAGACCTAATTGTTTCACTTTTTGATTAATTGCGGTTGTGGCTTGTCTTGATATGGCACCAATAAGACGAAAAATTTCAATTTCATTCATAAAAGCATCTCCTAATAGTTGAATTTACAACTATAATTATATCTCTTTTTTCGAAAGAAGGCATCTCAAATGTGGAAAATTAAAAAACTTGCTGATTTATCCAGCACTGAATTTTTTGAAATAATGAAACTGAGAATTGATACCTTTGTGGTGGCGCAAGAAAGAATTTACCATGAAGCAGATACCTATGATAAATCAGCCTACCATATTTTTTATCAAGCCTCGGATGAAGTGGAAGTCGCTGCTTATGCCAGAGTTTTTCTAAAACCTGACTATTTGACATTTGGTCGCTTCGTTGTTTCTGAAAATCACAGGGGGCTAGGCTTAGCCAATCGCCTAATTGAACAGATTTTGCTTTTGCAAAAGCAAAAATGGCCGGAACTCCCTATCGAGATGGAAGCTCAGATCCAAGTCGCTCCATTTTATTTACGACATGGATTTAAAAAAATAGGCACTCAATTTATTTTTGAAGGAACGCCACACATCGAAATGAGACTGTCCAACAGTAATAAACAGCGTTAAATTAACTTTTCTGATAAATGCGTCCTAGGATATTTCAACACCAGAATTCAAAAAGGCCAGCAGAAATCATCGCTGATTCTGCTGGCTTTGATTTTCATATTTATTTTTATTTACTCATAACGCAATGCTTCTATTGGATCTAGACGGGCTGCACGGTTAGCTGGAAAAGTTCCTGCTAAGAAAGCAATTAGCATAATCACCACGATAATCATCACGATTGAGGCTGGATTATACTGCAATAAAGTTAAACCATCTAAGCCTGACAAGAAGGAATCTTGCGCCCAATTATTAATTAAGCCGCTGATTCCAATGGCACCCAAAATTCCTAACACGGAACCCCAGAAACCAATCAATAAGGCTTCTACACTAAAGGTTAAGAAAATTTTTCCATTGCTTAAACCCATCGCCTTCATTAAACCAATTTCCCGAGTCCGATCTTGAACGGACATATACAGCGTATTAATAATCCCAAAGCTGGCTGCTAACAAAGCAATGCCGCCAAACATCGTCAAGACAGCCGTAATCGCATTGATGACGTTGCGAATGGAACCAATTTCTTCTTCGACAGTCATTCCCATCATATCAGCATCGCTTAATGCTGATTCAATGTCCGCTACTTCTTCGTCGCTTAAACCGTCTTTCATAGTAGCAGTGGCACCGTAATATCTACCCGTTAAAGTATTGGGTAAACCATCTTCGTTAATTGCCAATAAGTCTTTGGCTAAAGACTCATTGATAATTGATTGTCCGCCATTAATCAAACTAGCTGCACGCACGCCCACAATAGTGGCTTCAACAGTTTCCTGTTCACCAGTCCCTTGAGCAGTGGCAGCTAAAGTGACCGTTTTGCCACCTGCATCTTCTGCAGAGGAAAAGCCTAAGCTGTCTAAATATTCTGGTGCTAATAAAATTTGGTAAGCTGAATCATTACTATCAATCGCTGCTCCAGCCTCTAACTCAATCGATAAATCCATATCCATCATGCTGTTAAGAACATATTTTTTATCCGTGTTTCCTTGAATATAATCGATGCTTGGCAAAAGCATAGGCTCCACGCTTTCGATATTTTTAATCTCCGCAATTTTATCTAAATCACTTTGAGTAAGATAATCCGCTTCAGCAGTTCCTTGTTCGCCTTCTTGATATTCACTTGGGCCATCGCTGTTACCAGATTCATAAGCCGGTTGCACCATCATTTGATTTTCTCCACCAACACCAGCGACCTGCTGATCGATGTAAGTGTTCACCCCAACATTAATTCCTCTCGTTAAAGCAATCGTAAAGGCCCCAATAAAAATGGCAATAATGGTTAAGATTGTCCGTCCTTTATTCCGCCACAAATTTGAACTTCCTGATTTTAAAATATCCAATAATTTCATTTTATTCTCCCTCCACAACTAAGCCGTCTTTGATATGAATTTGACGATCACATCGAGCAGCTAAATCTGGATCATGGGTAACAATAATCAAGGTGATGCCCTTTTCTTTATTCAAATTGAATAACATCTCCTCAATTTTATCTCCAGTAGTGGAATCTAAATTTCCTGTAGGCTCGTCCGCAAAAATAATTTCAGGATTATTGACAATTGCTCTCGCAATACAGACCCTTTGCTTTTGTCCACCAGATAAATCATTCGCTTTATTTTTGGCTTTATCATCTAATTCAACAGCCTCCAAAGCTGCCAGCGCCATTTCTCTGCGCTGCTTTCCAGAAATTCCGGCAATTTTTAATGGTAGCATCACATTTTCTAAGACGGTATCTTTAGTATTCATAAAAAATTGTTGAAAAACGAAACCAAATGTTTGATTCCGCAAATGATTCATTTGTTTTTTACTGGTTTTCGTCGCATCGTTTCCTAATAATAAAATTTCTCCAGAAGTGGGCTTGTCCAATAAAGCTAAAATATGCATTAAAGTGGATTTACCAGAACCACTTTTACCAACAATGGCGACAGACTCTCCTTTTTCTACTGAAATATTGACTCCTCGTAAAGCTTGAAAAGCTGATTGGCCTGAGCCATAAACTTTTTTCAGCTCTGTTGCAGTTAATACTGACATCTTTTTATCTCCTTTGTCCTTTTAGTTTCTCATTACTCTTTCATTTTCCCATAATGAAAATGAAAAACTATGGTACTTTAGTCTCATTTTTCAGAAAATATTCAAAATCACAACTTTCAATTTTGAAAATTGAATTGAGATTGACTGGATTTGCTTTGGATAATCAGAAAAAATAGAAATGAAAAAAAATTAGGGGGCTAGAACCGATTAGAAGGAGGAACCATTGAACAATTCCTTGATAACAGTGAGGAGTATTTACGTTAGTTGAACTACTTAGCGCTTGGATGTTTTCCAAAAAAACGTACATAAAAACCCGCCAAACATTCTTTAGCGGGCTGGATAATTTAATATACAAGCTGAACTGATAAATTTTGTTAGAGAAATTAGACTTGCTTATTCTATGGTGTCCGTTGTTTCTTCAGCTAATTGAATAAGCAAAAACTCTGCTTCATTATCTGTGTCTTGTAATATATACTGACCATTTCTGAAAATAATTTGATTATAATACTGGGACGTAAGCTCAGGCTGATTTTGGTAACTATCAAAAGAATAATCTTCTATCAATTCAATTCGTGTTCCATCATAAATAAGTGTTTGAAAGATAGGATCGCCTTCAATCGTGTAACTTTCGATACTAATCTTATCCGCAGTATTTTGCTCAAAATTGTCGATAAATTGAGTCAGCCGTTCTTCGTTCGTTATCACTCCCCAATTAGATATAATTTTATTATTATCTGAGCTATTTGAATCAGAGTCACTAGTAGAATTGTTTATTGAGCTGTTAGTTGAAGTGTCAGTGCTGTAGTCTGTTTGCGCATTATCAATTGACCTGCACCCAGAGAAAAGAAGCAGAGAAGCCGTTAGCAAAATAAGCTTTATCATATAAACCCTCCCACACATATGAATTTAGTCCAAGTATTCAACAAAAATTTAATTACTTCAAGAAATTTTTGCTTTATTTGAAAAGATTTTAACCAGTACAAGAAAATTCATTTTGAATAATGCTTAAAAATTATCAATTCTTGGTTTAAGGTTCCTTAATGAAAATGAAATAGGTTCACCAATGGAAATGTGCTTTCCGCTACTGTGGCTCTGGTATAATCAGACTGAGGTGAGGAGAAATGATTATTTTAAGAGAGTCTGTAATCCATGAGTTAAAAAACTTGCATGGTCAAGCGAATATGCTTCCTTGCTACGCTGAAGCAAGGGGCCTATCTGTCATCACAGAGCAGGCTGTTCTTTTGTTGAGTTCTGAGAAACTAACCATTCTATTCATCAGTAAAATATCTAATCAACTTATTCAAAAAGTTGAATTCAACTTCTCGGAGATAACAAATAGTACCTTGAAGGAAAGTTTATTTGCTGCGGCAACTTGGCAATTCAATGCCCGCGGACAGAGATGGAAATTTAGAATTCCAACGGTCCTCCCTTTAAGAAAAATGAGACACAACTTCATTGAAGGTCTCTATTCATATCAGTATATTTAAATTTTTAGTTGAACTACATGCGAACCGACGCTCTCCAGAAAAACTTTTTTTCTGAAGACAAAAAGGGAACCCGTCAGCGGGGACTGACGGGTTTAGGATGCTAGTTCAACTTCCTTCATGCCTAGAGAATCTTTTGTTCACTACTAGTTGAACTGTATGCGGCCCGCTAATCTTCAGAAAAAGTTCCTTTTTTCTGAAGACAAAAAGGGAACCCATCGGCGGCGACCGATGGGTTTAGGAGTAAAAAATGAAAAAGTGTTTTATTGGGTTTGTTTTATTGGGATGAGTACATAATAACTGGAATTTGTGAATTTTTTGTGTAATCAGTATTGCAAAAGTTTGAAAAATTTCCTGTGACTCTACGAATTTCATTGTTAATTGACTTCTTATCCAACAAGCCCAACCTAATTATGCTTTAATTTTGTTAATATCATCTGTAATAATCCAATCGTCCATATCTTTTTCTCGATTAAATTTGAAAGGTTCTACTGTTTCGATCTGTTCAATTTTGTATACAGCAAGATATTTTTTTCCTGCCCAGCGTTCATATTGTTTTTTTGATAGATTTAGTTCATCTTCATATTTTTCAATAAACTGAATCGACTCTTCTTTATCCATTTTAGGTGATTCCACAACTTCTGTAATAACTCCCCGATAATTAATTGTCAAATCGCCACCTGTTTCAACAAAGTAAGTCAAATCGCCAACTTTCGCTCTACCACCCAATGGAGATTTTTTACCAGCTGCCCCTCGAATGATAAGCGTCTTAGTTCCATCCAACAGTTTTTCCAATTCCTTTCCTTCTTTGTTCAAATAAACTAGGTGTTCTGCCCGGCCTTCTTTTCCTTCATACCATTCAGCTTTTGTCATCAAGTTTCCTCCTTTTTTATTGCTATGTAATTAAGACTAAGTCTATTTAATCTTATCAAAAACGAAAACATAATTCTCCATTATAAAGATTCAGATGAGCTACTTCTGTGTTTGCTTGCCAGAGACACAAAGAAATTTTTTTACTAGTAGAAATCAACAGAAAAGCAATTATCCAGCAAAACATGCTGGTGTGATTTTTTGAATTAAATCTATGATATCTGTCGTTGGTGGATACCTGATAAGTAGATTTTACTTTCTCTTCATTTTGTATTACAACGAAACACAAGAAAGTGAGTTGATTATTTATGGCTATGATTACAATCAGAGTAAGTGACGAAGAAAAAGAATGGTTAGACTATATGGCTGAGTTCTATGGTATTACTCTATCTGAATTGATGAAGAATTATTCAATGGAGCAGTTAGAAGATGAATATGATAAACAAACTGCCGACATTGCACATAAGTTGTGGTTAGAAGATGATAAACAAACCGTTTCTATGAATAACATACTAAAAGAATTCAGTGACATATAATGGTTTACCAACTAGAGTTTAGTAAAGAAGTACAAAAGCAACTTCGAAAAATGGATAAGCACCAAGCTGCTTTAATCGTTCGATGGCTATACAAGAATGTAGATGGCGCCACTAATCCAAGACAACAAGGAAAAGCATTCACCGGTAATTTAGGCAATTACTGGCGCTATCGCATTGAAAATTATCGTGCAATCGTTGAAATTGAAGATGAACGATTAGTGATTACGGCAATCCAAATCGGACATAGAAGAAATATCCATAATTAAATTTAGAAAATACGTTGCCAGTATACTATTCCCTGAGTTAGCAGAGTAATTAGCTCCTTGATAATTCCATTTTAAGAAACTAACTCTCACCAAAATAATACGGTAAGAGCTATTTTTTAGTCTAGTAAATCCGTCGTTAACGGACTGGAATTTTTGATTAAATCATAGTGATTGAGTAGCTATGCAATATCCAATAAGGTTTTAAATTAATTCTTATATGAAAGAATTTTTTGAATAGCTTTGAGGTGATTATCAGAAGAAACTCTATAATGAATCCAACCTCCATTGCCACAAGGATATCGAGTATCAATAAGATCTTTTGAATACTGGTCTACATCATTGTATACCAAATCAAATTGTTGATTTGAAAGTCGGACCATAACGGTGAAAGAATCGGCTTCAGCAAATACATTACAAATTAATTTTGTTCCCTCTCTATGTGTAATACACCAGCCATAATCTTTGCCATATGGGAAACGGATTTCTTGTATGGTATTGTATTTTTTCGATAGAAAAGAATTAAAAGTTATAAAATTTTTAGCATTCTTGCCACAATAGCTGGCCATTTCCACGACATTGGGTTGAATTTTCTTATTTAACAAGCGTTCATTCATAGAAAGCCTCCCTGTTTCTCTTTCGTACAGTAGGATAGTTGTCTATTATTTTTAAAAATACCGCAGATTCCACTAGCCACTGATTTTTACAAAGACCAAAATCATTACCATTTAATCCAGATGGTGATACCTATTCTATTGTAAGAACTGTACTCACTAAATAAGTCAAAAGTAACGAAGCTAACTCGTCACTTTTGACTTGTTTTGATAGAGTCGATAATCCCTTAAAATTTGATATCCGATGAGTTCTTTTTGAATGGCTACTCATGAATCCTCAAGGAAACAATTTGTTTAATATCTTTGACTGTACTTTCATTTCGAACTTCTAGCGGCAATGATTTTCCAGTACGGCCTACCTTAGCATTGTTATAGATTTCTTGAGTTTCCTTGGAAAGTGTTGGTAAAAGAATCTCTGCTTCTGCTAATTCCTCATGATTTAACGGCAGCAAAGCTAAAACATATCCTTCTTGGGGATAGAGGGTACAAATGGAACGGCCCTTTTTCTGATATTTAATGTTCCAGCCCTTCCAAATCCCCTGATTCATAGCACAACCACTGTAAGCCTTTTTTGCTTTTATTTTATACGTATCTTGTAAATAGCTGTCTAACTCTTCAAACATCGGATTATTGATAAACTCCTTGACTTGCTGTGGGGTTGGTTCAACTTCTTTGGTATATTTTTCACTCCATAACATGTATATCTCTCCTCTCTTTGTGTAAACTACTCAACAGCATCGCACGTTCGACTAATTTTTTGTATACATCAGTTTTACCAGATTGATATTTTGGTCACTTATTTGTAGGGAAGTTGTAATACTTACTTTTTCAAAAATTCTTCAATCACTACCTCGTTGTTATCCGGATCTTTTAGGCGAAGTTCAGATGTTCCCCATTCAAATTTTTTTGGTGGAGCAAAGACAAGGCCTTTTTGTTTTAAGTCCATACATGTATTTTCAAGGCTATCACATTCAAACACAAATGACATAATTCCCACTTGGGTGAACATTCCAAACGGTGGCATCCCAAATACAAATTGATGGTGCTTCCTTCATGAAACCAAAATAAACACCATCATACTCACCAGAATCTGTCTTTAACATCGGTATTTCTAGTATTTCCCGATAAAAATTTATCAGTTCTTTAGCATTCCGAGAAAAAATATTGGTACATAAAAAACTAGTTATCATTTGAACATCTTCCTATCCGTACGCAAAATGGAGCGATTTGTTTGCAATACCCTTCTATAAAAGTGCTTACTATTAGTATATCATAATCTAACAATTTAATTTTTTTTACACGCTGTTCTTTTTAAGACGGCGTGTAAAAGAATTTTAAGCAGATACAAGAAAACGTTCCTTCAATCATATTTGAGCTAAGTTTGAATGACATGTTTTTATCTGAATCCAGAATTTATCTACTGCTCTTTTTATCAATTTTAGATGAAAGCACCCATTAGCAAACTTAGCGGCAACAAGCAAATTAACCTTCATCACGTTTCACTTTTCAACGCCTTTTGTATCCTTAGCAAAGATACACATACCACTATAAGTTGCCCCGCAGTGATGGCATAGCTCAATGATTCCTGCATTTTGGGTGTGAAAATTAATATCAGCAGCATTCCGCTTCCGCTGACAATCAGTAAAAATATGCCCAGCTTGAACCAAATTTTTCCGAGTATTTTTTGAGCGAGGTCCCAATTTTTTTGATTTTTCATGGAAAGTTTTGTGCGGTAGCCAAAGGTCTTGTTGATGTCTCCTGGTGGTTCATTTTTAAATAAAGCACCGAAAATAATCAACAAAATCGGCATGATTAGATTGACCGCCAATAAACCAAGCCATTGCAACATTACTTTTCCCCCTTAATAGTTACACTTTATTTCTCTATTGCCTCAGAATTTTTTCCGTGTTACCAAATTTCATAAGTTTCACCTTCATTAACTTCCATAAAAAATTCAGAAGGTTTGGCACTCGGTCAAATATCCAACTAAAATCCCTACTAATAAGAGAGAATTAACGTATTTTCTCCCAACTGACTGTTGACAATTGGATTACCTATTTCTGTCAACCGAGCCGCTGTCAGCTCTTGATCATTAAAGATTAATTTGGTCTGCTGATATTTTATGACAGGCACAATGACTTCCTCATCATCTGTCTCACTAGTCCACTGAACAATTAGCTGGCCGTCTTTCACCTGCTTTGAAAAATGTTTTTCATTGAACAAAATATATTCCTCATAAAGATCATAATTGTTTTTCTTCTCAGTGGAATATAACGGCAGATAATCTGGTGTTGATTTTTCAACCAAAGCCAAGGACAAGGACAAATCATCACTATAAAACGAAGCTTTAATCTGCTGAAAATCATCAGTTGCTAAAAAAACATGCTTGCCACTGTTGATAAATGAAGCATCTTCCTTGTCCCAGTCTGACAAAGTCACCGTATATAAAATCAATGAATGACTAATACATAAGCCGATAACAACAGGTGCCAGCTTTTGATATTTTTTCAACCAAACCAGCTGGCCCTCAGAGATTGATAAGGCCAGCCCACTCAACAAACAAATCGTTGCCGGCACAAAAAAACGAAAAGGAAATTGGACTGTCTGCACCATGACAAAATCCATTTCATATAAAAATTTCCAGGGGAATAAATTTGACGATAAAATGGTAAAGAAAACAAATGACAGCGTAAAGAACTTATTTAACGGCGAAAAATTTTTAAACTTTTTGAAGCTAAGCAGCAGAACAAGCAGAATGATAATCGGCAAAATAAATGGATTAATCAACCAATACCAGCTGCTACTTGTGATTGTTTGGTTATAAATCCCCCGATTAATAAAGGGCTGCACAAGCTGATTTCCGCTATAAATCGTCCCCAATGAGTACCAGACATTTGTCGTCAGCAGCAAAAAAATTGCCACGGAGAGTAGCAGTTGGAGCAACAGCTGTTGCTTATTTTCTCTTTAAAAAAAACAATATAGATAGGCAAATAAATAGAGTATCGCCAGAAAAATACTAGATAAAAAGTGCAGTTGAAACATCACTGCCATTGAAAATGCGATTGGCAGTGGTCTAAATCGCTGCGACTTGATTAAATCAACCAAAGGAATCAAGCACAGCGGCAGCAAAACCGCTCCCCAGCTGGAATACCCCTGCCGGATGACCCAATAGGAAACAGCGTAGGTTGTCATATAAATTACACTGAAATTCCGTGCCAGCTGCTCTCTTATTGCCATTTTTCTTAATAAAAAATATATAGACAATCCTGCCGTTAAAAAGAGCAGGAAATTAGTAATAATTTGAAACCTATACCATGACTGACACAGCAGCAAAATCAGTCCAAAGAAATAAGAAAATATCTGTGAATACACGGGCGTGACTATTCGGCCAGTCTGTTGAAAGCCATAGAGGGAAATGAAAAACTGGAAATCCTGCTGTTCAATCTGCTGCGCTGTGTCAAAGAAGCGATTGAAATGGAAGATGGCATCCGACCCGATAATCATCTTACCGGAAATAATTTGCGGCAGTACTAAAACAAAGCTAACAAGAAAAATAATTCCTATATTTTTTGATATTGGCTTTTTGAAAAATTTACGCAACCCATTTACCCCTTACTAATCATAGTTGGTCAGTTTCTGCCCTTACTTGATTTATTATACTATAAAGGTGCGCGGAGCTTTTTGATGTTAATTTTTTCATATCACATCTAACAGCCTAAGCGAAATTTATTGGTCTACAAAAAAAGCCCAACGACAATAGCCGCTGAGCTAAAATTTTGACTTGTTTATTAATGATAATTTTATCGAATTTCTTAGACTAAGCTATTGTATAAGAAAAATAACATTTCGCTCGTAACTGGATGGCTGTAAGTTAAATTCGTCAGTGATTCATAAGGCAAATTTTCTCTCATAGCTAAGCTGAGTAAGTTAATAACCTCTGGCGAATTTTCAATATACAGCGTTGCGCCTAAAATTTGGTGAGTCTCCTTGTCCACCACCGTTTTCATAAATCCTGTAGTGTCACCGGTAATTCTGGAACGCAGGGTGCCTGATGCCGGTAAAAAGCTCGTTAAAACATTGGCTTTGTCAACTTGTTCTTCATGGACACCGATTGAAGCCACTGGTGTGTTTAAAAACAAAACTAGTGGATAGACCGCTTGTTCTTTGGAGACGGTCAGTTGTTTTTCACCATATAAAAAGTCCGCAATAATGCGATTATCAGAAAGAGAAATATAGGTGAATTGGCCACCGCCTTTGACATCTCCTTCAACAAAGATGTGAGGAATATTGGTTTGCAGGTGGTCGTTGTATTTGATACCTTTGTCATCGTACTCGACACCAGCCGCTGCCAAATTTAGGCCCTCGGTTTGTGGACGCCGGCCGGTAGCAACTAGAATTGCGTCGGCTTTAATGCTTAGGGGTTCTTTTTCTCCAAGAGTAAATAGCACCTCAGCATCATGGGAGCCATCAACAATTTCTTCAATCGTTGCGCCTGAGAAAATCCGAATGCCTTCTGCAGTCAAATTTGCTAAAATTGCGTCGGCGGTTTCCCGGTCATATTTCGGCAAAAAGCTTGTGTAAGTGTCTAAAACAGTGACTTGCGTACCAAAGTTATTATAAATCGTCGCCATTTCCAAGCCGATGGCTCCGCCACCAATAATGGTTAAACGATCCGGCAAATCAAATAATTCCATAATACTAGTGCTATCATATGCGTATTTACTATCTTTTAATCCGCTGATTTCTGGATAAGCGGTGGTGGCTCCGGTATTAATAATAATTCGTTCTCCGAATAAGATGGTTTCGTTACCAGCCGCATCCGTCACCTTTACATGATGCTCATCAACAAAAGAGGCTTTGCCATTAATAATATCTGCTCCGCCATCAGCAATCATATGGTAACCGACAGAACGTAAATCCTCAACAGTCGCCATTTTTTCTAGCACGGCTTGACGATAATTTTCTTTTTGCGAGAGTGCTTGATCAGGATGTTGTGAAGCATACAAAAGTTCTTTAGAAGGAATACAGCCTATTGTGAAACAGGTACCTCCATAGCGCTTACGACTTGCCTCAATCACAGCCACGCTTTCTCCGCGGGCGGTCATGGTATTAGCCAATACTTTAGGTCCTTGGCCGAAGCCGATAATAATATTATCATAATTTTTCATGGGTCATCCTCCTGTCCTGATTCGTGTTGCCAGTATACTACCGAAATAAAAAAGAAGTAACTCATTAGCCTTAGCCAATGAGTTACAGGTGAGTTGAAAAAGAGAATCCTCTCTCAATTTTTATTTAATGACAGGTCTGATTAGTTTAAGTCTTCTTTGACTTCTGTGTAAAGGTCAGCCCGTTTACCAGAGGTTGCCAATGTAGAAAGAGCAGCAGAAGCAGTGTGGTCAAAGCTAGTTTCTTTCATGTCAGTTACTTCCCAAACACCAGAAGAGAATGGCGTTTCATAGTCGCCAGTTGAAGTATTTTCAATGGTGATTACATACATATCATTTTCCATTGTCACAGTTGCTTTCAAATAGTTATCAGAAGTACCATACATTAAATCGCCATCGTTAGCTGTCACTGCTGTTGAAGTTGTTGCATCAGGAGCGGCGAACAAAGCGATTTGGTCAGTGATGTCTACTGTGTCAGCGTCATCAAACATAGAAGAGCTCAAGGCAATGCCATCTTCAGATTCAGGGGCAAAGTACCAGCCTTTTTCACCAGAAGCTGCGTGCATAAAGGCAAAGTGTAAATATTCTTCGCTGCTAGAAGCCGGCACTTCAAAAGTTACTGTATCACCAGGTAAAGTAATTTCTGTTGCAGAACCATCTGAACTTGTATCGCTACCGATAATTTCGCCAGCTGTTGCACTTGTAGCAGTTGCTTCACTAGAAGAGCTTGTGCTCATGGAAGAACTCATAGAAGTCGATTCACTTGTGCTGCTTGAGCTGGAAGAAGTTGTGCTTGATCCACAAGCTGCTAATAAAACTGTTAAGGCTACAAGGCTAACCCCGCTAATAATTGCTTTTTTAAACATAATGTAACATCTCCTTTATTTTTGTACGACTGAGTACGTTCATTAGTCTATTCCCCGGCTCTTTTTTCGTCAAAACCTTGACTTGCATCTGCTTTTTAGCAAATTAGTTTTTTCTTGCTCATCAGATTCAACTGTACAAAAATTATTGAAATATGAATAAAATATAGCGATTTTCTTTAAAAATCTTTCGAAAAAGAATAATTCCACTAAAAAATAAAACTTGTTAGTCACCCCTGTCATTTTTAGCTAAATCTATAAAAAAAGTGAACGCAGACAACTTGATTCAATATAGTTTAAATAGAAACCGTTTTAATTACGATCATTATTATTTATCATCCATTGTCTAAAAAGAAAGCTAGCTTTGATTAGATGACGAGACGATAATTTCTTTTAGCTGCTTAATATTTCATCGTAAGACCAACAGACGTACTTGATTGTAATATCTTTTATATTCAGCCAAGTGCAGCTCACCCTACTGATATATCAAATAGAATTATTTAAATTTTCAACGTCTATCAGAACAACTTAACTCAACACTACAAAGTAAGCGGATTCTATTTTATAATAAAGTTATCAATGAAAGGAGCGTTTGCATGAATACTTTTCCAAAGGATTTTTTATGGGGGGCGTCCACCAGTGCTTATCAAGTAGAGGGGGCTTGGAATGAAGATGGCAAGGAGCCGTCCGTTCAAGATGTCCGGCCGCCAGTTCCGGGAACCACGGATTTTAAGGTTGCCTCTGATCACTATCATCATATGAAAGAAGATGTTCAATTATTTAAAGAGTTGGGCTTGAAGGCTTATCGTTTTTCGATTGCTTGGACGCGGGTGCTGCCTAATGGCAAACTCAATCCTGCGGGGTTGCAATTTTATCAGGAGTTAATTGATGAGCTGCTGGCTAATGGCATCGAACCTATTCCAACGGTTTTTCATTTTGATTTGCCGGCTTCGCTACAAGCGCAAGGTGGTTGGAGCAATCGGAAGACAATTGATGCTTTTGTCGAGTATTGCCAAGTACTTTTTGATAATTTTGGTGATCGAATCAACTATTGGCAGACAATTAATGAACAAAACATGTTGGTGTTTGCCGGTGCAGCCATCGGCGGCGAGCAAGCCGATTGGAAGGATGTCTTTCAGGGCAATCACCATATGCTAGTGGCGCAAGCCAAAGTGATGAAACTTTACCATGAGGGCCATTATCCTGGCAAAATTGGCCCGGCACCAAACATCGCCTGTGTGTATCCCAAAACAGAAGCGCCAGAGGATATGCTGGCGGCAGAATATATGTCGGCTATTCGCAATTGGCTGTTCTTGGATGCAGCTGTTTTTGGCACCTATAACACTATGGCTTGGCATATTTTAGAAACGCTCCACGCAGCACCTGAAGTGACTGAAGAAGACCGCGAAATCATGCTGGCGGGCACCGCTGATTTTATCGCTTTTAATTATTATAATTCGATGACCGTTTCCGGAGCGAATACCAAAGGAGGCGGTGCTAAAGATCAGCAATCTGGTTTTTCACTACCGGGCTTTTTCCAAATGGAACAAAACGAGCAGCTGCAAACCACGGCTTTTTCTAAATGGGCCATTGATCCAGTGGGCCTGAGAACCACAGCACATCAAATTTATAGCCGTTATCGGCTGCCGTTGTTAATTACGGAAAACGGCTTAGGTCAAGAGGATATCTTGACTGAAGATGGTCAGGTGCATGATGATTACCGGATTGACTATTTGAATGACCATATCCAACAGGTCTACTTAGCGATTCAAGATGGCGTTGAATTATTCGGCTATTGCCCGTGGAGCGCCCTTGATTTAATCAGTACCCATGAAGGCTACAAAAAACGTTACGGCTTTATTTATGTCAACCGAGATGATTTTGATTTGAAGGATTTAAAACGCTATAAAAAAGATAGTTTCTATTGGTATCAAAAAGTCATTCAGGATAATGGCTTAGCTTAATTTATTAAAATAAAAACCAGCTGCCGCTATGGAAACCTAAATTGCTTTAGGACCACAGGAGCAGCTGGCTTTTTATTTGCCGGCGTACTTATCGATATTTTCTTCAATTTTCTTTTGCGGCACTGCCCAGATGAGCAGCACCAAAGTATTGATGACAATCACCAGAATTGGCGCCACAAAGTAGCCTAAGAGCAGGCCTAAAATATTAGCACCAATCGAAATAAATAATTTCGTATGGTCGCTATTCAGCACACCAATCGCCGAATTTTTGCCGTTGGCCTTCACCAGAGTCGTATTTAAAATATAATACGCTACATTGGCGCCAAGGGTAACAAAACCGTAAACAGCTTGCGGCGGCCAAGCGAAAAGGCCTTCTCCTACCCAAGCCGTCGCAAAAGGAAATAGCGACAAGGTGAAAATCAAAAAGTTATTGGCCCATAAGACTTTACCGTTGATTCGGTGAACAATTTGAAACATGTGGTGGTGATTGTTCCAATAAATGGCTAGAGTGACAAAGCTGATGACATAGACCAAAATCTTATGTTCTGACTCAAAAAAAGCACTCCAAGTCGGCTCGCTGGGGGTAGCGATTTCTAACACCAGCAAAGTCATGACAATGGCAATCACCGCATCGGTAAAAGCCTCAATCCGTGTTTTTGACATTTTTATCTCCTCACATCTCTCTCTTATCTAATTTCATATTTTAGGCTTTTTCAGCTTTTTTTGCGAGATTTTACTCTTTTAAGAGGTCTGAGAAGAAAATCAGTCTTTAGATGGATGTCGATAACACGCGTTCTTGTTAAAGTATATATATACTAATTCAAGAGAAATGAGGCAGATTATTATGAGAAGTTCATCCCCTATTGTCAATATATTAAAAGTTATCGGTTTGTTTATCGTGGCAGGTATTGTCTTAAATATCCTCTTTGGTTTAATCGGCGGTATCCTCTGGGTGGCTGTGAAAATTGCTCTGCCAATCGCTCTAGCTATTTGGCTGGTTCGCTGGCTGACAACACCAAAAGACTCCCGCCGCAGATATTATTAAACACTGCGAGCTCGGTTCACATAAAATTTAACTCACGTACTTCCTTCTAGCGGGAGTACGTGAGTTTTTTTATTCGCAACAGCCTTTTTGTTTCAGTGGAAAATCTCCACATTTTGTAAACAACCTAAAATAATTAAAAAAATGTTTGCGTTTCCAAATAATTGTGCTATGATACATACATATTAATTACAGGCATGTGACTGGTAATGCAGGCAGGACCTAAATAAGTTGTTAGTCTAATTCTCTAGGGATGGACTGTCGATTTATTTAAGTGCTGCCTTTTTTGCGTCCATTCGGCCAAGTGGATGCAGACAAATTAGAAAAGAGGGATTGTATGAACTACCAAGAAACAGCAAAAGAAATCGTTCAAGAAATTGGCGGGAAAGAAAATGTCTCCCATTTGGAGCATTGCTCCACTAGATTGCGTTTTACTTTAAAAGACAGCAAGAAGGCTGATAAAGCGGCGCTGGAAAATATCGACGGCGTGATGGGTGTGCGCCAAAATGTGCAGACCCAAGTTATCATCGGCAATGAAGTTGTCGAAGTCTTTGATGAAGTTAAAAAACTAATCGGTGACACAGTAGACACTGGCGGCTCAGAAAATAATGGCCCCAAAGAAAAACAAAAAATTGGCGCCGTTGTACTTGATTTTATTATTTCCGTTTTCCAACCTTTGATTCCAGCGATTGCCGGTGGCGGAATTTTACGTTCGCTTTTATTATTAGCTTCCCTGTTGGGCGTGATGAGCGACCAAAGCTCGACTTATCAAGTCTTGTATCAAGTCGGCGGCGCTCCCCTTTACTTTTTACCGATTCTCGTAGCGATTACGACCGCCAAGAAATTAAAGGTCAATGAGCTTGTTGCGGTCTCAGTTGTCGGCGTGATGATTTTACCAAGCTTGACAGCGATGATTTCAGAAGGAACCTCATTGTTATCCTTTGGTATTGAAAACATTGACTATGGCTCCCAAGTATTTCCAGCCATCTTAACGGTTCTGTTTTATTCTGTTATGGAAAAATTCTTCACTAAATATTCCTTCAAAGCCATTCGGATTTTCTTTGTGCCGATGATGAGCTTGTTGATTACAGCGCCAGTTGCCCTATTAATTTTAGGACCACTTGGCTTTAACGTCGGAACGGCCTTTTCTAGTATAATTGTTGCCTTATATGAAAACTTAGGCTGGGTGGCAACTGGTTTACTGGCTGCCGTTTTACCATTGATGGTCGTAACCGGGATGCACAAAGCGATGATTCCTTATGCGGTTTCCTCTATGAGCGAGCTGGGGATGGAACTACTTTATCTGCCGGCTTCATTGGCTCATAATATTTCTGAATCTGGTGCTTGTTTTGCTGTCAGCTTGAGAACAAAGGATAAAAAATTACGGGCAACAGCCATCTCAGCCGGAATTTCTGCTTTGTTTGGTATTACTGAACCCGCTTTGTATGGAGTGACAATTCTCCATAAACGTGTGTTATACAGCGTGATGCTTTCCAGTTTAATCGGCGGTGCTGTTGCTGGGATTACAGCAATTCGGGCCTTCGCTTTAGTCGGACCTGGTTTAGCTAGTATCACGATGTATGCTGATCCAAGTAATGCGATGAATCTAGTTTGGGCTTTTGTCGTCTTCGGTCTTTCCTTTGCGCTATCCTTTGTCTTTGTCTTAGTTTCCTTTAAAGATGCCAAAGCAGCAGAAGCTACGCCGGAAGAAACAACTTTGCCGCAAAATTTAACAGCTGATTATACAGAAACATTGATGAGTCCTGTAACTGGTAAAGTCATTCCCTTGTCAGAAGTTAAAGATGATGTATTTTCCAGCGGCATGGTCGGCGGCGGTGTCGGCATTATTCCAGAAGAAGGAAAATTATATGCCCCAGCTGACGGTGAAGTGACGATGGTTTTTGAAACTGGTCATGCCTTAGGTTTACGTTTAGACTGTGGTGCTGAAATTTTATTCCATATCGGCCTTGATACTGTCCAAATGCAAGGCACTGGCTTTACTCCGAAAGTTCAAGCGGGCGACCATGTGAAAAAAGGCCAATTACTGATTGAATTTGATATTCAAGCGATTCAAGCAGCCGGCTTTGATGATACAGTCATCTATGTGGTGACCAATCAAGATAAATTTACGGTTGAACCACTGCAGGAAGATACCAATGTCACCAATGAATCAAAATTATTAACGATAAGTTTAGCTTAAAAAAAGAATCTCAATAGTGTAAAATACAAAGGAGAAATATTATGACAAACAATGCATTTCCAAAAGGATTTTTATGGGGTGGCGCCATTGCCGCTAATCAAGTTGAAGGTGGCTGGAACGTTGACGGCAAAGGCATGTCTGTCGCTGATATCGCCTCTTACAAGCCCAATGTTGACAACACCAATTATGCGGCCCACTGGGAAGTGACCACTGAATCAATTGAAGCGGCGATTGCAGATAAAACCGACAAATGGTATCCAAAACGCCGAGGCATTGATTTTTATCATCGCTATCAAGAAGACTTAGCTTTGTTTGCTGAGATGGGCTTTAAAACACTGCGCCTATCTATCGCTTGGACGCGCCTGTTTCCGACTGGCGAAGAATTGGAACCAAACGAGGCCGGTGTCGCTTTTTACGAAAATGTTTTTAAGGAAATGAAACGGTTAAACATTGAACCGATTGTCACCTTGTCCCATTATGAAATGCCTGTTGCCTTGAGCTTAAATTATAATGGCTGGGTCAATCGCCGCGTAGTCGATGACTTTGTCCGCTTTGCGAATGTTTGTTTTGACCGCTTTGGAAAATATGTAAAATATTGGCTGACCTTTAATGAAATTGACAGCATCCATCGTCATCCCTTCACCACCGCCGGCATTATTCCCGACAAAAGTGCGGCCGGTCAATATGAAGCGGACATTTACCAAGCTTTGCATCATCAATTTGTAGCCAGTGCGCTGGTCACCAAAGATGCCCATGCAAAAATTCCCGGCAGCCAAGTCGGTTGTATGTTGACCAAGCTGATGACCTACCCATTAACCTGTGCGCCGCTGGATGTCGAGCTGACATTGAAGAAAAATTTAGAAAATGATTTCTATGCGGACGTACAAGTCTTTGGCAAATATCCAAAAATGATTTTGAAGGATTTGCAAAAACGCCACGTTATGCCAGAAATGGTTGTTGGTGATTTAGAAATATTAAAGGAGCACACCGTTGATTTTGTTTCCTTCAGCTATTACATGTCGATGGCTGAATCTGCTGACCCGAATGCAGAAAGAACACCGGGCAATACAGTATTGGGCGTGAAAAATCCTTACCTGCCTTCTACTGAATGGGGCTGGCAAATTGATCCGAAAGGCTTGAAAATTTCCTTGATTGAATTGTACGATCGCTATCACTTACCTTTAATGATTGTTGAAAATGGTATGGGGGCTGTCGATAAAGTCGAGGATGGTAAAGTTCATGATGATTACCGGATGGAGTATTTCACCGCCCATTTCAAACAGATGAAAGAAGCGATTGATGAAGGTGTTGATTTAGTCGGCTACACTAGCTGGGGCCCGATTGATTTAGTCAGTGCCGGTACATCGCAAATGTCCAAGCGTTATGGTTTCATCTACGTCGATGCCGATGACGAGGGTAATGGTACCTATGACCGGCTGCGGAAGGATTCTTTTTACTGGTACCAAAAAGTAATTGAAACAAACGGAGCTTATTTAGCAGAATAATTTTTTAAGGGAGGTGAACTGGTGAGCGTTATCAAAAAAGTTCTCAACAGCAGTGTGGTCCTCGTCGAAAAAAACGGCCAGGAAATGATTGCGCTGGGCAAAGGTATCGGCTTTGGCAAAAAAGCCGGCGAAGAAATTTCTGATGAACAGGTGGACAAGATTTTTTTAGAAGCTGACGAACAGAAACCGTCCCAACTTGCAGAACTGGTGGGGGAAATTCCCTTTGAATTTTTTGAATTGACCCGTGACATCATCCAAGATGCCCAAGAAAAGTTGGCAAAGGAGCTAAACAGCAATCTTTATTTGACTTTGACTGACCACCTGCATTTCGCCGTCGAACGGGGCCAAGAAAACTTGCCAATTACCAACCGCCTCCATTGGGAAATTAAAAGCTATTATCCAAAAGAGTTTGCCGTGGCTTTAACCGCTCTGGAAAAACTCAACCAAAAATATCAGATTGACCTGCCAGAAGAAGAGGCTAGCAACATCGCCTTTCATTTGATTAATGCCCAAGTCAGCCAAACTGATACAGCTGATGGCTTTCGCTATGCCAAGATGACCGGCGAAATCGTCAACCTAGTTCGTTACTCGATTCAAAGGGAATTGGATACAGATTCCCTGCATTACACACGTTTTATCACCCATGTGCGTTTTTTCGTGGAACGTTTCTTTTCAGAGAGTCTTTTACACGAAGGCGAAACCGCCCTCCACGACCAGATGTGGAATCTATTTCCTGAAGCGGCCGAAATTGCCGTCAAGGTTCGGGACTTTTTGGAGAAAACATACAAAAAAACAATTCCCAACGAAGAAACATTTTATCTGGCTGTCCATATCAATCGCTTGTTGAAGCATATGAGTTAGTAGATTTGTAAAAACCATCCTAGAACAGACCGGCTAAGCTGAAAGCCAATGTTCTGGATGGTTTTTTGTTATGAGATTAAATCTTCTACGTCTACAAAAATCTGAAAAAAAGTTAGCCAATTGAAGCGGTTATTCGAGAAAAAACCTCCCGAATTGCTTTCAGCACCTCGGGAGGTCAACACTATCTACATTCGCTTAAGCATTTATTGCCATTAAAATATCCCGCAGCACATAAATAATAATCAAGTGTAGTGGGTAAAAATAATAAAACAAATTTTTCTGCCACGCAGCACCGCTGCCGCCCCGTTGGCCATTGTAAAAATAAATAAATGGCAACACGGTAATCATCATAAATTCATTGTCAAAGGTTAGAACTTGATAAAGACTGCCCATCTCTGGCAACGAAAGGAAATTGAAGAGGCCATGAGCCAAAAGCAGTCCGCTAAACAAGGAGACGCCAAGGGCAATCTTGCCGAATTGCCCCCTAAAGAAATAAAAAATCAGCGCCATCACCAGCTCATACGGTCCGCCTTCACTGAGCAGTAAAAATGGCAGTATCAAAATTAGTGCCAAACTCAGCAGAATTCTTTTTTGCCAACTGAGACCTTTTTTCAAAATGGTTTCTAAGAGCCAAATCAGCGCAAACAATAATGCCAGTGTCATAAAAATATTTTGCCCTTGCAACAGTAGGAAAATATCAAACTCACCCGTGTAGGGATTAACAAAACTGGTTTGTGTTATCAAATTGTGGGCTATATTGATGCCATACATGCCGATGCCGCCGATAAATAGTCGCAGAAAGTATCGCTGGCGATTACTGGTATGATGAAAGCCCTCAACAAGCATAAACACAAACAGTGGTGCAACAAAGCGGCCTAGTAATGAAACCCAGAGCGGCCAACCTAAAAAATTTCCTAAATAACTATTTACATGGTCAATCACCATAAAGATGATGCCGATTATTTTCAAATCAAAACCTGATAAAAACTTCTGCATAACTTTCCTCCTGCTTTTTTTAACTTTCACAGTGTAGCACGAAGTTTTCCTGGGAAAATCCTTTTCTCGGCTGATTTTTAAGTCAGCCTTAAGATGGAGTTAGCGGAAACACTTTGCTCCAAAAAACAACTGAAAAATCTGCAAAGACAAAAAAAGTCTGGTGAAATGATTGGAACATTTCACCAGACTTTTTCATTCATTTTTTACCCTAAAGCGACATCCAAAATCATCATAATCAAAAAGCCGACCATCACACCGAAGACCGCAAAATGGCGGCGGCTAGTAATGCTTTGTTGGGCTTCGGGAATTAATTCCTCCACCACCACATAAATCATTGCGCCGGCTGCAAAGGCTAGCGCATACGGTAAAAGCACCGTCACTCGACTGACCAATAAAGCACCGATAATGCCGGCAATCGGTTCAACAATGCCTGAAGCTTGGCCGTAAAGAAATGATTTCCAACGGCTGAGGCCTTCTTGCCGCAACGGAATCGAAACAGCGGCACCTTCTGGAAAGTTTTGAATCCCAATTCCTAAAGCTACCGAGATGGCGGCTAGGACGGCGGCGTTTGGATTATCCGCAGAGGCTGCTGCCCCAAAAGCTACTCCGACAGCCAGCCCTTCAGGAATATTGTGAAGTGTAATTGAAAAAACTAATAAAATTGTTCGTTTTAAGTGGGTTGGTAAGCCCTCAGTTTCATGATTCGGTCCGAAATGCATGTGGGGAATCGTCTTGTCTGAGATATACAGAAATAATCCGCCTAAACCAAAGCCAATAGCCACCACTAACCAAGCAATGTCACCATTTTCCTCCGCTCGAGCAATTGCTGGATCTAATAGCGACCAAAAGCTGGCCGCAATCATCACGCCAGAGGCAAAGCCCAGCATAAAATTCAAGACTTCCTTTTTGATATTTTTAAAAAAGAAGACCAGTCCCGCTCCAAAAGCGGTCATTAAATAAGTGAAACCCGTCCCCACCAGCGCCTGCTGCCAAGGACTTAATGCAAATAACCACGCCAACATAATTTCCCCTCCTTTTTCATTTCCTCAAAAATAAAAAGTCAAATTAATAGCTAACCCAAGAGTACCATATTAGAAAACGAATTTCTAGGCTTGCCTAAATTATTTGAGAGCATTTGTTTTCTTTTAAAAATTATCCGCGTTATAATGACCTCAGAAATTCTAAAAAAGATATTGGAGTGATAGAAATGGCAAACAAAATTAATGCCGGTGTCGCAATGATCAAAGTCTTCGAATCTTGGGGAATTGACCATATCTATGGAATACCTGGCGGCTCATTTAATTCAACGATGGACGCTTTGTATAAAGAACGAGAATCAGTTAAATACATTCAAGTACGTCACGAAGAAGTCGGTGCCCTTGCCGCTGCTGCTGATGCCAAATTAACTGGCAAAGTTGGAGCTGTCTTTGGTTCAGCTGGACCAGGCGCCACTCATTTAATCAACGGCTTATACGATGCCCAAATGGATCATGTGCCCGTTATCGCCTTATTAGGTCAAGTTGCTTCAACAGCGATGAATTATAATTCCTTCCAAGAATTAAATGAAAATCCAATGTTCGCTGACGTCAGTGTGTACAACCGCACTGTTATGACACCAGAAAGTCTGCCCCACGTTGTCGATGAAGCGATTAAAGCAGCTTATAAATACAACGGCGTTGCAGTCGTGACCATCCCTGTTGATTACGGTTATGCAGAAATTGATGATTTAGAAATTTCAACTGCTAAAAATCATAAAAAAGGTGTCATTCAACCAGATGAAGCGGATTTGAAAGCTGTCTTGCCTTTGATTGAAGCCGCTAAAAAACCAGTCTTGTACGTTGGCCAAGGTGTCCGTGGCGGAGCAGATGCGGTGCAAGCCTTCTCTGAACATTTTTCAATGCCAGTGGCTGCCGCTGTATTAGCCAAAGGAATTATTCCTGACAGCTATCACAACTTTTTAGGCTTTGCTGCCAGAGTGGCAACTAAACCCGCCAACGAAGCTTTAGCTGACGCTGATTTTATTTTATTTGTCGGCAGTGATTTCCCATTTGCTGCATATTTCTTTAACCCAGCTGCAAAATTTGTTCAAATTGATATTGATGCTTCCAAATTTGGCCGCCGTCACAAAACTGATTTAACTGTACTTGGCGATGGCGCAACGGCTTTACGTAAATTAGTAGAATTTGGTAAAGCTCGACCAGCGGATGCTTGGTTAGCTGCTAATCAAAAAAACATTGTCAATTGGCGGGCTTGGTTACAAAGCCGCGCAGATGTGACCGAAGGCGATTTAACGCCAGAACCAGTTTACAAACAAGTTAAACGTATCGCCGAAGACAACGCTGTTTTTGTCACAGATGTTGGTAACTCAACTATTCAATCAATTCGTAATTTAGATTTAAACGGTCAACAATTGCACACCACTTCTGGTTGGTTTGCAACGATGGGCAATGGTGTACCAGGCGGGATTGCCGCTCAATTAAGCTTCCCTGACCGCCAAGTCTTTACCTTCAGTGGTGATGGTGGTTTTGCGATGGTGATGCAAGACATCATCACCCAAGCCAAATACAAATTGCCAATCATTAACATCGTCTTCTCCAATAATTCCTTTGGCTTTATTGAAGCCGAACAAGAAGACAGTGGCCAAAAAGAATTTGGTGTCTTCCTAGAAGGCGCTGACTTTGGTAAAGCCGGCGAAGCCCTAGGTGCAAAAGGCTTCACTATTACTGAAATTTCTCAACTGCCAGCCGCCTTTGATGCAGCTAAAAACAGTGATGGCCCAGTTGTAATTGATGTCAAAATCAAAAATGATCGTCCATTACCGGTGGAAGATTTACATTTAGACCCTGACAAATTCCCTGCAGACGAAATTGCCGCCTTCAAAGAACGTTATGGCGTGCATGACCTGCCAACATTAAATGAATTGTTGAAATAAACAGGTAAAATAAAAAAGGAGCCCAGCGATTTTACACATCGCTGAGCTCCTTTTTTTAGACTTCAAAATCGACACAGATTCGATTTTCTACTACGCTACTAGCCCAATTGCTCACCCGTACATGCTCCGGATGAATTTGATAAGCAGCTAAAGTTTCCACACTTTCAAATAAGCTGTAGAGCACCACATCATGATTACTAGTTGGCAATACATCCAAAATCACTTCAATCGCGATAATACCCGGAACTATCTCATGTAACGATTCCAAATCTCGCTTCATTTTTTCAGCATTCTCTCTTTTTTCGGTCGTAGAAGCCGCCTCTTTTAGATTCCAGCTAACAATGTGTCTAATCATGCTATTAACCCCTTTTTCTATATCATCTAGTTTACTATACTTAATTTCCCATTTACTTAATAGCTAAGATTTTCCAAAAAGTAAAATTTCTCTCCCACAATTTCTTGATTTTTCCTTAAGAAAACTTTTCTCCGTTTATTTTCTTCCTTTAAAAATTGTGTTTATTGCGAAGACGAATTTTGAAAGGAATGAAGAAAATGTTAGAACTGCATTTAGAATTTGAAACAGCCAATGGGGAGTCGGAAACTTTGGTGGTGTATCAGCCAAATCCTGATTTGACGCCTAAGAAAATCATTGAGCGGATGCGGGAAATTTGCGACTGGCATGGCTTCCAGAAAAATTGCCAGCCACTTTTCACCGGGATTATCGGTGCCAAATATGTTGAGCGCAAGGAGGAACCAATTTTCAGACTGCTGGGTAAAGATTTGGACCTGTGAGGCTAGGCGCCTTGAAAGTTTCCCTTTTCCCCGCTATAATGCTTAGAGGCCCTGTGCCCACTACGAAAAAAAGCGAGGAAAATAATTCATTGATTACTGTAACTGATGTAAGTTTACAATTTCCTGATCGTAAACTTTTTGATGATGTCACGATAAAATTTACTCCCGGCAATTGCTACGGCTTAATCGGTGCCAATGGCGCTGGTAAATCAACCTTTTTAAAAATTCTTTCCGGCGAATTACAACCGACCACCGGTAATATTTCTTTAGGACCAAATGAACGGATGGCAACATTGCGTCAGAATCATTTCGACTATGAAAATGTTCCTGTGATTGAAACGGTGATGATGGGCCACAAACGCCTTTATGAAGTCATGAAGGAAAAAGATGCCATTTATATGAAGGAAGATTTTTCTGATGAAGATGGCATCAAAGCCGCTGAATTAGAAGGCGAATTTGCCGAACTAAATGGCTGGGAAGCTGAACCAGAAGCAGCTGTTTTGCTGCAGGGTTTGAATATTCCAGAAGAATTGCACCACCAAAACATGAGCGAACTGACAGCTGGTCAAAAGATTAAAGTCCTACTGGCTCAATCGCTTTTCGGCAAACCCGATGTCCTTTTACTAGACGAGCCGACTAACGGCTTGGATATTCAGTCAATCAACTGGTTGGAAGAATTTCTAATTAATTTTGAAAATACGGTCATCGTCGTTTCCCATGACCGCCACTTTTTAAACAAAGTCTGTACCCATATGGCCGACCTTGATTTCAGTAAAATTAAACTCTATGTCGGCAACTACGACTTCTGGTTAGAATCTAGCCAATTAGCAGCGCGCCTGCAAGCTGATTCCAATGCTAAAAAAGAAGAGCAAATTAAAGAATTACAAGACTTTATCGCGCGTTTTAGTGCGAACGCTTCGAAGTCAAAGCAAGCGACCTCCCGTAAAAAAATGCTGGATAAAATCACCTTGGATGATATTCAACCATCATCCCGCCGCTATCCTTTTGTCGGCTTCAAACCCGAAAGAGAAATCGGCAATGATTTATTGCAGGTAGACAATGTCAGTGTGACTATCGACGGCAAGAAAATCTTGGACAATATTTCCTTCACCTTAAACAAGGACGATAAAGTGGCCTTTGTTGCGGAAAATGATATTGTCACGACGACTTTATTTAAAGTTTTAATGGGAGAAATCACACCAGATACTGGCTCTGTCCGCTGGGGCGTGACCACCAGCCAAGCTTATTTACCGAAGGATTCAACTAGCGAATTTAATTCTGAGATGACGATTTTAGATTGGCTGCGACAATTTGCCTCAAAAGAAGAAGATGACAATACTTTCTTGCGCAGCTTCTTAGGTCGCATGTTATTTTCCGGCGATGAAGTCTTGAAACCAGTCAATGTTTTATCCGGTGGCGAAAAAGTTCGCTGTCTATTGTCCAAAATGATGCTGTCAAAAGCTAATGTTTTGGTTTTAGATGATCCGACTAACCACTTGGACTTGGAATCAATCACTGCTTTAAATGATGGCTTAATTGCTTTCACCGGCTCATTGTTGTTTGCATCCCATGACCATCAGTTTATTCAAACTTTGGCCAATCGGATTATTGCCATCTCCGATAAAGGCGTGGTTGACCGGGCGGAAACAACCTATGACGACTTCTTAGAAAATCCTGAAGTCCAAAAACAATTAGCCACAATGAAATAAAAAAATGAGGAGTGAAGTTAGCCTAAAAGCTAATTTTCACTCCTCGTTTTTTATTTGCTACTGTCTCACAGCGCCATATGAAAATAATGCGATGCAGCCATAACCCGTATGGCTGGTAATCGTTGGGCCTAATGGATATAAATCAAGGCCTTTGACCGGCAGCTGAGCTAAGACCATTTCTTTAACCTTCTCCGCACTTTCGTGGTCACCGGCATATGCTAATAATAATTGCTGTTGTTCTGGATGTTCAATCAAAGCAGTGGTTTCTTCGACAACTTTTTGCAGAGCTTTATTACGCCCGCGGGTTTTGCCGACATTTTGTAATTTTCCGGCAGCATCTACATTAATAATTGGCTTAACATTCATCAAACCGCCCAGAGTTGCTGCTGTTTTAGAAATCCGGCCACCACGATGCAGATGGTCCAAGTCATCAACAGTCACCCAAGATTGCACCGTCATTTTAATTTTTTCAAGTTCTGTCACGATTTCCGCTAAAGCTAATCCACTGTCTCTGAGTTCAGCTGCCTTCAAAACCAATAGGCCCTGCCCTAAGCTAGCCGCTAGCGTATCTAAAACATAAACTTGCGGGTCTTTATCATATTCCTCCCGCAGCATCTCTACGGCCTGCAGAGCGCTCTGATAAGAACCGCTCAATCCGGAAGAAAAGCACAGGTACAGCACCGGAATATTTTGATCCACATAGCCTTTAAAAAATTCTAAATAACGTCCGACATTAATTTGGGAAGTCGTCGGCTGCGAGCCCCGCTGAATCTCCGCCAAAAATTTCGGATAATCAAAGGTTTCCCCTAAGTCATCAGGATATTCATGGCCATCCATCTGCACCAGCATAGGAATAAACGTGACCGCCTTCTCCTGCAGAATTTGATAAGGAATATCACAGCAAGAATCCGTCATAATCTGATACATGGTTTCCCCCCTAAATACTTATTTGTAAATATCATACCATTTTTAATCAAATTTTTAACCTAATAACAATGAATTAAGTCTTCAAAATTAAAGAATAGCTAGAAATTTCTCCACTGGTTCAAAGAGAAAGCGATTTTAAATTTAGTTTATTCTTTTGCTATAATAAAAGTGCAGAATTATTAGTTTTGTTTACAAGTTGGCAATATCCTTCCACTAATCTAAAGGTACCAAATAAGAGGAGGAATAAAAAATGCAAAAATTATGGAAACAGGCATTACTGATTAGCTGTGGTGTAGTGGTAGTTTTTTTGGGTGGGGTATTTGGCTCACAATATCTAACAGAAAGAGCTTTAGCTGACGATACTGAAATTACTGAAATTTCAGCCGAAGATTGGGATCAAGGTGAGCCAAGCTTAGCAGATTTTTACTTAGTTGACTTGGGCTATCCCTCAGAAGTTATGACAAAATTTGCCGAAAAATTTAATGTCGATGTCAAGCAAGTTACCCAAAGCAGTTTAACTTCTGAACAATTCGACTATTTACAAGCCTTATCGCAATTTTATGCTTATCCGGAAGCGCCGATTTTGACTCGCAATCAGCTAGATATTGAAGATAAAAACTATCTCATGTCTTTGGAGGCAAGTTCCAGCGATACCATGGCAATGTCGCCTGAAGATGATTCAACCGGCGTGATTGAAGAAATTTTAGATACCCACGACATTGATTATGATGGTCAGGTTAAGGACTTGTCAGTTGAAATTATTTTAGAAATTAACGATGCCTTATATGAAGCATCCAGTCATCCTAAAGAGTAGGAGCAAAGAGCGTGGCCAATATTTTAATTGTTGAGGACGAGCAAAATATCAATCAATTAGTGAGCCTGAGTCTAGAAACTGTTGGCCATCACTGCCTCCAAGCCTTCAATGGCATGGAGGCTCTTGCGCTTTTGGCAAATCAGGCTTTCGACTTAATTATTTTGGATATTCAGCTACCAGATATTTTAGGCTATGAGTTAATGCCGACGCTACAGCGTTTAAAAATTCCTGTCATCTTTTTGACTGCCCGTAGTGAGGTTGCTGACCGGGTCAAAGGCTTAAATTTAGGGGCAGAGGATTATCTAATCAAGCCCTTTGCGATTGATGAACTGTTGGCCCGGGTTCAAGTAGTCTTGCGCCGCTTTCAAGTGACTCAAGAGGTTTTTACACTGGATAATTTAAAGGTTCTCTTGACGGAACGCAAGGTTTTTTTAAACGAGGAACCTCTTGAACTACCTCCGCAGGAATTTAATTTACTAGCTGTTTTTATTCAATATAAAAACATGGCTCTCTCCCGCGAACAATTACTGGAACAAGCGTGGGGCCTTGATTACTTGGGGGATATTCGGACGGTGGATGTCCATGTGCAACGTCTCCGCAAGAAATTAAAACTCGAAGACAAATTAATAACCGTCTTTAAAGTAGGCTATCGTTTGGAGGTCAACTAGATGCAGCTATGGAAAAAGAATTTCATTTTTGTCTTCGCTTTGATTGAAATTATTTTATTTACAGCTTTACTAGCCTTCACCAGTCTGAATTTTTATCAAGAGCTGCATAAGGAATTTGCTGCGTTTAATGCTACGGCTACCAATTTGACCTTTCCTCTCTATCGAATGGCTCAAGAGGAGGAGCAAAGCAATCTAGTCTTGCTGGCTTCCTTTCACCAGCAGCAGGGCCTAACCTATGCGCTGACAGATAGCCAAGGCCAGAGTCTTTTTTCCTATCTGCCACCTGAGCTTTCTGAAAATGTAACTGAGGCTAATACCATATTAAAGCAGGATGCTGATAAATATTTTCTCTTAAAACAACAGCTAGTGACTGCAGATGGCACTTACCAAATAGTTTATCTAAAGGACTGCCAAAAGCTCTATCAAAATTTTTACCAGCAAATTCTTTTTGCCGTTGCCTTGGGACTTTTTCTCTCAGCGATATTAGGCGGTGTGCTTTACTGGCAATTAAAAAAAATCTATCGCCCTATTCAAAATTTGGCTCACGAGCTTCGGACACCTCTGACTTTAATTTCCGGCTACTCAGAATTATTATTACGAACAAAACAGCCAGCAGAGAAGCAGTCGTTGATGACCCAAAAAATTTTGACAGAAGCGCGAGCTCTGCAAAAGACGATTGAAGAATTATTAATCGTCGGAAATTTAAAAAATGACGACCTAAAAAAAGGACCCCTGCTGCTTTCAGAAATAGTCCAAAAACTAGCCAGCAATTATTCTGATTTATCCTTGACAATTAGTAACGAAAAAACGATACAAGGAAATCCTGTTTTACTGACTCGACTTTTAGCAAATCTCCTAGACAATGCTCAGCGGGAAAGTCCCCAAATTATCGTAAACATTTCTAGAGGAAATCTGACGATTATCAATAGTATCTCCAGAGAAATTTCCAAAGAAACACTTAGAAAATTAAATAAAGGGCGCCAGCTAACTGCGGCAGAATATGCGGGCAGCGGGCAAGGCTTTCTAATTGCCCGCGAAATTGCCGACCTCCACCAGATGCAATTATCCATTACAGCCACAAAAACTACCGTTGAAGTCCATTTAATAAGCTTAACGAGCTTATAGGCAGCACCTCTTCCCATGATAATAAAGCACAAAAAAAGCTTCGAAAAACAGACAAAACGAACTGTTTTTCGAAGCTTTTATCTTATTAAATCTGTGACCAAACACTTTCCAAAATATTGGTTTGGTTACGGTCAGGTCCGACAGAGAAGGTTGAAATGCGGACGCCGACTAATTCAGAAATGCGGCGCACATAGTTGCGGGCATTTTCTGGTAATTCACCTAACGTGCGACAGCCGGTGATATCTTCAGACCAGCCAGGCAATTCTTCATAGACAGGTTTACAGCGATTCAATTCCTTCAAGCTCGCAGGGTAATGATAAATCAATTCCCCATCTAAATCATAAGCGGTACAAATTTTGACTTTGTCTAGTCCGCTCAAGACATCGATTGAATTTAAAGAGAGGTTGGTAATGCCTGATACCCGTTTAGAGTGACGCATCACAACAGAATCAAACCAACCCACACGCCGCGGACGTCCCGTTGTTGTACCATATTCTTTGCCGACTTCACGAATCTGCTCGCCAGTTTCATCAAATAATTCAGTTGGGAATGGGCCATCCCCTACCCGAGAGGTATATGCTTTACACACGCCAACCACTTTATTGATTTTGGAAGGGCCAACGCCGCTACCGATGGTTACCCCACCAGCTACTGGATTTGAAGAAGTCACGAAAGGATACGTCCCTTGGTCGATGTCTAACATCACGCCTTGGGCCCCCTCAAACAATACACGACGGCCTTCATCTAAAGCATCATTTAAAATCACGGAAGTATCCGTAACATATTTTTTAATTTGTTGACCGTACTCAAAATATTCTTCAAAAATATCGTCAAAATTCATGCCTTCGCAGTCATACATTTTAGTAAACTGGCGATTTTTATCTTCTAAATTAACTTGCAAGCGTTCTGCAAAAATTTCCTTATCTAGTAAATCAGCAATCCGAATCCCAACACGAGCGGCTTTATCCATATAAGCCGGTCCAATTCCTTTGATGGTGGTGCCGATTTTATTTTCACCCTTCGCATCCTCTTGCAATTGATCCAATTTGATATGATAAGGTAAAATTACATGCGCTCGATCAGAAATTCGTAAGTTTTCTGTTGTCACGCCTTGTTCATGCAAATAAGCCAATTCCTTCACCAACGATTTAGGATTGACCACCACGCCATTACCAATGACACTGATTTTATCTTTGTAAAAAATCCCCGACGGAATCAAATGCAATTTGTAAGTCACGCCATCAAATTTGATAGTATGACCAGCGTTGTCTCCACCTTGATAACGGGCAATCACTTCAGCATTTTCACTGAGGAAATCAGTAATCTTTCCTTTACCTTCATCTCCCCATTGCGTTCCAACAACTACGACTGATGACATACGAACACCTCGTTCTAATTATTTTGTCCTGCATTATTGTAACAATTCTCTATCCCATAAGCAAATAAAACTCGAAAATTATTCGGATTTTTTTCTTCAAACTAAGTAAAACACGAACGATTTTATTCGTTTTAAATTTTTTTGAAACTTAAAGGTGAACGAGGGTTGGATTTAATAGCTTCATTTTAATAAAACGACTAACCCTTTAAAAATTTCTTTAAATCGGTTACAGTTAATAAAAGGAAAAGTTCACTTTAGTGGGCAGATTAAAGGGGGGAAATCATGGCCAAGGGCAAAAAGAAACCAGCTGCGAGAAAAAAAGCAACGAAGAAAAAAAGAATCATTCGCTGGGTGGCCAACATACTAGCCGTTTTACTATTACTAATCGGCTTAGCTTTGATTTTTAATGATTACATAAAAGATTGGCTGATTCAGCAAAACACAGATAAATATGCGTTAGAAACGGTCACGAGGGAGGATATTTTGCGCAATCAAAATGCCGATGCAACCTTTGATTTCGATGAAGTGATTCCCATCAGTTCCGAAGCGGTCATTCGGGCGCAATTTGAAAATAATGAATTTGCGACATTAGGGGCAATTGCGATTCCTAGCGTCAACATCAATCTACCAATTTTTAAAGGGACGAATTACGCCGCATTATTTTATGGCGCCGGGACCTTAAAGGAAGACCAAGTAATGGGGGAGCGAAATTATGCGCTGGCCAGTCATAAAGCCGTCAACAATAGTTTATTGTTTGGTCCATTAGAAAATGCCCAACTGGGTGATTTAATTTACCTGACCGATTTAGATCGGGTCTTCACCTACGAAATTTTTTATTCTGAAATAGTATCTCCCTATTCCGGCTACTTAATCGACGACGTGCCAGATGAAACGTTAGTCACTCTGGTAACCTGTAACGCCTCTGGCAGCATGCGGCTAGTGGTCCAAGGACGATTTGTGGAGGCTGTTTCAGTTGATGATGCCTCACAAGCCATGAATGACGCCTTTAGCGTTAGTTTGAACACTTATTAAATGAAAAGCGCCAACTAGAAGTTAGTTTTTGAAGCTAACTTCTAGCTGGCGCTTTTTTATGCTTATTTATTAAAATTCAACTCTTGGTGAAAGGGAGGAAAATTTATTATATTCCTTGATAAAAAGCAGTTCGACTGTTCCCCTGGCACCGCTCCGGTTTTTTTCAATGATAACCTCGACAATATTGTCATTAGCTGGTGGTTCCGGTGCATTATTGTCGTCTTCGCCACCTTCACGATCATAATAGTCATCCCGATATAAAAATGCCACGATGTCCGCATCCTGTTCAATTGAACCCGATTCACGAATATCACTCAAGACTGGCCGTTTGTCCTGCCTTTGTTCCACACCACGAGAAAGCTGAGACAAGGCAATGATTGGCACCTTTAATTCCTTGGCGAGCTTTTTCAGCTGCCGGGAAATTTCCGAGACTTCCTGTTGACGATTTTCCCGACCGGTACCTTCAATCAATTGCAGGTAGTCAATTAAAATCAAACCAAGATTGCCCCGCTCTTGAGCTAACTTGCGGCATTTCGCGCGAATCTCGGTGATTTTTATCCCTGGGGTATCATCAATGAATATATTGGCTTTTGAGAGGCTTCCCATCGCCATAATCAGATTGGACCACTCTTCCTCTGAAAGCTGTCCTGTCCGCAAATGAGCCGCTTCTATGGAGCCCTCAGCACACAGCATCCGATTAACCAGCGACTCTGCCCCCATTTCCAAACTGAAAATGGCTACCGAACGATCCGTCTTCGTGCCGACATTTTGAGCAATGTTCAAGGCAAAGGCTGTTTTACCAACAGCCGGTCGGGCAGCTAAGATAATCAGCTCTTCCGCTTGTAAACCTGCTGTCATTTTATCCAATGCTTGATAACCAGTTGGCAAACCCGTGATTTCTTCATTATTTAAAGACAGGCGTTCAATATTTTGGACAGAGGCAGTTAAAACATCCGCAATTTGTAAAAAACCGCTGCGATTGCGTTTTTCGGCCACTTCCAAAATGCGGGTTTCGGCATCATCTAAAATGGATTGGACATCTTCTCCTTGCTCGAAGCCTTTAGTAACAATGGAGGTCGCTGTTTGAATTAAATTTCTTAAAAGAGATTGCTCTTCAACAATTTTGGCATAATAGCCAATGTTTGCTGCAGTCGGAACACTCATCACCAGCTCCGATAAATAATCAAGTCCACCAGCATCTTCTAAAAGATTATTTTGCTCCAGCTGAGCTTTTACCGTCACAAAGTCAATGGCTTCGTTACGATCACTCAACGTGTTCATTGTTTCAAAAATAATCTGATGACTGCGACGGTAAAAATCTTTGGCTTCAATAAATTCTAAAGCATCCGGCAAAGCATCCGCTTCTAAAAAAATGGAGCCTAAGACGGCCTGCTCTGCTTCAATATTCTGTGGCGGCATACGATCTTGCCAAACTTCTGCCATTTTAAACGCTCCTACTCAGTACCTTCAAATCGTACTGCAATCTAGTGTACCTATTGTAACGAAAAAAAAAGCAATCCGCAACGAGGCAGGATTGCCGGAATCATTAAGATTTCCTTTACTCTTCAGTCACATGAACCGTGATGGTTGCGGTGACTTGCGGATGTAATTTGACTGGGACTTTTGTATAGCCCAACGCTTTGATTGGTTCATTCATTTCCATTTTACGTTTGTCTAATTTTAGTCCAAACTGCTTATTGAAGGCGTCAGCAATTTGCTTAGAGGGAATGGAACCAAACAGACGACCGTCTTCACCGGCCTTAGCTTTTAGTTCAACCACAGTCTCTTCTTTGTCAATCACAGCTTTTAACGCTTCTGCTTCTGCTAAAATTTCTGCTTGATGTTTTTCTTGGGCTTTCTTTTGACCGGCAACCTCACTTAAAGCGCTGCGATTAGCTTCTTTAGCCAAATTATTTTTAAGCAAATAATTTTGTGCATAGCCTGTGGGAACCTCTTTAACTTCCCCTTTTTTTCCTTTGCCTTTTACGTCTTGCAAGAATACTACTTTCATAATCAACTACTCCTCTTCATATAATTCATTGATATTTTCATTAATCGCTTTCAGTAGAACTTCCTTGGCCTGATCAATGGTCATATCGCTTAATTGAGTAGCGGCATTGTTGAAATGGCCGCCGCCGTTTAATTTCTCCATAATCATCTGCACATTAATTGTACCAGAACTACGGGCACTTATGCCAATCAATCCGTCAGTTCGCTTAGTAATTACAAAGGCCGCATTGATTCCGTACATTGAGAGCAACGTGTCTGCGGTCTTAGCAGCCGTCACACTGTCGTATTTGGCCGTTTCAGCACCATTTGCGACAACGATATCAGATGTGACAAACTCGCTCTTAGCAATCAATGAGCTGATTTCTAAGTAGTTGCTTAAATCAGTTGAAATCAAATAGCGAATCATTGGAGCATCTGCACCCACGCTGCGTAGATAACTGGCAACATCAAACGTTCGCGCGCTAGTCCGCACTTCAAAACTCTTCGTATCGACCACCATCCCAGCTAACAATAAGGTTGCTTCCATCTTGTCAAGGTAATTCACTTGACTGCTTTGCTGTTGAACCAATTCAGCAACTAATTCAGAAGCTGACGAAGCCGAGGATTCGATATATGTTAGCAAAGGATTTTCAGGAAACTCCTCGCCTCTGCGGTGATGGTCAATGATGACGATATTTTGAAATTTCTCATAGAGCTTCTCAGAGATGGATAGCGATGGCTTATGGTAATCAACCATCACTAGCAATGAATTCTCCTTAACATTTTTCATAGCATCCTCTGGCGAAATTAACCGCTGCTCCAATTCAGGAACCTTATGGATTTCCTGCAAACAGCGCTGTACATCTGGAATGATTTCCGTTTGATCTAAAACAATCCACGCTTCTTTCTTTGAAAATTCAGCTAGCGCATAAACACCATACGCCGAACCCAACGCGTCCATATCTGGATAACGATGCCCCATAATGTAAATATCTGTTGCCTGTGAAAAAATCCGTTGCAAAGCGGTACTAATTGCCCGACTACGAACACGCGTTCTTTTCGTCTTAGCTGAAGACTTCCCGCCAAAATACATTGGCTTTGCATTATCAGCTACATCTTTAATCACAACCTGGTCACCGCCTCGTATTAATGCCATGTCCAAGTTATTTTGGGCAACATCACCAATTTTATCCAAGCTACCTTCCCCATAGGAAATCCCAATACTAATAGTAATCGGGAAATTTTGATTCTCCGCTTCTTTTCGCAAGATATCTAACAGATCAAATTTTTTCTCCTTCATCTTAGTTAAATCTTCATAGCGGCTGATGAAAAAATATTTTTCTGCATTCAATCTTTTAACATAAACCCCGAAGTCCTCCATCCAGTCAGAAACCAGAGTTGTCAAAAAGGAATTAAAATAAGAAATTTCTTTATCATCCATTTTATCTACAGCATCGTCATAGTTATCAAAGGAAAGCACTCCAACAACTGGTTGACTGTCATAAATCCGTGCCTTGATTGTCTCTTCTTCAGTAATATCAAAAAAATAAGCCAATTGTTTTTCCGCATCAAAACTTACACGATAAGTGTTACGACCTAACTTGAAGGTGTCCTTATTGGATTTCAATAACTCAATCAGGGTTGTTGCAAATTCTTTTCCGTCGATACTTTTCTCAGTAAACATTCGATCCGCATAAGAATTTAACCAATCAATTTCCCGTTTATCATTCCAAACGACAATTCCCATCGGCATTTTTGAAGAAACATAAGAAATCGTTTCTACCGCCTGCCGATTAGCCTCTTTAATTTTTTCATCATCCTTCATCTGTATTGAACGAGTGACAAAAAAATAAATGACCAGCATCAATATATCTAGTAAGAAAAGAATACTGGTGATTAAAACCTGATAATTCACAAAGAAAACGTTGACTAAAACCAACTGGAGAATACATAAGCAAGCCAACAAGATTAAGCTGTTCTTGATTCTTTTTTTTATTTTATTCATGGCCTCGCCTCTCAAAATATATGCTATATTTTATCACAAAACCTTATCTCTGACGAACTTTACTCTTCAAATGTTTCACGTGAAACATTTGAAGAGTAAAGAATGGAATTATTTGGTTTTAGTTTATTTTGGATGAATGTAAATATGTGGTACAAGGGGAAAGAAGATGTGTTACTCACATTTACGTTTTGTAACAGGTTAGTTGTGATTAATTTCGTCAAAGAGTCCAATTAACAATTTTTTTAATCCATTAAAAACTGGATTCGTTTTTATAAGCTATTTGAAATAGAAATCTTAATCAAATAAATAAGTTGTTTTTCCATCATTCTTATCATTATCATTTTGAAGGAATCATCTTTTTAAATGTATCAGCTCAATTCATAACAGAATTCAAAATATTTTATAGACTTATAACAATTCTTATACTGGCTAATCTGAAAAGAAATCTTTCCAGCTTCAGCAAGGAAATCCAAAAAAATAGTTTTTCGTAAAATTGGATTATTTTGAAAATATTCATTTGATATATACTGAGAAGCAGTTTGTTTTTTTATGATGTTCATGTGACCAGTCATATCAATTATTTGCTAAATTCTCTGATTTTTTTTGAACTTAATCAGTAGTATTATATCCCCGTTTTTTTTTTGAAGTCTTTCTTATAATACTTGCATAACTACTCAAAATAATTTTTAAGAAACATAAGTTAATTATACTTCATATTAACGACATATATCATTTTTTTCATTCTAATTATTTAGATTGTTCTTTACTAATTAGTTCAACAGATTTTTTTATAAATTATCATTATCAAAAAAAATCCTTTGATTGATATACAGGAAAGTAATGTTTCAATTTCATTTATCACCAGTAATTGTTAACTTGCTTAGAATTTTACGAATCTTCAACTCGATAACAATTTCAAGTACCCTTCTTAAGCCAAACCAAAAAACATGTAAACAAACAAACAATGCACATACAAATATTCTGTAAAATGCAACGTACTTCTATAAATATACCTACTCTCGTCCAATTCCGTAACACAACAAAAAAAGAACAGAAATTAATTTCTGTTCTCGAAGTATCTTATATTGTAATAAAGATGAACTATTATTCTTCTCCTACGAAAGGTAAAAGACCCATGATTCTTGCTCTTTTAATTGCAACAGTTAATTTACGTTGGTTTTTAGCGCCAGTACCTGTTACACGACGTGGTAAAATTTTGCCACGTTCAGAGATAAATCTTTTTAATAATTCAGTATCTTTATAATCGATGTATTCAATGTGATTAGCTGCGATATAATCTACTTTACGACGTTTACGTCCGCCTCTTCTTTGTTGTGCCATCCTATTTCCCTCCTATCAAAAATTTTTAGAATGGTAAATCATCATCAGAAATATCAATGCTTGAATTGTTTTCAAAGGGATCAGCATCACGGCTGAAGTCAGGCATTGTATTTTGTGGTGATGATCCTTGAGATGTTTGATTAAAACTATTTCCACTATTGTTAAATTGATTGCTTTGATTACCACCAAAATTAGCATTGCTGCTATTGTTGTTGTAACCGCCACCTGATGATCCTGAGCCTTGACGCTGCTCAGAAGCATTACGAGATTCTAACAATTGGAAATTGTCTGCGACAACTTCAGTTACATAAACTCTCTGACCTTGTTGATTTTCATAATTGCGGGTTTGAATGCGTCCGGTCACTCCTAAAAGAGTTCCCTTACGAGCATAATTGGCCATTGTTTCCGCAGGCTTACGCCAAATCACACAATTAATAAAATCTGCTTCACGATTTCCATCTTGGTTTGTAAAATTGCGATTTACTGCTAGAGTAAAAGTCGCAACAGCCGCACCATTCGATGTGTAACGCAAATCAGGGTCTTTGGTGAGTCTACCAACTAGTACAACGTTATTAATCAACTAGTTCATCTCCTTCTCGTAAAAATGAATGTTTCACGTGAAACATTACGCTTCGATTTTAACAATCATATGACGAATGATATCTTCATTGATTTTTGCAAGACGATCAAATTCATTGATTGCATTTGCATCTGAAGCAGCAGAAACGTTCACGATGTGATAGATACCTTCACGGTGACCATCCATTTCATACGCAAGACGACGTTTTTCCCAATCTTTAGATTCTAGAACTTCTGCTCCATTATCTTTTAAGATAGTATCGAAACGTTCAACTAATGCAGTTTTTGCTTCTTCATCAATGTTCGGACGAATAATGTACATAATTTCATACTTCGTAACTTGACTCATTGATTTTCACCTCCCTATGGACTTTAGGCCTTTATTCTTTGATAAAGGCAAGGAGAGTTTTCTACACTGTAGACTACTCACAATTTATCATTATACACAAAATTCTCCACGATTACAACAAATAAATTTTTTTCTCGCTTATTAATAAATTCGCAATTTGAACTAATTTTCTTGAGAAACAGCATAAAAAAGCTGTGAAATTAGTTTTGCAAAGAAAAGTAATTTTCTGAAATAATCATTTAATTAACAAGATTGCCAATTAATTCTATTTCGTAAATTTTTTCTTCGCGTCTACTAATCTCACAGCTGTCTTTTTTAATGGAAAACAATTATGTTACTATTCTTCATTCGTTTCAGTTGTATTGGAATCAGAATCGGTTGTTTCTGTTGACTCAGCTACTTCTTCTGGTTCAGCAACCTCAGCATCAACAATCGCCATTGTAACAACTTTGGCTTCATTTTCCATCTTCATCACCCGCACGCCTAAAGTAGCTCGTCCCGTTTGAGAAACATTGCTGACGTTAAAGCGAATGATAACACCTTTATCGGTAATCAACATGATATCTTCGTCGCCGGAAACAGTTGTTAAACCAGCTAGAGGACCATTTTTACTAGTGATATTGGCGGTTTTAATTCCTTTACCGCCGCGGCCTTTGACTGGATACTCACTGACAGCAGTGCGCTTGCCATAGCCATTTTCAGTAATCACTAAGACTTCTTGATTTTCATCCATAATAGCTGCGCCGACAACAAAGTCGCCTTCCCGCAGACGAATACCACGAACACCAGAAGCGGTCCGACCCATATCACGGGCTGCCGTTTCTGCAAAGGTCACAGAATAGCCTAAGTGAGTCCCGATGATAATATTTTTCTCACCGTTCGTCTGGATAACATTTACCAGCTCGTCATCGTCCTTTAGGCCAATGGCAATTAAACCATTGCTACGGACATTTGCGAAGGCTGTCACACTCGTGCGTTTCACGGTTCCTAATTTAGTAGTAAAGAATAGGTAGTTGCCTTCTTTAGCTTCTCCTGTAACCGCAATGATTGCCTGAATGCTTTCGTTGGAATCAATTCCTAGTAAATTAATAACTGGAATTCCTTTGGCAGTCCGACCGTACTCAGGGATTTCATAACCCTTCGCCCGATAAACTTTCCCAGTGTTGGTGAAGAATAGCAATGTATCATGGGTAGAACAGCTAATCAGATTTTTAACAAAATCATCATCGTGAACGCCCATCCCTTGAACTCCACGACCACCGCGTTTTTGCGCTCTGAATTCAGAGTTCGCTAAACGTTTGATGTAGCCGTTATTAGTTAAGGTAATCACGATATCTTCTTCTTCGATTAAGTCTTCATCTTCTAGACTCAAGACCTCTCCGACTAATAATTCCGTGCGGCGGGCATCGCCGTACTTGCTATTGATTTCGCCTAATTCTGTTTGAATAATTTCAACAACCCGTTGCGGATTGTCCAAAATATCCTTCATGTCGGCAATGAAGGCCAATAATTCTTGGTATTCATTTTCGATTTTTTCCCGTTCCAAGCCGGTTAAACGACGTAAACGCATATCCAAAATAGCTTGCGCTTGCCGATCAGAAAATTCAAAACGCTCAATCATGGTTGATTTAGCTTCATCATCAGAATTTGAACCACGAATAATCGCAATAATTTCATCAATGTGGTCTAGAGCAATTCTTAAACCCTCTAAAATATGCGCTCTAGCTTCCGCTTTTTGTTTATCGAATTCCGTCCGGCGAACGATAACTTCCTTCTGGTGTTCGATATAATTTTCTAAAATTTGTTTCAGATTTAGAATTTTCGGCACGCCTTTTTCAATGGCTAACATATTGAAGCCAAATGAAGTTTGCAGCGAAGTCATTTTATATAAATTATTCAAGATAACAGATGCACTAACATCCCGACGCACATCAATAACAATTCGCATGCCTTCACGGGAAGATTCATCCCGCAAATCGGTAATGCCTTCAATTCGTTTATCCCGGTGCAGCTCAGAAATCCGTTCAATGAGACGGGCTTTATTGACCATGTAAGGCAGTTCCGTCACCAGAATCCGTTCCTTACCGTTAGGCATCTCTGTGACCTCAACACGAGCTCTCAGGGTAATTGAACCTTTACCTGTTTCATAAGCTCGGCGGATACCCGATTTACCCATAACTAAACCAGCTGTTGGAAAATCTGGCCCAGGTAAAACTTCCATCAATTCAGCAATTGTCGTTTCCGGATTTTCCATTAACAAATCAATAGCACTGACTACTTCTGATAAATTGTGGGGTGGAATATTGGTGGCCATCCCTACGGCAATCCCGGTGGTTCCATTGACCAAAAGATTTGGGAAACGTGCCGGCAAAACATCCGGCTCCCGCTCAGTATCGTCGTAGTTGCCGTGGAAATCAACCGTATTTTTATTGATATCCCGCAGCATTTCCATCGCAATTTTACTCATGCGGGCTTCGGTATACCGCATCGCTGCCGCACCGTCGCCATCGACTGAACCAAAGTTACCGTGTCCGTCAACTAATAGATAACGGTAGCTAAAGGTTTGAGCCATCCGCACCATAGATTCATAAATGGCACTATCGCCGTGGGGGTGATATTTACCCATAACATCTCCGACAATTCTGGCAGATTTTTTATGGGGCTTATCAGGGGTTACACCTAATTCATTCATTCCGTATAAAATTCGACGGTGGACCGGCTTCAGACCGTCCCGCACGTCCGGCAAAGCCCGAGCAACAATGACGCTCATGGCATAATCAATGAAGGATTCCCGCATTTCACTGGTTAAATTGACGTCATGAATATTCTCTTTAAACTCTTCACTCACGAAATTCTTCCTCCTATTTCGTTCGCACAATTTGTGATTGTAATTACTGGAAAAAAATTATCCAATTAAAATTTGGAACTGCCTCTTAAAATAAACAGAGCAATTTTTTTGTTAAAATTTTTAAACTTTTTTCCAGCATTGCCAATCACATTTTGCGCAAATTTAAACTTAGACACTGTCCAAATTAAATATCCAAATTTTTCACATAGTGGGCATTTTCTTCGATAAAGGCACGCCGTGGTTCAACCCGATCACCCATCAGCATTTCAAAGACTTGATCGGCTTCAATCGCATCATCGACACTGACCCGCAGCATCATGCGGTTCTCTGGATCCATCGTGGTTTCCCATAATTGATGGTCATCCATTTCCCCAAGACCTTTATAACGCTGTACGTTGGGTTTGGGTGAAGCCGGTAACGCTTCAATTGTCTGCTGTAAAATTTCCTCAGCCTTTTTCCCTGGTTGTACGTAGGTAATTTTCTTGCCTTGTTTCACCCCGTATAAAGGTGGTTGAGCAATATAAACATAGCCGGCTTCCACGATTGGCCGCATGTAACGATAGAATAGCGTCAACAGCAAGGTCCGAATGTGGGCGCCATCGACGTCGGCATCCGTCATGATAACTAATTTATGGTAGCGGGCTTTTGCCACATCAAAATCGGCGCCAAAGCCAGTACCCATAGCGGTGAACAGTGAACGAATTTCTTCGTTGGCCAAAATTTTATCCATGCTGGCTTTTTCAACGTTTAAAATTTTACCGCGAATCGGCAAAATCGCTTGGAATTCCCGATTACGACCTTGCTTAGCAGAACCGCCGGCCGAATCTCCTTCGACGATAAACAATTCGCATTTTTCCGGATCGTTTGACGAGCAGTCAGCTAATTTACCTGGTAAATTGCTGATTTCTAGAGCCCCTTTGCGGCGAGTTACTTCCCGCGCCCGCTTAGCTGCTAAGCGAGCTTTTGAGGCTAAAATCCCTTTTTCCACGACTTTGCGGCCAATGGTTGGATTTTCAAATAAGAATTTTGAAAAATATTCAGAGAATAAACGATCGGTCACTGTCCGAACTTCTGAGTTGCCTAACTTAGTTTTCGTTTGACCTTCAAACTGTGGCTCTGGATGTTTGATGGAAATAACTGCCGTCAAACCTTCCCGAACATCTTCTCCGGAAAGATTTTCATCGTTGTCCTTCATGATTTTTTGCTTGCGGGCGTAATCATTAATCACCCGGGTCAAGGCTGTCTTAAAACCAAATTCATGGGTTCCGCCTTCATAGGTATGGATATTGTTGGCAAAACTCATTAAATTGGTGTGGTAGCCGTCTGTATATTGCATGGAGACTTCCACGATAATATCTTGGGATTCCCCCTCAATAAAGATGGGTTCTTCAAACAAAACATTCTTATTTTGATTTAAAAATTCAACGTAGCTCTTGATTCCGCCTTCGTAATGGTATTCTTTGAATTTTGGTTCAGCTTCCCGCTTGTCGGTAATTGAGATTTTCAAGCCTTTATTTAAAAAGGCTAGCTCTCTGACACGGGTTGCTAATTTATCAAAATTAAATTCGACACCTTCTTTGAAGATTTCAGGATCGGGAATAAAATGAACAGTTGTTCCGTGACGATCTGTTTCGCCAATCATTTTCAAATCGGCTACAACTGCACCTCGTTTGAATTCTTGGTAATAAACTTTGCCTTCTTTATAAACTTTGACGTCTAAATGAGTGGAGAGAGCATTTACCACGGAAGCTCCAACGCCGTGCAGACCACCAGAAACTTTATAGCCGCCTCCGCCGAATTTTCCGCCGGCGTGCAATACGGTAAAGACAGTTTCCACCGCCGGACGACCAGTTTTCGCTTGGATATCAATCGGAATCCCCCGACCATCATCGATAACGGTAATACTGTTGTCTTCTTCAATCACTAAATCAATTGTTTTAGCAAAACCAGCGAGGGCTTCATCGATACCATTGTCGACAATTTCCCAAACTAGGTGGTGCAGGCCTTCTGTGCTGGTGGAACCGATATACATACCAGGCCGTTTACGCACGGCCTCCAAGCCTTCTAAAACTTGGATTTGACTGGCGTCATATTCTTTTGCTTTATCTAATAAACTTTTTTCTTCTTCTGTCATTCAGACTCTTCCCTTTCTATGCTGCCTTGGGTCACATAAAAAATTTCTGGTGTGACCGCCATCTTCCCTTTAATATGCTCCAGGGTAGTGGTGGTTAAAAATGTTTGAACCTTCCCTTCAATCGTCTCTAGCAATTGCATCTGACGCTGATCATCCAGTTCACTCATCACATCATCTAATAATAAAATCGGGTATTCTCCCGTTTGGGCCTTCATTAAATCAATTTCGGCTAGCTTAACGCTTAAAGCAGTCGTTCGTTGTTGGCCTTGAGAACCATAGGCCTGCACATCCTGCTCGTTGACGCGAAAAATCAAATCATCCCGATGGGGACCCACCGAAGTGGCGGTTTTAAAGAGCTCCCGTTGTCGATTTTTCGTTAGCGTGGCTAAAAAAATGTCACGAATCTCTTCGGTGCTCTGTTCTTTGGTAATTCCTAGCGAGCTGAGATACTCAATTTTTAAGGTTTCCCTTTGATTGCTGATTTTTTGATGAATTTGGTTCGCCCAAAATTCCAGCTCCTCGATAAATTTTAGCCGCTGAAAAAGAACCTTGCTGCCAAAATCCGCCAGCTGTTCTGACAAAATATCTAAATACAATAAATCCTTTTGCTTTTTATCAGCAAGTTGTTTGAGATATTGATTGCGTTGCTTGAGAATTCCCTGATATTGCACCATATCATAGAGATATAATGGATTGATTTGACCCAGTTCCATATCGAGGAATTTGCGGCGTAATGCGGGGCTGCCCTTGACTAATGAGAGGTCTTCGGGGGCGAATAAAATCACATTCATCTGGCCAATATAATCGCTTAATTTTTTCTGCTCTAAATAATTGACCTTTGTTTTGCGACCTTTTTTTGATAATTGAATTTCTAAAGGGATTTTGCTGGTTTTCTTTTCGATAACGCCTTTGACGGTGGCTAAATCAGCGCCCCAGCGAATAATCTCCTGCTCGTGACTCGTGCGGTGACTGCGGGTCATGGCTAAAAAATAAATGCTCTCCAATAAATTGGTCTTGCCTTGAGCATTTTCCCCTAAAAAAATAGTGAGGGAACGCTGAAACGTCAGGTCGACTGTCTGATAATTGCGATAATTTTTTAAAGACAGTTCAGTCAGCTTCATTCTCAGCCTGTTCCTTTTTTACCATAAAAAAAGTACCTATTTCAGGTATCTCCACCATCATATTTGGATAGAGTTTGCGGCCCCGGCGATTTTCCGGTTCGCCGTCGACAAAGACAGCTTTCTCCGCTAAAAACCATTTCGCTTGACCGCCGCTGGAAATCACGCTGATTTCCTTTAAGAGTTGGCCTAACGTCATGTACTCAGATTCGAGATAGACATTACTTTTCACAAGCATCCCTCATTTTCATAAATCTTACATATATTATACCATTTTACAGAGAGAAAACCAAATTATCCCGCCATAAAATTGCCTATGAGCAGATTTAATTCATTTAAATAGTTTTTAACCCAAAATAAAAAAAAGGCTTAAAATTGAATTTAAGCCTTTTTAAACGATTTTATTAAAATATCAGCTAGTTCTGACAGGTGTAATCAACTGGGTAAATTGCTGACTGTCTTCTGTCGGTGTTAACGTGAAGGGACGAATTGGTGAAATAAAATTGACGGTGATATTCATATCGCCAAAGGCCCGCAACGCATCCTTCATATAATCAGGGTTGAAGGAGATTTCTAGTGGATCTCCCGTGACAGCTTCATAGTTTAAAGCTTCTTCAACTTTCCCAATTTCCGGACTATTTCCCGATAAAACTACGGCTTCAGAAGTAATCGATAATTTCACGATGTTATTGCGGCTTTCATGGGACAGTAACGATGCCCGTTCAATGGCCGACAATAAACTTGGAACGGAAAATTCAATCGTTGTATTGAAGCTTGTCGGAATCAAACGATTAGTGTCAGGGTAATTCCCTTCTAATAAACGAGAGTAGAAGGATAAGGTCTGGGTTTTAAAGAGCACCTGATTTTCCATGATGGAAATTTCAACCATTTCCTCATCGTTTGCTAAAGAGCGGGATAATTCTGTCAAGCTTTTGCCGGGAATGACGATATTAAAATCTTCCCCTTGCTGAATCGGAATAATCCGTTGGCTCATCCGGTGGGAATCCGTTGCCACAGCTAATAATGAATTATCCGCTAAAACAAAATGAACCCCAGTTAAAATTGGGCGGCTTTCATGCTGCGAAACGGAAAAAACCGTTTCGCTGATTAATTTATTTAAGACATGGACCGGCAGTTGCATTTGGTTAGTCGTACTGACTACCGGTAAGTGCGGGTAATTGTCAGAATCCAAGCCGTTGATAGTGAAATTCGCTTTACCGGAAGTAATCGCAACTTGGCGACTTTCTAAAACTTCTAAAGTAAATTGATCCTCTGGCAGCTTGCGGATAATTTCTCCGAAGAAGCGGGACATTAAAACAATTGCGCCAGTCGATTCAATCGTTAAATCGGCTTTTTCAGTTTCAACACTGAGAAAGGTTTCAATGGAAATATCGGCATTGCTCCCGGTTAACGTCAGGCCCTCCGAATCTAAACTAATTTTCACCCCAGTTAAAATCGGAATTGTAGTTTTACTGGAAATTGCCCGTTGAACAGTTTGCAATTCAGCGAGGAAAACATTGCGGGACATAGTAAATTTCATTTTCGACACTCCTTGTTGTAATAAATTCATGATGCAATTAAAGCAAGCTCTGTTTAATGGAACACAGCAGATTTATTGATAGCTTTTTTATTATAAAGAATTTTTCAAGATTAAGCGAATCAAGTTGGTCTGTTTTTCAGGTTTCAACATCCTGCTGAGAAGCAGTCTGTTTAGTTAATTAGTATATAAAATAAATAAAAGTAGTAGTAGGCCCTGTTTATATTGTGGAAAACTCTGTAAAGCCTACGCAAAATCAGATTTATCCACTGTGGAAAACCTGTGGATAAAATTAAATAGTTTCCCTTACTTTTCCACAGACTAATTGATAAGCAGATTTTTGATCTCGCTGATTTCCCGTTGGATTGCAGGATCTTTGTTTAAGAGCTGTTGAATTTTTTCGTGGGCGTGAATCACAGTTGTGTGATCTTTGCCGCCAAATTCAGCGCCAATTTTTGGCAGTGAATTATCCGTCAGCTCACGGGATAAATACATGGCAATTTGGCGGGGAACTACGATACTTTTGACCCGTTTTTTGCCTTTTAAATCTTTGACTTGCACATGGTAGTATTTGGCGACTTCTTCTTGAATATTTTGAATCGTCAGCTGGGCCGAAGTCGTAGTATTCAATAAGGTTTTCAAAGCCTCAGCTGCTAAACTCGTGGTGATATCAGAGCTTTTAATAGTAGCATAGGCCTGAACCCGTACCAAAGCCCCCTCCAATTCACGAATATTGGAATCAATTTGTCCAGCAATATAACTCAAGGTATCTTCGGGAATTTCTAAACGTTCCCCTTCGGCTTTTTTCCGCAAAATCGCAATCCGTGTCTCTAAATCCGGCGGCGTAATGTCAACCGACAATCCTTGGGCAAAGCGGGAGACGAGACGATCCTGCAATTTAGGAATTTCATTTGGCAGGCGATCACTACTTAAAACGATTTGCTTTCGTTCATTATGCAAAGCATTAAAGGTGTGGAAAAATTCCTCCTGCGTCCCTTCTTTATCCGCAAAAAACTGAATATCATCGACTAATAGCAAATCGACATAGCGATATTCCTGACGAAATTCCTCAGATTTCCCATTTTTAATTGAATTAATATAGTCGTTGGTGAAGGTTTCACTGCTGACATATTTTACTTTGGCGTTAGGATTGTTGGCCAACATCTGATGGCCAATAGCGTGCATCAAATGGGTTTTCCCTAAACCAACGCCTCCATAAAAGAATAGAGGGTTGTAATCAGAGGCTGGATCTTCGGCAACGACTAAAGCAGCTGCATGGGCGAATTGATTCCCTTTACCGATGACAAAGGTGTCAAAGGTATATTTGGGATTGAGGAGAGCTTTATGGGCCGAATTATTTAGGACGTCTTCAGCCACGGGCACTTCCGCAGTCTGCTGCTCCATTAAAGCATCCGGCGTCACAAATTGCGGAATAATTTCCTGACCAGAAAGACTAAAACCGACTTCAATTACTTTTGAAGCCAGTTTGGTTTCCCAATAATTTTTATGTACTTCACTTGGTACTTCAATTGTTAATTGATTATTTTTTAATTCTAAAGGCGTAGCCGACTGAATCCACGTGTCATAGCTGGCAGCATTCATTTTTTGCTGATATTCAGCCTTGAGGCGTTCCCATAATTCATCTAAAGTAACCATTCTTTTCTCCTAATTAAAAAGTGTCGCAAACAGATATGTTTAATTTAGCACGTTTAGCAAAAGTTTTCCACAGAAATCAATTAAAAAAATCAAGACTCTAAAAAGATATCCACAAGGGTGAAAAAGTTAAAAAAGACTGTTCACAACTGTGACAAAAAAATTATCCACAAAGCAACTTTTCGTGTGCATAATTCGCATTTTACACAAGTCTATCTCAGTCGCATGTGGATAAGTATTCCTGTTGTAACAAGCTTTTTTAGAGTTTTTAACACACTTTTGAAAAGTTGTGGAAAACTTATAAAGAGTCTTTTTGCATGTGGATATCTTTTTGGTTAACTAAATTAAAACTTTTTCCACAGAAATTTTTTTCACAGATATCCCCAAGCAATTTTTTCAATCTGTGGATAAACTTTGAAAAATTTTTTTGGTTGGAGTCAGAAAAGTTGGGGATTTCTAACAAAATTTGATTGACAAAGAACTTTTGTACCTTGTATAATGTCAAGGTATGTCTGTATAGATAGATAGTAGGTATAGTGGAGGTGGATTACAGTGAAAAGAACATACCAACCAAACAAACGTAAACGTCAAAAAGTTCACGGTTTCCGTAAACGTATGAGCACTAAAAACGGCCGTCGCGTTTTAGCAAGCCGTCGTCGTAAGGGCAGAAAAGTTCTTGCAGCCTAAGTCACTGATTATAGTGACTTTTTTTTATGCGCATTTTTCTCTATTAATAAGCAAAAAAGGAATTTCGATGTTGCCATCGAAATTCCTTTTTTGCTTATTAATTTAGCGGCCGTACTTTTTAATCAGGCCGCGGGAAGCATAAATCTGCTGAGCATAGCTGGGATTTTTACTGATATAGCTGTAAAACAAAATATCCACCAGAAATAATTGCGTGAAAAGTGAATTGGTGGCGGCACTGCGAAAGGCGGTTTCCTTTGGAACAGAGGTGGCCAGCTGGAAATCACTTAATTTCGCCAGTGAATTAGTGCCAATCTGAGTCAGCGAGATGACGGGCACATGGACTTCTCTAGCAGTCTTAGCTAAATGCAAAATATCTTTGGTTTCTCCAGAATTTGACACCAGCCAAAGAGCAATATTTTTGCGATTGATTAATTGCGGCAACAGGACATGGACGTCCCGCTCAAAAATCATGCTTTTGCCGATGCGGGTCCACTTTTGCTTAATATCTTCAGCAATGATGCTGGAGGCCCCGACACCAAAAACAAAACAGGTGTCCACCTCCTCTAATTGCTGAACAATAGCCATGATTTTTTTTTCGTCTTGCAGATCATTGGATTCATCAAGGGCCAGCTTGGCATTGTTGAGCATTTTTTTGCTCATTAAATGAAAGGGCTCGCCAAAGGCAATGTCGTCGTAGCCACTGCTGGTTTCAGCGGATTCTTCTGCTAAAATTGCCAGTTTAAAATCCGGCAGGCCGTGATAGCCGATTTTTTTGATAAAACGAATGACTGTGGCGGCACTGACTTCAGCAGCATCGCCAATTTCACTGGCGGTCATTTTAGGAATTTCAAAAATATTCTCGGTCAAAAAGTCAGCAATCTTTTTTTCTACCTTCGTATACTGCTCCTTCATCACATCAATTCGAGCGATTATTTTCATAAAAATCCTTCTTTCTTGAAATGCTATTTCATAAATTGAATTAAAATATTGATTTTTTATTTCTTTTCAATTATTATTATAGCAAATGAAAACACATTCAAAAAGAGGAGAGGCCAGAAAGATGCAAGAAAATTTGAGTCAGCTCTCGACGGAAAAAAGCAATCCAGAAAGCGCAGCTCTTGATTCCTTAACCGTGGAGCAGGCATTGGCGCTGATGAATCACGAGGATCAAAAAGTTGCGCCGGTTATTCAAAAACATTTAGCGGAAATTACGCCATTAGTTGAAAAAGTGATAGCGACTTTTAAAGCTGGCGGCCGCTTAATTTATCTGGGGGCTGGTACCAGCGGCCGCTTAGGTGTTTTGGACGCAGCCGAATGCGTCCCGACCTTTGGCGTTGAGCCGACGATGGTTGTCGGCTTGTTAGCCGGTGGAGAAAAAGCGATGATTACCGCCGTCGAAGGCGCTGAGGATTCCCCTGAACAAGGTGCAGCGGATTTAAAAAACATTCAGTTGAAGAAAACTGATTTTGTTTTAGGAATTGCTGCCAGCGGACGGACGCCTTACGTGATTGGCGGCCTGCAATATGCCAAAGAAATTGGTGCCGCTACCGGCAGTTTGGCTTGCAATTTGCAGGCGAAAATCAGTGAAGCTGCCGATTTTCCCATTGAAGTGGACTTTGGTCCTGAGGTGTTGACAGGCTCCACCCGTTTAAAAGCCGCCACCGGTCAAAAATTGATTTTAAATATGATTTCAACGATTAGCATGGTGGGCATCGGCAAGGTTTATAAAAATTTGATGGTGGATGTCAAACCCACCAATGAAAAATTAAAAAATCGGGCCCGCCGCATTATTATGGCAGCCACGGATGTCGATTTTGAAACAGCCGATCAAGCTTATCTAGCAGCAAATCGCAATGTTAAAGTCGCGATTATTACCTTATTAACTGGTTTAGATGTGGCAACCGCCGCCGCTCATTTAAAAACGGCTGACGGCTATGTCAAGGAAGCTTTAAAACTATAAAAAAGAGGAGGGGGACCTATGCTAGCCATTGGTTTAATGTCCGGCACTAGCTTAGATGGTGTCGATGCTGCATTGGTGGAAATTGACGGTGCTGGTCTGACAACGAAAGTCCAGCTGCTTGATTTTTTGACGCTGCCACTGACGGAAGCAACAAAAGCGCAAATTAAACTAGCCTGCGACCCACTTGCTTCGACAACACCTCTAATCAGCCAGCTAAATTTTAAATTGGGGGAGATTTTTCTAGAGGCTTGTCAAAAACTGATTGAAAAAAATCAGCTCAGCAATCAAGCTATTGATTTTGTCGCCAGTCATGGGCAGACGATTTGGCATCAACCGCAAAAAACGGTGGACAATACCCCCAACACATTGCAAATCGGCGAAGCTTCTGTGATTGCCTATGGCTTGCAGACGATGGTTGTTTCAGATTTTCGGGTGATGGATGTGGCGGCTGGTGGAGAAGGGGCGCCATTAGTTCCTTATTCTGAGTATTTGCTGTATCACAATGACCAACAAACCCGCCTGCTGCAAAATATCGGCGGCATCGGTAATGTCACTGTCATTCCCAAGGAAAATGATTTTTCAAAAATTAGTGCCTTTGACACCGGTCCGGGCAATATGATGATTGATGAGGCGATGGGGCAATTATTTCAAAAGCCCTTCGATGAATCAGGCCAGACAGCTGCTAGCGGTGAAATAATTCCTGCCTTGCAAAAGGAATTACGCAATCATCCTTATCTTAACGAGCTCCCCCCAAAAACCACCGGACGGGAGGTCTTCGGTAAATTTTTTGTCGAGGAGCTTTTAAAACGCTACGCAGCAGAAAAACCGGCCGACATTATTAGAACGTTGACGGACTTCACGGCCTTTTCAATTGCGGATAGTTATCAAAAATTTATCTTGCCGTAAACAGGTCCAGATGTTGAAGTGATTATCGGTGGTGGTGGCGCTTACAACCAATTTTTGTTGGCTTGTCTGCAGACTTATTTGCCAGATATTTCTGTTAAAACCCAAGAATCACTAGGCTTTTCCAGTGAAGCTAAAGAAGCGATTGCCTTTGCAGTTTTAGGCAATGAAACGTTGCAGGGCAATCCTAGCAACGTGCCTTCAGCGACCAACGCTATACGGCCAGTGATTCTCGGCAAAATAATTTACAGTCCATTTTGATTGTGACAGGTCTAAGCGACTAGCTGACCTGAAACAATTTTTAGGAAATATATTTTAGGAGGAAGAAAAAATGTTAGAAAAGTTTACCAATTTTGTTGAACTGCGTTTAGGCGGTCCAATGGAAAAGCTAGCGAATCAACGACATTTACGTGCGATTCGTGATGGGATCATTGCTACTTTGCCATTAATTATTGTTAGTTCTTTTTTCATGATCTTAGCCTTTCCACCATTGCCGCAAGACTGGGGCATCTACAAGTTCTTGTCTGAAAATGCAGCAACGATTCTCTTACCATACCGCATGACGATGTACATCATGAGTTTGTATGCCGCCTTTGGGATTGGCCACAGCTTGTCGAAATCTTATAAATTAGATGGCTTGTCTGGTGGGATTTTAGCAACAATTGCCTTTTTATTAACCTTTACACCCGTGAATATTCCCGCAGAAGCGGCTGATGCAGCTGGCGCAGTTGGTTTTGTTTTACCGATGGCCAACTTAGGTGGTTCAGGAATGTTTGTGGCAATTATTACATCAATTTTAGCGGTTGAAGTCTATCGCTTAACTGACAAATCAAAATTCAAAATTACCATGCCGGAACAAGTACCACCGGCAGTTGCCCGTTCGTTTGAAGCGTTGACGCCTACTTTAGTAATTATTTTAGGTATGGGCATCATCACTTATTACATCGGCTTTGACTGGCATTCATTTATTTCCACTTTAGTTAGTCCTTTAGTAAAGGCTGCTGACTCGTTACCAAGTGTTCTTTTGATAACCTTCTTGACAACGTTCTTCTGGTCCTTTGGGATTCACGGAATGTCAATTATCGGCTCATTGGCTCGGCCGTTATGGTTGCAACTTTTAGAAGGCAATACCACAGCCTTAGCCAATGGCGATGTGTTACCAAATATTGCCGCAGAACCTTTTTACCAATGGTTTATCTGGATTGGTGGTGCTGGTTCAACAATTGGTTTGGCTATTTTACTAGCCTTCCGCACCAAATCACAATACGGTTCAAATTAGGGAAGACGGCTTTAATTCCAGCAATTTTCAATATCAATGAACCGTTAATTTTCGGAACCCCAATCGTTTTAAATCCGATTTTAATTCCGCCATTTATCTTAGCACCTTTAGTAAATGGTACGATTGCTTGGATTGTGACTTCCCTTGGCTGGGTCAGCCGGGTCACCGTCACCGCACCGTGGACACTGCCTGGGCCAATTGGTGCCTACTTGGCAACCGGTGGGGATTGGCGCGCAATTGTTTTAAACGTTGTCTTGATTTTATTATCTATTTTAATTTATTATCCATTCGTTAGAGTGTATGATAAAAATGAATTGGATAAAGAAAACAAGTCAGAAACAGTTACTGAATAAGCTAAAGCGGCTGGGTCGATGCAGGGTGCATAGTCCAGCTGCTTTTTTTAAAGAGGTGGAAAAATGTCTTACGTGATAGGAATGGATTGCGGCGGCACCAAAACCAAATTAGTTGCCTATCGAGCGGGGGTACCTTTTTATTCTCTGATTGGCGGACCGGGAAATATTATTTTGCAGCCGACAGCCACACAGGAAGAAATCAAAGGGCTTTTGAAACAGGCCTTAAAAGAAATCACAGGCGAATTGGCCGGCGTGGTTATTGGCATTGCTGGTTTGGCGACTTATGGTAGACAAGAGGCAGTCAAGGACTATTTATTGCAGGAGCTGCCGCTACCTCCTGCAAAAATGAAGCTGATGAGTGATGCGCAATTGGCATTACTGGCAAATTTCAAAGGTGCTGACGGCATTTCTGTGATTGCCGGCACTGGTTCGGTAGTCTATGGCTATTTAGCAGGTAAATTTTATCGGGTTGGCGGCTGGGGTCATCTGTTTGGCGACCAAGGGAGTGCCTATTGGATTGCCAAACAATTGTATCTTGAGTTGACCGCCCAGCTGGATCAAAATTTACCATTAAAAACTTATCAGCAGCTTTTTTTAGATTACCTAGAAGTCGCAACGGCACCGCAGGCAATTGCAAAAAGTTATTCATTTTCCAAGGATCAATTTGCCCAAGCCACGCTCTTTTTAGCGACTTTAACTGAGCAGTACCCGGAAATTCAGCAAATTTTTCATCGAGCTGGCCAAAGTTTGGCTCAGCAAACCCGTCAGCTTTTAAAAAATGCTGACTATCAACATAAGCAGCTTGCCATTAGTTTCAGCGGCAGTGTGCTGACGAAAAATCCCGTGGTTGCCGCCGCTTATCTGGCTGATTTGCAGCAGGATTTTGTCGTGGAGCAAAAACCAACAGGGACCGATCCGACAAGGGCGGCCTTGGTTTTATTTAAAAATTAGAGAAGATTGCGGCGACTGACTAGCATTTTGGCGGTCGCCGCTTTTTTATTGTCTGCGGCGACGGTTAAAGTCAGCGGGCAACTTTGATAAGTTTTTAGCTTCAGCTTTTAAAAAAAGCTGAAGCTACCTCTTGAATATGTTATTATTGTGAAGTGAATGCAAGAAAGAAACGAAGGAAATTAAATGAAGAAGGCTTATCGAGTTAAACGTGAAAGTGACTTTCAAAAAGTTTTTAAACAGGGGCAGTCTTGTGCCAACCGTAAGTTTGTCATCTATACCCTTGATAAACCTGAAAATCAACATTTTAGAGTTGGTCTTTCTGTCGGGAAAAAAATTGGCAATGCGGTGACCCGCAACCGAGTGAAACGCCAAATACGGGCGGCAGTTTATCAGCTGAAGGACCAGTTAAAGCCTCAGCAGGATTTTATTGTGATTGCCAGACCGGCTGTCAAAGATCTCCCCATGGCAGAAATCCAAACCAATTTGCTCCATGTTTTAAAACTTGCAAATTTAATAGAAGTAAAGGAGAAATAATAATTTGAAGAAGAAGCATCGACGTCTCTTACTTTCGCTGGCTTTGGTCGGCTTAGTAATCGTCTTATCAGCCTGTGGCGCAACTGGTGAGGTTAATTCCAGCAGCACCGGCGTCTGGGACCGTTTTATCGTCTATAATTTTGCCCGGGCGATTCAAGCTCTGTCCTTTGGCAATATCGGGGTCGGAATTATTTTATTCACGATGGTCATTCGGATCATCCTCTTGCCGTTAATGCATTTCCAAACGAAGAATATGCGCAAGACCCAAGAATTGCAGCCGAAATTAAAAGAGCTGCAGCAAAAATATTCCTCAAGAGATCCTGAAACGCAAAATAAAATGCGGGAAGAACAACAAAAACTTTACGCAGAAAACAATGTTAATCCTTACATGGGTTGTTTGCCGTTACTAGTGCAAATGCCGATTTTAATGGCTTTGTGGCAATCCATTTCGCGAGTGCCAGAATTGAGCCAAGGAACTTTCTTATGGTTGAACTTAGGGGAACGGGACCCTTACTTTATTTTACCGGTCCTAGCGGCAATCTTCACCTTTGCCAGCACCTATTTATCTAGCATGAGCCAATTGGAATCCAACATGTCATTAAAGATTATGAACTTTGCAATGCCTGTGATGATTTTAGTCATGGGGGTTAACTTGGCCAGTGGGTTATCCTTATACTGGGTAATTTCCAATGCCTTCCAAGTTGGACAAACTTTATTAATTAACAATCCATTTAAAATTCGGGCAGAGCGGGCAGCAGAAGCTCAAAAAGTTAAAGATCGTCAACGGGCCCTTGAAAAAGCCCGCAATCCGAAGAAAAAACGGAGAAAATAAAGGAGCGAAGAAGCATGGCAGTTTTTGAAGGAAAGACAGTCGAAGAAGCAATCGAGAGTGGCTTACAGCAACTAGGCATTTCCAAAAAAGATGCAAAGATTACGATTATCGAAGAATCTAAAAAAGGCTTTCTCGGTTTAGGTAAAAAAATGGCGCAGGTGGATATTTCACCGAAGGAGCCAGTCGTTGAAGAGGTTATGACAGAAACTGTAACAGAAACCGCCGATCCAGAAGCTGTTGCAGAGATGGAAACAGAAATTTTTGAGGCGGAACCGCAGGCAGCTGAAGAAGTTTCAGCACCGCAGCTGAAGGTTTTTGAAAATTTGAGTGATGACGAAGCTTTAACCGAATTAGCGTTATACATGACGAATATTTCGCAGGAATTAGGCGTGCCGGCCTTAGTAAAAATTTCCCGCAAAGCCGACGTGGTTACATTAAATCTCGAAAGCGACAAGCAGGGGATTTTAATCGGCAAGCACGGCAAAACTTTGAACGCTTTACAATACTTGGCTCAAGTTTTTATCCACCGGGCAGCGGCTAATAAATTATCCGTAGTCATTAATGTGGGGGATTATCGAGAAAAACGTCAGGCTATTTTAGAAAAATTAGCCAAGCGGACAGCCGATAAAGTTAAACAAACTGGTCAGGCGGTCTTTTTAGAACCGATGCCCGCCTACGAGAGAAAACAAATCCACTCTGTTTTGAGTCAAGATGAATACATCAAGACCCATTCTGAAGGGGAAGAGCCTTATCGTTACTTGGTTGTTGAACCCGCCAAAAAATACTTTTAATTTTTAGTTTACTGGCAAATGTGATTGACAAAGCCTGTGAAACAAAGTATATTTTATTAGAAATCATTCTTATCAAAGTAGTATACGACGCTGAAGTAATCATACTTTGATATTAAAAAAGCCCCCGGGAGACTGGGGGCTTTTTTATGTCTAGAATTATTTTTGCAGAGGAAGCTTCCGCAAGCCACATTTTCCTTTATAATGAAGTAAACGCTACTTAGTAATTTAGTAACTTAGTAACCTTAGTAAGGCTAAAGGAGAGTCGTCGATGAAAGTTGAAATCAAACACTTATCTGACCAGCAGCAGGAGGAGTCGGCTCTCTTGGAAATTTTTGAGCTGACGGCCAATATTGAAACGGCCGTTACGCTACTGCAAGAGGATGATTTTTTATTTGAGGCAAAAAATATCGAAACAGAAGCCTTCGTGAAATTGAAATTCTCCCAATTGGTCTATGCAGAGTATTTGGAACGGAATATCTTTTTATATACAGCTGAGGCCGGCTATTCAATGCGGCTGTCGTTAAGTAATTTTCTCAAGCAGCTGCCGCAAAATTTTGTACAAATTTCTAAGAGTGTTGTCGTCAATTTATACGGTATTCAAAACTTTTCGGCAACCGGCAGCGGCAATTTGATTATCACCGTGACAACTGGTGAAAAGCTGGTGGTCAACCGCCGCTATGTTAAAAATTTAAAGGAATTATTGCACAGTCAGTCATAAAAAAGCCGGATGTGCAGCGGAAAAAACCGGATGTGTCTGAGGCTCTTCTTTTCTTTTACAATCCCTTCTATACTAAAAGTGACCAAAGAACTAGTCACTAAAATGAAGGAGGAAAAGAAAATGATTGCTTTAGAAATGTTAGGAATGATTGTACTCAATACACCGTTGTGGGCGTGGCTTTTATTATTATTTTTTATTAAGAGAGGTTTGGCTGCTAGAAAAGATCGACCCGTCTCATTGAAAAATTCCATCTTGATGCCAGCAATTTTTATGCTGCTGGGACTGCAACAAATCATCATGGATTTCCGCTATTCAAAAGAAGCTCTGCTGGTTTACTTAGGGATGCTGCTGGTTGGTTTAGCGGTCGGCTCCCTTTTATATGGAGCCACACAGAAATTTTATTGCCAAGCAGGTCAGCTGATGAAAAAAGGCAGCAATGTTCCAATGATTGTCAGCCTCTTAAATTATCTGGTGCGCTACGGTTTAACCGCAGCCAAAAGTGTTGACCCCGGACTTTTAAATCTGCTCGTTTTCAATATCGCCTCGGCAATGATTTCTGGTTTTACAGTTGGATTATTTATCGGTGGCATTTTAAATACGTTGAAGCATAAAAACTTACTGGAGGAAAAACATGAAATGGCATAAACGCATTATCGGCGGTCTTGAGCTGGGCTCATTTATCTATCTGCTGCTCTGTCTTTTGGGAGATGGCGTTCTGGTCAGTCCAAAGACCGTCCTGATGGTCTTTGCTATTTCGGCTTTTGTTGGGCTGACAACGGTACTCTTTGATTTGGAAAAACTAAATTTTCTGCAGGCTTTAATTATCCATTATCTGTTAGTCAGTGCTTTTGTGATTGCCAGCTTTGCAATCTTTTACCGCATTGAAAATTTATTGCAATTTTGGCTGAATCTGACAGGAATTTATGTGATTTCTTATCTAGTGATGATGGTCAAAACCAAACTGACCGCCCGCCAGCTGAATGAACAGCTAATGCAGCTTAAAAAAAATCAATAAAATGAAGGCCGTTTTACCAGCAATCCAAAATTTTCCAGATTGCTGCTAAACCTGCCTTCATTTTTTTTTTAGCCGATGGTACTTTGAATAAATTGCACGACGGTCCCATAAGCCAAGACATCAATTTTATCTTGATGGCGATGATAATCAAAGTGACAATTGATAACTGCATCTGCTCCATAGCTTAGGGCCTGTTGTTTTAAATCATTTTTTAAGGGAGTTAAAATAGCGTTTAAATCAGTTTCCGGGGCAAACAAGTTGGTGCTTGTTTCCGTTCCGCAAAAAATTATATCCCGCACGATGTATTTCCGGTCGACGTCGCCAGTGGACAGCACAATTTCTTCCAGGCGGTCAAAGTTTTCTTCAGTTGTCATAATCCATCATCCTCTCCTTCTAATTTTACCTAAGGGCAGGCGAGGCGTAAAGGAAAAGGTAAGAAAGACAGAACTTTGTTGAAAATTTAGCTATTCTGTGATAATCTATTGCCAGTCAAATAAACAAGCAGTCAAAGTGCTTAATCCATTTCTTTTTTTCAAGGGGTGGAGTAGGCACTTTTTTGTGTCCAAAAATAATTAGGAGGCCCAATTCATGGCGAATATTACCTTAGAATTTGATACGATTGCCGCAATTTCAACCCCACCAGGCGAAGGAGCAATCAGCATTGTCCGTTTGAGCGGAGATCAGGCGATTGCGATTGCCGATCGGGTGTTTAAAGCCAATCAGACGTTGGCACAAGCCAACAGTCATACGATTCATTATGGTCATATCTATGACTCGACATCCGGAGATTTATTGGATGAGGTGATGGTATCGGTGATGCGGGCGCCTAAAACTTTTACCAGAGAAGATGTCATTGAGATAAATTGCCACGGCGGCATCTTAGTCACCAATCAAATGCTGCAGCTTTTATTACGAGAAGGCGCACGGCTAGCAGAACCCGGCGAATTCACGAAGCGGGCCTTTTTAAATGGCCGCGTGGATTTATCTCAGGCCGAGGCCGTGATGGATTTGATTCGGGCGAAAACTGATAAGGCGATGAGTGTTGCCATCAACCAATTGGACGGCAATTTAACCAAATTAATTCGCAGCCTGCGACAAGAAATTTTAGAAACCTTAGCACAAGTTGAAGTCAATATTGATTATCCGGAATATGACGATGTCGAGGAATTGACGACAAAATTACTATTGGAAAAAGCTTATTTTGTTCAAGAGCAGATTAATGCACTACTCTTGACCGCTAAGCAGGGCAAAATTTTGCGGGAAGGCCTCAGCACGGCGATTATCGGCCGGCCGAATGTCGGTAAATCAAGTTTGCTGAATCATCTTTTGCATGAGGAAAAAGCGATTGTCACCGATATTGCCGGTACTACCCGAGATGTCATCGAAGAATATGTCAATGTCCGCGGCGTACCGTTGAAATTAATCGACACGGCTGGTATTCGGGAAACTGAAGATATCGTGGAACGCATCGGCGTTGAGCGCAGCCGCAAAGCCTTAGCGGAATCAGATTTAATTTTATTAGTTTTAAATCAAAGCGAAGCCTTAACTAAAGAAGACCGTGATTTATTGGCGGCGACTCAGGGCTTGAAACGAATTTTATTATTGAACAAAAATGATTTAGCCAATCAATTAGACTTGGCCGAGTTAAGCGAGCTGGCTACTGGCGATCCGATTTTTCCAGTCTCTGTTTTAAATAATGAAGGGCTGGCGCCATTAGAAGAAGCGATTGCCGATTTATTCTTCGGCGGCAATGTCGGGGAAAAAGATGCGACCTACGTTTCTAATACTCGTCATATTGCCTTATTAGATCGGGCCAATCAATCTTTAACGGAAGTTATCAGCGGCATTGAAGCCGGCATGCCGGTGGATTTAGTCCAAATCGACATGACCCGCTGCTGGGATTATTTAGGGGAAATCGTCGGCGACAGTGTCCAAGATGAATTAATCACCCAATTATTCAGTCAATTTTGTTTAGGAAAATAATCAACAATTTTATGGAGGAATTTAAACATGCAGTATCAAGGAGATACTTTTGACGTGATTGTCGTCGGAGCCGGCCACGCTGGTTCAGAAGCGGCCCTAGCAGCAGCTCGAATGGGCAGTAAGACATTGCTGTTGACAATTAATTTAGATATGGTCGCCTTTATGCCTTGTAATCCGTCAGTCGGCGGACCAGCTAAGGGCGTTGTTGTGCGGGAAATTGATGCCCTCGGCGGTGAAATGGGAAAAAATATTGATAAAACCTATATTCAAATGCGAATGCTCAATACCGGTAAAGGCCCCGCAGTCAGAGCCTTGCGGGCCCAAGCGGATAAACATGCCTACGCCACAGAAATGAAGCATACAATTGAACAAACGGAAAATCTAACGTTGCGCCAAGGAATCGTGGAGGAATTAATCGTCGAAGATGGCGTTTGTAAAGGCGTGGTAACGGCGACCGGCACACGCTATGCCGCTCAAGCGGTGATTATTACTGCCGGCACAGCTTTGCGGGGAGAAATTATTATCGGCGAGCTGAAATATTCTTCCGGTCCGAATAATTCGCAGCCTTCAATTGGTTTGGCCAATCACCTAAAAGATTTAGGGTTGGAGATTGCCCGCTTTAAAACCGGCACACCGCCACGGGTTAAATCCAGCTCGATTGATTATTCTGTAACAGAAATTCAACCCGGTGACACCACGCCAAATCACTTTAGCTTCAGCACACCGGATGCCGATTATAAAACAAATCAAGAGCCCTGCTGGCTAACGTATACGAGTGAAACGACCCATCAAATTATTCAAAATAATTTGCATCGGGCACCGATGTTCACCGGGATTGTCGAAGGCGTCGGTGCCCGTTACTGTCCATCGATTGAAGACAAAATTGTGCGCTTTGCTGACAAGCCTCGCCATCAATTATTTTTGGAACCAGAAGGCTTAAACACCGAAGAAGTGTATGTGCAAGGCTTATCGACTTCTTTACCGGAAGATGTGCAGGTGGAAATGCTCCATTCAATTCCTGGTTTAGAAAATGTTGAACTGATGCGAACAGGCTACGCCATTGAGTATGATGTCGTCGTACCCCATCAATTACGGCCAACTTTGGAAACGAAAGTGATTGACGGTCTATTTACCGCCGGCCAAACTAACGGCACCAGCGGCTATGAAGAAGCTGCCGGTCAAGGTCTAATTGCCGGCATCAATGCGTCATTAAAAGTCCAAGGAAGAGAACCTTTTGTGATGAAGCGCAGCGATGGCTATATCGGCGTGATGATTGATGATTTGGTTACTAAAGGGACACAAGAACCTTATCGCCTTTTAACCTCGAGAGCAGAATATCGATTAATTTTACGTCATGACAATGCTGATTTACGTTTAACAGAAGCTGGCCATCAAATCGGTTTAGTTAAAGAAAAACAATATCAGGCCTATCAAAATAAAAAAGTGGCCGTCGAAGCCGAAATTGCCCGCTTAGAAAAAATCCGCATCAAACCGACAGCAGAAGTCCAAGCCTTTTTAAAAGAAATCGGCGGTGCCGAATTAAAAGATGGCGTCTTAGCCAGCGACTTCTTAAAACGACCAGAAATCAGCTACCAAGATTTGCTGAAATTTATTCCTGCTGATGAAGCTTTAAACAATAAAGAAATCGAACAAGTCGAAATCCAAATCAAGTACGATGGCTACATCAAAAAAGCCCAAGAAAAAGTCGAAAAACTCAAACGTATGGAAGCTAAACGCATCCCCGATAAAATTGACTACGAAGCCATCAACGGCCTGGCGACAGAAGCCCGGCAAAAACTAACCAAAATTCAACCAGAAACAATCGCCCAAGCCAGCCGCATCAGCGGGGTTAACCCCGCTGATATCAGCATTTTGATGGTGTACATCGAACAAGGGAAGATTGCGAGGGTAAATGAGGAAATGGCCTGATATAGAGCCGTTTCTTTTCTTTTTAACTACCCTTATTTTAGTTATTGACTGCATTTTGACTGCATTTGATTTAAAAAGCCATATATTGAGCAAATTTTTCGGCTGTTTCATCTTGCTTAGATTGAGTAACCTTGATGTAAATATCCATAGTAACTTTGGTTGATTTATGGCCAAGTCTTTGAGAAACATCTTTGATAGTCGCTCCACTTTCAAATAGCAAAGAAGCATTTGTTTTCCTAAAGTCATGAACCTTGATAATTTTAAATTCTGGAAAGTGGCGATGAATTCTAGCCATAACATCATTTGCATAGTTCTTATACAAATATTGCCGGTCACGGTATAGAACTGAATTTCTAAAGACTACAGTTTCTGAAAAATTGTCATCACGAATACCCAATTTTAGTTTTTCTTGGATAATATGATTACGCCAGTCTTTCAAAATCTCAACTGTCCGATCATCAATAGTTACTACACGATTAGAGCTTTGTGTTTTAGTATCTTGTACCAGCGGTTCCCCATTTTGCATTTCAGCTAACGTTTTGTTGATGGTGATACTTTTATTGCTAAAATCAATATCTTTCCAAAGCAAGGCTTGAGCTTCGCCTTTACGCAAGCCAGCAAAAGCCAATACTCTAAAAAAGGTATAAGCTCTTTTATCATTGAGTTGAGCTAAGCGCTCAAAGAATTGTTTGAGCTCTTCTTTTGTATAGTAGCTGTCAGCAATCTCACGCTTGTTAGTATTTCGTTTAGGTATGATTGTCCGCTCCATAGCATTATCAGTTAACGCTCCTAATAAGAGGCCATAACCCAGCACCATCTTAGTATATATTCTGAGCTGCTTATAGGTTGATAATTCATCCGCCCATTCGTTTAAAGCTTTTTGGCAATATATAGGAGTTATTTTGCTGATGATTAAATTACCGAAAACTGGTAAAATATGATTATCAAAATGTATACGGATGCGCTGCTCAGTCGTTTCTTTAATACCTTTTTTGTGTTGCTCAAACCAGAGGTGGTAAAGCTCTTCAAAGTTCATTGAGCTTGCATCTCTATCTAATGTTTTATTTTTATCGAAGTCCACTTGCATTCTCGATAGTGCAAGCTGGGCTTCTTTTTTTGTGCTGAAATTCCTTTTTGTAACATTGATTCTTTGGCCAGTGATTGGATTTACGCCAAGATAAGCTTTAAACATCCAATATTTGCCATCCTTCTTTTCATACTGCTTGAATGTTGCCATTGTGTTTTCCTCCCAGTACCTAGCGTGGGGCGCTTATGTATGGAGGTTATTCAGTATAATCAGAAATTTTAGTTAAATTTTCAACTTGTTTAAGCGCTTCTTTCTTTCCTTCTCCATTGAGCTTGTTGAAATCTAGAAGTAAAGATTTTATAGATAAATCTTCAAAATCAGTTATATCTGTTTTACTAGGTTGATTATTGTGAGAATTCATTTTTCTAGCAAGTGTATCCCAACTTGCAGCATAGTTACCATTGTTGATATTTAGCCTTGAATCACTTTCACCAGTGATATATGCCACTGAAGCAGTAAATATTTCAGCCATTTTTTCTAACTTATCAATTTTAGGAATCATCATTCCTTTTTCATATTTATTTATTGAAGCATCCGAAACGCCAATTTTTGTTGCTAGTTGAGCCTGCGTTAGGTTTGCTTCTTTTCTCAATTCTTGGATTCTATTCATAAAAACACCTCCTATGTAGAAGTTTAGCATTAAAATTAACATTTGTTAATAAAAAGTTCTTGCAATCTAACATAAGTTAATATATGATGTGCTTAAGCTAACAAAAGTTAGTTTTCGATAGGGGGTGAATTTATGTTTGAAGTGTCAAATGATCTTTCTTGGCAAATCAGAAAAAAGAGAGCGTTTAGATTACTCAGTATATCAGATGCGGCTAGAGAGATTGGTATTTCTCGACAGACGTTGAGAAAAATAGAATCAGGTAAGTTAAAAAAAACTACAAAGACCGTTTTTGTGAAGCTTACTGATTGGTTAGTAAAAGAAACAACAAAATGAAAAAAATATAAGGAGGGCAAACCAATGCAAGAATTAACTTTTGATGTCATCATCAGAAACAGAAATGTTGTTGTCAGTAGTTTAAATGTGGCAGATATCTTTCAGAAACAGCACAAAAATGTATTACAAACTATTGATAATCTGAAAGATGATTGGAAAGAATTATCTAAAGAGCTGGGCTTAATTTTCAGCCCAGTGAAAAATAAGCTGGGCTCAAAATTGGGGGCAGTTCCAATATTCAAAGACTTTTTTTTCGAGAGTAGCTATTTAACGAAAGATGGTCGTACCGTAAGAAGCTATAACATGAACCGAACAGGGTTTACATTACTTGCTAATGGATTCAACGGAAAGAAGGCACTACGCTTCAAACTGGCTTATATCGCTCAATTTGATGCAATGGAAGAGGAGTTAATAAAACGAAACACTCTTTACGACTTAGAAAAACGACTTAGAGACCAACTGAGAGACACCATCAAAGCTTCATACGGTGATAACCCACCAGATAGGATTTATATGTTACTTACCAATCTGTTGTACATTGCCGTAGCTGATCATACTGCTGAGAAAATTAAGCGTGACAGAGGTTTTGAGCATGAATGCTCTGTGTTTGCAGATATATTCACCAGTGACGAAAGAACGGCTTATATCGATAAAGAGAACGAGTTGATACGTCATTTAAGAAATGGTGAGCTTGATTACTATAACTTAAAAGACCAATTATTAGAGAAAGCTCTTTAGGAGGTGAGAGTATGGCCAAGTTGAGCATTGATGAATTAGACCTTTCACCAGCGCTTAAAGAAATGGTATTAGAAGCAGCTGCAGAGGAAGGACGGCAACAAGCAAGTATCTTTATTGATGAGTACAAGAAGAAGCTAGAAACGCCCGTAGCAATGAATTATACACAAGCTGCGAAGTATTTAGGCACGAGTTACAACACATTGACAAAAAAGCTCATTCGCAAAGGATTAATAAAAGTAATCTTAATTGATGGGTACGAACGGATCAGCAAAAAAGAAGCTGATAGATTTTTAAATGCTAATGCAAAATAAATAACCATCGAGCGTGGGGCGCTGGAAAACTCCTCAATCATGAGGGCACATAATATCGAGATGTCACAAAGTCAATTGTAAGTCGCAAACAGATTTAAAGGAGGAATCATCAAATGAAAATCAATGAAGAAAAATATGATCAAGAATGGGTGAACTGGGAAAAAAGTATAGAAACAGCTAAAGCGTATCTTGAAGCTGCCAGTGACCTAAGTTCTGCCATAAAAGAAGATGACAAGCTTATTCAACTCAGTAGTGAAAAAATTCAGATTGCAATTGATGAACTGCAAGCAGCTAAACAGTTAGTCGAGAAGCTAGAGTTTGTGGAATTTATAGAGGAATAACATGAAAGAGAGAAAAGAAAAAAAGCCTTTTGCTGTATATAACTTTGGCGAGTTCAGCAAATGGCTACACGATAGGGTTTCATACCTATTATTCTTTTCTCTATTATATCAAATTTTAGGAGGAAAGACCATGAAAACAATTAAAAAAGGTGATTTTTGCCGAGTGATAAAGTCAAAATATTTAAGTACAGGTGCGTTCGTTGAGATTGTAATGGAGATTCAAGAAGGAATTTTCTTATGCCGTAACGAACAAGGGAACACGATTGTAGTAGAGAAAAATCTTGAATTGGTAGGTAGTTGAATTGATGAATATTGAACAACTATCCAACAACGAACTTACCGAATTAATTAGAGAAGTATTAATTTGTGCTATTCAACTAGATGATGATGGGAAGATTCTTCTAGCAAATTCAATTCGGAATAAAGTACAAGAAAATGATACTCCAGCTGTCAAAGGATTTTTAAACAGACTAGCGAATATTATCGAGAGTGAGGCGGTGGTTAAATGATTTATAAAGGAAAAGTTATTCCGTCTATTATGGAAGAACCTACTCAAAAAAAGGTGATTGAGTTTTTCAAGGACTATCAACCAATTACAGTACAAGTACCTGATGACCCAGAAGAACAAAAGAAATTAAAAACAATGGGCGTAGATGGGTTTATTGCTGGTAAGATGTCGGCACGTGTCCGTAAGAATGAAAATTTAGTTTATAGGGATTGTTTAATATTAGATTTAGATGATGTGGTTGTATCAGAAGAAACTTTAATTCAAACGATCCATAAATTATTAAGTGATGTCTCTTATGTCCTTTATCCGACTATCAGCCACGTTTTGAAAGGTGTCCGCTATCGGTTAGTTATTCCGCTAGATGGTGCGGTAAAGGAAGCAGATTATAAGCTGTTAGTTCGTTTCTTCTCTGAAAAGCTGCTTAAAAACGTGTTAAAGAATGTGGACTTATCCAATGGCACTTGGTCACAGATTCAATTGCTACCAGTATTTACTCAACACGTCCACAAGGGGCAAGTTATTATCCAAGAAGTAGAAACACCTTTCCCATTAAGTCAGACGTTAGAAACCGCTAGGAATTGGGTTGCACCGCAAACTAAGGGGAAACCAGTTAAGAATCTGAACCAGTTTAAAAAAGGTGGGTCACGTTACCGCAATGCCACCACGGAACTGTTTGAAAGTCTAGTGTCTGGTGGTGAAGTGGGAAACCGCAACAATCGGATAGCAGCCATTACGGGCGGGCTATTAGCAAGGGCGGTAAATGTTACGGCTATCTTTGAATTGGTGAAGGTAGCCAATCAATATTTTGACGAACCACTACCAGAAGAAGAAGTGGAAGAAACCTTCTTTTCAATTTCCAGGAAGGAGCTTGGTGCTGATTGAGTGAAATAGTAGATTTAATGGAACTTCAAAAGAAGCGCCAAGAAGAAAAAAGCAATCTGCCAAAATGGATTTACTATGACGAGAACGGCACTATGAAAGTCAACGCTCAATTATTAGGCTATGAAGTCATAGACGAAGTTCCTATGATTAGAGCCAATGAATTATCTTATGGCGCAAGATTCGATAAAAAAATCGGGTCTTGGCGCTTAGATAGTTTGAGTGATTTTTTAGATGGCTATATCACAAAAAAACTAGAATCCGTTGGCAAGTGGAGCCAGCAGAAATTAAGCGAGACGAAGAAATTTATCTTCATTAAAATATTTGATTCCAGTTTAAAAGAAAATCCGTTCAATCGTAGTAAGCCATACTTGGCAAATTTTAAAAATGGCACGTATAACATCAAGACAGGCGTTTTAAAGCCCCATGATACAAAGGACTATATTTTGCAAAGTCACAACTATTCTATTGATCTAGCCACCAAGCAAACGCCCATCAAGACAATTGAATGGTTGAGAGCCTTAACTGGTGATAGTGACAGCGCTAAGTATTTAATGGAAATAATCGGCTACTGCTTTTATCGGAGCTATGCCCCTTTTCAGACCATCACCATTTTACAAGGGTCAGGGGAAAACGGGAAATCTACTTTCTTAGAAATTCTAACGAAACTACTAGGGGCGGATAATGTTAGCAACATGACCTTACAAGACTTAGGAAATAAGCAGAACAGGTTTGCCAGTGCGAATTTATTTCAGAAAGAAGCCAATCTCTTTGCGGACGTTGATTCAGAGTTTCTCAAGTCAACAGGGTTACTCAAAGCCCTTACTGGTGGAGATCGTTTATCTGCTGAGTTTAAAGGGAAAGACCATTTTATGTTCGTGAACTTTGCGAAGCTGATATTTTCAGCCAATGAGTTACCAGCGTTTAATGACTTCACACACGGCTTTGAAAGACGGTTGTACGTTGTTCCTTTTGATTGTGTGATAGATGACGACTTCAAAGTAAAACATGATTTAAAGGCGATTGAAAAAGAGATTCCACTATTCGCCACCTATTGCATAAGTATGTTTAAAGAGGCGTTAGACCGTAAAGAGCTGACCGTTTCTGACAAGATGAAACAAGCAAAAGAAAAATGGCTGAAAGATTCTAATCACGTCTTACGGTTTATTGAAGAAATGTGTGAAGTAGATATGGAATCTAAAGAAGGTGATTCGTCCAAGATGATTTATGAAGAATATAGAAATTTTTGTTATAGAGAAAATCTAAAAGAATTATCGCAACCAAGATTTACTAAGCAATTAGAGAAGATGGGAATATACAAAAATAATGCTCGCCAAAATGGAACTAGAGTATGGAGATATATTCATTTAAAAATTAAAAATCTTTACGAGAATGAATAAAAAATGTGTACCCTATCAACAATTAATAAAATGCTGTACCGCTTGTACCGGTCTCGAGGAAGCTTGATATTACAACATCTCTAGTAATGAGAAAGCTGAAAATCGTTGTACCAAACCCATACCAGTAGTTGTACCACCTAGAAATGGTACGGGTTGTGGTACAGGTATGGTACGAGTAAATCCATCTTAATTATGAATCGAAATGCTTTTATATCAACGTTTAATAAAGGTGGTACGACTGGTACAACAATAGACAACTTTTCACAGGGGTACACACATTTTAAGGAAGGCTTTTTTCAAAAAGAATCCACGTATAAATGGACAGCGAATGAAACGGTATATTCATTTGTTTTTGAAGCCAAAAGATTTACTAATTGACTAGTATACCCCACTTTAAAATAAAAAATGGCGAACCACCCGAACCATAGGCAATTAACGTTGATATAACAATGTTTCAAACTCGAACCATACCCGAACCACCCGAACCGATAATAAAAAATACTAGTGAATGGTTCGGGTATTTCATACTTAGTGGGGTACACATATTTTTATGCAGTTGATTTTACCGTGTTGGACAAAAAAGTCCATGACGTGTTTCCCCAGCATTATATATAAATAAAACTCGGTGGGTTTGAGCCACCTTGAAATTCAAGATTATTCTGTGTGATTTAACAAAAAAAATATCTTTAAACAAGGTAGCTATTTGATACTCTGTAAGTCATAGCAATATGTAGCCCGATATTATCGGTGTACTTCAGTCCCCGCGAGGACAACAGAATAAGTATACCCTGTCCAGAAAGTAAAAATACTGGCGACATTAGCGACACTAGCTAAAAACACTGGTACAGAGGGCTTTATAAGGATTGATATCCAGCTAGTCGCAAAAAACACTGGCGACACTACCGGCGACAAAAAGTAAACCCTCTTTTCTGTCGCTAGTAGTGTCGCCGGTTGAAAAGTAAGAATGGATTTTTTTAACAGTTTTAAACGTTGATATAACAGCGTTTTGAAAGATGTCGCCAGTGTCGCTAGTAAATTTAACTTTTCACAGGGGTACACATATTTTATGCAGTGAATTTAGCCGTGTTGGGATATTGAAGAATCTATCGAGTAGGTCCGAGGAACCACTCGGTAATACTCGATAGCCCCTGCAGGTGCCAACGAGAATACACCTTTGACCCTGCAGGGTCAAAGGTCAATACATTATCAGCGTTTTAATGATTTTTGAAAAAACGGCTCAAAGCCTTGTGCGGCATAGGATAGAACGAATAAGAAGGAGTATTGATAATGTAGTATATTCAATACTAAAAATTGGAGAGAAGAACAAGCTGAAAAATAAAATTTTATATTTTGATGGAAAGAGTCAAGAAGCTAACAGAATACGAGGAGAACCTATTCTGTGAACAATATCAATATTAATCTTAAAAAACAAAGGAGAATCATCATGAAAACATTAAATCAAATTGAAGAATTATTGAACGACAAGCTAGACGAGAACAAGCAAATCATAGACGCAAAAAAAAATAATATCATGCGGACGGAGCAATGTATAAAAGCTATCAATGATGATTTAGTTAAAGCTCAAGAAAATGAGGATTTTAAAGCGTATGATGAAGCGAAAAAAGCGCTATGGACTGAGGAAAATACAAAAGATTTACAGATTAAACAATTAGAGAAGATGCAGCAAACAAAAATAATCTCACCAGAAGAAGCTAAAGAACTGCACAAAGAAGTATTAACACTTGCGAATGCTGCTAGAAAAATGCAATTCAGACGAGCGTCTGAACTTTTACAAGAGCTAAAAGAGATTTCTGATCAATCGCTTGAATTAAAAGAGTTGACAAATGAACTATTGAAATTAATCAAGTATGACTTGCGAAGTGATTTTGCCCCTGTATATAGTATCTCAGACGAGTACAAGCCGGATATGGTTTACGGACTGTATGGACAAATTAAAGATACCCCAATGTTTGAACCGACAATGAAGGAAGGCTTAGACGATGATAGAACATAAACAAGGCAATCCGTATAGTTGGTATGACAACATGGTAAGTGGAGCAGAGTACGAATAGCAAGAGAAGACAAAGGAGAATAGATTATGAAAGAACGAAAATATATCGATATTGAAGGCATGAAAAAACGTGCTGACGCTGAGCTTCAAGCGAGGGTGGAGGAGTCTAAGAATAGAATGCGTAAGCAACAAGAAGCTTATATAAAGAAGAGAGAAGAAGACCAGTCACTCTTCAATAAAACATTGGAGTCAATGCACACTAAGAATGAGAAGAAACGAGAGATTGAGGCGGAGAAAGAAAAAGCCAAAGCCAAAGCAATTGCTGAGGTTGAAGCAAAGTATGAAAGTAAAGGTGTTAAGTCAACAAAGCAAATGGAATTAGAAAATTCTTATAGAAACTTGTTAGGTGGTCTAAAAGGATTGGACGATTAAATAAATCATCAACAGTAATGAGAGAAGCTATGGAAAGGGGGGGTACCTCCCCCTCTACGCCTGTGCCCGTACTTCACGCCGTCACTGTACATTTTTTCTCGCGTCCTATGTCAATACAAAGAAAGAAGGCATAAATTTGGCATTTAAAACATGCGCAGTATGTAGTAATACATTCTCCAACAGCCGAAGTAATGCCGTATATTGTAGCTCTGTATGTAGACAAAAAGCACGCAATAAAAGGCGTTCCCATAAAGGCAACGAAAAAACTAAACGGCCTTCCAAAATAGTTGATAACCCTAAAAATAATATTCTTCCATATAGTAGTATGACACCTTTAGAGTATTGGCGGAAATATAAAGAAGAACTTTTAGAATCTGAAAGAGAATTCAATTTCAAAGGATTTCATCTTGTGGGTGGTATAGATATTCATGAAGAGAATTTTGAATCTCTAGTGGTCGAGCAATTAGAAAACAAAAAAAGAAAGTAGGAAGTTGATTATGCAAAGAGGAACAGTAAAGTGGTTTAATTCTGAAAAAGGTTACGGCTTTATCAGTGGAGAAAATGGCGAAGACTACTTCGTTCATTATTCAGAAATCGTAGGTGAAGGATATAAAAATTTAGAAGAAGGGCAAAAAGTGGAATATGTCCTTGGTGAAAACCAAAAAGGAGCTGTAGCAACTAACGTTGTGATTTTATGACAATTAAATTGGACTACTAAAATACCAGCCAATTATGGTATAATTAAACTACAAATAAACGTTTATGGGCTTGACTGGAGTAGCTGCCATAAAAGCCAAGACATAGCTTTGTCGAGCTTCTTATCGGACTGAAAATTGTAGGCGAGGTTGCAAACTTGCTGGACTAGGAATGATGAGAAGTTGCAAGTCCATTTTAGAAAAAAATTTTGGTATAATTAGATGGCCATCTCTTTTGAGGTGGCTTTTTTGGTATACTATTTTTAGATGATATTTAAATAAAAGTATAAGAAGGAATATAAATGGATAATAATAAATTTATAAAGTATTTGAGTTGGATAGCTACAGCGATGTCTATCATGATGTATGTTTCCTATATCCCGCAGATTATGGATAATCTTTCTGGATCTAAAGGAAATCCAATTCAACCATTGGTAGCCGCAATAAATTGTAGCCTATGGGTAGTATATGGACTATGCAAGAAACCTAGAGACATCCCACTAGCAACAGCTAATTTCCCTGGGATTATCTTTGGAATCGTAACATTCTTAACAGCAATATAAATTAATAATAAGTGAGGAAAAACCTTGAGTATAGAAACGATTTTTATGACATTTATTGTCTACGCTTTTGTAGGGTGGATTTGGGAAAGTATTTTTTGTTCAATTAAGGACCGACATTTTGTCTATCGAGGGTTCTTACTTGGGCCGTACTGTCCTGTATATGGCTTTGGTGTAACTGCAGTATTGTTGTTAGTACCGGAGAACGCAGGAACTTTGCTGAACTTGTATTTTAACGTTGTTGTCATTGTGACAATCATTGAATATATAACTAGCTGGTTACTTGAAAAAGTTTTCAATATGAAACTTTGGGATTACACAAATGTCCCTTTAAATATTGGAGGTAGAGTCGCAGTGTCTGTCTCTCTTTTCTGGGGAATCGGATGTCTCATTCTGATAAAAATTATCAACCCATTTTTCCAAACGTATATTCAGCTATTCATAAATAATACAAAAGGCATTGGACCAATTATTTTGGCAATCTTGTTTTTAGCGGATGTCGTGACAACATTTACATTTACTATGACTACTAAAAAAGAAGTCGAAGCCAATATAGACGAATCGGACACAGAGAATGCAGCAATCAAGGAATATAGATTAAAACATTTATTTGAGAATAGAAAATCCTCTAAGGGTAGAACAAGAATCCTTCAAAGATTATCTCAAAGACCAAAGAACCTACGACTTCATAACTTGAACAGGATTGTTAAGAATTATCCTAACTTGACTTTTAAAAAAATGAAGAGAAACGAAAAATAAAAATTAAATTATCTTCAATATATGTAGACTTTTAACCTTATTTTTTTCTAACTGAATCAGTTGTTTTAACAGGGCAAGTTCGATTTAGAAAATAAGTTTGGCATACTGGATTATCTATCTCTGTGAGGTGGTTTTTTTATAAACGAAAGAGCTATTTGATACTCTGTAAGTTAAAGTAGTAGGTAGCCCGATACAATCGGCATACCCTGTACTTTTTGGTACACCTTATTAAAACGAATGGGGCTGAGCTATTTAAAAAGTGAGGTCAATTTGATTGACCTTGAATCATTGCAACAAAACAGATCACTTTGAGTGATGTGTTTGACGATTGATAATTTGTTGCGTAACAGCGTCGAAAATATCGACAACGTTGTTATGTTCATTAATAGCAGCTTAAATTAGCCGCAGTCAACTTTGCTAGGGCTTAAGAATAGGTAAGAGTAAATTTGCGCTGACGACACCGAAAATAACGGCGTTGTTCAACAATAGTGGCGAAATACGTTAGTTGCAAGGGGAACCTTGGCTATTTTTTGTTTGCCATCTCTTATGAGGTGGCTTTTTTTGGTATAATCTTTATATTCAAATAATGTAGTTGGAGTGAAAGTATGGAAAAAGAGTACGTTGTTTATCAAAGTAAGAGCAAACAAGTTGGGTTATCGCTGCTTGGCTTATTGATGGTATTAGTTAGCCTTGTATTATTACTTATAGGAATAACAGAAGCTGAATATTGGTTTTTAGGGATAGGTATAATAAGTTTTTTATTTTTCGGTGCTTGCGAGATTTACATAGTAAAGCAGGTTTTTTTAGGAAAGAAATTGGTTGTTTTATCAAAGGTTGGATTCAATGATTATAGTAGTGCGTTAGCAACTAAAGATAAAGTTATATTATGGGACGATGTTAAAAAAATTGAGAATAAAGATATGCTGAACCAGTCGTTTGTATCAGTGTATTTGAAAAACCCAGAAGAATTTTTGTCTGATCTATCCAGTTTCCAGAGAAAGGCAATAGCTGCAAACGTAAAAATGGGTTTTGGAGAAATAAATATAACTTTACAAAGTGCAAAAAAATGCACTAACGATCAGTTAATAGAAAGGATGCATAGCTTTATAGATTCATCAGGAAATAATAGTCTATAAAGGAGTCTATACTATGAAAATCATACCTACTAAGAAAGCAATTCCTCTGTTTTCGTATATCCGTGATTCGCAGAAGAAAATAAATGATGACGAACGGTCTTTTTATTCATGGCACGCAAATTACTTCACAGTCAATCGGAAGAAAATTCTTGTTTTAGATAATGACCTAACACTTTCGCCAGTAGTGTTAGCCGATATAAATGCAAAAAATAAAAAGAACTTGGAAGAGCATATCAAACTTGGAATTGAAGAAGTTTTTAGCTATAGTGATGTTTCCTCATCGCAAATTAGTTGCTATCTTTTAAAGGCTGGGCAAATAGAATTAGCCTGTAATTATAATCGCTCAATGATTGGCGTAGTAAATAATATGATTCAACTCATCAAACTTAATCCGGAAGATATTGATTTTAATTCAATCATACAGCCGAAAATTATGCAGTGGCTATCAGAAATACCATTTAAAAGCCAAACACCAGAATATATCGTTAGTCAAGATGCTACTAAAGAACATTTAAGTAAGTTAGTTTAAAAAGAAAAGGGGAAAATCAATGTCATCAATTGAGTTGGAAACAGGTAAATTAACGATTGACCAATTAAACGGTATTTTTAAAGTTATCCCACAAGAATTTGATTTTATAGATGAAAACGACATTGTGAGGTGGTACTCTAATAACTCTATGCGTTTGTTTGACAGAGATAAGAGTGCTTTAAATAAGCACGTTTTAGATGTGCATCCAGGAAAAAGTAGCAGTCGAATAACTAAACTTCTTGAGCAAATGCATAGTGGAGAAATCAGTCAACAAATTATGGTCATTCCAGCAAAAGGAAAACAAATTCAAATTAGTTTTTTCTCGGTGAGAGACTCAGAGAACAATTATATCGGTTGTATTGAAGTGACTCAGGACGTTTCACATTTAGTTGGGAAGTCAAAAATTGGACATTTCTTTAATTTGATTAAAAAGGGTTTTAAATAATTGAGCTGAATGGAGAATAAATTATGAAGAAAAAATTAGTAGTAGCCATAGGAATTATTGTGTTAATCATAGGAGGAATTTTAGTCATCAATCATTTAAAAAACGATGATTCACAATGGCTTGTAGGGAGCTGGGAATCTTCTGATAGTGAACTTAGCAGCACATTGGATATAACATCTACTAATAGCGATGAGATAACATTGGCTATTGATGATCAAGAAGCGATGCAACTCAGCCGTGTAAATAAAAATACTTCTGAAGCATTAGTATACAAATCAAGCGATGGTACCACCTATAAATTTATCAAAGTATCTGATACTAAATTGAAATTTATATTGACCGCAAAAGAAGGTTTGCTAGGTCAAACTGATGCCTTGATTTACAACAGAGTAAAGTAGAGGACTTAACGTTATTTTAGATAATCTCTTTATACGAAAGAAGAACTTGTTAAAGTAAAAGAAAGGATATTTTATGAATTTATTATATATATCAATCTCTGGTAATACTCGTTCTTTTTTAAAAAGATTACAGAGTTTTGCAGAAGAACAAAAAAGAGTGAATACTAATGCTGTAACCTTTACTCTGAAAGAAATTGATGACAACTGCTTATTCGAATCAGAACTAGAACCTTTTATAGCTTTTGTACCTACCTATTTAGAGGGGGGAAACGGAGTAGATAATGGAACTCAAGAAATATTAACAGAAACTTTGAGAGAATATATCGAGTTTGAGAATAACGCTTCTCGTTGCCTTGGTGTAGTAGGTAGTGGAAACAAGAACTTCAATCGCCAATACTGTTTAACAGCAAAACAATACGCTCAACAGTTTGATGTTCCAATGTTAGAAGATTTTGAATTAAGGGGAACTTCTGCGGATATAGAAAGAATTTATGCTATTTTATCAGAGCTTAGAGACAACTCATAGATCATAACTAAATTGTTAAATGTAAGGTAATAGCGCCCCACGCTAGACGAGTATTTTTTGACTGCATATTGACTGCATTTGAAATAATTATATGCAATTGAAAGAAATATAAAATTGGTAGAAATGCTGATTTAACAAGTATTTTAGCATGATATAAAACACCAGAAAATGCAAGCTGTAATATACATCGAACAAGGGAAGATTGCGAAGGTCTAGCAAAAAAAAACGGCGTGAGATAGCGCCGTTTTTTTTTTACGTTTTATTTACAGAGCCGGCTAGATTGTGAAGGCTGGTCTAGTCAGTTGTTTACTTAACTATCGGATGAAATTTGGGATTGATAGTTAAAAAAGTGACCTACGCAAATTTTTTTATTTACAGTATACGTTTCATTGGATTTTTACTAGTGAGTGTTCTGAGGAAATAGCAGATTTCAGTTGGGAAATACGTAAAACAGGTAGGAAGAACGAATCAGATTAACAAAATCAATTTTGTAGACTAAAAGCAGCGTCTGAAAATTTGGCTGCCAAACTTTCATAGGTTCTAAAGGCTCTAGGATTTAGGCGTTCGTAATAATCAGGTTTGTCATCTAACAAAGGTGCTAAAGAAGCAGGGTGAATATAATACTGCTCATCGTTTTTGAAGGCTTCTATCCAAGGGGCATAAAAGAAACAACCAAATTCCACAAGTTCTTGCTGCTTCTTAGTCAAGTCAGAATATTTTTTAGCCTGCAAAATCGCTTCAACGGTTAAGTATTCATCTTCTGTACTAAACATTTGAGCCCCTCCTTACTTTTATAATGGTTACCACCAGTATAGCATGGGAAGCGAATCTTTTTTCGGAGAATATTTCAGCAATATAACATGATAAAGCTTGTTAATTCAAGTTTATTCAATGTATTTTAAATAAATTATTTAAATTTCTCGTTTTTAAATAATTTTATTTATTATATTGAGAAATAAAATCAAGGTGAGGCATTCAGTTAATCGGATTTTATTTTTTTCTACCTCGATTTATTTTCTAAATAAATCGGAGGAGAACCTATTTTTCGAAAAACTTTTGATTTTTGTTTCAGAATAATTGACAATTAAAATTTGGACACGTATGATATAACCAATGGTTAGGTATTAATTTGAAAGGATTATTAGATGAATAATACAGAGAAAAAAATTTTAAGTGTATCCCGAAATTTATTTGCTGAAAAGGATGCGAGTCAAGTTACTGTGAGGGAAATCGCTGAAAAATCTGGTATTTCCCATACGACGATTTATTTGTATTTTAAAAGCAAGGAAGAAATTATTCGAGCAATTGCCTTGGAGCCGTTGGAAAATTTATTTGAAGAACTTTTGGAAATTACCAAAAGCAATCAAGAGCCGGCGGAAAAATTATTCAGCCTGTGCAATCACTATATTGCTTTTGGCTTTGAACAGAAAAATATTTACAAATTGGTTTCGCTATATGAGGGGGAGCGGGTGGATTTACCAAGCTATTCAGCTCTTTTGAGTAAAAATCGCATGAAGAGCCTTGAGTTATTGCGGGAAGCAATTATTGAATGGCTGCCGGCGGATTTGGCGGAAGAGAAAAAAATCAACATTGTGAGGGGTGTTTTCTTTTTTCTCCATGGCATAATTATGACCTATGAAAATGAAGAACAACAGGACTTGAAACGAATTCAAACGATTGTGAGGGACTACCTTGACTACACTATTTTATCCAATCATCACGAAGAAAAAAATTATTAGCCAACACATTGAAAAATTTGAATTCAACTTAGGCATCATGGTAGTTAGTTGTTGGCGAGTGGAGCAGGAGGGGCGCTATTACCTAATCGATTCTGGCATGGGTAAGATGGCCAGCTACCTTTTAAACAACTACATGGAAAATCAGAAGCTGGGGGCAGTCTTTTTAACGCATGGTCATTCTGATCATATCGGCGGTGTTGTTACATTAAAACAGAGTTTTCCAAATGCGCCTGTACTTATTTCTCAGCTGGAATTCCCGTATATTAGTGGGGAGAAACCCTATCCTAAAAGGAAAAAAACCGAGAAAAAAGTTTTTCCTTTGTCGACCTTTCTAAGTTTGGAAAGTGAGTCGGGTCAACAGCTGCAAAAGGATGCGGGTATCGAGGCCGTCTTCACGCCCGGCCATTCACCAGGGCACCATTGTTTTTATCATGCCGAGGATGATGTACTAATTGCCGGCGATTTATTTACAACAAATGGTGCCGGTCAGTTAAAACCGCCAATGAAACAATACACAGCAGATTTACCCTTGGCGCTAAAAAGTGGGCGCACTATTTTAGAAAAATATCCAAAGTCGCTTTTAAGCATATGTCATGGGACTGAGGTTGAAAATAATTTTGGCGAAAGCGAGCAGCCAGCGTGGCTGACTAATCCGACAATTAAGGAGCAGTGACAAGCAAATGGACATCATTTTTCTAATCAATTCTGGACTAAGGTTTCTGCTTGAAATAGGCAGCGTTGTGATTTTAGTCATCGCTGGTTTTTCAAAACAAAAATTTCCGCTAAATATTTTGGTTGGCCTTATACTGCCGACGCTTTTTATTCTTTTATGGGCCTTTTTTGTGGCACCCGCTTCAACAACTAGAGCATCGATTCCAATTCGATTATCTATTGAATTTGTGATCTATCTATCAACGGCACTGGTGATTTACAAAAGCTATTCTCTTAGGCTGGCAGTCGTATATCTTGTTTTTTCCTTAGCCAATAGCCTATTAAATGTGTTCAGCGACACTTATTTTTAAATTAATCAGGCTGCGGAAACTTCCCTCAGTTTTCTGCTTGGTGAACTTTAGTAAAAATTTGAGCAGTTATGAAATAAATGGGCATCAAAAAAATTAAAAAAGAAACGGCCTGAACAGCCGTTTCTACTAGTATTCAGATGTTAAGTTATTACTATTTTAGTGCGCAACCAATGTATCATTTAACAACCACAAAAAACTTGAACATCAAAATCTCAACCTTCACACCCTCACAACTAAAACAAACTACTCAGCACAATCCCTCAGCTATTTTTAGCGAAGCAAGAAAATTTACTTACTGGCTTTGGTCTTTTTAACAAAGAAAAAGCCGTTGGTAATTGCATTTAGTAAAAACAGCACGCCAGCAATTTTTGTCAGGTTTCCCGGCAAAATCATAATAATAATCGCAGCAACCAGATTAATTGCAGCAGTAACTCCATAATAATTTTTCATGTCAAGAGCTCTCCTTTTCAATTTGCGAAATCACCAACTAGTTGAACTGGGTAAAAATAAAGCTAAGATGATGTAGGGAATCACCAATCCGGGCAACAGAAAAAGCAGACGAAACATGATGGCCGGGGCGCCAAAGTATTCTGCTAAACCGCCGCAGACACCCGCAATCACCTTATCAGTAGAAGATCTTCTTAGTTGTTTCATGCTCATTTCCCCTTTTAGATAATTATATCATAGTGGCAAGTGGGCTGAACAAGAAGCCATTTTGTCAGGTAAATTAATAGCGGCTGCCTTAAACTGTGCGTTTTGATAGCTTTTTTGCCGGGGTATGCCGACTTAATTTTTGAGAAAGATATTTTTATACGAATAGGCTAGAAGCACAAGGCCTGTCAGCGTGCTATAATTTAGTGGAGTTACTTGAAACACAAAGAAATAAAGGATTTCTAAGGTTAAAATACTCAAGGCAATGACAAAAATGAATTTATAAAGTAACGGAACTAAATCTTTGTTTTTTTCTGGTTTATTCGACATGCAGCTCACCTCTTAGTTAAATTCTATCATAGAATGGTCTGCCGGTTTTTCATTGTAAGAAACAATGCAAAATTTATTAGGATAGTAGAAATTTTAAAATAGTTACACTAAAAACATCCTGAACTTAATCGCAACAATCAGTTAGTGCTAGTTGTTGCAGTAAGTTCAGGATGTTTAAATATATTTTGGCTAGAATTTATTCAGGAATAATCACGGCTTCATTAAGTTTCAGCTTAGAAAGCTTGGAGGTCATGATAGTAAAAATAATGAGTAGCATGCCTGTTGCGACAAAAAGGATACTGCATAAAACAACAGTCGAGACAGCTGTCAAATCAAACAGATAACCAAAAAGTAAAATACTAATCGGCATGATGGCCATTCCGCAAGTGGACATTACGCTAAAAACCCGACCTTGTAGCTGGTGAGGAATATTTTTTTGCAGCCAGACAGTATAGGGCACATTTAAAGTTACAATTAAATAACCACTAATAAACATCAAACCGTAGACAGCTAGAATGCCTAAAAAATTAGCAGGTATCAAAACGACAAAGCCAAACAGAGTGATTAATAGGCCTAACTGCAAACATTTGTTGTAGAGATGTTGGATTGGCTCTGAAACATCCTGTTGTTTTTTGATTAGGATGCCGCCGATTAAAACCCGAAACCGTTAATGGCTTCACCAAAACCAAATTGTAAATTGCTGGCTTTTAAAGCTTGGAGAAATAAAACTGGTAAGCCAACGCTGAAAATTCCTAAGAAAAAGTTGACTGATAACGCTAAAGTCATTCCGAAAAGTAGGTATTTTTGCCCCTTGATAAATTGCAGGCCTTCTTTAAAGAGGGTTAGTTGAGATTGTTTTACGGGAGCGGCTTTTTCAGCCGCTTTTTGGAAGTTGAAATTTAGTAAACTTGTAAAAACTAAGGTTAGGATTTCAGTCATTAGTTCTAATAGGATAAACAAATAAAATGGTAGCAACGTGTAAAAGAATGCTCCAAAGATTGATGAGATAACACCAGCGGTTGAAGAAGTCATTTGCGAATAGGCGGACAATTTGCTCAAATGTTTTTCAATCACTAAATGGATGGTGGATGCTTGACGTGCAGTTGAAGTAAATTGATCACTGACTTTCAAAATAGCGATTAAGACAACAGAAGCTGCCAATAAATGATTTTGAATATAAGGAAAGGCCATCCAATAAGCAAGCAGACCAACTATTGTGAAGGATTGACTAAGAATAATAATTAATTTTCTGGAATACTTATCAATCAGCGGTCCCACAAAGGGCAAAAGAACCAAGCCAATAATCGGAGAAATAATTGCTGATAACGCAAAGCTATAGACGGAGCCTGTTCGCTCCAATAACATAAAGCTCAAACCAAAAGTAAAAATACTGCTGCCAAAATCGCCAAACAAACTGCTCAAAACGGTTAAATGAAGTTGGCGGGCTGATTTTTTTTCTAAAGTAATGGTATTCATAGGTCTTCCTTCTCTCTGTTTTCTTCTTTGATTTGTATTCAGTGTACAGCTTTAATCCAATGGGGAAAAATTATGTTTCATATTTGAAACAAAGTAATGGGAGATTAGGTTTTTTCTGCATTGTTTAGGAAAATGTTGCCGTGTCCTCTAGTGTAATCAGAAGATTTTCTGCAACTTTTGTTGTAATGATACCTTTTTTTACCTCTTTTAGAATTTATTAATCCGCAAAAGGTTGTTTTTCTTCTTTAACGTTCCATAAAATATTTTGCTTTTTACAAATCACCGCTTTTTAAGCAGAATCGTCATGAAAAAAATTGCTTTGCAGCATTTTATGTAATTTTTGATTTAAAGTTTTCAGGAACTTTAGTAATATATGAATAATTTAAAATTTTTTTGGAACTGGAAATTCAAAAAATGGAGGTAAAAAAATGAAGAAAATCATTGTCAGTGATTTAGATGGAACGCTTTTAAAAGAAGATAAAACACTAAGCGAATACACAAAAATGGTTATTGAAAAGCTTAAATCAGCGGGTTTTATTTTTGTGATAGCTACTGCTAGACCAAAGGATGCCGCTTTGAAACTGATAGGGGATTTGCCCTTTGATGCGGCGATTTTTCAAAATGGCGCCCACGTCTTGTTGGCAGACTCCAAAGAGGAATACGCTGTAATCGAGCAACAAGCTGCGTATGCTATCATTCAAAATATCAGCGAGGTGACGGGCCAGGCAAATGTGGCCATCGAAACGATCACAAATCGTTATGCTAATTTTGATTGTTCGTCATTATGGCCTGATGTCACCTTTGCTAAGGAAAATTTCAGAACTGCTACTCATGATGATATTTTGAAAATTTTAGTACCATTAGGTGAAAATCAATTTTTTGATAAAAGTTGGTTAAAACAAGGACTGCATTTATCTATTGCTGAGGGAAAATTGGCTATGATAACTAAAGAGCAGGCTACCAAATGGGGTGGCTTAACGAGGATTCTCGCCTATCACAATTTACCTGCGGAAAAGCTAATTTCCTTTGGGGATGATTTGATTGATTGTGAAATGCTTCAAAAAGCTGGCAGAGGCGTTGCTATGAAAAATGCTCTGCCTGAGGTTAAGACGGTGGCAAATAATATTACCGTGGATGATAACAATCACGATGGGGTAGCAAGATGGTTAGAGGAGAATATTTTAAAAGATGAACTGAAGCAAAAATGAGAAGCTGTGGCATTAGTGAAAACAGAACTGATTTTTCCGAGCATTATCTGGCAAGCATTACTAAATAGTGAGAGTTTACGATGAAGATTTACTGGCTAGCAGTCGCACACTGTACTTTCTGCCTCAAGGACCCACTGGACTACAGAGACAAATACAATTCGGGATTCCATCTGTTAATAAGATTAATGTCACAGCCGCTCAAGGTATTTTCAAGTAAAAATTTTTTAGCAAATCTAATTTTTTCTAAATGAAAAAAGCCTTAAATCAGTTTTGTGAGCTTAGACAGTTAGTTAGATATTTCCGCTAGCTTAGCTCAAAAAGCGTGATTTTAAATATCACGCTACAGATTATCTACCCTCTTCTCTGCACAAGAGCAACATACTCTAAAAACTTTTTCACCTCTCGACTGGGATGTAAGGGGTATAGCAAGCCAAAAATATTTTGATAAGACCAATTGATAGGCAGCGTCACAAAATTCGGCTGCACGTATTGCCATTGAGGTAAAGAAAGCAATAATTTGTCGGACTGGTCATATTTATTAAAGACATTCATGTCGTAAAATTCTGATGTGATTTCCTGTTGAATTTCGGGATATTTTTTCGCTAGGTCTGCCTGCAGCTGGCCGACGGGGCGATTGGAAGAACTTTTTCCTGAGACCAGTGTTTCACCAAATAAGTCGCTGATTTCTAGTTTTTCCTTTTGGGCCAGCGGATGGCTTCTGGGCACGGCAATAGTAAATGTGACGGGATATAGTTCTAAATAATTAGCCAGCTTTTCGGTGATATCGGCGGTATAGGAGCCGGGAATGATGTCGTAAGTTTCTCCTAGTTGATGTAAAACTGAGATAATTGTTTCGCGATTATCATCGAAGGGCACGATTTCAAAGGAAAAACGATTATTTTCCTTTAGCACTTGATTCAGCAGCTGAGAAATTTGCTGGCTGGGATTCAAAATAGAGCTGCCAATTTTTATTTTCCATGGATTATCCGTTAATAAATTATCTGCACGAGTCATTGCTTCTTTCGAAAAAGCAATGATTTTTTTTGCGTCTGTGTAGACGGATTGGCCGACCTCGGTCAAGGTGATGCCTTGATGGGTCCGCTCGATTAATTGCAAATCCAATTGTTCTTCTAATAAATTCATCTGCTTCATCACAGCAGGGGCGGAGATAAACAGCGCTTCAGCCGCTTTGGCAAAACTGCCGGTGTCGGCCACTTTGATAAAGGTATCTAAGAGATGATTATACATAGCTAACTCCTTTGCATTAACTGTTAGTTAACGCCATCTTAACATTTTTCAAATTCTCAGACAAACGAGAAGGTGTTAATCTAAGTTCACAGCAATGAAGCAACACAGAAAGGAAGAAAATAAAATGGATTATGTTACCTTAAATAATGGTGTTAAGATGCCACAATTAGGGTTTGGCGTGTTTCAAATCCCGGATTTAAAAGAAAGTGAAGCAATTGTCAGCTCCGCGTTAACAGCTGGTTATCGCTTGATTGATACGGCGGCAACTTATTTAAATGAAGAAGCCGTCGGTAAAGCAATTGACAAAAGTGCGATTCCCCGAGAAGAAATTTTTGTTACAACGAAACTTTGGCTGCAGGATGCCGGTTATGAGGCAACCAAAAAAGCTTTTCAAACATCATTGGATAAGCTGGGCTTAGATTATGTCGATTTGTATCTAATTCACGTCCCTTTTAACGATTATTATGGTTCGTGGCGGGCCATGGAGGAATTGTATCAAGCCGGCAAAATTCGGGCGATTGGTGTCAGTAATTTCAGTGAGGATCGTTTAGTCGATCTGATTATGAACAGCGAAATTAAACCGGCTGTCAATCAAATCGAAATTCATCCTCTGCGGCAACAACGCCGAGCTTTGGAAGTTATGAAGGAATACGATGTGCAGGCGGAAGCTTGGGCGCCATTTGCAGAAGGAAATGGCAATATTTTTCAAAATGATACCTTAATAAAGATTGCTGAAAAATACGATAAGTCTCCAGCACAAGTTATGCTTCGTTGGCAGCTGCAAAGGGGAACGGTCGTGATTCCCAAGTCAGCCAATGTCCAACGGATGCAGCAAAATATTGATGTCTTTGATTTTGAATTGAGCCCAACAGATATGGAGGCAATTCAATTATTGGAGACTGGTTTTAAAATTGTCGATCATTTAACAGCAGACATTGCCAAATCATTTAATGAAGTCAGAATGTAAAAGGAGAAATTTATTATGGAATATGTAACATTAAACAACGGCATTCAAATGCCTATCATCGGTTTTGGAGTTTATCAACTGACAGATGACAAGGAAACGGAAAGAATTGTCGGCGAAGCTATCAAAGCCGGCTACCGTTCCTTTGATACATCGTCGGCCTATTTTAATGAAGAAGCTGTCGGCCGAGCCATCGCTAACAGCGGCGTGCCTAGAGAAGAATTATTTATCACCTCAAAATTATGGGTCCAAGACGCCAGCTATGATAAAGCAAAAGCGGCTTACCAAGCCAGCTTGACTCGTCTAGGTTTAGATTATTTAGATTTGTATTTGATTCATCAACCCTTCGGCGACTATTATGGTGCTTGGCGGGCCATGGAAGAATTATATGCAGCCAAAAAAGTGCGGGCAATTGGTGTCAGCAATTTTGATGATGCCCGCTTGGCTGATTTGATTTTAAACAATCACATCACACCAGCATTAGACCAAGTGGAAACCCATCCTTTCTTCCAACAAAAAACAGCGCTGGAAACCATGAAAAAATACGACGTTCAAATTGAATCATGGGGACCTTTTTCACAAGGTGGCCAAGGCATCTTCACTCAGCCGGTTTTGGTTGACTTAGCAAAAACCTATCAAAAATCAGTCGGCCAAATTATTTTACGCTGGCATGTCCAACGGGGCGTGGTTGTAATACCTAAATCCACCAATCCAGAACGGATGAAAGACAATTTAAATGTCTTTGATTTTAACTTGTCAGATACCGATATGGAAAAAATTGCTGCCCTTGACTTGGGCCACAGTGAAGCTATCAATTATTTGGATGCAAGTGCCGCAGAAATGTTGAACGGTTTAAAAATTCACGATTAATATTAGTGCTTTCAGAATAAGTGGATAAATTGTTGGAGGACAAAATTTTTTGGAGGGGTGTTACGCTGTTAGTGGTGGAGATTAGAAACTATTCATAGCGATGACAAGCTATCACTTTAAGTTTTTTTAAATAAAGATACTGAAAAAGGGGTTCCTGGCTTTTTAGAGATATATCGAGCTTTAGAAATATAAAATCAAAAAATTTCCAGACTATTATAGACACATCCTAATAAGACACATTTTTGCTCATCGATTGCCGTCGATGAGCTTTTTTGCAATCAAGAAAAAGATTGAGAATCGTATCATTAAAAAATGCCATTAAGACATCAGGCAACTTTCAGATGTTGAAAAAAATTTATGAACGAAGGTTTGATTATAAATCCGTGCTTTTTAATTTACGATATTGCAAAGGGGAATGGCCACTCCAAAGTTTAAATTGCCGACTAAAGTGACTGGAGGTACTGTAGCCTATTCGATCGGCTATTTGCTCAATGGAAGAAAATGGATATTGTAATAATAATTTGGCTTCTTGATACTTCAAATCATCTAAATATTTTTTAGGAGATATACCATAAACCTCTTTAAAAACGTTGATAGCATGGTTTTGGCTAATACCAATTTCTTTTATCATAGCATTAATACTCAACTTATTTTTGTCTCTAAAACCTTGACTAGTCGAATACTCTCTAAAATTTCGTTTAATGGTTTGAGCCAATTCGCTTGCATAAAAAAAGCCCAAAGAGTTGGTGTTCTTTTTTTCAGCGATAAATAATGTTGATAACACAATAAGTAGCTCGGTAAAAATTGTTTGGGTTTTTAGACTATCAATCAAGTCAAAGGGACTTTCTTTATCTAATAAATTAATCCACTGAGCAATCACCGTATTTATTTGATCATAGTTTTCAAAATCGTTTTTGATAATTAAAGGTAAGGAATTGACAAGAGCATAATTTAAAGTAGGTTCATCAATATGAAAGTGAATACAAAAATAGGTTAAGCCGGTTTCATTTTTACAGATATTATGATGCAACAACTTTGGTGGCAATATTATGATGTCATCTTTTTTGAGGCGTATTTTATCTTCGTTGATATAAGAAATTTGTTCACCGTCAATTACTTTTAGTATTTCAAAGGAAGTGTGAATCTCTTCACCGACATCCCAGTTCATTTTTACAGTTTGTTTGTGAGCAGATGTTAGCCGGATTGAGATATCTTGATTGGGTAACATTCTGATATTAGTAAAATCAGCTTTCATCATAAACCTCCAGATTAAAAAATGGTAAAAACACCATGATTTTTGATATTTCAAACACCTTCTAAAAAAACTATAATTCATTTATAGAAAGCGTTTTAAATAGAAGGGAGTTTACAATGATTATAAACCCGATTTTAAAAGGATTCAATCCTGATCCAAGTATCTGTAAAAAAGGAGACACTTATTATATTGCCGTATCAACATTCGAGTGGTTTCCAGGGGTCCGAATATATGCATCTAAGGATTTAAAAAATTGGCAGTTTGTAACAAGTCCGTTAAGTAGAGTGAGTCAGTTAAACATGTATGGTGTGCCTGATAGTGGTGGTGTATGGGCACCTAATCTAACTTATAGCGACAATAAATTTTGGTTAATTTATTCTAACATGAAAGAGCATCGTGCATTTAAAGATGTTTATAATTATTTAGTGACTGCGGACGAAGTAGATGGTGAATGGTCTGAACCTGTATTTTTAAACAGCAGTGGATTTGATCCATCTCTTTTCCATAATATTGATGGAAAAAAATATATGCTAAATCTAATCTATAATTATCGGAATTATAAGCCCTGGTATGGTGGAATTGCGATTCAAGAGTATTCACCACAAGAGGAAAAACTAATTGGAAAAGAAAAAATTATTTTCACCGGAACAGATTTAGGAAAGACTGAGGGCCCAAATCTATTTTTCAAAGATGGCTTTTATTATCTAATTACAGCTGAAGGAGGTACTAAATACGAACACGCAGTTACCGTTGCTCGTTCAAGGTCAATGTATGGGCCTTATGAAGTCCATCCTCAAAATCCTATTTTATCTACATGGTCAGATCCAAGAAATTCTATTCAAAAAGCAGGGCACGCCGATTTCTTTGAGACTGATTCAGGAGAATGGTATATCACCTATTTAATGGCACGACCAATTAAACGTGCTGGAAAAGCTATCTTAGAAGAACGTGGTTTCTGTCCTTTAGGCAGAGAAACCAGTATTGCAAAAGTATACTGGGATGCCGACTGGCCTTATGTTGAAGGCGGAAAAATTGCCAAAACCGAAGTAGATACTCCAAGAGGTCTTTCAGAAGATAAAATAAATGTAGCTAAATGGAACGGAGATTTTTCTGTTACTACATTACCAAATGAATTTCAAACTTTACGAGTTCCTTTTTCAGATAGTATGGGTAGTCTGAGTGAACGACCAGGTTATTTACGCTTAATAGGTGGGGAATCATTGTATTCTGTTTTTCAGCAGTCACTGGTTGCCAGAAGATTTGAAAGTTTAAATTTTACAACGGTTACTCAAATAGAATTTGAACCAGATAATTTTCAACAAATGGCAGGTATTACCTGTTTTTATAATACAAAAAATTGGATATCCTTGTACCTTTCTCGAGATGAAAAACTTGGTAAAGTTATCGATATTATGCAATGTGAAGGACAAGTGATGAACTGGCCTTTGGGTGAAAATAAACTACCTGTAAAGCAAGGACCGATTTTTTTGAAAGTAGAAGTGACACCAGAAAAAATTTCATTTTTCTTCTCTCAAGATAATCAGAAATGGGTTAAGATTGAAAAAGAATTTGAGACATACAAACTTTCAGATGATTATATTGCAAAACCTTTCACCGGAAGTGTAGGGAGTGCCTTTACCGGAAGTTTTATCGGATTACACTGCAATGATTTATCGGGAAAGAAAAAAGTCGCAGATTTTAAATATTTCAAGTATATCGAGGAGGAGAAGCATGAATAAAAAAATTGCGATTGTTACCCACGGAAATTTAGCAACTGGCTTTGAGAGCGCCTTAAAAGTATTAATTGGTAATCAACCCGATGTAGAGTTAACAGCAATTCCGGCTTATTTAGAAGACAATCAAGATTGGAAGGAATCTTTAAGGGACTTTTTTGGAACCATCGATGAAGAGAAATTAAATATTGTATTCACTGACATCTATGGTGGTAGTGTAAACCAAAACACCTTTGTAGAGTACAATGAAAAGCCTATGACGATCATTACTGGAATCAATTTGCCCATTTTGATGGAGATTCTTCTAACACAGTTTGAGACAGTAGCTGAGTTTACAAGAGGGTTAGCCGTAATTGTTGAAAATAGTAGGAATCAATTGAAGATTAGCAAAGTTGAGGAAACTGAAGACGACTTTTTTGATTAATATTGAAAATATGGAGGGAAAAAAATGATTGTAGCATTACGCTTAGACGATAGACTGATTCATGGACAGACTGGAATGATGTGGACAAAAGAGCTTAAAGTTGATGGAATCGTAGTAGCAAATGATACTGTAGCAAATGATAAAACACAGCAAATGGCTTTAAAAATGGCAACTCCTAACAATGTAAAAGTTATCATAAAAAGCGTGAATGATGCTATTACTTTATTAGAAAATCCTAAAGCCAAAAATATGCGGATTTTGTTATTGGTTAATAATTTAGACGATGCCCTAGCCTTAACTCAAAAGTTACCAGAAATTGAGTATGTAAATTTAGGTAATTATGGAAGAATGGTTCAGTCTGAGAAGAAACGAATATCTATATTACCAGAGATGAGAATTACGATTGACGATTATCAAAAAATTCAGCAATTAGAGTCTTTGAATGCTAAAACTTATTTTCAAATGTTACCTGATGATAAGAAGACCAAGCTAGCTGATTTAGTAAAAGAGTCAGATTTTAAGGAGGAATAGTATGTTAGGCACAGCAGCGTTATTAGCATTAGTAACCTTTGTAACATTTGGTGGAAACTGGCTTTTAGGCCAGAGCATGCTTGATAGGCCAATTGTTGTTGGCTCTTTGGTCGGTTTAGTTCTAGGAGATTTAGAAAAAGGTGTGATGATTGGAGCAGCTTTAGAAGCTGTTTTCATGGGAGCTGTCAATATTGGCGGAGCCGTTTCAGCTAATCCTAGCGTTGGGACTGTTTTTGGAGCAGGTTTTGCCATTATTTTAGGTGGTGGTAACGAAGTAGCACTTGCTTTAGCTTTGCCGATTGGTATTTTAGCTGCCTATGTTGAAACACTAATGAATGTAGTTATGAGTGTTTTTGCACCCACTTACGACCGTTTAGCTGCAGAAGGCAAAGATAAAGCGATTTTTCGAATGCATTATGCTTTGTGGGTAGTTAAATTTTGTGTGTTTCCAATAATTGTCTTTATTTCAGTTCTAATTGGCTCAAGTGCAGTGGAAGTTTTTGTAGATAGCATCCCTGAAGTAATTATGAATGGTTTGCAAGTATGCGGAGGTTTATTACCTGCTGTCGGAGTGGCAATTTTATTAAAAATGTTGTGGACGAATTCTTTAGCTGTCTATTATTTCTTAGGATTTTTAGCTGTCGCATACTTAAATATCCCTTTAATAGCGTTGGCAGGATTTGGTTTAATTTTTGTTATTACTATGGCAGTTAATGACTTTAGATTTACTAAAGTGAATACGGTAACACCTGAAGAAACTGTTTTATCAGAGGAGGATGAATTTTTTGGCTAAATTCGATAATATAACTGCGGATGAGAAAAAAATGATTCGAAAAATGTTCTTTAGATCATTTTCATTATATGCTGATGGTAGTTTTGCAAAATCTGGCGGAGTAAACTTCTGTGTTTCTTTAATGCCCTTTATCAATAAATTTTATAAAAATGAAGAAGACCGTAGACAAGCATTGCAACGACACATGACTTGGTTTAATACAACAGGAAATGTAGTTCCTTTTATTATGGGAATATCAGCCGCAATGGAAAAGGAAAACAGTATAAAACCTGATTTTGATGTTGAATCTATTCCTGCTGTTAAAACAAGTTTAATGGGACCTCTGGCAGGCATAGGAGACTCAATCTTCTGGGGAGTTTTACGTGTGCTAGCTGCCGGAATTGCAATCAATCTTGGACAACAAGGCAACATTTTAGCGCCCATTGTTTTTTTAGTTTTGTATAATGTGCCCTCAATAATTGTTCGATATTATAGTGGTTTTATGGGTTACAGTCTGGGAGCAACCTATATTCAAGAACTATATGATAAAGGTTTAATGGATATCCTCACTAAAGCCGCCTCCACACTTGGACTTATCATGGCCGGAGGAATGACCTTTAATACTGTTTCGTTTACAACTATCTTGGAATATACAGCAGTTGAAGACAATCCACTCGTGATTCAAGATATTTTAGATCAAATTTTTGTTGGTTTAGTTCCTCTAACAGTAACCTTACTCTCACTATATTTCATGAAAACTAAAAAAGTCAATTTGAATTGGGTCATTTTGGTCATAGTGATTGTATCTATGCTACTATCCGTTCTCGGTATTGCATAAAAACTAAAATGATTTATCTTTGAAGTATAATCATCATATTGCTTAGATTATTCTATTTGGTAAAACATTGGGAATTGAATAATCTCATATAATCAACCCCAAAAAAATCTCAGCTTAAGGTTTGAAGGAACCAAAGCTGAGTTTTTTTATTCTGCATGTAATTGTTTCCGGTAATATTTCAAAGCGTTAGCCTTTTGATAGCGGATTTCATTTTGTTGGACTTTTTTGGCTTGCTGCAACATTTTTTTGGTCGTATTAATACGGACTACTTTAACAACTAGCATGGTCACTGCCAGCATGAACAGAGCAAGTATCAATTCGATTGAGGTCATTTCCCTCACCTCCTGTATGTTCATGATAACGGAAATTGTTTTACAACAACTAGGACATATGTCATACTTTTTGCGGGGTGATTTGATGAAACGAGAGAAATTTTCAAAAAATTATGAAAATGTGTTAACTCGTTGGCAACTAGATCCAACTGATTATCAAAAATGTGAAATTTTCACCTATAAACCGCGGGAAACTGTTTTAAACGAGGGCAGCCAAGTCGATTATGTTTTTCTGGTGGTTTCTGGTCGGGCCAAGGTCTGTAATTATACCACAAATGGTAAAAATTTGGTGCTGAGCTATTTCATTTCTTCAGGGATTTTTGGTGATATCGAATTGATTTCAGAGCATAAAGCCGCCACAGCGACGATTATCACCGTTTCGGAATTTATCTGTATTGGTATTCCAAAAAATATTTATCAACAGCGGCTGTTGAATAATTTGGCATTTGTGACTTTAATAGCCAAAGGTTTGGCGGAAAATGTTGTGACCACTTCTAAAAATCAGTTGGCTTCTTCTTTTTATGCTGGTGAAGAGCGTTTGGCCTTTTATCTGTGGCAAAATGCCTACAAAAATTATTTTGAAGATAATTTGACAGACACAGCAGCCTCTGTGGGCCTGAGCTATCGCCATTTATTTCGGATTCTCAATCAATTTGTTGCTGAGGGTTACTTGAAAAAAAGGGCAAAGGCTATGTGATTTTAAATGAAGCGGCTTTGAAGGCGTTGAGTTTTCCGGCGGATTGATGGGGAAATTCGCAGCAAGGATGAGATTTTTTTTGGTTTGCAACTCCCAGTTGAAAAAGTCAAAAAGACTTGCTAATATAAAATCAGTTAGTTACTTACTTTTTGAAACCAAGGAGAAGATGCATGCTTACAAAAGATGAATTACCCTATTGTCCGGTAGCCACAACGGTGGACTTGATTGGAAATAAATGGAAATTATTAATTATGCGGGAATTGTTGAAGGGAACGCAGCGTTTTAATGCGATTCACAAGGCAGTCGATGGCATCAGTCAGAAGGTGCTCACGGAAAATTTAAGAAAAATGGAACAGGACGGGATTGTTGCTAGAGAAGTTTTTCCTGAGGTTCCGCCCCGGGTTGAGTATTCTCTGACAGATTTAGGCGAGTCATTGCGGCCGATCATCAGCTCCATGAGTGATTGGGGCACGGCCTATATTCAAGAAAATTTAATGTAAAAAAAATGTGGGACAAGCGAAAATATAAGCGTGTCTCACAATTTTTTTGTTTTAAGGAAGCACCACCACTTTGCCGAAGCTTTGACTGCTCTCTAAATATTCGTGGGCTTTGGCAGTATCTTTTAAAGAAAATATTTTTTCTGGAGCGATAGTCAGTTGATAGTTATCAATGAAAGCAAATAGTTGCTGCATGCGGGAGGCATCGACATCGCCGGAATGAAAGCCGGTTAGATACGCATTATTGGTGTCAAAAATCGGATCAAAGCCCTCCAGATACCATTGACCGCCTAATAATCCGGTATTGCAAACAATGCCCTCCGGCAAAATATGCTGAAAACTATTTTTGATTGTGGCCGGGCCAATCAGTTCAAAAATTTTATCGAATTTTTTCTCCGTTTGCAGCTGGCCTTCTTGATCCAAAATGACATCGGTAAAACCGGCAGCCAAGAGACTGTCTTTTTTGCTGAGGCTGCGGCTGGTGCCGACAATTTTGATATCAGGAAATTGGCCTTTAACTAATTTTAAAAAGGCCAAGCCAACGCCGCTAGTACCGCCGCGCACTAAAATTTTATCGTCAGCTTTGATTTTTAGGCGTAAATAGGAGCCAAAAGCGGTGTAATAAGTCTCTGGCACGGCGGCTAGGTCGGCCCAGGATAGCTGCGTGGTCACTGGAAAAATTTGTTTATTCGGCAGTAAAACATATTCGGCATAGCCGCCATCAAATTCTCGGCCCATTTCCCCCATAATCGAGACGACTTTTTGGCCTACAGGAAGGTGTTGCTCATCTGTGGTTGCAGCAATTTCCCCGACCGCTTCAATGCCTAAAATGCGGGGGAACTTTACCGACGGAGAGAGGCCTTGGCGGGTGAAAATTTCCGAGTGATTGACACCGAAGCCCTTCACTTTGATTAATGACCAACCGGGTTTGACTTTGGGCGTAGGCACTTCTGTGTAAATTAATTTTTCCGGTCCGCCGGCTTCATAGACGACAATGGCTTTCATTTAAATTTCCTCCAGTGCTAATTTTTTTATGGTGATGTATTCGATAATTTTTAAGATGCCGCTGCTTAAGAGGCACAGCAAAATTGTTAGCAACGTTCCCCAAACAATTTTTATCAAGCTTTGTGTTCGCAAGCCGTCAAAAAGAATGGTGCCTAATCCACCAGCATTAATGGTGGCGGCGATAGTAGCGATGCCGATGATGGAGGTCAAGGCTAAGCGAATGCCGCTGAAAATTCCTCTCGCAGCTAAAGGCAGTTGAATTTTTTTAAAGACTTGCTTCTCAGTCATACCCATACCGGTGGCCGCTTCAAGTAAAAGCGGGTCAATCTGCTGGATGCTGGTGACAAAGGTGCGTAGCAAAATATATTCACTATAGAGGCTTAAGACTATTATAGCAGTTATGGTCCCTAAACCGGTGACAGGAATCAGCAATGCAAAAAAGGCGTAGCTGGGGACTGCATATAGAGCGGAAAAGAAATAAATAAAGGTAGTCAGCCATTTAGGTTTGGCTGAGAAAAAAAGAAGCAACAGGCTGGCCGCCACCAAAGCCACTGCTAATGAAAACAAGACCAGCTGTAAATGTTGTACAAGGGCCGTCGTTAAACGCCCATGAAAGTTTACCCAATGAGCAATCATTGATACTGCCTCCAAATTTCTTCTTCGGCATAGACAGTGGCCAAAAGATTTTTTACAAATGTTGTTTTCGGCTTGCGAATGATATTTTCTGGGGTGTCAAATTGTTCAATTTGACCAGCCTGCATAATCATCACCTTCGTGCCGAGGAAAAATGCTTCGGTGATATCATGGGTTACAAAAAGAAACGTCTTGCTTGCTAAACTTTGGTGCAATTGTTTTATCTGCTTTTGCAATTCCTTTCTAGTAATCGCATCGACAGCTCCAAATGGTTCATCCAGTAAAAGGAGGTCGGGATTTGCCGCCAATGCCCGAGCCACGCCGACTCGCTGTTGTTGTCCGCCGGAAAGCTGACGGGGGAAACGCTTGGCAAATTCTTCGTAAGGCAGTTGGATGGTCGCCATCAATTCTTTGATGCGAGCGGTCGTTTTTGTTTGTTCCCAATTTAATAAATCGGGAACAGTGGCGATATTTTTTTCGATTGTGTAGTGGGGGAAAAGCCCGATTTGCTGGACAACATAACCGATTTTCCGTCGCAGTTGATTGACATCAAAACTTGTGACAGCTTGACCATAAACTTCAATTTCACCAGCATCTGGTTCAATCAGGCGATTGACCATTTTTAAAGTGGTGGTTTTTCCGGACCCAGAAGTTCCAAGAATGGTGACAAATTCTCCTTGGTGAATCGTAAAAGAGAGTTGGTCAATAGCCGTTTCTGCGGCTCCAGCAAATTTTTTTTGAACATATTTAAAGGAAACTGCTACATTAGACATAATTTTTTTTCACCTTTCTAATCATCAGGTCAAAGAGGGCAATGCAAAGCAGCGACAACAGAGTGACTGAGCCGCCGCCAATCAAAAGTAAATCCATACGATACAAACCTAGTCCGGTAAAAATTAATGTCCCCAGTCCACCAGCACCGATGTAAGTTGCTAAAGTGGCACTGGCTAAAATTTCCACCAAGGCTAATTTTAAGCCGTTCAAAATAAAGGGCAGGGCCAACGGGATTTCAATTTTACAAAATAATTGCCGGTGATTCATGCCAAGACCGCTTGCGACTTCTTTGGTAATTTTGGACACTTCATGAAAGCCCAATGCAGTATTAATCAAAATTGAAGGGATGGCCAAAAAAGTTAGCGCAATCAGGGCCGGTAATTCCCCCACGCCGATTAACGGAATTAGCAAAAAAAGCACTGCTAAACTTGGAATGATGCGTAATAATTGTGACATGGTTTGAAATAATTCAGCCAGCGGTTTAATGCGATAACTTAAAAAACCAAGGGGTAAGCCGATGAGAGCAGCAAAGAAAAGAGCTTTACCGCTGATAAGTAAATGGGTAATAAGATAGCCGCCATATTGCGGGCTGTTAGTTTGAAAATAGGTTAAAATTTCTGACAACATGACTAATAGCCTCCATAAAATTGATGTTCCTTTGACCAGGTCAGCAGCTGGCCGACAATTTTTAAATAGTCCTGACCCATGTCGGTTAACTGATAAAAACAAGTAGTAGAGGTCACGGTTTTGCTGACTAAATGCGCATTGCAGAGCTCCCATAAGGCTTGCGTGGCTTCTTTTTTATTTCGCCAAAAATGCAATTGAATAGCCGGCAGACTTTGAGCCGGCTGACAAGCTAAAAAATTTAAAATGAAAAGTTTAATCCGTGGTTCAATCATCGTAATAAAAAGTTCCTCTGGCTTCATGTGCTTGCTCCTTAGTGGGGCTATTTAGTAGCAATGCTAGTCAATTATTTCCTCCAATAATTTCAACGGTAAAAATTCGTTGAGTGAATTAAAGAATTAAATCAATACATCGTATTCGTTTCGCTGAAATTTTTACTAACTAACTTTTGTTGTTCTCAGCATAACTTGAAAATAATCAGAAAAATAGTAGGCACTTTTTTATTAGATAGTTACTAAAAGGTAAGTGACTAATAAAAAAGTGCCTACTTCTCAAAATATTTTCCAGCGGTTAAGATGATTTTAACGAAACGGAGGAGTAGAAATGAAAATGAAAAAATCAATCATCAGCGGGCTTGTCGCTCTAACGGTAATTGCTTTAGCCGCCTGTGGCAATAGCGCCGGTACTGCCAGTAGTTCAGCTGCTGAAAAAGGAACAATTAAAGTTGGTTCAAAGGATTTCACTGAAAGTTTGGTAATCAGCGAAATTTATGCCGATGCTTTAGAGGACCACGGTTATACAGTGGAGCGGGTCCAAAATATTGCCAGCTCCGTTATCTCTCAATCAATTGAAGCTGGCGAGGTTGATATTTATCCTGAATACACCGGCACGGCACTCTTAAGCATTTTTGATTTACCTTTAGAAACGGATCCAGATGCGATTTTTGAAACAGTTAAAGCAGCCTATGAAGCAGATGGCGTGTTGACTGTTTTAGATTATGCACCAGGAAATGACGGCCAAGGGATTGCCATCAAAACTAGCGTGGCTGAGGAATACGGCATTGCCACCATCAGCGACCTACAAGCCAATGCTGATAAAATTCGCTTTGCCTCTCAAGGAGAATTTGACGAACGGGCAGATGGACTCAAGGGTTTGGCGGACGCTTACGGCGAATTTAATTTTGCTTCTTCAACGGTCTATGACAATAGTTTGAAGTATCAAGTTTTATTAAATGATGAAGCCGATGCGACCCCCGCATACACCACAGAAGGCCAACTATCAGATAAATCTGAGTTCACCGTTTTGGAGGATGACAAACAATTTTGGCCGCCTTATAATTTAATGCCAGTTGTCCGCCAAGCTGTCTTAGCAGACAATCCAGAAGTCGCCGAAATTATTAACCAGATTGATGCGGGCATGGATACTGATACTTTAATCGAACTCAACGCTAAAGTTGATTTAGATGGCGAAGATTATGCCACGGTTGCTAAAGAATATTATGAATCTGTCAAATAAAGGAGTTATTCAAATGAAAGACCAAGTATTGTACGTTATTGATTTTGCAGTAGCGGCAGAAAAAGAAGCGGCGATGAGCCAGTTGATTGAAGCTTTAGTGGCAAGTACGGCAAAGGAAACGGGTGTCTTAAACTATCATTGGGCCAGAAATGCCAATGTCTACACCTCGTTAGAGCATTTTGAATCCAGTCAAGCAGCCTATGACCATCTAATTAATTTTGCGAAAAATTTTGCTGAGGACTATCTGTCATTAGGCCAGGTTTTAAGCACAAAAGTGTATGGCAATCCTGATGCAGCAGTCAAAGAAATTTTGGATGGCTTTGGTGCAGTCTATGAAGAAACTGTCGCAAGTTATGCAAAGGTGTTAAACTGATTTTGAATTGTTTAAAGGCTTTTGATTGAAGATTATTTTTTGCGGAATAATTCCGCAATTAGCTAGACTGCAAATAAGAAATAGAATGAAGGAGCACGCTTATGAAATCAGAAAAAATTCCCATGAAGGCCGAGCTGTTTACTGCCAATGATGTATTTTTCACGGAAGAAGTTTTAACAGGGGAGCAGGTGCTACGGGTTACGAAAAATCCCGAAATTTTAGCAGATGATGAGGCAACTTTTGCCCAGTTTGCCACCGATTTTAAAGACGGCACCATCGAAGTCGATGTTTTGAGCCGGCTTTTGCCAGATGCGCCAGAGCATGCTCGGGGCTTTATCGGGCTTGCATTGCGCATTGATGACCAGAAAAATTTTGAAGGCATCTACGTTCGTCCGACCAATGGCCGAGCTAAAAATCAATTGCGACGGAATCGTGCCGTTCAGTATTTTTCTTATCCAGAGTATAAATTTGATCGCTTTCGGGCGGAAAATCCCGGCGAGTATGAAACCTACGCCGACATTGACATCGATCAATGGATTCATCTCAAAATTGTTGTTAAAGGGACGACTGCTGAATTATTTATCAATAATGCCCAACAGCCTTCCTTCATCGTCGTAGATTTAAAACACGGCGAAAATCAACATGGTGCTATTGGCTTGTGGGTAGATTTAGGCACAGAAGGATTCTTTAAAAATTTGGTTGTGTCAAACTAATTATGTAGACTTAAACACAGATTTTTATTAAAAATTTCTTTGGTGGACGAAATATCAGCTGGCTGTTAAAATTTTGATATCAAAGGTATTTGCAGGCGAAACCTAAGTCAAACATTGCCGTTGTTGAGAAAGGATGCTTATGCGAATTGCTATTTTGCAGCACACACCAAACGAAGGCCCCGGATCGATTAAAGACTGGGGGCAGCTTCACGGACACGAACTGTCTATTTATCATCCCTATCAGTTTGGTATTTTGCCGACTGCCAATCAAATCGATTTGTTAATTATTTTGGGCGGACCCATGAGTCCCAATGACGAGCTTCTCTGGATTATTGCAGAACGAACCTTAATCCAAGAATTAATGGAACAAAACGTCCCTATTTTTGGGGCCTGCTTTGGCGCTCAACAAATCGCCAAAACACTTGGCGCCGCTATCACTAAAGCCCCTTATAAAGAAGTCGGTTGGGCTCCGGTGTACCTTAAAAGTCAGAAAATTTCCGGCCTTTCCGAGAAGTTCGCTGCTTTACATTGGCACGAAGAAATGTTTGAGATTCCTGATGGAGCTGAGCTGTTATTCAGCAGCGATTTAGTTGAAAACCAAGGCTTTATTATAGGGGAGAAAATTATCGGGCTGCAATTTCATTTTGAGCCGCAGGCAACAGACGTCCGAGAAATTGCCTTAAATGATGTGGACTATCCACAGGAAAACAATGCTTTAAATCAGACTGCCGCTGATATTTTACAGACAGCAGTGCCTAAAGAAAATAAAGCACTGATGTTTACTTTGTTGGATTATCTTGTGAAGTAGACTATAGAATTTTACGCCATCCAATTTTTGGATGGTTTTTTTGTTGGGGATAGGGGGATTGGGAAATATTTTTCAGAATTAAAAATAAACCGCTGAGATAGTCCATTCTAGAAGAATGACAAATGCAGCCAGCACCACGGAAAGCAAGCGGATAATCTCCCAAGTTCCTGCACCTATGCGTTCATGCTTTGGTTGGAACCCGGGATTGAGGCTCCGTGTCTGGTAATCGACACTGGAGGAAAATAGCCCACCTTTGGGAATTAAAAAGAAGATGAAAATCACAAAGATAGCCATAGTTGTCAGGTGCCAGTCCTGATTTATTAGCAGTGAAAGGATGATGCCGATTATTAATGGAATGATAGCGTAGAGCAGGCAAGTTCCTACTTGCTTTAAAGAATTATTTTTCATAAGCGCCCCTTAAATGAGATATTAATAAAAATTCTACACATCATTTTAATCGTAGTCATATTTTTGTTAAAGTTAAATGAAATCGTTAGTCCATGTGGGATGCAAAAAGTATTTTATATGCGTTGAAGAATAGTAATTATGATAAGCAAACTGCAAGCAGTTGAGGTTTGAACTTGTTTGCGCTAAGGTCATCCATAGTCACGCTTTAAACTTTCTTACAAAATCTTCCAATAATCACTAAGCACCAAACACAAAATCTTCACAATTTCCGGTTAATATGAACTCATCCCAATAAAACAAACCCAATAAAACACTTTTTCATTTTTTACTCCTAACCCGTCAGTCCCCGCTGACGGGTTCCCTTTTTGTCATGAGAAAAAATAAATTTTTTCTCAGATACACCGGGTCGCATACAGTTCAACTAAGAGCGAAGCAGTGAATTGTTTTAGTATTGATGAAAGTTGAACTAGCATCCTAGCCCATCGGTCCCCGCCGATGGGTTCCCTTTTGTCTTCAGAAAAGAGAGCTTTTTCTGAAAAGCATTGAGTCGCATACAGTTCAACTAGGAGCGAAGCAAAGAAGTTGTTTAAGCATGAAGAAAGTTGAACTAGCATCCTAACCCGCCAGTCCCTGCTGGCGGGTTCCCTTTTGTCTTCAGAAAAGAGAGTTTTTTCTGAAGAGTAACGGTTAATTTGAAAAACTACGGACAAGCTCAATAAATTTTTCTATTTGCGGTAGCTTCAAAACAATCGGTGAAAACATTAAGTATGTTGGTCTGACGAAGGGCTCGCCGTTAGCGAATTTCAAGGGTAAAATATCTCCATCAAAATCCTGCAAACAAATTTCTGGGACAATTGCCCAGCCGCCGTCGTTTTTAACCATCTCAACACAGGTGGTAATATTGTCGACATAAAGCCCGCTTATTTGCTTTGTATAATCATTTTCATGCATCCATTGGAGCAATTCTCGCTCAAAGGCCAAATCTGTTTTTCTGCCAATGTAAGGGAGCTCCCTAAAAGGAATCGAGCTGTTGCCTTTACTCTTAATAGCGCAGATACTCTCTCGGTCTAAAAGAATTTTCTCCCCCTTCCAAGGATAATCTCCTCTGACAATAGCGACATCAATACTGCCTTCTAAAAGCTGATTATATAATTTACGACTATGATCTGTGGTGACATGCATGTGTACTTCAGGAAATCTTTTCCGGTATTCCGTTAAAACTTGCGGTAGCTTATACAAAGAATAATTTAAGGAGATGCCTGCCTTGAGAAAACCTGAAATAATATTTTTGGATAAATCAAGTTTTTCTCTCATCAGTTGCAATTCTTGTGCGATATTTCGTAACGAGCTTAAGACAATTTCTCCCTCAGGCGTAAAGTAGACACCGTTACGGGAGCGAATTAAAATCGTGATATTCAATTCCGTTTCAATTGCAGTGATTCTTTTTGATAAAGAGGATTGGGAAACATATAAAAGTTTGGCAGCATGGGTAATGTTTCTAGTTCGATCTAGTGTTAATAAAATTTCAAAATCTCTCTCATCCATAAAATATCACCTCTTGCTATTGATTTGTATATTTATAAAATCACTTAATCATTCCGTTTAGTAATGGAATGATTTTTTTGCTATGCGCTTTCTTGTTTTGATTATAACTTATTTGCTTTGAATATCGAATATTTTTACAATTCCCTTTCGGAATGGCTGAAGAAGAAAAAACGGACTTTTACACTTTTTACACTTTGTTGTTTACTTAAAAGTAAGAAGAGAAAGGACTGGTAATGAATGAAAATTGAAAAGAATGCTATTGCCGGAACGTTAGAATCTAGTGATGTTCAAGTGACGATTCGCCCTTTAAATCAAGGCTTGGATCTCTCCATTCAAAGCAGTGTGATGAATCAATACGGACGGCAAATCAAAAAAGTTGCACTAGAAACCTTAGAAAAATTGGAAGTTAAAAATGCCTCGGTGACAATTGTTGATAAGGGAGCTTTGGAATGTACCTTAAAGGCGAGAATTGAGTGTGCAATTTTCCGTAGTGTCAATCAATCAGACAAAAATATTTCTTGGGGGGAAATGTAGATGATAACTAGACCAACACCTCAAAAAATCCGTTTAAGAAGAACGATGATGTTCATGAACGCCCAAAAACCCGGCCTCATCAAAGACGCCTATATTTACGGTAGCGATAGCATTATTTTAGATTTAGAAGATGCCGTAGCTGAAAATCAAAAAGATGCCGCTCGTTTTTCACTGTATCAAGCGTTGAAGAATATCGATTATGGTACAACCGAAGTGTTAGTAAGAATTAACGGTCTGGATACTCCCCATTGGCAGGAAGATATTCGGTGTGTGGTGGCCGGTGGAGCGGATGGTATTCGCATTGCCAAATGTGAAAGTGCGGCAGATGTTAAGCTGGTGGAAGAGCATGTTGAAAAAGCTGAAAAGGAATTTGGCATCGAAGTTGGTCGCACACTTTTAATGGCGGCTCTGGAAAGCCCGCTAGGAATTCTCAATGCTTATGAAATTGTTACTGCATCAGACAGAATGTTTGGCTGTGCGATTTCTGGTGGGGATTTTAGAAAGAGTATGCATGTTCAAATTGAAAAAGACGGTATTGAGATGCTGACAGCTCGAGGACAAATGCTTTTAGCTGCTAGAGCTGCTGGTGTTCAATGTTTTGATACGATGTTTCCGAATATTGATGACATGGACACATTTAAAGCAGAAGTGATTCAAAATAGAAAAATGGGCTTTGACGGAAAAAGCGTGGTAAATCCAAAACAAATCCGTTTCGTTCACGAAACGTTTGCTCCGACGAAAAAAGAAATTGCCTACGCTGAAAAATTAATTCGCTCATTTAACGATCAGGCTGATTCTGGTGTCGGCGTTTATACCGTTGATGGAAAAATGGTGGATATTCCATTTTTTGAAGATGCTAGACGGGTATTGGCCTTGGCAAAAGCAACTGGTGTTTATCACGGAGACCTTTAAGAGGAGGGGAAAACAAGATGAAGAATGCTGTAAATAGAGAAATTCCAGAAACATTAATAACCAACGGTAAAGAAGTTTATCAAGGGAAATATTATATGGACGGGAAATATATCAAAAAAGATTCTCCTAGAAGTCGCCGGAGTGTAAAGCCTGTCGAGACTAAATTATGTCAAAGTATTCGTGAGGCCTGTGAGCGGTGCGGTGCTCATGATGGCATGACTTTTTCTTTTCATACGGAATTTCGTGAAGGAGATTATGTGGCCAGCATGGTCGCAAAAGTTTTAGTTGAGGAGATGGGCTTGAAGGATATCACAGTAGCCGCCACTTCTTTAGGGAATGCCCAAGAAATTATTGCTGACTATATCGAAGAAGGAAAAATTATCGGCGTACAAACTTCTGGCGTTCGTGGAAAGATAGGCGAAGCAATCTCTGCGGGAAAATTAGCAACACCAGCTATTATTCGTAGTCATGGGGGACGTCCTCGGGCTGTCGAAGCAGGCGAAGTTCATATCGATATTGCGTTTCTGGCCGCTTCAACAGCGGACATTTTTGGTAATGCAAAGGGTGTTGATGGAAAAAACAATTGTGGTTCAATGGGCTTTGCTGTTCACGATTCCCATTATGCAGATCACACGGTAATTATTACTGATACTTTAGTTGATTTTCCCAACCTACCTTCATCCATTTCAGCAATAGATGTCGATTGCGTTTGTCTTGTCGAGGATATCGGAGATGCGGCAAAAATTTCCACCAAAGAAGCGCGGATGACCGATAATCCTCGTGAGTTGATGATGGCTGAAGACGTAGCCAAAGTTATCGCAGCTACGCCTTATTTCAAGGATGGTTTTTCTTTTCAAACAGGTGTTGGCGGACCGTCCTTGGCCGTCAATCGCTTTTTAGAACAATATATGGTCGAGCGCAAAATCAAGATGAGTTTCGCTTTAGGTGGCACAAGTAGTGCAATCTGTGAGCTGCAAGATAAGGGTTTGGTAGGAAAAATTTTAGACACACAGGATTTTGATCAAGGAGCGATAAACCATATTTTTAAACATCCTGATCATTTAGAAATCGATTTGAGTGAGTATGCGAATCCAGCAAATAAGGGTGCCTATGTAAATAATTTAGATTTTGTTGTACTTTCAGCCTTGGAAATAGATACAGATTTCAACGTCAATGTTATCACAGGCTCAGATGGTGTCTTGCGGGGCGCCCCTGGGGGACATCCAGATACAGCTGCCGGGAGTAAATGCTGTATCATCGTTACACCACTAACCCGTGGGCGGATGGCAACTGTCTGTGACAGTGTGGTGACTGTTGCTACACCAGGTGATTGCGTGGATGTTTTAGTGACCGATTATGGCATTGCGGTCAATCCATTGCGAAAAGATTTAATTGAAAATCTTGACGCCGCAGGAATCGCCCATGTCACTATTGAAGAGCTGAAGGAAAAAGCATACGAACTAGTTGGAACTCCAGAAAATTTGGAATGGGAAGACAAAGTTATCGCAGTCGTCGAATCGAGAGACGGAACGATTCTAGATGTCGTGAAGCAAGTCAAACCTTTTGAATTTTAGTCTACTGCAGAAAAAGTGTTAGTGAGTTGATTGAGAACTTTGACAAAGCTGAGATAAACGCATCTTTTTCTGATTGGATTTAAATAAAATGAATCTCAAGCTGTCAGTGTTTCATAAAAATATTCTCTTTCAAACGTAGAATCAAAAAACTGAGGTGGAGGGATTATTATGAGTAAAGATATTATGTTTCAAGAAGGGATTTTCTTTGGGATGAAGCTAAAAAAGAGGCAGGACAGCTCAGAAATTTTGCAAAGAATTGAGCTTGAGGCTCAGAAACCATCTGCTTCCACTGATAAATACTATGAGTTTTTCAATCAATATATTGCAGCCTGTTCAGTCTTGTGCTTGAGAGCTTCCAAACTTCTTTATCAAGCAATTGACAGCGATAACTCGAGGGAGTTAATTTTCTCATTCCTTATTGGAGCAAAAAAAGGTGCACGTTGAACTTTCTTACAAAATCTTCCAATAATCACTAAGCAGCAAACATAAAATCTTCACAATTTCCAGTTAATATGAACTCATCCCAATAAAACAAACCCAATAAGACACTTTTTCATTTTTTACTCCTAACCCGCCAGTCCCCGCTGGCGGGTTCCCTTTTGTCTTCAGAAAAATGAGCTTTTTCTGAAGAGCAACGGGTCGCATACAGTTCAACTAGGAGAGCGACGGAAAATTGTTTAAGCGTTGATGAAAGTTGAACTAGCATCCTAAGCCCATCGGTCCCCGCTGATGGGCTCTCTTTTTTTCCAAAAAGCAAAATAAAAAAAGCAGCTCAGCATAGCACCTCATCCCTAAAAAATAATTTTTAAAGACAGACCTATGTCAGCTGCTTTTTAAATTGGCTTAGATTAAATCAAATTTTGCTGTTACTTGTTGCTGTCCATTTTCGACGAAGATTAGAAATTCTCCAGGCTCAGCGGCAAAGGCCATGCTCTTGGTGTAAAATCGTAGTTCGTCACGGGTTAAGGTAAAGCTAATAGTTTTGGTTTCATGTCCTGCTAAAGTGATTTTTTTGAATTGCTTTAATTCTTTGACGGGTCGCACTACAGAACCGACAACATCTTGAATGTATAATTGGATGGTGTCAGTACCGGCAACTTGAGACAAATTACTTACTTCCAAGCTGATGGTCAAGCTGTCGGTCATTTCTGTTTCGCTCAAAGTTAATTCAGATAATTGGCTTTGATGATAGCTTAAGCCATAACCAAAAGGATAGAGCGGTTCGTTTGGTGCGTCGAGATATTTAGAGACAAAGCGACCTGAGTGATTGGAAGTTGTTGCCGGCCGCCCTGTCTTGAAGCCGTTGTAATAAATTGGTAATTGCCCAACAGTATATGGGAAACTCATTGACAGGCGTCCGCTTGGATTGACTTTGCCGAAAATGATATCGGCAAGAGCGCTACCACCTTCAGTACCGGGGAACCAAGCGGCAATGATAGCGTCCATCTGCCTTTGTTCTTCAGTTAGAATTAGTGGACGACCGCTGATAGCGATTAAAATATTTTTTTTGCCGAGGGCTATCATTTTTTTCAAGAAGCGGCGTTGAACATCAGGTAAGCGTAAGTCGGTTCGACTGCCTGCCTCACCACTTTGCATAGTATGCTCACCTAAAGCATAGATAATGACATCCGCTTTTTCACCTAGTGTCACTGCTTTTTCAAGAGCTTCGGCCTGTGCTTCTGGAGTCATTTTCAGACTGTCAATCATCTCTTTAGGGGCACCAAATTCCCCAAGGAAATCATAGGAATCCAGCATGTCGCTACCCTTTTCAAAACTTAAATGTTCGTCATCGAGATAATTTTTTAAGCCGCTTAAAATTGAAACCGTGTCTTGGGTTTTGCCATGAACGGCCCATAGGCCAATTAGTTCCTGATTGTCGCCGTAAGGACCTACCAACAGAACTTTATCTTGATTGGGTGTCAGAGGCAGCAGCTGATTTTTATTTTCTAATAAAACCATCGCTTCGCTGCTGACTTGTTTAGCTAGCTGGCGATGGGAGTCATGCAACAGCAGCTCTGTTTCTTTGGCGGCGCTGGCACCGCGAGTTGCATCTTCAAAGAGACCTAAATCATTTTTTAATTTTAATACACGGTAGACTGCTTGATTGACTAATTCTTCGTCAATTTTGCCATCTTTAATCAATGGCAGTAACGCAGTGGCGTAGCAGGGTGATTTCATGTCAATATCATTGGTGGCCTGCATCGCTAAAGTGGTAGCTTCAAAATTGTCTTTGGCAACTCCGTGGTCAATTAATTCTTTGACCGCCGCATAGTCGGAGATAATCACGCCGTCAAAGCCCCATTCATCTCGCAAAACATTTTTCAAAAGAAATTCATTGCCGGTCACTGGCATACCGTCATAGGTATTGAAGGAAGTCATCACCATTTTAGCGCCGGCATCAACACCAGCTTGGTAACTTGGCAAATAATCTTCCCGTAGGCGTCTTTCTGACATGTCCACCGTGTTGTATTCACGACCAGCTTCTGCAGCGCCATAAGCGGCAAAATGTTTGATACAAGAAGCAATTCCCATTGAATCGAATTGATGTTGAATACCATTGACCATGCTTCTTGCAAAATGGCTGTTTAATAATGGATCTTCACCAGTGGATTCTAAACAGCGTCCCCAACGAGCATCCCTGACGAGGTCAACCATTGGCGCAAAAGTAACATGGGCTCCGCCAGAGCGAGCTTCTTTGCCTAAGACTTGATAGGCGGATTCAATTAATTCGGGATTCCAAGTAGCACCTAAGCCTAAAGGGATTGGAAAAATTGTGCGATAGCCGTAAATAATATCAGCCATAAATAGTAATGGAATTTTGTGGGTTGATTGGCTTAAAAAACGTTCCTGAATTTCTTTGGTTTTCTCAGCGCCAGTGACATTTAAAACAGAGCCGACATTGGCTAAAATTTCGTCGCTAATTCCTAATTTTTGCTGCGGACCGACTGCCATGCCTTCTGTATTAAAAAATTCACCGGAAAGCTGAATTAATTGACCAACTTTTTCTGTCCAAGTTAAGGAATCAAGTAAGGTCTGTAATTGTTTTTCCTGCACGATAATACCTCCAGATAAAGTTATTCAGCTGCTTGTTCGCCAGCTTCTTGTGCTGCTAATTGTTCATTGCGGTAAGTTTCATTGTCTAAACCTTTAAACCAAGGGTACCATAGAAGCGGAGATAAGATTAATTGGATAAATAATTGCAGCAGGATAATGGAGATACTACTTTCAACTGCTGCGTGGAAGCCTAACGGTAAACCAAAGATTGCTTGGACGCCATTGAAGCGGGCGACCACACCAAATTGCGTTAAAAGATAAGCGATGACAATTGCAATCGTATTATTCGTAATAAAAGGAACAGCTAAACGGAAGTTCATTACTAAAGGTGTTCCGAAAATAATTGGTTCAGTAATTCCAAATAGCGCTGGAACAATAGAAACTTTTGCGACTTCACGGTATTGTTTGCTCTTTGCTCTGAGCATTAATATAACTAAGCCTAAAGCTAAGCCACCCCAGGTAATAATATTGAAGAAGGCATAGCCGACAATGTTTGGCGGTGTTTGACCAGCCGCCACAGCGTTTAAGTTTTCAACGTCCATCGCTAGCCATAGAGCAGAGACGATTGGCATGACCACATTGGTTCCGTGAATCCCGAAGAACCATAAAAATTGTTGGACTAAAGAAATAATAATCACTGCCCAAATGGAGCCGCCAATCCCTTGTAACGGTGATTGGATAATCGTATAAACAAATTGATGCATGCTGCCAAATGACGTCAAACCAAATAAATAAGAAACGACGATAAATAAGAACCCAACAATAAAGGTCGGCAAGAGCGCTTCAAAGACTTTGGTAACCATCGGCGGCACACCAGCTGGCATTTTGATTGTCCAGCCTTTTCTCTTAATTGCTAAGAAAAGACGAGCGGAGACGAGACCGACAATCATTGCGGAGAAAACCCCTTGGGCACTGAGCCAAGTTGTCGGGATTGCTGCAGCGTCATCAGTCGTTGTTCCCAGCGGCGTAATAATTAAAAAGTTTAATAAAGCAATAATGGCTGGAGAAATTGCATCTTCTTTCGGGTCCAACTGTCTGACTAAGTGGTAGGCCATTAACACAACAACATACAATGCCATGGAACCGATGGTAATCGTGTTCAGCTTGGTATAGAGGTCAGAAAAATTTGCTAGAAAGGGAACATTTGCACTTAATACAGCTAACAAGACTGCAATTGACCCAATAATAATTGGTCCGAGAGTCCCCATCATCGCACCGGAGATTGTTTTTAAGTAAGCATTATTTCCCAGCTTGTCGAAAAAAGGATTCACCCGCTCAAAAAAATTAATGACTTTCTCTTTCATTTTGTCGCACTTCCAATCATGATTTATTTAACACATGCTTATCATAATATGTAAGCGTTTTTTAATCTTTTCTCTTTTATACGGGAAATCGGAAATTTTTTTACCTTTGGTGGGATAGGCGATATTGCTGCGGTGACATTCCGTAGGCTTCTTTAAAAGCTAAGTAAAAGGATTTTACATTGCCAAATCCGCATTCATTGGCAATATCTAAAATTGGCAGGTCTGTTTCCACTAATAGAGGAAAGGCAAAATCTAAACGAATTGATTTTAAATAGGAAACAAAGGTGATGCCAACAAATTTTTTGAAGTAGCGGGAAAAGTAAGCCGGATTATAATTGAAATGCTCAGCAACCTCAGTCAGCTTTAAAGATTCATTCGCATGTGCGGCAATATAGTGATGCACTTCTGTAATCTTCCGCAAATTCTTTTGCGTACTGATTTCTTTAACACTAGCCATGGGAAGTTGATAATTTTCCAATAAAAGACTAAATAATTGATAAATTTCCCCCTGAACCCTCACACGATTGACCAAAGTATTATCGGAATAAGTTTGATAAATTAATGAAATCAACGCAAATAAACTGCTATCCTTCGCCAAATTTTTTTCAAAAAGAATCGTGTTACCGTATTGCCCTTCTGTCAGCTGTTCAATGTGAATAAAGGGAATCTGCAAGACAATCACTTCACTAGGAATCGGTGTTCTTGTCGAATGGACGACATTCGAATTAATTAAGTGAACCTGACCAGCTTTAAGGATTATTTCCTGAGTCCGATAAGTCAACACCAACTCACCTGAAACACAACACAAAATTTCTAAGCTGGTATGCCAATGGGGCAAAATTTGACGATTGACATTTTTTGAGTGAAATTTAAAAATTTTAAATGGATAGTTCTTGTTAGGGACGATTTTCTCATGCTGCATCTGGGGAACCTCCGTTTAAAAAGAATAATATATTGCTTATAATACCTAAATTTAGTAAATAAAGGCAACAAAAATAAGGCCATCTTAGTTGACAGCCTTACCTCGTAAAAAAGTATCAATAAAAGTCGGTTTTTATCTCTTGAACTTATTTATAAATTAGTTGGGGATTGATAAAGGTTGTTGTGCCCATCTGACCTTGAGCAAATACCCCAAGCTGTACCCCAGTAAATGGTGAGTTGGCCACCTCATTGGAAAAGTGACGGGTCGCAATTTGATCGGTAAATATCAGATTATGACCAGCGTTAAACACTTCTATAGTATAAAAAAATTCAGCGGCTGTCAGTCGGATGATCAGCTCTTCATTTCCATTAAGGGAAAGCGACGTAGCTTGTTGAAGCTGCAAATCGAAAACTTTTTTTTCGCAAAAAAGTTGATAGCCCGCTGAACTTTTTTTAATCCCAGCTCGATACAAATGGTCATCATCCTTATAAACAGCGATGCCAAATGCTCCTTCTGCTAATTCAAGAAGATTCAAAGAAACGTCAAATTCGGAGGAAACATCTTCCTGTGAAACAGATACGAAACTGATTGCTTGAGTTTGTGTTTCACCAAGATGATTAGGATAATTCGTTAAAGTTAGATTTTCATCAAATCGATAGCTGATAGGAAACCGCACTGTTTGAAGTTTATCAGCGGTAAAGGCATTCGCTACTGATTGTGTTAATTCAGCAGTTAATTTTTCCGTCGCAACGATTTCTGTAGCATGGCCATCTTGATTGACAATCGGCCAGCCATCTTGCCAATCTACTGGCAGTAAAATTGTCTCTCTACCTAATAAGGTGAAATGTTTGCGGGGGCGAGTCGCCAAGGCCACTAGCCACCAATTACTAAATTTGTCGCAGAAGAAATCTGCATGGCCGACCGCTTGTAAGGATGATTTTATATCCCGATTTGACAAAACGGGATTTCCAGCAAAGCCCTCATAAGGTCCGTCTATCGTTTTACTGCGCTGAATTGTTACCATATGGCCTTCTCGTGTGCCACCTTCAGCTAGAACTAGATAATACCACTCATCTTTAAAAAAGATATGAGGGGCTTCAACATCACGACCGCCACAGCCGCGACTAATTTCTTTCACCTCCGATAATGCATCACCTGTGAAGGGATTAATCTCCAGCTGCATGATTTGATTTTGGCCAGTTGCATTGAAAACGGAAAGCTGATAAAAACATTTTTCGTTTATAAAAGTCAAAGATGGGTCAATTCCTTTTGGGACATCCAGCCAAATAGGCTTTGACCAGCCATCTTCGGGATTCTCTGTATGGCAGATAAAATTTCCTTGGCTAATGTTGGTACAAACCAGAAAGTAAGTGCCATCATGATAACGAATCGTTGGTGCAAACAGGCCCATGGAATTTTTTATGCCAGAAAAATCTAACCAAGTTTCATCGGTGATGGCATAGTGATTCAACTTCCAATTTACTAAATCCTGACTTTTAAAAATCGGCAGGCAGGGAAAATATTCAAAGCTAGAACAAACCAAATAATAATTTGTTCCGTCAAAACAGATACTTGGATCAGGGTGGAACCCTTTGATAATCGGATTTTGATAAATCATCATATTCCTCTTTTCTAACAGTTAATAGCACTCTTTAAGCATTTTTTTGTTGCTCGAGCGCTGCTTGCTCCAGTGCATAAGCTTCTTTATCCGCCATCTTAAACCAAGGATACCACAATAGCGGGGATAAAATTAATTGGATAAAGAGCTGTAATAAGATGATGGAGATTTTTCCTTGGACAGCGGCGTGGAATCCCAAAGGTAATCCAAAAATTGCTGTAACGCCGGTAAATCGAGCTATTAAACCAATTTTGGTTAGAGCAAACGCGAGAATCAAGGCAATTGTATTATTCGTGATGAAAGGCACGGCAAGCTTAAAGTTTAAAACCAAGGGAGTTCCGAAAATCACAGGCTCAGTTATACCGAATAAAGCGGGAATGATCGCCACCTTACCAGTTTCACGGTACTGTTTACTTTTTGCCCGAAGCATCAATAAGACTAGGCCAAGTCCGGTACCGCCCCAAGTAATAATCATAAAGAAGGCGTAACCTGTGATGTTCGGCGGTGTTTGACCAGCTGCTACAGCATTTAAGTTTTCCACGTCCATCGCCATCCATAAAGCTTGTACAATCGGCATGACAACATTGGTACCATGGATACCAAAAAACCAAAGGATTTGTTGGATTAATGAAATTAAAATTACTGCACCCATTGAACCTCCAATCCCCTGTAGCGGTTGTTGGATAATACTATAAACGAATTGGTGCATATTGTTGAAACTAGTAGCTCCAAAAATGACATCGACTGCAATAAAAAGTAGACTTATGACCACTGTTGGTACTAAAGATTCAAAAACTTTGGTTACCATCGGTGGCACACCAGCAGGCATTTTAATTGTAATCCCTCGGTCAATTAGAAAAATATAAATTCTAGCACTGATTAAACCCACAATCATTGCCGAGAAGACACCTTGAGCGCTCAACCAAGTTGTCGGAATAGCCGAAACTTCATCAATGGTCTGGTCTAGCGGTGTGATAATTAAAAAACTTAACAAAGCAATAATACCAGCAGAAATACCATCTTCTTTAGGACGCAGATTTTTAACCAGATGATAGGCCATCAAGATTACAACATATAATGCCATAGAGCCAATGGTAATTTGATTTAGTTTGCTGAATACGTCGCTATAATTAGTTAGAAAAGATAAAGCACTTAAATTATTTGGCAAAACTAATAATAAAACAGCAACGGAACCAATTAGGATTGGTCCTAGTGTCCCCATCATAGCTCCAGATACCGATTTCAGATAGGGATTGTTTCCAAGTTTGTCAAAGAAGGGACTTAATTTGTCAAAAATGCCAGTGATTTTCTCTTTCATCATTATTACCTCCAAAATTTCTCGATTTGATAGCGCCTTCAAATTTGATGTAAAGCAACTATAACAGAAGTAATTTTCTTTGCTAATATCAATAAGTATACATTTTGTTGACAAAATCACAGGTTTGACGAATTATTTTATGTTTGTTAGATTATGGAATGAAGAGGTGTAAAATTATGAAGCAAAAAGAGCTTTACGAACAGTTATTAGGCTTGTCAGAGCATGAGCGAGGATATCGTAGTGGTGATTATGCTTTTGATTTTTCAAAAAATAAAACTATTGAGATAAAAAATCAATCTATCATATTAATGGAGTTACCAAAATCACAGGAGGAATTTCGCAAGCTACCTTTTTTTATCAAGCAGCATTCCCGGTTTCAAACTTTTCCCCTACATTGTCACGACTGGATTGAATTTAATTATATGTTTGCAGGGAGTTGTCAGCAGATTATTAATGACACTGCTCATCACCTTGCAACTGGACAAGTCATTCTCATGGACGCAAATACAGTTCATACTATCGAACCTTTGGGAGAAAAAGATGTCTTGATAAATTTGATTATTCCGAAAAATTATCTGACAGCTAATTTTTTTAATCGTTTTTCCGCTGATAGTGTGCTGGCTTCTTTTTTTATTGAAGCAATCACCAAAGGTATGAGCCATGACGATTATATCTTTTTCCCGGCGGAAAATAGTGAACGTCTCCAGTATTTCTTCAAGGAGCTGTTGTGCGAATGGTTTGAGCCTTCGATTGCTTATCAAGATATTTGTGAAAATCTTTTGAGTTTAATCATTTCTGAATTGGTGATTGTCTATCAAGAGAACTATTCAACTTTTTCAGATCAGCGGCGAAACAATCCGATTATCCCAATTTTAAGATATATTGAAACTCATTATGCTGATATCACATTGACTCAGTTGGCAAATTCATTTTCTTTAAACCCTAACTATCTGTCAAATTTGCTAAAAAAACATACAGGACAATCCTATAAACAAATTGTGATTAATCAGCGAATTTTGGCGGCCCATCGAATATTATTATCTTCAAATCGAAGTGTGGTTGATATTGCTCAGCAAGTTGGTTTTGAGAATATTCATTTCTTTTATCAGAAATTCAAAGAGATTTATCACATGACTCCGGGAGAGGTAAGAAATATTTTGAAGAGCTAATCTTTTTTAGTCAATGCAGACTATTTGAGTTTTTATCAATTTGATAATACAAAAACAGCTTTTCCCCGACTGGTCTAAAGTAACCACCAATCGGAGAAAAGCTGTTTTTATAATTTATAAAAGCCGTTAAGGAAATGGTAAAAGGCTCGGTAGCCATCGAGGAAGGCCAGGTTTCGCTTGGAAATACGACGGTAGCCGCCGCTTTCCAAACCGGCGGTGCCGGCATTTTCTTCGATGTCCGTCACTAGCGCTGGGATTGCGGCAATCCAAGAATCTAGCAGTTCAAAAGTTCCGCTATCCAATGTAGTGCATTGTTTTAAGTCAATGACATCCCAAAAATATTTACAGTAGCCGATTTTTGAAATGCCGTCTTTGAGAATGCGGGAGCGAATCTTCTTTTTACTGCGATTATGAGTGTTTTTAGCAATCTCGAACTTATTTTTAAGATGCTTAATCTCTTTAACGCAGTCGATTTTTTCCTGATCTTCGGCCATTATCTGCGGGTCCCAAGCAAATCTTTCAGCTGGTGCAGCAGTTTGCATCATGGTGCCTTCAGTATCAATAATGTCGGCAAAATTAAATTCAGGAAGGTCAGCAGAGGTTTTCAGCTGATGATTTTCAACAGTCAACTCACGAATTTTTAATTCTAGCTGCGTGTTGACAGCTTCTAGTTTTTCTACTTGCACCGTTAAATTATGTACCTGAATATCGAATTGGCGATTTTCTTTTTGCAACTGTTGATGCTTTAACTCCGTTTGATGCTGATGAATTTTCAGCTGCCGATTTTCAGCCTGTAAAGCCTCCTTGCGGATAATCAGCTGCTCTTGAGCGGTTGCGACCTGCTGGGATTTTTCCTGCAGCTGCATCTGGTCAGCTTTTAAAAGTGCTAGCTCGGCCAACAGTTCTTGCTTTTCATTTCTTAGAGCAGAAGTCTCAGCGCTAGCCAATTCTGCTTGCTCCTTTGAAAGGGACGCCAAGTTCTCCTTTGCGTCGGGTCTTTTTCCGTGAAGAGACCGCTCCTTTTCAGACAGCGCCACTTCTAATAAAGTTAGCTGCTGGTCCTTGGTCTGCAACCGTCTTTTTTCTTCTTCTAATTGAGCCGTCATTAACTGCAATTGTTGCAACTCTTTGTCAACAGCCGAGTTTCCGCTTAATGAAGAGTTACCTGTTGCCAGCATTTCTTGACTGGCATCTTTTAGTTGAAGATTTTCCTGCGTTAAGGTAATTTTTTGTTTGTTTAACTCATCTAACTCTGTATCCAGCAGCGCTTTATCAAAAATCAGCTGCCGATTTTCGCTGTCTAATATTTTTTTATCTGTGTGTAGCTGTTGTTTTTCCTGCTGCAGTTTTTGATTTAGGCTGTTGGCTTTTTTGACAGACTTTTGCTGTTTTTGTAACATTTTTTTTGCATGGCTGTAAAAAAGCTGATAGAAAAATTCATACATCTGCGGCTTGAATTCCCCTAAATTCAGCGTAGGATCATCCTCTAGATAAATGAATAAAGAAAAGTTGTCGCCTTCCTTTAGCTTCCATCGGTACAAACGCAACTGACCATCAGCTTGATTCAACACTTTAATTAATCGTTGAACATCCTTTTGCGTGACTTCCTGTAAAATAGTTTCGGAGGATGAAACGGTAATTTTCCGTAAAACTAGATTATCAGAACGCTTGCGGGGATGATAAATTTTTACTGTAAATAAATTCCCAATAACCATAAGCTTTCCCTCTAACGTTAAAAATTCGAAAATGATATCGCTTAGCCTCAATTTAATGGTACATGATTGGTCGTTAAATAACAAGTTAATTTTATATTTTGATAAATGACTACTCAAATTTAATAAATTACTGATAAAAATAATAATTTTGCTGATTGATTTAGAAAATTTTTCTCAAGAAATTAGTTCAGCAGATTTAATGCTTTCCCAACGGATTAGGTATGAACAATTTTTTTTTAAAAAAGTGTCTATAGTTGTGATTCAAAAAGTTATCTTTATTAAAACAAAAAATAAGCATTGTTCGGTTTTGGATTTTATAAATAACATTATTAGTCCCGAGGGATTTTTTGATTTGGTTGAAAGAAGCAGCGCACCTGAATTTAACAGAAAAATTCAGGTGCGCTGAGGACTTGCTTATAATTTATAAAAGGTACCTAAAAAGTCATATAAGGCAGTATATGCTTCAATATAAGCGGCGTTTTGGCTGGATATCTTGAAGGTGCCTCTAGTTTCTGCGTGCTTGTAATTGGTTTCAATCTCAATTTGCTCCACAAAATTTGGGATATTACTAATCCAAGAATTAAATAAAATATAAGTAAGGTTGTCTAGGTCGCAGATATTTTTTAAATCGACCACTTCCCAATAATATTTACAATATTCAACTTTGGACATATCGCTTTTTAAGAATTGCGCCTTGACTCTTTTCTTGGTTCGTAGCTTAACACCTTGAGCCCGTTTGAATTTTTGCTTCAGCTCTTCAATATCCTGAGTTGTTTCTAAGCGGGACTGTCTGCTGGCAGGCTCAGTCGATTCCACAATTTCATCCTGTTGAATGATTTCTTTGTTGGCCAGTTGTAGCAAACGCGACTCAAGATCTTGATTGGTCGCTTCTAATTCTTGGACTTTTTCCTTCAAGCTGGCTGTGCGATCAGCTTTATACAAGCGAACATATTTATCATTGAGCTCTTCGAATTTCAAAACTAGCTGCTGATTTTTTGAAGCTAATAATGAGCGTTCGTCTTCCAGCTGCTGTCTTTCCAAATCCCAAAACTCTCTTTCCTCCGCTAATTTAGTATTTTCACTAAGGAGCTCGCTAGGATCAGTCTGTAGCCGCTGATTTTCTTTTTCCAAATAGCGGCTTTCTTCGATAAGGCGTTGATTTTTTGCTTCAATAGCTTCCTTCTCTTGTGCTAATTGCAGACTCTTTTCTTCCAATAATTCTTTTTCAGCCTGCAATTGTTGGACGATGGTATCAAAATCATCCTTTTGTCCTAAGAGCTGCTGATTTCTGGTAGTTAGCTCCTGTAATTTTTGTTGAGCTTCCTGCTGATCTGCTGCAGGCGGCGGTGTCATTTCTAGACGTGCGGATTCATTTGCCAACAATTCTTTTTCATCGGTTAATTGTTGATTAGCGGCTGCTAATTGCTGTTTCTCGTCGGCCAATTGTTGATTGGCGTTCTGTAATTGCTGCACTTCATTTTTTAATTCTTCAACTTCAGGATCAGCTGTCCTTGGACCTGTCACCGGCAAGAGAGCGGCAACGGAAAACTCTTCATTTTCTGCTTGCAACTGTTGATTAGTGGCTGCCAATTGGTTTTGGGTTAGCTGAAGCTGTAGATAATTTTCCTGCAATTGTTGATAATCAGCCTCAAGCTGATTAAGTTTTTGTTGCTCTGCAAGTAATTGGGTCGCTTGCATTTGCCAATGTTCTTTTTCTTGAGTAAGTTGTTCCACAGAGGACTGTTGCTGTTCTGTTTCTGTCGCCAAAGCTTGGTTGGCAGTCTGCAGGGCTTCTTTGTCAGCTTCTAATTGTCGGCTGGCTGATTGTAAGGCTTCTTTTTCAACGGCAATTTGTTGAGCTGCCGCTTGTAAGGTTTCTTTGTCAGCGTTTAATTGTTGGCGCGTTGACTGTAACATTTCTTTTTCTGTCGTGAATTGTTGATTTTCCCTTAGCAAGGCGTCTCTTTCAGTAGCTAGCTGCTGATTAGCATTGTTGAGGGTTTCTTTTTCTGTCGCTAAAGCTTGATTGGCAGTTTGCAGAGTTTCTCTTTCTGCGATTAATTGCTGGTTCATTAGCTTCAATGAATCGTGTTCGGCTTTTATTTGCTGCGCTTCAATGCTGTTAGGACCGGCTTCGCTTTGCAGCCGTTGATTTTCCTGCTGCAGCATTTCCTTTTCATAGCCCAGCTGCTGATTTTTAGTTTCAAGAATTTCTTTTTCAATTTCAAACTGTTCAGTTTTGGAAGCAAAACGTTCGACTTCGCCTTCCAGCTGACTGTAATTGCGGGTCAACTGATCTTTTTCTGTCGTCAGTAGCTTCAGTTTTTCTAGCAATGGCTGACTTTCATTCTTCAAGTGGAGAATTTGCTCAGCCAAGTGACTTTTTTCTTGAGCCAGCTGCGTTTTTTCTGCCTGTAAAAGATTACTTGTTTCAATCAGTTGTGCTTTTTCAGTTTGCAGTTGCTGAACTTGGCTTTCAAAAGTTTGACTAGTCTCTCCTGCTTGCTGAAGCTCAAGCGTGATTTCTTCCTTTTCAGCTTGTAGCTGTTGAACGTCATTTGTTAATGTTTGCTCAGTGTTGTTCAGCTGTTGAATAGTCGCAGTGAGCTGCTGTTTTTCAAGCTGGAGATTTTCTCTCTCCTGTGTTAATTGTTGAATTTTGTTGGTTAAAACTTTTTCGGAGTTATCCAGCTGTAGGTTAGTCGCTGTCAGCTGTTGTTTCTCATGCTGGAGCTGTTCTTTTTCCTGCGATAGTTGCTGAATTGTACCGGCTAAAACTTTTTCTGATTTGTTTAAGTCGTCATTAGCAGCGGCCAGTTGCTCTTTATCCTTTTGCAGCTGACTGATTTGCATGCTAAAAGCTTTTGTTTCAGTCTTGAGCAATTCATTTTTAGAAGCTAACAGTTCTTTTTCCCGAGCAAGTTTTTGGTTTTGTGTATCCAAGGCATCTTTCTCGGCCGTTAATTGTTGTTTCACTTCATTTAACTGGCTGGTGTCAGCTGTCCCAGTTTGTAGGGGATTTAAAAGCTGCTGTTGGTTTTCTGCAGCGAGGCGTTCCTTTTCTAAGGCTAGCTGCTGATTTTTTGCATCCAGCAGTTTGCGGTCTTCCTCCAACAAATCGTTTTTGGTCGTCAGCAGACTCGTTTTCTTTTGCAGCTGAGCTAATTCTTCCTGTGTTTTTTGGAAAGCTTGTTGATACAGTTCATCAGAAAAATGGCGATAGACAAGGTACTTCAAATCAGGCGCATTCAAAGACGCACGTTCCCGTAAGAGAATCGTCAAAAAATACTCCTGCTGCTGATTAGATTCTAATTTCCAGCGATACAATTTAAAGTTATTGTAGGTTTGATTCAGCTCGTGAACTAGATTCAGTAAATCTTCCTCTTCAATTTCAAGAAAAGCCGGGTCTGTTGACTCAATTTCGATTTTTCTGATAAATAAATTTTTCGGATTTTTCCGAGCTTGATGAACAGTTACGTGTAGAATACCTCGGTTAGGCATATAGATTCCCTCTTATTTCAAATATATCTGCAATTATTTTCATTTATGTTTATGTTAACTTATTTGTCTTAAAATAACAAGTTATTTTAATATTTTGGACAATATTTGCCAAGGTCGTTAAAATGTAAAATAATAATCTCCCATATAATTTTTCGCTGATAAAATTAACCAAAATTAAGGAGGTGTAGTGTTATATTTCTGCACGTTGGTTCTTACCTTGGACAACTGTTATTTTAATTGCAACAGCTCAGCACAATTACAATAGCTATGAGGGATTAAAAAAGAAAAACTATTTTTTTAAAATAACAAAATAGGTTAGCAGAAATCAGAAAATATAGGTGAAGCTGGTAAATTTAGAATCCCTTTTAATGCTTTTCACCTACCGCCAATTTTCAAAACAATAGGTTAAGAAAAATAAGTAGTTTCTCTAATTTCAACAAGAATGAGCGGAGGGGAGTTTGTAGCTGTTGTTCCTTTTCCTATTGAAAACTAAAGGTTCACGCAAACGTTTCTCAAAAGGCCTTTTTTGAGGAGCGTTGTGCAAAAAGCAAATGGATTTGAAAAAATTCATTGCCAGTTTGCTAATTTTTTTCTAGCACTAATGAGAGGTAGTTGATTGTTTTGCGGTACACTCTTAATACAATTAAAGATTTATGGATTAGAAAAAAGGAGGATTTTCATTTGTTATAAAACGGGAGAGCTGTTTAAAAGGAGACGTGTTTCTCTGGAAAATAATTTTTCATTCTGTGATGGAAACCGCTGTTAATTAATAGTTACAGTTCTTTTTTTAAGTAAAATTAAGCGTTGTAGCTTAAATAAAAGCTGTTAGTTTCAACTAATTTTGTTATAAAGGATTGGTGGGAGACAGCTTAATTAGAAGAATAAAAGGTTGCCGGGTGTATCAAATATAAAATTTAAGTTAACCGAGTTGTCGTGAGAAAGAAATTTTAAATAGGATGCCTCAAAATTAGTTCAAGAAAAATTTTCCAATTAGTTAGATGGAAAATCCAGTTGGGAATTTATCAAAATGTCCATATAGCAACAATAATTTGGGATTGTTTCTATTATTAGATTGCGACTAATTTTTAAGCAAAAAGATTTATTTTTGGCTTTTTTCAAGAAAACAGCCCCAACTCTGCAAGTATTCGATATAATTAAAATTATAAGAAAAAGATGAAGGACTGTATGGGGAAATCAAATGAAAAAAGTCATTGATTTTATTGATGTTCAGAAAAGTTTCAATAAAAAAATAGTGCTATCGATCCCACAGCTGCAGATTTATCAGCAGCAGGCAGTCGGGATTATCGGAAAAAATGGTTCGGGCAAATCAACGCTATTAAAAATTGCCAGCGGTCTGTTGTATCCAAATCAGGGGAGCGTGCGCATTCTGGGTAACAGTTCCCAGCATAAACGGGTCAAGGAGAAAGTCCGCTTTGTTTTGGAAAGCGGTCAGGGCTACTATGATTATCTGACAGCTCGGGAAAATATGGATTATTTTTTAGCCATCAATGGTTTTTCTTTTCAAAAACTCAAGACTGAAGCCAAGCGTTTAGGCGATTATTTGGATTTTTCTCAGCACATGGATAAAAAGGTTTCAGCACTGTCACAGGGCAATCGGCAAAAAATGTCGTTGATTATTGCCTTGCTGCAAAGGGCGCCGATTTTGGCATTAGACGAGCCGACTAATGGCTTGGATATTCCCACTAAACAAAAGTTGGTGCGGGTCCTGCAGCAATATATTCAAGAGAATAGGGCAGTCGTTTTATTGACGAGCCATGATGTGGAATTTTTGCGGCAATTTACCACACGGATTCTCCTATTAAAGGACGGGCGGGTTACCTTTGATGATGCGCCGGGAATTTTATTTCGCAATCAGTCGCTGGAGAAATTTGAATTTCAAATTCACTATCAGGAATATCTGGAAAAAAGCTCGTTGATTGCGAATCGCAAGAGCATTCGTGTTCAGCAAACAGAAGGGGGCATTACGACGCTCATCTGTTTAAACGAAGAAGACAAGCGCTTTTTGCTAAACCACTTTGACATTTTAAACATGAGTTTAGCAGAGCGGACGATGGAGGATATTTTTAGCGAGGTTCTGACCTATGGGTAAATTTTTCTGGTATGAAGCCTTAAGAGAGCTTCGTGAGCTACAAAATTATCGAGTTAATTTAATTTTTGCTAATCTGTCATTGGTCGTTTTATTTTGGGGCTTTACGAATTATTTTAGCAGCGGCAATCCGAATGCCATGTTTTTTCTGCTATTTGCTTGGTATTTTGCTACCCACAGTACGACGGTACCGACCTTTATTATTGAAGATGAAATAAATGACCGCACGATAATTTCCCTTTATCAAAGCAAATACTCCATTGAACGGCTAGTTCTTTGGCGCTGCGGGGTTCAGATTTTTGTCGATACCCTCAAAGCGATTCCGCTATTTGTCCTATTGGCCTTTATCACAAAGGCCTCCTTAGGTGACATCAGCATCTGGTCCATTCTATCGATTTTATTTTTGGATTACCTGGTGATTATTGGACTCTATGGGCTAGGGATTTTTTTCAGCAGCTTTACGCTGTTTTTCAGCCGCACCTCTAGTGTTGTCAGTTTATTAAATTATTACATGCTGTTTTTCAGCGGCTTAACTAATGAGCGGCAACTGTCCCCGATTTTAAAAAAAATTGCCGACTTGTTTCCTTTTCAAGAGCTGAATCTTTTAATCAGCAGTATTTTGCAAAACCAAGTGCCAACGAGAATTTTGCTGATTTTATTGGCAAAAGTGGTCGCCTATTGGCTTTTAGGGCTGCTTATTTTTCGCGGGGCGCTGAAGTTGGCCATCAAGGGAGGGAAACTTTTTGGGACGTAAGCTCTTTGCTGAAGTGAAACGCTTTATTCTAATGAAGAAAAATTATGGCTTGGACACACTTTTTGATTGGATTGGAGAATGGATTTTTGTGGCCGGGCTGATTGTCACGGCCCTGACCTTCCAAGAAGAAGTCGCTGTAGGCCAGCTTTTTATTTGGTATGTCGGCTGGGTGCTGATCTTTGAAGGAATTCAAGAAATGGAACTGGAAATTCGCCGCAATCAAATGAAAAATTTACTGAGTTTGAAAAACAATTTATTTGGTATTTATTTGTATCGAGGGTTAATTTATTTAGTGTTTGGCAGCTTATTATTTGTCGGCATATTATTTTTGGTACGACCTGCTTCACTACCGGAGTTGGGCAGTTTTTTTGTCAGCGGCAACGGGTTGAAAATGTTGCTGTTAAATGCTCCATTACTACTCTTAATGTATTTACTGCTCTTAACGTGGGCGCAATATTTTGAAAGAATCAGCACCGCCGTCAGCTTTATCAATACGCTATCCTTGATGCTATCAGGTTTAGTTTTCCAAAGTTTACCCTTTAAATACTTTACTTATGCTGCCATTTTAGAAGGTGTCATCAATTGGGAACCCCTTGAAGTCATTGTCTATCTGTTGTTGTTACTATTATTAAGCGGACTGTTGGTGAAAAGTTATCGCAGCTGCCAGCGGAAAATTTATTTGGCGGGCAGCATTTAGTAATTGCCGCTTTATGATTGAAAAAAATATTTGTGAAAATTACTTAGCCTGCAAACTTTAAACCATTACTTTTTTACTGGAATGTTGCCTTTTTAACTTGACCTTGCCACTATGTCAAAGTTTACAATAGGTTTAACAAATCAAAAAAAGTTAAACGGGGTGGGGAAATGTTTCAAATTGGCGAATTTTCAAAATTGTCCGGCACTAGCACAAGAATGCTACGTCATTACGAAAAATTAGGCTTGCTACAGCCGCAAAAGACGGATGAGTACACCGGCTATCGCTTTTACAATGCCGGACAGCTGCAAAAAATCAATCGCATAAAAAAATTGCAGGCAATGGGCTTGTCCTTGGCAGTGATTCAGCAGATTTTATCAGAAGAGGATCCGCAGGTATTAAAAAAACATTTGGCAATTCGGGAAGTGGAGGCAGCGGAGGAATTAAAAAAAATTCAGCAGCAGCAGGCTTTGATGAACAGCCTGCAGGAGGTCTTAGGCTCGGAAAAAGCGCTGGACTATCATGTGGTTCAAAAAACAATGCCCGCCAATTTTGTGATGAGCACTCGGCAAGTAATTGCTGATGCCGCTGGGGAAAGCGTCTTGTGGCAGGAGTTGTTTACCGCTGCTGAGGCGCAAAAGGTTCAATTTGCGACACCACCTTTGGCCCTCAGCATCTATCATGATCCAGAATATCAAGAGGAAAACATTGATTTAGAAATTCAGATGGCCGTCTTGGGGGACTACCAAGAGACTGAAACCATAAAATTTTTTGAAACACCGGTATTGCCAGTGGCCTCCGTTACTTTTAACGGGCCTTATGAACAAATGCCCGATGTGATGGCCGCTTTGGGTCAGTGGTTAGAAATCAATCATTATCGTTTAGCTGGGCCGATGCTGAACATCAATCATGTTTCCCCCGCCCAAGATCCCAATCCCGAAAATTGGGTGACGGAAGCGTGCCTTGTTATAGCACCAATTAACGGAGAGGATGAGAGAAATGGCTAGACCACAGGATAAAGCAACACTGATTGCCCAGTCGCAGGAATATTATGACCGCCTGATAAACTTAATTGAAAGTTTTTCACCGACGGAACAAGCAGGGACCTTTCCTTTTGATGACCGGGACCGCAATTTGCGGGATGTCCTGATTCATTTATACGAATGGCATCAGATGTATTTGACTTGGGTTCATAAAAATTATGACGAGGGTATCAGCGCCAAATTTTTACCGGAACCTTATACGATGAAGATGACACCGGAATTGAATCAGCTTTTTTGGCAGCAGCATCAAGAAACTTCCCTTGAAGCAGCGAAAAAACTACTGGCTGAGAGTCATCAGGCTGTGATGGCCGAGTTTGACCGTTTTAGTGACGAAGAACTTTTCACCAAAAAATATTTTCCGTGGACGGGGACAACTTCTCTGGGGAGTTATAGTGTTTCCGCCGCTTCAAGCCATTATGACTGGGCGTGGAAAAAAATACGCAAATACCAAAAAACCTTGAAGTAAGGGGATTTGAATCATCTAGTTCCAAACTAGTTGCCACTCTTTAATTTAGGTAATTGAATACTAGAAAAACTTTTTTTCAAAGCTGAATTTTCCGCGACAATCAGTGATAAACTAAAGCATTTTTCAATCAAAATAAAACATCGTTTGCTAAGAACATCTAGTGACCTTTTGCGGGTCATCAGATGAAAGCAAGCGATGTTTTTTGTAGGTAAGAGGACAAAACTTCCACAGAAATCTAAAACCAAATTGGCATCATCATACAGGAAACCGCAATGCCTTTGTATTTAGCAGCCGCAGGTTTCAGTTGATTGAATAAATTAATTAAAGACCGAGGACAGTCCCGTTGATGTCCAAGAACATAAATCGCAATCTCATCACACAGCTGTGCCGCAACAAGATTTGCATCTCCTTGTTTTTCTAAATCGTGGGCAGCCGCAAAAATCATTTTTTCCAACTCGGGATTTCCCTTCACTTGGGGGTCTTGATAAGCGCTACTTAAGAAATCCATCGTCTTTTCAATTTTTTCTTTTGACATAATTATCAGCTCCTAGTCTCAGCTTACTCCGATATCAAGCAAGTTCAAGGGGATGCCATTAATATGACAATAGTGTTAGATTTTTTGGGTTGAAGAAAGCTTTCCGCTTAAAAAATAAAAGACCTGAAATTTATGGATTCACAAAAATAAAAATTCAGAAAAGCCCATTCTAACAACATTGCAAGCGACTCTTGCTTGCGGGAGCAAAAGAGATTTGCTAGTATTTAGAAGGACTTTTGCTAGAGTAAAAGTAGCTAGGGAGGTATGCAGATGTTTAGTGAGATGATTAAGAAGCGTCGAAAAGAATTGGCCTGGACGCAACAGGATTTAGCCGACAAATTATTTGTGACCCGCCAGACCATTTCAAATTGGGAAAATGGCAAAAATTTTCCGGACATTCCCACACTTATTCAAATCAGCGATCAGCTGGAACTTTCCCTCGACTACTTACTCAAGGGAGATGCCAATTATATGAAGAAAGTTGAAAAGGATTATGCCATGATTGCCCGCGCGAAAAAGGCCAGAAAGTTGGGCAGAGTGGTTGCTGCTTTAACCATCGCCGTAATACTAATATGTCTAAGCGGGAACACTTTGATTAATCAGCAAATTTTAAGTGAAAAATGGCTAGTTGTCATTATCTTAACGCTGTGTCTGCCGCTGGAAATTTTTAGCTACATACTCTACAAAACCTATTTCAAAGACGACTCAAATCCAATTCAACCGCTATGGGTGCCAAAAGCATATGGCGTTGGCCTCGCCATCAATCCCAATCATTTTATCGGCAAGTTCATTTGGGTGGTCATCTTCATTTTCATTTTTGGATTATGGTTTTACGCTCTGTTCCTTTTATGAGATTTTTTTGAAAATAGTTTATTTAATTTACTTTGGAAATATTTACCTGATGAGTTGAGCGAGTTGTGTTGATAAAAATTTTTTATAATTAATTTTGCTAGTGAACTGCACTCTGCTAATCTGTTTGGGTTGGCAGGGTGCTTTTTGAAAACTGATAAATTAAGTTAGTCTAGCTAGGTACATTTGCTATAATAAAAATTAATTATTAGTCTGGGGGATATGATATGGAGTTAATTTTCAGAGAAATTGAACAAAATGATTTTGGCGTTTGCGCTGAAATGCTGGCTGCCGCATATAATGGCGAGCCTTGGTTGAATGCTTGGAGGAAAGAAGAGGCTTTGCTGAGAATCCAAGCGACAATGAGCGGATTTAACGCTAGAGGCTATGTGGTGGAGGCAAATTCTGAAATTGTTGCAATGTGCCTTGGCAGGATTGATTATTAATATGCGAATTGGTGTCAATTTTGTGTCGATGAGTTTAATGTGAGGCCGAATCGTCAAGGGAGCGGTGTTGGTAAAAAGCTAGTGAACTTTGTTTCAGATACTATGAAAAAGCAGCAAGTAAACAGAATTTTTCTAATTACTGGAGGAAGGCAAGCGGCAGAATTTTATCAAAAAAATGGCTTCACGAAAGCTGAGGATGGCATGATGTTGGAGTTTGAGCTGTAAAATAGCTGGTTCAGTTTAAATAGTCTGCATTTGAAAAACTGATTGAAGACTTAAGTAACGGTTTTTAATCTTATAATAAATTTTTCTCATAGCTTTTCAAAAAGGAATACGAACTAAGAGGTAATTTAAATCATTACCTCAAAAAAAATTTTCCCGCTCACCATTACCTAAGTAAATCAACCCAAAATTTATTTGACTTTCCTTTTTGGTATGGTATTCTCTAAATAGATACCGCTAGTATGTAACGAGGTGTGAACGATGGCACGGGGACGAAATCCTGAGGAAACAAGAAGAAAAATAGTGAGTGTTGCTAAAAATCTTTTTTTGAGTAAAGGCTATGACAATACCTCAATTCAAGATATTATTGATGGTCTTGGAGGCATGACAAAAGGGGTAATCTATCATCATTTTAATTCTAAGTTTGAAATTTTGCAGGCAGTCGTGGTTGGCGAGCGGCTGGATGAGCTGCCCTTAAAATTTGAAGGGGCCAGTGGTTTAGCGAAACTACAAAACTCTTTAACGGAAGCCTTTAAAAATTTGGAGCGACAAAAACTAGCTTACTCTGCAGCAATTACTTTGCGTAGCCCACGATTATTAGGGGAACAATATTTAGAAATGTTTGAATTTGCGGTTCCGGAAATTCAAGCGGTCGTTCAAGAAGGAATTGACGATGGTTCAATTCAAACGGATTATCCAGAGGAAGTCGCCGATTTGCTTGTGCTGACACTGAATACTTGGATTGGTTTTCAATCTTCTGTATTAAGCGAAGCGGAATTGCGGCGAAAGTTTGATTTTATCAAATTAACCTTTGATGGTCTGGGCATTCCCCTAATCACGGATGAAATGATTCAATTGGTGTACCAATTGTTTTCCCACTTAAAAAACGAATAGCTGTTACCGGCTATTTTTTTCAAACGATACATACCGTCAGTATGTTTATTTTTTAAACTTTTACATACCGCAAGTATGTAAAAGATAAAATTTAGGTGCTGCACCTTTTTCTTTATCTTTGCAGAAGATTTTTTAATTGGATAGAGGCTTTGCTTTGGAAAAATAAAAAATTGTTGGAGGAAAAAATGAATAAAACAAAAATGTTATGGATGTTGATTTTTAGTCAGCTATTTTCAGTTGTGGGAACGGTTGTCCTACAGTTCACTCTTTCGTTGTATGTCTTGGATTTGACGGGGTCAGCGCTGACTTTTAGCGTGATTACCAGCTTGGCGGTCATCGGCCGGTTGATTATGTTACCTTTTTGTGGAATTTTGGCGGACCGCCTAAATAAAAAAATTGTGATGATTACGATGGACGGCTCCTACTTTGCTGTTGCAATTTTACTTTTGTTAGCCCTGCAAACGGAGCATCCCGTTTTGCTAATTGGCATTTTGACCTGCCTTTTAGGGATGATTTCAGCCTTTGAAACACCAGTCGTACAATCGGCGATTCCATTAATGTGTGATGAAGAAAATATCCCTAAAGCCAATAGCGCAGTCAGCAGCATTGGTATCTTAGGCAATATGTTGGGCCCCGTACTTGCGGGCATGATTTACAGACAAAATACGATTTCGTTGATTTTTATCGGCTGCCTTTTTCTTTTCGGCGCCGCCATTGCCATTGAGAGCCGTATGAGTTTTCAAAACCTAGCCGTGACCAACAAGTTTGTTTCGCTTTTTCAAGTGGTCAAAGAAGATCTGACAGATGTGGTGCATTATTTAAAGGAAAAAACGATTATCTTAAAAATTTGTATTTTGGCTTTCATTTTAAATTTTCTGCTCAACTCCTTTGTTCAAGTGGTGGTTCCTTATATTGCCCGTATTTGGCTGCAGGTCAGCAATCAACAATTTGGCATTATGAATTTTCTTTTTGCTACTGGAGGGCTAGTTGGGTCAATCCTTTACGGCCTGCTATCAAAAAAAGTTAAGCTGACGAGTGTTCCACTGCAATTGGTAATGACAGGAATAATCTTTAGCACACTGATGTTAGCTTTAGGAAATTCAGCTGGTGTTGCTTTTTGGGGGATGACAGCAATTGTTGCGCTGATAATGGCCTTGTTCACGATGATTTCTGTTCAATTAATGGTCTTCATTCAAACTCAGGCGGCACAAAATTTGTTAGGCCGGCTGATGTCCTTTGTGATGATTGTCAGCACGTTGGCTACACCACTAGGACAGCTACTCTTTGGCTGGCTCAGTGAAATAATGACCATCAATCAGATGCAATATCTAATTGGTGTCATTAGTCTGCTGACTGTTCTCATTGCGTTATTTAGTAAAAAAATCTTTAGTAGCATTGGAGAACATTCCCACGGCCAAACAGCAATCAATTTGGACAAGAGTCCTTCTGATGGATAAAGCGAGGGAGTCTCAGTTTTTGAGCTAGACTAAATTAGCCCGCAATCAAAAAATTGCGGGCTTGTATTAGGTTCTAAATTTTATTGAATAGATCCGCTGCTTTTATTTTCGCCAAACTCTCCATTCACTTCACCAACTGTCAGCCAATTTTGCTGCTGCCATAGTTCGATTTCCGCAAAGCAAGGCACCGATGGACTTGGTTGTTCCTTTAAAATTATCTGAAGCGGTTTTTGATGAAGTAATTTTTGCCCCAAAGCATAGGTGGCTTCGGCAAAAGCAGCTGCGCCAATGTAACCAGGAATGCCATTTTTTTCTTTATTGTACAAATAGAAAATATCAGCAGCTTCAATATCACGAAAAAATTGCTTGAAAATTTGCGGGTACTCTGCAACTATATTATCGGTTTCCTTGGGATAATTTAACACTTGATAACCTTGCGCTTGGAGTGATTTGGCTAAATGTTGAAAGTCTGCTTGGAAAGTGATGCTACCGGATAAAATTATTTTTGTCATGGCTGAAAATCCTTTTTTATCCAGTATAGCAAATGACGTTAAGAGTTGTTGGGTTTTTCTCAGTAGGTTAGCAACAAAAATTTTAAGAGTACCCAAGAAATTTGGCAGTTTCGGTAACAAAAGAATTTGACGGAAAAATAAATATTGAATCATTGTCATGAAGCAAAAAATAGGAAAGTGAAAACTCTCTCGACTGTTTTTCTGTAAAAAATAGAAAAACAGTCTTTTTTTACGTTCTTTTCCTTGACTCAAATTCAAAGGAGTTATATAGTTAGTCAGGTAACTATATTGGAATGAACGGAGGTGTGCAGATGAATCCGCCAAAGGAACGTCGAAATGAATTGGGCTATGAAATTCGCGAATTATCCATTTTACTGGGACGCTACATTGAAAATGAAAGTGCGAAGATGGGTGTTCAGCATATGAAAGGCCCGCAGGCTTGGGCTTTAGGTTTCATAAAAAATCAAACAGGTCCAGTTTATCAAAAAGATTTGGAGGAGGAATTATCGATTCGCAAACCTACTGCCAGTCGTCTCATTGATCGACTAGAGCAAAAAGGTTTTGTTAAACGAGTGGTTTCTTCAACGGACAAACGTTGGAAGCAGATTATTTTAACTGAGAAGGCTCAAAAAGAAATGGAACAGGTGGATGGTTTTATTGCCTCTGTCGAAAAGAAAATTAAAGCAAATTTGTCGGCTGAAGAAATCAGCACCTTCAAGAAAATTGCTGGGAAAATCAAAGCCAATTTTGCGACTGATTAAAATAGAAAAGCAATCATAGTTAGTTAACTAACTTGTTACAGGAGGAACTTATGTTTAAAATTTTTAAAAAGATGAGCCAGACCGAAAAATGGCTGGTCCTCGTCAGTGTGCTATTTATATTGTTACAGGTTAGTTTGGAATTGAAGATTCCCGATTACATGTCGGAAATAACGCGGCTATTACAGGAAGACGGCACTAAAACCAGTGATATTTTGATTCCCGGTGCTAAAATGATTTTGATGTCCTTAACCAGTTTTGCGGCATCAGTCGTGGTCGGCTATTTTGCTGCTAAAATTGCTGCCGGTTTAACGCGGCGATTGCGGGGCGAAATTTTTGACCGGGTGACGGATTATTCGGCTAAAGAAATTCAACATTTCTCTGTACCTAGTCTGGTGACCCGTACCACCAATGACTTGACGCAAATTCAAATGTTAGTTGCGATGGGACTGCAGGTAGTAATCAAAGGCCCGATCACTGCAGTTTGGGCGATTACCAAAATCGCCAATAAAAATTGGGAGTGGACGACAGCAACGGCCGTCGCTGTTGGTGTATTGTTAGTCTTGATTACGGTGATTATGACATGGGTGCGCCCTAAGTTTACCTTAGTGCAAAGCTTGACGGATAATTTAAACAGCGTGACGCGGGAAAACTTAACAGGAATTCGTGTGATTCGTGCTTACAATGCCGAAGCTTATCAAAATCAAAAATTTGAAACAGCCAATGATGATTTGACACAGGTTAATTTATTTACCGGACGGATGATGTCCTTTATCAGTCCAACGATGACTTTAGTTTCCAGTGGCTTAACGCTTTCGGTCTATTGGCTGGGCTCCACCTTAATTCAAAATGCTGCAGCTGCAGACAAATTGACTTTGTTCAGTGATATGGTTGTCTTCACTTCCTATGCTATGCAGGTGGTGATGGGCTTTATGCTGATGACGATGATTTTCTTTATTTTGCCAAGGGCGTTGGTGTCTGCCAAGAGAATTAATGAAGTGCTCGACTTAAAACCTTCTATTGAATATGTTGCTGAAGCGACCGAAGACTTGAAAGAGACTGGCACTGTGAGTTTTGAAGGAGTTTCCTTTGCCTATCCAGAAGCTAGCGAAGATGTGTTGCATCACATTAGTTTCTCTGCGAAAAAAGGCGAAACAGTTGCCTTTATCGGTTCTACTGGTAGCGGTAAGAGCACTATTTTGAAATTGATTCCCCGTTTGTACGATATCACCTCTGGCACGATTCGTGTGGACGGTCAGGATATCAAAGAGTTTCAGCAGGAACAATTAAATAATATTATCGGCTATATCCCTCAAAAAGCCGTCTTGTTTAGCGGCAACATTCGCTCGAATATGGATTTAGGAACGAGTAATGATTCTCCACTAGATGATCAAAAAATTTATCAAGCGTTGGAGATTGCTCAAGCGGCTGACTTTGTTAAAGCGGAACCGGGTCAATTGGATGCAGAAGTGGCTCAAGGAGGAACTAATTTTTCCGGCGGTCAAAAACAACGACTGGCGATTGGGAGGGTTATCGCCCGTAAACCAGAAATTTTGATTTTTGATGATTCCTTCTCTGCACTAGATTATCAAACAGATAAAAAATTGCGGGGTATTTTAAAAGAAGAAGTACCGGAAACGACAAAATTAATTGTCGCTCAGCGGATTAGTACGATTATGGACGCCGACCAAATTATTGTGTTAAATGAAGGTCGGATTGCCGGCAAAGGTACTCATCGAGAATTACTAGCGAGCAATCAAATTTATCAAGAAATTGCTTATTCGCAATTATCGAAGGAGGAATTAGAAAATGAAGAATAGTTCAGCGGAGCATCTTAATTTCGCCAATATTAAAAAATATGCTGGCAACTATACAATTCCCTTAATTGCCGCTGTGATTTTTGCGACGGTGGGCAGTATCACTTCGATTTTAGGCCCGGATAAATTAAGTGAAATTACCGATACAATTACGGCCGGTCTTTACACGACCATCGACACAGACAAAATTATGGAAATTTGTCTGTACTTGGCAATTTTATACGGCGTGGGTTTTTTGATGAGCTATTGCCAAGGATTTTTAATGGCAACTATCACCCAACGTTTTTCCAAAAAATTACGAGGTCAGGTTTCTGAAAAAATCAATAACCTGCCGCTACAATATTTTGATTCCCATCCTCAAGGGGATACTTTAAGTCGCGTGACCAATGACTTGGATACCGTGGGTCAATCCCTCAATCAAAGCTTGGGCACATTGGCACCGTCAATTACTTTAGTCATTGGCTGTTTAGTGATGATGTTCCACAACGACTGGATGCTGAGTGTCACTACGATTCTCTCTGTCTTTTTGGGCTTTTTCATGGTGGTTGTTATCTTGACAAAATCACAAAAACATTTTGCCGCTCAACAAACAAAACTTGGGAAAGTCAGCAGTTTTGCCGAAGAAATTTATTCCGGTCATAGTGTGATTAGCACCTATAATGCTGAAAAGGAAGTCAAAGGTGATTTTTCTAAATTAAATGACGACTTATACAGCAGTGTTTGGCGGGCGCAATTTTTGTCCGGCATCATGCAGCCGATGATGGGCTTTATCGGTAACTTTGGTTACGTGATGGTCTGTGTGATTGGCTCAATTTTAGCTTTGAACGGTACGATTTCCTTTGGTGTCATCGTGGCCTTTATGATTTATGTTCGCCTGTTCACCCAACCTTTGTCTCAATTGGCACAGGCTTTCAGCACGCTGCAATCAGCAAGTGCAGCGTTAGGTCGGGTTTTTGAATTTTTAGATGAAACTGAAATGGCTGATGAGTCGCACCTAAGCCAACGTTTAACCGATACTAAAGGGGATGTCACCTTTGAGCATGTTAACTTTGGTTACGACCCAGCGCAACCGATTATCCACGATTTTTCTGTTGAAGCCAAAGCCGGCAAAAAAACGGCGATTGTTGGGCCGACCGGTGCGGGTAAGACGACCATTGTCAACCTGCTGATGAAATTTTATGAGGTTAATAAAGGGTCGATTGCTATCGACAATCAGCCTTTGAGTGAGATGAAACGCGAAGAAGTGCACGATCAATTTTGTATGGTGCTGCAGGACACTTGGTTGTTCGATGGGACTGTCAAAGAAAATTTAGTCTTTAATCAAACCGGCGTTACCGATGAAGAAATTATCAATGCCGCTAAAGCAGTCGGCATTCATCACTTTATCCGCACGTTACCAAAGGGCTATGACACCGTTCTAGACGACAGCATTGAATTATCAGTTGGGCAAAAGCAATTGATGACCATTGCCCGGGCTTTAATCAAAAAAGCACCGATGCTGATTTTAGATGAAGCGACCAGTTCAGTCGATACCCGGACGGAAGAATTGATTCAAAAAGCGATGGATAAATTAATGGAGGAAAAAACTTCCTTTGTCATCGCCCATCGCCTTTCGACCATTCGTAATGCCGATAACATTCTCGTGATGAATCACGGGGATATTATTGAGCAAGGGAATCATGAAACCTTGATGGCTAAAGATGGTTTTTATGCCAACTTGTATAATAGTCAATTTGCCAAACACGGCAATGCTGGCGATATCGAACTAGCCTAATTTAAACGAAAAATTGTAGGCTTTAAACGAGCTGTTCATTTTGAAACAATAAGCTAATCAAATTGCTACAGCCAAAAGCCACCAACCTGTAAAACTCACAGGTTGGTGGTTTTTTTGCGATTGATTTATTTTTTCTTTGAAGGTGATCCTTAAAACTAGAGAAGCTTAACTTTCAACATTCCATTAAAAATTTTTTCCAAGTAGCCCTTCGTCAGATTCTCAACTTTTATTCAGCAAAATTTATTGCAGCAAGGGCTGTACCGAACTGATAGCCATGTATAAATTTACGCCAGTGAAAATCAAAAGACCTGCGGAAGTCAGCACACTTTTGACAGCGCCAGACTCTGTCGGTTGATTTTTAAAGAAAGTGACAATTTGCTGGCGCCGTTTTATTAGAAAATAAAGGGCAATCACAAGACCAATCAGTTGGATGCCAACTAAAAGGAGCGTTTGGGTAGTAACCGGCAGATTAGCAGTTGCAAAACTAAAGAGGTCGCCTAAAACAAAATTATTAAACATATGCAATGCAATGGCCCATTTCAAAGAAAAACGCAACGCAGTATAACTAAGAATCATACCAGCGCAAAAAGCAAAGACACCTTGAGTAAAATTCCCGTGATAAATACCAAAGAGGGCCGATGAAACAATCATGGCAAAGGGTCGGCCAAATTTTTCTAGTGAATGCAGGACGGCTCCCCGGAAAACTAATTCTTCACAAATCGGCGCTGCTAGAGAAGAATAAATCAGCATTGAAAGGGTCGTACTACTGGCGGTGGCAGCATCCATTTGATTTTGCAATGAGAGACCAAACAGATTAAATAAACTTTCCACAGCGGTGCTGAAATAAGGAAAAATAAATTGAATACCTACAAAAGCACACAGTAAAATTAAAAAAGTTTTGACATTGATTTTTTGATGGACATTGGTGATATCTTGAAAAAAATGCTGCCGGCGAAAGCCCCAGATAATTAGCAGCCCAACTGCTAGAGCCAGCAAGTAAGGCAGACCGCTTTCACTAACGGCTTCCCAAGCGGCTTGAGAAAGCATGCCATCATTTTTGGCAGCCGCCTGCTGAATTAAAAAATTTGCAGCAAGGTAAGATACACCACTGAAAATTAGCGTGTATAGACAGAGCATCCAACCGGTTTTTTTAATATCCTGATGATTTGAATAATTTCTTGGTAAAGTTTGTTCCATATTGTCATCCTCCAATTTAATCCAGCTGCAATCCCATCCGAATTGTCCCGCAGCTGCTTGTTTTCCCAAAACCCAAGTATCAAATCCTTTCTGCTGTTTATTTTAAATTAACAGCAAAGTATGAAGATTAATTGAAGGTAATGCAGTGATTTTTAGCTTCTCACAAAAAAAAATCTATTTTGTGAAAATGAAATACTCGTCATTCGTTAGTTTTTCATCTAACTATTCTGAGTTAGTCAATTTACAAAACAGATTTTTTTTGAAATTTTAATAGCCGTGATTGTCTAAAATTAAAAAGATTGTCAGTCGTTCAGCCTGCCAAGAGCGACGGGTGACAGCAATTGTATTGCAAATACATTCTTCAAGAAAACAATCGCCGCAGACGCCTTTTTTTATGCAAGGCGTCTTTTGCAAATTCAAACGTGTAGCATTGAGGGGCGCGGTTTTTTTGCGGACCATTTGAATGGTTGTTTCTAAGTTGCCATAGACTTTGTTCATGCCGACAAAGGCCAAAACCTTATCTGGCCCATAGGTGATGGCTGCCACCCGATTGCCGACATTGTCTACATTGACTAATTCACCATCTTCAGAGATACCATTGATGCTGGTTAAAAAATAATCTGCGGTCAGGGCTTGTTTCATTAATTGATGGCGTTCTGCTAAGTCCTTGGCTAGCTCCCGATTAATCATCGGCTGCTGGCGTTCGTACAACGCTTCAATTAATTGAGAATCCTTTAGTGTTTCAGAGCCTCCAAAGGCCACAACTTTTTTTGGATCAATCAGAGCTAAAGCTTTCTCTTTAGCTTCGGTGAGATTTTCACAGATGACCACTTGAAAATTTCGGTTCAGCAATTTTTTGCTAAGGGTTTTAGCAGCGGCTTGGTAAAAAGTTTGATGAATGGTTGTCATAGGTCCAGCTCCGTTTTTACTTTATTGTGCGTTAAAAGCTTTACAATGACAATAGCTTTCTAAATACTCAAGCGAAAAACGCTCAACTGCGGCGGATTTAAAAAGCGGGCGTGAATCATCGTAGTGCCGATACCGGTATTCACATAGAGCTGTGTGTTGTCTGCCAGCTGATAGCTACCTTTGGAATAAGTTTTCGCCAATTGATTTTTTACTTGATAAAAAGGCAGCCAGATTTGTCCGCCATGGCTGTGGCCCGCTAAGATTAAACTGGGAGTCGCTGTCACCAAGGCGTCTGCGACATCCGGCTCATGGGTTAAAAGCAATGAAAAATCCGCTTGACTCTGATAGCTAAACATTTCTTCTGGATCAGAATTGCCTAAGAGGGCATCGTCCAAGCCGCCGACAAAAAGTTCTTTGCCATTGGCTAAGGTCAAGGTCTCGCCAGTATTTTCCAGTACGCTAAAGTTAGCCTCCTGTAAAAGCTCATCGATGACTCGAGCTGCACCGCCGCCGTAATCATGATTGCCTTTGATGGCGTATTTGCCGATAGTTGCTTGAATTTGGGCTAGCTGTTGCATAACTTCGGTCTCCAAACCAACACCATAGCGAGCGTAATTATCAAATAAATCTCCAGTAAAAACAACAATGTCGGCTTGTTGTTGATTAATTTTTTCAGTAACAGCGGCTAGATTTTGAATGGTAAAATTTTCTGCTAAGTGAATATCAGAAACTTGAACAATTTTCAGTTCCACGCTGTCTGTTTCGTTAGTTGGGGAATAATCAAGGGCCACCTCTTTGACAGTCAGCTGATAAGGTTCAATCTTAAAGGCATAAACGACAAGGATTAGAGCGAATACAATCATAATTCCCGCAAAGATAATAAATTTGCGCATTTGTTTTCTCCGTCTTTTGTTATTTTTGTTTAGCTTAGCACAACTTTTTAGGCGGGCTAGCTGTCATTACCGACTCTTAATCCTTTTAAGTAAAAATTATAAAAGGAAAAGTTTTCTTAATCATTGAAGGTCTGACAATGCGGAGAAAAAGCTATAGTGCAAATGGTAAGCTGATCTCTTTTTGAAAAATGAAAAGAAACGTTGTTGCTTCAAGGTTTTTGATGAATTATTTTGAAGGCCGCCTAGCGGGAGGGCGGCCCGTCTCTAGATTGTTTTTATGATTTTTATCCAAGCTTTTTTAATTGTAAAAAGATGAAGGAATAATTATAAAATTCCCTAAATAGATTAAATTTCAAATATTTATAAAAAAATTAACTGGTTACAACCAGATTATTCTTTACTATCCTCTTTAAGCCTGTTAAGCTACAATTAACAAGAAATAGGAGGTTCCAGAATGAAAAAAGCATTGGGAATAGATATTGGCGGTACGAAAATTGCCGTTGGTTTAATTGATGAAAATGGAAGCGTTTTAGCGGAAAACAAAGTTACTAGCAATATTTCTACAAAAGAGACGATGTTTGCCAGCTTGACTGAAGCGATTGATCAGCTAGTAGAAAAAATCGACATGCCACTTTCACAGCTGTCTTTTGGTGTGGGAGTGCCGGGCTTAGTTAATCGGGAACAGGGGATTGCTGTCTTTCAAAATAATTTGCCGTGGGAAAATTTTCCGATTGTTGCCCGCATACAGGAAAAATATCCGGAAATTTTAGGAGTGACAATTGATAATGATGTCTATCAGGCTGCCTATGCGGAATGGAAAGCCGCTAAATTATCGGCTGGTGATACGTTAACATTTATTACGGCGAGTACCGGTATTTCTAGTGCTTCGCTGACTAATGGCGCCTTTATTCGCGGGCAGGGCTTTGCCGGTGAAATCGGCCTCTTACCTCGACCAAAAAACGGTGAAAAGTTGACCTTGGAGGATTCCGTTGGCGGCAATAACTTAGCTAAACGGGCCGCAGAAAAATTAAATCGGCCAGAGATTACCACGAAGGAAATTTTTGCTGGCTATTTTGCACAGCAGCCAGCCGAAACTGCAATCGTCACAGAGTGGATTGCCGATTTTGCATATGGTATCTATGCGATGATTACCGTTTTAGATCCAATGGTCATTGTGCTCGGCGGTAGTATCATTAAATTAAATCCAGATTTATTGCCTACTATTAAAGAAGAAATTAAAAAATTAATGATTCCGGCACAGTACCGCAGTCTTGAGCAGATTAAAATTTCTGACTATGACAATAACGCGGGTTTGATTGGAGCCGGCTTGAGTGGGATGGATAAATTTTAAATGGATAATACGTTAAGGATGTGATCTTTTTAGATTTAGCAAGAAGGGGTTGGGAGCATGAAAAAAATTGAAGATATTTTGAAGCAGATGGAGCCGATTTACATCCATCATTCCATCTACGAAAAAACCGACTGGCACAGTACGCTACATACTCATTATTTTTCGGAAATTCTTTATGTGCTGAACGGACAGGGTGGCTTTTTGGCGGATGGACAAATTACGCCAATTGAAAAGGGCAGTCTGATTGTGGTGAATCCTTATGTTTCCCACACAGAGGTCTCCAGTGAGAACACGCCTTTGGAATATTTTGTGATTGGGATTAATAAGGTTCAATTTACCAATGAAGATCAACAGAAAAATTTTTATGCCATCAAACATACTCAAGAGGTTTTTAAAAACTTAATTCCCTTGATTTTAGAAGAAGCTAAAAACGGCAACAGTCATGATTTGTGCAAGCTGCCGCTATGCCAGCTATTCTTAATTGACTTGATGAAGCTGGAGGATTTTTCTTTAGAAAATGTGGACAATAAGCGCCTGAACAAAGACGGTGCGTTTATTAAGGACTATATTGACCATCATTTCAAGGAACAGATTAGTTTGGAATCGATTAGCAATAGTTTGCATTTAGATAAGTATTACATCATTCATATTTTTAAACAGACATATAGTGATACACCGATGAATTATCTGCTGAAGGTTCGCCTGATGAAAGCAAAGGAACTGTTGATTAATACCGATTATTCAGTAGCCGAAATTGCTGAAATTGTCGGCTTCAGCTCGCAATCCTATTTTAATCAAGCCTTTAAAAAAGCCTATTCACTAGCACCGGGTAAATATCGAAAGCAGGAAAAAATTATTGCGAATTTTATTTAAAACATTATGAAATATTACTCTTTCGCAAATTAACCAATATTTCTAAAAAAGAGTGCAACTCAACTAAATAAAACGCTTACACGTTATGTTATACTGAATGCATCAAAGGGGGTAAAACTTTATGAAAAACAAGAAAATCTTATCTTTATTGGCATTATCAGCAACAGGAGTTTTATTGGCAGCGTGTGGCGGAGGCAGTGACAGTGGTAGTAGTACTGACAGTTCTGGTGGAAGTTCAAGTGATAAAACAGTTGTGAAAGTAGCCGCTTTAGAATCTGGCTACGGTGCTGATATGTGGACGGAAATTGAAAAAGCTTATGAAGCAGAAAACCCAGATATTGACATTGAATTAACCACTGATAAAAAATTAGAGGACGTCATCAGTCCTGATATGAAGGCTGGCAATTATCCAGATGTTATTTTGTTAGCCACTGGTCGGGAAGCCGGTTTAACAGAAACCTTTATAAAAGACAAAAACTTAGAAGACTTAACAGATGTCTTTGATATGACAGTGCCAGGAGAAGATGTAACAGTCAAAGAAAAATTAATTCCTGGTTTTATCGACACGTTAGCAACGAATCCTTATAACGATGGCAAAACCTATTTAGCACCAATGTTCTATTCTCCAACTGGTTTGTTCTATAACTCAGGTTTATTAGAAGAAAAAGGCTGGGAAGTACCAACTACTTGGGATGAGATGTGGGAACTAGGAGATAAAGCAGCAGCTGAAGACATTGCTTTATTCACTTATCCAACAACTGGTTATCTTGATTCCTTCTTCTTTAGTTTATTACCAGCAGTTGGCGGACCTGATTTCTATAATGATGCAATGTCCTACGTTGACGGTACTTGGGCTTCAGCTGATGCAACTGAATCCTTCGATATTGCGACTAAATTAGCATCTTATACAGCTGAAACAACACCAGCAAATGCAAATGACCAAGACTTTACTAAGAACCAACAAATGATTTTAGACAATCAAGCAATCTTTATGCCAAACGGTACTTGGGTAGTCGGTGAAATGGAAGAAGCACCAAGAGCTGATGGCTTTGCTTGGGGCATGACAGCTTTACCAGCGACAGAAGCTGGCGGCGACCAATATTCTTACACATTCTTTGAACAAATGTGGATGCCAACTGGTGCTGAAAACAAAGACGGCGGGAAAGACTTCATTGCTTGGATGTATTCAGATGCAGCGGCAGATATCTTTGCTGAGTCTGGTGCCATTCAACCTATCGAAGGCATGAGTGATAAATTAACTGGCGACAACCAATTGTTCTACAGTATTTATGACAACGGTGCTAAAGCGGTAATGGGCGGCTTTGAAAACACAGCAACTGTTGAAGGCGTCAGCATTCGCGATACCTTATTCGGTACTTATGACTCAATCGTAAGCGGCACGAAGACAGAAAAAGAATGGCAAGATGATGTAGTCAGTGTTACTGATCAATTGCGGGAAGCAGCAGAGCAATAGCTGAATAAGTTTGGAAGTGGCTGTGACTTTAGTCAACAACCCTTAATGATTCACGAATTTTCATAAGTGTGTTCTTAGCTTGTTGGCCTTTTGCGGCGAGTAGCCACTGCAACGCAGAGCGGCAAAGCACTGGAGTTCGAGAAACAATTATTAAGGCGACTGGCGTCACAGTCCCTTTTTATGAAAAAAGGTGGGATTCAGATGAAAAGAAATAAAGAAAAAAGAATTTTTATGGCTGTTTGCCTGATCCCGGCAGTTTTATTAGTCTTAATTTTTATGTTTTATCCAACATTGAACGTCTTCTATATGTCCTTGTTTAAATGGGGCGGATTTTCACCTGATAAGACCTTCGTTGGCTTAGATAATTTTAAGACGCTGCTAGGGGACATGCAATTTATTCGTTCTTTCCAAAATACACTGGTCTTAATCGTGCTTGTCACGGTCATTACCTTGAGCTTAGCACTCATTTTTGCGGGGATTTTAACCCGTGTGAAATTTAAAGGCGAAAATTTCTTTAGAATTGTTTTTTACATTCCTAATATTTTGTCAATCATTGTCATTGCGGCAATTTTTTCCGCAATTTATGATCCAGAACGGGGCTTGTTGAATTCATTGTTCAATTTGAAGACTCTGTGGCTAGGGGACCAAAATATTGTCATTTATTCCGTTGCCGGCGCTTTGATTTGGCAGGCAATCGGCTATTACATGGTCATGTACATGGCCTCCATGTCGGCGATTTCTGAAAGTGTCTATGAATCAGCTTCTTTAGAGGGAGCTGGGGCGATTCGTCAATTCTTTTCAATCACGCTGCCTTTGACTTGGAATACGATTTCGACGACGTTAACCTTCTTTGTTATTTCAACCATTAATTTGTCCTTCCAGTTAGTCAAAGCCATGACTAGTGGCGGGCCGGATGGGTCAACAGAAGTATTCTTAAGCTATATGTATAAACAAGCATACACCAATTCATCATACGGATACGGGATGGCTATCGGGGTAATTGTCTTTACCTTCTCCTTCACTTTATCTGCTGTCTTAAAACGGATTACTAAACGACCAATTTACGAATTATAGAAAGGAGACTGGCTTATGAGTAAGGGAAATAAATTATATAAAATTTTTGTCTACGTGGCATTAATTACATTAGCAGTCTCAATTCTGATTCCGATTGCTTGGGTGTTTTTAGCGTCAATTAAAGAAAATGCAGAGTTTTACGGCAATCCCTGGGCGATGCCAAAAGGCTTTTATTTCCAAAACTTTGTCGATGCCTTTGAAAAGGCCAATATGGGAGCCTACTTAATTAATTCCTTCTTGGTGACCTTCTTAGCTTTGGCAATTTTAGTCGTAGTCGCATTACCAGCGGCCTATGTCTTGGCCCGTTTTAAATTTAGAGGCCAAGGAATTTTAAATAATTTATTTATGATGGGGCTGTTTATCAATGTTAACTACATCGTGGTTCCAATCTTTTTGATGTTGTTGGACGGAGATAATTTCTTGAGAAATCTGACGGGCAATGGCTTCTTTTTAAATAATCTATTTGTCTTAGCCTTGATTTATGCAGCAACGGCGCTGCCATTCACCATTTATTTATTATCCAATTACTTCCGCACCTTGTCTTCAGCCTATGAAGAAGCGGCTTATATTGATGGAGCGGGTTACTTTTCCACCTTTATTAAAGTCATGGTGCCTTTAGCAAAACCAAGTATTATCACAGTTATCCTGTTTAACTTTTTAAGCTTCTGGAATGAATATGTCATCGCTTTAACTTTGATTACTCAAGATGACAAGAAAACTTTGCCAGTTGGCTTGATGACCTTGATGACTGGTCAGCGGGCAGCTGCTAATTACGGCCAAATGTACGCCGGATTGGTAATTGTGATGCTGCCAACCTTAATCCTTTACATGATGGTTCAACGCCAATTAACCCAAGGCATGACCGTCGGCGGGAACAAAGAATAAGAATGAACCTGAAAATTTGATTGGCTTCAGCAATTGAGACGTGCACCTTGTCTTAAACTTTCTGATTTATTTGCAACTAGCATTGTTTAACAGCGGGAATTTAGGAAGAAATTCAACTGGATTGTCGCTAGAGGCTCAGCTAATTTGTGAATGTTTTAAAAAAGTTTGTTGCAGCTGCCAGTCATTTTCTTAAAACCAAGTAGGAGGAGCAAACGCCATGAGTAAAGGACGTGTAACGATTCCCAGCGAAGCCAATTTCTTTGAAGAAACAAAGCGCTTGATGGAGCTGTGGGGTGCAGATGCCATTCGAGATAGCGATGGCACAAAATTAGATGAACAATTAAAAACGATTGGGGCCAAAATTTATACCACTTATTTTGTCGCCCGCAGTCATAATGATTTTATTGAAAAATTTCCAGAAGAAGTTCAGCAGATGTATCTGATGAGCGAGCGGACGCTGGCAACTGAGACTACATTAGTCATTGACATTACTAAAGGTTATTTGACTGAACAAGTCACGCCAAATCCAGCAGTCGATGTCAAAAAGTATTGGGAAGTGATTGACCGAACCACTGGTGAGATAGTTGCGGCTGAGCAATGGCAGGTGTCTGCTGATTTTACAGAAGTGACGATTCAAGACGCCATTCCTTATCATGAATATACAGTAGCTTATTTGGCTAGTATGATTTGGGATCCAACGCAAATGTACAATCACATCACCAACGATTGGGGAGATAAGCCCCATGAAATTCCTTTTGATGTACGACAACCGCAATCCAATCAATTTATGTCCAGCTATTTAGAAAAATGGCTGGCGGAAAATCCTGATGTCAACGTGGTGCGCTTCACGACCTTCTTCTATCATTTTTCTTTAGTATTTAATAATCTCAAAAAAGAAAAATTTGTTGACTGGTTTGGCTATGGGGCGACAGTTTCTGTCAAAGCCTTAGAGGATTTTGAAAAAGCTAAGGGCTATGCCTTGCGCCCGGAAGATTTTGTTGACGAGGGCTATTACAATTCAACCTTTAGAGTGCCGAGTCCAGCCTATCTGGATTACATTGATTTCATTCAAAAATTTGTGGCGGATGAAGCCCGCAAATTAATTGAAATCACCCATGATGCCAATCGGGAAGCGATGATGTTTTTAGGAGACAACTGGATTGGCACGGAGCCTTATGGAAAATATTTCGGCGACATCGGTTTGGATGCCGTCGTGGGTTCAGTCGGCAACGGCACGACCTTGCGAATGATTTCAGAAATTCCCCACGTAAAATATACGGAAGGTCGCTTTTTACCATACTTTTTCCCAGATACTTTTTACGAGGGCAATGATCCAACGATTGAAGCCAAGGAAAATTGGCTGACGGCACGGCGGGCTATTTTACGCAAGCCGGTGGACCGCATCGGCTATGGTGGTTACCTTAGCTTAGCCAATCAATTTCCTAAATTTGTCGATTATGTGGGAGAGGTGACTGAAGAATTCCGCAATATTTACGATAAGATTGCCGGTAAAAAAGCCTATACGGGTGTGACGGTCGGCGTCTTGAACGCTTGGGGCAAACTGCGCTCGTGGCAAACACATATGGTCGCCCATGCTTTATGGTACAAACAAATTTATAGCTACACGGGTATTTTAGAATCTTTAAGCGGTCAAAAAGTCAACGTGGTCTTTATGGATTTTGAAGATGTAAAAAATGGCGCCTTGAAGGATGTCGATGTAGTCATCAATGCCGGCATGGCCGGCACCGCTTATTCTGGCGGTGACAAATGGCTGGATACAGAATTAGTCGCACAGCTAACTAAATGGGTAGCAGACGGCGGTGGCTTTGTCGGCGTCGGTCAACCGAGTGCCGCTTTGAAAAATGGCCGTTTCTTCCAAATGGCTCACGTCTTAGGTGTCGACCAGGAGCTTGGCTTTAGTTTGTCCACGGATAAATATTTCAAAGCCACTAGTGTTGATAGTCAAATTGATGTCTCGCAATTTACCGATGGCGAGCCAGTCTGCCACATCTATTCGCTAGCAGCTGACACGGAAATTTTGTTGGAGGATCAAGATGACATCAAAATTTCGGTTCATGATTTTGGCAAGGGTAAAGGCATTTATCTTTCCAGTCTACCTTACACGCCGGAAAATGCTCAGCTGTTGCTAAAATTATTATTTAAAGCGGCTGGCAAGTCTGCTGAATTGTATCAATGGTACGCGGAGAATCCGGCGGTGGAAATTCATTATTATCCAGAGGTGCAGGAATATGCCATCGTCAACAATACCGACCTGCCGCAACGCTCAGTCATCTATGTCGATAATCAAGTGAAAGTTGTAGAATTAACGGCCGGCGAGATTCGATGGGAGGCAAGCAAAGATGAAAACAATCATTAAAGTCATTTTATTCTTTGTCTTTTTAGCGATGATGATTATGGGTCAAAAACACGTAGGCTATCCCGGCCTCGGTGTAATGATGCTAGGACTCATCGGCTTATTAGGACTGTTGTGGGATTACAACCGCAAATATCAATAATAATACAATCACGTTAATCGAAGTGGCGCTTCTACCCGCCACTTTCCATTATACTTTGGCTCAGGAAGCCGCCCCCTTTTTACAAAAGGCTTCCTGAGTCTTTTTGTTTTCAATCAGTGTTGCTGAAACAAAAGCAGTTGCAAATTTAAGCAGCGCTTCCACTTTTTTGGAAGGCTATTTTTTGCCTTAAAGGGAATAAAAATTCTAAGAGAGGAGAAGCTGAGTGTACCAGAGGTTTTTTTGGCGGAAATTTTTCATAAACAATCTTCTGAATTTACTGATGAGTAGTAGTTTGCAATTACCAGAATAGTTTTGAACAGGAAACAGGGCTTCTGTTACAGTTTTTTCACAGGCAAGTGCTATAATTTAGAAAAAGTAGCTCTTTAAAAACTAGCAGAGAGAAGTGGTTCAAATGTTAGAAATTCCTTCAACACCGGAAACCGTGCGGGTCGGCTATTTAGATCCAACGGCGGCAAGCATTGCTGAGGTTGCCAGTGGGACGACTGTCAGCTATGTCAATACTTGGACTCATTGGGGCAACGGGGCAACTTACGGAATGAATTTTGCCGAGCGGGAGCCTTTGCGACATCAATTTCCGAAGGGCCCTTTTTCAATGGTAGGGCCAGTCAGTGTGACGGATGCACAGATGGGGGATACCCTTGAAATTAAAATAAAAAAGCTGCGGCCGATTAGCTGGGGTTGGAATTCTTTTCCCTTAGGCGTTGGGGCGTTGCCAGCGGATTTTACGGAACCTTATCTGCACTATTTTAAATTTAACGAAGCTAGAACTCATACGCATTTTGTCAAAGGGGTTAGTTTTCCTCTAAAAACTTTTTTAGGCTATGTGGCACTTGAACCAGCTGGTGATGAGGAAACTAGCGGAAATTTTGCAGGAAAATTTGGCGGTAATTTAATTTATCCCGACTTAGGCGTGGGCACGTCATTATTTTTACCAGTATTAAAACCCGGCGGTCGGTTGTGGATTAGTAATGTTAATGCTCGGCAGGCAGGGGGTGTGGTGGACCAAACCGGTATCGAAACCGCTGCTGAACGAATTGATTTAGAATTAAGTTTGCATAAAACGACGATTGATTTTCCGATTGTTGAAACGCCAACTCATTGGGTGGTCTTTGGCTTTTCCGACGACAATTTAGATGAGGCTTTGGTCAATGCCGTCAGAAATGTGATCAGCTGGTTGTCTGGGGCAACAGACTTAGATAAATCAGAAGTCTATGCGCTGTCTTCCATGTTAGTCAATTTTGAGGTCAATCAGTATGCCAACCAAACCCATAGCGCCTATGCCACCAAGCCGCCTAAAGCTGTGCAGGCGCTGATTCCGAGAGATGTTTTTGACCAACATCTACAAACACATATCAATATTTCCTTGAGGGGAGTGGCCAAAAATGACTGACTTTGAATTGATTACCAATTTAATCAACCAAGCTGACCAATTAGCCAGCGAAAAAAATGTTGCCGCCTATCTGCAATTGTTCACGGAAAATGGAGCGATCACTGGAGCTGAAGGAACTGCACAGGGCCAAGGGGATTTGGAAAAATTTTTAACGAAGACCTGGGAAAAAGAACCTTTGACCCAACACTTGACAACTTCTGTTATAATAGAAGACATTAGTGCGACCAAAGCCCATGCTAGTTCGGCTTTGCTGATTGTCGATACGAAAAAGTTGAAAATTCTCGGCGTCAATCAAGTAGAGCACACGTTAGTTAAACAAAATCAGAAATGGCAGTTTAGTCACCGCCTTATCAAGTGACTAGGAAAAACCAGATGACTGTCGGATAGATGGCCTCTGGTTTTTTTATTTGCAAGAGCTGAACCACAGCGGGTTAACTGCGAGCGGAAAAAGCTCAATTCAAACAAAAATTTTTCCCGGTAAAGCAGCGGGCCAAAAGAATTTTTAAGAAGTTTTAAAAACATTGCTTACAGCGGCAATATGCGTTAAAGTAGGAAAGAACCGTGAAACATTTTTTTGTTTCACAGAAGAAAGGAACGACTATGACACCTGAAGAATTTCGTCAGCAAATGACCCAGCAAGGCTTCATCTTGAGCGAGCGGCAGATGGACCAATTTCAACAGTATTTTCAATTGCTAGTAGAATGGAATGAAAAAATAAATCTGACCACGATTACCGTAGAAAATGATGTCTATCTCAAGCATTTTTATGATTCGGTGATGACGGCCTTTACACCGCAATTTTCTGGTACAGGAAGTCTTTGTGATGTCGGCTCTGGTGCGGGCTTTCCTAGTATTCCTTTAAAAATTATTTTTCCGGATTTGCAGATTACGATTGTCGATTCTCTTAATAAACGAATTAATTTTCTAAAGACAGTCGCAACGAGCTTGCAACTGGAGGGTGTGTCTTTGTACCACGACCGAGCAGAAACCTTTGGTCAAAACAAGGCGTTTCGTGAGAGCTTTGATTTTGTGACTGCCAGAGCGGTGGCCCGTTTAAATGTTTTAGCGGAATTATGTTTGCCGTTAGTTAAAAAGGACGGCTACTTTTTAGCTTTAAAGGCGGCTAAAAGCCAAGAGGAATTGACAGAGGCGAAGCCGGCGATTGCTTTATTGGGGGGCAAAGTCATTGAAGAAATTGACTTGGCGTTACCACAAACGGGAGACGAGCGGCATATTTTGGTGATTCAAAAGAAAAAAATCACCCCAAAGAAATATCCCCGCAAGCCCGGCCAGCCGAATAAGCAGCCGCTTCAATAATTTTTTGCATTTTTGGATTAGACGCATTTATTCACGGGGATAAATGTTTACATAGCAGTGACGTGACATCAATATAGGAGGACGTAGAAAATGGCACGAATTATCTCAGTAGCGAATCAAAAGGGCGGTGTGGGGAAAACCACCACGACAGTCAATTTAGGGGCTTGTCTGGCGTATAATGCCAAGCGGGTTTTATTGGTAGATATTGATGCTCAGGGCAATGCCACTAGTGGTATCGGCGTGCGCAAACCTGATGTCGCCCAAGATATTTACGATGTCTTGGTGAATGAAACGCCGATCAGAGAAACGATTTTACCGACTTCTCGTGAGGGGTTATCAATTGTACCGGCGACGATTCAGCTGGCAGGTGCAGAAATTGAATTAACTTCTATGATGGCTAGAGAGACTCGTTTAAAAACAGCTTTAGCCGAAATCAGCGATGATTACGATTATATATTGATTGATTGCCCGCCTTCGTTAGGGCATTTGACGATTAATTCTTTTACGGCCAGCGATTCAATTTTGATTCCGGTTCAGTGTGAGTATTATGCTTTAGAGGGGCTAAGCCAGTTGTTAAACACGATTCGCTTGGTTCAAAAGCATTTTAATCCAGAGCTGAGAATTGAAGGCGTCCTGTTAACAATGTATGATGCCCGCACCAATTTAGGAGCAGAGGTCGTTGAAGAAGTCCGCAAGTATTTTAGAGAAAAAGTCTACGACACAATTATTCCCCGCAATGTCCGTCTGTCAGAAGCACCGAGTCATGGTTTGTCGATTATCGATTACGATATCCGCTCCCGCGGGTCCGAGGTTTACCTATCATTAGCAGAGGAAGTGTTAGCCCATGAGTAAAGGAAAAGGTTTAGGTCGTGGAATTGATGCCTTGTTTGAGAATTTTGCTGATTTGGAAAATGTCGACGTGCAAAAAGAAGAAGTCATCAATATTCCTTTAAGTGATTTGCGGCCGAATCCTTACCAGCCCCGCAAAACCTTTGAAGAGGCTTCTTTACAGGAACTAGCTAACTCGATTGAACAATCGGGAGTCTTTCAGCCGATTATTGTTCGTAAGTCGGCGGTCAAAGGCTATGAAATTATCGCAGGCGAACGGCGCTTCCGGGCGTCCAAACTAGCCAACAAAGAAACCATTCCGGCCATCGTGCGGGACTTTACCGAAGAAGCGATGATGCAAGTGGCGGTGTTGGAAAATCTTCAGCGGGAGGATTTAAACCCGATGGAAGAAGCCGAAGCCTATGACATGCTGATGAAAAATTTAAAGTTGACGCAGGCGGAAGTGGCGGAGCGCTTAGGTAAGAGCCGCCCGTACATTGCCAATTATTTGCGACTCTTGACCTTGCCTAAATTTGTTAAGGATATGGTTCAAGAGCAGCGCTTGTCGATGGGACAGGCTCGGACTTTATTGGGCTTGAAAAACAAAGACTTGATTGTTAAATTAACCAATCGGGCCATCAAAGAAAATTTGACGGTGCGGCAATTGGAACAAATTGTGACGGACTTAAATGAAAACAAAGAAAAGGCTAAAAAGAAAACGCCGCGTCTGGTAAAGGAAAAACCTTATTACCTGAGAGAGAGCGAAGAACGCCTGATGGATAAATTCGGCACCAATGTCGAAATCCAAGAAAAAGAAGGCAAGGGTCGCATTGAAATTGAATATTTATCCGCCTCTGATTTAACACGGATTTTGGATATTTTAGATGTCCATTTTGACGATGAGGCTTAAAGTAAGAAAAAGATAAATTTTTGCGGTTTTATAATGAAAAAGGAGGAGTCCTCATGTATGATTTAGGGGATGTCGTCGAAATGAAAAAACCCCACGCTTGTCAAACCAATCGCTGGGAAATCATTCGGATGGGAGCGGATATCAAAATCCGCTGTCTACATTGTCAGCATATTGTCATGCTGACTCGACGAGACTTTGAAAAGAAATTAAAAAAAATTCTAGAGAAAAAAGAGAAAGAGTGAAGAATTCATGGCATTAACTGCTGGTATCGTTGGCTTGCCGAATGTCGGTAAATCAACTTTGTTTAACGCAATTACAAAAGCTGGAGCAGAAGCAGCAAATTATCCTTTTGCAACGATTGACCCGAACGTTGGTGTGGTAGAGGTTCCGGATGAACGCCTGCAACGCTTAACAGAACTAGTACATCCGAAAAAAACAGTGCCGACAACTTTTGAATTTACCGACATTGCCGGCATCGTCAAAGGCGCCAGCAAAGGCGAAGGTCTGGGGAATCAATTCTTAAGCCACATTCGCCAAGTGGATGCCATCTGTCATGTGGTTCGCTGTTTTGATGATGATAATATCACCCACGTCGAAGGTCGGATTGATCCCTTAGCCGATATTGACACGATTAATTTGGAATTGGTGCTGGCGGATTTAGAATCTGTCAACAAGCGCTATACTCGGGTGGCCAAAGTTGCCAAGACTAAGGATAAAGACGCCGTCGCTGAACTGGCTATTTTAGATAAAATCAAACCAGTTTTAGAAGAAGGTATTTCTGCCCGCAGTATTGAATTTACAGAAGAAGAAGAAAAATTAGTTAAGAGCCTGTTTTTGTTAACGACAAAACCAGTTTTATATGTTGCTAACGTTGCCGAAGATGAAGTGGCGGACAGCGACAGTAATCATTATGTGCAGGAGGTCCGCAATTTTGCGACTTCTGAGAATGCTCAAGTAATTGTTGTCAGCGCCAGAGCGGAAGAAGAAATTGCTGAATTAGACGATGAAGACAAAGCTGAATTTTTAGAAGCGTTAGGCATTGAAGAATCTGGTTTGGATCAATTGATTCGAGCAGCCTATGATCTCTTGGGCTTGGCGACTTATTTTACCGCCGGCGAACAAGAAGTGCGGGCTTGGACCTTTAAAAAAGGCATGAAAGCTCCGCAAGCAGCAGGGATTATTCATTCTGACTTTGAACGGGGCTTTATCCGAGCGGAAACAGTTTCCTACGATGACTTGAGTCATTATGGCAGCATGCATGCGGCAAAAGAAGCCGGCAAAGTTCGTTCTGAAGGCAAAGAATATGTCGTTCAAGACGGCGATGTTATGCTCTTCAGATTTAATGTGTAAAAACGCGGGCACTGAGGGCTATTCTATGCTAGAATAGGCTTTACGAAATCCTGTCGGCTTGTTTGTGAAAGGGGAACAAAGAATGGAACCAGAGAAGTTACGTGAATTTGTTAGCGAAAATCGTCAATGGGAAGAACAATTGACGAAACGTAACGAACAATATATCTTTGACTTAAAAAAATCAATGAATGCGGCAAATTTATCAGAAGCAGATCAGGCAGAAGCTTTGCATGACATTTTGCCCACCTTGGTGGAAGGTCAGAAAAAAGGCATCACGGCCCGTCAATTATACGGTACAGTTTCAGAATCAGTGGAACAAATTATGAACAAACCCAAAGAATCAAAAGTCAGCGCACCTGTCATGATGTGGCTGGACAATTTCTTATTATTTTTAGGAATTTTCGCTGCCATCTTTGGTTTGATGAATCAATTTGCCGCTTCCAGCAATAGTGGCAGCTTCGGCTTAGTCACTTTGATTGTCGGTGCCGCAGCTGGGGGCTGGGTGATGTATTTAATGTACAAATACGTTTACCAATATGACCGTCCCGGTGCTGATAAAAGCAAAAAACCTAAAATGTGGAAGTCCATGCTCTTGATGGTGGGAGCCACACTAATTTGGTTAGTCGCTTTTACAGCTTCAGGTCTTTTACCAGCCGTCATTAACCCAGTATTAGATCCAATCATTATGTTAGTGCTCGGTGCTGCCGTGTTAGGTTTGCGTTGGTACCTGAAAAAACGCCTAGGCATCGTCGGTATGTTCTCGATGCGTTAAGCAGGCAATAAAAATTTTATATTGAAATAGAATCCAAAATTCTTTTTCGCAGCTGTTGAGTAGAACAGCTGCAAGGAGGGTTTTGGATTTTTTTGTTGCACTCACTACTTATTCATATAATGGTTTTCGTATCTTCAGGCGTAACATGGATAAAGCACAGTTGCCGTTGATACTCTTTTAACCTATTTAGAAAAAGCCACTGAAATGAACGGGAAATCGCCATTTTTGTGGCTTTTTTGCCTTGTCAAGCTCATACTAGGTAGAGGGGAAATCAACTAGTGATTAAAATTTTAATAGATAGCTAACTTGTATTTGAAATTTGCAAAAAAAGAAGCATCTGAAAGCATAAAAAGTAACAGAACGGAGGTTTAATGTGTTCACTGATACAGAAATCGGAAATACACTAAGATTTATCAGAACAAACAAGAATATTTCATTAAGTACTGTGTGCCAAGAAGATATGAGTCGCTCTTTTTTATCTAAAGTCGAGCGAGGTGCATCTAAAATAAGCCTCGATAAATTTTTGATTGTTCTAAATCGTCTTAATGTTGATATGGAGGAATTTTTATTTATTTTAAGAGGAAATAAAGATTCTGAAGAGAATGACTACTTAAATGAAATTCAAAGTTATTTACACAATCGAGATGCTCCGGCCCTTGAATCAAAGCTGAAGCAAGAAGAGGAAAATGAGAATGACTTTGGGAAAATTATTATGACGGCAGCCTATCTAAGCATTGTAAAAAAAGAAAATTTGCCTCCAAAATATTACGATAAATTACTAGATTATTTATTTTCGGTAGATGAATGGGGTCTGTATGAATTGCGGCTTTTCGCAAATTCGATTAACTGTCTACCTGTTGATAATTTAATAATTCATGGTCGTGAAATTCTAAAAAACTCAGACCATTTTATGTCAAATGAGAAACTTTATATAGGATTTATTTCTATATTACTCAATATGATTGAGCGGTGTTTACAATGCAACGAAATTGGCATAGCGGAATATTTTATTAATGAACTTAGAAAATTTCCAATACTTGAGGTTTTAGTAATTCAAAATTTATCCTTCCAATTTTTCACTAAATATATTGAGTATACTAAAGATAATAGTCTCTATAATGACTGTGCTGAAACTTTACAACTTATAAAGGATGTGGGTCTCTCTAGTCTATATAATGATTTTGCAATTTTTTTGAATGAATAATCAAATGAGAATGTGTTTCATATATGATACAAAACTAAAATAAGGACTCTATATTTTACATTTATATAGAGCTCTTATTTTTTTTGTATTATGAGTATCATAGCTAAGGAGGATAGCTACATTGCTTCACACCAGAAAAATCCTTTTCAATTAAGCTTAGCCACAATTTTAATTTCAATTTATAAACGCTAAGTTTGTTGAGATATAAGGTGGATGAACTCTGCATATATCTGCCCTATCGTTATGAGGAGAATCTATCAAAAATGGAACCTTGTAATTCTTTGATACTTGGCATTTTTAAAAAGATAGAATATCACAATTTGAAATGAGGTGATTCCAATTAGAAAGTATCTATTACAATATAAAAAAGAAAATCTGTTGATAATTTTTTTGATTTTATTAACTTCTAGCATTTTAACTTATACATCTTTAATTCATATGTATGCATTTAATGAGTTACTAACAGGAAATATAACAAATTTTATTTATTGGTATCTTGGGGATGCTTTTCTATGGATAAGTTATTTGCTGCTATCCTACTATTTAACAATTTTTCAGGAGCAGGTTATTCAAAAAATGATTGTTGCTACCCGGGCAGATATTCTGTCCTGCATTTCTGAAGTCGAGTATGAGGATTATCATAAGCAAACTACAGGGACATACATATCATGGCTTAATAACGATATGAATACTATTGCTCAATCGGGATTTAAAAATTTATATTCATTGATATCAGCAATCTTCCTTACTATAACTTCCGTAATTGTTTTATTAAGTTTAAATATTTGGATTATGTTAGGAACGCTAGCATTAACTTTTTTAATTATCTATACACCTAGATTATTCAATAGATACTTAAAGAAAGCTATGGAAAGATTCACCGAAAACAACGCTATATTTGTCGGAAGGTTAGAAGATACCTTGAAGGGCTATGATACATTATTTTTTTCTAATCATCTAAATTACTTAATATCAAAAATAAATCAGGCCTCTAATGAAATCGCGGAAAGTAATGTAGACTATACTCGAAAAAGTTCTGTAGTGAGTAATTCCATAGCACTGATTAGCATTCTTGCCCAGATAATTATTAGCTTTTTGACTGGTATCCTCGCACACTTAGGACAGATAATTTTTGGCTCAGTCTTGACGACAGGCAGTTTAGCAGGAAATGTCTTTTCATCCTTATCACAAGCCCTGTCTTATAAAGTATCAATCGACTCTGTAGAGGTAGTTTTTGAAAAATACAATCAATACAGAGACTTAGTTCCCAATAAACAGATGCAAACAATTATTAAAAATAGTGATTCAGAAATATGCTTAAAAAACATAACCTATTCATATGATGATAAAAAATAATTAATGATATAAATTTTATTTTTAAACCTACCAAAAAGTATCTTTTCACAGGAGACAGTGGGTCTGGCAAATCGACAGTTTTAAAATTAATCAGTGGTGGCCTTAAAGGGTTTGACGGCACAATAACATTAGGGGGTTACAATATAGAGCATCTTGATATCCAAAAATATATTCATTATGTTCCACAAGAGAGCTATCTGTTTAAAGATAGTCTCAGAAATAATTTGACTCTAGGCGCAGACATCCCAGATGCTATTTTGAAAAGGATTTTAAATGACTTTGGCTTAGGAAATCTTAATATCGATGAAAAATATGATGAGAAAAATAGTGGCTTATCTGGTGGGCAAAAACAACGAATTAATTTAGCCCGGGGAATACTTAATAATGACAAAATATTGCTGCTAGATGAGGTGACCTCTAGTCTTGATAAAAAATCAGTACAGATAATTGAAGAAGCTATTATTAAGTATGACAAAACGGTTATATTTGTTACCCATAATGTCACAAGCTTTATGAGTAATAATGTTGATCATATTTACTCATTAACATAAGATTGGAGGAGCAATTAAATATGAAGATTAAAAAAATTACCCTTAGATACTTTATTCAAGAAGTTAAAGCATTTTTTTAAAAATAATTCTTTGATTGTTCAGGTGATATAATCTTGATTCACCAAAAAAGTCAATCTGAATAGTTGATACTAACCTCTACATCTGTTGGAAAGCTGTGACTACCAATAGCTGTAGAGATTTTTACTCCTAGGTGCTGGGTAACTTCAGTTTCTACCAGCTTCATTCACCTCAACTTATACTCAAGATGTGATATAGAGTATTGTGGAGAAAGGACAGAGACTCATAGAAACTAATTTTGCGAATATTAAACCTTTTCCCCATGATTTCTAAAAATAGTCCTAGATTTTCATGAAAGTTTTATCGGCTTTCTTGACAAGACTTTAAAAAGCTGATATGTTTTTTGTTAAAAAATTAATAGGGAGAGGTTCACAATCATGTCAAACTGGGAATCAAAATTTGCTAAAAAAGGCTTAACCTTCGATGATGTTCTACTTATTCCAGCTGAGAGCCACGTCTTGCCAAATGATGTCAATATGGAAGTGCAATTAGCGCAGAATATCAAATTAAACATCCCTATCATCAGTGCCAGTATGGATACCGTGACGGACAGCAAAATGGCGATTGCCATGGCCCGCCAAGGCGGTTTAGGGGTTGTTCATAAAAATATGAGCATCGCCGAACAAGCGGATGAAGTTCGCAAAGTTAAACGCTCTGAAAGCGGCGTTATCATCGATCCTTTCTTCTTAACTCCAAGCCATTTAGTTGCAGATGCAGAACATTTAATGAGTCGCTATCGCATCAGCGGTGTGCCGATTGTTGAAACAATGGAAAATCGCAAACTTGTCGGTATTTTAACTAACCGTGATCTACGTTTTGTAACTGATTATCAAATTCCCATCAATGACGTGATGACTAAAGATGATTTAGTCACAGCTCCTGTCGGCACTTCTTTAAAAGACGCTGAGAAAATTTTACAACAGCATAAAATTGAAAAATTACCAATCGTCGATAATGACGGCGCATTAAGCGGTTTGATTACCATCAAAGATATTGAAAAAGTCATCGAATTTCCTAACGCAGCTAAAGATGAACACGGTCGTTTATTAGTGGCCGCAGCAGTCGGTGTGACTAGCGATACTTTTGAGCGGGCGGAGGCTTTATTAGATGCCGGAGCTGATGCAATCGTAATTGACACAGCTCATGGTCACAGCGCTGGCGTGATTCGCAAAATCGCTGAGATTCGTAAAACTTTCCCGAAAGCAACTTTAATTGCCGGCAATGTTGCCACAGCTGAAGGCACCAAGGCGTTATATGATGTCGGTGTCGATGTAGTCAAAGTTGGGATTGGACCGGGTTCGATTTGTACCACTCGGGTAGTTGCGGGTGTTGGTGTTCCTCAATTAACAGCAATTTATGATGCGGCCTCAGTGGCTCGTCAATATGGCAAAGCGATTATTGCCGATGGGGGTATTAAATTCTCTGGTGATATTGCTAAAGCTTTAGCAGCTGGGGGTCATGCCGTGATGCTAGGCAGCATGTTGGCCGGTACGGATGAATCCCCAGGTGAATTTGAAATTTATCAAGGTCGTCGTTTCAAAACTTATCGGGGCATGGGTTCTCTTGGCGCAATGGAAAAAGGTTCTAGCGACCGCTACTTCCAAGGCGGCGTCAATGAAGCCAATAAACTTGTTCCAGAAGGAATTGAAGGGCGAGTTGCCTATAAAGGCAGCGTCTCCGATATTATTTTCCAAATGATTGGCGGCCTGCGTTCTGGTATGGGTTACGTTGGAGCAGCGAACTTAAAAGAATTACGAGAAGATGCCCAATTTATCCAAATGAGCGGCAACGGCTTGAAGGAATCGCATCCTCATGATGTTCAAATTACCAAAGAAGCACCAAATTATTCAATTGAGTCCTAAACGGTAAACAAAAAGCTTGCAGCATAAGCTTCCTCAGACAGTCAGTTGTCGAGGAGCTTTTGCCGTAAGCTTTTTTTAATTTTTTTATAAAGAGCAGCCCATTTTTACTAATGGGCAAGGGCATGGCGTTTCTTTTTAATATAGGAAGTCGGTGAGACGTTGGCATATTTGGTAAATGTACGAATGAAATGAGAATCATCGAAAAAGTCCAGCTTACCAGCGAGGTCTTTTGTAGTCTGGAGATTTTCCTCTTCAATTAAATTGATGGCGCGCCAAAAACGCAGCACTTGAATAATTTCTTTACTGGAAACGCCTAAAGTATCTTGAAAAATATTGCGAATTTGTCGAGCTGAATAATTAAATTTTTCAGAAGCCGATTTTAATGAGGCGGTCTGGGAAACAGCGTAGTCGATGAAATCGTAAATTAATGTCGGGCAGGAATAATAAAAAGTCGGTTGTAATAGAGTGATGACGGCTTCTGCCTGTTGGTCTAGAGGCGAATCAAACAGCGGAATCAGCTCATCAATTAGCTCTTGGTCGAGGTATTTATTCAAAGAAAACATTTTGTTTTTAGTATCGCTGTCAAAGCTATGGAATTTAACACTGCCTAAAGGGTTAAAACGAAGTGCGAGGTAACGATGGTTGGCTTGATAAGTAACCGTTCTTGAGATGGTATGTTTGCCAAAAAAAATCAGATTTAGTTGTTTTCCAGTTGGCGGCAGTTCGAGGCAAAGGGTTTCAATCAGGTCCGGTAATAACTCAATTTGGATATCTTTTTTCCCTACGTGATAATCTTCAAATAAAATATAATTTAATTTCTCCTGCTGGGTAGGGTAGTCAAAGATTTTCCAATAAGAGGCCCGGTGGGTAAATATCTTGGAGTGAAAGGGCTGCGAGAGCGTCAAAAAATCCTTCTTCAACAGAATAACCTCCTTTATCTGTTGCAATTCAATGGGGTCAAGACGGTCTTCACCTTAACTATAAGACATTAAAAAATAACAGTCAATCGAATATGTAGAAAAAATTGCCGTTTTTTACAATAAATGGATAGCGTTTTCATTTAAACTAATAGTAAAGAATAGGAGGGGTTAAAATGATTCGATTTAGTGCACCGACATCTATTATTTTTGGCGAAGGGGCTGTCTTAGAATTATCTGCTGAGCTAGAAAAGCTGCAAGCAAAAAGTGTGCTGGCAATCTATGACCAAGGAATTAAAAGTACGGGACTGATTGATACTATTTTTGGTCGCTTGATTGCAGAGGGCTTGACGATTTATCAGTTTGATCAAGTGATTGCCAATCCGACAGATAATTCAATTGAAGCAGCTGCAAATGAATTTAAAGGAAAACAAATTGATGTGATTGTTGCAATTGGCGGCGGCAGTTCGATTGACAGTGCCAAAGCAATCAATGTGCTGTTAACAAATGAAGCACCGATTCAACAATACGAAGGCATTGATCAAGTGCCTAATCCGACGGTGCCGCTGATTGCGATTGAAACGGCGGCTGGGACTGGCAGTGAAGTGACAAGCGTTTCGGTAGTAACCTGCACAAAACGGAAAAAGAAAATGGTGATTTCCGGCAAGTATACAACACCGACTGTTGCGATTTTAGATCCTCAGCTGACGGTGGGCTTGCCGCCGCAAGTGACAGCTTCAACTGGTTGCGATGCCTTAACCCATGCGATTGAATCCTATGTTTCGACTTTAGCCAATCCATTTACGGAAATTCATTCATTAAAAGCGATTGAATTAATCTATCAAAATCTACCAACAGCGGTCAAGGATGGTCAAAATTTGACTGCCCGTTCCCGGGTTCTAATGGGTAGTACGCTGGCAGGGATGGCCTTCAACGTGGCAATTTTAGGAATTGCCCACTCGATTGCTCATCCATTAGGGGCTCATTTTAATGTTCCCTACGGCTTAGCTAACGCCATGGCCTTAGCAGAAACCGTTAAATACAATGCCCGCTTTGCCGCTGAGAAATATCAAAAAGTTGGTGTGGCAATGGGGCTAGGTGCTGATTGCCAGGCAGAAGATGTCGTCAAAGCCTTAGAAGAATTAAATGTGGAATTAAATATTCCAGCTTTGAACACGACGGGCATTCAGCGGGCTGATTTTGATATTATCGCAAAAGCTGCTATGGAAGAACCTAGCAATGATATGAATCCGGCACCGGTCTCTTATGAAATGTTTATGGACGTGTTGGAAAAAATTTACGAAAAATAAGGAGGGAGTCGTATGATTGATCAAAAAATTTTGCAGGCCAAACAGGCGATGGCGGAAATTATTCATTACACGCAAGAGCAGACGGATGCGTTAATCGCTGCAATTTCTGAAACGATTATCGCCAATGCGGAAATGCTAGCAAAAGAAGCGGTGGCTGAAACGAAGATGGGCCGCCTAGATCATAAAATTGGTAAAAATACAGTGGCGGGCACCAATTTGCCGACATTTTTAAAAGGCAAAAAATCGGTCGGTGTCATCAATCGTCTGCCTGAGCTGGGACTTGTGGAAATTGCCCACCCGGTCGGTGTCATCGGATCGGTGACGCCAACGACGAATCCAACGGTGACCTCTGTCGGTAATACAGTGGTTTCCTTGAAAGGACGCAATGCGATTATTATCTCGCCTCATCCACGAGCGAAGGCCACGACTATTCATACCGTAGAATTAATGCGAGAAGCGATTGCCGCTATCGGCGCACCGAAGGATTTAATTCAAATTATCGAAGAACCATCTCAGGAATTAACTCAAGAATTGATGAGCAAGTCAGATATGAATGTGGCAACCGGCGGCCCTGGTTTAGTTCATGCCGCTTACACGAGCGGCATTCCCTCTTACGGTGTGGGGCCGGGGAACACCCAAGGGATTTTGACAGAAGATTTTGATGTGGCGGCTGCCGTTGAGCTGAGTATCATCAGCCGTTCCTTTGACAACGGGCTGATTTGTGCTTGCGCCCAGACGATTATTTATCCAGAAAAACGGCAGGCGGAATTGCGCCAAGAGTTTGAAAAAAGAACCGCCGTCTATTTTGATCAACCTGCGGATGTGGAAAAAATCCGCCGTGCGTTGTTTATTGATGGTCAGCTAAATCCTGCAGTGGTTGGACAAAGCCCACAATTTATTGGTGAACTGGCGGGGGTACCGATTAAGGATGAGGCCGAAATTATTGTGGTCCAAATTGAAGAATTTGGAGCAGCCGATGTTCTCTGCCAAGAAAAAATGTGTCCGGTCTTAGCGGCGATTCCATATCGGGAGTTTGCCGATGCTTTAGAAATTTGCCAAGCCAACTTGAAGGTGGCTGGTAAAGGCCACAGTGTTGCAATTTACAGTCACGATGATGATAAAATTTTACAATTAGGTTTGGCGATGCCGGTTTGCCGCATCATTGTCAATCAACCTAGTATCGATGCAGCCGGTGGTCCCGGCAACGGCTTAAATCCAACACCATCTTTAGGCTGTGGCTCATGGGGGAAAAATATTATTTCTGAAAATTTACGCTACGATCATCTGCTAAATATTTCGCGGATTGCCTACCCGTTAGCGAGGGAAACTTATTAGCTTAAAAAGTTTAATAGGTTAGAAAGGAGCAGCTTATGGTTATTCACTCCTTTGAAGAATTGCGGCAGCGGGAGCCTCTTTCAAATCAGATTCAAACTGTTGGGGTCGTCGGGGCTGAAAGTGATGGGGCACTGGCGAGTATTTTAAACTATCGCCGACACAGACCGCTAAATATTTTTTTGATTGGTCAAAGAGAGCCGGTGGATGCCTTAATAAAAAGGCATCCGGGTTTGGGAAATTTGCAAGTAGTCTATGTTGATACTCCGGAAGAAGCGGCTGCAAAAGCTGTGGAGTTAGTAAAAGCTGGTCAAATCAATTTATTGATGAAGGACCAGATTGCGACAGGAAAATTATTGCAGTCTGTTGTTGCAGAAGCAGGCATTAAAAAAGCAGCATTACTTTCCCATTTGGCCGTTTTAGAAAGTCCCTATTATCCTAAACTACTTTTTTTAACGGATAGCGGAATGCTGCCGGTGCCAACCATTGCTGAAAAGATTCAATTGACTAAGACGGCTCTCGGTTTTTTAAAAAAATTAGGTTACGCCCCTTGCCGAGCAGCCATCTTAGCGCCAGCTGAGGTTGTGCAGCCGAAAATTCCAGCCTCACTGGCAGCAGCAGCGGTCAAAGCAGCGTTGCAAGAAACTCCCGATGTTTTAATAGACGGTCCGCTTTCTTTAGATTTAGCCGTGAATCCAACCGCAGTAACAAAGAAAAAATATCAAAGTGCGGTGGCGGGACAGGCGGACTTGCTGGTGGTGCCGGATTTGACTGCCGGCAATTTATTGGGAAAGGCGCTGACCTCTTTAGGTGGGGCCAAAATGGCTGGCATCATCTTAGGCGCTGAAGTACCGATTGTGCTGACCTCCCGGGCGGCAGCTGCTGAAGAAAAGGAAAATTCGCTTTTTCTGGCTGCTTTATAAAGGAGGGCTGTCATGAAGACTTCGAATCGATGGATTGAATTAATAGCGGGCATCTTTGTTCTATTTAATCTGGGACTGATTTACAGCTGGTCGATTTTCAGTCGACCACTGAATCACTATTTTGGCAATGCTTGGAGTCAGGGACAGCTGGCGCTGGTCTTCACACTTTCGATGATTTTCTTTTGCATCGGCGGTTTTTTAAACGGCCTGCTGAGAAAAAAAATAAAAAAAGTTTTAGCCGGCTCGGCCCTGCTTATCAGCGGTGGGTTTTGGCTGATTTCGCTGGCGGATACTCTTTCGATTCCGCCGTTGTATCTGCTGTACGTTTGCTACGGCGTCTTGGGTGGTCTTGGAATTGGTCTGGCCTTTAACAGTGTGATTGCCAATGTCAGCCAGAAATTTAAAGAAAAACAAGGTCTGGCTTCCGGCGTGCTATTGATGGGTTTTGGTATTGGCAGTGTCTTTTTGGGCAGTGCTTGCGAAAAATTAATTGCCGCTTTCGGTGTGCTGCCGACTTTTCGTGCGCTAAGTATTTGGATTCTGATCAATGGCCTAATCGGCGTCATTTTTTTACGTGACGCTCTGACTACACCAGCTGAAGCCAGACTGGCGACAGGTCTGGCACCGAAACAAATGCTCAAGCAGCCCTTATTTGGTTTATATTTTATCTGGGTAACTCTAGTGTCGGCAGCCGGTTTAATGGTGATTAACGATGCTGCCAATATTGCGCTGGCGGTTAACTTGAGGGGGACGATTGGGTTATTGATGCCAGCCTTCAGCGGCATTGGCAAATTAACTTTCGGTTATCTCTATGACCGGCTAAAAAGAAGCAGAACAATGCTTTTAGGAAGTTTGTTTTTAGCGGTTGGCGGCTTTTGTCTAGCTGGCGGCAGCTACTCAGGTCAGGCAGCTTTAATTATCTTAGGCTTAATTTTCCTAGGGCTGAGCTACGGAAGCGGCTCGGCAATCACGGCGGCTTTTATCAGCCAGTATTACGGCTCAAAATTTTACGCTGCTAATTATAGCTTAGCGACGTTTAATTTAGTTTTTTCAGCGCTGATTGGCCCTAGTCTGGCTGTACAGGTTGAAGCAAATTATGGAACGTTTTATCTGTTTTTAGTCATTTTATTGCTGGCAGCGGGGGCATTCGTTTTATTACTGCTTATGAAGTTTATTGAGACAAAGGGTGAAAAAAGTCGAGGAGGGGAAGTCTGTGGCAAAAAAGATTTTAGCAATTAATCCCGGGGCAACATCCACCAAAGTGGCCGTCTATGACCATGATAAATTGCTCTTTTCTGATGAAATCCTTCATGACTTGGCGACAGTCAATCAATTTGAAACCATTCCTCAGCAGCTGCCGTTTCGGCTGGCGACCATTCATCAAATTTTAGAAAAGCAGCATATTCAGCTGACTGATTTGGATGCGGTGGTTGGTCGGGGTGGTGCCCTGCCTCCAGTCAAGGCAGGCGGCTACTTAGTCACTGAAAAAATGATGGACTATCTGCTCTATGAGACTATCAACCAACATGTGTCTAATTTAGGTGCTGTACTGGCTTATCAATTGGCAGAAGAAGGTCAGGCGCTGCCGTTAGTTTATGACTGTGTTTCTGTCGATCAGATGTGGCCGATTTCCCGTGTTTCTGGTTTAAAGGGAATGGAGCGCAAAAGTTTGGGTCATATTTTAAATTCCCGAGCTAGCGGAATCAAATACTGTCAGCAAAATGGTTTGGATTATCACAAGCAAACTTTGATTGTCGTGCATATGGGGAGCGGTACGACAACTTCAATTCACGTAAATGGTGAAATTGCCGATTTGATTTCTGATGACGAGGGACCGATGGCGGTAGAACGGACCGGTGGCCTGCCGATTCACCAAGTCATCAATTGGTGCTATCAGTATTCAAAAAAAGAAATGCTGACCTTTTACAAACGACAAGGCGGCTTGGTATCGTATTTTGACACCAATGATGCTAGAAAAATTGAAGCCCGGATTGCCGATTCACCTCAAGAAAAAGTAATTTATGATGCGATGATTTATCAACTGGCTAAAGGAATTGCTAGCTTGGCAACGCTAGTGGCAGGTCGCGTTGATCAAATTGTTTTAACCGGCGGCTTGGCATATTCGGCATACGTGACAGCGGACTTAACGAAAAGAATTGATTTTATTGCGCCAGTCAGCCTTGAACCCGGTGAAAATGAGTTAGAGGCCTTGGCGATGGGGGGCCTGCGGATTTTACAAAAACAAGAAGTCCTCCATGAGTTTTAGCAGATTAGTAAGAACTAGAAATGAATTACAAAAAAGACATCAATGAGCAGACTGTCCTAAAAGCAGCCGGCTCGCTGATGTCTTTTATTAGTTTATCCAGAGCTTATAAAGCAGCTAAAATATTTTGAACAATATTGTCAACGGTTAAGCCGTTTTCTGCCAATAGTTCTGCTGGATTATAACGGTCATGAAAAGCTTTTTTAAGACCATAAGTTTGCACCTTCAAATCAGAATTACCGAAGAAGCCGGCGACAGTTTGACCATAGCCGCCATCTAAAAGGCCGTCTTCAAGGGTCACAACTAATTGATGAGTTTGCTTCAAGCTGTTCAGTAATAGCTGATCAAGACCTGAAATAAATTTAGGATTGATGATGGTGGCATGGATTGCTGCAGTTTCTGCCAGCTTTTGAGCGACAGCTGCGGCTAATCCATAAAAATTGCCGACACCAATCAAGGCAACTTGCGCCCCCACCTGTGAGATTTGATTTTTATAGAGTTGTCCGTAATCGGTTGTGTCAGGTGCACCGATTTCTACCAACGGGCCGACCGGTACACGAATAGCTACGGGATGTCCGGTTTGTTCGATGGACCAGTCCAGCATCGACAAATATTCTTCCTTATTGGTTGGTGCTAGATAGACCAGGTTTGGAATATGGCTTAGAAAAGGAATATCGAAAAAGCCCAGATGACTTTCATCATTCATAGCACTAGCAGATGCCCCGTAAACTAAAATCGTTCCCGGTAAATCATTTAGGGCCAAATCATGGGAGATTTGGTCAAAGCTCCGCTGCATAAAGGTTGAATAAACTGCCCAAACTGGTTTGGCGCCATTTTTCGCAAGACCAGCTGTCATGGTTGCGGCTTGTTCTTCAGCAATGCCGACATCGACAAATTGCTTGCCCGCCTGCAAGCGTTGTGCTTGGTTGAATAAAAGCATCGGCGTACCGGCATTGATGGCGACAACGGTTGGATCTGCCGCCATTTTTTCTAAGAGAAAGTCTGTCGTCACGCTGCTGTAAGTTGCTTCACTGCTTGCGGCAGCTAAGTATTCGCCGGTTTCTAAACTAAAAGGACCGCCGGCGTGAAATTTTTCCCGATTGGCTTCGGCATAAGCGAAGCCTTTGCCCTTCACTGTGTGAATGTGCAGCAATATTGGATGTTGGCTGTCTTTGACTTCTTCAAATAAAGCAATCAATGCAGCTAAATCATTGCCATTTTCTAAATAATAATAATCGAAGCCTAATGCTTTAAAGAAATTATCTTTAGCTTGGCCGTTGGAATTTCTTAAATCCCGGAGATTTTTGTAAAGGCCGCCAAAATTATCGGCAATGGATTGGTCATTATCATTGACGATGACAATTGTGTTGGTGCCTTGTTCAACAATATTATTCAGCCCTTCATAGGCCAAACCACCAGAAAGGGAGCCATCGCCAATCACAGCGACGACATTGCTGGTTTCTTTTTTCAAATCCCGAGCCTTCGCCACACCGTTTGCTAAAGACAAAGAAGTCGAGGTATGTCCGACAGTAAAGAGGTCGTGCTCGCTTTCTTTTGGATTGGTGTAGCCGGAAACATCATCATAGTGAGCCGCATCGGTAAAGGCTTGGCTGCGTCCCGTCAGCATTTTATGGATGTAAGATTGATGGGAAACATCAAAGATAAATTTATCTGTTGGTGAATCAAAAACATAATGTAGGGCGACAGTCATTTCAACCACGCCTAAGTTCGGACCGTTATGCCCGCCGTGGCTGCTGATTTTTTCTAATAGCGCAGTCCGGGCTTCCACCACAAGAGCTGCCAATTCAGTTTGAGTTAATTTTTTTAAATCGCTGGGTTCTTGGATAGTCGTGATAATTTTTTCTAATAACATAAAAAAGCTCCTTTCCTTATGACTGCCATAGAATACAACTTGAACTGGACTCTAAGTCAAGCGGAAAATGAAATCTTTTTGATTTTTTTTGCAAAAGAGCGGATGTCACTTAAAATAATTCCTAGCAACCTTCCCAATTGACCCCTCTGTCAATTACCCTTATTCTATTTGAGAAGGGGTGATTGTGTTATGTATTCCATGCTGAAAAAAATGATTACCGAAAAAGATTTGTGGCGCCAGATTTCCCTCTTGGAATTATTGCTGAATCATCCGCAAATAACCGCCAAGGAAATCGCTCAGCAGTTGAAGACCACTGAACGAACGGTTTTTTCTGATTTGCAGCTGATTCGTGAGCAGCTGCCAGCAGGCTGGCAAATTTCCGCTGACAGTCAAGGTATTCAGCTGATCTTAACGGAAAATCAGCTAGCCAATCAGCTGTGGGATTTGTTTTTGCCCCAATCCATCAGCATTCAATTGATTAAAGCTCTCTTCTTTGAAAAGGAGCTGGCCACCAGTAAATTTTTGGCTGAAAACGGCGTCTCCTTGGAAACTTTGAAACGCCATACAAGTAAAATCAATCGGCAATTAAAGCCCTATGAGATTAAAATCAAAGTCTCAGCTAAAACTGCTGAGCTAATCGGAAACGAAAGCGCCGTGCGGATTTTCTTCCACCGGCTTTTGTTACCCTTCACCCATAATAATTATTTTTTTGAAGAGTACAGTATTCATAAGGAGCATTATTTTGATTATTTAAAAAAGCTCAATCGCTCGCCTCTGGCTGTTGATACGGAGCAGATTTTTGGTGTCTGCTGGTTCTTTATCAATACGATTCGGGTCAAGGCCAATTGCCCGATTGACGAATTCAAGTTCAATCAAGCAGATTTTTTGTATCAACAATATCAAACTTCGTTAGCGGCTTTGTATCAGCTAGAGGGTATTTATTTGCAGGAGGCGGAGCGCTTTTTTGCCTTTTTCTGCTTTTTAGAAAGCTGGAATTATAACAATAGCTTCGGTGCAGCGCTGGACTTAACTCAGGCTTATCCTAAATTGTCCAAAGTGGCAGAACAGTTAGCCAGTGAAATTGCCCAGCGTCAGCAATTGGATTTTCAAGAGACACAGTTAACCGAAAATCTGCTGTTACTACTCTTGAAGTATAATGAATCCACCTGGCTGTCGGAACAATTCCAATTGGAGTATCAAGAACTGCTTGCAGAACGAAAAGAACATGCTGCCAGCGATCAAAAGCTGTTGGCGCTGATTGATTCAGTGGTTCATTTAGATAATCCGTTGTATTTATTAAATCTGATTTCCTTATTGGAACAGCAGGCTGTGTTTGCCGCTCGGCCACAAGTGATGACCCTTTACTTTATTTTCCAAGGGGAGCCGGCGTGGAAAGCTTTTTTACAGCAGGAATTAGCAGATGCTTTTGGTCGGCGGGTGAAATTAGTCAGTGTTGAAATTTCTCAGCTGACTGAGCTGAAATTTAATGAGAACGACATCGTTGTTTCTAATTTTCCTTTGGCACCTTTAGCAGTCGAAGTCATTTATATTTCCAGTCTGCCAACCAAAAATGAGCTGCGGCAGTTAACCGAGCTCACTTGGCAGCACTATTTATAAAACTTAATTCAGATCACTTGAGGTTTGGGACTGACGGCGGGTAATCCGTTTAGTCAGTCCTTTTTCGATTTCAACAATCAAAAAGAGTAAGGCAACATTGGCCAAAATAATTAATTGTTGGCCGCCGCTCAAGGCAGTTGTTCCCATCCATTGCTGCATAAATGGCAGGTAAAGGACGGCACTTTGCAGCACCACTAAAATTGCTAGAGAGATAAACAGCGGTTTGTTCTGGAACAAGCCTTTATTAATTGAAGGCTCCGTCAGCTCACGACAGTTAATCATGTAAACGGCCTGTGCGACGACAATATTTTGTAATAAAATAGTCTGTTGCAGCAGCTGGCTGTCAAATTGCATGGCTAAAAAGTAAGCTGGCAGCATGATTAGTAGAGACACATAGATGATTCTATATAGACTGTAACCAGATAGAATGCCTTCATTGACAGGGCGAGGTGGCCGTTGCATGGTATCTTGGCTGGCTTTTTCAAAGCCTAGCGCATAGGAAAGGGTAATTGTCGTGACCATGTTGACCCATAAAATTTGAATCGGACTTAAAGGTAAAGGCTGATTTAGTAAAAGGGCGATGATAACAATCAACCCTTGGGCTAAGGCGGTTGGTAAGAAGAAGTTAATGGTCTTCTTCAAATTGTCAAAAATGCGGCGGCCTTCTTTAACAGCCTTAGCAATGGTGTGAAAATTATCATCAGCTAAGACCATATCAGCTGCTTGCTTGCTGACCTCGCTACCTTTAATACCCATGGCAATTCCGATGTCCGCTTTCTTTAAAGCCGGCGCGTCATTGACGCCGTCGCCGGTCATGCCGACAATTTCGCCATTATTTTGTAAAGCTGTCACAATCCGCAACTTATGCTCTGGAGTTGTCCGAGCAAAGACATCGACCTTTTTTACCTGTTGAGCCAATTCTTGATCACTTAGATTGTCGATTTCAATGCCCTGCAAAACTTTATCCGTGTGGCGCAGGCCAATTTCTTTCCCAATCGCTCGAGCTGTATCCTTATGGTCTCCGGTAATCATCTTGACGGCAATTCCCGCCGCCTGACTTTCTTTGACCGCCTGAATTGCACTTTCCTTTGGCGGGTCAATAATGCCGGCTAAACCGACAAAGTCTAAGTCTGTTAAATCTTCATGACTGAGTTCAGTTTTTGGGGCAACTTGTTTAAAGGCAAAGCCTAAAACCCGTTGGCCTTTTTTAGCAAATTGTGTTGCTTGATTTTGCCAAGCCTGCTTTTCAGCAGTCGTTAAATTGGTTTTGTTCAGCAAGACTTCTGGCGCACCCTTGACAAAAATCAGCGAGTGCTCGGCTTCAGCATGCAAAGTCGCCATATATTTATAGCTGGAACTAAAGGGGATTTTACTGGTTTGTGTTTTTAAACTAAGTTCTTCGCCGTGCTTTTCAACATAATGAAGCAGGGCTAATTCAGTGGGGTTCCCTTTTAAGTCAGCAGCATTTTGCTGGTCAGAAAGTTTTAACTCTTGAGTATTATTCATAATTTCCAGCATCAATGTATCATCTTGTGTGGCGGTTTCCACAACCGTCATTTCATTTTTCGTCAAAGTACCGGTCTTATCTGAGGCAATGACCGTCATCGAGCCCAAAGTTTCCACCGAGGGCATACTCTTAATGATGGCATTTTCATTGGCCATCTCCTTGACACCCATCGACAAAATCATCGTAAGGACAGCCGGCAAACCTTCAGGAATCATCGCAACAATCAACGCAATCATCGCAGAAAACATCAGCTGCCAGTCCATGCCATAGCGGAAGGTTGTAAAGAAAATCAAAAAGACAATCAGGGCGATAATCCCTTTGAAAATATTTTGATTCAACTGGTGCATTTTTTTAACGAGGGGTGTCGTTTGCTGCTGGACTGATTGCAAAGCTTGATTGATTTTACCAATCTCCGTTGTATCACCAGTTTCCACGACAATTCCTAAAGCGGAACCAGCTTGAACTAAAGTACCTGTAAAGGCCATGTTTTTCTGGTCGCCAGCTGGTAAGGTGTCGGTCAGCGAGGCGACATCCTTTTCCGCCGCCTCTGATTCACCAGTTAAAATGGATTCTTCAATCAATAAGTCATGGCTCTCTAGTAAACGCAGGTCGGCCGGCACCACATCACCGGCCTTCAAGGTGACGATGTCTCCTTGAACCAAATCTTCTGTCGGGACCGTCTGTTTCACGCCAGCCATTAAAATCACGGCTTCTTGCCCCATCATCTGCTTTAAACCGTCCAAAGATTCTTCCGCCTTACGCTCTTGCCAGTAGCTGACAAGACCGTTCACGATGACCACCAGTAAAATAATACTAGCTTCAACATAATCGCCGGTGGCAAATTTTAAAATTGCGGCGACCATCAAAACAATCATCAGCAAATCTGTAAAATGCTTCAGAATTTTTTGCCACGTTTTCAGCTGCTTTTTTTCCGCCATTTTATTAGGGCCAGCTTTTTCTAAACGCTCCTTGCGCTCTGCCGGGGTTAAACCGCCTGCAGCTGTATGTAAATTCTCAATAATTTCTTGTCCAGGTAATTGATACCATTTCATGGACATTCCTCCTCTTTTTTTCTTGATAAGTCTATTATAGAGGGAAATGCTACTTAGTATCAGGCGATAATTTCAGCGGGGTCTGAAATATTTGCGGCAGCTTTTTCGCTGTTTTTTCCGCAAATCAGTCAGAACTTCTTTGCTATACTTAAACTATTAGAAAAAATTTCAATTTAGAGTGTTCACTTTTTTACAGTTCACTTGTTATATAGATGAAGGGTGGGGTGAGGATGAAGCTTGGGGGCTATGAGGATATCATTTTCCAATTGTTGCAGGAGGTAACTGGTTATTTAATAAAAATCGGTGCTGAGGTTGAAGATGCCAAAGATGTCACGCAAGAAACAGTGGTCAAGATGCTGGAGGTGGAGGCCGTGATTCCCCCGGAAAAAATCCGTCCATGGTTTTATCGAGTCGCCCTGAACCTGTATTTCAATCTTTACCGGCAGACAAAACGTCGGCGGGAAATTTTACAGCTGCACTTCAATGAAGAATTTTATTCTGAAATGCCGCTGCCTAATGAAGAATTAGAAACGGCCTTAAACCAGTTGGATTTAGCCAGTGCCAATCTGCTGATTTTAAAATATCATGAGGGACTCAGCCTGCAGGAGATGGCCTTTATTTTAAATCGCCCACCGGAAAGTATAAAAACGGCCTTGTACCGCAGCCGAAAAAAACTCAGACAGTTAATGGAGGAATTGGGATGAACCTACAAGATCAAGAATTTAACAAATTAATCAAGCAATCCCGCAAAAAAAATTTCTGGCGGACTCTAGGCATCACGCTGGGTGTTTTAATTGTTGTGGTAATCTTGCCAGCGCTGTTTTTTTTACAGCGTTATAATTATCCGCCCTTTGGCGAACACCAAATCAGTGGTTTACAGGACAATCACGCCCGCTTGCAGGAAGGTGACTTAGGAGTTGCCAGTCTCTTATTTAATCAAAGCTATGATATTCAGTTTAATACAGATGCTAAAAGAATTAGTTTTTTTATTGAGACATATGACCACGGTGAATTGAGTTATTCGGAACAAGTTTTCCATGGTGTCCCTGACATGAATGGCGTATTGAGTGGCACTATGAAATTTGGTATTTTGCGGGATGCCCAGACCCTCCTAATGAATTTGCAGGTGGGGGGTGCTACCATGAACTTTGAAAAACAATTTAGCGAATTGGGATTCGCAACGGATGATCAGCTAGCCACCACGTGGTATTTAGAAGAAGGCCCTTTAGAGCTGGACCAAAAATATTATTTCTTTTATGGAAATAATACGGATCACATGCAGGGCGGTGGTGCAGAATCCTTTCAAGGAAATCTGCAGGATGAAACGATTCCGCTGGGGATTGGCTTTTACTTTATTTTAGAATAAAACAAAAACTCAACTGGAAAAGGACCTGTAATAGCTCTGGGCCAGTTGAGTTTCTCTTTATGCGTCTTTTTTAATGACAGTCACGCCGCCCATGTAAGGCACTAAGGCTTCTGGAATCGTAACAGAGCCGTCAGCATTTTGATAATTTTCTAAAACAGCTGCGACGGTCCGACCGACAGCTAAGCCTGAGCCGTTTAAAGTATGCAGGTAATTCACTTTATTATCGGCATCACGATAGCGAATCATCGCCCGGCGAGCCTGAAAGTCTTCAGTATTAGAGCAAGAACTAATTTCCCGATACATATCTTGGGCGGGAATCCAGACTTCCAAATCATAGGTCTTAGCAGCACTAAAGCCCATGTCGCCAGTGCTTAAAATAATTACTCGATAAGGTAAGCCCAATTTTTGCAGAAGAACTTCGGCGTCATTGGTCATTTTTTCTAATTCTTCATAAGAATGTTCCGGGGTGCTGAATTTAACCATTTCAACCTTATTAAATTGGTGCAGGCGAATCAGCCCGCGGGTATCTCTGCCGGCACTACCAGCTTCAGAACGGAAAGATGGGCTCAAAGCGGTGAAATAAACCGGCAATTGCGCTTCATCCAAAATTTCATTGGCAAAATAATTGGTCAAAGGGACTTCCGCTGTCGGAATCAAAGTCAAATCTGTTTCAGCCAGTTGGAAGACATCTTCTTTAAACTTCGGAAATTGGCCGGTACCAAACATTGATTGGCTGTTGACAATATAAGGAGTCATCATTTCAGTATAGCCCTGCTCATAGACGTGCTCATCCAACATAAAATTGTACAAAGCCCGTTCTAAGCGGGCGCCTAAGCCTTTGTAATAAACAAAGCGGCTGCCAGACACTTTAGCGCCCCGTTCAAAGTCAAGAATTCCCAAATCCTCCGCAATTTCCCAGTGGGGCTTTGGTTCAAAATCAAATTTGCGGGCTTCACTCCAGCGGCGAATTTCAACATTATCATCTTCACTTTCCCCCACTGGCACATCGGCATGGGGTAAGTTTGGCAAGGTTGTCGCAATGCCGGTGATGGCTTCATCAATTTCCGCAATTTCCGTATCAAGTGTTTTAATTTCAGCGCCGACCGTTTTCATAGCGGCAATTTTTTCAGTAGCATCTTCTTTGGCCCGCTTTAATTGGGCAATTTCCTCAGATACTTGGTTTCGTTGTTTTTTCAGCTCTTCTACGACAACTAATTTTTTCCGCCGAACTTCATCCAACTCCATAAACTTGACTAAGACTTCTTCCTTCACTCCACGGGTTTTTAATTTTTCAGCAACTTCTGTAAAATTCTGCCGTAAAACTTTTACATCTAACATTTCCATTCCTCCTCTGTAAAATAAAAAAAAGCCACTCCATCCCATAAATCTTGGGACGAAATAGCTGTAATCGCGGTACCACCCAAGTTCAGCCGTAGCTGCCCTTGAAACAAAATAACGGTTGTTAACCGAGCTGACTTACTCATTGTTTTCGTCAGTGACACTTAGAAAATGGATTCCTTTACTCCTGCTATTGGCTCGCACCTGCCGCCAACTCTCTAAAAACAGAAAATAAAGTACTAGTTTTCCAGTCATATATTACGTTTAGTATAGTGAATTCCCACTAGCTTGTCAATTTCGAGTTTTAGGATTCTTCAATTTTTGACCCTGTTGTTTTTTAGGCAGGTGAATAATGAAGGAAGTCCATTTGTCATTGGACTGAGCGTAAATATAACCGCCGTGGAGTCCAACAATATTTTGCGAAATTGCCAAGCCCAGACCTGTGCCACTGATTTCTTGGGAACGGGATTCGTCCACCCGATAGAAGCGGTCAAAGAGTTGATTCAACGACTCTTTAGGAATCGGTGTGCCATTATTTTTAACGGTAATCACGACTTCATTGGGCTGTTCAAGGGCTTCAATCACAACTTGATTGGCCCCTTTGCCGTATTTTAAGGCATTGGTCAGCAAATTGTTAAAGACCCGCACTAGTTTATCCGTGTCGCCATCCATCATCAGATGCTCAGTATTAGAAATGACATTGATGGCAATGCCTTTTTTATCGGCCTCCAATTCAAAATCAACCGCTAATTGCTCAATAAGCTGGATCATATCAAAGCTTGTATAATTCACCGGCACAGAAGGCTGACGAACCCGCGTGTATTCAAAGAGGTCGTCCACCAAATATTTCATCTGTTTAGCTTTCGTGTAAGCGATGTGGGCGTATTTTTTCAAATCCTCTTCGCTATGATACTGCTGGTCCTCGATTAATCCCAGATAACCAATAATCGAAGTCAGTGGTGTCCGGATATCATGGCTGACATTGGTAATCAATTCGTCTTTAGATTTTTCAATTTCCCGCTCATCTTCAATAGCCGCCGCCGTACTATCCACCAGTGCATTAATACTCAAGATAACTTTGCTTAAATCCCCCTTCAATTCAAAAGGAATTCGGTGATCATAATTTCCGTTGGCAATATAATGCAGCTCACTGATAACATGGCGCATCTGCATCTGCCGATAGCGACGAATCAAGCGCCAGTATACAATAATCGCATCAATAATCGCAAAGACTGGAAAAATAAAATTGCGGCCGCTGTAAAAAATGTCCGAGTTTAATTGTTCCATAAAAACATTCTTCGTGCCCCAGACAGCTCCCTCCAAATTAGGAGAGTTTTCGATGACCGCCGATAAGATGACCATAATTGCTACATTTAATAGTAGCAAAAGGACAATTGTAATAATGACCTCTGCCAATAATTCACTGATTTCCTTAGAAGTCAGCGTAATCCGCTTGCGTTTTTCATTTTGCTTCACGCGGCTATCTTGCATCGATCTTATAACCAACACCCCAAACAGTTTGAATTATTTTTTCGCCGTTGGTAGCTTCTTCAATTTTGTCCCGTAAATGACTAACATGGACCATAACTGTTTTCGCAGAAACAATACTCTCTTGTTTCCAAACCCGCTCAAAAATCTCATCGGCGCTAAAGACCCGATTAGGATGGCTGGCCAACAGATACAAAATCCCAAATTCTAAGGCAGTTAATTGAATATCTTTGCCATCGACTGTTTTCACTTCGTGGGAATCACGGTTAATGATTAATGAATTAATTTCTAAAACATCTGGCTCATCTGCTGTCACTTGCATTTGCGTGCGGCGCATCAAAGATTTGACCCGGGCCATAACCTCTAGTGGATTAAATGGCTTGGTTACATAATCATCTGCACCAGCTACCAAGCCTTTAATTTTATCCATGTCAGTCGTTTTAGCAGTCAACATAATGATTGGAATTTGCGATTCCTTCCGCAGCTCTTTTACAACCTGCATCCCGTCCATTTCCGGCATCATGATATCTAAAATCAACAATTCAATATCCTGATCCGTGCGAATTTTCGATAGAGCTTCTTTTCCATCATAAGCTTTGACAACTTCATAACCTTCGTTGTGGATATAAATACTCAGTAACTCAACAATTTCTTTATCATCATCTGCTACTAAAATCTTCATTAGTGGATCCTCCAATTATTCTGTTTTATTCATTTTAGCAAATAATCAAGAATAGAAGAAATTCAACCATCCGCTTTAGGAAAAAGTTTAAAAGTGCTAAGTTTACCGTAAGAACAGAAGTTAAAATATCTACTTTTTTATTGTGAAAAGGAAGAAAAAAATCACTCTTATAGGAAAATAAAAAAAATCTGCAAAAACTTCATTTTTTTCACAAAATTATCTTGACGGGTTCATGCTCCCGTGATAGACTAACAAAGTCGCTTAGGACAAGAGCTTCTGATTGCTTTTCAAGCAAGAAGATTCCGATGTTTTACAGCGAGTTTCACAACTTTTGTGTCAATTAAAAATACAAACTTTTCTAAAAAAACTTTTTGAAAAGTTGTTGACAATCAGCTGCAAAACTGATAAGATATAAAAGTTGCTGAAACAACAGATTTACTTCTTTTTAAGAGGCTGAATCGCAACATGTAGACCTTTGAAAACTGAACAAAGCAAACGAACCAATGTGTAGGGCGTCCTTGATAGTCAAGGACAAAATAAACATTGCAAGCAAAAGCTAGCAAACAATTAATGAGCTAACAATCGCAAGATTGTGCAAACACTTTTATTATGAGAGTTTGATCCTGGCTCAGGACGAACGCTGGCGGCGTGCCTAATACATGCAAGTCGAACGCTTTTTCTTTCACCGGAGCTTGCTCCACCGAAAGAAAAGGAGTGG
>NZ_JANLGQ010000006.1 GCF_026157065.1 Enterococcus sp. HY326
TGCTGGAGGATTACCCAAGTCCGGCTGAAGGGAACGGTCTTGAAAACCGTCAGGCGGGTAAAACCGTGCAAGGGTTCGAATCCCTTATCCTCCTTTTTTAATATTATCGCGGGATGGAGCAGTCTGGTAGCTCGTCGGGCTCATAACCCGAAGGTCGTAGGTTCAAATCCTGCTCCCGCAATTACTTTTGACTTTCAAAAGTACAACTTAATAAAACTAATATTGGTTTGGTAGTTCAGCTGGTTAGAATGCCTGCCTGTCACGCAGGAGGTCGCGGGTTCGAGTCCCGTCCAGACCGCCATGCGGGTGTAGTTTAGTGGTAAAACCACAGCCTTCCAAGCTGTTGTCGCGAGTTCGATTCTCGTCACCCGCTTTAGTTTTATTAATTTGGGCCTATAGCTCAGCTGGTTAGAGCGCACGCCTGATAAGCGTGAGGTCGATGGTTCGAGTCCATTTAGGCCCATTATTTTTCTTGGGGAAGTACTCAAGTGGCTGAAGAGGCGCCCCTGCTAAGGGTGTAGGTCGGGAAACCGGCGCGAGGGTTCAAATCCCTCCTTCTCCGTTTTATTTTTTTAGGCCCGTTGGTCAAGCGGTTAAGACACCGCCCTTTCACGGCGGTAACACGGGTTCGATTCCCGTACGGGTCATTGCTGGAGGATTACCCAAGTCCGGCTGAAGGGAACGGTCTTGAAAACCGTCAGGCGGGTAAAACCGTGCAAGGGTTCGAATCCCTTATCCTCCTTTTTTAATATTATCGCGGGATGGAGCAGTCTGGTAGCTCGTCGGGCTCATAACCCGAAGGTCGTAGGTTCAAATCCTGCTCCCGCAATTACTTTTTAATAAAAGTACGTATCACCCTTTAAAACGGTTTGGTAGTTCAGCTGGTTAGAATGCCTGCCTGTCACGCAGGAGGTCGCGGGTTCGAGTCCCGTCCAGACCGCTTTTTTTATGGCTCGGTAGCTCAGTTGGTAGAGCAATGGATTGAAGCTCCATGTGTCGGCAGTTCGATTCTGTCCCGCGCCATTTTTTTGCGGGTGTAGTTTAGTGGTAAAACCACAGCCTTCCAAGCTGTTGTCGCGAGTTCGATTCTCGTCACCCGCTTTACTTCATTTGTTTGGGGCCTATAGCTCAGCTGGTTAGAGCGCACGCCTGATAAGCGTGAGGTCGATGGTTCGAGTCCATTTAGGCCCATTATTAATATTCGGCCCGTTGGTCAAGCGGTTAAGACACCGCCCTTTCACGGCGGTAACACGGGTTCGATTCCCGTACGGGTCACTTCGAAGATTGCTTTAGTTGCAGTCTTTTTTTTGCGTTTTAAAGTATCCGCTTTCTTTTTTTGAGTTGTTTTTGTTATACTTGAGAAAATAACTGTAGTTAAGAAAGAAGGAACGCATATGATTGATCATTTGAGTATTGGTGTGAGTGATTTAGCAAAGAGTAAAGAGTTTTATCAAGAGGCTTTGAAACCTTTGGGCTATCAAGTAAAGATTGAAATGCCCCATGGTGTCTGCTTTAGCGCTGAAAGCGGCGGTGATTTGTGGATTGTAAAAGGCGATGTTTCCCCTATTCATTTGGCCTTTGGTGGGAGTCGTCAACAGGTGGAGGAATTTTACGCTGCGGCATTGAAGGCAGGCGGCGTTGATAATGGTGGACCTGGACTGCGACCGCAATACCATGAAAATTATTATGCGGCTTTTATTTTTGACCCGGATGGCTACAATCTTGAAGTTGTTTCCCACACTGGTAGTTAAGAACTTATAAAAGCAGAATATGAAAATTTTTTTGTTCATCTTCACTTGTTTTACATGGAATAATGTAATGGTCGTTAACACTTGTGGTGAGAAATAAAATAATTTTCAAAACTAATTTTTAGTCTCTTGTCGCTCATAGCGCAGGAGGCTTTTTGATTGGATAAGAAATTTGCATTGATTTCTGTAGGGTTTTCCGAAGCTTTCTGCTATACTAGGTATCGTTGCAAGTTCCCGAAAGGATTCGCACTGCGAAGATGCCTTGTAACCGAAAAATTTTAGGGGGAATAACTCATGACAGAAAGACATTTATTTACTTCAGAATCTGTCTCTGAAGGACATCCAGATAAAGTTGCCGATCAAATTAGTGATGCAATTTTAGATGCGATTTTAGAAAAGGATCCCGATGCACGGGTCGCCTGTGAGACATCCGTCACTACGGGTTTAGTGCTAGTTTTTGGTGAAATATCTACAAGTGCTTATGTGGACATTCAAAAAGTTGTCCGTAAAACGATTAATGAAATCGGGTATACGCGGGCCAAGTTCGGCTTTGACGGGGACACGGTTGCCGTATTAGTTGCCATTGATGAACAATCTCCAGATATTGCCCAAGGGGTTGATGAAGCCTTAGAAGTACGGGGAACAACTGGTGATCCGTTAGATTTGATTGGTGCAGGTGACCAGGGTTTGATGTTTGGTTTTGCGGTCGATGAAACACCGGAATTAATGCCGTTACCGATTGCTTTATCCCATCGTTTAGTTCGCCGGTTGGCGGAGTTGCGTAAGACTGGCGAGTTGGATTATCTGCGCCCAGATGCTAAGTCGCAGGTGACGATTGAGTACGATGAGGCTGGTCAGCCGCAAAGAGTTGATACGATTGTGATTAGCACTCAGCATGATGAACAGGTGGACAATCAAACGATTCATGATGATATTATTGAAAAAGTGATTAAAGATGTGATTCCAGTTCATTTATTGGATGAGCAGACAAAATACTTTATAAATCCGACGGGACGCTTTGTTATCGGCGGACCTCAGGGGGATGCTGGTCTAACTGGCCGCAAGATTATTGTCGATACTTATGGTGGCTATGCCCGTCATGGCGGCGGCGCTTTTTCTGGGAAAGATGCTACTAAAGTCGATCGGTCGGCAAGTTATGCCGCCCGTTATATTGCCAAGAATATTGTGGCAGCCGGTTTTGCTAAAAAGGCTGAGGTTCAGCTGGCCTATGCGATTGGTGTAGCGCAGCCGGTTTCGATTTCAATCAATACTTTTGGAACATCCACTGTGCCTGAAAGTAAACTGATTGAAGCGGTGCGGGAGAATTTTGACCTGCGTCCAGCCGGCATTATTGACATGCTGGACTTAAAGCGGCCGATTTACAAGCAAACAGCCGCATACGGTCACTTTGGTCGCACAGATATTGATTTGCCTTGGGAAAAATTGGACAAGGTAGCGGGCTTAAGAGAGAGCATTGGCGAGTAGTTGAGCCGAAAAAAATATTTTTATATTGATTTGAAAAGAGAAGGTACTGGCTCAAGCTGGGCCTTCTTTTTATTTTTTGAGAAAAGTCGGCAAATCTGCAACAGTGAAACGACTGCCAGAAAAAATTAAGTTGGCAACTGAAGACTGATTGGCTTATGATAAATTTTTTTTAAGTGGAGTTGTATGGCTTTTTTCTGATACAATCAAAGAGATAGTCTAAATAAGGGAGTAATGAAGGAAATGGCAAGAAAAACCAATGTCCCCTTAGTCACTGTGTGTGTCTTTGTGGCGACTTTTATGACGGCGATTGAAGGGACAATTGTCACGACGGCAATGCCGACAATTGTCGGCTCTTTAGATGGTTTGGAAATTATGAATTGGGTATTCTCAGTTTATTTATTAACCAATGCGATGATGACACCAATTTATGGAAAATTGGCAGACAAGGTCGGTCGTAAACCGATTTTTATGCTGGGTATTTTGATTTTTATTATAGGTTCTTCTCTGTGTGGTTTGTCCAACACAATGCTGACGCTGATTATTGCACGGGCGATTCAAGGAATCGGTGCCGGAGCGATTATGCCGGTGGCTCTGACAATTATTGCTGATATGTATACTGTGGAAAAGCGGGCACAGGTTTTAGGCTTTAACAATGCAGCCTGGGGGATTTCTAGTGTTCTTGGGCCATTAGCCGGTGGCCTGATTGTCGACACAATCGGCTGGCATTGGATTTTCTTTATTAATCTGCCGATTGGTTTAGTCCTGCTGGGGCTAATTTATTTATTTTTACAGGAGGAAAAAGTTCCTCGAACGGCCAAAAGGGTCGATGTTGTGGGAACAATAACGCTATTAGTGACGCTGTTTAGTTTGCTACTAGGATTTCAAGAGTTGGAAAACGGTGTATCTGTGAGTGTGTTGTTTTTATTTGTGATTGCCATTTTAGCTTTTGCGATATTTTTAAGAGCGGAGAAAAAAGCGGAAGATCCAATTATTACTTTAGGGTTATTTAAAAGCCCGCTTTTTGTGGCGGCTAACTTGGTTGCTGCATTGGTGAGCGGCTATTTAATTGGGATTGATGTTTATATTCCAATGTGGATGCAGGGAGTTTTAGGTATCAGTGCGGCAATCGGCGGACTCGCCTTAGCGCCGATGTCGATTCTGTGGATGGCGGGCTCATTTTTAGCGGGGCGCTGGCTGAGTAAATTTTCTGAGCAGCGAATTTTGCTTCAAGGGCTGACTCTAGTGGCGCTTGGTGGGTTTGGCTTATTCTTTTTGCCTGCCTATAGTAATTATAATTTCTTTTTAGTGATTTCAGCAGTCATCGGCTTAGGTTTTGGAATAACCATCACAACGGCGACTGTCAGTGTCCAAAGTAGCGTGCCGCCGGAATCTTTAGGGGTGGCGACCTCTTTTAATACGCTAGTGCGGACGATTGGTCAGACGGTAATGGTTTCGGTTTTTGGCTTGATAATCAATCAAGCCACGGCGCAAGGCTTAGCGCAAAAAGGCTTTGATTCGCAAAGTGATTTGATGAATCAGTTGGTTAATCCACAAACTGCTAAAGAATTGCCCCAGGAAATGCTGACACCACTGCGGGAAATTTTATTCAGTGGACTGCATCGAGTTTTTCTGACTGGATTAGTGATGGTGGCAGTTGCTATCGCAGTCGTTATGTTGTATCAGCAAAAACAAAAAATGAAAGCAAGCAACTCTTAAAGCGGCTGAAAAGCTGACGCTTGGAGCTGCATAAGACAAAAGGAGTGGTTGAGATGGCCTTTTTACAAGCCAATATTTATTCAAATGTTTTAGAAATGGAAGTCATGATCAATGTAGTATTGCCGCAAAAGACGGAGAAAAAAATCGGCAGCAGCAGTCTTGGGGCCAATGAGGATGTCCCGGTATTATATTTGCTTCACGGCATGAACGGCAATCACAGCGTTTGGGCCCGACGCACGTCAATCGAGCACTATGTGACGGATTATCAGATTGCCGTGGTGATGCCTTCGACTGATTTGGGCTGGTATACTGACACGACTTATGATATGAACTATTGGACTTTTATTGCGGAGGAATTGCCAGAGATTGTTCATGAGCTGTTTCCGCAGATTTCTACTAAACGGGAAAAAACATATGCGGCTGGACTGTCAATGGGAGGTTATGGGGCTTTAAAACTTGGCTTAAGAAAGCCTGAAAACTTCGCGGCCGTAGCTTCTCTTTCAGGAGCAGTTGTTTTAGGTCTGCAAATGGAGCAGATGCTGGAGGTTCGTCCCCGGAATTATTGGGAGGGTATCTTTGGCCCCTTAGATGAGGTGGCCAATAGTGACAATGCCCCTTTATATTTATTGAATAAATTAGTAGCCAGCGGTCAGGACATTCCCCGCATTTTTCTGGCCTGCGGAACTGAAGACCCTCTCTATGCAGCGAGTGCCGGAATGTCTGGCCAAATGACTAAACTAGGCGTTGCCCATACTTTTGAGGAGGGACCCGGCGAACACAATTGGATTTTTTGGGACCAATGGATTCAGCGGGTCTTAGAATGGTTCTTTGATGAAAATTCCTAACGATTTGACGGTCTCTTTACCAGAAGGAAAACTAAATATTCGAGTGGCGGCGTGGCTCGAACACGAGGGTCAGCTTTTGGTCAGCCGTTTTCCTAATGGTCGGTTGTCACTCCCCGGGGGTCGGCTGAAATTTAACGAAAATTCAGTGGCTGGTCTAAAACGGGAAATTTTCGAAGAATTGCAGCAGCCGGTCAGCGACCTTAGTCTGATGGCAATTGTTGAGAATTTCTTTGATATTGAGGACGATAGCTTTCATGAATTGTTATTTATTTATCGCGGGAGCGTTCCTTATCAGAAACAATACCGCAGCACTGAGCCCCAGGAGCAAACGATTCTATGGCTGCCTTTGAAACAGATTGAACTTTTGCGGCCAGCAGTGTTACAAGAGCTGGCCGAGTATCAAGGAGCTGAAATTCTGCACCTGATTAATCGGGATAATGAAGAAAATTAAAAAGCTTGATATAACGCTGCTTTTTCGTTGATAAAGACTTTTGACAACGAAAAATCGCCCATGATAAAGACCTTTGCTAGTCAAAAACTCCTCCAACAACTAAGCTGAAATCGAAGGGATGAAGAAGATGAACCTCAGTCAACAAATTAAGAAATTACGGGACCGTGATCAGCTTTCCCAAGAGGATTTAGCGGAGAAAATTTATGTTTCCCGCCAAACTATTTCCAACTGGGAAAATGAGCACAGCTATCCAGATGTTCATAATTTGTTATTGATGAGCGTCCTCTTTGACGTCACTTTAGATGAATTAGTGAAGGGAGACGTGGATCAAATGCGGCGTATGATTCAAAATGATGAAATGGATAGATATGGGAAATTGATGGGGCTTTTTCTGTTGGCTGCTATTGTCGTAGGAATTGTTAGCATTACTATCTGGGGAGTGTGGGGTTATCTTCCACTGGGCATCTTATGGGTCATCAGTATGTATTTTGCCATGAAGGTTGAAAAGATAAAGAAGAAAAATGATATTAAGACATTCAGAGAAATCGTTGCTTTTACTGATGGCAAAACGGATTTAGATGACATTCGCAAACAGCGGAATCGAAAAAAATATTTTTTGGAAAAATCTTTAATTGTTCTGGCAGCGGGGGTAATTGGTGCTTTACTGAGCCTACTGGTTTCGTTTATCACAGATTTTTTGATTAATCTTTAAACATGATAACAAACTAATTAGGAGGGCAAACAATGGAGCAAATCATTATTTTAAGTATTACTTTAGTGTTATTAGTTGTTTACTTTTACAGTCATTATTACCGTCTCCGCATGCCGGCAAAGGGGGATGAACGCTGGTTGGAAATTGAAAAAAGAGCGAGCCGAATTGCCAATGGCTATTTTCAAGGTTTGATTGTGATTGTCGCTTTGGCCCAAGGGATACTGTTGTTTTTGCCGGAGATGAATGTCACTATTTCTTTGGAGAGAGTCTTGATGATTGCTTTTTGGGTGATTATTGCCGGTCAGGTGGTAGAAGTATTGGCGCTGCGACATTTTAATCGGGTGATGTAACAGAAATAGCGACTAAAGAGGCTGCTGAGTCAAATTAATTGGGATTCAAAAAAAGTTGAAGGCTACGGCAGTATTCTGAGGTTATTTTATAAACGAGTTTTAGACGATTTTATAAGTTGGTTAAAATAAAAATGAGTAGTTGAAGGAGTTAGGTATGGCACAAATGGTCATTAGAAGGGCAACGGAGCAGGATGTGCCCTTGATTTTAAACTTTATCAAAGAATTGGCAGTCTATGAAAAAATGCTGGCGGATGTGACGGCTACAGAAGAGCTGTTGCGGGAAAATTTATTTGAAAAGCAGCGGGCCGAGGTGATTATCGGTGAAGTCGAGGAACAACCGGTGGCGTTTGCTCTATTTTTTACTAATTTTTCGACGTTTGTCGGTAAGCCGGGTTTGTACTTGGAGGATTTATTTGTGAAGCCGGAGTTTCGTGGAACCGGCTTTGGCCAACAGATTTTAGCTTACTTGGCAAACTTAGCTGTCGAACGAAATTACGGCCGCTTTGAGTGGGTTGTGTTGGATTGGAATCAGCCGTCGATTGATTTTTATCAAAAGATGGGGGCTGTGGCGATGGACGAATGGCGAATTTTTCGGGTGAGTGGGCCGGCCTTAGAGAAATTGGCGGCCTTAGAGAATTAAAAGAACAAAACAACCGCTGGCATTTATTTACCAGCGGTTTTTAGATGTCCTTTATTTAATTGTTACAAATTCTAAACCGACTAATTTTGCCCAGGTTTCAATTTGGTCTGAAGTCAGGCTTAGTGAAACGACTGTGTGATGACCGCCGCCGGTTTCAATCCAAGATTGTACGCCGTCGTGGAAGTTTGGTCGTGGTGTCCACATGATGCGGGCCACCGGTAATTTTGGTGCGGCCTCTGTTGGCTCAAAGGCATCGACTTCATTGATTAATAATTTGTAGTTCGTACCAAAGTCGGCCATCGAAACCGCCACACCTTCGCCAGTCATGCCGTCAAAGACTAAACGGGCAGGGTCTTCCCGATCCCCCATGGAAAGCGGAGCGACAACAATTTTTGGTTTGTTGGCGGCTAAAACAGGGTCAACCTCCATCATATGGGATTGCAAAATGGCTTCTTTTCCAGGTGTTAATTCGTAAGTGTAGTCCTCCATAAAGCCAGTCGCTTTGTTGTGAGCCATAATTTTTAGCAAACGGTCAATGGCAGCTGTTTTCCAATCGCCTTCACCGGCAAAGCCATAGCCTTCTGCCATTAAACGTTGGACAGCTAAGCCTGGTAATTGTTGCATGCCATATAAATCTTCAAAGTTGCTACTAAAGGCAGTGTAATCGCCGGCTTCTAAGAAACGGCGCAGGCCGATTTCTTGGCGAGCTTGGACTTTGACATGGTCTTCCCAAGTTTTTTGATCATAATCAGTGTAATCAAAATCGTACAATTCTTTGTATTGTTCAAATAAAGTATCGACTTCCGCTTCAGTTACGTCATTGACATATTGGACTAAATCGCCGATGCCAAAATAATCAACAGTCCAGCCAAATTGAATTTGCGCTTCAACTTTGTCTCCTTCCGTCACGGCAACATTGCGCATGTTGTCGCCAAAACGGGCTACTTTAATATTGAAACTTTCGTTATAAGCAACAGCGACATCCATCCATTCGGCAATTTGCTGTTGAACTTTTTCCGATTGCCAGAAGCCGACCACGATTTTATTATTTTTTTGGAGGCGGGCATTGATGAAGCCATATTCCCGGTCCCCGTGAGCTGCTTGGTTTAAGTTCATAAAGTCCATGTCAATCGTTGCCCAAGGAATACTTTCGTTGTATTGGGTAGCGAGGTGCAACAAAGGCTTCTGCAATAATTTGGTGCCGCGAATCCAGTTTTTCGCTGGTGAGAAAGTGTGCATCCACGTAATCACACCGGCGACTTCATCCCGATAGTTGACTTCCTTCATGATTTTAGTGATAACAGCAGGTGTTACTGCTAGCTCTTGTAAAACGACAGGATAAGGCAGCTTGCCGCTCTTATTTAACGAAGCAACCATTTCCTCTGCATGATTTTTAACCTCTCTTAAAGCTTCTTCGCCGTATAAATGTTGGGAACCTACGACAAACCAAAATTCTTTTTTTCCAATTGATAACATCTGATAAATCTCCTTTATATGATTTTATTTTTGTCCGTAATATGCATCTTCCCCGTGCTTACGCAAGTAATGCTTGTCTAAAATCCGTTGTGGTAGCTCTGGTGCATAACTGTTAATCTGGCGGGCGATGAAATTCATCTTGGCAACTTCTTCTAATACAACGGCGTTCATCACAGCGGCATTGGCATCTTTGCCCCAGGTAAATGGGGCATGGCCGTGCAAAAGGACACCGGGAATTTCTAGCGGTTGAATGTTGCGTTCCTTAAAGGTTTCAACAATCACGTTGCCGGTCTCAGTTTCATAGCCGGCATCAATTTCCGCCTGTGTTAAAAAACGAGCACAGGGGACGCTGCCATAAAAAGTATCAGCATGGGTTGTTCCCATAGCCGGCAAGTCGACGCCCGCTTGCGCCCAACCTGTGGCCCAAGTGGAATGGGTGTGGACGATGCCGCCGATTTCTAAAAACTTTTTATAGAGGACGGCGTGGGTCGGGGTATCAGAAGAAGGATTTAATTTTCCTTCTACAACCTTGCCGTCAAAGTCGCAGACGACCATGTCGCTAGCCTGCATCGTATCGTAATCGATGCCGCTGGGTTTGATGACAAATAAATTTTGCTCCCGGTCAACCGCTGAAACATTGCCCCAAGTGTATTTGATTAATCCGTGTTTGGGCAATTCAAGATTGGCCTGAAAAACTTCTTTTTTTAGTTGCTCTAACATGTTGTTTAAAAACCTCCTTTAAAACTTATTTCAGATAGTCAATTGCCTTTTTTTCAATCGGCAAAGCCGTTTCATAGCGTTTCACAAAAGTTGTATAGCCGGCTAAGTCAGCTTCGGTCGGTGTGATGGTGACACCAGCACTCTCAGCGAAAACCTGCTGCTGTAAAAAGCTTTCTAAATCCTGCTGGGCATTCTTCAAGTAGGCGGCTAAAATAGCAATGCCCCAAGCTCCGCCTTCGCCAGCGGTTTCCATCACCGTCACCGGCGCTTCCATTGCAGCGGCTAAAATCCGCTGCCCAACCTCAGGCGTTTTGAAAATACCGCCGTGGCCAACTAATTTATCGATTTTAATGTGTTCTGTTTTTAAGATCTCCATACCGATGCGCATCGCACCAAAAGCGCTTGATAAGTGCATGCGCATAAAGTTCGCTAAATCAAATTTGCCTTCCGGCGTGCGGACAAATAATGGCCGCCCTTCATTGACGCCGGTGATATTTTCACCGGAATGGTAACCGAAGGACATCAGACCGCCACAGTCGGGATCACCTTCGAGGGCTTTGTTAAATAAAGTCGTGTACAGTTTATCCATGCTGACTTCTAAACCGAGACTGTCGAGAAATTCTTTAAAGAGCTTGACCCAAGAATTAATCTCTGAGGAACAATTGTTGGTGTGAACCATCGCCACTAAATCACCAGCTGGCGTCGTTACCAAATCAATTTCCGGATGAACATTTTGCATTTCTTCCTCTAAGACAATCATCGCAAAGGCAGAGGTTCCCGCTGAAACATTGCCGGTGCGCTGAGCCACGCTGTTGGTCGCCACCATACCCGTGCCGGCATCGCCTTCAGGGGGACAAAGAGGAATTCCGGCTTGCAAAGTACCAGTCGGGTCTAAAAGATAAGCTCCTTCCTCTGTCAGGTGACCAGCGTCTACGCCGGCAACCAAAACTTTTGGTAAGAGGTCATTTAATTTTTTACTAAATCCAGCTTCAGCGGCTAATTTTTCAAAAATGGCCACTTTGTCTTGGGCAAAATTCTTCGTTTTGCTATCAATCGGGAACATGCCGGAAGCATCCCCAATACCTAAAACTTTTTCACCAGTCAGCTGCCAATGAATGTAGCCGGCTAAAGTTGTGAAGAAATCCAACTTCGCTAGATGCGCCTCTTGATTTAAAATGGCTTGATACAAATGAGCGATACTCCAACGTTGCGGGATGTTGTATTGGAAGGCTGCGGTTAATTTTTCCTCCGCTTCACCGGTCATCGAGTTGCGCCAAGTTCTAAAGGGCACCAGCAGATTGTCTTCTTGGTCAAAAGCCAGATAGCCATGCATCATTGCACTAAAACCAATCGAACCGATAGTTACTAGATTTTCACCATAAAGTTCAAAGACTTCCGCCGCCATTTTCCGATAGCTCTGGCGTAAGCCCTTCCAAATTTCGTCAAGCGAATACGTCCAGACACCATCCACCAATTGATTTTCCCATTCGTAACTACCAGAAGCAATCGGGGTGAAATCCGCTCCAATCAGGACCGCTTTAATCCGTGTTGAGCCAAATTCAATTCCTAAGGCCGTGTTGCCATCAATAATATTCAATTTTGCGGTGGCAATTTGTTCTTGCGTCGTAATGATAATCCCCTCCCTTAAATTCACTTTTATTATAAAATATTTGTACGTACATGTAAACAATTTCTTTTTATTTTGTACGGACAAATAAAAAGGCAGCTGAGAACAGTTGCCTTAAAAATTTTTTATCTAATTTTTCTCGTCGAATCCCGCTTAATTAATTTTGGTTCATAAAGGATGCTCGGCGGCTCCTGCTGAGTTTCAATGGCTTGAATCAGCCAGTTGGCAGCATCCACGCCCATTTTTTCCTTTGGATGCTCCAGTGTGGTTAATTTTACTTTGCCGACCTTGCTGACGGAGGCATTATCATTGCCAATCAGTGAAATTGCTTGGGGCACTTGGAAGTGCTGCTCCTCCAAAACGTCTAATAGACGACTGGCAATCTGGTCATTGTAGCAAATAATACCCGTAACGGCTTTTTGATTGAGGCGGGTTAACACCTGCTGATAAATTTCTTTACGGGTTTCAGTTGTGTAGGTGATGATATCCTCGGAAGCAAAGAGCACATCATAGGTTTCACAGGCTTGAATAAAGCCTTTTAGCCGATATTTCCCCTGCAAGTCATCAATCTTAGCAATAAAAAGCAGCTGCTGATGACCTTCTTTAATCAATAGCTCTGTCGCTAAAAAGCCCGCCTGTGTGTCGTCAACACAAAGGGAAGGCAGCGCTAATTCTTCATAGGCGGCATTGATCATGACCATCGGAATTTTTTGCTCCCGCAATTTGACATACAAGGCGATGTTAGGATTGTATTGATTACTTTTGGTGGGTTCGATAATCAACCCCTGCACACCGTAATCCAACATTTTTTCTAAACATTCCCGCTCCTGCTGATGGTCATTGTTGGTGCTGGCTAATAATAAGGAGTAGCCCTGCTGTCGTAAAGTTTTTTCTAATCCGCGGATAATTGATGGAAAAATATAATCAGATAAATAGGTGATAATGACACCAAATGTTTTATTTTCTTTTACAGGTATTGTGGCTGCCGGCGCTAAATAGGCATTATCGACATAAGTTCCCGAACCTTTTTCAGCCCGCAGATAGCCTTCGTTGACTAATAAGGCAATCGCTTGGCGCACGGTGTGCCGACTGACGGCATAATTTTTTTGCAGATGCAATTCAGACGGAATGGCTGCATCTAAAGCATATTCCCCCTGGATTATTTTCTTCTTTAAATCATCGGCGATGGCTTGATACTTGCTAATACCCATCGAACCGCCCCTCTCTTTTACAATATGTCCGAACATCTTTTATTTTAGCACAAGTTGTCTGGTTTAAAAATGAAAAGTTTAAAACGAATCATGCCAATTTTTTTATAAGAAGTTAAGTTGAAAGTCAAAATTTAAAGAGAAGCTTTTTGCATTCATTTAGTTAATAACCTAAGGGACAGATTAACATGAACGTTCAGGTAAACTTATTTTTAAGAAATGTAAGAGCTTGGGAAATGTTGACTGCTTAAATTTTCCCTAAACAGTCTAACTTAGATTGCTAAAAATATCAGTTAATATTGACACGATAAATTTATACCGTATAATGGGTTTGTAAGCAGTTGCTAAAAAACAATGGATTTTTCTGATGATGAGTTGGATTTTCTTGATAAATGAAGTAGGATGAAGGCTTGTTTAGAAAGCGGGTGAGATTTTGATGCTAGAATTTTTGGGAATTATTTTTTTAGTTGTTGCACTGATTAGTGTGATTAATTATTTCAGAAAAGAAGCGCAGGAAAAAAGTCTGATTGCGTCCCTGTTGGATAACCAGGCTAGTATGCTGAAGGTTCACACCATCATCCGCAATACTGAAGATGAGATTTTGGCGGTGCGGATTATCAGCAATCAATTAGAAGTCCCGACCCATGTAGCGTTTATCATTTATGAAAATGCTAAAACCAGTTAAATGCTGCGATGAACATTTTTTGCGGCTGCGTTTTTCCGCAGCCTTTGTTGTCTCCAAAAAAGCTTTAAAAATAAAAAAGTCTTTATCTTATTCAAGTTGTCCTTGAAGGAGATAAAGGCTTTTTAATTGTCCTCGTGAATTGGTAAATTGGTAAAAAAATCCTGATTGGTGTCAGAAATTTCCCCTAAATTTTCACCGTTGTAAAATAAATAATATTTACCGTCTTTTGTGTGGAGCAGGTATGCATCAAGATCACTGAGGTCGTCCAAGCTGAGGGTGCCATCCAAAGCGGCGCTATTATCGTTGTAGGGCTCAAAAATTATGGAGGTGGTCGCTAAAATAATCACGCCTAAAATCGCCAGCAAAGCATAATTTGTGCGCTTGATTTCATAGCCTTCTAATAAAAAGGTGACTCTTTTATACAAAACGTTGCGAGAACCCTGAGAAAAATAGACCGCCTTGTCTGCTGCTTTTTTGTCAGCGGCGGGGGCCAACGTTTTGACGACGGCAACCAGAGACTCGACATAAGCAAAATATTCGGTCTGAGGCAGCGCTTTAGTAACTTGATTGTCCACCCGTAGTTCAATAATCAAATTTAGCTGGCGCCGCAACAAATAGATAAAAGGAAACCACCAGTAGATGGCAGTTAAAACATCCAACAGATATTTAAATAAAATATCATGGTTGCGGAGATGCTGAATTTCGTGCTTTAGAATATATTTCAGCTCAGGACTGTCTAGAGGGACTTTTTTCGAGAGAATAATTTTCGGCTTGAAAATGCCTACCGCCATCGCGGAAAAAATGACCTCTGATTGAATCAGGGGAATCTGTTTCTTTTTGAGAAACTGAAAATCCTTGGCGTCAAGGAAGGGAAGCTCCTCAAGGGGGAGTGTTTGTTTAAAGCGGCCAACTGTGCGCCGCAGTTGCCGATGGCTGCGGTACATTTTCAATAGGCCCACTGCTGTACCGATGCCCCAAAGGACCAAAGTCAGCGTCAATACAGAAAAAGACTGGCCGGCGATGGAAAATTCCGTTTGGAAAAAGGTGAAAATCGCCGGCATCACATGCTCGGATTTTAAAGTAATCGTGGTCGGCAATTCGATTGGCAAAATCAAGCGTAGGAAAATAATCAGAAAGAGTCCGAAAATAAAATCGCTGCGGATGACCTTGATGCTTTTTTTCTTCCAGAGAATAAATTGCAGCATCAAGACCAGAATCACGACAAAAAGTAGTGAAATCAGAAAGGATGAAAGGGAGAAACGCACCCTAGTCACCGCCTTCTTCTAGCTGACTCTTTCTTTTATTAATCATATCCTCCAACTCGCCTAGTGAAGCTAAATCTGGTGAGCTGTCAATAAAATTAGCGACTAAATTGGAAAGAGATTCTTGGGACATTTCCCGGGCCACAAAGGCTTCTTCGCTAACCGTCGGCAAATATTTGCGGGTCAAAACAGTTCCGCTGTAGCCGACAGAATCAATTTTCAGCAGCTCGTTTTGAAATAATTTTTTGATGACAGCGGCAATCGTATTTTTACTGATGTCGCTGGCTAAATTGTGGGCATCTGAAATTGACAGGGGTTCGCCAGCATGCCAAAAGACCTCCATAATTTGTCTTTCACGTTTGGTTAATTCTTTCATAGCAAATCACTCCATTCAAGTTCATTATAGCCTGTAGGCGTCATTATCTCAATAATTAAATATAGAATCAATTTTCACAAGAAAAATTAGGAAAAAAATAAAACTTATTTGTGATAAAAAAACAGGATAGCTTGAAATTTTGGAGGCTGTCGATAAAAAAGCCAGCATGGCTCCAAATTTCTCTATCCTGTCTGCAATTCGTTTACATTAAAACTTCAGCGACCTTATCATAATAACGGCCAACCTCTTGAAAGCTGTGGGCATCTGAGCCGTACACTAAAGGAATTCGCAAGGCTAAGGCCTGCTTGATTAAGCCGGGGCCGGGGTAGCTTTTACCGTAGGCGGCTTTGTCAAAGCCCGCCGTATTCAAGTCTAGTTCGTAGCCCTGTTGCATGATGTTTAAATATAATTCTTGAATCAGCTGAAGGCTTTCCAAGGATAAATTGGTTTCCTCTGGAAAGAGTGCTTCAAATTTTTGACACAGGGTGATATGACCCAAGCGCTTTGGTTTGTAGGGACCCAAGTCTGCCTGTAAAGAAGCCAACACTTTTTGATAGTACAACTCTTGAGCTGCCTGAAAGCTCCCGAGGGAATCGACAACTCCCCGTTTATATTCTTCAAAGGAATAATCAATTCCCCAAAGGCCACCATTCCCCGGCAGAAAATGCACAGACAAAACGCCGTCATCGGTTAAAGGGCCGTATTCATTTAAAAAATCAGTCGTCCAGTCTTGGGCAGCGTCAAAATAGTCCAGCTCAAAGCCAATGTGAAGCTGAATATCACTGGCATATTTTTTTTTCAGCAGCTGCATTTTTTTAAAATAATGCTCGACGTCGTTTAACGCCATCGCCGCAGTTGTCCAGACTTCGGGATTACCGGCGGCTTGCGTCGTCATGATTTCCGGCGGTAACGGAGCGTGTTCGGTGATGCTGTAGTCGCTAAAGTCCAGCTGAATGGCCTTTTGAATCAGCTCTTCGACATCCTGCACATTGCCGTGGGGGCAATATTCGGTATGGGTGTGGCCGTCTTTTTTGAATGGTTTACTCATCGTCTTTACTCCCTGATTTGGCCTTCGCCGTAAATAATATATTTAATCGAGGTCAGTTCATGCAAGCCCATCGGTCCTCTGGCGTGAAGTTTTTGGGTGCTGATGCCGATTTCGGCACCAAAGCCAAAGACAAAGCCGTCGGTGAAACGAGTGGAGGCATTGACGTAAACTGCAGCGGCGTCAACTTCATTTAAGAATTTTTGTGAAGCATGATAGTCTTTGGTGACGATTGCTTCTGAGTGTTTCGTGTTGTAGCGATTGATATGAATGATGGCCGCTTCGAGGGAATCCACCACTTTAATCGCCAAAATATAATCTAAAAATTCCGTCTGCCAATCACTTTCTGTCGCAGGAGTTGTTTCGGATAAAAAGCCGGCGGCCGTTTGGTCGGCCCGCAATTCCACCGGAGTTTCAGCGGCGTGCTCCTTCAAGTAGGCTTCTAATTGCGGCAGGAAAATTTCTGCCACGTCTTGGTGAACCAAAATGGTTTCAATCGAATTGCAGACTGAGGGCCGTTGCACCTTGGCATTAACGACAATTTTGACAGCCATTTCTAAATCGGCATCCTTGTCCACATAAACGTGGTTGTTGCCGGTGCCAGTTTCAATCACTGGCACGGTAGCAGTGGTTTTAACCCGTTGAATTAAACCGGCGCCGCCACGGGGAATCAGCACGTCGAGATAATCATTGAGCTTCATCAAAGCTGTCGCCGTTTCCCTAGAGGTGTCATCGACAAATTGAATAGCGTGAGGATTGGCATTATTTTCTGCCAAAGTGTCCTGCAAAATTTTGACTAAAATTTGATTGGAATGAAAGGCTTCCTTGCCGCCTCTTAAAATGACGGCATTGCCAGTTTTAAAACATAAGCTGGCGGCATCAGTGGTGACATTTGGGCGCGATTCATAGATGATGCCAATCACTCCTAATGGCACCCGCTGTTTGCCGATTAACAAATTATCGGCGTTGCGCCACATCTTATCGACAGCCCCGATGGGATCGTCTAAAGTCACGACTTGGCGAATGCCGTCTGCCATCTCGGTGATTCGCTGAGAAGTTAAGCGAAGGCGGTCCTGCATGGTTTCACTGATGCCATTATCAGCGGCTTGACTCAAATCCTTTTGATTTTCTTGTAAGATTTCAGTGGTGTTGGCAATTAAAGCCTCTGCCATCTTCGTCAGTAAATGATTTTTTTCTAAAGTGGAGAGTAAGGCCAGTTCATGGGAGCTGGCTTTTGCCTGTTGACCCAAAGTAATTAAATCTGTCATCATGATAGCTCCTTTTCTTTTTACGGCGGTAGTTACAATAGCTCATTAGCGAAAGCTTCGGCCGGCTTATTGGTTGCCGGCAAATAGAGTGCCGATAGTTTTGCCAGCTAAAATTTCAAAAATAATTTGCGGCTGCTTGCCATTGGCTAAGACCATGGCGCTGTCGTTTTCTAAAACCCGCTGAGCGGCTTTTAGTTTGCTGCGCATGCCGCCGGTACCAAAGCTACTGCCTTTATCACCTGCTTGTGCCATCAAATTTTCGTCAATGGCGGTGATGTGGGAATAAAGTTTTGCTTCGGGATTGGTCAAGGGATTGGCGGAATAAAAACCGTCAATATCTGAAAGCATAATTAAAATGTCAGCCTTGGTTAATTGGGCGACAATTGCCGACAATTGGTCGTTATCGCCAAATTTAGTCAGGTGATCTAATTCATCTACAGACACCGCATCGTTTTCATTCACGATGGGGATGACCTGCATTTGCAAAAGCTGCTCTAAAGTGTTGGTCACATTTTGACGGCTTTCCGGAAAATCAATCACGTCACGGGTCATCAATACTTGACCGGTCTGCTGACTATAGGTTGAAAAACGCTGAGCGTAAATATTCATCAGCTCCGTTTGCCCGACTGCTGCTACGGCCTGTTGTTCTGGAATGGTTGGCGGCCGTGTGGCCATTTGCAGCTTATTGAGCCCGACACCAATCGCACCGGAGGAAACCAAAATAATTTCCTTGCCTTGATTATTTAAATCAGCTAAAACAAAAGCCAGCTGGTCGATGGCACTTAAATTAATCGTACCATTGGGATAAATTAAAGTGGAGGTGCCAACTTTGACGACAATCCGCTGAGCCTTATGAAGTTGTTGACGCATGGGAAACTCCTCATTCATGTAAAAATTTTTCGTTCTAAATGTAGGGAAAATCCCTTCACCAAAGCAAAGGGATTCGTTTAGTTTATTCTATTTTACTTGTTTTGACTAGCTAAGTCATGTAGAAATAATCCGCTCAGTAGTTTCGGCTCAAACCAAGTCGATTTTGGCGGCATAATTTTGCCAGCGTCCGCCACATTTAATAAATCATCCATGGTGGTAGGATAAAGTGCAAAGGCGACCGTCCATTCCTTGGAGTCCACCAGTTTTTCCAGCTCTGTCATGCCGCGAATGCCGCCGATAAAGTCAATCCGTTTATCAGTACGAATATCTTGAACGTCAAATTCCTTTTCAAAGACATAATGCTGTAGCAAGGCGACATCCAATTGTTCCACTGGGTCATTGGGAATCAGTTCCTGTTTAATGGTCAATTGATACCATTGCTGATCCACATACATACCAAAGGTTTTCGGCTGCTGCGGTTTGCCTGCAGCGACTTTTTCAACGGTAAAATATTGCGAGAGTCTTGTCAAAAAGTCCGGCGCAATCGGTACCTTTAGCACCCGATTGTAATCGAGAATTGCCAATTCCTCTTTAGGGAAAATGACGGAAAGAAAGTAATTAAATTCAGCAGCAGGTCCAGCATCGGGATAAGTTTCCTGCCGCTTAAGACCGACCTTGACGGCTGATTCGGTGCGGTGATGGCCGTCAGCGATGTATAACGCCGGTACATTGTCGGCAAAGCCCTGCACTAATGCAGCAATAACTTCGACATCGTCAATCACCCAGACCCGATGGGCAACATCATGGAAGCTGGTGAAATCATAGACCGGCGCATGTTGTTCCTGCCAATCCTGCATAAGTTGCTGAACGCCAGCCTCACTACGATATGTCAGAAAAATCGGCGACGTGTTGGCATCGCAGACATCAATGTGATTAATTCGATCCAGTTCTTTTTCCGGCCGGGTGTATTCGTGTTTCTTGATTAAGCCGTTTTGGTAATCAGCAATCGTCGTGCAGGTTACTAAACCCGTTTGGCTGCGGCCATTCATCGTCAGTTCATAGAGATATAATACTTTCTTTTCATCACGAATCAGCCAATCCTTTTGCAAAAAGGTCTGCAGATTGCTGGTAGCTTTTTGATAAACCTGCGGATCATAAGGCGAGAGTTCTTTAGGTAAATCAATTTCCGCCTTATCAATATGCAGATAAGAATAAGGATTGTCTTTAGCCAAATCATAGGCTTCGGCTGAATTCAAAACATCATAGGGCAGTGTCGCAATATTTTCAGCTAAATCTTCATGGGGCCGGATACCGGCGAAGGGATGAATCTCAACCATTAGAAACCGCCCTCCTCTGGATTTTTAATCACGCGGACTTTAACAATATTATCCGAGTCGGCAATCCGTTTGGCCACTTCTTGAATTTTGGCTTCATCGGTTTCATCGATGTCGACAAGCGTGTAGGCTAAATCATCCCGACTGCGATTAATCATGGTGTCAATGTTGATTTCCATGCCGGCAATGATTGTTGAAATCTGGCCCAACATGTTCGGCACATTCTTATTGACGATGCTCAACCGATAGGGAGAAGCAAAGGTCATTTCCACTGTGGGAAAATTGACTGAGCGTTTGATTTCGCCAGTCAACAGGAATTTTTTCAAGGTGCGGCCCGCCATTTTGGCGCAATTGACCTCGGCTTCCTCCGTTGATGCTCCCAAATGAGGAAAGACTAAGACTTTTTCATGCCGCAATAAGCGTTCATCGGCAAAATCGGTAATGTATTGTTTGATTTCTCCTGCATCTAAGGCCTTTAAAACAGCGTCAGTATCAACTAAGCCACCCCGGGCAAAATTTAACAGAACGGCGTCATTTTTCATTTTTTGCAATTCTTCGGTGCTGATTAGATTCTGGGTGTTTTCTAAAAGAGGCACATGCAGGCTGATAAAATCGCTGGTGGCAAAAATTTCATCCATGCCGTTCGCCCGCTTGACGCGGCGAGAAATATTCCAGGCCGTGTCAACTGAAACATAAGGATCATAGCCGGTCACGTTCATGCCTAACCGGTAAGCGTCGTTGGCGACCATGGCACCGATAGCGCCCAAGCCGACAACGCCTAACTTTTTGCCTTCTAATTCATGTCCTACAAAGGCTTTTTTGTTGGCTTCGGCTTGCTCCTCAACATCAGCACCAGTTAAGGTCTGAACCCAGGTTGAGCCTTGAATTAGTGGCCGGACGGAAACTAAGAGACTAGCTAAAACTAACTCCTTGACGGCATTTGCATTGGCGCCGGGAGTGTTGAAGACGACAATGCCTTTTTCGGCGCATTCTTTGACGGGCACGTTATTGGTTCCCGCACCAGCTCGAGCGACCCCAAGAACAGAAGCTGGAAAATTGTAATCATGTAATTTTTGGCTGCGCAGAATAATTCCCGCCGGCTGTTCCGTTTGATTGACGGTGAAATTTGGATCTTCAAAATATTTCAGGCCTTGCGGGTCAATTGCATTAAAGGTTTTAATATCAAACATGCTTAGTTTCCTCCATTTTCTATTTCAAATTGTTTCATAAAAGCAACTAGGGCTTCGACGCCCTCTAATGGAAAGGCGTTGTAGAGACTCGCCCGCATACCGCCAACAGAACGATGGCCTTTTAAGTTTTCAAAGCCAGCAGCTAAGGCTTCTTGATTAAATTTTTTGTCTAACGCCTCAGAGCCGGTTACAAAAGGAATATTGGTAATCGAACGACTGTCTTTGTCAACAGGGCTCGTAAATAAGTTGGATTCAGCAATCGTATGATATAATAGTCCAGCTTTTGCTTGGTCTTGCTTTAACATACCGGCAACACCACCATTTGCCTTGACCCATTCAAAGACCAATTTTGCCATATAAATTGCAAAAGTTGGCGGCGTGTTGTAAAGGGAATGATTATCCGCTTGAATTTTATAATCCAACATGGCGCTTGGCGTTGGGAAAAGCCCTAATAAATCGTCACGGATAATCACAACAGTCAAACCTGCGGGCCCGATATTTTTTTGCGCACCGGCATAAATAATGCCGAAATCCTCTGTTTTGTAATCATTCGCTAAAATATTTGAGGACATATCAGCGACAATTGGCACCTTGCCAGCATCAGGAATTGTCTGATAGGCACTGCCTTCAATCGTATTATTAGTAGTGATGTGCAAGTAAGCCGCATCTTGGTCAACCATGTCTGGCGTAATTTCTGGAATGTAGGTGAAATTTTGCTCTTCGCTAGAGGCGATGACCTCGACCTCAACGCCGGCAATTTTTTTCGCTTCAGAAATGGCTTTTTTCGACCATGAGCCAGTGTTGGCATACAACGCTTTCTTTCCTTGTGCTAAATTCAACGGCACCATCGAAAATTGCATGCTGGCACCCCCCTGCAGAAATAAAACCTGATAATTATCAGGGATGTTCATCAATTCCCGCAATAAAGCTTCGGCCTCTTGGATAATGTTTTCAAATAAGGAGGAACGATGACTCAGCTCCATCACGGACATGCCGCTGCCTCGATAATCTAACATTTCCGATTGCGCCTGCTCCAACACAGGTTTCGGTAATACGGCGGGACCAGCTGAGAAATTAAAAACAGTCATACTAAAATCGCTCCTTCTTAAAATTATTAAATTTAAATGTGAAATACATTATAACAGAAAGAGTAAAATGGCAAAAGCCTAATTTTATTAATTTTGTGAATCCTTGTACTTATTTTAAAATGAAACTTAAAACTTCTAAAAACTTAATCGATAATCAGTGAAACTCGTCGGAATTAAAGGCGTGTTATGTTAAAATAACTTTATACCTTTTTGTAAAAAATTTAGCGAAACTTTTTAATTTTTACTTTGTTTCAGAAAATTTAGAAAGCAGTTTACATCCGCTAAGGAGAATTCAACAAAAAGGACAGAAGGGAACGCATAAATTAATGAAAACTCGTGGATTTGAAGTAGTAACAAGTTTTAGCGACCAAAACATCAATATTCCTCAGCGGGCCACCAACAAAGCCGCTGGTTATGATTTTGAAGCCGCCAACGATGTGGTGATTCCCAGTATTTGGAAGGCTGGCTTAAATACGGCATTTAAAACTTTGCTGAATACTGTCCGTCAACCTGATGAAGCTTTGGCTGACGAAAAAGCCTTCAAGCCGACTTTAGTGGCAACGGGCATTAAAGCCTACATGGGAGACAGTGAATTTTTACAGCTAGCCAATCGCTCCAGCAATCCTTTAAAGCGCCTGTTAGTTTTAAGCAACGGCATCGGTGTGATTGACAGTGATTATTATGAAAATCCTGATAATGAAGGGCATATTATGTTCCAGCTGACTAACTTTGGCCTACGAGATGTTCAAATTAAAAAAGGTGAACGCATCGGACAAGGCATCTTCTTACCATTTTTAAAAGCCGACCAAGACGAAACCGGCGGCCAACGCACCGGCGGGTTTGGCTCATCTGGCAAAGATTAGGTATCAGTTATCAGTTCCACTTTTCGCAGAATTAAACATAGAAGAAACATTTTTAATTTTTAATGAAATGTAGCGCTGTGACTGTCTAGTGGAATGATACTCGTACGAAGATAAAACTAAATTTCTCTTGAGAAATTTAATACCTCGAAATGAGCTAGGTGTCAGTTCCACTTTTCGCAGAATTAAACATAGAAGAAACATTTTTAATTTTTAATGAAATGTAGCGCTGTGACTGTCTAGTGGAATGATACTCGTACGAAGATAAAACTAAATTTCTCTTGAGAAATTTAATACCTCGAAATGAGCTAGGTGTCAGTTCCACTTTTCGCAGAATCTAACGATAGAAGAACCATTTTTAATTTTTAACGAAGTGTAGCGCGGTAACTGTCTAGTGGAATGATACTCGTATGAGAATCAAACTAAATTTCTCTTGAGAAATTTAATACCTTGAAATGAGCTAGGAGGAATCCTTTTGGCAAAAGCAAAAACGCAATTTGTCTGCCAAAATTGTGGGTATGTTTCACCAAAGTATTTAGGGCGCTGTCCTAACTGCGGTGAATGGAATACTTTAGTGGAAGAAATTGAACAAGATACAACAAATCGCCGGGTGCGAACTAGTTTAACCGGCGAAAAAGCCAAGCCGCAAAAATTAACAGAAGTGACCACCAAAAAAGAACCACGCATTAAAACTAATTTAGAAGAACTAAATCGAGTTTTGGGTGGTGGTGTGGTGCCGGGTTCCCTCGTGTTAATCGGTGGTGATCCCGGTATCGGGAAATCAACGCTATTGCTGCAAGTTTCTCAACAGTTGGCAGAAATTGGTGGCAAGGTGCTGTATGTTTCCGGTGAGGAAAGTGCCCAGCAGATTAAAATGCGGGCTGACCGCCTTGGTAACGGTAAAGGTGATTTTTACTTATACCCGGAAACGGATATGCATGAAATTAGTCGAGCCATTGAAAATCTGACTCCTGATTATGTGATTATCGATTCGATTCAAACGATGACCCAACCGGACATCAGCAGTGTGGCCGGCAGTGTCAGCCAAGTTCGGGAAACGACAGCGGAGCTATTGAAGTTGGCCAAAACAAATGGCATTGCGATTTTTATTGTCGGGCACGTCACCAAAGAGGGCTCGATTGCGGGACCCCGCATGTTGGAGCATATGGTGGACACTGTGTTATATTTTGAAGGGGATAAGCACCATACCTTTAGAATTTTACGGGCAGTCAAAAATCGTTTTGGCTCGACGAATGAAATCGGCATTTTCGAAATGCATGAAAATGGTTTAGAGGAAGTAGCGAACCCTTCGCAGGTTTTTCTAGAGGAACGTCTGGCGGGCTCCACCGGTTCAGCGATTGTAGTGACGATGGAGGGCAGTCGACCGATTTTAGTTGAAATCCAAGCTTTGGTCACGCCAACAATGTTTGGCAATGCTAAGCGAACAACTACGGGATTGGACTTTAATCGAGTTTCTCTGATTATGGCGGTGCTGGAAAAACGCACTGGACTGCTACTGCAAAATCAGGACGCTTATTTAAAAGCGGCCGGCGGTGTAAAATTAAATGAACCGGCGATTGACTTAGCCTTAGCCGTCAGCATTGCTTCGAGTTATAAAGAAAAAGGGACGCAGCCGACAGAATGTTTTATCGGAGAAATTGGTTTGACCGGTGAAATCCGCCGAGTCAGCAATATTCAACAGCGGATTAAAGAGGTTCAAAAGCTTGGCTTTACCAAAGTCTATGTCCCCAAGAATAATTTAAGCGGTTGGCAACCGCCTAAAGGCATCGAAGTTATCGGCGTCGCAACTCTAGCTGAAACATTGAAAAAAGTTTTTAATTAAGATTTTCAGCCCTCTGCTGAAGGGCGGTAGCCAGATTAGTCCGCTGGCTTTCAGCAGTCAGAGCTTGATTATAAAAAATAAGTTGAAAGACAGACACGAGGAGAGTAGCTTATGCAAAAGAGAATGATTTCGCTGATTATGGCAATCATTGGCGCTAGCTTGGGATTTTCCTATTTGCCATTTTTTTGGCAGATGCTAGGCCAACAAGATAATAATTGGCTGAACAATCATTTTACGAACAGCCTGATTGGTGCCATTATTCTATTTATTTTATCTTTGGCTTTCGCAAAATACATTGTTCGCCTGATTCGCCGTATTGAAAAAGAGATTAGCGAGGTAAGTTTAACCTATCTATTATTTGGAGCTGTTGGGGCGATTATCGGCCTGACATTGGGGGTCATTATTTCGACACCTCTGTACCGGATTGAAATTCCGGTAATTAACAGTATTCTGCCGATTATCCTGATGCTGATTTTTGGTTATTTAGGTTTTCGGGTGGGAACGACTCGGATTGAAGAATGGCGCAAGATTTTTACCCCCCGCAGTAAAAAAGCGGAGGAGAGTGCTGAAGGACAAATGTTGGATCGCAAGGCTGAGGATTTTTTTCACAAATATAAAATTCTCGACACAAGCGTGATTATCGACGGTCGAATTTACGATATTGCGAAGACTGGCTTTTTAGAAGGAACGATTTTAATTCCTAATTTTGTCTTGTATGAATTGCAGTACATTGCCGATTCCGGCGATAGCTTAAAGCGGGTGCGCGGTCGCCGCGGCTTGGATATTTTAAATGCGCTACAAAAAGAAGATGGCATCGATGTGGAAATGTACGACGGTGATTTTGAAGATATTTCTGAAGTAGATAGCAAGCTGATTAAATTGGCAAAACTGTTAGACGGCGTTGTCGTTACCAATGATTACAACTTAAACAAGGTATCTGAATTTCAAAATGTGCCCGTGTTGAATATCAACGCTTTGGCCAATGCCGTGAAGCCAGTGGTGATTCCGGGAGAGGCGATGAATGTTCTCGTTGTGAAGGCGGGAACAGAACGGCAACAAGGGGTCGCTTATCTGGATGACGGCACGATGGTCGTGGTTGAAGACGGCCAGCATTATATGAACGAACAAATTGATGTCATCGTCACCAGCGCTTTGCAAACAGCAGCTGGCCGGATGATTTTTGCCAAACCGGCCCATTCTGATCGAGGCATCAATGAAAAAAATGACGAGAGTTAACACAGTTGATTGACCTTTACTAATGATTAGGAAGAGGGTAAAATGCAGATGGAGCGCAGAGGCTAAGACATTCATTTAAAATGTTTGTCGTCACCTTTGCACGTTTGCTTGCAGATAGACAGTGAAACCGGCTGTCAAATATCTGGAATGCCAGCAGAAAGCAATTTGGATTTTGTGATTGACTTGCCAGTTTTTCAACCAGCTGTTTACAAAAGCTGACGTTGGCAATACAAAAAAAATCGTGACCGACTGCTGGTCTTACAGATTAACTAAGGAGGAAAATTCATGTCAAAAGTACGTGTACGCTATGCACCAAGTCCAACTGGCCACCTACACATTGGGAACGCCCGGACAGCACTCTTCAATTATTTATTCGCCCGTCATAACGATGGCGATTTTATTATTCGGATTGAAGACACCGATCAAAAACGTAATATTGAAGATGGCGAAAAAAGCCAACTAGAAAACCTAGACTGGTTAGGCATGGATTGGGATGAATCGCCAGAAAATCCCGGCAAGTACGGTCCTTACCGTCAATCAGAGCGGAAGGATATCTATCAACCATTAATTGACCATCTGTTATTAAGTAATTTGGCTTATAAATGCTATTGTACAGAAGAAGAGTTGGAAGCAGAGCGGGATGCACAAAAAGCTCGCGGCGAAATGCCCCATTATTCTGGCAAATGTGCCAATTTAACCCCAGAGGAACAAGCGGAAAAAGAAGCGCAAGGCTTACAACCGGTGATTCGTTTTAGAGTGCCGAGAAATACGTCTTACACATTTGAAGATATGGTTAAAGGCGAAATCGTCTTTGAATCTGATAATATCGGTGGCGATTTTGTGATTCAAAAACGCGATGGCATGCCGACCTATAATTTTGCGGTAGCCGTTGATGATCACGAAATGGAAATCACCCACGTTTTACGGGGGGATGATCATATCGCCAATACGCCAAAACAATTAATGATTTATGCGGCATTTGGTTGGAAAGCACCAATCTTTGGCCATATGACATTAATTATTAATTCTGAAACGGGTAAAAAATTAAGCAAGCGGGATGAAAGTATTCTGCAATTTATCGAGCAATATCGGGAGCTGGGCTACTTGCCAGAAGCGATGTTTAACTTTATCGCCTTATTAGGCTGGTCACCAGTCGGCGAAGACGAAATCTTCAGCCAAGCAGAATTAGTGACCATGTTTAACCCAGACCGCTTGAGCAAATCACCAGCGGCCTTTGACGGCAAAAAATTAGAGTGGGTCAACAATCATTACATGAAGGAATTAGACCTAGATACTTTAACCGATATGGCCATTCCGTATCTGATTGCTGATGGCCGGGTAACGGAACCTGTTTCAGCGGAAAAATTAGAATGGCTGAAAAAAATTGTCAGCTTGTATCAACCGCAAATGAGTTATGCGGCAGAAATCGTGGAAGCCTCTAACTTATTCTTTATTGAACATCCGGTCTTGGATGAAGCTAGTAAAGAAGTTTTAGCTGGCGAAACAGTGCCAACTGTTTTACAAGCCTTCAAAAATCAAGTAGAATCAATGGAAGTCTTAGATGTGCCGACAATTAAAGCGGCAATCAAAGCCGTTCAAAAAGAAACCGGCGTCAAGGGGAAAAATCTCTTTATGCCGATTCGCGTGGCTGTTTCCGGTCAAATGCATGGCCCTGAATTAGCCGATACAATTGAATTATTAGGCAAAGAAAAAGTTCTTGCCCATTTAAACCAAGTCCTTTAAACATTTTGAAGGGAAGAAGTAGCAAAAAATTAATTTTCAGAGAGTCTGTGGCGCTGCAAACAGATAGTTAATTTTTGTGAAGTGCATCCCGGAATGGTTTTGACGAAAAGTAGTCAAAAACGGCAGTGACCGTTACCCACTTGAGGCGAGGCTGTGACTCAGTTTTAAGGGAAGCCCGTGAGACAATTTTTAAAGAAATTGTTTTCTAGCGGAGCTTTCAGCTTAACGACTGGCACAACTCGTAAACAAAAGTGGAACCACGTTCAAACACGTCTTTTAGAATTTATTCTAAAGGCGTGTTTTTTGGCGGTTAAATGGCTTGAGCAAGCTTGTTGGTTAAGAAGAGAAGATAGGTAGTTTTCTGTTAAAAGGAGGAAGAGTTATGGGTTGGTGGCAAGCAGCGATTGCCGCAGTCAAGCGCAATGACCCTGCAGCACGTTCGACAGCTGAAGTTGTCTTGACGTACCCCGGTGTCCATGCATTATTTTTTCATCGTTTGTCCCATTTTTTATATCGTCATCAGCGATTTTTATTAGCCAAAATCAACGCTCAGTTTTGGCGTTTTATCACCGGCATTGAAATTCATCCGGGAGCTGAGATTGCCAGCGGTGTTTTTATCGATCACGGGTCAGGCTTGGTGATTGGTGAAACCGCAGTGGTGGAAAGCGATGTTGTCTTGTTTCACGGGGTGACCTTGGGAGGCACCGGCAAAGACCAAGGTAAGCGCCATCCGACCATCAAACAAGGAGCGCTGATTTCAGCCCATGCCCAAGTTTTAGGACCGGTGACGATTGGTGTTGCTGCAAAAATCGGCGCCAGTGCCGTAGTGATTACCGATGTTCCCGATTATGGAACGGCTGTCGGCATTCCAGCCAAAGTTGTCAGGATTAAAGGAGAGAAAGTTGAATGATTAAAATTTATAATACCTTGAGCCGCCAAAAGGAAATTTTTACGCCCTTAAGAGAAGGCCAGGTGGCGATGTACGTCTGCGGACCGACCGTTTATAATTATATCCATATCGGCAACGCTCGCAGTACGGTAGCCTTTGACACGATTCGCCGCTATTTTGAATACCGCGGCTTTGCGGTCAATTATGTCTCAAACTTTACCGACGTGGATGATAAAATTATTCGAGCGGCTCAAGAATTGCAGCTGTCTGCTCCAGAAGTAGCCCAGCGTTTTATTGCCGCTTTTAAAGAAGATACTGCCGCTTTAAATGTCAAACCGGCAACACTGAATCCACAGGTGATGGACCATATTCCTGATATTATTGAATTTATCGAAGTCTTGATCAACAAAGGCTTTGCCTACGAATCTGGCGGCGACGTCTATTATCGCACACGGAAATTTAAAGATTACGGACAATTAAGTGACCAGAGTATTGATGAATTAGAAGTTGGTGCGAGTCAACGGACCGGCGCTGAACTAGATTTAAAGGAAGACCCGCTTGATTTTGCTTTATGGAAAAGTGCCAAGGCTGGCGAGATTGCTTGGGATTCACCTTGGGGACAAGGGCGCCCCGGCTGGCATATCGAGTGCTCGGTGATGGCGACTAAACATTTGGGCGACACGATTGATATTCATGGTGGTGGGCAAGATTTAGAATTTCCCCATCATGAAAATGAAATCGCCCAAAGCGAAGCCAAGACCGGCCATAAATTTGCCAACTATTGGATGCACAACGGCTACGTGACCATCGGCGATGACGATGAGAAAATGAGTAAATCGCTAGGGAATTTTGTGACTGCCCATGAGATGATTCAGCGGATTGACCCACAAATTTTGCGTTTCTTTATGGCAACGACGCAATATCGCCGGCCGATTCGTTATAGTGAAGCTACGTTACAAGAAGCCACCGCTAATTTGCAAAAATTGCGGAATACTTATGAAAATGTGCAGTTTCGTTTGCAGCAGGATTTTGCAACTGAGACAGAAACTTCGGCTAGCTTAGCGGAAATTGCCGCCTTTGAAGAGGCCTTTATTCAAGAGATGGATGATGACTTCAATGCCGCCAACGGTATCACGGTGGTGTATGATTTAGCAAAGTGGCTGAATACCCATCTTGAAGCTAGCACAGCTAGTCAAGCCAGTTTAACAAAAGGCTTGCAGGCTTTTGTTGGGATGCTAGCGGTCTTTGGTATTTTCTTTAAAGAAGCTGAATTGTTAGATACCGATATTGAAGTGTTGATTGAGGAGCGTAATCAGGCCCGCAAAGATAAAAACTTTGCCCGCAGTGATGAAATTCGTGACCAGCTAAAGGAGCAAGGAATTATTTTGGAAGACACCCCACAGGGAGTTCGCTGGAGAAGAGAAGCATGAGAGATTATCAACAATTAAACGGCTTAGCATTAGCCTATGTCGGTGATGCGATTTATGAAATTTATATTCGTGATTATTTAGTCGAGCAGGGACAAACTCGACCAAATAAGCTACATCATATGGCGACAAACTATGTCTCCGCCAAGGCGCAAGCCTCTTTGATGGAGGAATTACTGGCAGCAGACTTGCTGACTGAAGAAGAAATTCTTTTTTACAAGCGCGGCCGCAATGCCAAAAGCCATACGACCGCAAAAAATGCCGATGTGATGACCTATCGGATTTCCACCGGCTTTGAAGCCTTGATGGGCTATCTGCATTTAACTAAACAACAAGAGCGCCTTGAAGAATTAATTGCTTGGTGCATTGAGAAAGTGAGAGAGACCAATGGCTAGACGACCAGAAAAACGCCAAAATGACCAGCGTTCAAAAAAAATCGGCGGTGCTAATCAGCGTAAACGCAATGACCAACCAGCCAAGCGCAATCGCCGTAATGACGAAACCCCTAACAAAAATCAAGCCGAGCAGCCGGTTGAATTATCCGCAGATTTTACCTTTGGCTACCACGCCAGCGTGGAGGCTCTAACCCAGGGCAAAGGCAATAAATTATTTTTGCAGGAGGATGCCAAAGGGGAAAAGATTCAGCGTTTAAAAGAATTAGCTCAAGAACATAGCGTCCCAGTCAAATGGGTACCCAAAGCTAAACTAGATGACTGGAGCAGCTCAGGTGTCCACCAAGGCATTGTTTTAGCCACGACACCTTATGAATATTTGGAGTTAGAAGAATTACTGGAGCAGGCTTTGGCTAAAACAGAAACACCATTTTTCTTAATTTTAGATAGCATCGAAGATCCCCATAATTTTGGCTCGATTTTACGGACGGCCGATGCCAGTGGTGTGAGCGGTGTGATTATTCCTAAACATCGGGCTGTCGGCATCACGCCGGTGGTTGCTAAGGCTTCAACCGGTGCCGTGGAATATGTGCCGATTGCCAGAGTAACCAATTTGAGTCAGGCGATTCAGCGCTTGAAGGAGAAAAATTTCTGGATTTTTGGCACGGATATGACGGGTACTAATTTTCAAAAATGGAATGCCCAAGGAGCGATTGCTTTGATTATCGGCAATGAAGGCAAGGGCATGAGTCAAGGCTTGAAAAAAGAAGTCGATGAGATGCTGACGATTCCGATGACTGGCCACGTTCAAAGTTTAAATGCCAGTGTGGCTGCCGGCTTGCTGATGTATCAAGCCTTTAGTCAACGGGGCGGTGGTCAGTCGTGAAAAAGCAACTATTACTTGTTGACGGCTACAATATGATTGGTGCATGGCCGGAATTGGTGCAGCTTAAAAAACAAGATTTGCTGGAGGATGCCAGAGAGGCGCTACTCAATCGCCTTTCCAATTATGCCAAGTACGAAGGCCTTGAAATTATTGTCGTGTTTGATGCTCAACTGGTTCCTGGGATTCAACAGGATTATCGAAAATATCAGCTGACGGTGGTCTTCACTAAAGAAAACGAAACCGCCGACAGCTATATTGAACGGGTGGCGGGGGAATTAAATACCATCGCCACACAGGTTACCGTTGCCACCAGTGATATGGCGGAGCAGTGGGTTGTCTTTTCTCAAGGGGCATTGCGAACATCGGCCCATGAGCTCTATAAAACAATCCAAAAAACCGAAAATTATATTAAAAAAGATACCGCCGATTTACATTTTACAGATTTTCGCCGCAACTCACCGTGGAATGAAAACCAGCTGACGGAATTAAACCAAAAGCTCCATGACTTGATGGAAAAAAAGCCATCAAAAGGCAAAAAGAAAAAGTAAACAATAAAATTCTAGAAACCGCTCAACTTGCTTGAGTCGCTTCTAGAATTTTTTTGATTGAAAGACACTCCCCGCTGGATGTAAAATGAAAGCATGAGAAAGCCATATTAAAGGGGAACCTATGAAGAAATTTTTATTAAAACGCTGGCTGTGGCTGATTCCGGGCATTTTGGCCTTTCTGCTGACGCAATATGCCAAAGCTAATCCCGTCTGGACAGAGCAGGTTTATAGTTTAACTATTTATCCTAAGCTGACCACTGTCGTTGGCTTTCTGCCATCACTAATCTCATTTTCTTTAACAGAGTGGGTGGTTGTGTTATTTATCATTTTTGTTGTCGCATTACTGATTTTTTATATCCGCAAAATAATCAAGGGTCAAAGTCACCGGGGCTGGCTTGCTTACAAAGCCTTAGCAACTGGTTTCGGAATTTTCAGTGTCGTCTATTTTGTTTTTACGGCTTTGTGCGGATTAAATTACTATCGCCAAACCTTTACTTACTACACGGGTTATACGTTGGGCGAAACCGATGAAACCCAGTTGCAGCAGCTCTGTCTTGATTTAGCCGAGGAATTAGACACGGTTCGGGCCCTATTACCGGAGGATATTTACACTTCGCAGGATTTTGAAGCCTATGCAGAACTTTCGGTGACGGCAATAGCGAAATTGGCAGAAACTTATCCCGTGCTAGAGCGCTCGCTATATTCTAAGCCCAAGCCAGTTTTATTATCAGACGTGATGTCGCAGGCGGGAATTTCCGGTGTCTTTTTTCCATTTACGATGGAGTCCAATATTAACAAACAGGTGCCTTTTTACATGATTCCTTCAACAATGGCCCATGAGCTGGCACATCAAAGTGGTTTTATGCGGGAAGATGAAGCTAATTTTATTGCGTACCTTGCTAGTCAAAAAGTTGATGATCCGCTGATGAATTACAGCGGACTATCATTAGCCTTCAACCATGCTATCTCGGCTTTGAATCGGGTCGATGCTGAACAAGCTACGTTTATCAGAGAAAATCTCTCAGAAAAAGTGCAGGAGGACCGAGCCTATTATGCGGCCTATTTGAGTGACTATCGCGGCTTATTTTATCATTTCTCTACCAAGGTCAATGACACTTATTTAAAGGCCAACAACCAAAGTGATGGCGTTGCCAGCTATGGCCGGATGGTGGAGCTGATGTTGGCGGAGCGGCGGGAAGTTGACTGAGAAATCCAATTTTTTAACATACTTTAGTCTAAAAATTGCTTGCCAGTTTCAGAAGTGATTTTTAAATTAAAGTTTTTTTGCTTTCATCGTTTCAAAATTTGCCCGGTTTGATAGAATTGCTTGTTCATTTTCCCGCAACCAACTTTTAACCTGCTCTAAAATCGGTAACACGCTGAGGCCTAAAGGAGTCAAGCTATAGCTAACAGGAAAACCGGTTGAGCTTTCCCCTTCCTTTTGAATCAGCCCAGAAGCCAATAATTGCCGCAGGTTTTCCGTTAATACTTTGCGGGAAACGCCAACCATTGCCCGATCGAGTTCCGCAAAGTTGTAATCTTTTTCAGCTAACAAGAGGATTATAAAGGGCACCCATTTGCCTAATAGCGGCAGCGCCACCTCCCGCAAGCGTTGTTCATTATGGAGATTTTTATTTTGCACCTTGAGGTAACCTCTTTTCTAAATGATTGTAGCTTACTATAATGAATTTCATTATAGCATGAGCCAAAATAATCAGTTGGCAACATCAGGAAAGAAAAGGCGAGTAGAATGAAAAAACATTTTTTTAAGAATTTTGCATTTGAGTTTGAGATAACCCGTTTAATGTGGTATGCCCCTTTTGGCGGAGCAGATTATGGGGAGGTGGCTACGGTGGCTGAAAAAATCCAAGATGGCAATTATGAATCTTGGTATGTCCAGTGGCAAAAGATTGCTGAAAAATTGCAACAACGTGGCCAAAAATTAGAAGAGAATCGACTGCAGGAACTTGCAGCTGCTGCATACTTTAGAGGGAGCCGCTATTATCAGGCGGCCGAATTTTTCCTGCCGCCAAGTGACTCTCGCAAAAGAGAGGCTTATCAAAATTCAGTAGATTTGTTTTATCAGGGGCTGGATTTGAAAAAAATCACCTTTGTGAGAAATGTAATTGAGTATGACAATTTGAAATTGCGCACTGTTTATTTTCCCACACAGCAGGCTGCAAAAGGCACCATTTTTATCTGTGGTGGTTTTGATGCGTTGTTGGAGGAATTGTATTTTACTAACGTACAGGCCGCCACACAGTCTGGCTATGATGTGGTTCTTTATGAAGGTCCAGGACAGTCGGCAGTCATCAGAAATTATCAGCAACCCTTTGAGGCTGATTGGCACTTAGCCGTTAAAGCGGTCGTATCTTATTATGAAAAAGAACGTGGGCCCTTGAAAAATAAAATTGGTATTGGCCTCTCCTTGGGCGGTTTGTTGTTGGCGAGGACTGCTAGCTTCGAAAGCCAGTTGTTTGATAAGGTTATCTTGTATAATTATTTTCCTTCCATGCAGGAATCTTTTAAATTTGCCTTGCCAAAATTTTTGCATCCCTATTTGAAGAAGGGCTTTCCCGCTAGATTGGAAAATATTAGCAGCTGGTATATTCGGCATCACAAATTTTTAAACTGGCAAGTAGAGCACGCAAAATGGGTATTTGGTGCCACGAGTCTTAATAATCTTTTGAAAAAAACAGCTGCTTTTAGCGAAGAGCTAGCCTATAGCAACTTAACCGCTGATTGTTTAATCTTTTTGGCGGAAAAAGAAAATTATTATGATTATCGACTGGGCCTAAACTTCTTCGAAAAAATTCCTGCGTCCCGCAAAAAACTAGTCTGTTTCAATAAAGAAAAATTTTCCTCTGAGCTCCATTGCCAAAATGGTGCAGCCTACGAATCTCAAGAGGTATTATTTTCATGGCTGGCAGAGCTGGAGACAGAAATTGACATTGCTTAATTGGATTGGGATAATTTATGGAACAAATCGGAAATGAAAGCAGGACACTGCCAATGGGAAAACAACAGTTTGGGCACACTTTGAAGGCTCTACGTAAGCAAAGAGGCTTGTCGCAAAAGCAGGTCTGTCAGGATATTTGCTCACAACCGATGTTATCGGCGATTGAAGCCGGCAAATACCTTCCAAATAGTCGACTGCTGATTCAATTATGTCAACGTTTGGAAATTCAGGCGGAAGTTTTAGTTTTGGATAGCCATTATGCTATCAGTGAGAATCTTTCCTTTAGTCAAAAGGTCGAGGAATTATGCAATTCCCATCAGTATAAAGAGTTGCAAGAATTTCTCCTGCAACCTGAAATCTTGGAACAGCTGACCACGCAAGCGCAATTTCAAGCGTACTATTACTATTTAGGTTGCTGTGAATTTCATAATAGCCAGAGTATGCTACAGTCTGAGGAAAACTTCAAATTGTCTTTAGCAGAGGTTAAACAGGCTGCTAAACCTTCTAGCTTAACCCGTTTGGCTTTTGCTAGCTTAGCAATAATCAGTGCTAAGCGTCAGCAGCACAAGAGTACAATAGCTTATCTTGAACAAAGTCTGCTAGATATAAAGACTGCGCCATATGAAGCCAATTTGAATATTATTTTTTACTTGGATGCTTTAGCACTATTTGAATTGAAAGATTATCCAGCAGCTGCCGCCATGATTGAAGAGGGTGTTGCGTTTATCACCAGTCATGACTCTCATTTTATGCTGGCAAATTTATTCTATCTATTAGCTTTGACTGCCGAAAAGTCAGCTGAAAGCAGCCAGCTTGAATCTGCTAGCAATAAGAGTGCTCTGTTGGAGGATTTGTTTCAAGAAGCAGTGTTTAAGGAAATATAAGGACGCTTATTTTTCCGTTTGCTTAGAATTCGTTATCCTTTGTTTATCAAATAAAGGAGGCGGTTTAACATGACTAAACCACTATTTACAAATGTAACAAGCACGACAGCAACGACTGAAAGAGTTCGAGATTTCTTGTTAGACTTGGAAAATATCACACAATGGGCTCCAGAGATTAGCTCCCTGCAAAATAGCGAAATGGGAATGACCCTAACGAGGATAGGACATGCGTTGAACGCTGTTGAGGAGATATCGGTGACCGAAGCTGACGGTAAAATTATTTACCATAGCATCGGCGGCAAGCTGGCCTATGATCTAGAATTCGTTTTAGAAAAACAGCAGCAGCAAACGAAAATTTCCCAAATGCTTCATTTTACGGAACCAAATTATTTAAGCATTCCCCTTTCACTAGTTAAGCCAATAATAAAACAAGCATTTCAAGAAAATTTGCATCGTTTGGCAGCAGTTGTACAATAATAAAAATAGCAAAAGGAGACAATATGTTAGATGTCTTATTGATTGGTCCCCTCGGCTGGGAGGCCTCGGTCTGGCAATTTGTGACCGAGCAGTTTCCTACTAAAAGGTTCGCCTATCTCACTTATACAGACGAAAATTTAGAACAGCTAGCAAGTAAGACTGATTTTCTTAATCAGCTCAGTGACTTGCAGGAGCAGCTGACACCGGAAACTCTGATTATCTCAGCATCTTTTGGGACCGTTGTTCTTCTCAGCTTTTTAGAGGAGAATTTCATAAGCAATCCGCTGATTTTGATTGATGGTTTTCAACAACTACCGGAAAAAGCGGCAATTCCTGCACTATTTGCCGAACGTCCCGAAGAATTTTCCGATAAACAAGCCTACTTGAATACTGTCTTAGACGAAACTGATCAAGAAAATTCGCAATTGGTAAAAATTGCACTGGATAATTTAACGGAAAAGCTACGAGTGACCACCTCTAATCACAATTACGTAAAGGCTTTGTCAGCCTTTAGCGGCGTTAATCCTGCAGAAATTTTGCAGCGGCTGGCTCTTGATACTAGCTATGTTTTCTCTAGTGTGCCCATTGCAGGAGTGAAAATGACAGCCATTACTCCGGAGAGTCATTTGTTAATGCTGACTAATCCGCAACAGCTGTTGGCTGTGATTGGTAAAAAATTAGCACAATAAAAACTTAGTAAAGCCTCACAACTTTTGCTGTGAGGCTTTTTTTCTGCAATTTAACATTCCCAAACAATTCCTGAACAAGTTTTAAAACATTCACTCGGTAAACTAAAGCCATAGAAAACATTGAAAAGAGTTTATGAAGATGTGGTAGCTTTGGCACTTGTTTCGGTATGATAGTGGTGTTACTTTACTATGTATAATATACGTTGCTCGCTATTAGTTTAAGTAACTGATTGAGTAGAGTAGCGACAAAGTTTATTCGTACTGATTGGCAAGAGGCTGGTACAATAAAAAACCACGCAGGCAGATGAAGCTAGCTTTTAGGTGCGCTTCATCTGCAGCGAGGATTTTTTGATAATCTAATGAAAATTTTTCATCTTACTTAGTTTTGATGTTTTAGTGATGAGAATGCTTAGTCTTCAAGCGAGTCAGCCAAGAGATGAAAATCTAGTATCAATTATTGAATTCAAAGTCTACATCGCCAATCATGGTCAAACGCTCAAAGTCAGTATTGTATAGGCTGACATCTAGAACATAGCTTTGGTCCTTGTATAATTTATCGTAAGAATCTTTATCAAGTAAAAAGGCGATATATTTGGTGCCAGTCTCACCTGTTGATAATTCAGGGACATCTGGAGCCACTTCTAAAGAATTTTGATTCATAAATTTTACAGAGCCGACAGTTAAAGTTGCTGAAGTACCATCGAAATTTAAGACTGTCGAGCTGTTGTTTGTTGCAGTTACTTTTGCTGTCAGTATGACCACGCCTGTTTCAAAATTACTGAACCGGCTGCTTTGATCTTCATTAGGTGAAAAGTCTGAGACTTGATAACCATCAAAGGAAACGCTGATGTCTTCAAATTCGGCAGTTTCTCCAATCTCCTCAGATGTAATTAACGTTTTCTCGCCCCAATTTTCTACAGTTAATTTATCACTGTAAAACTCTCCATCAGAGACACTACTTTCCCCGCTACCAGAGAAAGGGATTCGGACATCTTTAGAAGCCACAATGGTATCCTCTGATTTAAAGCTACTTTCGACACTATAGACTGCAGATAGAGATAACGTCCCTTCCTGATATTCGTCTATTTTCTCCATTGCCTCTGGTGCAACAGACATGGCGATAAAACCTGAGACACTTTCGCCAGCTGGGACAGCATAACTTGCACTAACCATTTGAGAAACTAAATCATTTTCAATAAGGCTATTGTTTCTTGCAATTGAGGAATCATAGCCTGTAACACTCATTGAAAAATTTGCATCCGGATAAACGGTAGCATCACTATTATTTTCAAAAGTGACGGCAAGCAAGACTACACCACCAACTTCGAATTGATCACCAAATGGAATCCGAAAATCTCTTGAAAAATTCTCAATCTGTAAATACTGATAGCCTTCGACAATAACACTGACATCCTCTGCTTCATTTACGATAGCTTCATTACTTTCGTACAGCACTTCCATGGATTCCGCTTCCGTTTTTTCCTGTAACATTTGATCAATTTCACTCCATGATCCGACAGATGCAGGCTCACTAGATGTTTCAGTAGAAATAGTGGTGCTAGTTTCGCTTGTGCTTGTTGCTGAAGCACTACTATCTGTGGACCCACTATTTTCTGCAGTGCCACAACCTGCTAAAAACAACAGACAAGAAAGCCCCCCTATTAACCCGATAAACCCTTTTTTCTTCATTATTTTTCCTCCTTTGGAATAAAATAAGTATACCGAACTATTTAATTTACTGGAATTATTATTTTTAATCAATAGTTATATCCTCAAATAAACAAGTAATTAATTTGCATAAATAATTTAATTATTATTGATGGTGACTATTAAAAAGGCTTGGGAACAAACATAAAAATTTCAATCCAATAGATATAATTTGGTTCATAGAGTTTCAAATTTGCTCCATTAACCTTTTCTCCATCAAATAGTCCAAAATTAATAAGTCTTGACTATTAGTTAAACAAAAAATGGGAATATTTTTAGAAACTGAAAAATAGTAATGAGGATAACCTACTAAGGCGATTACTAATCAGCCATCTAGGAGAAAATTTCATTGTCAGTTTAAAATAATGAGGAAGGGTGTTTGCTCAATAGTGCAAGAATTTTTTTGTGATGATTTTGTAGGAACTGACAGTACATAGTTTTGCATTTTAACATTTCCCAAACAATTCCTGAACAATTTGCTGACATTTTCCAGTTCGATTCATCTTGGAGCTAAAAGTAATAGAAGGCTTGGAGAAATTCGAATGGCAAATAAGAAGGTAGCTACAATCGTAACGATTGGCGTTGGTTTATTAGTGGCAGGTTTAATTATTAGAAAAAAACATAAATAATTTTTAGGAGGAATTTTAAAATGAGTATAGTAATTATAGGTATTACTGTGGGGATCATCATGGCATGATTATGGACGACACTATTGGTAGATTTTATTTCAAAGGAACGCAGCTCTGTGTTGTGGGTCATTAATTACAGGCGATTTTTTGTTTTTCTGAGGGATAATTTAATTTCGTGGAATTGAAGCGCAGAATGTTTAAGTAAAATTCTTTTTATTCAGAATATTGAAAAAACGCTTGACATTTTTTTCTTTTACCAGTATTGTTGACTGCATAGTAAATTAACTAAAAATTCTGAAAATTCAAAGGTGATTTTAATGACCAATCAAATTAAAGGCTATTCACGTTCATACGTTTACTTATTAATCTAGCGGGGCTCTTTTTCTTGTAAAAGATGAAAGGAGTCCTGTTCGCATTGCATAAAGTTAAAAACTTTATGGAATGCTTTTTTTATACATTTATTTCATTAGGAGGAAATTTATATGGCCAGAGAAATACAATTTTTTGATACGACATTGAGGGATGGCGAACAAACACCGGGGGTAAATTTTAATCCCCAAGAAAAACTACAAATTGCGCTCCAATTAGAAAAATGGGGCATTGACACCATCGAAGCCGGCTTTCCTAATGCTTCACCGGGGGATTTCGAATCGGTGACAAGCATTGCCAATGCTTGTCAAAGAATGACTGTTGCCGGCTTGGCCCGTTGTAAAAAAGAAGACATTGACGCGGCTTATAAAGCGTTAAAGGGGGCTAAGTATCCGCAGATTCACGTTTTTCTTGCCACTAGCCCAGTGCATATGGAATATAAATTGAAAATGACTCCGGATGAGGTATTAGATTCGATTACCGGACATGTGACCTATGCTAAAAAATATTTTGCCAAGGTACAATTTTCCCCAGAGGATGCGACTCGGACGCCGATTGATTTTCTAGTGAAGGCTGTTCAGCGGGCAGTAGATGCTGGAGCAACGATCATCAATATTCCCGATACAGTTGGCTATTCTAATCCCACAGAATATGGGCAAATTTTTAAAACAATGCGGGAAAAAATCCAAACCACTGAAGAGATCATTTATTCCTCCCACTGCCATGACGATTTGGGGATGGCGACAGCCAATGCGCTGGCGGCCATTGAAAATGGCGCCAATCGGGTGGAGGGAACGGTTAACGGCATCGGTGAAAGAGCTGGCAATACCGCCCTTGAAGAGGTTGCGCTCGCCCTTTATGTCAGAAAAGATTTTTACCAAGCCGGTTCGCAAATTGTTTTGGCGGAAACGAAAAAAACGAGTGACTTGGTGTCCAGATTGTCAGGAATCGCCATTCCTAAAAATAAGGCGATTGTCGGCGGCAATGCTTACGCCCACGAGTCAGGTATCCATCAAGACGGCGTGCTAAAAAATCCTGAAACCTATGAAATTATCACACCGCAATTGGTGGGCATTCAAACCAATTCGCTGCCACTGGGCAAGCTATCTGGGCGCCACGCCTTCTTCGCTAAGATTAAAGAGCTGGGCTACGATTTGAGTGAGGACAAAAAGAATGCAACCTTTGAAAAATTCAAAGCTCTGGCAGATAAAAAGAAACAGATTACCGATGTTGACCTGCATGCGTTAGTGACGACCCAACAGCAGGTTGAAGAAGCCCAAAGTGTTTTGGAAAATCTGCAGCTGCAATATGTTGCCAACGGCAAGCAAGGAGCCATTGTTGAAATTAAATGTCCGAAAAATACGACTAGTTACGTCGGCACCTCGGTTGGCCAAGGAAGCATTGAGGCAATTTATTCGGCAATTGACGAAGTTTATGCACGGCCCGTTCGTTTGGCGGAATACCAAATTCGAGCGCTAACTGAAGGAGAAGATTCTCAAGCAGAGGTGCGGGTGATGATTGAAGACACCGAAACTCACCACATGTATACCGGCGTCGCCATCAATTTTGATGTCTTGAAGGCTTCAGCGCTGGCTTATCTGCAGGCAAATGAAACGATGAAAAATATTTTTAAAGAGGAGCAAAAAGCATGAAGACAATTGTAGCACTGGCAGGCGATGGCATTGGCCCAGAAATTATGGCAAGCGGTCTAGAAATTTTAAAGACGATTTCAGCAATCGATCAATTGGAGTTTACGATTGAGGACAAAGTCTTTGGCGGAGCGGCCATTGATGAAACGGGACAGGCTTTACCGGCAGACACGCTAGCGGCCTGTGAAAAGGCCGACGCCATTTTATTGGGAGCCATCGGCGGACCGAAGTGGCAGACAGGTTCTGAAACTCCTGAAAAAGGCTTGCTGGCCTTGCGAAAATCTTTAAACCTCTTTGCCAATATTCGACCTATTACAATTTTAGATGAGCTGGTAAAATTTTCGCCGATTAAAGAAGAGATAGTCAAAGGCACAGACTTTGTCGTTGTCCGGGAGCTGACCGGTGGCATTTACTTTGGTGAACCAAGAAGATTGAGTCCTGAAGAAGCGTTGGACACCAATGTTTACACGAGAAAAGAAATTGAACGGATTATTCGCCAAGCCTTTGAGCTGGCGAAAACTAGACGCAAAAAAGTCACTTCTGTTGATAAGGCCAATGTTTTGGCCACTAGTAAACTCTGGCGCTCGATTGCCGAAGAAATTGCGACAGAATATCCAGAGGTCACGTTTGAAAATCAGCTGGTGGATTCTGTTGCGATGAAAATTATCCAAATGCCGACTGCCTTTGACGTGATTGTCACGGAAAATCTTTTTGGCGACATTTTAAGTGATGAGTCCTCTGTTTTGGCCGGCTCCATCGGCGTTTTACCAAGTGCCAGCCATAGTGATAATGGGCCTTCATTGTATGAGCCGATTCACGGATCAGCTCCGGATATCGCTGGGGAAAATTTAGCGAATCCTTTGTCAATGATTTATTCGATTACCATGATGTTAAAACAAAGCTTTGGTTATTTTGATAGTGCTGAAAAAATTGAACAGGCCTGCGATCAGGTGATAGCTGCAGGAATTTACACTCCCGATTTAGGCGGGAAATACGGAACTAAAGAATTTACACAAGAAGTCATCAACACACTACAATCGACGGAGGAAAAATAATGGCGCAAACTCTATTTGACAAGCTGTGGGAAAAACATGTCATCACAGGAAAAGAAGGCGAACCGCAACTTTTATATATTGATCTGCATCTCATTCATGAGGTGACTTCACCGCAGGCCTTTGAAGGACTACGGGAAAATCAGCGGGATGTACACCAAAAAAAGAAAACCTTTGCGACGATGGATCACAACACACCGACTAAGGATATTTACAACATCACCGATTTAATTTCGAAAAAGCAAATCGACACGCTGCGGGAAAATTGCCAAGAGTTTGGCATCGAGCTGTGCGATAACGGTTCGGAAATGCAGGGGATTGTGCATATGGTCGGACCAGAAACCGGCTTGACGCAGCCGGGAAAAACAATTGTCTGTGGCGATTCCCACACAGCAACTCATGGAGCTTTCGGGGCTTTAGCCTTTGGGATTGGGACCAGCGAGGTGGAACACGTTTTTGCAACGCAAACTTTGTGGCAAAGCAAACCCAAAAGAATGGGTGTAAAAATTACCGGTCAATTGCCTGAGGGCGTTTATGCCAAAGATATTATTTTGGCTTTGATTGCTAAATACGGCGTTGATTTTGGTGTCGGTTATGCTGTGGAATATCTTGGCGATACCATCGAGGCTCTTTCGATGGAGGAACGCATGACCATCTGCAACATGTCGATTGAAGGTGGTGCTAAGATGGGCCTGATTGCACCTGATGAAAAAACCTTCGCCTATGTTGCTGGTAAACAACATGCGCCAACCGACATGGCGGCTGCCATTAAAGATTGGCAGCAGTTGAAAACAGAGGAGGGTGCTCAGTTTGATGAGCTGTTGGAATTAGATGTCAACAATCTAGCCCCTTTTATCACTTGGGGAACTAATCCCGGCATGGGCATTCCGATTACTGACAAGCTGCCGGAAATTAAAGACATCAATGATGAGCGGGCTTATCAGTACATGGACTTGGTCCCGGGACAAAATCCGACTGACATTAATATCGAATATGTTTTTATCGGCTCTTGTACCAATGGCCGGCTTTCTGATTTGCAAGAAGCGGCTAAGATAATTGAAAATAAAACGATTAAAGATGGTGTGACTGGCATTGTTGTACCCGGTTCAAGACCGGTCAAAAGAGCGGCTGAGGCACTAGGCTTGGATAAAATTTTTCAAGCAGCGGGCTTTGAATGGCGGGAGCCGGGATGCTCGATGTGTCTTGGGATGAATCCAGACCGTGTGCCAGAAGGCATTCATTGCGCTTCTACTTCAAACCGCAATTTTGAAGGCCGGCAAGGGAAAAATTCCCGCACGCATATCTGCTCTCCAGCCATGGCAGCAGCGGCAGCCATCAACGGAAAATTTGTCGACATTAGAAAAACCATTTAAGGAGAAAAATATGGAAACTTTCACAGTGCATACAGGGCAAAGCGTCCCGCTTATGAATAATAATATCGATACTGATCAAATCATTCCTAAAGTCTTTTTGAAGCGGATTGAAAAAAAGGGCTACGGTCAATTTCTTTTCAACGATTGGCGTTACAGTGCTGGGCAGCAGGACAACCCTAATTTCATTTTAAATGAGCCGGCCTATCAGGGAGCCTCAATTTTAATTTCAGGGGAAAATTTTGGTTCAGGCTCCTCGAGGGAACATGCAGCTTGGGCAATTCTTGACTATGGTTTTCGGGCGGTTATCGCCGGTAGCTTTAGCGATATTTTTTATATGAACGCCATCAAAAATGGTTTGTTGCCGATTGTTTTACCTCAAGATGAACGAGATTTTTTGGCGGCTTTGCCTAAGGATAATCAAGTGACGATTGATTTGGCTGCTCAAAAAATCAGCGCTGGCGACCAGAAATTCACCTTCGAGATTGATGCCACTTGGAAGGACAAATTACTTAATGGTTTGGACGACATTTCAATTACTATGAATTATCAAGACGCAATAGCAGATTATGAGGCAGCAATCCCTAGCTATTGGCAATAGGGATTAAAAATAAACAAGCTGCTTAAACTCATAAAATGTTTCCGCTGATATAGAAAAAGCACAAGATGCTGAGCTAATGGTCGATAAGTCTACAGAGATTTAAATCTTTAAAGCAGATTGGCCTATCAGGAATGATACGTACGGACCTTTTGTGATAAAAAGAGTAGGAATCTTAGAAAAATAAAAAATTTTTCTAACTCCTTCTCTTTGCTTTTCATTTTTAAGAAAGAATAAGTTGGTCACGTCTGTGATATTTAGCTGTTTTTTAGTCAAAATCTAGCCTTCTCCCTTAATATCCAAAGAATTTCCCGCTAAAAACGAAATAGTATTAAGAATTTTCAGACAAATTCAAAATTTTATATTGACAAATGAGAACATTAAGAATAATATTTAACAAAAGCACAATCTTTTCACATGGAAATTTAATCGAAGTTAATTGAGGAGTAACCCCTATGAAAAACTCAAGACAGAATTTAGTCATTTTAATTTTATGATCTAGGACTTTGAAGGCAGAGAAAATTTCTGACACTTTGAGTCCTGTTTGTCTTTGGTAAATGGGGCTCTGACGAAGGCATCCCTAAATTCACGGGATGCCTTTTTAATTTAAAAAATTAGCAGCAGTAATGAAAACTAAGGAGATGTTGTTTATGCGCAGTGACAAAATTAAAGTTGGAGTAGATGCGGCCCCCGCCCGCAGCCTGTTATACGCCACCGGGCAGGTAAAAAATGCTGAGGACATGCAAAAGCCTTTTATCGCTATCTGTAATTCTTATATCGATATTGTTCCCGGCCACGTCCATTTAAGGGAATTGGCTGACATTGCCAAGGCGGCGATTATTGAAGCCGGCGGAATTCCCTTCGAGTTCAATACGATTGGCGTTGATGACGGCATTGCGATGGGACATATCGGTATGCGCTATTCACTACCCAGCCGTGAGTTGATTGCGGACGCTGCGGAAACAGTGATAAATGCCCACTGGTTTGACGGAGTCTTTTATATTCCTAACTGTGACAAAATTACTCCCGGAATGCTGCTGGCGGCCGTGAGAACCAATGTGCCGGGAATTTTTTGTTCCGGCGGTCCCATGAAGGCTGGTATTGATCCTAAAGGTCACTCAACAACACTTTCCTCGATGTTTGAAGCAGTTGGAACCTTTAAAGATGGCAAAATGAGTGAAGAAGATTTTCGTTTTATGGAACAAAATGCTTGTCCGGTCTGTGGCTCTTGCGCCGGAATGTTTACTGCTAATTCCATGAATTGCCTGATGGAAGTTTTAGGTATGGCACTACCGGGCAACGGGACAATCTTAGCCGTTTCTGAAGAACGCAGAGAATTAGTTCGCCAGTCGGCCTTCAAGTTGATGGATTTAGTGAAAAATCAAGTGAAGCCAAGGGATATTATCACCAAAGAAGCGATTGATGATGCCTTTGCATTAGACATGGCAATGGGGGGCTCAACGAATACCGTACTCCACACATTAGCCATTGCGAATGAAGCCGAAATTCCCTACAACTTAGAAGACATCAATGAAATCGCCAAGAAAGTGCCTTATCTTTCCAAAATTGCACCATCTTCAGCTTACTCGATGCACGATGTCCATGAAGCTGGCGGAGTTTCCGCAATCATTAAAGAGTTAGTTGATTTGGAAACGGCGATTCATCCCGACCGGATCACGGTCACCGGCAATACCTTGCGAGAAAATGTTGCGACGGCGGCCATCAAGAATACTGATGTGATTCATCCAAAGGAAAATCCATACAGTCCGGTCGGCGGCTTATCGATTTTATACGGCAACATCGCTCCAGAAGGCAGTGTCATTAAAGTCGGCGGAGTAGATCCGTCGATTAAAACCTTTGTCGGCAAAGCGATTTGTTTTGCCAGCCATGATGAAGCAGTTGAGGCGATTGATAATCATACGGTACAGGCAGGACATGTCGTGGTGATTCGTTATGAAGGACCTAAAGGTGGTCCGGGAATGCCAGAGATGCTAGCGCCAACCTCAAGTATTGTTGGTCGTGGTTTAGGTAAGGACGTTGCGCTGATTACTGATGGCCGTTTCTCCGGAGCTACTCGTGGAATCGCCGTTGGGCACATTTCACCTGAAGCGGCTGCCGGCGGACCGATTGCTCTCATTGAAGATGGTGACGAGATTACGATTGATTTGACTAATCGTCGGATTGAATTAAATGTTCCGCAAGAAACCCTTGCTACGAGACAAGATCAGCTGCCCCGCTTTAAAGCCAAAGTTAAAAAAGGTTGGTTGGCCCGCTACACGGCTTTAGTCACCTCTGCTCATACAGGAGGTGTGATGAAATTACCAGAAGATTTACTGGATTAAGGATGGATGCTTATGAAAGAAGAAAAAAGACAATCAGGTGCTGAGATTTTATTGCAAGCCTTGAAGGATGAGGGTGTGGATACGATTTTTGGCTATCCCGGCGGTGCAGTTTTACCTTTGTATGACGCCCTTTACTCCGCTGATTTCAAACATATTCTCACTCGTCACGAGCAAGGTGCTGTCCATGCTGCCGAAGGGTATGCGAAAGCTACCGGGAAACCAGGGGTTGTGATTGTAACCAGCGGCCCCGGAGCTACCAATGCCGTCACCGGCATTGCCGATGCTATGGCGGATTCAGTTCCCTTAGTCGTCATCACAGGACAGGTCGGGACAGCGGGGATTGGTAAAGATGCATTTCAAGAGGCAGACATTTTAGGCTTGACGATGCCCATCACCAAAAATAATTATCAAGTGCGGGAAGTCGAAGACCTGCCCCGCATGATGGCAGAAGCCTTTCACATTGCCACCACCGGTCGTAAAGGTCCAGTCGTGATTGATTTACCAAAAGATATTTCGGTTTCGCAGATGACACCAGTTAAGCTCCCGCCGGTGAATTTGGCTAGTTATCAGCCAACTTTTCAGCCCAACCAGCTGCAAGTCAAAAAATTAGTTGAAGCCCTCGCCGAAGCGAAAAAACCGGTTGTCTTAGCTGGTGCGGGAGTCATCCAAGCCAATGCCAGCCAAGAGTTGATTGAATTTGCCGAAAAATTTCAAGTGCCGGTGCTAACGACTTTACTTGGCTTAGGCAGTATCCCTTATGAACATGAGCTATTTTTAGGCATGGGGGGGATGCACGGCTCCTTTGCCGCTAACATGGCTCTAACCGATTGTGATTTGCTGATCAACATTGGTTCTCGCTTTGATGATCGTTTGGCCAGTGCGCCAGGGGAATTTGCCCCCAATGCGATTGTCGCACATATTGATGTCGACCCGGCTGAAATCGGGAAAATCATTGAAACGGCAATTCCGATTGTGGGGGATGCGAAGGAAGCTTTGAAGCTGCTGAATGCCACTGGCTCCAGAGAACCAAATTGTGAAGAGTGGCGGAAGCTAAATCAGTCCCGCAAGAAAATGCATCCGTTTAATTTTGATCGGCAAGCCACCGATGAAATCAAACCACAACGGGTAGTAGAACTAGTCGGTGAGCTGACAGGTGGTCAAGCAATTGTTGCAACAGATGTTGGCCAGCATCAAATGTGGGTCGCCCAGTATTATCCCTTTGAAAATGAAAACCAGATTATCACCAGCGGCGGCTTGGGCACGATGGGTTACGGCATTCCCGCCGCAATTGGCGCCAAGCTAGGCCAGCCGCAAAAAGAAGTTGTCGTTTTTGTCGGCGATGGTGGGTTTCAAATGACCAACCAGGAATTGGCGATTTTAAATGATTACGGCATCGATTTAAAAGTAATTTTGATGAACAACCATTCTCTCGGCATGGTGCGGCAATGGCAGGAAAGCTTTTTTGATAATCGCCGCTCAGAGTCGGTGTTTAGCAGTCAACCGGATTTTGTCAAAATGGCCGAGGCCTATCACATTGCTGGCACCCGGATTGACAATCCAACGACCTTTGAAGCGGACTTTAAAGCTGCCTTTGAAAAGTCCGGACCGGCACTAATCGAAGTCGTCGTGTCAAACACAGAGCATGTCTTGCCGATGGTACCGGCCGGCAAACCAAACTATCAGATGTTGGGGGTGTGGAGTAAATGAGAAGAGTCATTACTGCAACCGTAAATAATAATTCGGGAGTCTTAAACCGTTTTAGTGGCGTGTTAAGCCGCCGCCAAGTAAATATTGATAGTATTTCCGTCGGAGCAACCGAGTTGGAAAATGTTTCCCGGATTACAATCGTCATTCATGTGGCAGATTTGGCGGAAAGCGAACAAGTCACCAAGCAGCTGAATAAACAGATTGACGTGATAAAGGTCTCGGATATTACCGATGAGCCCCATCTTGAACGAGAATTAATTTTAGTCAAGGTCAATGCCCCCGCCAGCAGCCGTTCAGAAATTTTAGCTTTAATCGATCCGTTTCGCGGCAACATTATCGACGTTGGCAACAAAACAATCGTCATCCAAGTGACGGGCACCAGCGAAAAAATCAACGCCTTTGTTGATGTGGTCGCCCCTTACGGCATTAAACAAGTCGCCCGAACCGGCATCACCGGCTTTACCAGAGGAAAAAATAATTAGTTACTTAAAGCGCAGGCTTTTTGAATAAACCAACCAATTGGAGGAATTAGTATTATGGCAAAAGTATATTATGATGATTCAGTTGCAACAAATCAGCTTGAAGGCAAAACAATCGCAATTATCGGCTACGGCTCACAGGGACATGCCCATGCGCAAAACTTACGGGACAACGGCAACCAAGTCGTAATCGGAATTCGTGAAGGCAAATCTGCCGAAGCAGCCAGAAATGATGGCTTTGAAGTATTATCAGCTGCCGATGCAACTAGAAAAGCGGATGTTGTAATGATTTTAGCGCCAGATGAAATTCAAGGCACACTGTACGAAAATGAAATTGCTCCGAATTTAGAAGCGGGTAATTCTTTAGTCTTTGCCCACGGCTTCAACATCCATTTTGATGTCATTACTCCTCCTAAAGATGTCGATGTCTTTTTAGTAGCACCAAAAGGCCCCGGTCATCTGGTACGCCGGACCTTTACAGAAGGCTTTGCGGTACCAGCCTTATTTGCGGTTTTCCAAGATGCTACCGGTGACGCTCGTGAAAAAGCTCTCTCTTACGCAAAGGGAATTGGCGCAACTCGTGTCGGTGTGTTAGAAACGACCTTTAAAGAAGAAACTGAAACCGATTTGTTCGGTGAACAAGCTGTATTATGTGGTGGCTTGACGAGCATGATTGAAGCAGGCTTTGAAACACTGACTGAAGCCGGCTACCAACCAGAATTAGCTTACTTTGAAGTTTGTCATGAAATGAAGCTTATCGTGGACTTGATTTATGAGGGAGGCTTTGAAAAAATGCGGAACTCTATTTCAAATACTGCGGAGTACGGCGATTATGTTTCCGGTCCTCGGGTTATCACAGCTGAAACTAAGAAAAACATGAAGGCCGTTTTAACGGATATTCAAAACGGTAATTTTGCTAAAGGCTTTATCGATGACAATAAAAATGGCTTCAAAGAATTTTACAAGATGCGTGAAGACAATGCTGGTCATCCAATTGAAAAAGTTGGTGCCGACCTTCGTAAAATGATGCCCTTCGTATCAAAAAATGACTAATAAGAGGTGAAAGTATGTCGTTGGTTACAGCAGAAGATGTGTTACAGGCTTATGAGAAGATTGCTGAAGCGGTGGATCAGACTCCGTTACAATATGACCGCTATCTTTCAGAAAAATATGATTGCCAAGTTTATTTAAAGCGAGAGGACCTGCAGAAGGTCCGCTCCTTTAAATTGCGGGGAGCTTATTATGCGATTAAGTCCCAGCCCTATGACGCCATTAAAAAAGGCGTCGTCTGTGCCAGCGCAGGTAACCATGCCCAAGGGGTTGCTTATACGTGTAATGAAATGCAAATTCCTGCGACTATTTTCATGCCGACAACAACACCAAATCAAAAAATTTCTCAGGTCGAATTTTTTGGCGGAAATTTTGTTGAAGTCCGTCTAATCGGCGATACCTTCGATGCCTCCGCAGCGGCCGCTAAAGAATTCAGCCAAGTCAATCAGCTTGTCTTTATTGACCCATTCAACGATGAAAAAATCATTGCTGGTCAAGGCACATTGGCAGTCGAAGTTTTCAATGAGGCGAAGGCGGCGGATGCCCAAATTGATTTTGTTTTAACCGCAGTTGGTGGCGGTGGGCTAATTAGTGGTGTTGCCGCCTATACCAAAGGCGTTTCCCCTGAAACTAAAGTTGTGGGGGTTGAGCCTTTAGGGGCACCTTCCATGACAGCTGCTTTTGCTGCTGGAAAACCGGTGATGCTGGAAACAATTGATAAGTTTGTTGATGGGGCCGCGGTCAAAGAAGTTGGTCAGCTGACCTATGAGCACGCTACCGCCTACGTTGATGAATTAATCACAGTTGACGAAGGCGAAGTTTGTTCCACCATTTTGGATTTATACACCAAACAAGCCATTGTAGTGGAACCAGCCGGCGCTCTAAGCGTAACAGCTTTGAATCATTTAGCTGCAGAAATTAAAGGCAAAACCGTTGTGTGTGTCATCAGCGGTGGCAACAATGATATTAATCGGATGTCAGAAATTGACGAACGAGCCTTAATCTATGCCGGCTTGAAGCATTATTTCTTAGTCAATTTCCCGCAACGCCCCGGTGCTTTAAAAGAATTTGTAACAGACATCTTAGGTCCGAATGACGACATTACACGATTTGAATACACCAAAAAAATTAATCGTGGCATGGGTCCAGTAATGATTGGCATCCAGCTGCGAAACAAAGAAGATTTGCCGGCCTTGTTAGAAAATCTGGCAGACTTCGATCCTAAGTATATTGATTTGAAAGAAAATCAAATGTTGTATTCTTTGCTGGTTTAAGGATTGGCAGGGATGAGTTGACATAAAGAATTAAGGTATCATCAGAAAGAAAATTTATTTGGTTGATTGAATGACGACTTAATCAAACAGATTTCTTTCTGATGATTTTTTCTGTGATTCTAACTAGAATAGTTCATTTACCCTCTCATCCAAAAGAACCACTGATTTTTGAAGGTAGTATTTGAGAAGTAAAATTGATAAAAAACTTGTAAGTGAAAAGCCGGACTATTTATTTCAATCGATAAATAGTCCGGCTTTTCAGGTATAGATTTTATGATAATGGTCCATATGCAATATCAAGAGCTTGTTTAATGTCTTCCAAAATAGATTGTGGGTCCTCAAGCCCTAAATACATACGGATATGGGAAATTGGCAGGCCACGATCTTTTAGCTGCTGTTCATTGTTTCCCTTGTAGGCAGGTAGAACTAAACTTTCAAAGCCGCCCCAGCTTACGCCAATTGACATGATGTTCAAGTGATTGACAAATATTTTTAGTTTTTCAAAATCTAAATCGACAAGATCAATCGCAAATAAAGAACCGTAACCGGATAAATATTTTTTTGCCAGCTGCTTTTGTTGATCAGAGCCACAATGGGGATGATAGATTTTAGCTATCCGTGGATCTTTTACTAGTTCATCTAGTAGAGTGGTAATAGCGTTGGATAGATGACTCATTCGGACGGGCAAAGTTCTCAATCCGCGAATGGCTAGCCATGAATTGAAAGGGCTACTAACGGCGCCTAATGATTGATGACCATGTTCAAAAATATCATCTACCAGCTGATTGCTGCCAATTACGGCTCCACCGACAATATCGGAATGACCCCCGATATATTTTGATAAGGAGAGAATGACCAGATCAATGTCATAAGCTAGCGGCTTTTGTAATAAAGGTCCCGCCCAGGTGCCATCGATGACAGTATAAATATTATTTTCTTTTGCTAAAGCAGTGATTTCAGCTAAGTCTAATAGTTCAAATTTTTGTGAAGAAGGACTTTCAAAATAAATCATTTTGGTTGCTGGGGTAATGAATGATTTTAATTCAGCCGTTTCGGAAACATCAACCCGATCGACAGTCACTCCAAATTTTTCCATGTAGCGAACAAGGGCTACAGCTTCACCATAAATTGTGTTTGCCATCAGGACATGATTGCCTTGCTTTAACAGGGTGAAAAAAGTTGCGGCAATGGCCCCCATGCCAGAAGCGAAGACTTTACACTTTTCGCCACCTTCTAAGCGAGCTAATTTTTGTTCAAGATTTTCCGTTGTGGGATTTGTTCCGCGGGTATAGACATAATGATTTTTTTCATCATCACTGGCAGCCATAAAATCTTCGTAGTTTTCATAATAAAAAGAAGAGGTCTGGACGATGTCAGGTGACATCGGAATATAAGCACGCTCGTTAGTTTTTTCAACTTCACAGCAAATATTCTCAAAATATTCTTGTTCTTTCACAGGTAGGACCTCCTAGATAGTGTCGGGAATTTCATGTAATTCTTCTTTGTTGTATTGGTTGTCTAAGGCTTTTACAAATGGGTAATAAATAATGATACAAGCTAATACTGCAACGATTTGCGTAACAGCTCCTTGCCAACCGCCGACTAAGAATCCTGAGAAAAGGAAAGGCGTGGCCCATGGTGCTTGAATGTTGGTAAACATTGGCATAAAGCCGACAGTCATGGAAAGATAAGCAATCACAACAGAAATAATTGGTGCAATGGTAACTGGAATTAAAATTAATGGATTAAAGATAACCGGTAAGCCAAAAATCAAAGGTTCATTAATATTAAACAATGCAGGTACAAAAGAAATTTTTGACATGGCCTTCATGCGAGAGGAACGGCCAACTAAAATCATGGCTACTGCCAAGCCGATAGTACAACCGGCACCACCAATTGTGGCAAATTGATCGAGCATTTGAACTGTTCCGAAGTTACCGGTCTGCGTTGTCAGATTGCCAGCCTCAGCTAGTAGTTGATTATTATCCGCATTTGCATACAATATTGGATAGAGCATCGAATTGATTACCGTTGGATGAATCCCAAACCACCACAATAATCCATTCAAGCCAGCTACGATGATGATGGCAAAGGGTGAGCCGATGATACCTTGTAAGGGTGCTTGGATGATAGAATAAATCAATTCAGGGAAAGAGTCAGCAACTAAAACACCGATACCGTTGATGATCAAAGAAATTAAGGCAATAAAGAAACCAGGAATTAAGGCACTAAAGGCTTTGCTGACCATTGTTGGAACACTATCCGGCATTTTAATGACAATATTTTTTTTCAAACAAAAACGAGTGATTTCAACTGAGATAATTGACATGATAATTGCTGTAATAACACCTTGTGTGCCCAACCAATTAAAAGAAAGGACACGGCCGACAACTTCTCCGGCATCAGTTGTTACGGTTTTAGGCAAGACAATGACATAGGCAACAATACCAAAAATCATGGAAGTTAATTTATCCATGTCATAGCTTTCAGCAAGCTTGTAGGACATAGTACCAGCAAACATCAAGCCCATCATGTTAAAGGTGGCACGATAAGCTGGTGAGATGAAATCCACCCAGTCTGGACCAAAAATCGAGGCTACAAAATCTGAATAGCCTGCTAATGGGAAATCGGTAATTAGCATAAATATCGAACCAATAATTGTTAACGGCATAATAGCAAAAAAACCATTCCGTAAGGCTTGGAAGTAACGTAGCTCAGTTACTTTTGAAACTTTTGGAACGAGGGAACGTTCCACCCAATTTGTTACTTTATCCATTTGATATTCCTCCAATATGTTTTTCTTAAGCATAAGGTTTATGAAAATAAAGTAAACGCTTTACTAAGCTTTAGTAACTTTGTTCCGGTGTTTTTGCAAGTTCGCTATACTAGCATTGAAACAATGTTTCACAGGAGGAGAAAATGAATCTAATCAATCAACTTAAACAAGCAGAAAAATTTACCTTTAATGAAAATATTATTGTCGAATACTTACTAAGTCACGAGGAAGAATTTTTAGAATTATCCATCTATGATTTGGCGAAGCAGACAAATTCTTCGACATCGACAATTGTCCGCTTATCAAAGAAATGTGGCTATTCTGGATTTAAAGAGTTCAAAATAGCTTTTGCTAGAGCCTTGACTGCCAAGTATCAGCAGGTGGCAGATGTGGATGCTAATACACCTTTTGAGCCTCGTGACACAGACTTGCTAATTTCAAAAAAAATAGCTCAGTTAATGTCTGAAACAGTGACAGTCACTCAAGAATTATTAAATACTAGAAAGCTCAATCACAGCGTTGATATATTGTTAGCTGCTAAAAATATATATGGAATTGGTGTAAGTGATAACTATATTCGAATACGTGATTTAAAAACAAAGCTGGTGCGTATTGGGATTTATTTACGAACAATCGATTTGCAGGCGGAGCAATATCATCTAGCAGCCAATGCTACTAAAGAGGACGTCGCGCTACTCATTTCTTATAGCGGACGAACTGCCGAGATTGTTAATGATGCCAAAACATTTGCTCAAAATGGCACACCGATTGTTGCCATCACTGGAGATATTGAGAGCCCATTAGCAATGTACGCAACAGAAACTCTCTTACTGCCGAATAAAGAGGAGAGTACCTTCAAAGTGTCTAACTTTTCTTCGCAAATTGCGGTTGAGTACATTTTGAATGTGTTGTATTCTTGTATTTTTAATCGTAATTTTGAAGGCAATTATTCTGGGCAACGGGCAACACCTGTTTCCCGCTTTGATTTTTGAAAGGTTCCAAAATCTTGTAAAACTATTAGAATCGATACAACTGATAACAAGGAAAACTCACCAGTTCAGTTTTATCTCACTTGAGAATCTGACTGTCGAAGATTCTCATACGCCTTATCCACTTTTCAATATAGAACAAATTAAAGCCGAAAAAAAATTTTTTGGCTTTTTTATTTCCCTCAATTTCTTAATTAGGCCAAGCATCAGTCTAATTTATTTTTCTGTAAGCCCACAAAACACCTAATAAAAATAGGTTTGGTTAGTATAAATAGAATTCAAAAAAAAAGACTAGTATGTATTGCAATCTAGTGGAAGATGCGCTAAACTATTTTTAAGCTAATATGTATTGCAATATAGTTGGTGAAAAGTAGGTGATTAAATGTCAGTTAGCAATAGGTCGTCGCAGATGTTGAAGGGAATTCTTTCCGGTTGTATTTTGGTTTTGCTTAGTCAAGATACTTTGTATGGGTACACGCTAAGTCTTGAATTAGAAAAAATCGGCTTTAATCAAATTCCTAAAGGGACAATCTATCCTCTGTTGCTTAATTTAGAAAAAAAAGGACTGATTGAAGGGTATCGCGTACCTTCACCAGATGGGCCAAGTCGAAAATATTATAATTTGACTGAGCAAGGGGAGCTTGAAAAAGAGCAATTTATTGAAGAGTGGGGCCACCTCAAAAAAAACGTTGATAGGCTGCTAAATGTAGATGAAAAGAAGGGATGATGCATGATGAATACAGAGGAATTGATTCAAAAAAACAGCGAGCTTCAAAAGCAATTAAATCTAGCTAATCAAAGCTATTATGGAGATTTAGTAATTTATCTTAGAGCAAAAGGGACATTCAAAAATGAATTGGTAATCGAAGAAAAAGCCTTTGAGATTTTACAAGATATCTTAGAATCTCAAGCAGCAGGCATTGACGCTGAGGACTATTTTTGGAAGCAACCTAAAGAAATTGCGGATGAACTAATTCAGGCTGTCCCAAACAGTATCAAAGATTTTCTAAAATTAATCTTATTTGCATTAGGAGCTTACACTGTCTTCAGTTTGTTTCCAGCCTTAGTATTACCTGATAAGGCCTTTGATATTGGTGCATTTGGAATTGTAGCTGTCTATTCTATTGCCATCGCTTTGCTGATATTTTGGTTAGTTGGTACGAATGTGTATCAAAAGAAAAAGAAACTTTTTAATATACTTAATGTGATTCTCCTTGGAATTCTCTTAGCTGGCGGCGTGATGCTCTTAACAATGGTTAAAACTCCTTATCAATTTAGAATTACCGGGATTTGGGGCATACTGATTATCTTGATTTTATTAGTGGTCACGGCTGTTTTATTTTTCAGACAAACACGCGAAAACAGAAAAATCTGGGCGGTCTTTATACCGGCAATTACCAGTTGTGCCATCATTGGAATTTTTTCCAGAATTACCATGTTTTCACATTTTTTTGAGACAAAAACTGGTAGATATACTATAGCTGCTGTGCTGATTCTCTCTATTATTATTCAGTATCTACTGATTTACCTTTATACTAGAAAACCTAAAAAAATTGCTTGATAAAAAAACTGACCCTCCAAAAAATTCAGAGGGTTAGTCCAACAAAAATCACCGCAAATTCTGTCTGCTAGCTTCAAAATGAGGGGTAGCAAAACTTAATTTTGCGATGATTTTTTTCGCAGATAATTTGCTTATTTTTGTTGTTCCCGCAAATAGTCTTCAAAAGAAGTCGGTTTGCGGCCGAGTAATAATTTTAGAATATTACTATTACCATCTAGTCCCCATGTGGTATAAGAATCTGCCAGTTGCTCAAAGCCTTTGCGGAAATATAAATCAGTGGCATTGATTTGGTCAAGAAAATCTTCGACGGGAACGTAGATAGCTTTGGCCTTTTTATTGTAGACTTGATTGAACATAGAAACTAATTCATTAGGAGAGTAGGGCTGCGTTCCGACTAATTCGTAAGTCGCTTTGTTATGTTTTTCAATATTACGGAGAACATCTGCTAGAACTTCAGCAACATCGGTAGTATCGACATAGGCAACCTTGCTGTTGCTCCTATAAAAGATGCGATATTCATTGGTTTGTTCGACAATAGCAGGATTAAAATTATGCATGTAATGCATCGGCTGTAAAATCGTATACGGGAATTGCGTCTCCATCCCACGATAAATCAGGTGCTCCTCAACATCCCGTTTGGCAATATGTTGGAGTAAAGTAGATAAAATTGGATGAGTGACTGAGATGAAAACAAATTGGTTCACTTGATGGTCGATGGCGCTATCAATCAGCTGTTTACCAATCAGAGTTTCTTCTGCAGAAAACAATGGGGGAATATAGACAACCTGATCGACAGCACCCATTAGTTGATTGATAAATGTTAAGTTTGTCAAATCACCAACGAAAGATTTTTTGATACCGGGAATTTCTGCAACCTGTGGATTAATATCGGTCACGGCAACATCAAAGCCAGCAGCTATTAAATAATTGGCAATTGACCGCCCTGTATTGCCAGCAGCGGATGTGATTAAAATCATAATAATTTCCTCCTAATGTGATAGTGAAACAATTGTAGCATATTTCACAATTTACATGCAAACGCATTTAATTTCTGGCGATATAACTCAATTCACTGTTTAGCAGCGATAAAAATGTTCAAGAAAACTTGCTTCTCGAGGATTTTTTAGTTAAATTAAAAACACACTACACTTGCGAGGTTCCAGATGACGAATAAAAATGATTTGGTTCAACAAATAGCCATTCTTGAGCGGGATATTTCAAAGAAAATCAATGAGCTCTTAAATCCGCTAGGCCTAAATTCCAATAATTACTTCTATATAATTAAACTCGATGACAATCCCAACATCAGCCAAAAGGATTTCACTCCCCTAGTGAAATTAAACCAAAGTTCTGTTACACGCAGTATTAATAGCTTGGTCGAACAAGGCCTAGTCAAAAAAGATATCAGTATAGATAAAAGAAGTCAGCTGCTATCGTTAACCGAAGAAGGGAAGAGTATTGCAGCTGAGGTCAAAGGGAAAATCGATCAGCTGAATCAACAGCTACTCCTTGCAGCAGAAAAAGATTCCGCCTATGAGATTGTCAAAAAAATGCAAAACCTATTAGCATCCAACTGAAGCAGCAATTTTCAAAAGCCTAGTAAAGTGCTAGTTTGATTGAAAAACAATCTGAGCGTTTGGAAAATTAACTTGAAGTGCATGTTTGTATGCCTTGGCTCTTTTTGTGAGGACAATCAACACCCTCTCCAAGTTTTGAACAGTGGCAAATAGTTGATTAATAGTTACAGAAGACCACTTAAACATAGGGTGTTTCTGCTGAATAGTTTGATATTCCTCAGCAAAATTTTCTTTTCCTAGATAAGCATGGACTAGGGCTGAGCCCTGATAATCCAGCCGGTCCATCTTAGCGACAAAATATGCTTCTGTCACCTTGTCTGAAGAAATTAAGTTCATTTTTTCCGCTAATTCCATCGCAATCCACTCCTTACATACTTAAAAAATTTTCTCCTGATGAGCTGAATACAAGTTGGTCCGCTTAAATTTAGGCTCCGCCAATAATTTTTCAACAATCAGCGGGACAACTTTCTTAAAAATCCTTACCGCACACCCAATATATTTTTAAAAAGTAACTCATAGCCCAAGAAACCGTTGACCAACCCAGGATTCAACCTTAAAACTTCTAAGTAGAGCTGTTGAGTTGGCTTGCTAACAGCTCTTTTGAGAACTAGCGGATAAGCTGTTCTGGCAAAATTCAAACTCGCCCGTTCATAATAGAGCTTCTTATTCAGTAAATCGTTTTTGAAGTTTATCAGCAACTCGTGTTCTTCTACGCTGATTGCAGAATCGTTGGTGGACAAGACAGCCTCGACTTCACTTAATAAATGACGGACCACCTTTCTTGGAAAATATCTGCTAAATGGTGTATTGAAGGTTTCTTTTTTCATGATTTTTCCTCTTTTCAATTGGTGCCAGAAGGTTTCAACATAGCAATTATCAGTTTAGTAGAACAGGTTTATCTCCTTGGACATATAGAAAATTTGGTTGCAGATTCGCTTGAAACCCAACTGCAGATTGTGTGAATGAAAATTTACAGAATATTTTTTTGCGATTTTTGTTCAGAAGAAAATTCTTGTATGTTCTGCTAGACCAGTTTTTTTATCAGTTAACTTGATACGATCATTCTAGCACCGTTTTGCCAAGAAAAATCTAACATTGCAGTAAGCTTAGTCACATTGGCTAGGTTAAATATAGTGAGGTGAGACAAGTATGGTTGGCTGCTAGGGGATGTAGACCATTTCAAAATAACAGAAAAATATTACGCAGGAAACTGAAATACTTTTTAAAATTTAGGGGACATTGGCTGAGTGTTCGGTGCTTTTTATTTGGCGAGGGGAGTGAAATAAGGGAAATCTTCTGCTTTTTACAAGCTGAAAAGCCCTTAGAATTTTGATTTTTCTAAGAGCTAATGGTCGTATTGTTATGTTTGTGTTTGATAGGTTTACTTTGCGGAGATATATTTCTAATTGGGGGATTGCTTTACAACGTATCGTCGTTAAATGTCGAGAGCAGATTTTTGCTTCTTTTCAAAATTCGCTGTACCAATTGGATTAGCTAATAGTCAGCAGCTCAGCGGGTGAACTCAAAGAAAAATCAGCTTCTTTGGATAGCTTTTTGTTAAGTGTTCCCCACTCCGCCAAGGCAAATTTTGTGCCGGCAGCTTGTGCACAGGCGATATCCTGTGGCGAATCTCCAACAAAAAGGGTTTGTTCACTTTTTGAATTCAGCAGGTCCAGTGCTTTTAAAATTGGCTCCGGATGAGGCTTGTGGAAAGTTGTGTCTGTCGCAGTAATTACACAATCAAAATAAGCTGATAGTCCAAATTGATCAAACTCAGTAGCGATTCCTGCCCGCGTCTTTGAGGTGACAATCCCCAATTTAACGCCCTTATTATGCAATGCCTTGACGGCCTCAGTAATGCCTGGAAAAACAGTGATTTCCGTGAGATAATTTAAAACATTTTTACTCCATTTTTCATGTAAAGCAACTATTTCCTGCGGGTTCGTCGTAAAATTTTCTAAAGCCTGACGCCCGGGAATCCCTAAAATATACTGCAAATCCTCAAGAGAAACCTCCAGCTGCTTTTCTTTTTTCAAAATTTCTTGCAGAGACTTTCGCATCACATTAGAGGTGTCAATCAAAGTACCATCCACATCAAAAAGAATTGTTGTAATCATTTACTGTCTCCTTTGTCAGGTTTGAATTTATTTTATGCCCAATAATCAGGAATAAGCTCAGTCAAAGTAATAGTTTTCAGTGGGTTTAAACTAGTCAACACTTCCATTTGGCGATTTTGTCCGCCTAATTGCATCATAAATTCACGGCAAACACCACAGGGCATAATCACCTCAGTCCCTTTAACAGCGACTATTTTTGTGATTGTCGTTTCTCCATCAGTCAACATTGTGCCAATTGCGTTGCGTTCAGCGCAGTAGCCAATCGAGCAAGCCGTATCAATCGAAATCCCTGTATAAATTTTTCCTGCATCTGTCAGGACTGCAGCCCCAACACTACCCGCATACATAAATTCAGAGACTTGCCGTTCCCTGCAGACAGCGACAGCTTGATTGTATAACTCTTGCCAATTATTATGTTCCATTGTATATGGTCCTCCAACTAGTAGCTTGTCGATAATAAAAGCTTTTCTGAATAAGCTTAACATGGTATAAGATTTAACGTTTTTAATTAAAAATTTAGGATGTGCTGGCGATGAATTGCGCCTAATTAATCAGTGATGAAATTCATAAGCTCTTTTTATGGTTAGCCTGATAGCTATGTCTATCTTGTAAAAGTTTTTGACGGGAGTTCGTTGACTTATGCTTATGTTGTATTTAGATTGGAAAAAGTAAGTTATGGCAAGTAAGGTAGTGTGAATAATTTCATTCAAAAAATAGTAGTACCGACAAATTCCAACTCATGTGCAGAAAAATAGGAACAAGTATATTTTTACTTTTTATAAAAGCAATTGAATAAATAAAACTCAAAACTAAAACATTGATGAAAGCGCCTGTTGTAATATTTTGAATGAAATTATCCGTTCTAACCCAGATGGGAAAATGGATTAATAAAAAGAGAAGGGAGTTGAAAAAACTGCTTTAATTTTGCGTGTTTTGACTAGTAATTCATTAAGTAACCAACCTCTAAAAACTATCTCTTCAGTAATGCCTACAAAAAAGAACGTATCGATTAAATCGTATGGATTAAACAACTCGTTAAATTGTAGTTGGCCATTTTTTATCCATGAACCGATAAAAACATAACTAATCATCAGCACAATTATAAGTAGGTAAGGTCTTAAATTAAACTTATTTTTAAGGATAGTATTAAATGGCAAATACAAAGAATTGCTATACCTTTTCATTAAAAAAATGGCGGGAACTGTCCAAGTTAAAAATTTGATTATGGAGCCTGATAATTTTTGTGTTAGTGGAGACCCAAGCAAGGGTACTCCGGATAACTCAAATAAAGACCACCAAGAGAAGAAAATAATCAGATACATTACGATTACTTTATTAGATACCTGCGTTTGAGCAACTTTCATAAAAATCTCCCATCAGGTGTTAACAGTTAGTTTTTTATAGTTTATCACTACAATAGTGAGGAGAAGCCCTTGCTGTTTACCTTTTATGTTGACAGAGTCTTTTTATGCAAGGTTGTCTGAAAGAAATTCTGAAAGGTTAGGGGGTTGATTATATCTCCGAGATCCGTCTTTGTCTTTTTCTATAATGGCTTTTTCTAAATCAATATTATTAAGGGCTGCGATAGCAAATGTGTAGTGAATAACATCAACTAATTCATTTGCTAAAGAGTTATCCAACGGCTTCTTTTTTCGGCCTTGAATCTGATTTAAAACCTCCGCAACTTCGCCAATTTCTTCAACCAATTTCATAAAGAGGCTTTCTGTTATGCCCGTATCTTTGTACTTGAGGGCTAAGTAATCTTCTAATTGTTTTACAGTCAATTCCTTCATATAGAACTCCAATTTTAGTTTTATTATTATTGTAGCACGCAAAATAGCTAAGTTATCGAAAAATGCTATTTAAATGTTTGTATACAAAACAGCCTGCCAGACTAATGCTTGGCAAATGTTCGCTTGAGAAAAGGCGCATGATTCATTGGATTAAATAGTAGAATCCTGAGGAGACTGGCTTTGTAGGAAAAATAGTTAGTAAGATAAATTTAGGTTTTAAATGATTTATATCTCTTAGCTAATTTATTTACTATTTAGTTTTTATCAAACTAAATACTCTAGTTGGTTAGGATGTTGTACAATAAGTCTATTAACTTTTGTCTTGTTTTTTTCAAAGAGAACTATAAAATTTCGTGTTACTTTCTTGAGAATAATTCACATGAAAATATTTTTAGTTGAAGAACGGAGGGATTTTATTTTTACTATACGGCAGGAATTGAAATCTGATTATGATGAAGTATACAGCCTGGTGAAAGCATCTTTTGCTACAACCACCTATTCAGATGGTACAGAAGCAGATTACTTGAATGCTGAACGAACTAAAAGCACCTTTATACCGGAACTATCTTTTGTTGCTACAACTGAAACGGGTAGAATTGTTGGACAAATTTTGTTATATAAAACAAACATAACAAGTCAAACTAAACTAGTTGAATCCTTGGTATTATCCCCTATCTGTGTCCATCCAGAATATTTCCACCAAGGAATTGCAAGAAAGATGATTGAGCATGCACTTCAAAAAGCTAAAACTATGGGGTATACGTCAGTTTTTTTATGTGGAGACCCTGAAATATATCGAAAGCTAGGTTTTCGACCATCTTATGAGTTTGGCGTTTTTCACAAGAATGATTCGGATGCCGAGTGGTGCATGGCACGAGAACTATCAACGAACTCTTTATCAACTATCAGTGGAGTTATCGATATTGTGTAGCTTAATCCATTAAGTAAAAAAACTACTGAATAAACTAAAAATACTATGAAGCTATGGAAGGGGCTAATTGAAATAAAACAATCTGAATCGTTTGAGAACTTTGAAAATATGTAAATAACCAAGAGAAAGATGATTTAATAAAGCTTTCTATTGATGGGTATTGGATAAACAAACTCTTTAAACTTTTTCGACGGTTCAATATAGATGACTCTAAAACCTTAGTAAAAACAAAATAATCACTCGAACAAAGACCTCAAGGCGGCCATTACCTACAGTTTTTATCAACTCAATAAAATTTTAATCCACCGAGAATTTTTCTTCTTGGTGGATTTTTTCATTATTAGTAAGAGTTAAAACAAAAGTTTATGGGTAATGAAAAGGAGATTGAGTCATAAAAAATGATGCCTATTTTCAAATTTATAGGCCAAACTGTCATTTTTAAGCATGATTCTTGTTTAAGGAGAGTAGGTAAACATAGAGTATACTATTCCAATGAATAAACCCGTACTAATTGCTGTGATGAGGAGTAGGATTATATCGGCGAAGGTTATTTTTTCACTTTTTTTAAGAAAAGGATTCTCTTCAACAGATATTCCGTTATTGTTAACATAGCTGAGAATTGCGCCATAAGTTTGAAGCAATTTTGAGCCCTTGTACGTAATTAATTTGAATAAAGAAAAGAGATGAATGATTAAACAGCCAACTGACAGATATAATGCCCAAAGTCCGACTCTGTGATACAAAATAGCCATAGTAAAGATGGAGATAACTCCAGAAAAGAACGCAATCCAATAGCATTGTCTCAAAGGAGTCCGATAGACAATGAGCTCAATATCACCCAAGTCATCAAGCAGTAACTCAAATAATGGAATTCGAAAGGCAACACTTAATTCCTCTATTTGATGAATAGTTGGATACACATTTCCTAACTCCCAATCGGATATTTCTTTTTCCCCTACACCGATTATCTCAGAAAGTTCAGACTGTGAAAGATTATTTAGCGTTCTAAAAGTATTGATTTTATCTCCTAATTTCATAGTCTCTCCTAAAGTTTTTCCATAATGCCATCATTTTTAGTCTGTTGATAAAAAGCACTTTCTTCTCCAATTAGCTTTTTCTTGGTACAAAGTGGCCACACTAATACCATTTTTTTTAGAAACTTCTTTGGTGGTGTACTGCTTCAATAATTCCATTGCTAATTCTAGCTGGTCTTTGCTAAATTTTTGGGGTCGGCCTTCTCTGAAATTTGGATTTAACTTCGCTAGGGCCTTTCCTTCTTGCGTACGTTTCAAAATCATGTCGCGCTCAAATTCCCCAATGGCTAACATTTGAGTTAAGATTAGTCTGCCGGTTGGTGTATTTTCGATGATGCGCATTTTTAAAATATGAACCTTAACACCATTTTTAAAAAGTTCTTGAACAGTATTCAGCCCCTGAAATGTTGACGGGGAAATCTAATCGATTCGTGAACAACTAAAATATCGCCTTCAAAAAATAGTTTCTAGTAACTGCTAAAACTCTTTTTGTTCCATTTTTGTTCCAGTATATTTGTTAGTACAAATTTTATCGCAGCCGTAGTTCGTCAAAGCATTAATTTGTGTTTCTAAATCTTGGTCTCAGTTACTCAGGCAAGCATAGCCGAGCATCAAAAAAATCATCAGTTTCCATCTTGATCATGCTAAGTTTATTAACCTTGATTTTATCACATTTAAAGAAAAGCTATCAATCCTTTTAAGTTTTGATAGCTTTCGTTTTCTATTTTTTTATAGTTCTTCATTAAAAAAATGATGAATTAGAAAAATGTTTGGTATACTTGATATAATAGCGGTTATGTAAACTAGCTGTTTTTTGAATTAAATAACGAAAAGGAGTTGATAACATGGAGCGTTCAGAAGTAACAATTCATTTAAAAAATGGTGATTATGTACAGTTGAGTTGTAAAAGTGAAGATTTGGCTAAAAATTGGGTAGATCAGGTTCTTGGGTCTGAGGATAAATATTGCAAAGTGGAAAGTGTCTCAGGAGAGATACGGTATATCAATGTTTCTGAGATTTCTCAAATTGTTATTGGAGAAAAATTTGTTTCACCAGTAATAGCTAGTGAAATGGTTGCTATGAATTATCATTTGAAATTGATATACGATGTAATTGAAGGGTAGTTGGTAATAGTAGATTGGAAGGTTGCTAGTTGTTTAAAAAAGGAGTGTTCACTATGAATATAAAACAGATATTTGATTTAGGAGATGTAAAACTGGAAGGTAGATTTTATAATAAAGCTTATCCTAAAGGATCATCAGTCCATGATATTAAAGTCGTTGAGTATGAAGGTAAGATATATGTTTTTTTGACAAAAACAGGAGATGGTACTAGTGCTATGAATTGGTTGTCAGATGAGTATAAAGAGGTATCAAAGATTTTGAATTTAGATGATGCTAATATTTATTATCGTAATAATGATAATGATGTTTTTGATAATGTTTCTGATTCCTATAGAGAATAAATTGCAAAATAAATGGGGAATAGTCATGCGATTAGACGAGATAACAAAAGATTAGGATTTTTTTGCAGATTAAGATTTTTTGTGTACAGTTTTAAGTGATTCATAATTGATTAGCTAGTGTATTTTTAGAAGATCAAGATGTAAAAATACCTGCATTTTATGACTAAAATTATATGGTATACTTGCAAGGTAGAAAAGTGAAAAGATGGTGGCTAATCTCTTGAAAAAGGGGTGATTGCCTATGGTTTATAGCTTTATCCCTAGAAGGGAGTAGCGAGTGACAACGTTTGAAGCAATTCAACTGATGATCGCCTTTGCGACGTTGGTTTTGCTGATACTTGATCATAAAAAACAAAAAAATAACGGCTCTATAATTTATGGGACTGATGAATCAAAATTGATTCTTCAGCCCCATAAATTATAGAGCCAAAACAAATAATCCACCAAGAATCTTTGGTGGATTATTTGTTTTGCTTTTTATATTCAGAACGTTCGTTTCAGGGATGAATTTAAATGCACCCTAATTTTGCTTTCTAAACGATTGATTTATCAATATTCTATTTTAATAATAGCATTGTCCGAAATGATTGAGAGAGCACGAGTTAAATTATTCGCATACTGTCTTTATTTATGTATAAAATAAAAAAATATTGCAAAAGCTAAAAATAAAGTTTATAATGCCTTTATGAAAGCGCGCGCATTTATGTTGACAGTTTTAGAATGATACACGGTATTTTTTAGAATGAGTAGGTATAACTAAATATATTCGTTTAGGTTATTAAAATTATTTTTTGGGGGGGATTTAATTTGAAAAAGGCTAAAACCTTATGGTTTAAAACTACAAAAATCTGCATACTATGTTCAACTTTATTATCAGTGACGATGCTTCCTAATACGGTACACGCAAGTGGAAACAATTTTAGTGCTGAAGAGTATGCTCAAAAGGAAAAAGAAGGATTAGATGCAGGATACTCTTTAGAACAATTCGAACAAATTATGCAAATTCCTGATCTACCACATGAAGAAAAAATTTCTGATCGTGGGGTAACAACTTTTGCGGCAATGAGTTCAGATCAGACTAAAATCGTTCAAGTTGCAGAGGCCCAATTAGGGAAACCTTATGTAAGTGGAGCTCAAGGTCCAAATAGTTTCGATTGCGGTGGTCTTGTAAAGTACGTATATAAGCAGGCAGTAAACATTGAACTGCCAATGGGCACTTATAACCAAGAAAAATATGGCCGAGATGTCAGTATGAGTGCTCTACAGCCAGGAGACTTATTATTTTATGGAAATCGTGGTTCAACATATCATGTGGCAATTTATGTTGGGAATAACCAGATGATTTATGCTCCTCAACCTGGTCAAAAGGTGAAAAGAACTAGCTTAACATACTACTACCCAAGCTTTGCAAAGCGAATTCTAAAAGATGCTGCACCAGCGCCAACAGTAAATGCTTCATTGGACACAGTATCAATGAATACGTATGATTTTCTAATTGATGGCTGGATGACAACGACTGAAAATATTCAAAGTACAACACCGTTTGTTTTCTTTATGGATAGTAATACTGGAAAAGAAATTACTAGGTTAAAGATGACTAGAAAGTCTCGTACAGATGTCTCAGCAGTTTACCCTACAGTAAATGGCTCTAATGTGGGATGGACAATAAAAGGTGGTACTCCAGAAGTATTATTGGGTCGACAGTTTAAGATCCTTGTTCGTTATGCGACAGATAGCCAAGGGAATGCATGGAAACTAGATAAAACATTTCCAACCGTATACTCACTACCTGGAAAAGTAAATGATGGTAATCTAGATGTGATTCAGACAGAAGGCAATTTACGTAAAGTAATTGGGTGGCATGCAGCGTGGAATTCACCAAAAGGAACGAATAGATTTGTATTCCTGTTAGAGAATGGAAAAGAAGTAGCTAGGGCCAAAATTGATAGTTCAATCACTAGAACAGATGTAGCAAGCTATGTTGGAAAAAATGTTGCAGGGGTTCAGAATAGTGGATTTCAAGCAACTTTTGATGTTACGAAACTAAAAGGGAAAAACCTGCAAATCATGCACCGATATGCCTCTGACACATTGGGGAATCAAATTATTAATGATTTCTATTTTCCTGGGACATACAAATTCTGATAGTGCATACACCTTGTGTTGAAATTTTAAAGTGTTAAATAGACAAATAAAGACTAAAAGTAAGCCGTAGACGATTAAACTCTACGGCTTCAATTTGGTACATTTTAATGGTTCAGCTGTTTCAATTATCAGGATAATTATTGTCGGCTTCTTCAAGTAAATTGGTGAAAAAAAGGGTTGAAAGAAACAAATTTGCCTTTTTAATTAACTATTCAAATAGAAGATATCCTTTAAAGGACCAGATATGCCTTGTCTAAGAAAGATCAAATGAAGTACATTAGCTGTTAAACGAATGCAACATAATTTTGTCGTAAAGAACTATAGCAGCATTTGTATCGCCACTAAGTTGCTCGAGGTGGTAATGCTTTTTTTTATTCACCATAATAATGTGTAAAATTAGGATATACTCAAATCTTTCTACAAGCGATATTGATTTATCGCCTTTTTCTGTTTGTCTAAAAATTCCTTTTTGAAGGTAAGTTCACATAAATCACGTTATATCAAGTAAAAACTTCAAGAACAATAGGTTAAAAGTTGGCCTGTGGTACAATTGAATAAAGGAGATTTTCATGAAAAATATTAAATATTATCAATACTATCTAACTTTTGTTCTTGTCGCTTGTAGTGGAGCTATTATTTGGCAGCTATTTATTCCACAAATAGCTTTGTCTGGAACTTCATGGGGTGTTGCTTTAGGTTGGCAAAAGGAGATAGCCCTTTGGAATGTTGCCCTTGTATCGGCTATTATTTATTCTTTTATAAAAAAGGAAAAATCTTATTACAAAATACTAACGATTCAATCTACAATTCTATTTATTGTTCTTGGGTTAAATCACACATGGTCATTTTTTGAAAACTTACCGAATATATTTTTTATTCATTTAGCAGGCATATTTGAAATACTATTGCTAGGTGGAGGCTGGGGAATTTATGCATTGGTAAAATCAAAAGATTAGCCTCATAACACTATAGTTCACATAACCCTCCTTATGCAAAGTAAAAAAAATGAGTATTTATTGATATTTAGGCCACTAGAAACCTGTTATAATTGAATTAGGCTTAATTCTAGGGAGTGATTTAGTTGAATATTGAGATTGTAATATACGTAGGTTATGCTGGGTTGCTTGCGACGGGATTTTTATTGGTTTTGGCAGCTTTGATGAAAAAAACACACGGTCTTTTTTGGTCCAGAACACCTCAAGAATTTATAGAAGACGCTAATAATCCAAAATTTGACATAGAGAAATCTGTAGGAAATAAATTTATAAAAGTTGTATTTAAATACGTTCCTCCATTCTTTATTGGATTTCTTTTGATTCTATTAATAGCTCTTTTTTTCTTTTCTTAGTAATAACTCTGTTATTTAACGACTTAGTTCACATAATGCACATTAGACAAAGTAGCCCGCCAAACCAACGTTTGGCGGGTGTTTGCTTGTGAAAAAGACGCTTGATTCATTGGTCTAAATAGCAAATGCCTGGCATAACCGCTTTTCTAGATAACAATAGTTAGTGAAATAAAATTTGCGCTCGATTCTTTGGTGTAATTTAATTATCCCGAAACTACTAAAGAAAGTCTAAGTCGTGAGTAGACAAACTCAGGGTTTAGTATACTAAATTTCATAATATAAAAATTTCTAATCTCCACCATTTTTACAGATGGTGCTCTCTTGTTTTCACTTGAACAGAAACGCATTATAATTTTTTACTTGTTCAAGACAAAGGGTCTTAAAGTCAGAGAGGATGTTTTTTTATTACCAACTAATAATCCAGAGCATTCATCATGAGACGCCAAAAGAAATTGCGAGTCATGATCAAAAATAACATTGGGGATAAGTGAAAAGCGCTAATCAGAAAAAACTCTGCAAACTGCTTCACTCATCAAAAAAGTGTATATCAAGGAGCTTTTTAGTTACTAATGATAGCTCCTTTTTTTGTCTAAACTTTTGCCAAATATTTTCTTATTAGATATAATTTCCATATGGAAATTATATGGAGGTGTACTTATGAATGACTTATCATCTGCTTTAAAAAATTTGCAATGTGAATTAGTTGCAGAAAGAAATATCAGAAATCCTCAAAATATTACTTGGTTACAATACGATATTTTAAATGCTTTGAGTAATGGAAAAGAGGAACTTCCTTCTGAAATCAGTATCTTACTGGGAATTAGCAGAGCAAAATTATCTAAGGCTTTAAAAGAGTTGAAGGCGATGCACTATGTGCAGCAAAAGCCAAGCGAAAAGGACGGCAGAGAATTAGTGACCTTTCTTACTGAGGAAGGAAACCAATTACTTGTCGATATAGGTAAAGGACATTCACAGCTTGAACAAGTTGCTAATGTTGTCTTTGATGCAGAAGAAAAAGAAATATTTAAGCAGTTGGCGGAGAAATATCTTCAAGGGTTGAGATCAGAAAGGAAGCAGGAACATGACTAATTTCATTTCTATTTCAGGTGCTAGGAGTAATAATTTAAAAAATGTTTCTCTTAAGATTCCCAAATATAAAATAAACGTAGTTACTGGTATTTCAGGATCAGGTAAGTCTTCCTTAGTATTTGATACAATAGCTGCTGAATCTCAAAGATTATTAAATGAAACATACTCTAGCTATATTCAGCAGCTTCTACCCCATTTTCCGCAACCAATTGTTGATAGGATAGATAACTTACCAGTCTCTATTGTTGTCAGTCAAAAAAAGATTGGCGGAAACTCACGCTCGACTGTGGGAACGATTACAGATATTTATGCTGGATTGAGATTACTTTTTTCAAGAATTGCTATACCATTTATTGGGTACTCCATGAACTATTCTTTTAATAATCTGCAAGGGATGTGTGAGGAATGCAAAGGATTGGGTGAAACAAAACATATTGATGTGAAAAAATTGATTAATGCTGATAAATCGTTGAATGAAGGAGCTATTAATTTTCCAACTTTTCAACCCGGCGGCTGGCGATTGACTAGATATACTGAATCTGGAAATTTTGATAATAACAAAAAAATTAAAGATTATAGTGAAACAGAGTTAAATCTGCTTTTAAATGATTCTGGCAGCTCTCCCCTTAAGCCAACAGAAAAATGGCCTAAAACCGCAGGTTATATTGGAATTATTCCAAGAATCACTAAAAATTTTATTGAAAAGGATGCAAGTAAATACGTTCAGCAATTAGATTATATACTTGAAGTCACTGAATGCTCCGAATGTCATGGTACCAGAGTAAACAAACGTGTTCGTTCTGCAAAAATCAACGGAAAATCTATAGCAGATTGTGTTGAAATGACAATTCCTGAATTAATGGAATTTATTCAAGCAATTGATGCCCCAACTGCGAAGATAATTGTGACAGACTTACTAAAAAAATTAGACAGTTTAATAAATGTTGGACTGGGCTATTTATTTCTCAATCGTCCGACAAACACACTCTCTGGTGGAGAATCCCAGCGAATAAAGATGACTAAGCATTTGAATAGTGCACTGACTGATGTGGTTTATATCTTTGATGAGCCAAGTATCGGTTTGCATCCAGAAGATATCCAAGGAATTGCCAAATTGATTCAAGGCTTAAAGAATAAAGGAAATACGGTTATTTTAGTCGATCATGATCCAGATATTATAAAAATTGCCGATCATGTTGTCGAAATTGGCGAAGGTGCCGGCAATAAAGGTGGGGAAATCACGTTTGAAGGGACTTACCCAGAGCTGTTAAAGTCGGCAACTCTCACTGGAAAAATGTTATCTGAAATTGTCAGCGTAAATCTTTTGCGAAAACAATTTTCAACCTATTATTCTTTAGAAAATGTTAGCTTGCACAATGTTAAAAATGCCTCTGTTAAAATCCCTAAACATGCATTCACAGTTGTGACTGGCGTGGCAGGCTCTGGCAAAAGTACTTTAATTCGGTATCTTTTTAAGCAGAAGTATCCTGAGGCTAGTATTTTAGACCAAAGCCCAATCAGTGGTACGGTGCGCTCTAATGCTCTGACTTATCTAAATGTGTTTGACAAAGTCAGACAGATTTTTGCTGAACATTCTGGCAAAAGTATGTCGTTATTTAGCTACAATGGCCAAGGCGCTTGCCCTGTTTGTAAAGGAAAAGGTTTTTTGAAAATTGATTTAGCTTATATGGGAGACGTTCATCAAATTTGTGAAAAATGTCATGGAAAGAGATACAACGACGAGGCGCTTTCTGTAATGTGGCAAGGCTTAACTATTTACGACTTGCTTCAATTATCAGTAGCTGAAGCTAAAAATCTTTTTGTAGACTATTCTCTGCATGCTACCATGCAAGACCTTGTCAATGTTAGCCTCGGCTATATTAAATTAGGCCAGGCATTAGATACTTACTCCGGTGGTGAGCTTCAAAGATTGAAAATGGCCAAAATTATTCGCCATAGTACTTCTGATTTACTGATATTAGATGAGCCTTCCACCGGATTGCACGAAAGTGATATAAACTATTTGGTTGCCTTATGTAACAAGCTTTTGGAAAGTGGAAAAACAGTTATTGTGATGGAGCATAATCTAAAAATTATCAGTAAAGCTCAATGGATTATTGATATGGGCCTGGGTGGCGGCATCTCGGGAGGGAACGTACTGTTTGAGGGGTATCCCATTGATTTACTAAAAATAGATAACTCCTACACAGCAAAACACTTAAGAAGATATCTTGAAGGAAGCTAGCCCACTCGCGACGGATTTCATCTGCTCAAAATATTATTGTCCACTAAGAAAAATCTTAATAGTTTTTTCTTGTCCGACAGTATCAAAAATGATTGTTTATAAGTCGAGTTTTTGAAGGTTCACATAAATCATTTTCTGCAAAGGAAAAAGCAGTCAATCTCTTATTACGAATGACTGCTTTTTAAATCAATTTATCGGAATATAGATATCCGTGAAGCTCTTATCTTCAAAATTTTTAGGTGGCTCAGTCACATAGAGTTCAAAAGGAATTGCGTCTCTCGCTTGATTTCCATTTTTAAAAAGCCACTCTTGATACATGTATTGCCATGCGTCACCATATTCTTTAGCAGCTATTTCAAAATGGCCGACCATAAATTTACCTGAGATACCTGATGTACTGATATTTCCGCTTTCTATTATTTCTAAATCATTAGGAACGGTCATAGCAATACTTGTCCTTAAATGTTTATCATCTGTAATAAATGGGTTGTCGTCATACATCGTCAAAACCTTAGTAATATCAGGGATAAGTAACTTATTGTCTTCTGCAAATTTGAATAATTCATTCGATAACTTTCGACTTTGTTTTCGAAATGCTGAGTAGCTTCCCTTGAATCGAATATAAATAATTTTTACGTCATTCAATTCTTCAACAGTCATATTTTGGGGTTCAATCATTTTATTCTCCTCCTCAATCCTTTACATGCTTAAATTATGAAATAGTTTCTCAACGATTTCTTGTCAATTCTTGCTGTTTACGATAGTTGGAGGGACTAACTCCGAAAGGATGTTTGAATGTTTTAGAAAACGTGCTACTATCACAATAACCATAGTTCAAAGCTACCTCAGTCAAAGTAATAGAGCGATTCACAGAAATAAAGATTGCTGCACGTTCTTGTTTAAATCTAGTTACAAATTGATTTACTGTTTCTGACGAATATTTTTTAAATATTTTGTGAAAGTGAAAGGTAGAAAAATGTGTATGATTTGCTAGATCAGCTAAACTGATTGGCTCACTAAGGTGCTGCTCAATATAGTCTTCAGATTTATTTATTAGTCTAGTATATATTTGTTCAAATGAATCTTTGTTTTTTCAGGCATTAAAGCGTCTCCTTTAAACTAATTAATCACCCTTAAATTTTGTCAGGAAGGTTTAGTCAACATGAGCCACTAAATGAAAAGTTAATTAAGTAGCCCGCCAAACCAAAGTCTAACGGGCTTTGTAGACAAAAACTGTTAGTGGAACAAAGTCTAAATAAATTTTCGTAGTGTAATCTAATTATCCTAAAGCTTCTAAAAACAGTCTACTGACAACAGATCTCTCAGCTAGCTAAAAAAGTACGGTTAAAGACTATGATAATTCAAAGCCATATCAATGCACATTTTTAATTCATTTTCAGGAAGAGGTGAGTTGATATCTAAAATAATCCCTCGATTACCAGAAAAAGTAAGCTTATTTGAAAATAGGCCCCGCCACTTTTCTAGCAAATTAGTTTGGCAATGAACGAATAATGCAATCTCATTGTCAGAAAATTTGTCAATTCGAATTGGTGTACCATTTTTAGCAGCAATTGAAAGTTGCCCCCATTTAGGAAGTTCAGTAAGATTTATTTGTTGCTCAGTTGCTATAGACCAAATCAACTTTTGCAATTCACTAAGCTTGTCAACTATTGATTCTGAATAGTTTGGGTAAAACTCCTGGACATCTAACATAAGGCTATCCTCCTCTTTTTTAAAACAAGGATAGTATGATTAAATCGCTTTTGTCAAATTATTTTAAGGTTTAGTATTTTCCACTAACGACGGATTTCATCTACTCAAATATGCAAACAAATTTCGATCACTGCCAATTTGCTCAATCTGGTAGTGTTTTTTATTATTGCGATTAGTTCGCAAAATTGGTAAATACTGCAATTTTACTTTAGCCGGATTGGTATACCGTTTTTTCTCGTTTCAACTTTAAAATTTTAAAAAACTTGATTTATCTCATTAATTCAAAGTTTATTAATTCTTTATGGGAAAAAATGGATAAGTTATAATAAACTTAAAAGATTAAGGGAGGGATTAAAAATGATTGTCTTTTGGGGTGCAATTTTTCTGATTACCTTAGTATGTCTGGTAACATTTTCCGTAAGACCAAAACTTAGAAAAAAAAGCTTAATCATTATTTCCGCTACAGGGATGATTGGTTCGGGTTTTTTTACTGGAGCCATTTGGATCAATCAAGTAATAGATCAAAGAATTACAGAAGCTGAAAAAAAAGCTAATGAAAAAGCGGAAGCCGAGCTTAAAGAAAGTTCTGAACAGGCAGCCAAAGAAGCAGGGGAAGCAGCGGAAAAAGCGGAAAAAGCAAAGGAAGAACAGGAAGCTAAAGAAGCAGAGGAAGCTGAAGAACAAGCAAGGGCAGAACAAGAAGCGAGAGAAGCAGAAGAAAGAGCCCGTGAAGAACAAGCAGCTAAATTAGAAGCTGCAGGTGCATACTTGATTGGGAAAAGCTATGTAATAAAACCCCTTCTTTACGATGGTGAGGACGCAGAACAAGCAATGATTGAATACCGTGCACCGCAGAGCTTGTTTCATGATGGCGTTCGGACTTTAATATTTCTAGATGAATCAACTGTAAGAATTGAGCTCGCTGGAACTTATCGACCTGATTACGATACTAGTTATACTTTATCAGAGGACAGCTTACTAATTAATCAGGACACGATTCCCTATAGTTATGCTGACAATGTAATCACCTTTGGTACTTGGACTACTACAACAGAAGGACATGTCACAACCTGGACTATGTTAGCCAATTAATTTTGTAAACTATTGAAAATCAATTACCTAAAATTTCAAATAACGAATAAGCCACCAAACAATAGAAATTGGTTTAAAGATGACGATAGTCCTTATGCAGAGAATATTCGTAAGATTGCACTTGAATTAGAAGAATTACCACCACCAGAGGTAGCTGGCTGAATTGTTTTAAATATTAGGAGGGATTTCGTGAGTATAGAGAAACTAGTTCAAGAAAATGCTTTTACTTATGACGTAAAAAAAGATGCTAAAGTATTTATTTATCATTATGGAAAGCAAGTGATGATTCTTAAAGGAAAAAAATCTGCCCAATTATTGAAAAGATTAGACAAAGCAACAATTGAAGAAACTCAATTAATTTTGGCAAAAGTAACTGGAAACTTTAAAAGAGGAAATGAGAGAACTGTCAATAAATGACGGATTTAGTTGTCTAGCTTAATTTTACAATCGGCGAAATTAAAAATGTTTGTTCAGTAACAAAACTTTGAGCTTGCATGAAGGTAAAGTTAGTATAAATATAGCGTTGAAATTGATAGCAGGAGGATTATATATGAATCAACAACATCCTAATAAAAAAATTATGAGAGATTTGATCAATCTACAACGAAAAAATAACTCAATTATGGCAGCGGTTATCAATAATAATTTTGAGATAGTTTCTTTAGGAAGAACAACAGTAATTACTGATAATGACCCAACAGGTCATGCGGAGATTAATGCAATTAGGTCGGCATGTCAGATACTAAATACAGCAGTTCTTCCAAAAGGATATTGGCTGTATAGTACTTTCGAACCTTGCCCGCTCTGTAGTTCTGGAATTATATGGGCACATATTGATGGTGTTGTTTATGCAAATAATCCGCGTTATCGTGGAAAAGAAATGGATTGGTCATTTATTTCTTGTCATGAAATGTTGAAAAAAGGCAGCTATATTCATTCAGTTAAACTAATTGAAGATTTCTTAGTTGATGAAATCAAAGATTATTTTTTATAAACGAATTCATGTTTTTGCAAAAATACTTTTTACAAATTTAGTGCATGTTATCTTAGTCCACTAACGACGGATTTCATCTACTCATAAAAATTACTATCCACCAAGACAATTCTTGGTGGATTATTTGTTTATTCTTGTGTATCAAAAACGAATGTTTTTGGGAGAGAATAAAAAACTCTAATTTTCGATAAAATTTCAAGCAAAACCTCTACCAAAACTTCTCTCATTAACTACGTGCCGCAAACTACCGATTATGAAACATAATTTGCGGGAAGAATTCCCACAATTTTATTGGAAACCACCTTACCAATATCACACAATACCACATCTGAAATTATTAGGACTTATGTAGTGAATGAGCTTTTCTGCAGCTTTAATCAGTAAAGTATTCCAATTCTGTCATGATATCATTAAAGTCGCTTTACAACCTGTGTCCAAAAATTTGAAAGTAGCTGTGGCTGCTAGATTTTTAAGATATACTAATCGTATTAAAAAAAGGAGATTATACACATGGAAAACTGTCCTTTCTGCCAACTTGCCCAAACTCTGATTCTATTTGAAAATAACTCAGCTCGGGCTTTTTTTGACAAAAATCCTGTTTCGCCAGGGCACATTTTAATCATCCCCAAAAAACATAAAGCAGACTATTTTGCTTTATCGGATTCTGAAAAGCTGGATATTGACAGGTTGCTTGCAACCTGCAAGAGTTTTCTTGAGGAAACAGAAAATCCAGACGGATACAATATTGGCTTTAACTGTGGAGAAGTAGCGGGGCAATCGATATTTCATTGCCACTGCCACCTCATTCCTCGGTATAAGGGCGACACACCTGAGCCAAAAGGCGGCATTCGAGGAGCGATTCCAGACAAAATGTTTTATTAGTTATTTGTCCCAAAAAAAATTAGCTCGTCATTTTCTCAACAAAGGTAAAAAATTTTGAACTAGCATTAAAGGATCTGCGCTACTTCTTTCTCTCTCCAAAAATGGACTTTCTTCTTCCCTTACAAATTTTTCTTATGCCACTGAGCTAAAGATTTTTGTATAATCTGCCAGCTTTGGTGGTCAGCAAAAAGGTCGGCTTCCCAATCAGGCCCGTCATAAAAGTTATAGATAAAACTATGTCCGGCACGGGGATAATGAAAGTGCTGAGCATTTTGCGCTCGGCTGGCAATTTTCTGAGCCATGGTAGAGGCAGGCCAAGTCTGGTCGAGTCCACCGGAAAATAATAACATTTCACCAGAAAAATTTTCGACAGGAATTTGATACCGTTCTAATTCATGAGTTTGAGATAGTAGTTCTTCAAAAATGGCGATGCTGGGACGCTTCCGTTTAAAATAATTTTTGAAAATGAAACTTCTTGGTACTGGAACGTGGGGCAAGGCTTGGCCTTGGCAAGCCCAAGCCGCCTGCAAAGCTTGTCCGGGAAAAAAGTAGTTGCTAGGAGAAACTAAGATTAGCTGCTTGATTTCAAGATAGTAGGCAGACAAAATTAGGCACAACTCGGCCCCTCGCGAAAGGCCGAGGAGCGTGATGGGCGCATGGTGCTGTGGGCCTAAAAATTCCAGTACTTGCGAAAAAAAGCTGATTTCGACATTGTCTAAGGTTGGGGCTAAAGCAAGTCTGCCAAAATAATAAAGGGCGAATACCTCATAGCCGTTCTCGCAAATTTTTTTGGCTAAGTCTAAGCGACAGCTGCCTTCAGAACCGCCGAAAATAATGACGGTACCAATTGATATTTTTTCTTCAGGAGTCAGCTGGTAGCCGACAACTTGGTTTTGATTTATTTCGGTGATAGTTATGTTCATAGGCATGTCCTTTTTCAATAGTAAATTTAATTATAGCAGAAAGTAAGTGGAGGAAATTTTTCGTTGGGAGGTTCTCTTCGATTTGACAAATTTAGGTTAACGGTGTTATCGTTTTTTCGGTAATGTCGTTAACCTTTTTTATGGGAGGATTTTATGGAAGATTTGCGAAAAACAGATACAAAGGAAAAAATTTTACAACAGACCGGTTATCTTTTGCGAAAGAAGAGCTTTCAGGAAATTTCTTTGCGGGAAGTTGCGCAGGCTAGCGGGGTTTCAGCGGCCAATATTTATAAACATTTTGCCAACAAAGAGGATTTGTTTCAACAGGTGTTAGATGAGCTGGCGAAGGAAGTTTTGCGGGAATATCAAAAAAATTTCCCCGCTGAAAATAACGGGAAGGCTGGTTTGCGGCAGCTGTCTGGATTTTTATTTCAGAAATTAGCGAGAGAGCCTTTGCAGATGGAGTTTTTATTTTTTAGTCCCTATAGCAAGCAAGTGGCAAACGATACTCAATCACAAACACTTTATACGGTGTTTCTAAAGTATGTTGAGGAGGCCCGTGAAGAATTTAATTTGGCGGAGAGTTTGTCCTCATTGAGCGCACGACTGTGGGCATTTTTACAGGGCTACTCATTGTTAGCCAGCCGTGGTGTGCTTATCGTGCAGCCGGAAATAATTGAACGAACCTTGTCGGACTTACTGGATGGAGGAGAGAAAAATGCCTAAAAAGCTAATCGTTTATTGTCATCCTTATGCGGGCAGTTTTAATCACGCCATTTTAGAGAAAGTGTTGGGGAATTTAAAAAGTGCGGGGCAAGAATATCTGTTGATTGATTTGTATCAAGATCAATTTAATCCGAGCTATACAACTGAGGAATTGAGTCTTTTCAAAACCGGAGCGACTTGCGATCCGCTGGTCACCAAGTATCAGCAGATGATTCGGCAGGCGGATCAAATTTTATTGATTACACCGATTTGGTGGAATGATTTGCCGGCAATGTTGAAGGGCTTTTTCGACAAAGTCATGAAAATGACATTTGCTTATCAAGTCACTAAGACTGGTGTCAAAGGATTATTAGATAATATTTCCAGCTTAACAATTATCACGACGGCTACATCACCGACGTGGTATTTAAAATATGTTTGCGGCAATCCAATTAAAAAAGTTTTTTTAGGGGCGACGGTTAAACAATTGGGCATCAAAAAACGGAAATGGCTCAGCTTTGGCGGCGTGACAAAGAGCACCGCTGACCAAAGAACAGCGATGCTCAAGAAGTTGCACATAGAAAAATTATTTCCCAGTTAAGCAGACTACTCAACAGGAAAATCAAAAATTTAGAGCCAGCCATTTTCCTTGGCTTTAGCGGCAGCATCAATGCGATTTTTAGCACCTAGTTTGCTGATAATTTCTGAAATATAATTGCGAATGGTGCCATCGGATAGATAAAGCTGGCCGGCGATATCCTTAGAGGTGGCGCCTTGGGAAATCAAAGCTAAAATTTCCTGCTCCTTTTGCGACAAGGGATTTTTTTGATTGTTCATATAGCCGGTGATGAGGCTCGGCTCATAAAAAGTTTTGCCTGCCATCGCTGAGCGAATATGCTCGATTAATTCTTCACTGGGGGTATCTTTTAAGAGATAAGCGGCAACTTTAGCAGCGACGGCTTTTTCAAAATAGCCGTCCCGAGCAAAGGTGGTTAAAATGATGACCTTAATCGGACTGTCTTGTAATTCTGACGCCAAGTCCAATCCCGTTTTCTGGGGCATCTCGATGTCTGTCAGCAGGACATCCGGCTGATATTTGGCAAGCAGCAAGCTGGCTTCAACGCCATCTTTGGCGGTCCCCACAACCTCAATATCCTCCTCCAGATTTAAAATCATCGCCAAAGCGGAGGAGAGCACACCTTGGTCCTCGGCAATCAATACTTTAATCATCTTCAACCTCCCATTTTTCCGAATAATTTTATAATGCAAATTAATTTACTGTGACAGCAAGAAATGAAAAAATATTTTTAAATAAGTTGCGAACCATTATTTCCTCTAGCTTCAAACAGGAGAATGCTTCGCACATGTTGGGAAATTTTTTATGCGCCAAAAACTATTTTATTCATCCGTGCTGTCATATTCTAGCGGCAAAGAAATTCTTAATAGCATGCCATGGTCATCTTGAATGACCAGCGTGCCCTGCAAACTTTGGACTCGTTCCTGCATGCCTGTCAGCCCATTTCCAGAAATTAAGTTTTTAGCACCGATGCCGTTATCCTGAATGCTAATTTGCAGCCATTCATCTGTCTGCTGAAAAATAATTTTGCAATAGGTTGCTTTGCTGTGGCGGATAATATTGGTGACAGCTTCCCGTAAAATGCTGCTTAATTCCGTCTGCTGATGGCTGCCTAGTGACTGAGCCAGTTCTTCGTTTTCTGTGGTTAAAATAATTTTAGCTGCAGTCAACGCTTGGTTGATGTCGACCATTTCTTCTGGAATGGAGCGCCTACGCATATCGGAAACAATTTCTCGGACAGTTTTCAAAGTGGAGCGGGATAAATGCTCCACCTCCTTCAGCTCGTCTTTTGCCAAGTCAGGCTTTTTAGTGAGAATTTTTTGTGTCAAATCTAATTTAATCGTCATCACAGATAAAGATTGGCCCAAGGAATCATGAAGTTCACGGGCAATCCGGTTGCGCTCTTCACCTTTTATCAGAGACTCCATCCGTTTATTTGCTTGATAAAGCTGTTTGCGTTGCTCCTGTTGCTGATAAAATTCCTGCCCAGCCAGTGGCGCTACAGCGGTAAATAAACTAAAGGCAATGCTCATGATTAATTGATTGCCGCCGAAAGCCGGATTTTGCAACGGACCTAAAAGCATGCCGGAAAGCATCAGTGCTAGCTGACCGCCATAAAACAACCAAAATTGTTGTTTGCGTAGCGGGGAAAAGCCCAATTGCCAAGCAGGGAACATAAAAAGATAGACATAACCTAAATTCAAAGTATAAAACCAGGCAATCAGATATTGTAGTAGTAGCCAGTAATAAAAATATTTGCCGTGGAATAAAGTGTTGCGGTAGCACCAAGCAAATAGTAGTAATAAAACACCGGCAAATTGCCGTTGAAACGTATCATATGGAAATAATGACATAATTGGAATTAGGAGAAAGAGCATCCAGATAATGGAGCTAACAGTTTCGCCCTTTGGGAATAAGTGAAATTTTTGCATAGGCCATCCTTTCCAGCTGATTACTTTAATTAAAAACGAAAAGCCATTTTTTAGCAATATTATTTAAATTTTTCTCCGTTGAAAGACCACTTTGGCGATTAAAATGAAGAGAGCGATGTAAACAAAATTTCCGATAATCAGTTGACCAGTTGATAACAAGGTCATCTGAGACAAGCTGCTGTCTGCCAATTGATTGGCCAAGTTTAGCATGTTGAAGGGATCCCATTTGAGCCAAGCGGCCTGATCCAATACTAAGAATTGGACGCCTGCCAGCATAGAGGACATGAAATAAGAAATCAGCCCTAACATTCCTGCCAAAGATTCATTTTGCACGATTAATGAAATCATCAAAGATAGGCTGGCAAACAGCCACATGCCAACAAAACCAGCACCGACTGTTGTCAGTAGCGTCTGCCAGATAGCGCTTTGTTCTAACGAAACTTCTGGGAATAAAATCAGACTGACAGCCACCGTCAAAATCATTGCCAAAAAGTTTAGGTAAAGGGAATAGCCTATCAGTAGCAAAAATTTGCTGAAGAATATTTTTGAGCGGCTGCCATCTTTTTGCAGCATATTTTTGATTGTTCCAAAACGAAATTCCATCGAAAAGATTTGGCTGGCTAGATAAACCATCGAAAAGACAATCAACCAGCTACTGTTAAATAAAGTTGGGACCAAGTTTTCAGCTGTCAGCAATTCAAAATTTCCAAATTTGGTGACGAGGGCCATACCGATAATTAAAAGAGTCAATGCAAGGCTTTGTTTCATAATTAGTTGTTGCTTTGCTAGTTTAAATACTTCTTGTTTGATAGTCGTTGTCATAGTCATCCGCTCCTTAAGCTAATTTGGCTAATAAGCCTTCTTCAAAATCATTCAACAATTCTGGGTGTTCTACATTTTCGACAAGCTCGCCAGCCTTTACCAAAAGCACACGATCGACGATTTGTTCCAGCTCACTTAAAATGTGACTGGAAATCAAAAAGCTAATGCCCGCTTTGCGATAAATCAAAATGGCTTCTTTTAAAAGTTTGACTGAATAAGGATCGAGTCCATTCATCGGCTCATCTAAAATCACCAACTGCGGTTTGTTTAATAACGCTAAGGCAATTCCTAAACGTTGCTTCATGCCAAGTGAGTAATCTTTCGTTTTTTGATTGATAAATTCTGTCAGGTCCAGCAGCTGAATCAGCTGGTCAATTTCTAACTGATTACAGCTCTGATCAGAAAATAATTCCAGATGCTCAAGGCCTGTCATAAATGGATAAAGGCCAGGTTGTTCAATCAATGAAGCCATCTTTTGTTCTTGGCCTATGATACTGCCTTGACTCGCTGGCACCAGACCTAAGATGGTTTTCATCAAAGTCGTTTTGCCGGCACCATTGGGTCCAACTAGACCGACGACCTCGCCGGCGAATAGCTCGCAATCCAAATTGGCTAAGGCCTTTTTCTTTTTAAATGTCACAGACACTTGATTTAGTTTGACGATTGTTTTCATTTTCGCTCCCTCATCTCTTGTTGATAAGCTAAGTTTAGCGAAATTCTGCCGCTGAATTAAGAAGCTTTCGTCATGACTATTTATGACATTTGTCATGAAGGAGGATTTGTTGAGAAAAGTTGTTAAGGTTTAAGTTATTGTATGAGGAGGAAGAGTAAAAACCCATCAAAAAGTTAGACTGGTGGACTAACTTTTTGATGGGTTTCAGATTTTTTCTATACCTAACTTGTACGAGTAATTCTGAGAAGCTTTGCTTGTTCAACGTTAAAGATTGGTAATCTATTGCCAATTTTGATAATCGTCTACCAGATTTTGCCAAAGAAACCTTAGCCTGATAAGTCGAATTGGAGCTCATGAAAACTGATAACAGAAAAATGACAAAAATCATATATTTTAGACCTTCTAAGACTGGTTAATCACTTGTTTCCACAGCCACCATGGCATCAATTTCAACTTTAAATTTGGGATGAATCAGTCCAGCGACAATCACCAATGTCATAGCCGGCTGATGCTCACCATAAAAAGCGCTCAGTTTTTCTCTAAGGGCCGGCAGATAGCTAGCATCCGTGAGATAAACATTCATTTTGACAATCTTTTCAAGGCTCGCTTGATTTTCAGCTATAATAGCAGCGATTTTTTCAATGACAATGGTTAATTGTTCTTCAATCGAATCGGGAATCAGCTCATCTTTTTGCGGAGTTTGTCCTGAGATAATCAAGAGCGGTCCATTTGTCAGAATACTGTTTGCGTAAATTGCCATTGTTGTTCTCCTTTAATTCAGCGAGTCTTGCTGTTTTCTTAATTATATCATAGGCGACAGTAATGAAATTTAAGAAAAGCGAGGTAGCAGAAACTATCTAGGAAGTAGTGCTTTTAAATCATGACATAGAAATCTCCCAGATTGACTAAAGTGAGATTTTGCCTATCAATGTGGGTCAGAGCAACAATCTCTTCAAATAACTCAGCTTTATTAAGGGGCGATTTTAGCCGATAATAACGATTATTAATCTTTTGAACCTGTCCCAATTGCTTTAATGTTGAGCTGATTGCGGGTTGCTGTTGTGGAGTTAAATTTTTAAATCCTAAAATATAGTTCGGTTCAAATCCGGATAACAAACCACGGTCGGTGCGAATCTCTTGTTCAGCAGATTCACACGCACTGTAAGACCTTATGAAATAGTAGAAAGGAATTGCCAACAAACAAGCTGCAATATAAACAAAAATAGGTAATTTGATGGCGGCTGTAGCCAACACCCAAGACATTATAAGCGGCAGAATTGAGCAATTGGCCAGTGTGAGAAAGCGAGAACCATAATGACTATAGTAATCCAGCAGAATGGTTTCATCCTGTAGTAATCTTGTATTGGGATTTTGGGCGATGTAGTAAATCTTGTGCATTTTCTTAAAACGAATTTTTTGATTAATTATCACCGTCCAATCATCTAGTGCGATACTAGCTAATTCCTGCGGCAATAAATCAATTCCATAGGTTAGTTTTTGGGGCGGAATCTTTTTAAAGTGGTAACAAAAAGAACCTTTATTAACCAACTGCCAGCCCCGTTCTGCCTGTTCTTCAAGATAGTTGAGTTCCCTTTTCAAAACTAAATTTCTGAACGGTATAATAGTTTTTTTACCCATATTAATCCCTCCAATTTCAATCAGCTACTAGCGTATTAAAATTTTTCAGCAACATCTTCAAGCGGTGTTGTTCAGCTAATAAGATTTCTTTGCCTAAAGGAGTTGCAGTATATATTTTTTTTTGATCTATCATCTCAGCCGTTATCAGGCCATCTTCAACCATTCGATTAAGAATGCCATACAAAGTACCATTGCCGATAGTAATCTTTCCGTCTGTCATTTCTTTCACATGCTGCATTATTAAATAGCCATGTTTTTTTTTCAGCGTAATTGATAGCAAAATATAGCAAGTGGCTTCTGTCATAGGAATATATTTTTCAAACAAAGTAGTTCGCCTCCCGACATGTCGTGTCACGACATATATAAATTATAGCATAAATCCCCAAACAAAACTATGCATTAAATATTTTTGCAAAAATCATATGCTACAATTAGATAAAAATTTGGAAAATTAAAGAGGACGATATTATGGCAGATTATTTATTAGATTTAAGAAAAGAGATTGGCAGTCGGCCTCTGGTGGTGGCGGGAGCCTGTGGTATTGTTTTGAAGGATCAGCAGATGCTTTTTATTCAACGGAGCGATAATGGTTTATGGGGATTGCCGGCGGGTTCTGTCGAAATCAATGAGCATCCGAAAACGACCACTTGTCGAGAATTGCTAGAGGAAACTGGCTTAGTGGCAGAGGAAAAAGATTTGAATCTGTTGAATGTTTTTGGCGGGGCGGATTTTTTCTATACTTATCCCAATGGTGACGCCTGTTCTTTTGTGACTTCCAGCTATTTGATTGAAAAGTTTAGCGGAGAGATTTTGAAAGAAACGGATGAAAGTACCGACTGCCGTTTTTTTCCTTTGGATCAGTTGCCAAAAGAAGTGGCGTTGCATGAGCTGCGTATTATTGAAGATTTTTTAGAAAATAAATAAAAAAGCCGTCTGTTTATCAGCTAAAGTGACCCCCAAAAGTTAGATTTTAGTCAAACTTTTGGGGGTCACTTTATTGATTCGCTTTTGAACAGTGGCTCTTTTTTTATTCGACTGCTGCCTCCATCAAGGCAACCGTGTGTTGGTCACAATCAATTTCGACTTCACAGCCAAAAGGTAAGCTGACGATTGGATCGGCGTGACCGAAATTTAAATTATAGACAATTGCTAGGTTGGGTAGTTGGCATTCATCTCTGATGATTTCAAGGAGAACATCTTTATATTCTTGATAATATTCTTCATCCTGAGGCTTGCCCATCAAGATGCCGTTAAGCTGATGGAAAATTCCTTGGGCGGCTAGCCCCCGCAGAAAAATTTGCAGCCATTCAGGTGAGATTTTCATCTCAGAGGTTTCAATAAATAAAATTTTCCCCTGCCATTCAGTCGCTGATGGCCAAATTTTTGTGCCCATCATCATAAAGAAAGTTTCCAGACAGCCGCCTAAAAGGGTGCCGGAAACTTTACCACTGCCTTGTAAAAATTCATGACCATGGGTTTCTGGCTGCCAAGTTCTTGGGACCAGCTGATTCTCAGGATTGTTCCAATCGAGAATGGCACTTGTCCAAACCGGCGCGCTTTCAAGCGGCAACGGGACTTTTTTTTCGGCAACTAAATCAAAAAAATGTTGGGTGGTGTAGTCGCTGAGCTGAACATTTTCAGCCCATTGAGTGAACACAGCAGGCCCATAAATGGAGGTCACGCCAGCATGGTAAAACATAAAATGATTGATGGTGGTGTCAGAGTAGCCGACAAAAATTTTTGGCTGGGCTTTGATAACAGAAAAATCAATATACGGTAACAGGCGAATAGTGTCCGCTCCGCCGACCATGCAAAATATTGCATCAATGTCAGGATTTTTTAGAGCGGCCATTAAATCAGCTGCCCTTTTTTCTGGGTGAGCCTGCAAAAATTCTGGCGGCTGTAAAGCATTTTCGGTCAACACAACATGATAGCCCATTTTTTCAAGACGTTCTTTGGCAATTTGCCAGCGGTACGCCAGCGCCGGAATGCCGGCTAGCCCTGCTGATAAGCTAATAAAGGCGATTGTGTCGCCAATTTTTAATTGTTTTCCTTTAATCATCCAAACACCTCGCTTTTTGTCTATGATAGCAGACTGACGGCAAGGGGCAAACTTTTTTCCAACGCAGCAAAAGAAGCTGGGACATTAGTTAAAACAGAACTGATTCCTACACAATATCTGACAAGCAACATCAATCTTGAGGATTTACGACGAGGACCTACTGGACGCAGTCGTAAAAAAATTTGGGATTCCATCTGTTGACAAGACTAATACCACAGCCACTTTTAAAAAATTTAAGAAAAATTCAATTGCTTCATCCGCCAGCAGATAATGGCGTCAAAAAGCAGTTTGCCTAATAAGAAAAAGGCTAATAAAAGACTGATGTTGACAAGAAAATTATCTGTAAAAAAAGTTTCACCTGAGGCTAAGGCTCGAAAGAACGTGCCGGGGTCGCCATTGTTAATCGGAAATAAGTTTAAAAATTTGGCGACAATGCCATTTTGGATAAATTCCCTCAGCAGCTGCGGAGCAAAAAAGACACCTAAAGCAATGGCCAGAGAGTTAAAGGGATTTTTGGCGAAAATGGCAATTATGCTTGTAAAGCCAACGGTTGCCAAAAGTGCGGCGAGTTGCACGCCATAACTAATCAGTAACACTTGCACTTGATTTAGCAAAATTGGAAAATCAAACAGGCGCCAGGGAAAATTGGCTTGAATGCTGACCTGCCAACCAGATAGTCCATAAAGATAGAGAAAACTCAGAAAAATCACGACCTGCAAAAGCAAATAGACACTGATAGTGATGACGCAAGCAGTGATGATTTTGGCATAAATCATCTTGGTGGGACCAAATTTAGTAGTGGCCACCACAGGCATGGTATTGCGGGAGAATTCCATGGAAAACAAATTAGCGCAAATTAAAATCAAAAATAAAGCCAACGGTAAAAAAGCCCGGCCGACCGTTTCCAATAGTTGACTCCAAGGTAAGTTATTGCCCATTTGCACTGGTGAGGTACCATTTTTAGCACCATAGAAATTCAAATCCTCAATGGAATAATAATTAATATCTGAGAGGCTGAGGGTTTGATGTTCTTCAAAAGCGGCATCAATTTGCTGGGCAAATTCCCGCTTGTCTGAAATAAAGGTGTTTTGAATTTGATACGGAAAAGCCGCAAAAAAATTATCTCGATTGTCTTCGCCAGCCGCTATTTGCCGTTTGTTTTCTTGCGTAGATTGTAAATAGGCACTTAAAATATCGGCAATTTTTGCATCCGTTAAATCGCCGGCATAAGCGTTGGCAATTTCTGCATTTCGGTCGGCAGTTTCTTGACCGGCATAACGCTCACCTTCTGTGCCGCTAATTAAATTTGTACCATACATGGTGGCGCCAATCACGGCTAAGACAACAATCAGCATAATCAAAAAGGCGCCGCCAAAAATTTTTTCCTTAGTAATTTTTGCCATTTCAAATTTTATTAGGTCAATCATCGCTTTGCTCCTCCCTAAAATAATAGAGATAAAGGTCTTCTAAGGTTGGCTGGACTGGCTGAGCATTGGCTGCAGGCGCTTTTGTAGTGAGAACCCGTAAAATAATTGTGCCGTCCTCATTTTTTTGATTGCTGATGGGATACTTGGCGCTGAATTTTTTTAATTCAGCCGGCGTGACAACCACTTCCCAGACAAAATTTTCAACAGAGGCAACCAGCTCCGCCGCTGTGCCGTGGTTTGCAATCTGACCATCTTTTAAAATAAAAATTTCATCGGCAATGTATTCAATGTCTGAGACGATATGGGTTGATAACAAGACAATTTTTTCTTGGGAAAAAGAGCTCAGTAGCTTGCGAAACTTGACTCGTTCCTTCGGGTCCAGTCCGACCGTAGGCTCATCCAAGACGAGAACTTTTGGATCATTAATCAAAGCCTGTGCAATACCCAACCGCTGTTTCATGCCACCAGAGTATTTCTTGATTTTTTTATTTTGCATACTGCTGAGGCCCACCCATTTTAATAATTCTAGGCAGCGCTTTTTGGCTACCTTTTTATTAAGCCCTTTTAGCACTGCCAAGTAGAGCATAAATTTCAGGCCGGTAAATTCTGGATAATAATTAAAATCCTGTGGTAAAAAGCCTAACTCACTGTGAAACGCCGCCAAATTTTCCAAAATATTTTTGGAGTTGTAGAGAACTTCCCCTTGACTGGGCTTGGTTAAGCCAGTCAAAATCTGCAGCAGGGTCGTTTTTCCAGCGCCATTTTCCCCTAAAAAACCGTAGATGCCCGGAGACAAACGCATCGTGATGTCTTTTAAAACGGGCTGGTCGTCGTAGTTTTTACTGATATCGACTAATAATAATTCCATTAATTTTGCCCCCAATTCTTTTTGTGGAAATTTTGATAGAGTAGCAGCCCCAAAACCCCGGCTGTCAGCAGATACGCAATACTCCAGAACAACAGTGGCAGTTGATAAATATCCGTGCGGGAGGCGATGATTTGAAAAGCACCGATAAATAAACCGACAACCAGACATTTCCCAATAGTGAGAATTTTTTGTCGCCCTATTGTCAGCAGACTCAACAATAATAAAGATAATAAATTAAGAGGGACAAGGAGAAACAGTACGATTTGCCAAAATAGCAATGCTAAAAAGAATTCAGAAAATAAGGCAATTGCTATGGCTAACAACAAATCATAAAGGCCGAAAACGATTAGTTTCATGATTAAATGTTCCCGCAAACTGTATTTTAAAGTTTGCTCTAACGGGGCCATCCCGTGAAGAAAAGGTGTGACCAGATTGCCGAAAATCAAAATATTGCTAAAAAGAAACAGCAAGGTCAGCATGCTGATGCTGCTGTTAATTGCGGCGTAGCTGGCAACAAAGCCCGACTCAGCGCCTTGATTGTTCATCATTAATAATAGATAAGCCAGCAAGATGCCTAAAACCAACAGCTGTGCCAGCCAAAATTTCAAGGAGATAAAGCGTAAAGTGATTTTAAAGAGCTGCCAAAAGGAAAAACGTGTGGCTTGCTGTTGTGCCAGTTGTTCGCGACCGAGTTCCAGCAGCTGAGATTTTTTGGCTTCATTTATCGGTAACTCTTGAGGCTGTAATAATTCAGTTAATTTTTTATTCAAAATGAAACTCCTCTCTGTCCAGCATTTTTTTAAGTTTGCTCAGCCCTTGATTGATGCGGGACTGGGCAGTGGGAACGCTGACTTCGGTAATTTTAGCGATTTCCTTGACCTTTAGCTGATGGAAATATTTTAAAATCAAGGCTTCTCTTTGCATATCCGGCAGCTCATCTAAATAAATTTGCAGCTCTTCGGCCGTATCTGCGGCAACCAAATGCTTTAGAGCCGCCTCGTTTTCGGCTTGCTCAGCAATATTTTCATGAAGCTCAGCATAGTCAAAATTTTTCTTTTGATAATAGCTGTTGCAGGTATTGACGGCAATCGTAAAAAGATAGTTGAAAAACTTGCCAGTAAACTGAAAGTGCTCCAGATTTTTGATTAACTTCAAAAAGATTTCCTGAGTCAAATCCTCTGCTAGTTGCCGCTGTCCATAACAGCGGCGAAAACAATAGCTGTAAATTGTTCCATAATATAGATTGACTAACTCCTCCCAGGCGTCATCATCGCCGGCCCGGATGCGTCTAATTAGCAAATAATCCCGCAGTTGCGTCACATCATTCATCCCCTCAACTAAAAAAACAGTCTGTGCTGAAAAATCATTTAGCTTTTTCTAAAAAAATGGTATTGCCTTGGCGCCTTTTTCGCATATGCCCAATTCGCAAAAGCAAGATAGGGATAAAAATCCCCAGAAATAGGCGTGTCCAACCTAAATTGGCTGTGACTTCATTGCCTGTCATGGTTAGTGTATTGAATATTTCAATCGGAAGCAAATGGACAAAGAAAATAAATTGCCCAGCTTTCTTTAATGGCTTGAGGCTGTTCTTAGATGAGGCTTTTAGTAGCAAAGGAAAGCCAAAAAACAGCAGCGGCAGTAAAAAGAAGAGGAAATTCTTATCAATCCCCTGATTGGCGTAAATCAGTGGCCCCTCAATGGCCATCAGGATAAAGCTAGCTAATAAACCAATCGTCAAGACGCTTTTTTGTCGTTGGATTTTTTCAAAATGATCGGCGATGAAAAAGCCCATCAAAATAAAAATCGAACTAAAGAATACTCCATTTCTTGTGGTGAAAAAGAGGGCAAGATAGCCGTTCAAAATATTTCTTAAAAAGGGCATGGTAATAAAGGCAGAATACGTTTCGCTGGCTCCTATAATATATAGCAATAAAAGGAGCACAGCCAATTTTAAATAGCCGAACCTTCGTAAAAATTTTGGGACGATATAAAGGGAAAATAAAAGAGCCGGAAAATACCATAAATGATAATAAATTCCCGTATAAACTAAGCCAACCAGAGCTGCGGGAATCAGCAGCAGACCGCTGAGCTTGAGTTCTTGTTGGACAAATTGCAGACCTAATGGCAAATAAATCAGTGACCAGGAAAGATAAGTCTGCAAAATTTTTTTCAGCCAAATTTTGCGTTCCTCAGCATTTTTCTGTCTGAAAAAAAAGGCATTCACAACGAGGAAAAAGGGCACAGTCACCCGGCATATCATCGTTTTAATCACAAAGTGAAGTTCAGGATTTTCCGTCAGAGTCCCGCTGTGAACCACCACAATAAATAGCGAACAAATAAACTGCGTTACATACAGCAAATTGTAATTTGGCTTCGTTTGCATTTTGATACGCCCCTCTCCTTACCTAAATAAACTGGTTAGTTTGGAAAATCATTTAAGGGGAGGGGGATTTTTTTAATAAAAATTTTTAAGGAGAAAATATTATTTGGTAAAATAGGATGTTTTGGCGGTAGAATAGTCTAATGATGGTATTTTTAAAGCAATCACATCCATGCTATTCTCGAAAAAACCAAGTTTATAACTACAAATCCAAGAAAAGAGGTGCCACATGAAATCTTTTGGTAAAAGAAATCATCGCCTAGAGTATAGAAAAAGAATCGGCGCCTATGGGATTATTCAAAATGCGCAGCAAAAATTTTTGACTGTCGCCGCAGCGGATGGCTATTTGTTTTTAGTTGGCGGAGGCCTCGAAGAAAAGGAAGAGCCAATTGCTGCCCTTCAGCGGGAAATTTTAGAGGAAACAGGTTTTTCAGCTCGTGTTGGTGATTTTTTGGGACAAGCTGAAAAGCATTGGGTATCACCACAATATCCTGAGTGGTCACAGCATAATATCGGTTATTTTTATGACTGTCAGCTACTTGGAAAAATCGCTGAACCAGTTGAAAAAGAACCCATCTTTTGGGCAAGCACGGTGGATTTGGAGCAAAGATTATTCCATGAGCATCATTTGTATATGGTAAAACAATTTGAAAATGGCGAACAAGGGGCAGACTAGTTACTAGAAATTTTTCCAAAAATATTGCTAATTTTGGAAAGCTATTTTTCTTTTGGTTAGAGAGTTAAAACCCATGATTGCTGTTAAATTTTTTGAATCTAGTTACCGTGGTGTTAAAAATTAGCAAAGAGTTGGCTCGGTTTGAAGGATTTCCCTGATGATAGTCATCTGCTTTAGCTGATAAAAAATTAAAAAGTCTGCCATCTGATTCTCAAAAAATGAGGACCGAACTGGCAGACTTTTTTATTTTTTTAAATCTAAAAAAGAATAGTCTCTAACATCATAGCGGTTGCGGCTGCGGGAATATTCAAAGGGTTGGCCATTTTGTAGATAGACAATTTGGCGAATCTCTAAAACGGGGTCATGCTCGCCGCAGTTTAAATATTTTTGATCGTAGCTGCTGCTTTTGTCAGCATGAATAGTGCGATAGGCTCCGGTAATTTTAAAGCCCAACTCATTTAAAATATATTGATAGATAGAGGACTCCAAGGTTTCTTTTTTTAAATTTGGAATCAAGTGAATCGGCATATAGGTGTGCTCCAAAATAAAGGGCTCGTTTTCAACGATGCGCAAACGAACAATTTTATACACCGGCTCTTCTTCAGTGATATGCAGTCGCTCCTGGACGATATCATCAGGAAATTCAACGCTGAACTCAATGACTTGGCTGATCAGTTTGCGGCCGGCTTCGGCCATTTCCTGACTTAAGCCACCATACTCGGAAAGTGTGGATGTGTCCTTGGTTAAAAGAGGCTGATGCAAAACAGTCGTCCCCACTCCTTTTTTAGAAGTCAACAATCCCTCAAGGGTTAAAATATCTAAGGCTTTTTGGATAGTCATACGACTGACTGAAAATTCTTTGACCAGATCAATTTGTTTTGGCAATAGCGAATCAGGCGGATAGATATCACTTTTGATGCGGTTTCTAATTGTATTGGCGATTTCTTCGTATTTTGGCATTTTTTCCACCTCAAAAATATTATAGCTAAATTTGTTTGTCTAGACAATCGTGAAAAAAGCCAAAGCAAAGGGATGAGCTTTGCCTTGGCTTTTAGATTGAGACTAGATGTCACTAACTTCTTGTCGGTCTAGCATCCGCATAAACGGATACCAAAGTGCAGCGACGATGAGGAAGTCGACAACTTGCAAGGCTCCGCCTAACCAAGAATTAGTTGCTAAAATTCCGCTGGCAATAATCGGTACTGTCCATGGAACGGACACGCCGGTTGGTGGCGGTACGATGCCGGCCGCCATGACCAAATAATTTAGCGTGGTCACAACTAATGGTGCGAGGACCCAAGGAATTAGAATGGTAGCATTTAACACAATTGGCAGACCGAAGATAACCGGTTCGTTCACATTAAAAATTCCGGGGGCCAAAGCCAAGCGGCCAATGTCACGGTATTGTTTTTTCTTCAACACGAAAGCCATAATAATGACAACGGCTAAGGTCATACCAGAACCTCCCAAGCCAACGGTAAAAGTTTCCATGAAAGGCTTGGTGATGATGTGAGGCAAATCTTGCCCCGCTTTATAGGCATCCAAATTTTCCAACATTAAAGTATTCCAAATTGGATCCATTACTGAATTGACAATGATTTGTCCGTGTAAACCAAAAAACCATAAGAACTGAACTAAAAATAAAGCAATCAAAGTGGCTGGTAAACTACTGCCTAAACCTGTTAATGGTTTTTGAATCACTTCATAAACAACATCATGCAGATTTGCATTGAACACGCCAGTCATAATTGCATTAATAATCAGAAAAACAGTTAAGGTGACAACCGCCGGAATTAACGCGGCAAAAGATTTAGTAACAGCCGGTGGCACTCCATCAGGCATTTTAATCTGCCAACCTCTTTTTGTGATGCGGCAGTAAATTTCTGTAGCTAAAAAGGCAGCAATCATACCAATAAACATCCCTTTAGCTCCTAAGCGATCTAAAGATAACACGCCTGAAACTTCCTCACCATTTTCTAACACCATGAAGAAGGGGGTTAAAATTAAGAAACTAGCAAACGCAACGGCTCCGCCGAAAATTCCTTCGACATCATATGATTTTGATAAATAATAGCCGATACCAAATGTAACAAAAACCGTCATGATGCTCATGGTTGCATTTTGCCCATTACCAAAAAGTGTAGATAGCGTTCCCTTCGTGGCATCGCTGAAAAAAGGTAAATTGTTAATTACTACGACAATTGAGCCAAACATTGTCAATGGAAATGACAACATAAAGGCATCCCTTAAAACGGCTAGATAACGATTTTGCCCGAGCTTATTTGCTAGGGGCATAATTTTTTCTGATAATTTATCCATAAACCCATTCATTTTTTTCACCTCTAAATTTTTCTTGCAATCGATTACTTTCATAATTTAGCAGAATTTTTCGAGTATGTCTAGTCATAGTTTTAAAAATGATTGATTTAATTCATTTTGTTAGGTATCATATACTTAAAACATAAGAGAGGAAGAATAGGATGCAATATAAATTTCCAGAAAACTTTTGGTGGGGCTCTTCAGCAAGCGGGCCGCAGACAGAAGGACGTTTCCCGAATGATGGGAAAGGAGACAGCATTTGGGATTTTTGGTACCAGGAGGAGCCGGAAAAATTTTTTAACGGCGTAGGACCAGAAAAAACTTCGCAGGTCTATAAAAAATACAAAGAAGATATTCAGCTGATGAAAAAAATTGGTCACAATTCTTTTCGGACATCGATTCAATGGAGTCGTTTGATTCCAGAAGGTCGGGGGACTGTTAATCCTGAGGCTGTAAAATTTTATAACAGCTACATCGATGAATTGATTGCCAATGGTATTGAACCATTTTTCAATTTGTATCATTTTGATATGCCGATGACGCTGCAAAAAGAAGGCGGCTGGGTCAATCGCAAAACCGTGGACGCCTATGTCGAGTTTGCCAAGACTTGTTTTGAATTATTTGGCGATCGTGTGAAAAAATGGTTTACCCATAATGAGCCGGTAGTACCAGTTGAAGGCGGCTATCTTTATCAATTTCATTATCCAAATGAAATTGATATGCGCAAGGCAGTAATTGTTGGCTATCACGAGAATTTAGCCAGCGCTAAAGCAATTGAAGCTTATCATGCCATGAATTTACCTGGCGAAATTGGAATTATTTTGAATTTGACGCCAAGTTATCCAAGAGATGAAGCAAATCCTGAAGATGTGAAGGCCGCAAAAATTGCCGATGCTTTCTTCAACCGTTCATTCTTGGACCCAGCTGTTAAAGGCGAGTTTCCCGAAGAATTGGTGACGATTTTAAAAGAGTTGGACATGCTGCCGGAAATTCAAGCCGGCGATTTAGAAACAATTAAAAATAATACCGTCGATTTGTTGGGAATAAATTATTACCAGCCACGGCGCATCAAAGCCAAAGAAACGCCAATCGATCACAGTCATGGTCCGATGCCGGACGATTATTTTGATAATTATGATATGCCCGGCAAAAAAATGAATCCTTATCGTGGTTGGGAAATTTATGAAAAAGGCATCTACGATATTTTGACGAATACCCGGGAAAATTACGGCAACATTCCGTGTTTTATTTCCGAAAATGGCATGGGTGTTGAAGGGGAAGAAAAATACATTAATGCCGATGGCCAGATTGAAGATGATTACCGGATTGAATTTATCAGCGGCCATTTAAAATATGTCTCACAAGCGATTGCTGAAGGTACTAATTGTTTAGGTTATCATATGTGGACTTGCATGGATAACTGGTCTTGGATGAATGCCTATAAAAATCGCTACGGGTTTATTGCTGTTGACCTCGATCAAGATGGTAAACGGACAATCAAAAAATCCGGCTACTGGTTTAAAGAATTAGCTGAAACCAATCAATTTGAAGCTTAATTAATGTCGATTACTCAAAGAATCAGCGCCGTAAAGTTAGAATTTTCTTCTGACTTTGCGGCACTGATTTTTTTATTGGCTTGCATTTTTTCCAGCAAACACCATTACCTGCTGAAGATAGTGCAGTAATTTTTCGTCGATAGCTTGTTGATTTTCTATGGTTCCAGTTAAGGAATAGCGCAAATGGTCGAGAATTTTCCGTTGCGGGTTAAGCTGATGTTGGTCAATCAATTCTTCGGTAAAATGATAAATTTCGCGGGCCTCATGCCAATGGGCTAAGCCCGCCAGCTGCATGAAATAATTCAAAGATAAATTGACTAAGTAAGGAGTTTCCAAAAGTGTCTGTTCCCGCAGATATTTTTTACGGGCGGCATAATAAAAAATCTGATTTTCAGCTAAAGCATAAAGATGAAAAAAATTATTATACTGCCTAAAATCCTGACTATACCAGATGTCATTGCGCAAAAGTGTTTGGCCAGCTTGTTCTTTTATTTCTAAGTAGGTCAGCGGCGTGTCCTCTCCCGCAATGAAGAGGACATAATTAGTCAGCAGAAATAAATCAGCAAAGTCTAGATTTTTTTCGGCTAAATTGGCGAGTCGATGATTGATTTTTTTTATAGTTGCCAAATCCCCCAAGGCTTCAGCGGCGATAATTTGTCTGCGCAAGTTTTGCAGCAGCTGGTAATCAGCCGAACACAGGGCTAAAAATTCCTCCACGCTAATATTTAAGCGCCGCAATAATTCTAATACCTTGTCAAAGCTAGGAATATACAACTCATTTTCAAAATTAGAGAGGTTTGAGCGAGACATAATTCCGGTGGCTAAAGTTTCCTGACTAACCCTTTTAGCTCTGCGCACTGCTTTTAAATTTTTCCCATAATGCATAGGCTCACCTCCGAATTGTGAGTATACTGACATTTTTAAGCGCCTGTCAGCAGTTCTTTTTATACTCAGTGTATCACATGTCAGGGAGGTTTTTTTATGAAAGCAAAGCAGCGCAATAGCAAAATATTATTATCTGGCACATTGATTTCTAGAGTCTGTTACTTTATGAGTGTTCCTTATTTGGCAATTTATTTGAACCAAAAAGCCGGCTTCACTCCCGCTGAAGTGGGCTTGATTGTTGGCGTCAATCCTTTGCTGAGCGTTCTGTGTTCCTTTTTTTCTGGGAAAATAGTTGACCGCATAGCCTTAAAAAAGCTATTGATTGCAGTACCAATTGTCTGGGGTGTAATTTTTTTAGGTATCTCATTGGCAGAAAACTTTTCTCAGTTTCTCCTACTAAATGCAGCAAACGGTATCTGCTATGTTCTCTATGAGCCGGCTTGTAAAAAAGCCCTCAGTTTATCCGGCGGAAAAAAACGGCTACTGCTGTTTAATTTACGCTATGGCGCCATTAATCTTGGCGCTGTTTGTGGACCCTTGCTCAACTCCTTTTTTCATCTGGAGCAAAGCGTGCAGCCTTATCTTTTTTAAGCATGGCTTATATAGTGGTGGGAATCGAAAATCTTTTTTTAGCAGAAGATAGCTTGCAGATTCCTGCGGAGAAAAATTTTACAAAGGAAAATCCACGATCAAATTTCAAATTGAAAAAAACTTTTATTTGGCTTTTACTTGGCGTGGCCTGTTCCTATTTTGGCTATTCACAGCTCAACTCAACAATCGCACAATTTTTGGCTTGGCGCTCACCCGAAGGCGGAGAGCTATATAGCTTATTGTTATCTTTAAGTGCCATTTTAATCATTCTGCTGCAATTTCCAATTTTAAAAATCAGCAGTCAGCGCTCCTCTGCCAGCGTGCTAATCCTCAGCAATCTTTTATTTGCCGGCAGTCTGCTGACAGTTCTGCAATTTCCAAAATTATTCTGGTTGCTACTATTTATTGTTGGTTACTCACTTGCTGAATTATTCTTAGGCGCCCGCTTTGATTATGCGGTGGATCAACTAGCACAGGAGCATGAAAAAGGTGTCTACTTCAGTATTTCAGAGGTAGTCAAAATCGGTTCTACCCTCGGGCCGATTGTCGGCGGTAATTTGATTAGTCTTTGGGGCTGGCACAATTCGCTGCCGATTTTTTTACTCTTAGCCGGATTAACTGTCTGTGGTAGTTTTTTTCTGGGGCGGGTGGAAAGAAAATAAAAAAGCCTGCTAGTGACTCAGACTTTTTTCGTTTTCAAATAAAGGGCGATTTTCCAAATACTGATAATCATCAAGCTGCCTAGTGACAACCAAATCCCATAGCGCTGAATTTCAGTCCCACCGTACACAACCTCAATCTTATTTTCTCCAGCTGGGACATCGATGCCGATAACGCCATTTTGTTCGTAATAATCGGTTGGGGTGCCGTTTACTTCAATCTGGTAGCCGAGATAATAAAATTTTGGTAATTCTAAGGCTGTGGCGTCTGTAGTTGTGAGCTCGTAAGTATCTTTTTGATAACTGTGAGTGATAAGCGTGCGGTATTGGTGGAAATTATTGATTTTGGGATATGGATTTTGCAACAGATAATTAGCGGGTGTGTCTTTTTTTATATATTCTTTTCCGTGACCTAATTGACTGCTATCAAATTCAGTGTAATTTTCGTTGTCTAAAAAAGAACTTCGGTTATATTCTGAGCGGGCATAGACATTGCCATTAAAGCTGATGGTCAAAAAGCAGATTGCCCACATTGCTAAAATGAAATTGAATTTATTTTCTAAGTTGATTAAGCGGCTGACTAAAAGTGCCGCTAGGAGAGAGCCGAAAAAACTGGCAAAAATTAATAAGCGCCAAGGGAACTGGACCACGGCTAAAAAAGTATCTTTAAAAAGAGACCAGAAAAAAAGATTGGTCGAAAGCAGGATGAATACGATGGTAATGGCTAGCAGTAGTTTTTCAGTTTTTGATATTTTTTTAAAGAGAAGCAAACCAGCGATTATAGCGATTAAAATGAGAATGCCGAAATTAGGTTCCAGTCCGTCAGCTGAACGGCCGGCATTTGAGATAGTATTTTGTAATAACGTCCCCAAAGAAAAATCAAGGCCAGAGCTCCACAAACTGGTTTTAGAGAAATTAAATTCAATAGCTGAAACTTGTTCAAGGTACGGTAGCCAGAACCAAGCAGAGAATAGAAGCGTTGCTGCAGCAGCCTTTACTAGAGTGATAAAGGCCAGCTTGATAGCCGTTTTTTTGGCATTTAGAGTCCAGATGCCAAAGAAAATAATCACTGCGATGACAGTGTAAAAAGCAGTAATCAAATGGCTGGCGATTAGAAAAGTTAAGCTGGAGGCCAACAGCAGCCAGTTATTTTTCTTGGCAAATAGAATTTGCTGCAGGGCATAGAAAACCAGAGGGATAAAAGCAAAGGCAATCGTTTCTCCCAGAGCGCCGCGAACATTTTGGTCGATGAGGCGATATGTGGACAGAGTATAAAAAGCTGAAAAAAGTAAGCTGACTTTAGCAGGTTGGCCAAATTTTTTACAGCAAAGAAACGCAATGAGAGCTGTTACAAAACTCACAGTGAAATGAAATAAGTAAAAAGCTTGGCTAAAATTACAGCCAAGGAGCCGGAATAGGCCATAAGGAGTCAATAAAATAGAAGGGTAAAAAAGATCAGCTGCATAACCAAAATTATTTCCCATACTGCTAAAGATTCGCGGGAAAAAATCTAAATGCTTCAGAGCTTCAGTATAACTTTCCAAGCGATTTACATGAAAGTGAATGTCGTCTTGCCAGTAGACAAAATTTCCTAAGGCCGCTGGAAAAATGGACAGCAGAGCAATGAAAGCTAAAATCAATAAAATAATTAAATGCTGGCGCTTCAGCTTGGACAAGTATTTGTTCACAGGAGGCCTCTTTTCTATACTGGCAGAGTAATCGTAAAAAATAAACTGCTAATTATTAGTATAATATAGTTTTGTTGTTGCTGGCAGCTTTTTTCCAGTAAAGCACAACTTATTTCTATGGTATGATAAAGAAATATTATTTTGAAAGAAGGCGGAGGAAATGTTTGCAAGTATTTATCAAGACCCGCTTTTGCAGGCCCACTATCAAAAAATTGGCGAGTTTGAAGATGCGACTGGTGGCTGGGCTTATCATAATTGGGATCATGTCAACAATGTCACTAAAATGGTGGAGACCATTTTGCAGCAGCTGACGGTGCCCCAAGATTATTTGGAGGCGGCTAAAATTGCGGCAATCTTGCATGATACGGGTGCTCTTCAAGGAAAAGAAGGACATGCGAAAAGAGGCCGGGACTTTGCGAAAAAATATTTCGCAACCCATCATTTGACTCCTCCCCACCAAGAGTTAATCTTGTCGGCAATTGAAAATCACAGCAATGGATTTAATTCAACTGAATTGATGACTTTGGCTTTGATTTTCAGCGATAAGCTAGATATCACCACGTCTCGCGTGGCGCAGGCTGGCTATCAGGCTGTCGGGATGCGGCAGTTGCAATATATAAAAGAAATTGCGATAGCTATTTCTGAAGAAAAAGTGATGGTTACTTTTAAAGTTTTACCGCAAATAGATTTTGCTGAGTTAACGGATTTTTGTTTTATGAAAAAAGTTTATCGGGCCATTTTAGCTTTTGCTGAAAAAATCAATCGTAGTGGTAGCAATCGTTTTGAGATTTTGTCGTGAAGATGTTGTTAAAGTAAAAGCAAATGGTAGAACAAAACAGTCTGTAAAAAGGAGCCATATAAAGGAGTCGTTAGATGAATTTTAGACCAGCAACGCAGCAAGATGCAGAAAAACTAACCGAACTAACTTTTGCGGCTAAAAGTTATTGGCAATATTCACAGGAATATTTGGAATTATGGCGGGAAGATTTGACTATCACGCCAGAATATCTTGAAAAAAGCACTACTGTAGTAGCAGAGAATCAAAAGCAGCTATTGGGGTATTTTTCAATTGTCTTTGAGGAGGAATATCCAGCAGGAAAATTTTTTTTGGATAATCTTTTTGTCAATCCGACAGTGATTCGACAAGGAATTGGTGCAAGGCTTTTGCAAACAGCTTTTGAGTGGTGCAAAGCAAACGATGTCAGTGAATTATATGTGGTATCTGATCCCCATGCTCAAGAGTTTTACCAAGTATACGGTTTTGAATATCTTAGCGAACGGCCTACAAGTATTCCCGGGCGTACGCTGCCGTTACTAGTCTATTCATTTGAAAAGCAGCACTGAGAAGTGACAAGCAGAAGGCAAAATTGGAGGTCTTTATGAAAATAATTATTCAACCCTTTAGCAATGAAAATGCACAAGAGATTGCTCAATTTATCTGTGATATTCAACGGGAAGAGTTCGGCATTGCGATTGGCTTAGCAGAGCAGCCGGATTTATTGCAAATTCCACAGGTGTATCAGTAGCCGGTGGAAATTTTTGGCTGGCTGTTACGGAAGCAGGCCAGCTAATCGGGACGATTGCCCTGGCGAAATTTAACAATCAGCAAGGAGCATTGAAAAAAATGTTTGTGGCTCCAGAGTTTCGCAAGGCAAAGGTCGGAGCAGCTTTGCTGGAGGCGCTGCTGCAATTTGCTCAAAGAGAGCATTTTTCAGAAATTTATTTGGGTACAAATGAAGTTTTTCAAGCAGCCCAGCATTTTTACCAGCGCAATAACTTCATAGAAATAAAAAAAAATGAATTGCCGGCTGATTTTCCAGCTTTGGCAGTCGATAATCGTTTTTATAAACGGCAAGTGATGAAGACATAGAGCTTTCGTTGCTTGCCGCTTATTTTTATGCAGGTTATTTTTAAAAGTTTCGCAGAAAAAAATTTGCGGTTTGCTTGCTATATTTTGCACAAGTCAAGGCATAACAATGGTTCACGGTCGCTTCCCATGCTAAAGTAAAAAACGAGAGAAGAACTTTTAAGAAAAAATTAACAAGAAAGAGTTTTCAATACGACACCTGTCGTAATTTGTCGAAAAAGTGGGTTGCAGCAAGGCTTTGTCAGTTGAGGGATGCTGGGAATTCTGCTACATTTATTGAGCGATAGAATCGGTTGGCTTTTGGCAAAGAAACGTAAAGAGGGAAGACTAGTGAAACACGGAAAAGATGCTTTACAACATATAAAAAATACCTTTACCTTATATATTTTAGACTGGAAACGGATTTTCAAAAATCCGATTGCTACCTTATTAATAATCGCACTGATGGTCATTCCATCCCTGTATGCTTGGTTCAATATCAAAGCCCTGTGGGACCCGTATTCTAATACCGGAGAATTACCGGTGGCGGTATACAGTGAAGACCAAGATGCGACCTTCAATGACCAGACGATTAATATCGGCGATCAGGTGATTGAAGAACTCCACGACAATGACCAGCTGGGCTGGGTCTTTGTTAAATCAGAAGCGGATTTAGAAGAAGGCGTGAAATCTGGTAAATATTATGCGGGGATTGTGATTCCCAGCGATTTTTCTGAGGATCTATTGAGTTTTACGACTGGCGACATCAAAAAACCGCAAATTGAATACACCTTGAATCAAAAAATTAATGCGATTGCGCCGAAAATTACCGATAAAGGGGCGACGACGATTCAAACGATGATTTCCAGTCAATTTGTCGGCACCGCCAGTGATACTTTGGTCAAAGTTTTCAATGAAGTCGGCTATGATATTGACGCTAATTTATTAAGCATTAATAAATTAGAGAGTTTGATTTTAGATACAGATGAAAATATGGACACCATTGACGGCTATTTAAATCAAGTGCTGGAGCTAAACGATCAACTTCCAGATATTGAAAACAAATTGGATTTAGCGAATCAGTTTGTTGATTATCTGCCAGAGGTCGATGCCCTTGGGGAAAAATTAATTGATTTAAATGACAAAATGCCTCAGTTAAAACAACAGGCGAGTATTATTTTAACCCTACAGGAAAAAATCCCTGAAATTCAAAGCGCTGGTCAACAGCTGGCAGAAATCGATAGTGATTTTGATTCTGTGGCAAACACGATGACCGAAGGAATTGACGAAGCTAAACAAGGGCTGCAAATAATCCAGCAGGTGCAAACGGCTTTGCCGGAAATTGAACAACTAGGCCAACAGGCAGATGAGTTTGCGACGGCGACTAAAAATGGTGCAGAGCAGCTGCAAAATGCGCTGCCTAGCATTACTAGTAGTGTCAAGGTAGTGGTGGAATCTATCGGCAACATTGCGACTACCACGTCCTCTATTAGCGCAACGATTCAAAGTGCGATTGCCGATAATCAGCTGACTCCTGATGAAAAAGCTGCAATTAAGCAAAGTCTGCAGAATTTCTCTGATAGCTTGACGCAACAGCAAACTACTATTGATAACTTAATTAGCTTTTTAAATGATTTGCAAAATGCTGCTGGGAACACAGATTTGGCCACGATTATCAGCAGTCTGCAAAATGCCAAAACCAATCTGGCAACACTGCAAACACGGGTCAATAATTTAATTTCAGCGGTGGACTCAGATGATTTCATCAATCAAGCCAATAGTCTACTGACAGAACTGCAAACAGCGGCTGATGCCGTTGCCAATGTGGCCGCAAGCATTGACGCTGATAGTATCAGCAATACGGTTAGTACAATTTTGACTGATTTAATCACAACGATTGATACTGCGCAGGGCTTGTTGAATCAGGCGCAACAAATTGATTTTAATTCGCTGCTGACCTCGACTTCGACCACCGTCAGCAACGCCGTTACCATTTTAGAAAAATATCAAGCGCAGCTACCGGCAATTCGCCAAGAGGTCCACGATGCCAGCACGATGCTTAACGACAACATGGATACCATTGTAGCTGCGATTAATAAAGGCGCTGACTTATATAATAATACCTTGCCAACTTTGGAAACGCGGCTAAATACTGCTGCCAATTTTTTGAAAAATGATTGGCCAGGCATTGAAGCCGACATCCAAAACACACTGACGACGGTCAATGAAAAATTACCCGAATTAAAAACGGCACTAGGCTCAGCTGTGGATTTAATCAATAACGATTGGCCGAGTATTAAAACCGGCATTCAAAAAGCCGCCGGTGCGATTCGGCAAGGGGAAAGCGAATATGACTTAGGCGAAATTATCAAACTCTTAAAATCAGATGCGACTGCCGAGAGTGATTTCTTTGCCAATCCGGTTGACTTACAGGAAAATATTTTATATCCGATTGACAATAACGGCTCCGCCAGCACGCCGTTTTACACGGCGCTGTGTTTGTGGGTGGGGGCAGTTCTCTTCTCCAGTATCGCCACAACGGAGTATTTCTTAGATAAAAAAGACAAAGGTAAATTTTCTAAGCGGGAAACCTACTCTGCTCGACTGTTGACATTTTTAACAATGGGATTAGCTCAAGGAATTATTGTCGTGTTAGGAAATATTTTCTTGCTGGGGGTCGATGTGGCGCAACCAGTGTATAGCGTGATTTTTTCACTATTGATTGCCCTCGTCTTTTCAATGATGGTGTATACCCTAGTTGCGTTGTTCGGCAATGTCGGCAAGGGAATTGCGATAATTATTCTCGTGCTGTCGATTTCCGGCGGTGGCGGGAACTATCCGATTCAAGTCTCTGGGAAATTCTTCCAATTAATCAATCCGTATCTGCCATTTACCTATGCGGTTGATTTGCTGCGGGAATCCGCTGGCGGTATTTATTGGCCGAATGCTGTGACTTATATTGCGATTTTAATCGGCATTTTCATCGTCTTTGCGGTTATCGGCGTTTGGTTCTATCCATATATTGTTGACAAACTAAAAGTCTTAACGAAGAAGTCCCATGAAAGTCATATTTTCCATTAAAAATTTATTATCTAGTTTCATGGTTTCTACCAGTAATCAAGATTGAAATTTTTGAGTACTCAGGCAGTGTGGATAAAGTCCTCGTCTAAATTAGGCGGGGACTTTTTTTAGTGGTCGAAAAATCGGAAAAATATTTTTCTGATTTGTGAAATGGCTCTCTTTGTCGCTTTTTTATTTGGTATAATGGGCTGATGAAGAGGGGGCACTTGCATGAATGAACAATTATTTATAATTTGCATTATCTTAGCGGTGATTGTGCTGCTAATTGCTTTTAGTATTTGGAATAGTATTAAACTACGGCGGCAGGTTCGCTATGGTTGGGGGAAATTACCCAACTCCACCGCTTTTGATAAAGAAAAAAGTTTGAAGGAAGCCTATTTAGAAGCTAGAAAATATCATACTACCGATAGTGAAGTCGATGACATCACTTGGTATGATTTGGATTTAATCGATATTTTTGACCAAATCAATCACACCTATTCCAGTATCGGTTCTGAAGCCTTGTATCAGCGGCTGCGAAGTTTTAATTTCAGCGAAGCCGACCAAGCAGAGCTGGAGGAATTAATCACTTTTTATCAGGAAAATCCCCAGCAGCGGGAAGATGTCGAGTATGCCTTTGCTAAATTAGGCAAACGGGACAAAAACTTTGTTGTGCGCTATTTATCCCAAAGCGCAACTAATCGCCTAGGCTCGCTAGGGTTCTTTATTTTACTGGGGCTGCTGCCGTTTTTTGGTATTTTATTGCTATTCCTTAATTTAGGCATTGGGCTTTTTATTGCTTTAGGGGCAATTATTTTTAATATTGTCTACTACCAGACGAAAAAGCAAGAACTCGATATGGAATTAAGCAGCATGTCTTATCTGGTGCAGTCGATTAGCACTGCTAAGAAAATTTCTAAAGTCGCAACGCCAAAACAAGCAGAGATTAAACAATCTCTTAAACCGTTGCAGAGTATTTTAAAATTTGCCGTCTCCTTTAGAATTAAATCTAACAGCGAATCAGAAATGTTTTTTGAATACATTAATATTATGCTGATGCTGCCGTTTATTTCCTATCATTTTGTTGTTGACCGGATAGCTAAGCACAATCAAGAAGCGATTGATTTGTGGCAGGTCCTAGGCAAGTTGGAGGTAGCCGCAGCCGTCTTGAATTATCGCTCACTGTTGCCAGTCAGCTGTCCGCCGACCTTTCAAAAAGGCGGCATCGAAGGAGAAACAGTTTATCATCCCCTCGTTGAAAATGCGGTAGCCAATCCCGTTGACTGGCAGAAAAATACACTGGTGACCGGCTCCAATGCCTCAGGGAAATCAACCTATGTCAGAGCGATTGCCTTAAATTGTATTTTAGGGCAAACGATTTATACCTGTTTGGCGGAAGAATTTATTTTAGAGCGGGGCCATGTGCTGACCTCAATGGCGGTGGAGGATGATATTTTTGAAGGCGACAGTTATTTTGTCGCTGAAATTAAATCCATCAAGCGGGTTTTAGAAAAGGTGAAAACCAAAGAACGCTGCTATTGTTTTATTGACGAAATTTTAAAGGGAACCAATACAATTGAACGAATTTCCGCCTCCGCCAGCATTGTCAAATGGCTGAGCGACTACCCGTCATTAGTCTATGTGGCCACCCACGATATTGAATTAACCGAAATTTTGAAAAACTATTGTACAGATGTCCATTTTGAAGAACAGGTGACAGAAGGCCAAGGGGTCTCCTTTGATTATGTCTTGCGCCAGGGACCAGCCAGAACCCGAAATGCAATTCGCTTATTGAAGGTGCTGGATTATCCAGATGCGATTGTTAAAAAGGCTCAAGATGAAGCTGAAAGTTTTGATACCACCCGCCAGTGGCCGATTTTTGAATAGGCTTGTCGCTGAAATTTATGGTAAAAAATGCAATTTCGTTTTATGGCTAAAAAATTTCTGAGGTGAAAGATGCAGAATAAGGCAAGTGTTGAAGTGTGGCTTTATAATTCAAAAATAGCCAGTCTGCTGATTTTACAAGTAGACAATTTCGATTATACTTTTTGGCAGCCAATCACTGGCGGCATTGAGAACGGCGAGACCGCTTTAGCAGCGGCCATCAGAGAAGTCAATGAAGAGACAAGCATCCAACTGGCACCAGAAAAATTGATTTCTTTAGGCCATCAAGAAGTGTTAGTTGAAGCTGAGCAGTTGTTGATTCAAAAAGAAGTCTTTTTAGGGATTACTGAAGAAACGTCGGTAGTGATAGCAGCGGCAGAACATCAAGCATATCGTTGGCTACCTTGGCAGTCAGCAATTGAAAAACAGCTTTATTGGCCGAATAATCAAGCTAGCTTGCAATTGGCCAAAACATATATTTCTAGCTTTTTAAAAAATCAATAAAAGCAATCCTGCAAAAAAAAATAGCTGCTAAACAAGCGGAGCAATTTTGTAGTGGCCCCAAAATGTTAGATTTTTGGTCTAACTTTTGGACGTCGATACATTTATCCGGGTTTAACAGCTATTTTTGTTGTCCATTATTTTTCCGTATAGGGTCTTTCAAAGTTTTGCATCAGCAAAATTCCGGCCATAAAGCCAATCAGCAATTTTTCAAGAGCCAAATCTAAAATAATAATCCGATACCCATTTGGCCAAAGAGGATTACCTTCACTGACCGTTAAGACTTTTCGACCCGCTTGCATGACGTCAAAATTTTTGGTGAGCCAGCCGGGACTAATGCTCAAAGATTCTCCCTGAATTTGATAGCTGGTGCGAAAGGCTTCGATATCTTTTTTGATGAGCACTTGTTTGAAACCGGTCATCTTAATATAGAAACGAGGTAGGAAATTGAAGCGCCGCTGACTAATTTCTCCGATTTTTTTCTGATTTTGATACAGGTGATAGCTTTTAGGTGTTGGCAACAAACTGACTTCCTTTACTTGATAAATAGCATTGCCAAAGCTATCCATAAATTCAAAATCCCGGCTAGTATTCAAAGGTTGATCCTTCACATAAAATTCTTTCATCTTCAATTCCTCCCGTAATAATTGATCTAGGGAAAGTTGAAAGAGGTCGGCAAGTTGAATCAAGCTGGCAATATCTGGTAAATTGCGGCCGACTTCCCAACCGGATAAGGCTGAACGAGAAACATTTAAATGCTGAGCAAGCTGTTCTTGTGTCAATCCATGATGCAGGCGCTGCTCTTTAATTTTTGCCCCAATATCCATCTTTATCCCCCTGACTTTATTATGACAAGAATCTGCTAAATTACACGATGCATTGTGTGTCACCCTTATTATTCCCTTTGACACGTTGCGTGTCAAAGGGGGCAGATAAAAATGGCTGAGTCGAAATATCATTAAAGGAAAAAGCAAGCTAATTTTTGAAATACTTTCCTCCTTTCTTACTTAGCTTTTATCTTTTTTCCGCTGAAACTGCCCGGGGGTAATTCCTTCAATTTGCTTAAAAACACGGATAAAAGAGTTCACATTTTTAAATCCAACAATTTCAGAAACCTCCTGAATTAAGACATTACTAGAAGCCATAATATTTTTAGCTTTTTGGACTCTTAGATTATTCAAGTAAGTCTTAAAAGTCATATCCAGTTTTTCTTTTATTAACCGGCTTAAATAAGATTCAGTGAGACCAAACTTTTCAGAGATAGCACCTAAGTATAAATCTTCTTGATAATTTTCGTTGATGTAGTGAATAATTTCGTCGATTTTTGAAATACTCGAATTTGAAAGTTCTTGGATACTTTCAATTAAGTGACTAAAAATATTCTCTAAGGCCATATTTACTTGTTCTGGGCTTGTTCCATAACGTAATAACTCAAAGTCATTTTTGTTTTTCTTATAAAAAGTTGCTGAGTCAAGATTTTTTTCAACGATAATTCGTTTGATAGTTAAGCTGAAGGCAGTTGTAAAATCAAAAATATTTTTTAGTTCAGCATCATGCTGCAAATTATCGCCGAGAATATGCTTAAATATTTGAGTGGCGTGTCGAAAATCTTCAACCTTCAGGTAATGAATCAGTTGTTGCTCCTCTTCAACCGAATAAGAAAAACTTGTCCCAACATACTCTTGTTCAAAATGCGTCTGTTCAGATAACGATTCTGTGAAGGATTCAATTAACCAATCATAGGATTCAAGAAAAACAGATTTAAACGTTTCGATATTGCTAAAGGGCTTAGATAGAAAATAGTAGATATTCAAGTTTGCAGAATCAGCAATATTTTCCCGGAAATTATCGAGGGCAGATAAAATCTCTGATTGCCGATAACCAGTTATGATTACGGCGAAGTTGTTTTCATTAAAAGAAATTGTTTCAAAATTACTTTCGGGGACAATTTCCTGCAACAGTAATTTTCGAGCCCTACCGATTTCGGCTGTCTCAAGTGCTGCATCTTTAGCTGTGCCTTCCAAAAAGGAAAGGAAGACGATAAAACCTTTACTATTTAAATGTTCAAGATGGAAAGATGGTAACAAATTTTTTGTTTGCATAATATCATATTGGTTAAGCAGTAGATTCTTGATAAAGAGTTCCTTTATTTCTTCTGAGACTTTTCCGTGAAAAGAATTGAGGCTGGTGGAACGCTCAATAATTTCATTCATTGCTAACGATAGGTCACTATCAGACAAATTAATACTTGAATTAGATTTTACAGTGTTAAGTGCTTGGAGATACGGTTCATAGGTGCGTTTACTTAATGCAAAGAGTAAAAATGAGCCAATTATTCCCAGTAACAAGACTGGTAATAATAAAGAAGAGATTGTAGTAAGGGATACGCCGGAAAAGTTATCTTGAGACAGCAGGGCAAAGGTTAAGAATGGAAATAGATCGGATTCTTTAGTTATCCCAGCAGGTTCGAGGTTTTCGCTAGATATAGTATTGTCAGTTGAGATATTTTGCAAATTTCCTTCTGGATTAACCGCCTGGGCACTGACTATTTGTAGATTGTCTAGAGGTAAAGTAGTCATTTCATTTTTATTCCAGTATGCCAAAAAGTAAGTTGTTTCATCAGCAATAGCTTTTTTATAAATTAAAATGAATTGGTCATTTTGTGTCTCCACAACTGAGACATCGTATTCTGAATTGACAATCTCATTTAATAAAGTATCAACACTGGAATTTTTAGTTAAAAAGTTTAAGAAATCAAACTTTAAAAAATAGCCATCTGAACTAACTACAAGATTGTTCTTCAAATTCATCACAGCAACAGAATAACTAGGAGTCTTCATAAGCACATTATTGGCTTTAATTTCATCGTATACTTTTGAATACAAATCATAGTCTGTCATAGAGGTTTGGCTATATTCGACCACGGATGGTTGATCAGCCAGTGAAGTAAATGAACTCATGGCAAAATTCATTTGCTGATCCAGCTGAAATGAAATGTTTTGTAAAAGAAGTTGCGACTTCATATTCTCTTCAGCGTGGTGCTGATCAATTTCATTTTTTGCAAAAATGTAAATAACAAAAATAGAATAAATAGAAATGACTAGTAAAAAAGAAAAGAAAATTTTTCGGTAGGTTTTTGATTTCATAATATTTTACTCTTCCTTTCATGGAAACAAGCACAATATTGGTTGCGTTTTCACAATTATCTAAAAAAAGCGAGGGCTTGTCAATGAAGGTTATTTAATAAAAATACTCACTTTTTTACTTAGTCTACAAAAATGATAATATAGTCAAGAAAACGATATTTTTCGAGAAAATACGAATTTACGAAGGGAAGAAAACTGCGTTATTATAAAAGCGCTTACAGAAGGTAAGCTTGTTAAAAATTTAGATTTAGGAGGAAGAAGTAATGGTGTTTAAAAAGAAAATGGCATTTGCAACAGGTTTGTTTTGTGCATCACTAGCATTGGGTGCTTGTGGAGGGTCAGATAATTCCACAGCTGATAGCGGCAGTAGTGGAGATAGTTCAGGGAAAACCGAAGTGAAAATCACTTGGCGTAACACGGGTGATAACGATAAGATGACCAATTATTTAAACGAAACATTTATCCCTGAATTTGAAAAAGAAAATGATGATATTAAAATTGTTTTATCGCCAATCACCGCAAGTGAAGGAGATTATTTCTCAAAAGTTGCTCTATCTATGCAATCAGAAAGTACTGCCCCAGATATAGTAGCAGAAGATACTTTTATGTTAAATTCTGATGCCAATGCAGGTTACTTAACTAATCTAGATTCTTATTTAGCAGATTGGGATCAATGGAGCAATTATACAGAAGAATTAAAAACTGGTGTAACTGCTCAAGACGGCAGTGTCTATGCTGTCCCGGGTACTTCTGATTCGCGGGGAATCTGGTATAACAAAAATGTTTTTGAAGCGGCAGGCTTGCCTACAGATTGGCAACCGGAAACTTGGGAAGATATTATTTCGGCAGCTGAGGCAATCAAATCTTCTAACTCTGATGTGATTCCATTTGCAATGGGGGTTGCTAAAGCCAATGGAGAATCGGTTTCAATGCAAACCTTTGAGATGCTTTTGTACGGAACAGAAGATACTTTATTTGATTCTGAATCTAGAAAATGGATTGTTGATTCGCAAGGTATTATTGATTCCTTGAATTTTGTAAATGAAGTATATAACGAAAAGAGCTTAGGACCATCTCTTTCTATTGCGATTAATAGTAACTATGGTTCTGTAATTTTCCAAGATATGTTCCCTAATGATCAAGTCGGTATGGTCTTAGATGGATTTTGGAGTTCTGGTAACTGGACGGAAACAGGCTCTACACCAGTTGAAAATATGACAGAACGCTTTGGCTTTGCGGCAATGCCAACTCAAGATGGCGGCGAACCACCATTTACAACAATGTCTGGTGGCTGGACTTGGGCTATTCCTGAAAAAGCTAAAAACAAAGAAGCTTCTTGGCGTGTAATTCAAGCATTAGGTGGGGAAGAACAACAAGCCGCCCGTGCGATTGCAGAAGGCAACCTAACTGTTCGTGATGACTCAGCACAGCTACCTGAGTATACTGAACAACCGTTCATTGAAGAAGCAACTTCGTTTTTATCTTACGCACATTTCAGACCAGCTGATGACAAATATCCGAACGTTTCTGTCGAAATTCAAACAATGGTAGAGGCAGTTGCAACGGGTAGTAAAACTCCAGAAGAAGCTGCTGCTGAATATGCAACAAATGTTACAAGAATTGTCGGAGAAGAAAATGTTGAGTAGTTAGCAACAATCGATAAAGTCTGTGACATAACTTTTAAGTGAAATTATGCTAGGCAAAAAATGCATCAAAAGCTACATGCCAACTTATGTCACAGACTATTTATTTGGAGGTGGATCAGATGGAGAAATCGGCACAACTACCCGGCAAAAAGAAGGCATTTTCAGATAATAAGAAGGCAATATTTTTCTTAACACCTTCTTGGATTTTATTATTGATTTTCTTTGTGGGGCCAATTATTTTAACATTTATATTTTCATTTACCAATTTGGCTTTAACTGGTGCAGCGGCAAGTGAGTTGAAATTTATTGGTTTTGAGAATTTTACCCGGATGTTTGGTGATCCGGACTTTAGGACTAGTGTAGTAAAGACAATTGTCTTTGTTTTGTTTTCAGCCGTGATAGGCCAATGTTTTTTAGGCTTTTTAATTGCTTTTATGATGAAAGAAAAAAATAAAACCTTCAGACGAGTTGTCGGCTTAATTATTATCGCAGCTTGGGTGACTCCAGAGGTGGTTGTTTCCTTTTGTTGGGTGGCTTTTTTAAGTGACAATGGAACTGCCAACTGGTTAGTCGGTTTAATGGGCTTTGAGCCAATAGCCTGGTTATTTACTTTTCCAATGGCCAGTGTTGTCATTGCCAATATTTGGCGGGGAACAGCTTTTTCAATGATGGTTTTTCAGTCTGCATTAGATGATATTCCAAAAGAAGTCGAAGAAGCAGCTATTATGGATGGTGCTTCTAGATGGCAAGTCATTCGGAAAATTACTATTCCAATGGTAAAAGGGACTATTTCGACAAATCTAATGTTAGTAACTTTGCAAACATTAGGCGTCTTTACATTGATTTACACAATGACAGGTGGTGGACCGGGTAATCAAACTTCGACTTTACCAGTGTTCATGTATAAGCAAGCCTTTGTCAGTTATCAACTTGGCTACGGAACAGCAATTTCCCTAGTTCTTTTAGCATTAGGGGCGGCTGCTAGCCTAATTTACATGAAAACTCTAAAAGTGAAGGTGTAGGTGAAAGAGATGGTTAAACGCTCTGAAAAAATCGAAACGATTGTTCATTATGTATTACTTTCAGCGTTGGCACTTTTATTTTTATTACCACTATTATGGATGCTTTTTGCCTCAGTTGATACAGGTGCCATCCAGTCATTAAAAATCCCTGAATCAATTACTTTTTCAAATTTTACTTCGATTTTAACTGATCCAAGTATCGTTCGCTCTTTTGTAATTGGAATATTAATTTCAGGTTGTCAGGCATTGTTTGTCGTCATCTTATGCGTACTGGCGGCCTATCCGCTATCACGCTATCAATTAAGATACAAAAAAAGTTTTCTGATGACAGTTCTTTTTATGACCTCATTACCAATGACGGCCGTAATTGTACCAGTCTATCAGCTATTTATTTTCTTGAAATTTCAGGATTCATTGATTGCAGTCACATTTTTCCTAACCGCTTCTTCACTTCCTTATGGTATTTGGATGATGAAAAACTTTATGGATTCAGTTCCTATTGACTTAGAGGAATCTGCTTGGATTGATGGGGCATCTACTTGGCAAGGAGTGAGAAAAGTCGTTGCGCCATTGATGGTACCGGGGATTTTTACAGTCGCTATTTTTACCTTTACAGGTAGTTGGGGGAACTTTTTTGTTCCTTACATTTTAATTCAAACGCCTGATAAAATGCCGGCGTCTGTGACCATCTTCCAGTTTTTTGGGAATTTTGGCATGGTCAATTATGGCAGACTAGCAGCCTTTTCCGTTCTGTACACGATTCCGGTTGTCGTGTTATATGCTTTATCGCAAACGTATATGTCTAAAGGATTTAGTATGGGAGGAGCAACAAAAGGATGATTGAACAGTATCTAACGATAAAAAAGCTGAGGAAAAGAATTGATGAGCTTAAGAATTATCGCTATTCACAACTAATTAACTTGCAGGATTGGCAAGCTCAGGAAGATATTTCAAAAGAAGAGCTTTTCCCACCGAAAGATTTTTCTGGAAAGATTTCATTAGGCGAGCAGTGGCGCGGACGAGATTTATATTTATGGGTTCAAAAAGAGGTTGAAATCCCTGATGATGAAAATTTATGGTTCATCTTTGACTTTGGTCGAACAGGCGGAGGCTATAATGATGGCTTTGAATCTTTAATGTTTATCAATGGTGAGCCTTATCAGGGAGTCGATTCAAATCATAAGGAAGTGTATGTTGACCCAAAATATCGCAACCAAAAAATTAATGTGTCCTTGAAACTTTGGTCCGGACTTGAAGGTGGTGGCCCGGAAATTATTCAAGTACATGAATTTCGGACAGCCGAATTAGCTAAGCAAAGGCCAACTGCCGATGATTTATTTTTCCTAAGCGACATGGTTTTAAAGACTGCCCAACAATTAGCAGATGATAATCCAAATAAATATCTGCTAGTTAAGCAGCTAAATAATGCTTTTAACCTAATTGATTGGTCCTACCCTGGAAGTGCAACTTTTTATCAGTCAGTTAAAGAAAGCGATCATTTTTTAAACCAAGAAATTGATAAATTACCGAAAGACGCCAAAGTAGAAATTACGGCTATCGGACATACCCATATTGATGTTGCATGGTTGTGGCGTTTGAAACATACAGGTGAGAAGGCTGCTCGAAGTTTTTCAACAGTACTGCGCTTGATGGAACAATATCCTGAATACGAATTTTTGCAAACTCAGCCGCAAATTTACAAATATATCAAACAAGCCTATCCTGATTTGTATAAAAAGATTAAAGAACGAATTGCTGAAGGACGTTGGGAAGTCGACGGTGCAATGTGGCTTGAGGCTGACTGTAATATTCCTTCGGGAGAATCACTAACACGACAAATTTTGCATGGTAAAAAATTTGTCAAAGAAGAGTTTGATAAAGACATGCATTATTTGTGGTTGCCTGATGTTTTTGGCTATTCCTGGGCTTTACCACAAATTCTGAAAAAATCAGGAATTGAAACCTTCATGACAACGAAAATTAGTTGGAATCAATTTAACCGGATGCCCCATGATACTTTTTATTGGCGGGGGATTGATGGGACTGATATTTTAACTCATTTTATTACGACACCAGTTGTCGGCGAAAATAATGATTGGGCAGAAGAGTGGTTCTATACCTATAATGGCGAGTTGGAACCGGAGTCCGTCTTAGGGATTTATAAAGGTTATGCAGATAAGGAATTGAATAGTAATCTATTGCTTTCCTATGGACATGGCGATGGCGGCGGTGGTGTGACCCGCGATATGCTTGAAAATCGACGGAGAATGGACCGAATACCTGGCTTACCAGCAGTCAAAACAGGAAAAGTAAATGACTATTTTACTAAACTACATGAGACAATTGATTACGCAACAGATCCTGTGCATATTTGGGATGGCGAATTATACCTAGAGTATCATCGGGGGACGTATACCTCTCAAGCCTTTGTTAAAAAAATGAATCGTAAAATTGAATTGGCCTTACGAAAACTAGAAATTTTATATAGTTTCAAAGAAATGCAAGAAGCGCAAACCTATCCGAAAACACAGCTTTATGATATCTGGGAGGTTTTGCTACGAAACCAATTCCACGATATTATTCCCGGATCCTCGATTAAAGAAGTCTATCAGGATCACAAAAAAGAAATTGCGGAAGTTCTTACAGAACTTGAGCAGTTAACGAATGAATTTACCACTGCTAATCAAGATAAGCTTACGCTAATCAATACAGCTAACTGGCAAAGAAATACTTTAGTGACCATTCCGGAAAAACGAACAGGAATATACAAAGACGCCACTGGAAAAGTAATTCAGAGTGTGAAAGAAGCAGATGGCTACACGCTGCTCATTGAAAATATTGAGCAGTTTGCTCAAGTAAAGCTTGAATTTGAAGAAGGGACAACAGCCAAAACTCAGAAAAAAGCAGTCAGCCAAGTTGCTGAGAACAGTTTAGAAACTGATTTCTATCATCTATCTTGGAATCAAAAAGGCCAGTTGACCAGTATTTTCGATAAAGAGGCAAGTCGTGAGGTTTTAGAAGGTAAAGGGAATGTGCTGCAGCTGTTTGAAGATAAGCCATTAAATTACGATGCTTGGGACATTGATATTTTTTACAAAGAAAAAGTAATTGAACTTGAAGCGGATTCTATCACTATCGTGGAAAATAATTCAATCTACACTTCAATTCTTTTTGAATATAGCTTTGGAAAATCTACTCTGTCGCAAGAAATGAGAATTTATAATCATACAAAACGGATTGATTTTCTGACAAAATCTCATTGGGAGGAGCGGCAGCGATTGCTGAAAGCCCGCTTCAACGTTAATATTCGTAATACCGAGGCGACTTTCGATATTCAATATGGCAATGTTAAACGGCCTACTCATAGCAATACCAGTTGGAATTTTGCTCAGTTTGAATCTGTCGGCCATCAGTGGGCTGATTTTTCAGAAAGAAATTATGGAGTCAGTCTATTAAATGATAGCAAATATGGTTATGACATCAAGGAAAATGTTATGGGATTGACGCTTCTAAAAGGCGGTATTTATCCAGATCCAACAGCAGATATCGGTGATCACGAGTTTATCTATAGTCTCTTACCACATCAGGGGGATTTTGTTGCCGGGAAAACTGTTGAAGAGGCTTGGGAAATTAATGATTCTTTAGCTGTAGCTAATGGTGTAGATCTTGAGAGTCTGAATTTTAAACTCGAAGCAGCTGACCAAGTACCACTTATGGTAGATGCTTTGAAGGTGGCTGAAGATGGTAATGGCTGGATTTTAAGAGTACATGACCATACTGGTGGCTCCAGAAAAGTGAATCTTTCAATACCTACCAAAGAAATTATTGCTACAAATTTGATGGAAAAAAATGAGGAGAAACTTGGAAATAACGCTATTGAGTTTGATTTAACTCCTTATGAGATTAAAACCTTTAGGATAGTTAAATAATTTTTTTAAACGAATAGCAAAGCCTGTGATTAAGATTACCGTGAAGGTCTTTAATCACAGGCTTTTAAAATTTCACCAAATAAATCTCATCATTTTGCCACAAGACATTAAAACGAGGCGACTGGCCTTGTGAGATATCTTTTGAAGAATAATTTTGGCTTGAACTGATGCATAGCAAATTAGTTTAATTGAGAGTCAAATTTTAACAGGAAGTTCTGTGAATTTACGAATATTGAAAAATTTGGAACAAGAAAAAAATTTTTTTCACAATTGAATAAATGCAGGTCTTTTGAATGTTGAATTTGTTAGATAAAATAATGAGAATCCGCAACAAGACACAGATATCAATTGACTTTAAACCTCGCTAGCAGTAGTATTAGGCGTTGTTTGAGAATGAAAATTTTTAGAGAGAAAATTTCAGAAAGAGGAGTAAAAATTGGATTACTTGAAACGCCTTTTAGTAGGTAAACCGTTAAAATCAGGCGACAACGACGAGCAGAAATTAAGTCGTTTTGCTGCCTTGGCCTTATTATCGTCCGATGCCTTGTCCTCGATTGCTTATGGGACAGAACAAATTGTTTTGGTACTGGTCACTTTATCAGCCGCTGCTATTTGGTATTCATTGCCGATTGCTGCCTTTGTTATTATTCTTTTAATTTCGTTGACTTTATCTTATCGACAAATTATTCACGCTTATCCCCATGGCGGTGGTGCTTATGTTGTCAGCAGTGAAAACCTCGGGAAGAACGCTGGACTGATTTCCGGCGGATCTTTATTGGTGGATTATATGCTGACGGTGGCGGTTTCGGTTTCGGCCGGCTCCGAAGCCATAATTTCTGCGATTCCCTCACTTTATGCTCATCGAGTGGCGATTTCAATTGTAATTGTATTATTGATTATGCTGATTAATTTGCGGGGTCTACGGGAATCTGCCAGCTTTTTAATGTTTCCAGTTTACGCTTTTATCGCTGTGATCACATTATTGATTTTAGTTGGCCTATTTAAAATATTTACCGGCCAAGAGCCGCTAAATGCAACAGCCATTCCGGGAACCGTGATTCCGGGCATCTCAGTGGCTTTGATTTTACGAGCTTTTTCTTCTGGCTCGTCTTCTCTGACAGGAGTGGAGGCCATTAGTAACGCGGTGCCGTTTTTCAAGAAGCCAAGAGCCAAAAATGCGGCGGGCACGCTAGCAATGATGGCGGCAATTCTAGGATTTTTCTTTGTCGGTATTACTTTTTTAAATTATTGGTACGGCATTGTGCCGGAAACAGAAGTGACGGTCTTAGCACAGATTGGCGAAGCGGTCTTCGGCGGTAAAAATATTTTATTTTATCTACTGCAATTTGCGACAGCGCTAATTTTAGCGGTGGCTGCCAACACAGGCTTCTCAGCTTTTCCAGTGCTGTCTTACAATCTATCCAAAGATAAATTTCTGCCCCACATGTATCAAGACCGTGGCGATCGCTTAGGCTATTCAAATGGTATTATCACTTTGGCTGCTGGCTCTATTGTGCTGTTAGTTATTTTTCAAGGAGCCACAGAACGCTTGATTCCGCTGTATTCAATCGGAGTCTTCATTCCCTTTGCCCTATCGCAAACCGGCATGGTTATTCATTGGCGCAAACAAGGGGAGAAGTGGCTGAAAAAATCGATTGCCAATTTAGTTGGTGCATTTATTTCTTATAGCATCATTGTGATTTTATTTGTCTATCGGTTAAATGATATCTGGCCATTTTTCATTATTATGCCAATTTTGATCTTCATATTTTATAAAATTCATGACCATTATAAAAAAGTTGCGGAACAGCTGCGCTTGGAAAAAGAAGTTGGTCAGCTTCATGATTTTGAAGGGAATACGGTGATTGTACTGGTCGGCAACGTCACACGGGCGAATATCGGTGCGTTGAATTACGCCCGCTCAATTGGCGATTACGTCGTTGCAATGCATGTTTCTTTAAATGAAGACGTTGAAAAGGAAAAAGAAATCGAAGCGGAATTCAAATCACATTTTCCAGATGTACGCTTTTCTGTGGTTCACTCTTCTTATCGTTCGATTGAAAATCCGATTATCCGTTATGTCGATTTTGTCAGCAAGCGGGCTGCCCAGCGGAATTTTACGACAACCGTCTTAATCCCGCAGTTCGTCCCCAACAAACGTTGGCAAAATATTCTCCACAATCAAACAAGTCTACGCCTGCGCTTGCGGCTAGCTTGGCGGGAAAATATTATTTTAAGTACCTATAGTTATCATTTGAAGAAGTAGTAATTTAGTTGAGAGAGTCAGAAAAGCGGTGAAGGCTTCTGACTCTTTTTTTGTGTTGAAATTGTTACCAATGTTTTTTAGGTATCTAAAAAATAATTTGCATCAAATATTGTAACCCAAAAAATTTGCCTCAACCTTCTAAAATGGGCTAACAAAATCTTTTCCCAACTTTTTTTTTAAAACTCCTGCTGAATTTCATTTTATATCATGATAAGCTGAATTTAGGAAGTGATTGGCCAATCCTCCTAATAAGTTTAGGAGTGATTTTAATGAAGTATCACGTAGAAATTTTAGCACCAGCAAAAGTTGCCTATTTAAGAAATATTGGACCTTATGGCAGTCGGGAAAATTTTGAATTAATGACGCAGTTTAAAACTTGGATTGCTGAAAACAATTTGGAGCAACAGGTTGAAAAAACGGGTATTCTAGCAATTGCCCGGGATAATCCAGCAATTACCGCACCGGAAAACTGTCGTTTTGATTTGTTGCTAAAAATCAGAGAGGATTTTTATCCAGAATTGCCGGTGCAGGTAGCTGATTTTGCAGGTGGTAAATATGCGGTCTTTGAAGTCAGCCATACACAGGAGGCGATTCAAGAGTTTTGGGCTCAGCTGCCGCAAATAATTGAAGAAAATCATTTGCAGACTAAAGAGCTGCCATTGATTGAACGCTATAAAGCAGGAATCAGTGACAAACAGCCATCTGAATTTTTGTTGCCGCTTGTTTAAGCAATGAAAATGACTTCTGTCGAATTGAAAATTAGTTTGCAAGAGAAGGGAAGTGGGGGAAGATGAAGAAAATCATAGGCGGAGTAATTGTTGGGATTGTTTTACTAATTGGCATAATCTTTTGGTGGCAAGGTCGTGATGTTTCAACGACAACTGGCACTATTGTCGATGTTTCAGAAAATTCGATTTTGCTTTTAACAGAGGAATGGATTGAGCTTGGTGGGGAAACGGCTACTGGTGATTTATCCTTTAGTTGGGAGGATGCTGAGGATTTTCAAGCTGGCGATCAGGTCAAAATCTGGATAAAAGGGCCGATAGCGACGAGTTTTCCGGCCCAAGCAACAGTTATCAAGGTGGAAAAAATTACTTGATTTTTTTGGGATAAATTAGTTTTAGCAATGAAACACCAACTAAAAAATATTCAAGAGCTGATTGAGTTTTTAGCAGAAGCTTTTTAGAAAATAGACTTTTACTTTTTGACAGTTTTTCGAATTTTTTCGCTCTATACAGAGAATCGTATATACGCAGTCCAAGAAAATATGTGTAAAACAAGTTGGCCTTAACTGGCAAAGCTCAGCTATTGCCTTTACAGACAACTTCTGCTAAAAAGAAGGGGAGGTGATTTTTGTGAATGTGCTAGAGCAGCTGACAGCAAAAAAAGATTTTACTGATACGGAGAAGCGTTTGGCGGAGTATATTTTGGCTCATCAAGAGGAAATGGCTGAGATGAATATTTCGGATTTGGCGAAAAAGGCTTACTCTTCCCATTCTGCGGTGGTGCGTTTGGCCAAGAAATTGGGCTTTGCCGGCTATCGTGAATTTAAAATTGCATTGGCGAAGGCTTTCCAAGAGAGCCGTCATATCACGAGTCAGGTGGACCCGAATTTTCCATTTCGACCGTCGGATAATGCGGCTAAAATTGCCAAGCAGGTGGCGGATTTATGCATCGAATCGATTCGCAAAACCTTCAGCGGCTTGGATAATCAAGTTTTAGATCAGGTGGCGCAGCTTTTGCTGAGTTCACAGCGGGTATTTCTCTTCGGTACTGGGGATTCTCAGATTCGCGCCCGCAGTTTTCAAAATAAATTCAATAAAATCAATCGCTATCTAATTGTGGCGGATGAATACGGCGAGTCTGAATGGAGTGCTATGAATGTGAAGCAGGCGGACTTGGCGATTTTTATCAGCTATAGCGGCGAGTCCCGCAGTTATCGCAAATTTATCCAATATCTGAATCGCAAGAAAATTAAAACAGTTTTGTTGACCAGCAATCGGGAATCGACGTTGGCTCAATTTAGCCAATTGTGTATTGAGGTACCGGCTGGCGAGTTGGAAAATGTCAAAGTGGGGACCTTTGCTTCACAAATTTCCTTTGAATATGTACTGGATACCTTGTTTTCCGTCGTGTATTCCAAAGATTACACGACCCACTTAGTTGATTTAAAAAACAAAGAATGGGTTCTAGACGAGAATTTTTTTGAAGACCAGTTGGATTAACAAACGATTTTTTTATTGGAAATTTTTTATCATCTGGCAGATGATTTCAGAATAAAACAGTTCTAAAATAGTAGATAATGCATGAGGCTATGACAATTTTTGTCATAGTCTTATTTGTTTGCTTTAAAAAAGCAGAGTTTTTGTTGAACATGATGTTTACTCTCTGGTAGGCTTCTAACAGCCTTTTTTGAAAATAGTTGAACATTTTGACCAATTTTGCGGGATTTGCTTTTTTCACTGGAAGAATCTCTTATAGTTGGCTTAACAACTAGAAAAGAGGAACGCAAATGAAATTAGCTATTACGGGTGCCGGCATGATTGTCAAAGATTTTCTGACCATTACCAAGGATTTGCGGGAGGTAGAACTACAGGCCATCGTCGGTGTCGATGCCGATTTGGAAAATATGCAGGCGCTGCAGGAGCAATACAACATCAAAGAAGTATACACCGATTATGAAACTTGTTTAAAAGAAGCGGATATTGACACGGTGTATGTGGCGGTGCCGAATCATCTCCATTACGCTTTTGCTAAAAAAGCATTGGAACACGGCAAGCATGTCGTCTGCGAAAAACCATTTACTTTAAAGCTGGCTGAATTAATTGAGTTGAAAAATTTGGCGCAAGCCGCTGATTTAATTTTAGTTGAAGCGATTACCAATCAATACTTAGCCAATTATCGGGGTATTAAAGAAGCGATTGCAACTTTAGGTGACTTGAAGTTAATCGAATGCAACTACTCCCAATATTCTTCCCGCTATGATGCCTTTAAAGCCGGTACAATTTTGCCCGCCTTTAATCCAAAAATGGGCGGCGGTGCCTTGATGGACATCAATATTTACAATATTCATTTTGTCGTTGGTTTATTAGGTCGGCCAAGTGCTGTCAACTATTTTGCGAATTTGGAAAAAGATATCGATACTTCCGGCATGCTGGTTCTGGATTATCAACAGACAAAAGTTGTTTGTATCGGGGCTAAGGATTCCACTGCCAAAATTCGTTCAACGATTCAAGGAACGAAAGGCTCGCTGATTGTCAATGGCCCGACAAATGTGGTGGACAGCTATGCAGTTGAGATGAACGGCACTGAAGCTGAGGAAATGGACCAAAAAGTTTATCCCCATCGTATGTACGAAGAATTCAAAACCTTTGCCAAAATGATTGCCGACAAGGATTTGGCGCAAGCCGCCACGATGATGAACCACAGTGAAATCGTGATGGAAGTAGTCGAAGCCGCCTTGGCGGATGCCAGAATTGCTTTAGGATAATGAACTAAAGCAGCTGCTTCAATCCGAGTCTTTTTTCTTTAAGGAATTAGCCAGTTTCATATTGTGGAGCTGGCTAAACAGAACTAAAAGCAATCCATCCTTGATAGTTAAAGATCCATTGGGTTTTTTGAAAACGCTTTGAACATGATGTTTAAAAAAGGACTCGTTGAACTAGCCAATCATGAAAATTTTTGAACATTGTGACCAATTATACAAGCAGCTGATATTTATCAAAAAATATCTTATATACTGAAGCCAGTTAAGAGGTGCTGGAAATCTAATCTCTTAAATTTAGCAACATTACTTCAACTATTTAGCAAATGTCGACAGACAGTTGCTTACAGGAATCATCAAAAAATTAATTAAGAAAGCAGGAAAAAAATATGTTAACAATTGCATACATCGGCAACGGCAAAAGTACCAACCGCTATCATTTGCCATTTTCTTTAAAGAAAGAAAATATCAAAGTCAAAACCATCTATTCACCAAAGGATAACTTAGCTTGGGAAAAAATTGCGGGAATCCATTACACCACGGATATTACAGAAGTTTTAACCGACTCAGATATTCAATTGGTAGTCATTTGTACGCCAAGTGATCAGCATTATCCATTGGCGAAAAAAGTTTTGGAAGCCGGTAAAAATGTCTTAGTTGAAAAACCTTTCAGTGAAACATCAGCGGAGGCCAAAGAATTATTTGCATTAGCGAAAGAAAAAGGTTTATTTGTTCAATGTTATCAAAATCGTCGGTTTGATTCTGACTTTTTAACCGTTCAAAAAGTCATTCAAAGTGGCAAGCTGGGGGATATTTTAGAAGTCGAAATGCATTACGACTACTACCGGCCAGAAATTCCTGAAAGCATCCACGAATTTTCGCGAATTAACAGCTATTTATATGGCCATGGCTGCCATACGTTAGACCAAGTGATTTCATTTTTCGGTGATCCTGATGATGTTCACTATGATGTCCGCCAATTATTAGGACCAAATCGGATGAATGATTATTTTGATTTGGATTTATATTACGGCACCATGAAGGTTTCAGTGAAATCCAGTTACTTCCGCCTGAAGGAACGCCCAAGCTTTGTTGTTTATGGTAAAAAAGGAGTCTTTGTCAAAGAAACCAAAGACCGTCAAGAGGAAGACTTGAAGAAATTCTATATGCCGACCAACGCAGATTTTGGAATCGATTTGCCGCAGCATTATGGCACTTTGACTTATATGGATGAAAATGGCAATTACCATGAAGAAAAAGTTGTCTCTGAAGTTGGTGATTACAGTCGCATTTATCAAGGTGTATATGAAACATTGATTAACGGCGCAGATAAAATTGTCAAAGACGAAGAAACGATTCGTCAAATTGAAATTCTTGAAGAAGGCATTAATCAAATGCGCAGCTAAGGCAATTTAGCTGACGGCTTTTGCCTAGCGGAGTCTTGTGATACGGAAAAACTGTTGATAGCAGCAAAGAAGTTTTAATCGTTTCATGCAGACTCCAGCGGGGAAGGCTAGCCATAATTATTGGAATTATCTGCAAAGATTTATTCGATAGAGTCACAGGAGGGAAAATAAATGAACAAACTAATGTCAGTTTTTGAGGAGAAAATGACACCGATTGCGATTAAGCTAGATGCCAATCGCTACTTATCGGCTGTCAAAAATGCGTTTATGGCAGCGATGCCATTGTTGATTGTCGGCTCGTTTTTCGTGTTGTTCGCCAATTTGCCAATTCAACCTTACACGGATTTTATGTTGAATACCTTTGGTGATACCTGGCAAAATATTTTCAATATGCCCAATGATATTTCCATGAGCATGATGACAGTCTATGTGGTTATCGGGGTAGCCAATGACTTGTCTCGTCGTTACAACTTGGACCGCATGGGAGGCATCTTCGCCGGCCTAGCTGCCTTTTTCGTAGTGACACCGATGTATGGTTTTGCAGATGACAGCTTAGGTGTGGGAATTCCCTTATCAAACTTAGGGGCATCAGGTTTGTTTGTTGGTATCTTAGTCGCAATTTTCGCCGTTGAACTTATGCACTTTGCCGATAAAAAAGGCTGGAAAATTAAAATGCCAGATTCTGTTCCCGCCAACGTTGCCAATTCCTTTTCAACTTTAGTTCCGATCTTATTAATTATTGTTGTCTTTAATTTCGTTAGAATTGGTTTTGAAGCAACAGCCTATGGCAATGTGCAAAATTTCATTTTTGATAATTTGCAAACACCATTAACCTCTCTAGGAAATACTTTGCCAGCAACGATTTTAGTATTATTAGTTGAAGGTGTGCTCTGGTCCTTCGGGATTCACGGAGCGAACGTAGTTGGTTCAGTTATGAACCCGATTTGGTTATCCTTAACGGCGGAAAATCTTTCAGCTGTTCAAGCAGGTATTGATGTTCCCAACATCATCAACTACCAATTCTATCAAAATTTTATTAAAATCGGTGGTTCCGGTGCGACCTTTGGTTTAGTGATTTTGTTATTCTTTTTCTCCCGTTCCAAACAGTTTAAAGCAATTGGGAAGCTGTCAATCATTCCAGAAATCTTTACAATCAACGAAACAATTATTTTCGGGATTCCGATTGTCTTGAACCCGATTATGATTATTCCTTTTATCATCACACCAATTGTGATGGCAATTGTCGCATACTTTGCCATGAGTAGTGGGCTCGTACCTTATACCAATGGTGTCAATATCCCTTGGACGACGCCACCGATTTTATCAGGATTTCTCACCTGTGGCTGGCGCGGAGCCTTGTTAAATATCGTGCAGATTGGGATTTCACTGCTGATTTATCTGCCATTCTTCAAAACTGCAGATAATTTAGCTTATACAAATGAACAAGCTCGGGAAAAAGAAGAACAATTAGCTAAAGAACAGGAAGCTGCCAATGTTATTACAGAAGGATAATGTCGAGTTAGAAAAATTATTGCAATTAGAACAGGAATTGCAGTTTGAAACTTTTGACAGTGAGATTGCTTTTAAAATTGCTGAAGAAATTAAAAATTCTGTTAGCGCTCAGAATTTATCGAGCGTTGGCATTCAAATTTACTTTGAAAATAAGGTTGTGCTGCATTATTTGATGGTCGGCCGCAAAGAAAGTCCGTGGCTGGCCCGCAAAACTAAAACAGTGATGGACAGTGGCCACAGTTCCCTATATACTTTCTATATGAAAGCGGTCAATCCAACTTTTGTGGAATGGGAAAAAACGGATGAATATGCAATTTGTGGCGGTGGTTTTCCAATTTTTCAAAACAATCAGCTAAAAGGTGCCATCTGCGTTTCTGGTTTGGATCATTTGGCTGATCACGAGTTGATTATTGCTGCTTTAACAAAACTATTGCAGAAAGGGTGAGCCTTATCAGCACACCAAATATTGCCATTGCGTTTTTCGATATCGATGGTACACTCATCAACCCCCGTCAAATGACGATGAACATCACTGACGGGATTCCTGATTCAACCCGCTTAGCCATTCAAAAACTGAAAGAAAAAGGAATTATTCCGGTGATTGCCACCGGCCGCTGGTCTGGCGTAGTCAAAGCCTTGGCAGATTCCTTGGGCATTGAAACCGTGATTACTTCTAATGGCCAAGAAATTATTCATGAAGGTCAAGCGATTTATCAAAGATTTATTGAACCAGACATCATGGCGAAAATTGTTCCAGAGATTGAAGCCCGGAACCTAGCTGTTTTCTATGATACGCAAAAGGGAATCTTTGTCCCGCAGCTAGTGCAGCCACTGATGGATCGTGGAATTTCTGTCAATCAGTTAGCGGTCGGAGAGATTCCCCAAAATGTCTTTCAAATTTTGGTAACAGCCGAAGACAAAAGTGTTGTGACCGGCTGGCTAAAGGATTTGAAGGTCGTTAAGACGGCACCAAACTCACTGGATATTTTTCCAGAAGGTGTTTCAAAAGCAGCCGGCATCAAAGTTTTATTAGAAAAACTCGGACTGACTGTTGACCAAGCTGTTGCCTTTGGCGACGAGGAAAATGATTTAGAAATGTTTGATGCTGTCGGCATCCCTGTTGCGATGGGCAATGCCATTCAGCCCTTAAAGGACAAAGCAGCTTTTGTTACCAAAGCTGTTTGGGATGATGGCATTTATTATGCTTGTCAGGAGCTGGGGTTGATTTAATGAGTTTGAAATAAAAAATTTATTTTCACTAGCCTTTGTTAAGTAACTTTCTATGTTAGTTAATAAAGGTTTTTTTGATTTTTTCGGAGTATTCATGGAACAACAAATTTTAAGCTGAAATGAATTGTTGTAGGATTTAACCAAGTTTAGAGAAAAAAATTTAAATCCAATTACAAAAATGTAAAAAACTTTTGACACCGATAAATAGTTTGCTATAATAAAAATGTCAAAAGGTTTTTACATTTAGAAAAGAGGGATTTAGATGAATAAAGGTTATCTTGCGTTATGGATTTTAGGATTTATTTTGTTGGTGTTGGATTTAGGTGTCGTTGTTTCGATTTTTAAAAAAGGTGACGAAAGACGACAGATGATTGTCTGGAAAGCTAGCACCTATGCTTTTAGTGTGATGGTGGGTGTGCTTATTTTAGAATGCTTATCAAAAATTGCAGTGTCGGCACTTGATTTGTCTAACAGTGTCTTGAATGATGGCATTAGTCCCTTTTCGTTATTGACAATCACAGCAATTGTTTACTTTATTTCCCTGAAATACAATCAGAAAAAACTTGGTGATTGAGATGGAAAATATTATTAAAAGCAAGCGAACACAACTAAAATTATCCCAAGAGGACTTGGCCAAAAAATGCAATGTCTCTCGGCAAACAATCAATGCCATTGAAAACAATAAATACGATCCTACTCTTTCTTTGGCTTTTAGTCTAGCAAAGGAATTAGCGGTGACGGTGGATGAATTATTCAATCATGGAGATTAGTTTTTCTGCCAAGACAAGAGTTAATTTAAATTGCGGAATTCGTATTTGGAATAGCAAATGAGGAAAAAACTAGAATAGTTTTTTGAGATTTTGGGATGAGAGAATGAGATTTTACAAGATAAAACAAAAAAAGTGTGGAATAAGTTTCTAGACAGATGGAAAATTCGAGCCTCTTAGTAGCCGGTAAATGTAATAACTGAGAACAGGAGCGTCACTTCTAAATAACAAGAAGCCCACATTCTCCTCAAAAAGTCTAATACATTTACCAGTTCTTACAGGAAAAGCTTCAAAATTTTTTCGTCTGTTTTGACTTATGCCACACTTAAGTGTTCTTTAAAAATAAGTTTTAGTGGATGCGGTAGTTGCCAAGCTGGAAATTTAAAAAAATTGGCGACGCAAGTAAACTAAGCGGCTTTTTCTATTTGGAAAGCCTGCTTGTCGGCAATTCTAAAGAATGGATAATACCATGCGATTGAAAGGAAAATTTCCACAATTTGCCAAACAGCACCTCGCCAGCCACTAATAAATAATCCAGATAAGATTGGCGGCATCGTCCAAGGAATATTTACGCCATTTGCAGCGGGAACTAAGCCAATGTAAGTGACTAAATAGCTTAAACTAGCAAAAATAATTGGCGATAGAATGAACGGAATCATCAAAATAGGATTCAATACAATTGGAGTCCCAAAGATTAATGGTTCATTTATATTGAAAAGAGATGGACCAATGGCAAGCTTTCCTAAAGTCTTAAATTGAGAAGACTTAGCAAAAACTAAAAATAAAATGACTAGACCGATGGTAGTTCCACAGCCGCCTAATTTTACATAATTGGCATCGAATTGAGCATTGACAATGTTAGGAATCACATCGCCAACCTTGTAGGCTTCAGAGTTTTCAACAGTTAAGGCTGTCCAAATAGGTGTCATAACCGAACCAACGATATTTGGTCCATGTAAACCAAAAGAGAAAAGTAAGGTAGCTAAAACTTGGACAATAATCGTTGCAGGAAGTGACGCACCTAGAGCGGTTAATGGTTTTTGTAATATTTCAAAAATAAAGGTTTGAGCGTCCCCATAAGGAGTCATCTTGAAGCCGAAAAAGATAAATAAATAAATTAGAAAAATGAAAACTGCAGGTATCAGGGCCTCAAATGAGCGGGAAACATTGTCTGGAACAGTATCAGGCATTTTAATTTTCCAGCCTCTGCTCAAAACAAAGCGGGTAATTTCGACAGATAAAATAGCTGTCAGCATGCCCAAGAACAATCCGGCTGCGCCAAAGTTGCTGATTGGCAGGCCGACTGCTTCGTCTGCGCCAGTAATTGTTGGGGTTAATAGGAAATAAGATAATAGTGCTGGGATAATTGAGGAAATAGTATCTAGCTTATAGTAGTTACCAAGACTTTTTGAGATACCGATAACTACGTAAATCGACATAATATTGACTGACATGTCATAGGCTCTATTACAAAATAGCACCCAGTTGTCTCCAAAAATACCATTCATAAAATCGATGAAGCCTTGGTATGGGAAATTTGGGAAAATTAAAAAAATTGAACCGACGATGATGATGGACATTGAAGCAAAAAAACCATCACGAATTGCTGCTAGATAGCGGTTTGAATTAAGCTTAGTGGCTACCGGCATAAGCTTATTGCCAAACCTATCTAAAAAACTTTCTTTCTCCATGTGAATTCCTTCTTTCTTCTTTGTTTTTGAACCTCTAAATGTAATAAACCAGCGAAAAATGATAAAGTTAAAGCGAGTAAGTCATTGATCACTAGCTGTATTAAGTGAGCACTTAGAGTTCACTTTAAGTGTTGCTAAGTAATTATAAAGCTTTTTTTCATTCAGCACTATATAAAATTTAATCAGTTCTAAATAAATAACGCTTGTATGCATTTTTAATTGTAGAAATAATTTTTGACTGACTAGGGAATCAAGAAGCGAGTTAATCGATTTTATAGTGCTAAGAACATTAATTTCATTAAATTATTGAGGAAAAAATTTTTATTAAGGATTAGGTAACAGCAAAGCGGTAGGTCAAGTATTGGTAAAATAAAAAAACATCAAAAAAATCTAGAAGTTCAATGAAAATCCCTAAATCCCCATAAAATTTCCAGAATGGTCTATGTATCCAGTGGCTTTTTTCAACTTAATTTTAATCAGCAATCAGTCTCTTTATGACTGTTTAAGCAGGACTAGTTGATTAATTTCTGCCAGGCTGTCTAAATGAGCAGACTCCTTTTACACAATTATAAACGGAAATGGTATATGCCGTTTTATAAAGCCGAAGAAAAACTTATTTGAGAAGGATTTTTTTATCTTTAGGATGGGCGTCTCGATTGCGATATAATTCTTCAGACAAGCAGATAACTTTCAAAAATAGAATTAACTGCCTATCAAAAAACTTTGATAATTGTTGATGTAACAGCAAAGTGCAATCAATTGCTATCGACTTTTTTACTAAAGTGCAATATATTGGATTGTGAAATCAGATTTTTTATCGTAAGTTGTGGAGGAAGACTAGTGGATATCAAAAATTTGTTAAAAGAAAAAAGAGCAGAGACAAAATTGACCCAAGAGCAGTTGGCGGAAAAAATTTTTGTCTCGAAAAAAACAATATCTAATTGGGAGACTGGCAAAACAACACCGGATATTGACAGCCTAGTTCTTTTGGCAAAATTATTCGACTTTTCGCTAGACACTTTATTATTGGAAGGATCTGATCTTGTGGAAAATATTAAAAAGATAGAGGCTGCTAAGGTTGCCCGCAAATATTTTTGGCTCAGCTGGGGGACGAATATTATTTTTCTGCTAATAATTAGCACCCAGAAATTTTTTGGCGAATTGTCTGCTCCGGCGTTTTCTTTAGTGACTATTGGAATCATGTTGAATTTTTTGACACTCATGTATTTTACTAAACGAGTGGCGGCAACCAATGACAATCGGACTCTCTTTCAGTTATTGAAATCAGAAAACAAGCCATTGCTGGCGGCGGTGATTGTTCTACTAATTTTTTTATTAGGTTTAATTATTATATGAGTAAGTTCTTGCTGACTTAAAATGAATCCACGGACAAAAACAAAAACACCGCAAAAAACCGACAGGGTTATTCTGTCGGTTTTTTCAGTGTATAGATATTTATTTGGGGACTATTTTATTTCACTTGTTGGACTTTTTCCTGATATTTGGTGTACTCCATAAACATAATCACAGCGTTCCCCATGATAACGAGGTCCAGCAACGCATAGACGTACCAAACATCGTAATTGGTCAGGTACAATAGCACTGCGAGTAAGGCCATTAATGCATTGAGGGCGTAGCTAATTCGGTATTGTTTTGTGTAGGTTGCCTTTTCTTGTTTGACTTCTAATTTTTTAATCATGGTGGTATCTCCTTTTATTAATTCGTCTAAAGAGACCTGAAATAAATCGCTCAGCATAACTAGACTGGTAATATCCGGCAAGCTTTTGGAATTTTCCCAGCTTGAGATGGTCTGTCTAGATACATGAACTTTTTCGGCTAAATCCTCCTGAGTTAAATTGGTTTGATTGCGATAATACTTAATGGATTCTCCGATATTCATGTCTGTCTCCTTATCATTAATTTAGTCGATACGCTAGACTCATTCTATCAAAGAGACTTTACAAATGCTATTATAACGCCAATGTAAAGGAGCTTTAACATGGGGAATGTGTGATTTTCTTGCTGGCTTAGCGCAAAATATTAAAAAAATATCTTCCAGAATAATTTTACGAATAATTCCAAACTTGCTATACTTGGAAAAAATATAAAGGTTGTGGTTCACATCAAAAAGGTAAAAGCCTTCATTTTTGATTATGATGGAACACTCAAAAATTACAATGAGCCAAGAATTACAAAAGAGATTGAAGAAACCCTTCGTGAAGTTCACCAACAGGACATCCGAATAATTTTAGCTACTGGACGTCCTCATAATCATTGCGAGTATTTACTAAAGGAAAAGCTGATTGATTGTCTCATTAGCGCTAACGGGGCACTAGTCAAAACTGAAACGCAAACAATTTTTTGCGAAGAAACGCCTCCTCAAATACTTGTGGATTTTTTTGAATTTACTCGGCAAAAGCAGATTCCAGCAACTTTTTATGCTGAAGAATTATTTTCAAACGGCATTCAAAACGAAGATATCAAAACTGGTTTAAAAGAAGCTATGGCGCTTGATGCAAATGACTTAGCTACCTTTAATCTAAAGCAAAAGGAAGCGATTTTCTTGATGTGTGCATTTATAAAGGCCAATCATGATAGCCAACTTAAAGAAAACTTCCCGGAATTAATTTTTTCTCGCTGGCACCCACAAATTGTCAGCGTCTTAACTAAATCTGTGACAAAAGTGACCGGCATTGAACAGGCATTAAACTATTATGATATTTTACCGGCCGAATGTATTGCAGTTGGTGACGGTGGAAATGATATCGAGATGCTGCAATATTGCGGATATGGGATTGCGGTAGGGAATAAGAACAGCCAATTAGTCTCGGTTGCGGATAAAGTTATTGCTAAGGTAGATAGAGGGATGTTTTCATTTATTAAAAACAGCGACTAGCCTCCGCTAGTCGCTGCTAAAAAATATCTTTCTCACCGACCTCGTCCGCTCGCCGGATCTAAACGGCGTTCGACGATACCTAATACCCAGTCGGTAATAATAGCCATCAAGGCAGTTGGCAAGGCACCAGCTAAAATAATCGCTGCACCGTCAGTGGCATTGGTTCCGCGAATAATAATATCCCCGAGACCACCCGCACCAACGAAGGCACCAATTGCGGTAATCCCGATGGCAACGACTAAGGCGTTTCGAATCCCCGCCATAATAACAGAAACCGCCAGCGGTAATTCCACCATGAAGAGGCGTTGCCAGTTGGTCATCCCCATACCTTTTCCAACGTCTAAAATATTTTTATCGACTTGAATCATGCCGGTGTAAGTATTTTTGATAATTGGTAATAGTGAATAAAGAAAGACCGTGAAAATTACCACGTTAACCCCCAGCCCCATGCCAATCATCAAAATCGAAACCATCGCTAGAGAAGGAATCGTTTGAATAATATTAGCCAAGCGAATCACCCAATTGGCTAATTTCATCCGGCGGGAAATAAAAATACCCAGCGGGATGGCCACGATTGCGGCAAAAATTACCCCATAAATGGAAATGAGAAAGTGACGCAGAAATTGCGAGAAGACATAGGCGCCATTCTCTTGGAAATAGTAGATGAATTGTTGTAATAAATTCATATCCTGCATATTACTGGTCCTCCTCAAAATAATTATTTTCCTGTAAAAATTGTTCAGCTACCATGCTAGGCTCCACCAAATTATTATCGGCTTCGAAATTTAATTCCTGCATTTTCTCAGTGGTGATGGTGCCGGCCAATTTTTCAATGGCCTCCCGCAGACCCGGAGTATCCTCTAAAGTTTGATCAGCGACAATTGGAGCTGCGTCATAGGCGGGGAAGAAATTCAAATCATCCTCTAGCGCCACTAAATCATAGCTGGCAATCCGACCATCAGTCGAGTACCCCAACACAATATCCATTTTGCCATTTGAAACGGCATCATAAACTAAACCAATCTGCATCGGCAAAATATTTGAAAAAGAAAAACCATAGGCCTCTTGGAAGCCATCATAGCCGTCACCTTCTCTGGTAATCCAGGCGGTATCAACACCGGCTACTAGTTCGCCGGCGACATTTTGTAAGTCGCTGACTGTTTTCAAATTATATTCTTCAGCGGTTTCTTTGGTAACTAAGAAAACGTAGGTGTTATCAAAGCCATAAGAATCAAAGTAAGTTTGGTGGAAACGTTCTTCGAATTCTTTTTTGACTGTTGCTAACGCAATTTCCGGATCACTTTCCGGCTCCAGACCTAAAGTTGTCGTCAAGTCAGTCCCAGTATAACGGGCGGCGGAAATTGAGGCGTCACCATTGAGCATCGCTTGATGGTTAATGGTGGTGGTGGCTAAATTATTAATAATCGTTGTATCTTTATCTGTGTAATGTTCGACCATACCTGCGACAATGCTGGCTAAAATCTGAGCTTCTGATGTCACCCCACCGGTAATCCCGATAGTCGTGTCATCAGAGCTGGCCAAGCCTGGGAAAGAACAGCCGCTGAGGAATAAAGTTGTCGCAGCTAAAACGCCGGCTAACATTTTTTTAATTCTCATGCTTCTTCCCCTCCTCTTAAGGCAATTGGTGTTAATTTTTTCTCCAGCAAACCTAAAAGCCAATCTGCTAACAAAGCTAGAATTGTTACTGGAATAGTACCGGCAAAAATTAATGGCGGCTGATAATTATTCAGCCCGCTGAAAATTAAATCTCCGAGACCACCGGCACCGATGTAAGAAGCGAGGGTTGCCCAAGCGATAACATAGACTGCTGCCAGCCGAATCCCCGCCATAATGGTCGGAATGGCAATCGGAATTTCCACGCTGACAATTGATTGTAGCTGAGTCATGCCCATGCCACGCGCAACGTCACGATAATTGGCGTCAACATTTTTCATACCAATGTAAGTGTTTCGTAAAATCGGCAGCAACGAATAGATGAACAAGGCAATTACTGCGGGCAACACACCAACACCAAGAAAAGGTACCATTAAAGCTAACAACGCTAAAGAAGGTACAGTTTGCAAGGCACTAGTGAAGCCGATGACAATGCTGGCAGCTTTCGGTGTTCTCGTCAACAAGATGCCGACCGGAACCGCAATGATAATTCCTAAGCCTAAAGCCAAGGCTGAAATATAAATGTGTTCGAAAGTTTTATTAATTATTTCTTGGCCATATTCTTGAAAGAAGGCTTGCATAATTTATTCGCCCTCCTCTGAAGGTATCGTTTCTTCCGCTTCAGCTGTTGCCGGAATAGTAATAGCTTCTACAACAACTTCATCAGCGGGGGCCGCTGGAATTTCAATTCCGGCTTCGTCACCGGAGACTGACTCGATAGCTTCGCTGATTGATTCCTCTTCACCCCAGATAACATCATAGACAATATCTACTAGTGAAGCTCTGGTCAGCATACCCATAATGCGATTTTTTTCATCGACAACTGGTACATATTTCAGTCCTCGTTTTAAAATCCGTTGCAAAGTATTTCGTAAAAAAGACGTGCTCTTCACGTAGAAAACATCTTTATTTAAAATATCGCCAACACTAGTAGCCCGACCTCGACGTTGTTGAATTGTTTGGACATCAATAAAACCTTTTAGAACATTTTCATCGTCGACCACTAACAGCGTATCAACCCGTTTTTCCCGCATCACCTTGATGGCAGCTTGTAAAGATTTTTCCGGCGTAATAGTAATTGCTGTACTCAAAGCCACCTCGCCAACTGTTGTTGTATCAGGTTTGGCTTGCAACAAGCGATCTTCACCGATTAATTCTTCGACAAATTCATTGGCAGGATTTTGTAAAATATTTGAAGGGGTGTCAGCTTGAACAATTTTTCCGTGGCTCATAATGACAATCCGACTCGCTAATTTCAGTGCTTCATCCATATCATGGGTTACAAAGACAATTGTTTTGCCTAAGCGTTCTTGTAAATCCTTGACCAAATCTTGTAGGGACTCCCGTGTAATGGGGTCTAATGCCCCAAAGGGTTCATCCATTAAAATAATATCTTGATTGGCCGCCAAAGCCCGCACAACACCAATCCGTTGTTGTTGCCCGCCGGAGAGCTCATTTGGATAACGGTCGAGCATTTCTCTAGGCAGCTCGACTAAATCAATCATTTTTTCAGCCGTTGAATTACGTTCGGCAACCGGGACTTTCAACAGACGCTGCACCAAAGTAATATTTTCACGAATGGTCATATGGGGCATTAAGCCGATATTTTGAATTACGTAACCGATTTTACGACGCAGTTCTACTGCATTAATTTTAGTAATATCCTGACCGTCAATAGTAATGGTTCCTTTAGTTGGCGTCTCCATCCGATTGATCATCCGCATGGAAGTTGTTTTTCCGCTCCCACTAGTACCGATAAAACAAATAAACTCACCATCAGCAATTGATAAATTGAAATCTTCGACAGCCACTTTATTTCCCTTGTAAATTTTTGATACATGCTCAAATTCGATCAAAAAATCCACCTCATTTTCATTTTTTTTAAACGGTCTCACTTACTAGTATGATAAAAAATGGCGAATAATTCAAATTATTTGCATTTTTTGTAAATGTTTTTGAAAAAAAGGAACGTTTACAAAAAAGAAAGAGCCTTGTCATTCGACAAGACTCTTGGCAATATAGCTAGTTAAAAATAAGAATTTTAGTAATTCAAGAATTATTTACAGGTCTTTATAGATATGGGCTTCAATTTCTTCCCGTTGACCTTGTAAAAATGGAGGCAGGGCAAAACTTTCACCTAAGGTTTCCAACGGTTCATCAATGGTAAAGCCGGGCTGCATCGTAGCAAATTCCACGCGATTGCCACCGGGTTCGCGAATATAAAGACTCTTGAAATAGCCTCGGGAAACAAGCTCTTCAATTTCCCAGTCTTGGTCTTGGGCTTTTTGATACAAAGCCTCTAAGGCGGCATCATTCTTCACCGCAAAAGCGACGTGGTCCATACTGCCACGACCCATGCGGGCTTTTTTGTCAGAATTAGTTTGAATAATTTCAACAAAATCCGTTTGATTCAATTGAATCCGACCGTTGACTGTTGACCAGCCTAAAAATTTTTCAAAAAATTCACTAGTCTTAGCTGGTTCTTTAACGTGAAATTCAGTGGAGCGCAGGCCGATAATTTGTTTATCAGCGGGAATGTCATTTTTGACGACTTGACTGGCAGCTAACGGTGCAGCCGCAACCTCCTCTAGGTAAAGTTGAACATCGTCTTTATCTTTAAAGGATAAGCTAGCTCCAGATTGTTCAAAAAGAATGTTTAAATTAGTCAAGCGTTCTTGCCAAAAAGCCAAGCTGCCACTAGGGATTTTTAAACCAATCGTTCCTAAGAAGTGGTCTTCATCATGCCGCTGTGCTAAAAGCGGCACGACAAAAAAAGTCACGACAGTCCCAGGTGCGCCGCTATAATCTCCGTAGTAGTAATGGAGCATTTTATGATTTTCTTGATTGACGGTATTTTTGACAAAGCGCAGACCTAAAACTTTGGTGTAAAAATCTAGATTTTCCTGTGCATGTCTAGTTAATAATGAAACGTGATGAAAAGTGGCCATGGAAATCCCTCCGCGTGTTTTCTTTCTTATTAATAGTAAGTATAGAAGCCTTTTAAATAGAAAGCAAATAATCTGTCGTTCGCCAAGGGTTTCAAAAAGTGATAAAATACCCAAGACAATAAAAGAAAGAGTGAAAGCTATGTTAACCACAGAAGATTTTGATTTTGATTTACCTGAAGAATTGATTGCCCAAACACCGTTACAAGATCGCTCCAGCTCCCGCCTGTTAGTTCTAGATAAAGAAACCGGTGAAATTGAAGACAAACATTTTACCGACATCTTAGATGAATTAAATCCCGGCGATGCTTTAGTCATGAATGATACCCGTGTCTTACCGGCGCGTCTCTATGGCGAAAAACCTGATACTGGTGGCCATTTGGAAGTGTTGTTGTTAAATAATATTGAAGGGGACACTTGGGAAACATTGATTAAACCGGCTAAGCGGGCGAAAGTCGGCACAGAAATTCGTTTTGGCGATGGCCGCTTAAACGCCGTTGTCACCAAAGAGTTAGAACACGGCGGCCGTATTATTGAATTTCAATACGAAGGGATTTTTCTCGAAAATTTAGAGTCCCTCGGCGAAATGCCGCTACCGCCTTACATCAAAGAACGCTTAGAAGACCCCGACCGCTATCAAACCGTTTATGCCAAAGAAAACGGCTCGGCGGCCGCACCAACGGCGGGTTTGCATTTTACACCAGAATTATTGAAACAGATTGCTGACAAAGGCGTTCACTTAGTTTATCTGACACTGCATGTTGGACTAGGCACCTTCCGCCCAGTTAGCGTGGATAATATTGCAGAGCATCATATGCACAGCGAATTTTATCGTTTGACTGAAGACGCTGCCGCAGAATTAAACCAAGTGCGTCAAGCCGGCGGAAAAATTATCGCCGTTGGCACCACCTCAATCCGGACCTTGGAAACTATCGGCACTAAATTTGACGGCGATATTAAAGCCGACAGCGGCTGGACGGATATTTTTATCACACCGGGCTATCAGTTTAAAGTTGTGCAGGCCTTCTCCACCAATTTCCATCTGCCAAAATCAACTTTGGTGATGTTGGTCAGCGCCTTTGCCGGACGGGAAAAAACTTTAGCCGCCTACCAGCATGCCATTGAAGAGCGCTACCGTTTCTTCAGTTTTGGCGATGCAATGTTTGTGAAGTAGTTGTTTGGTTTTAGCTGGAATTTATGACTGTTTTTATTTGTTTTTAGTGCAGACAGACAGTAGACGCATTTAAGCTTTTTTTCGAAAACAAAATTTAGATTTGGCGAGAGGGAAATGACGCTCGCCTACGATTGGTCGTCAAGATTACTTTTGTACCATCAGCTGAGTGCTGTTGGTGTGAGAGTGGTGTTGGCGATTTTTTTGATTTGCGAGATTCAAAGAAAAATTAACCATACACAAAAATTTAGTAATCACGAGATTTTAGATTGAAAAGTTATATGGACAAGCTAGAATCCTAGTTGCTGGATTAAAAAAAGTAAATCATAGCCATTTTCAGAAGTTTCAAACGTCCTTTGATTATGTGCAACGTGTAAGTTTATTTTTTTGAAACACTTTTCTCCTTGATGCGTCTAATGTAAAAGGAGAGAAAAAAATATGATAAATAAAACAATCAAAATTGAGCAACTTTCTAAATTACACAAGGGAAAAGAAGTAGTTAAGGATGTATCCTTCGAAGCTGAAGCTGGCAGAGTGACAGCCTTTTTAGGACCAAATGGAGCTGGCAAAAGCTCAACTCTACGGATGTTATTAGGCTTAGACTATCAAAATTACGGAACGGCTCTTTTTGGTGAAAAGAAATATTCCGAATTGGCAAGGCCATTAACAGTTGTCGGAGCATTATTTGACGGGGTTGGCGGAAACAAGTCGAGGACGGTGTCTTCCTATTTAAAAATAGCTGCGTTAAGTAACGGAATAGCATTGGTGAGAATTAATGAAGTTCTCAAGGAAGTCGGGCTTTTAGAGAAACGAAAACAAAAGTTAGGACAATTGTCTTTAGGTGAAAGTCAACGCCTTGGTTTGGCACTGGCTTTATTAGGCAATCCGCAATTTTTAGTTTTAGATGAGCCCACCAATGGTCTTGATCCTAGTGGAATTCGTTGGTTTCGCCATTTGATACGAAAGTTAGCAGATAACAAAAAAACAATTTTACTATCATCACATATGCTTGGTGAAATAGAATCAGTAGCCGATGATGTTGTCATCATTAACCGAGGTCAGATTGCTTTAAAAGGTCCATTAGGGAAGATTAAAAATGAATTATCAACTTTAGAAGAATTATTCTTTGAGTTAACGGAAAAGAATAATTTAGAGGAGCTGGTAAAATGAGGATTTCTTTCAAAGGTATTCATGCAGAATTGATTAAGATAACTTCGGTGAGCATCAATAGAATAGTGATACTAATTTTACTGGCTGCTCAAATAATAGTTGCTATAATTGATGCAAAAAGTATCCTAACTGTTGGCTTAGACGCAACACCAGAAACAAGTCCAATGTTGTTTGAAGCGATCCCACCAGTGGAATTTTTGGGATTTGACATCTTACAGTTTGGCATTGTAATTTTCATTGCACTAGCGGCACTGATGGGCGCAGCAGATTTCAGTCATCATGAATTACGTCAGGGATTTTTATTGATCTCAAAGAGAAGGACCTTAGTTAATGTTCGGTTTATTGCGAATAGTTTTGTTTTATTGATGGTGTCGAGTTTAGTCATTTCACTTTCGGTCATAACCACTCATTTGGTGATTGGCTCTCAAGAAATCCCACCGCTTTTTTTGCAGCCAAAAATTTGGCTTATGATTGATCAAGCGGTTCTTTCATGGACTTTTGCCGGAATATTTACGTTTAGTCTGGCCAGTCTACTGAGAAAAGCTCTGCCGGCTTTATTATCGATGAATAGTTTTGTGGTGGGACTGACAGCATTTATTTTAGAGAAATGGAGTTGGACTAGCTGGCTTCCAATCAATGCTTACCAAAATATTGCGTTTCACAATAGTGATTCTATGGTGAAAGATGGAATAGTCGGGACCTTCTGTATGATTGTTTGGATTATCTTTTTAAGCAAACTATCGAACCAGCAATTTTATAAAATCAATATTGGAGGGGAATATTGATGAAGGCTATTATTAAGGCAGAACTTTATAGATTTTTCTCAACTAAAAACTGTTTGCTAGGTCTTAGTCTGAGCGTTAGTTTGCCAATTGCTATCTATCTGTATCTAATTATGAATCATCAGCTAAGCACTACTATAGATAAGTCTGCAATTATCTTGATATCACTAAACTTTGTGTCGGTTGGAATTATTTTCTTTTCTGCTTATTTTTTTGGTGAAGAATATCAACAAAATTTGTTGAGGACAACTTTATTGAGTGTTCCTAATCGAGTGAAGGTGTTGCTAGCAAAATTACTCAGTTTAAATGCACTTGTTTTAGTTTCATTTTTTTTAATAGCAATCACGCTTATTAGTTTGAATCTATTTTTTAGAAATGGCACTACTCCCATCATGCTAGAAATTTTATGGAAAAGATTATTGTTAATCTTGATAAGCGAAGAATTGTTGGTTTTAATTACTTGTGGCATCTGTATCTTATTTAAGTCAACCTATCTAGCAGTTGCTTTGCTAGCTTGCCTGCAAATAGGTGGTAGCCAAATGCTCTTTGCCTTTACTGATTATGCCAAATATTTACCCGATCTTGCTGTGATTAATTTATATACATGGACACCGCAGCAAGCTTTTTTAAGTATTGGAACAGGCATGGTAGTGCAGGGGATTTGGGCAACACTAGTCTTCTTGCTATCGCTTTTGTTGTTTTTTAAGCGTGATGTAAGGTAATTAGGATATTCAGTAAAAATTCAAAATTCAGAGCTATGTTAGAATATTATAAAGGTAGGTGACATTGTGGAAGACTTTGAACGTATTTATCGTGAGCAATTTAGTATGGTTTTTGCCTATGTCATGACCTTATGTTCAGACAGTCATTTAGCTGAAGAAATTACACAGGAAGCATTTGTTAAAGCTTTGGAAAATATTGCAAAGTTTAAAGGTCAATCCAAATTATCCACTTGGCTTTGTCAGATTGCCAAAAATTGCTTTTTAAGTCATTGCCGCAAGAAGCATTTGAGTCATGCTGATTTTGCTGGTGTGACAGAAGAGTCATTAGAAATCGATGCCCTCATTTTGAATCCTGAACGTAATGAAGAATTGCATATGCTCGTTCATCAACTGCCTGATCCTTATAAAGAAGTTTTTTCTCTCCGTGTTTTTGGAGAGCTGTCGCATAAACAAATTGGAAAAATTTTTGACGAAGATCCAAGATGGGCACGCGTAGTATTTCACCGAGCAAAAAATTTGATAAAGGAGCTGATGATCTGATGCTACCCTGTGATTTAATAAGAAATTCTTTTTCAGCCTATCAGGCTAATCGGTGCTCTTTGGAGACGAAAAAAATAATTGATGAGCATCTAGAAAAATGTGAAGAATGCAGAGAAGCCTATCAAGCGTGGGTCGTTTCCAGCCAAAAAAAAGAAGAACAAAATTATCGAGACCTAATGAATTTATCCCAAAAACTGAAAACTGACCGTAGAAAAAAAATTATGAAGTGGACTGCTATTTGTTTGGCGATTATTTCAGTGCTGGTGTTTATCATTCTCATGATCTCAGGAGTACAAATAAGACGAGGATAGAAATTTAGTGAAACCATTTTAAGCTGTTATCATGTCAGAAGGCTCATCAATTTATTTTGATGGGCTTTTTTCAATTGCTAGCAATTGAAACTGTATTTTATAATTCTTTTCATTCAATAGCTATTGGAAATGTTAGCACGGAACTCATCATACTAGAACATTTATATTGAGTTACTTAAATATCTGGAAAGCAACGTTCAATGATTTATACTTTCCAGCACCTAGAAAATCCACTATTAATTCTCTTAACCAGCAGTTCAATTCTTCAAAGAAAAGTTTACTTCGCCGACATTGTAAATCTGGTTGTTCCGTTTTATGCTTAGGATAGAAAGTACAGTAATCGGAAAAGCAAAGAGGGGAAGCAAAATGAAGCTGAATGAGGTAATTTTTAAGCGGCGTAAAGAGTTGCAGCTAACACAAGAACAAGTGGCTCTCGCCTTGAATGTCTCCGCACCAGCGGTAAGTAAATGGGAGCGGGGGAGTAGTCTGCCGGATATTACGTTATTGCCTGGCCTTGCTCGACTGTTAAAAATTGATTTAAACACCCTGTTTAATTTTGAAGAAGAGCTGTCTACAATCGAGTTGGGAAATTTTATTGAAAAGCTTTTCTATACGTTAAAAGATGAAGGCTTGCCTACCGGATTGACGCTTGTCCAAGAAAAAATCAAGGAGTTTCCTCATGATGAAAAGCTGATTTTAGTTGCGACTCAACAATTGGAAGCTGAGGCTATCATGCAGGGGGATAAGGAACGAAATAAAGATATTTTTAAAGAAATCAGCCTCTTATTCGGCCTTTTAGAAAATAGTGACAATCAAAACATTCGTTTTTCAGCTCAGTTAGCCAAGGTTCGAAATTTAATTCGTTTTGGGGATTACAATTCGGCTAATCAGGTGCTAGCTCAAACAGAAAACATCCATCTGGATAAGACACCCACTGAGATTCAGCTGTTAAGGGCCGAAGGAAACGAGCAAGCAGCCTTAACCAAAATCGAAGGTGAAATTATGCGAACTGCGTCTAACCTACTTTCTTATCTATTCAGTAAATTTGAAATAGCAATCGAAAAAGCCCTCAGCGAAGAGATGAAATATTACGGAGACTTAATTATTCAAACTGTCGAAAATTACCATCTGTCTGAAATTTTTGTTCGTTTAGTCGATTTGATGATGGCTGCATTGGAAAAAAATGCAGACCAATTTTTTAAACTGTTAGAGAAGTTAGTTGATCAAGACGATTGGATTTGGAAGCCACATCAATATCATCTTTATGAGAATTTGACCGAAAATGAAGTAAACCTCGCTCAAATGTTCTATTCACAAGACTTTGAAAAGCTGTTTGAACCCGTAGACCTAACCTTTTTAAAAGGCAATCCTCAATTCCAAGTGCTCAAGGAGAAGTGGCAAAATAAGATGCAAGAAAATATTTCAAGAGAGATATAAGAATGATTTTTTTAGAAATGAGAGTCTACTAAAGCACACCGCTAAATTTCACAGCATAACAATGAATTTTTCAATCTTTTACAATAGCAAATCCACAGAAAGTTCACAAATTCCAGTTAATATGAACTCATCCCAATAAAACAAACCCAATAAAACACTTTTTCATTTTTTACTCCTAGCCCATCGGTCCCCGCCGATGGGCTCCCTTTTTGTCTTCAGAAAAGGGAACCTTTTCTGAAGATTATCGGGCCGTATAAAGTTCAACTAGGAGTGGAGCAGGAAAATATTTAAGCATGAAGAAAGTTGAACTAGTATCCTAAACCCGCCAGTCCCCGCTGGCGGGTCCCCTTTTGTCTTGAGAAAAAGAAGCTTTTTCTCAAGCACAATGGGCCGTATACAGTTCAACAAAAAGCGAAACCCAAAATTGTCTAAGCGTACAGGAAGTAGTCCTACTATATAAAGTCAAAATACTCAGACTTGATAACTCCGAGTCCTACCCATCTCTGAAAAATTATTCTTCAAATAATAATGCTGTGCCCTAAAATTAGAATCTGCTGTATCCGTATGAAGTTCTTGATAATTTTTTTGATAGAGATAGTGACAGAGGGCGGCCATCATTTGGCTGCCGTAGCCTTTGTTTTGATACTCATCGATGAGAAAAATCCATCGCAGATAGACGCGGTTTCCATCTGGAAGATAAAAAATATTACATTGTCCAATAGGCTTTTTATCTAAATAAAAAGTCAGGGTTTCAGTGTCTTCATTCGGATTAGGAGTATGCTCTAAATCCAGTTTGGTTTCTAAGGCAGATTCATTTTTTAGAATTTTTCTATAATATAGATTTTCATGTTCAATTTTAAAGCCATTTTCTAAGAGTAAGGCTTCTATATAATCAAAATTATTTGCCAATTTTCCATGGGATGAGGTGAAACTTAGACCGAATGCATGGAAAAAAGCATAATAGTGAGAAAATCCCTTTTGTCTGAAATAATTCAGCGCTTCATCAAGTAGCTTTTGACCAACAGCTTGGCTATCTTTTAAGAAATAAATATGGCGAATAACCGCAATTGGATTCAAAAAGTCTTTTTCACCATGTTCATCATAGCCGTAATTAGACAAGCCAAATTGAATAAAGCTGTCAATTTGACCGGCTTTGCGAGCCACTATTGTTGATAATTCTTTGAATTTCGGCACTCCTTCGAAATCAGTATCCTCAAAAAAAGACTGGTTCCAAGTTTGTTCCGTTGTAAAGTGAAAGTAAGGTGTCGAGCCTGCTAAATTATTTAAATAAAAATCAAATAAACCGCTTGTGTCTGTTGTTAGTTCCATCATGTGCTTCTCCCATAATTTTAGTATGAAATATTATGCCGTTGTTTTCATTGGAAGAGCCCCTTTCTGAGCTGTTTTAGATAATTGTACCATAGCCATTTAAAACTCAGAATACAGAATGACCAGTAGTCCCACAAGTTAAAATGCTGCGCAGTCAACATGATTGTTTTTTTTGATTGGAAGAACAGTGTAGAATTGAATTGAGAAAAAGTTTTGCGAAAAATTGTCAGATTTACTGTAACGAATCGTCTCAAAAACTGACTAATAGATAGAAGGGGCATCAGGGGGTGGGAACTTGAAGATAGATGAGCTGTATCAAGAATACGGTGGGTTGGTATATCGTTTTTTATTGGGACTGACAAATGATGAGTTATTGGCAGAAGATTTAACGCAAGAAACCTTCTATCAAGCAATCAAGTCGCTTGAAAATTTCCAGGGAAATTCTAAGGTTTCCACTTGGTTGTGCCAAATTTCTAAGAATCTTTGGCGGCAGCAAATGGCTAAGAACAAACAGCACAAAGTGACGGATGAAGTGCTGGCAAACTATGCAGATGGCAATCCAAGACCTGATGAACAGCTTTTGCACTCGGAAAATAAAGTGCGAATTTATCAAATTATTCATGAATTAGGTGAAACAAAAAAAGAAGTTGTTTTACTGAGGATGACGAATGATTTTTCCTTTAAAGAAATTGGCGATGTCTTTGGGAAATCTGAAAATTGGGCGAGGGTTACTTTTTACCGTGCAAAGCAGAAAATAGTTGAGAGGATGAGACAAGATGACAATTCAACATAATGTAATTAAAGATTTAATTCCTAGCTATATTGATAGTCTAACTAGCCCAGAAAGCAATCAACTAATTGAGGAGCATCTAAAAACTTGCGAAAGCTGCCGAGCCTATTATGAGTCCATGAAGGAAAGTATGGTGGTCAATCAAGACCAAGAGCTCAAAAAAATTGAACCTCTTAAAAAAATCAAACGAGTGAATCGGAGAAAAATTTTTTTCTCTGTGGTAATTACCGCTTTAGTTTTGATTAGTATCTATATTGGTGTGGCGCTGTATACCAAATCTTTTATGGCCAACTCTAGCGATATTAGTGAAGCAATCATTCATCAAAATGGGACTGTAGCACTTGATTTTTCAGATAGCACAAATCGTGACCATATCTATACACTGGCTTTGCTGGAACCAGACAGTGACTTAGAGGATGGTTACCAGCCTGTTGTTAAAATAAAACAAGCCCGCAGCTTCTTTACAGATGCATCATTGCAAGAAGCGGGAACAATCAGTTTCGTGTTTGCGTCGCCAGACTCCATTTATTTGCAAAATGAAGCCGGAATAATTTATAAACTCACCGAACAAGACACCTTAACTATCCAATATGAGGACAAAGAAGAGACTATCAAAATTAGCGAGCTGTATGATAATTCCCAGTAGAAATATTGTTGTGACTTGCGGAGTTATTCATTACTGGTAGGGTTTGAATAATCTATAGAATAATCAAATACCCGACAAAATAATAATTGTCGGGTGTTTTTATTTGTGAGGTCAAGCTAAACTGTCTGATAAATTTTTCCTTATTTCTTTACTTCATATTTTCGATTATTTTCAATCGTTTGTTGTTTAGAGCAGTATTTTCTCTGTATCATTTACTCATATAAGTTGTATATATTTTGTGTCCAGTATCTACATGGTATAATAAAGATATACTAAAAATTTAAGGGTGATGGTAATGACTAAATTGGAAAGAGCCTATAAAATTAGAAAATCAGGCAATAGTGATGTCACGACGATTCCTCAAAAAGTGAAGGATGCTTTAGATGTTAAAACGGGCGAGGCAATTGAATATGTTTTTCTAGCAGACGGTTCAGTAAAAATTGAAAAGGCTAAGGAAGCAGTCGGTGTAGATGCCATAGTTGATTCGGTGATGGCGCAATATGAAGAGGCCCTTCAGGATTTGGTTGAGTTATGATTTATCTTTCGGTGCGGGATATTGTCCGGATCAATGCCAAGCTTATCAAGCAGATTTCACCCAGTGAAATAGTAGGTATTCGCGATGCTGCGGCACTGGACATGGCTGTAAATCAGCCTCAACAAATCATTTTTGAAAAAGAATTATATCCTTCAATCTATGACAAGGCTGCAATTTTGGCAATTAACTTAGCTAAAAGACACCCGTTTCAAAATGCCAACAAACGAACAGCACTGGTGGCGATGATTACTTTTTTCAAAGTAAATCAATATGCAACAAGTTTTAGCAGAGAAGAAGCGGTTCAATTCATAGTAAACGTTGTGACGAGTCAGAAAAATTTCGATAATTTGAAAGAAGAAGTTACTTGCTATCTTAAAGAATCAGATAAAATCTTTCAGGAAAAACCGTAAAGATTTGGTTCAATGTGGCTTGGCGACTAATTTTTGATTCGATAAACATTCAAAATCAATACAGATTAAAATTGATTTCATAAATGCACCACAAAAGTTCCTAAATTTTACAATATAAAGTCCATAGAAAATTCATATTTTCGGGCTATTATGAACTCATCCCAATAAAACAAACCCAATAAAACACTTTTTCATTTTTTACTCCTAGCCCATCGGTCCCCGCCGATGGGCTCCCTTTTTGTCTTCAGAAAAGGGAACCTTTTCTGAAGAGTAGCGGGTCGTATACAGTTCAACTAGGAGTGGAGCAGGAAAATATTTAAGCATGAAGAAAGTTGAACTAGTATCCTAAACCCGCCAGTCTCCGCTGGCGGGTTCCCTTTTGTCTTCAGAAAAGAAGCTTTTTCTCAAGCGCAATGGGCCGTCTACAGTTCAACTAACTGAGAAGTAGAAAATTGTTTGGAAGTTGTAGAAAGTTGAACTAGCATCCCTATCCTATCGGTCCACTGATGGGCCTCTTTTTTTAGAAACAACTCTCCACGGATCCAATAATAAACATGAATCAAGATATCCAAAAAGGCTCTAAAACGGCAATGCAACAAGTAGTTGCCCCTGAAAATTTTAAAGGCAACGAAAAGATGTCACTCAACTGTTTGTTTTAGCTTTACAAGAGATAGCACAACCTATTACGATGAAATTGGGAGGGAAACTATGATAAACATTGGAAGCACTATACGACACTACAGAAGAAGAAAGAATCTCTCGCAAAGTCAGTTGGCGCAAAAACTACATATTTCTCGTCAAACTATCTCAAAATGGGAATTGGATAAAAGCTTGCCAACAATTGAATACTTAATTCTTCTTGGTAAAGAATTAGACGTTAGCTTAGATCAACTAGTGACTGAAAAAAAGAAAAGGGAAAGAGGAGGAAAAGAAATGAAGGCTATAATGTTAGTTCAAAGTTATACACCAAGTGATGAAGAGGGCTGGGGAAACGAAGCGAAAAATTATGGGGTCTTAAATTTGATTGCAAATTTGTCCAAACAATATCCAAAGTTTGAGTGGCGCGCTGCAAAATTCAGTGAGCTTAAAGAGATTTTTAGTCAGGAGCACATAGATTTCATTTTAGTACTGCCAGAAAGTCAGAGAAAGTTGCAAGCTTTGAAGGAAATTTTTAAAGGTGAAATACGGACCATCCGTTCAGATGAATACGTGGAGATGACGACAAACCATATTTATGAGGAGAAGTAACTAAGCAGTAAATATTCGGTTTAGGATTTTTCAAAAGAGTAGTAAGAAATACTTTCCTAATAGAGAGCTTACAGGATAGATTAAATTTCGAGTTTACTAATGAGAAAGTGTAGCTATCTCAGAAAATTTTATCCGCCCAAAAGTTTTGGGTGGATTATTTGATTGACCATACGCCTCAAAAATCCATAATTTATCAGATAAGTTTTGAAAGCTCATATCAATCGTGTCTTACCAAGATTATAAAAATTAAGCTCGCTAAGTTTTTAATATAAATAGAGTCAAAGGCTTGGTGGGAACAACTAACATTGTTGTTATATTAGGGAATACTTGTTCCAATCAATCAAAAAAGTAGTAACATTTAAAATAAAGTGGCAGCTCGATATGGATAGAAGAACTAAAAATATTGTTACTAGTCTAATACTTTTGATAACTGCTGTAGTATCTTTCCTAATTCGAGAAGAAGCTGCTGTTGGAAAACTGTTTCGTGTTTTAACTTGACAAATTAGCAGTATTTATTTTGCTTATGCTGCCAAAAAAAGCTTTCATCAAAGCTTTAAGAGGTAGCAACTATAGAAGCTAGGAATTTTATAAATTCCCCTAAGTAAAAAGTACTAACTAAGTGAGAAGGTAATCTATTCATTAGAACGATCGTTGTTGCATTAGAAAGCATAGGAGGAAGCATCATGAAAAAATTTAGTAAAAATCAAAAGCTCTTGATTGTAGTGCCAATTGTTATCATCACATTTTTAGCTGGCACAGTTTTGGCCAATCTGGTATTCAATTTTCTAGATTTTTAACATAAGATGAGGCTGTGATAGCAGTCAAAGCAGAATGGAAGAGTTTTTTTCAAGACTAATGCCACCGTCTCTTCAATTAGAAAATATTTGAACTGAGAAATTCAAACCTTAACAGATTAAACTATCACGTTTTATAATTATTCAACTTAAGTTTGTCACTTGAAAAATGTAGTGAAGATGTGTTATTGTGTTAAGTGGCTTAACTTTTAAGAGGTGAAATTATTTGAATCAAGAGGAACTGTCCGTTTTTAATGAGAAATTTCAAAAATTTGTGTCCAAATATAATGAACTTGAGCAGAGCCAACATTTTATGCAAGGAGAATTTAATTTATCCGTCGCTGAGGTTCATACGATTGTTAAAATCGGTTCTTTAGAAGGGATAAATCTGATAAATCTAGCAGCTATTCAAAATGTATCAAGAAGCGCAATTACGCAGATGGTGAATAAACTGATAAAAAAAGAAATGGTCGTAAAAAAAAGGCTAGAAGGATCAAAAAACGAATACGCCTTGTTTTTGTCAGCCAAAGGAAAGGAAATTAACACAATTCATCAAAGCCAGCATGAGTATTTGAATAAGAAAATTTTGGCGATTTTAAAAGAATACCCTGAAGACACACTAAAGAATTTGCAAAATATGATGCAATCAATTGAGGAAGTTTGGACAGAACTTCCCTGGCTTTAAATTTTTTATTTTTAAAGTTAAGCAACTTAACAAACGAGGAGAATGACATGTCAACTAAGGTCGAAATTAATTTAGAGAGCGAAGATTTGCTGGCAGATTCCGAATACAATATTATTATCGAAAATCTTACTCCCAATAGAAAATATGAGCTTCGTCAAGAGTTAATGAATTACTATTGCATTAATGCGCCAATGAAACTGGATCCCAAGGTTAATTGGCAGGCTAAAATTGTTATGCAATCTGATGCGTTTGGTCGAATCAGTTTAAAAGATAACCGTGCAATTAGTGGCTCTTATCAAGGGATAGCTCAGATGGGCCTATTTTTTAATAGCCAGCCTGAAAAAATGAGGAAGGTTTTGCTGCCGCAAAATTTTTCAGATATTCAACTAAACCAGAAATTCCAAATAAAAATTTCCGTTTCTATGGAAAACAAATTGGTGGCTGAAAACACCTTCGAAAGGTACTTCCAATCGCCTAATATTACTTCAAAAGATATTAATTTAGGGCAGGCATATGGTCGAGTTTTTTATGAGAGGGGGGCAGTAAATCAACTGGCAATTATTGTTCTTAGCGGAAGCGATGGTCGAATTGAAAAAGCTCAGAATATCGCCCAACTATTTGCAAGTCGAGGCTTTGTTGCTCTCGCTGTCTGTTTTTTTGGCTTGGCCGGGTTACCTAAAAATTTAGCGAAAATTCCTATTGAGATAGTTGCAAAAAGTGCTGACTATCTTAAAGCATTACCACAGGTAGATGAAAACAGAATCGGAATCTATGGTCGCTCAAAAGGAGCTGAGCTGGCACTAGTGGCTGCAACTTATGTTAATGAGTTTAAATGTGTGGTTGTTAATTCTCCAACAATCGTCATTTTAGAAGGCATCAAAGGATGGCGGAATTCACGTTCTTCTTCCTGGACATATGGCGGCAAAGAACTGCCCTACGTGAAGTTTCGATTGAAGGAATTCTTACAAGCAAAAATAACCAAAAAGAATATGCCGCTAGAGAATAAAATGGCGGAAATTCAAATTGAAAAATATACTGGGGCACTCCTTTGTATAGGCGCCAAGCAGGATGAAATTTGGGATAGCGGCCATGCCATCGCCCAAATCTCTAAGAAAATGAAAAAGAGAAGTAAAAGTGCTGGTATCTTTGAAGAACAACTATATGAAAACAGTGGTCACATGTTAACAATTGCCTATCAACCCAATAATCGTTATAAGAAAAAGTTTAATTGGGATAAGACGTTGCTGGATGCGACTAATTCTTGGAAACGAACAATTAATTTTTTTCAGGAAAATTTGTAGTACAGATTTTAGAACAGGTTAATTTTTTTTATCACCAATAAATTTCATGAACAACAACCTCACCCTCTAAATTCCAATAGCCATTTACACACAAAAAAATTTCCATTAAACTGAAAGTAGGAATAAAAACACATTATGGTTGGTAGTCCATAAGTATGCGGTGCATATCAGTAACCTGCCCCTCCGGGTTGTCCCTTTCCGTTATCTAATAAAAGGGGGGCCTCGTAATGAAGTTAACAATTTATTTCGATGGTAGCTATTGGTGTGGTCTGATTGAATATGTTGGAGTAGCAGGCGATTATCGAGCCTGCAACTATCTCTTCGGTGCAGAACCAAAAAATCCTGAAGTCGAAGCATTTATTTGCCAGCAGTTAAGTCAGGTAGTTTTGGAAAATGATCGAAAGCTAGCTACATCTGTAAAAACGGGCAACATCAAAAAAGAGAAAAAAGTCAGTCCTAAAAGAATGCAGAGAAAAATTAACAAGCTAAAGAAGCAACCAGCATTGTCAACTAAGGCACAACTGGCCATGAAAGAGGCACAGGAGCAGTTCAAAGTGCAAAAAAGGAAGCAAACAAAGCAACAAAAAGCGCAACAGAGGGAAGCACAATTCTTGTTGAAACAGGAAAAAAGGCTTCAAAAGAAAAAAGGACACTAGTATTTATTTCTGCAGTTTTAAAAAAGCAGACATTTCTCTAAAGTTATTTTGCTAATAACTAAATAAGCTCCTTTGATTTCTGTCTCACTAAGGAATCAAAGGAGCTTTTTTATGTTAGTTTGGATTTATAGGAATAAGACATGATTATTACTTCTCCCATTCTCAGTAATGTAAACTTTTTATGATATAGGTTCATTCTTGAAAATCGAATTTTGGTGATAATTAAGAAAAAAGCCGCTGGAGAACTTTTCTTCATATTGAAAATAAAATTATGGTCTGTAATAATTATAGAAACGAGGTGAGCGAATGAAACCATATTTGGAGATTGTTAATTATTCTGAAAGAGGGAATTATTTCCTGCATATTTACGATAACGATGGCATTGAAATATTTTTGCCCCACTGGCATCGAGATATCGAAATCGTCTATTGCGAGATTGGGACAGCCAAAATTCTTTATGAGAATGGCATGCTTACCCTATCAGAAGGTGAGATTCATTTTTTTTCTAGCGGTGAGCCCCACGCATTTTTAACTTCACCAGGAAGTAAACGTCTAGTCATTCAAGTTGACTTGCAATTTTTTAATGAGACTATTCTAAATATAAATAACGAGAAGGATCTATATGCTCTTTTCTTAGAGGGCAAGAGGTCAAGTAACGAATGGCCGGAAGAGCTAACAAACGAATTAAGAAAATCTATGAAAAGAATGTACCTTCTATCAGAATCGCAAGCTGTCGGAAAACACTATGGGATTTTCGCTTGTATGTATGATATTATTTTTTCTTTCTATAGCTTATTACCTGAAAAAGAAGCGACTGAGGAAGGTTCAGGCCAACAGTTTAGTCAGCATATAGAGGCTATTGAGCGCTTGGGAATTATTTTTCAGTATATTAAAGATCACTTCCATGATAATCTTCAGCTTAATGATATTGCAGGGATTGTTAATTTGACACCAAGTTATTTTTCCCGTTTTTTTAAGAATAGTACTGGCTATACCTTTAAAGACTTCTTAACGAGTTATCGAATTAACCAAGCGCAATTTTTATTGATAAATGATAATCAAAGTATGGATATTGTTGCGGAACAAGCTGGATTTTCCAGTACAAAAACCTTTCATCATGTTTTTAAAGAAAAAGTAGGGATTTCGCCTTTAAAATACAGAAAGATAAATTCCGGGAATTTTTAAACATAGCACAGGGAAGAAAGCCTTTTCAAAATCTTGTACACTAAACGTATAAACTAGTGAGAACAAGATTTTGAGAAGGCTTTTTGAGGTGATGATATGAAAAAATATATAGGCATTGATATTGGTGGAACTAATATTAAATACGGTTTAATTGACGACTTTGGGCAAATTCTCGATTCAGGAAAAGTAGCAACAAAAGATAATCGTAAAGAAATTTTATCAACAATTTCAGTTATTGTTGATAAATATCGTAGAAAAAACTGCATTGAATTCGTCGGAATAAGTGTACCCGGAGTAGTAAATGAGTTTGGCTATCTAGTCACAGGAGGAGCACTTCATTCCTTATACGATTTTGATTTTGAACAAAAGGTTGAGGAGCGGATAGGTTTGCCAGCCTTTGTTGAAAATGATGCCAACTGTGCTTTGTTAGCTGAGAAATGGTTGGGGGCAGCTCAAGGTGTTAAGGATTGTCTAGGAATAGTTGTCGGCACTGGAATTGGTGGGGCTATGCTGATTAACAATCAAATTTATCGAGGCTTTCAGAATAAAGCAGGTGAGTTTGGTTTTATGTTAGTAGACCAAATCATTGATGGCAATAGTCGTGATGCAACATTGAGTTTAAAAGGGTCGATTCATGACGGAGTGACAACGCCTTACAATCAAACAATGAACGAAAATTTTCGCGAAGCGTTACCCATTTTTGCAAAATATCCTGAAGATCAAGTAGCTAAAGAAATCATTGATAATTTTTACCAAGCTTTAGCAATTGGGATTTTCAATTTAGCTTTTTCTTTAGATCCTCAAAAAATATTAATTGGTGGAGCGATCAGTTCAGATAATCATTTTATTCAGAGATTAAATGCAGAAGTTGAGCAGATAAAAAATGGTCATGGGGATATGGCTAATTTAGTCACACCGCCAATTGTTGCTTGTGATTTAAAAAATGAAGCGGGGATAATTGGCGCGGTGTATTGTGGCTTAAGTTACTTGAAAAAGAATCAAGCACCAAATTTTCAAAAGGAGGGCTTCTCAATTGGCTAAGTTAAAGAAAAAATTACCAACAGCTTTTCCTGAGAATTTTTTGTGGGGTGGTGCAATTGCCGCTCATCAGGCAGAAGGTGCTTGGGATACAGATGGTAAGGGGATAAGCATCTGTGATGTGTTGACTGGTGGAAACAAAGACAAGAAAAGGGATATCACAAAAGGTGTGCAGCCTGATTACTATTATCCTAATCACACTGCCATTGATTTTTATCACACGTATAAAGAAGATATTCGTTTGTTTGCTGAAATGGGCTTTAAAGCTTTCCGGTTCTCAATTAATTGGGCCCGAATTTTTCCTAAAGGAAACGAAACGACTCCCAATGAAGCAGGATTACAATTTTATGATGATGTTTTAGATGAACTAGCAAAATATCAGATTGAGCCAATTATCACTTTATGCCATTTTGAAATGCCTTATTATTTAGTCGAACATTACGGAGGATTTAGACACCGAAAAGTCATTGATTTCTTTGTTCATTATGCAGAGACAGTCATGATCCGTTACAAAAATAAAGTGTCCTATTGGTTGACCTTTAACGAAATCAATAATCAGTTAAAACATATTGATGAATTAACTGTTTATACGAATTCAGGGATAATTTTTAAAGAAAATGAAAATCAAAAACAAGTTGTCTTACAAGCAATTCATCATGAATTGGTTGCGAGTGCTCAAGCTGTTATTGCTGGAAAACAGATTAATCCGAATTTTAAAATCGGCTGTATGCTTGCGGCTGAACCAATTTATCCGGCCTCGGACAATCCTGCAGATGTTATGACAGCTGAGATAAGCAATCGAAGCCTCTATCTGTTTGGGGATGTTTATGCTAGAGGGAAATATCCTAACTATTTTTATAGGATGTTAGAGAATGAAAATTTAACAATAGAGATAGCAGCAGATGATTTAAAGGTATTACAAAAGGGAACTGTTGATTTTATCAGTCTAAGCTATTATCAATCCAGTGTTGTTAGGTATGATAAAAAAGCTGGTTCAGTATATGTAAACAATGAATACACTCCAAAAACTAAATGGGGCTGGAGCATCGATCCGATAGGCTTACGATACAGTTTAGCCAATTTGCATGAGCGTTATCAACTGCCACTAATTATTGTTGAATATGGTTTTGGTGAAGAGGAGCATCTAGAAAACGAAACAGTTAATGATAGTGAGAGGATTGAACTGCTGAAACAGCATATCAAACAAATGGAGCTGGCAATTGTTGAAGATGGGGTTGAACTATTTGGCTTTACTCCTTGGGGCTGTATTGACTTAGTCTCATTCAGCACCGGTGAAATGAAAAAAAGATATGGTTTTATCTATGTAGATCGAAATGATCAAGGATTGGGAACAAATCAGCGATATTTAAAACAATCTTTTTACTGGTATCGAGATTTATTGGCGGTCAATGGGGATTTAAGGAGGCTAGAAAATGGACATGCAATTAAAATCAACTGAAAAAGATACACTGGGCCAAAGATTTAAACGTTTTTGGAAAACTTTTTTTAAGCAATGGGGATTGCAGGCTATGGCAATCCCAGGTGTTGTCTATATGATTATTTTCAGCTTTATACCAATCTATGGCCTGTCGATTGCTTTCAAAAATTATACTGTTATCGATACTATCGGTGGAGCCGAGTGGGTCGGCTGGGATAATTTTATGATCATTTTAAACGATAAATATTTTTGGCAGGCGGTGGTCAATACAATTGGCATTAGCGCATTAAAATTGTCCTTTGGTTTCATTGTTCCAATTATCATTGCCATCATGATTTACGAGTTGAGGGGTGGCGTATTTAAAAGGATAATTCAAACGATTTCATACATGCCCCACTTTCTTTCGTAGATTATTCTCGGTGGGATGTTGATTACTTGGTTTTCTTCTACGGGAATGATTAATCAGCTCCTAAGTTTTATCGGCTTTCAAACCCAGCAAAATCATATGCTGGATGCGGATAAGTATTGGTGGATTGCCGCCCTATCAGATGTCTGGAAAAGTGCTGGATGGGGGACCATTTTGTATTTAGCAACGATGGCCAAAATTGATCCAACCTATTATGAAGCCGCCAAGATGGATGGTGCTAGTCGCATGCGCCAAATCTGGAGCATTACGATTCCTATGATGAAAAATATTATTTCTTTAAACTTGATTCTTTCTGTTAGTGCTTTATTTAATTCTAATTTGGATCAAACTTTGGTGCTGATGAATTCGCAGAATCAACCAAAGTCTGAAGTTATCAATTCGTATGTTTACCGTGTTGGGTTGATGCAGGGAGATTTTTCTTACGCCACAGCAGTTGGTTTAGGAATCGCCATCATTTCAGTCGCCCTGCTGATTATTACAAACTTGATTACAAAAAAAATGAACGACAATCAGTCGGTACTTTAAATGGGAGGTGAAAAGATGGACATGACTGAAAAAAAACAACAGCTCACAACCAAAAAAAAGCACAAAAACAAGATTAAAGAAGGAAAGGTTTTTACAGTTGTTAATACTCTGCTGTTAATTCTGTTCACCGTTATTATTATTGTACCGCTGTGGAATGTAGTGGCTTCATCCTTTGCCTCAAACGAAGCTTTGGCTAAAGGAGACTTTATCTTTTTCCCTTCAGAGGTATCTTTAAACAATTACCAAGCAGTTTTTCAAGATAACACTATCTGGCGAGCATTAGGGGTTTCGATTGGTCGAACTGTCATTGGGGTGGTTGCTCATACTTTGTTCTGCGCAATCGTTGCCTATGCTCTTTCTAAGAGGAACTTAAAAGGGCGCAAATTATACAGCTCAATGGGCATTGTTACAATGTTTTTCGCTGGTGGAATTATCCCAACCTATTTGTTAATCAAATCGCTTGGATTGTTAAATTCATTTTGGGTGTATATCATACCAGCACTTTTTAGCTATTACGATGTGATTATCTTAATGAATTTCTTCCGGGATGTGCCTGATTCATTAGAGGAATCTGCAAAAATGGATGGAGCTAATGACTGGTTTATTTTTTCAAAAATATATTTACCCTTGTCAAAGCCGGCAATAGCAACAATTGCCATGTTCCATGGAGTCTGGCAATGGAATGACTTTATGTCAGCTAAACTTTATATTACGGACCAGACACTATATCCATTACAAATGAAGCTCTATGAAATTATTGTGCAAACACAGGCAGCAGCTCAAAATATGAACGCTGGTTTTGTAATTGAAACTACTTCAAAAGGCATACAGTTAGCAACAATTGTCATTACGACAATTCCGATTTTATTAATTTATCCATTGTTACAAAAGCATTTTGTTTCTGGAATGATGTTAGGAGCCGTTAAAGAATAGGAGAGAGAAAATGAAAAAGAAAAGTTTGATTTTTATTGCAGGTGCTACATTGTTATTGAGTGGTTGTGGAGGCGGCAGTGAAGCCAAGGATGAAAGTAGCGGGACGTTACCGGATTTAGGAGATCGCTATGAGTTGGATGCTAGCACGCCTGCTTGGCAGCTAGATACTAAAGAAGATAATAAACTGACTTGGTATGTCAATGCTGAGTGGTGGGATAGTAGCTTTGGGGAAGACTTAGTGACCAAAAAAATCAAAGAAGACTTAGATATCGATATTGAATTTATTATTGGTGACGATACTAAACTAAACACCTTCTTTGCTAGTGGAGATATGCCAGATATCATTTCTATCTTTGATGCAAATGCTTCTATTGCAAGACAAGCTGAGTCATGGGCATGGCCACTGCAAGATTTAGCAGAGAAATATGATCCTTATTTTCTGGATGTAGCTAGTGAAGAGACATTGGACTGGTACCAACTATCTGATGGCAAGTCTTATGGATATCCAGACTACTCTAATACAGCTGAGGATTATGCTAGCGGAGCTATTCATGGAAATGATGGGCTAATTATTCGTGAAGATGTTTATGAAGCAATCGGGCGACCAGATATGACGACACCCGAAGGTTTTTTAGAGGCATTGAATTCTATTAAAGAGCAATTTCCTGATTTAATTCCTCTAGGCTTTAACGATTTGCCTAAAGATGGATTAGCAACTAATTCGCTTGATCGGGTTGTTCAAGACTTGATTGGTGTTCCTTATCTTGATGGCGATCAGTATAATGATCGAAATTTAGACGAAGATTATATCACATGGTTAAAAACTTTACGCCAAGCTCATGAGAACGGAGCAATAAGTGATGACTCCTTCACTGATGATAATGAGACATTTAAAAATAAAATTTCTTCTGGAAAATATGCAGCTGTTTTGATGTCAAGCTTCATTAACCATGGTGCACCTATCCAAGCCTTTGCCTCAAGCAATCCTGATGGAGCATATATGGCTATCGATGCGGTTCAAAGTACTGTCGGCAACGAACCAATTTTAACTCAAGCAGGTATTTCAGGCTGGATGATTAATTATATAACCAAGGATGCGAAGGACCCTGCCAAAGCTATTCAAGTTTTCACCTACTTATTGAGTGATTACGGTCAAATGCTAACTACTTATGGAATTGAAGGAGAAACCTATGAATATGTTTCTGATGATGAAATCCAATTTACTCCTGAAGCTTTAGAGGTGCAGCAAAGTGATCCAGACAAGTGGAAAAAAGAATATCGAGTTGGAGAGTTTTGTCAATTTGGTCACGATAAGTATCGAGCACTAAATCCACAATCCTATCAGGAAGCACTTCATCAAATGATGGCTTGGGCAGATGACAAATTACAACCACAATTCGAAACAGAAAATATTGAACCTGATCCAGGGACAAGCGAAGCGAGGGCGTTAAGTGCTATTAAAACCAATTGGAGCACAACATTGGTTTCTGCTATCCGGGCTAGCAGTGATGAGGAAGTCGATCAACTGATTGCAGAGTATAAAACATTCCAAGATCAAAATAGCATAGAAGAGGTTAATCAAATAAAAAATGAAAAAATTGCTGAAAACAAAGAAAAATTAGGGATGTAACCACTCTTAATAGGTAAAACAAAAGTTTAGTAACTTTTGTTTTACCTTATTGCTATGGTTTAACGAGCTTTAGTTTGAGATGAAATGAGGGAAGATATGAAAACTAAAATGAAATATCTATTAATTATCAGTTTTGTGGCATGTTTTTTCCCCGTAATCGCAAAAGCTACCACACCTGATTTTGATTTTATTAAAGATATGATTGAGACAAAGCAGTCTCCTTGGTATGAGACGTATCAAGAGGTTTTAGAGGATGTAGAAAAGACTAAAGATAATTCAACTCATGCAGTTGAGAACTGGGAAGTTCCAGGTTATTATGCCAACAAAGAAGGGCATCTTGCAGCTAAGGATGGTATGGAGCAAGATGCGACTAAAGTATTATCTAATGCTATTGCATACCAGGTTACACGAGAAGAGAAATATGCAAATGAAGCCATTCAAGTCATTGACTCCTGGAGTATGACAAATAGAAAAGTATCAGGCTCCGATGGAGATTTAGTTTCTAGTTATCTAATCTCGGGAATAATTCAAGGTGCTTATTATATCAAAGATTATCCAGGTTGGTCAGAAGAATCTCAAGAAAGCTTTGAAAATTGGGTTGAGGAAGTTTTATTACCAATATGGCAAAGAAGAATTCATAACCAAAACAATTGGGGAGATTGGGCTTTATTTGCGCAGACAACCTACTATTCGTATAAAGGAGATGTCGCTAAGCTACAAGAGAATGCCAATATTTTAAAGGCGAAAATTGAAAGTAATATAACAACCGATGGATTTATGCCACATGAAGCTAGAGGAGGAGCATCCTTCTGGTATCATTATTTTGCATTATCCCCTATGACAAATGCCGCAAAAATCATTTATGACGAGATTGGAATTGATCTATTAAATTATGAAAATGAAGATGGTATTGGCTTGAGAAAAGCGGTGACCAATATTGTCGATTTTGCTAGTGGAAAAAAATCTTTTGTTGATTGGCCACATGAGTATGGTGGAAATAACCAAGGTTATGTAAAATTTTTAACAGCTAATGAATATCCTTTAGCAATGGTTGAAGGACTAGCCGATTTTTATCAAGACAAAAATTTTGAAACATTTACCAGACCGTATCGTCCGGTTGCTGGACATATAAATGTTGATACCGGTAACTATCATCATTTCACATGGCAGTATTCTGGATTGTTTAGGACTAACTCAGTTTTACTTTCCAATAACTCATATGAGAGAATTGAGGCAGAGAGAGTATCAGGAAAAGAAAAGATTGATATAGAAAATTTTCCCAATCAAACAGAGAACCAGATTTTGACTAAGTTAGATAACGGTGATTATTTTTGGTATAACTATGTAAATTTTGGCGTTAGTGGCATGGATTATATTGATGTAAATTATACAGCCAATTCTAATGATGGTGGATTAATTGTTAGAAAGGATTCGCTGAACGGACCAATCATAAGTCAGGTCAATCTTACATCAACTGGTGGATGGAATAATTATCAAACTAAACGGGTACCGATAGTTGTTACCAATGACGTTCAAAATATTTTTATATCTGTTGAAAAAGATTCTAAAGGAAGTGCGGGAAACATAGATTGGTTAGCATTTGGCCGTTTTGATGATTCAGAAGAAATTGATTTTAGCCACTTAAATAAAGAATTGAATGTATTTGATTCTTTGACACCCGAAATTTATGTTCGTGAGACTTGGATTGCTTATGAAAATGAAATTACTTTGGGGAAAGCGATGTTGACTGAAACAGATATAACTCAACGTGAAATTAATCAAAAAATTATTGATATTCAAACTGCTTATAATTTACTAGAAACTGATTTACAATTTGTTGAACCTTTGATAATTTCTGACGAGATAACCAGTTTATTTGAGGATAAGGCTTTCAAAAAGAATGGTTCACTACATCCAGCTTCTAGTCAAAGTAGCTTGTCCTATTATATAGATGTGCCGAAAACAGGAGCGTACAAGCTGAAGTTTCGTCTGACAAACTCCTCTTCAATTGTTGATGGATTAAGTGTTAGGGCGAAAAGTGAGACTGTTGCGAAACTGAGTTTTCCTTATATTTGGAATGATACGAATGAGGTTAATTACTTAATTAATTTGGATGAAGGAACGCAAGTTTTAGAATTTACATCTACAGCTCAAAACTATTCTATTTTTGAAATACAGTTAAGTGAGGTTCAATTTCAACCAATCAATTACCAACAGCAAATCTTTCCAATAGAAAACTATCTATCTGATTCCTACTCTCAAGGTCATATTTTAGAAATGAAAACTGACCGTTTCAATTTAGGCTATTTGGATGTTGATACTCAGATTGTTTTGCCTGTAGCAATTGAAGAAAGTGGATGGTACGACTTCTCTGTAGAATATTCTTATAAAGGTGATTTACTGCCGGAAATAGTTTTACCTTCTACCAGCATGTCACTCCCAGAAACATCTGATTACTCCAAGTATCAAAAATCAGAAGATGTAGAGATCTGGCTTGAAAAAGGACAGCAAATGGTACCAATAAATTTCAATAATTCAGGCGTCAATCTACGAGAGATTTACTTTGTAAGGAAATAAAAATCACGGAGGAATAGAAAATGGAAAGACGAAATGTTATTGATACGAAAATCTATCAAATTTTAACTAGAGGTTATCAATTAATCGTGTTAAATTTGCTGATGCTTTTATTTTCTCTTCCTCTGATAACAATAGGAAGTGTCTTGGCTTCGGGATATGAAATTTCCTTTAAAATGCAACGTCACCAAGAAAAACATTTGGCTAAAGAATTTATTGAAATGTTTTGTAAAAATTTTAAAAAAGCAACAATCAGTTGGTTGATTTTTTTACTAGGGCTAGGCGGAGTTTTTGTTTTTTCTGGAACCATCCAAGCTACTTTAAATGTTGGTGGTCTTGTGAGATATTTAATTCTGCTGCTTGTAACTGTCTATATTTTGGCCTTTCTATATGTATTTCCGTTAATTGGTTATTCTGAAAACAGCGTAAAGGCGCATTTTGTTGTTGGGTTGGTCATGTCATTTAAAAATATGGGACAAAGTATTTTAGTATTCTTAATCTTTGCTTGTGCAGTAGTGTTGCCACTATATATGCCAATGACTATCATTTTGGTACTTTTTGTCGGAATTTCTTTACCAGTATTCTTGAACTCAATCATTTTTAAAAAGGTTTTTGAAAAATATCAGTTCAGTAATACACAAGAGAGAGATTAATTATGAAAAGGAGTCAGTATGGGAACTTTTGAAATAAAAGAAGATTTTTTATTAGACGGTCAGCCTTTTCAAATCATTTCTGGGAGTATTCATTACTTTAGAGTAGTGCCGGAATATTGGCTTGACCGCCTTGAAAAATTGAAACTAATGGGATGCAATACTGTAGAAACCTATGTGCCTTGGAATTTGCATGAAGCTCAAGAGGGAGTATTCAATTTTGAAAAGGGCTTGGATTTGCGGCGCTTTATCCAGACTGCTCAACAGGTCGGTCTCTATGTAATCTTACGCCCAGCACCATATATTTGTGCTGAATGGGAATTTGGTGGTTTACCTTATTGGCTGCTAAAAGATCCTTTCATGAAAATCAGATTTAGTTACCCACCTTATTTAGAAAAGGTGAAAAACTATTTTGATCGGCTTTTCTTGGAATTTATTGACCTCCAAATTGACCAAGAAGGGCCAATTATTTTAATGCAGGTTGAAAATGAGTACGGCGGATATGGCAATGATAAAAATTATCTATACCAACAAGCTCAGCTGATGAGAGAACTTGGTGTGACAACGCCCTTAATAACTTCAGATGGCCCTTGGCTAGACAACTTGGAGAACGGCTCGATTCCTGATGTTGCACTACCAACAATCAATTGCGGGTCCAAAATTAAAGAAAACTTCCAAAAATTAACAATTTTTCATGGAGAAAAACGACCTAAGATGGTCACAGAATTTTGGATTGGCTGGTTTGATGCTTGGGGGGATGAAACTCATCATCAAACGGATAGATTTGATGCAAATCAGGAGTTAGCAGATGCGTTGCATGAAGGTTCTGTAAACATCTATATGTTTCATGGCGGGACAAACTTTGGCTTTATGAATGGAGCAAATTACTATGAAAAATTAGCGCCAGATGTGACTAGCTATGACTACGATGCGCCCTTAAGCGAATCAGGGGAGATTACCCCGAAGTATTTAGCTTTTCAAAAGACCATCTCCCAGTTTGTTTCACTGCCTTCTTTTCCATTGAGTACAACGATTAAGAAAATAAATTATGGTGAAATTAAGTTAAGGGATAGCGTCTCATTAGTAGCTACTCTATCCAAAATTAGCCAACCAATCTCTTCACCTTACCCAGTCTCGATGGAGATACTAGACCAAGGATACGGTTATATTTATTATCAAAGTGAGATTGGGACAGCTCGAAAAATTGAAGACTTTCGTTTGATAAATTGCAATGATCGTGCTCAAATCATGTTAAATAATCAGCCTTTATTCACTCAGTATGACAAAGAAATTGGTGAGAAAGTTGCGTTTGATTTAACAGAGTCAAAAAATACATTAGGTATTTTGGTTGAAAATATGGGGCGGGTGAATTATTCGGTAAAAATGAATCATCAAACCAAAGGGATTCGTGATGGTGTCATTCTCAATGGTGCTTTTCAGAGCCAGTGGCAAATCTATTCTTTGCCGATGGACAATTTAGAGAAAGTCGATTTTTCTGGGGATTTCATTTATGGTACGCCTAGCTTTTACAGATTTACCTTCGACGTGACTGAGATTGGCGATACCTTTATTGATTGTCGTGGCTGGGGTAAAGGTTTTGTTACTGTGAATGGGTTTAACATTGGTCGCTTCTGGGAAATTAGCCCGCAGGAGCGATTATATATACCTGGTCCTTTGTTAAAGTTAGGTGAAAATGAAATTGTTATTTTTGAAACAGAAGGAAAATTTGGCAATAAGATTGTACTTTCAAATGAAGCTAAATTAGGATAGAAATCATAAATTACGAAGGAGTTAGCATATGTTTGATAAACGTAATCGCCTAGTGTTCGTCGGTGATTCTATCACTGATTGTAATCGCAATTACAATACAACAGTTGGTGCTGTCGATTCTCTAGGGCAAGGGTACGTTAGTTTGATTAATGCTTACACCACAGCATTCCATCCTGAAAAAGAGTTGATGATAATTAATCAAGGTGTTGGTGGTAATCGAGTAACGGATTTAAAAGCACGTTGGCAAGATATTTTAGATTTGAAGCCTGATTATTTAACAATTATGATAGGGATAAATGATGTCTGGCGTCATTTTGATAATAAATTTACCCAGATAGAACAAGTTAATAAAACACTTTTTGAGCAGACTTATACGGAACTTATCATACAGAGTTTAGCCATACATTCAAAGATCATCTTGCTATCTGCATTCATGCTAGAAGCAAATAATCTTGATCCGATGAAACAGATGGTCGCAGAATATAATGAAATCACAAAAAAGATTGCAGCTAATTTTTCATTGACATATATTGATATTCAAGCTGAAATGGACAAATTTACAGCAATTCAATCCTCCTATGCTCTATCGTCAGACCGTGTACATCTGTCACTGCCTGGACATGCAATTATTGCAAAATCTTGGTTGGAAGCTGTGGATTTGGATAGATGAAATGTGGCTTCATATTAGCGGCATAGTTGATGACACACTTACTTGTTTTAAGGTGCATCAATTAACAGCTTTCATAAACTCGCCACAAACGTTTCTAAATTTTACAATATAAAGTCCACAAAAAATTTATAACTTCAAGTTATTATGAACTCATCCCAATAAAACAAACCCAATAAAACACTTTTTCATTTTTTACTCCTAAACCCGCCAGTCCCCGCTAGCGGGTTCCTTTTGTCCTTGAGAAAAAGGAAATTTTTCTGAAGAGCAACAGGTCGCATACAGTTCAACTAGGAGTGAAGCTGAAAATGGTATAAGAGTTGATGAAAGTTGAACTAGCATCCTAGCCCATCGGTCCCCGCCGATGGGCTCCCTTTTTGTCTTCAGAAAAAAATTTTTTCTAAAAGTAAACGGCCATACACATTTCAACTAAAGATTGATTGGAAAATTGTTTAAACATTTAAAAGTCAAACTAGCATCATAAGCGGAATTTTTTGATTCCTAGCTCATTTTTTTGGGGATTCAGCGGAGAAGTGTCAGTTTCATGGCAAAAAAATAAGCATCTGCCTTTTTATCGGTAGATGCTTTCAGTACGAATAGCTGTTGTCCATTAGAGGTTTCCACTCCTTATGCGATTTTTTCTAATTCAAGTACTGCATTTTCAATGGTGGTGCCAGTCGCAAATTTAGATTCGTCTTCTTTGTTAAAAACAATAAAGATATTTAATTGTGTATCTAAAGTCACTCTGTATTCCACGTTGTTGTTAGTGAATGTCATATCCATTCTCCTTTCTCTATAGTGACGAAAGGTAACGATAACGTTCATAGCGAAATTCTATAAGCTTATCATAACATAGGAAGAGGAAATATACATTTTTGAAGATTGGGGACATCTTCATCCAATAAATGTTCCCTCTCGGTTGGTGAATTCAACCTCATCAATCAGGACGCTTGTAGACTAAACGAGCTTAAACCTCATGAAATTTCAGAAGGAGGAACTGTTTTTGAAACTTATTTTTTACAAGATAAATAATTTCAAAAAATGCTGCCTATTAGGTTAACTGAGAAGCTGGGTAGCGTATCAAGGATTCTTAATCCTTTCACACCTGAATGGTATTGCGGCTAAGCTTAAAGTAAATGAAAAAGAAAATCCATTTTTTAATCCTTGAAGAGTTCCAAGCATATCGTTTAACTTACTTTTAGTTAGAAGGTATACTGAAAAAGAAGCTGAAAGGAAAGAGGGATAGTTGTGACTAGAGAAAACGAGAACATGATACCTTACTTTGATAAAAGTAAAGGGATGGAATTTGGAATTTATACTTTAGGAGATCGTTTGCCAAATCCTCACACTGGAAAAATGATTTCTGAGAAACAACGGCTTGACGAGCTAAAACAAATGGCGATTTTGAGTGAACAAGCAGGCATCGATGCCTTCGTTCTTGGCGAAAGTCATCAGGATTATTTTGTTTCACAGGCCCATGCATTAATTTTAGCCAATATTGCCGCAGCAACCAAGAAAATAAAACTATCTAGTGGCGCAACAATTATCAGCACTTCTGATCCTGTTCGTGTATATGAAAATTTTTCAACATTAGATTTACTTAGTGACGGGCGTGCTGAAATTGTCGCCGGACGCGCATCTCGTGTCGGTCTTTTTGAGTTGCTAGGATATGATTTGGCAGATTATGAGGAGTTATTTGAAGAAAAGTTTAACCTGCTACTGGAATTAAATAAAAATGAAGTTGTAACATGGAATGGAAACTATCGAAAACCTTTGAACAATGCTCATGTTCTTCCTCGACCATTTGCTGAAGAAATGCCGATTTGGCGAGCTGTCGGCGGAAATCGTGCCAGTGCAATTAAGGCAGGTTTCGCTGGTGTACCAATGTATATGGCCCATCTTGGCGGCATGGCACAAATTTTCAAAACAACAATTGATTCATATCGCTTAGCGGCCAAAGAGGCGGGCTTTGATGAAACCTCATTGCCCGTTGCAACAGGTGGTTTTTTCTATTTAGCAGAGGACACCAAAACGGCTTTGCAGGAATATTATCCCCATATTAATGAAGGCATGGCTAAAACAAATGGCCAGGGATTCCCAAAACAAGCTTTCGCTCAAGCTTATGATAGTAGAAGCATCATAAATGTTGGTTCCCCTGAAGAAATCATTGAAAAAATTTTATACCAACATGAAATGTTTGATAACCAACGTTACATTGCTCAAATTGATTTTGGCGGCGTTCCTTTTGATAAAATTCAAAAAACGATTGAGCTAATTGGGACTAAAGTATTGCCTGCTGTAAAAAAATACACAAGGAGTTAACATCGAATGAAAATCGCCCTACTCTCTTCTTCAATTGTTGGTAGTAAAACACGAAATGCACTAGCTGTTGTGGAAGAAAACTTAAAAACCACTTATCCTGAAGCTGAAGTAACCCTATTAGATTTAAAAAACTTGAATCTACAGTTTAGTGATGGCCGTAATTATATGGATTATACCGGAGATACTGGTTTGCTTACCAAGACCTTGATGGATGCAGAGGTCATTATTATTGCAACACCAACGTATCAGGCATCTATCCCAGGAACACTAAAAAATATTTTTGATCTTCTACCTCAAAAAGCATTTTACAAAAAAACTGTCAGTTTCATAATAACTGCCGGCTCTGCGAAGCATTTTCTTGTAGCGGAAAATCAATTAAAACCGATTCTTAGCTATATGAAAGCGAATCTGCTTCCTTATTATGTATTCATTGAAGAGTCAGACATTGTAGGAAACCAGATTATCAATGATGATGTCATCTTCCGTCTGCGTAACTTTGTGCAAGATACCATGGTGCTGTCTAAAACGTACCAAGCCATCTGGCAAGAGGAAGAAGAGCAGTACGATTTTTAAAAAGAGACGTCCCTTGTAAATAAGTTTGTGAGCTTGATACTTTTATGATTATTGCGAAGAGAAATGGAAATTACAGCATCAAACTTAAACATTTCAAATTAGACTGGCAGCATATTATAAAAAATCATAATTTTTGAGAAATAAAACTCAGTGTAACACTAAACCCCTAGAGAGTATGGCTTCTCTAGGGGTTTTTGAGATAGTATTGGCAAGGTTATTGAAAATAGTCTAATGGAAAACCAATCAAAAGGTATCCTTCAGGACTTAATGGTTTCAGTTGTTTAAAGTAATAATGAAACAGGTTGTGTAAATTTCAATTTGTTTTACAAATGTTAAAATAACAGATGAATTTTAATATAAAAACTATTGTTCTTTTTCTTTGTAGAGTATAAACTAACGAAGTTGTTTTATTGTGAAGAATTAGATTAATAGTCAGCTAAATATAGTTTATCTAAATTCTTACAACTAACAATTGTAGGAAATAATTTCCCACAGAGTTAATCACCGAATCTATATATTACAGTTTAAGTGCAGATTCTTCAATTGTCAACACTATTAAAAAAAATATTTATTATTTTTGACGGATTATCTGAATTTTGAAAAGCTAAAGGTTCTTGGTAAAAAAATACAGCAAACTATTTTAAAAAAATTAAGAAAAAAAATTGCATACTGAATTGTGAAAAATATAGTATTCAGAAAAGATACTAAGTCGTCTTCGGTCTAGTATAAAAGTGTTGCTTTTTTTGACTTTAAATAACCAATATTTTTTCTTTTTTGTGAAATAATTATGCTAAAAAAAAGCCTATCCAATTTTACGCCGTCAAAAAAATAGTCAGTTAGAAAGGATGTTCCTCAATTAGTAAACGTGGGAAAAATATTTATAAAAGAAAAGATGGTCGTTGGGAAGGGCGATACATAAAAGATCGCACTTCAGATAAAAAAATAAAATATGGCTATGTTTATGGGAAAAGTTTTTCTGAAGTTAAAAGCCAATTAAACATACTTCAAGCAAAGCATATCTGGATACCCAATAGTTTTTCAAAACTGTCTAATATTAAGTTTGAAGATTGGTATAGTAAAAGTTTTCTTCCATCAATAAGGAATAGAGTAAAAATTTCTACTTATTCGAACTATCTTAGGACAAGTGCCACCTATATATTACCTTTTTTTCAAGGATGCAAATTTCTGATATAACAGACCAAGTTTTACAGGAATTCGTGACTTACCTGTCCAGAAAGGGACTATCTGTAAATACTATTCGTTTAATCTTAAGCTTGGTTAAGCAGTCGGTAAACGAGGCATATTTTCAAGGACTGATTACTAATAAGATTGAAAGGAAAATTGTTTTACCCAGAGAAACGCCCAAAAAGGTGCATGCTCTCCATCTATCTCAGCAGATTGTATTGGAATCACTTGCAAGAAACGATTTACATGGATTGCCAATCCTTCTTTCTCTTTATGCCGGCCTGCGCATAGGTGAAATAAGCGGGTTAACATGGGAGGATATCGATTTTGAACGTAATTTACTGCATGTTAATAAAACTGTTGTCCGGATAAAAGCGACAGGTATGTATGAGAAAAGAACTCAAGTCATTGTAGACAGTCCTAAAACGACACTATCAAATAGAGTTGTTCCTCTAAGTAAAAAATTGAAGGAATACCTAGTTGCAGAAAAAGCAAAAGGATATTCAAAATACCTTGCTTTTACCAAAAATGGCTTTGCGGAACCAAGAGTTATCAACTATAGGTTTAAGAAGCTAATTAAGTATACTGATTTTGCAGATGCCCACTTCCATATGCTGCGTCACACTTTTGCTACTAGAGCAATTGAGCAAGGGATGGACATTGTGAGCTTGAGTAGAATTTTGGGACATCAATCTGCTAAATTAACATTAGATACCTACAGTGACTCTATGATAGAGCAACGTCAAAGCGAGATACTTAAACTTGATAACATTTTCAATTAACAGTTTTTCAGCATCGCAAAATTGGTGATAGCAGAAACTATTTTTAACTAAATGCTTATTTTCAAGAACTGGATTAATTACCAGTTCTTTTTTTTTGCCGTCAAAAACCCCGTCAAAGATTTAAAAAATCTATTTGCTTATTTGGCTAAATGCCTATATTTCCTACAATTGTTAGTTATCAGAAAAATATGACTTTTATATAACACACGAATACTAGTGTTTAGTTTCTATATAGTCAAGTTTTATGTGTTATACATTTAGAAATTTTAAATATTTTATTGCCAAAATTCAATTTTAATTAAAACAACTTGTAGTAGGAGGAATAAATGAAACAAATTCTTTTTTTAACTCAAAATCTCTATACAGATACTGACTGGCAAGACAAGTTTCAAAAATTAGGATACGAAGTTTTCTGCTCTAGTCGGATTTTAGATGATTTTTTGAGTAAAAAAAATTTTTCACTATTCAACTATTTTCAATATTTAGTTTTTAGTGAAAGTATTTCAAATATGAATGTTCAAAGGATTATTAAAAATCTTGAGGGAAAAAACATTGTTCTCTTTAGAATTGACAACGAAATAATCTCTTCAACTGATTCAAGTGTGGAGGATTGTCAAGAAGAAGTTTATTTTCTAAATTCAAGAATGTCAATTTCGGAAATTCGTGAATTATTCAGTAAAACTCACTTAAATGAACCCCTCTTGAGTTCTAATCAAATAAGTAAGTTTGCGGCCGAAGCTGACTATATTTCACCTCGATTAATAGGTCTGTTTTTTTCTAGCCTATCCAAAAAGGAACAAGAATTTATTAGAATCCTTTTTGACAATAAAATTACCTTTGTTCAACGTAAAGATTTATGTAAAGAGCTTTGGGTTCAAGGTGCTTCGAACTCAACTTTAACGCAGTTATCACAAATCATGGGAAGAGTTAAGGTGAAACTCAAGCAATTTGATTTAAGTGACTCCCTTATAGAAACTCATTGGACTAAGGGTTATGCGTTGAAGCCTGCTTTGTATGAAAGTCTTGAAGTTTTTTTTCAAGACTTTAAGTGACAAGCAGCACATTTTAATATGTGTCACAGCAGTAGCCCTTTTTAAATAAATTTTGACTAGGGTGAAAAATCTCTTATTGGAACCAGGGTAAACATCTAACCTTATAGAAAGGGGGAATGTTGGTTATCTTGGCAACCATCAAATGATATTGAAAAGTTGCTAAAGAACAGTTAACGAAAGGTTGTTTTAAAAGCAAAGGTAATGGGACAGGAGGGAAGAGTGAATGAAATGAAAAATAAACGTAAACAATTGTTTTTATGGATTAACTTAATCGCTGTACTATCTGTACTTGCTGTAGCAGTGAACCAGATCGCTACTGGTGCAATGGAGAAAACTATAAATCATACTCAGTTAAGTTTGTCATCGAGTGAAGATTTGACTAGTCTAAAAACAGGGGAAGGATTTCAGGTAATTATCTCTAAAAACTCCGATGTCAGAAGTACAGCAGACTCTTCAGATGACAGTCCGGTACAAACTGGCGATTCAGATGATGCATTAAGTTCAAAGTCGCATCAATGGACAATGGTTTTACCTGAAGGGATTAGTTTCGATGAAGCGACAGAGAAAAAAAATCTTCAAGATTTTGATGAACCAAAACCCAATTTTAACTATGAAGAAAAAACAAGACAATTAACAATTTCTGTTGACTCATCTATTAAAGAGGTACCTATATTCCTTATTGCTGATCAGGAAGGGTCATATGAGTTATGTGTATCGGATGCAAATCTTGATAACGTAAAATCAAAAAAAACTGAAGTATTAGTTAATGACAGAGAACCGAGCTTGGACAAACTGCAGTCTGAACGTTCGGGATTATCAATCAGTCCTATGGCAGAAAATACAGCCGTTGTGTCAACTTGGGATGAGTTTGTTACAGCTTTAGGAACGCAGAGCATAACTCAAATTACGTTAGCAGGAGATATAACTGCATCGAATAAAACCAATGTTGCTGGGGTGTTTACTGAGACTGACGCAAGTGTGGGTACGAATGATTCAATTCCTGCTGCTTTAAGAGGATATGATCCTACAAGTTATGAGTATTTCTATGTTCAAAAAGATGTCTCTAGGAGTCTGGTCATTGAGGGTCAAGGAAATACCTTTGATTTTAATAATGTTGCTATCGGATTTGCCGATTCTTCTGATACATCTGGAGCTTCAAACGGGTACTGGAATATCAAAATGCAAAATATTCATGTTGAGTCAACAAATCCTTATGCACCGTTTTATTATCCAAAATTGAGGTATGCGGGAGAACATGGACTCACTTCTACAGGGTTATCACAAGCTCGGTTGACGTATGGTAATTCAACAAGTGCAACAGACCTTAATGGAAGCGATTATACACATACAAAATACGTTAAAGACATGGGTGAATTTTTTATTGCTTATGCCAACCGCAGTGTTACTAAAATCCAATTAGTTGACGATATTGTTTTTCCATCTGGTAGTGGAACACGAATTGATTATCAATTACCTAGATTAGCTGATAACGCTGCGACCAATGTCTTCACCGACACAACAAAGACGAATGATTCTAATGGAGCCGTCTTTGTATACACACAAATCACAGGCGCTGCTCGTGCAGTTACGATTGATGGAGAGAAAGCTGGTGGCAAGCGATACACAATGGATTTTGGTGCAATAACACTATGTGTATCAGCTAATAATAATACCCTTGAAGATTATAGTGGCAGTGACAATTTGCGATGGTACCAGACAATCCAAAATATTAATTTCTATCATGGAAATTACTGGGGTCCAATTGAAATCCAAGATTTAAGTGATCAATATGAAAAAGATTGCTGGCAAAGATTTGTAAATGTGACAGATTATGGCGCGCAATTTTTGCAGGCACAGTCATCTGTATTATATCTTGCTGGAGATATTCATTTAGAACAGCGTGAATATTATCAAGCTGTAGATAGTGACGGTCAGCCTCTAAGAACTGATGGAATCAATTATGCTAGTTCGACTGACAGCTCTTATTGGCGGTCAAATGATATTCGAAATCAAACATTAGGTGTTTGGTCTACCACTATTGAAGATAACGCAAATGTTACTTTGTCATCTTTAGGTGGTCCCGTACTTGACCTCTATGAAGGTGGGAGTGGATTAGAGATTGGCGAGAACGTTACTCTTAATGCTACTCGAGGAGGTAATGCTACTTCTGGTGATGGAAACGGGGCAGTATTTAGTCTACGAGGCGGCAGTGTTTCAGTAGGGAAAGGTTCAGTTGTAAATTTAACGTCTACTAATACTTCTAGTCAAAATGGAGTTCTTAGTTTAAATTCTAATTCGGCTGCCATTGACATTGAAGAAGGAGCAGAAGTTAATCTGTATCGGACGAACAGCACGAATGGCGGAAATGGTAATACCAGTAATCCCATTTATATGAATAGCGGTGGATCCATTAATGTCAATGGTTCATTAAATATCTATGGAACTGGAATGGGAAATTCTTCGACTGACATGATCTATTCTTCATCCAGTGTCAACTTTGTTATTGGTGAAAATGGTAGCTTAGATGTTCAAAGTGATAGTACCAATAGAGATCAGTATTTGCTTCGTTTTGGAAGCGGCTCTACATTTAAATTTGCGGATGCAAAACGAGTAAATCTTCAACGAACTAATACATTGAGCGGTGGATCAGATACAAATAATGGTTTGATTTACTACAGTGGTGAACTTGATGTGTCTGTCCAAAATGTTTATCAGTGGACTCTCAATAATATGAGCATTGGTAATGATGGAGATATTGATGGTGGATTTACATTTGAATACGCACCGATGTCCAAAATGTTAATAAACTATTCTAATTATACAACTAGCATAACATCAGCTAATTCGATGTATTCCGCAACATTAGATAGTTTCTATAAAAACTTTACTACAAGAGGACAGCAAAGAGTGCTTTTCACTCAGATACCTAATCCTAATGTATCAATCCAAAATGAACCGAATGACAATCCAGACATGGAAGACTCCTATATCGTTAAAGGCTATGCCAGACCAGGCTCTTATATTCGTCTATGGGAGGAACCTTTGAATGGAACGACTTCTGCCAAAAGTATCGGCACAGGAGATACTGTTCTTTCTCCAGTAGAAGATCCGACGATGGCAGAAATAACGCGACTAAATTACACGTTTAAGGTACCAGAAACTTCTGATGGAAATTGGTCAATCAATCTAAAAGATTTAGGAATTAATGAGACATTTACTGCTGAGAATATTATTCACGTATATGCGTTTTACAATTTGAAAGAAGAAGAAGTAACCAAGGTAGTTTTAGATAAGACTCCGCCTGAAGGAACGGGCCTAACTTACTATAGTTACATCGGGGATGCGTTACCTGAGGCAAGTGACTTTGTTGATATTGATTCTGTCACTGATACTAATCCGTTGATGCAGATATTTACGTATGAATACGTTGATAGAGATTCAGTAGAGACTGCTTTAAGCGAGGGTACTTCTGATACGGGAATTCCGGTTCAAATTTATGTGTATGACAACGCTATGAATCAAGGAATAATTAACGCAACCTTGATAGTTTATGACAGTCAAACGGGCATCAGTGCAGATTCACCGCTTGAATTTTCATATGTAGATATCCGTGAAATGACCGATGCAGAGTTAAGTAGCTATATTCTCAATCATTCAGATGTTAGTGCATATAGTATTGTCAATGGTGTGAAAACCGAATGGACGGATCCAACTGATTTTGTAGTGACTGATTTAGGTGGTTTAGCTGGCTTAACGGGAATTACTCCAAACGTAAATTACCCGGTAGAAATTACATTGCCTACAACAGTTTCTGGATTGTCAGCAGCATTGTCTACTTCTATCAACGTACGCATTATTAATATGAATTCTATCTTAACAGTAGAGTTTGTAAACGAAGGTGGTACTGTTCTTAGCGGCTATACCTTAACTGCTGGCGAAGCAGATATAAACGATATTGTAACGGATATTTATGTTGGAGATGTAGTGAATTTGAAATCGACAACCTATCAGCTTGTACAAGATCAATTAGCTGCTTTGGAATTAGCAGGTTATGAAATTACAACCCGCCCACCAGATGAGGAAGCTTTAAATATTACAAATGTAACACAGACGGTCCAATATATTGTGACTGGGCAAGTCTTTTTAGAATCAAGTCCGACAACACTAGATTTTGGCTCTATTGATTACACTGCTGAAAGGCAACGTATTAATGCTCCTTCAAAAGTGGGAGATGACTTGGTCGTTGCGGACACCCGTGCCGATATAACAACGGGATGGACCTTACAAGTGGCTATTAAGGAAGAAATGAAAAATTCTGGTACAGGTTCTATTATGACAGAAGCCTTGCGCTATGTTCGCGGCGATAACGATGAAATCACGTTGAATGGTGGAAACCAGAATGTATACGTGAGTACAACAGGTGGACGATTAAATGTCACGGGGACTTGGGGACCGGAAGAAAACGATTTGGGTCTCAAGTTAGAAGTGAATCCGTCTAAAGTCTCCGGTAGTCAACTTGGAACATTCTCAGGAATTGTAAAGTGGACAATTATTCCGGGACAACCGTAGAAGGGACGAGAGATAAATGAAAAAAAATAAGTTTACTCCTCGGACTGTTCGTGGTCATCATCGGAGTTTATTGGAGCGGTCCACAAGTTTTAGCTGCAGGAGATGCGGGAGGTCAAGTTCAAGTTGATGGACAAATTACGTTTTATGAAGATTCCACTGAGCCGAGTAGTACAACAAGTGAGAGTTCGAGTCTATCTACATCTACAACAACGAGCGAAGAACTACCTAGCACAGGAGGCGGAAAGTTACCCAATACTGGAGAAACAGTTCGTAACTTTAGTTTAATCGGTGGAGGTGTCATCCTCTTGGCACTATTATTCTTCCTTTACCGACGAAAAAGGGAGAATGAAAAGGAGGGGCAAGCATGAGAAAGGAACGAATTGTTATTACTTCTCTTTTGACAAGCTTGTGTATCTGTTCGGTGGTACTTAATGCAACCTATGGACAAGCAGCTTCCTCATTAGACGGTCAAGGATCGGTATCTGTTGTAGGAACAGAGACGACACCTCCAAAAGATCCAGAAAATCCTGGTGTAGAGGTTGATCCTGGACCAGGACCATCTACAAAAGGTGATCTGCGTATTGATTTTGTGTCAAGCTTAAACTTTGGAGCGATAAAGATTACAGAAAACAATCGAAAGTATGATTCCTTAGCCCAGCTATTCCACAGTGATACTCCTGCTCGTGGATATTATATCCAAATTACTGATCAGCGGGGTGGCACAGAAGGATGGAACTTAACGTTGAAACAAGAAAGACAGTTTGAAAGCAGGATTATTCAAGACCTAGAGCATCAACAATTAGATGGGGCTGTTCTATCCTTTGATAAAGGCTGGGCAAATTCAATAGACAGCGGGACTCCAACAGTGACCCGCGACACATTGGCTATTAATCAGATGGGAACAGCTTATACAGTTGCCACAGCAACCAGCGGTCAAGGTGCTGGTGTTTGGCTAATCTCATTTGGGGCATCTGGGGAGAATAATGCTAATCAAGAGAATACACTGACTGCTGTGACAGATGAAAAAGGTGAACCAGTTCTTGATGCAACTTATAATAAACCAGTTTATCGGAACTCAGCAGTCTCATTGTCTGTTCCAGTAGCAACAAAAATTTATCCAGTTCAGTATACAACAACCTTAACATGGACATTAGAAGCTGGACCAACAAGTTAAAACAGGTACCACATTATATTAGGCAAACTGAGGGAAATCCTCATTTGTAAATAAAAGGGAAAAAATATTAGGAGGAAAACAAAATGAAATTTAAACGTTTATGTGCAGCTGCTTTAATCGCAGCAGTAGGAGCTTCAGTAGCAGGACCAGTCGCAGCAAATGCGAGTGCATTGACTTTACCATCTGAAGGAAAAGTAACAATTGTTCAAGGGGATATTGATACGCCAAATACTGATCTACCTGACCCGGAAGATGACGATAAAAAAATTAAAGTCCCGGATGACGATATCAATGAAAATCCAAATACAGGTCCTTTAGCATTGATGCGGACAACAAACTATGATTTTGGCACAATGGCTAAAACAGGTCAAGCAACTAGTGCTTATGCAGCACCAGTGACAGTGGAAGTGTATGACAAATTGGATGATCCTACAGACCCTGCTACTGTTTTCACGGAAGTTACTCGCGGTGCTTTAGTACAGTGGGGAGACATCGATGATAGCGCAACATCCGGTTATGAAGTATCTGCGAATTTATCTACACAATTCACGAATACAAATAGCAAAACATTAGATGGTGCGACTATCAAATTTAGCAATGGTATCTTAGCAACACAAACTGATGGTGCAACTGATTTAGAAAGTTTTGAATCGGCATTTGAACTTTCATACAACACACCAGTTATCATTGCAAAAGGCGGAACTACAAATAAAGGAATTTATACAGCTGAATATGGCCAAAGTCCAGACTACAGTCCAGTTGCAAACAGCATTGGCTATACAGGTGTAGCTGATACAGATACTACCTCTGTTCAATTAAACGTACCAGCTGCAGCAAACGGCGGAATGGAAGTAGGCACCACATATACTGCTACAATTACGTGGTCAATTGCAAGAGTTGCTTAAAAACCACACAAAGCTTTCAAAATGAAATCAAAAATTGCAGGCTGATAGAGGATTCTCTGTCAGCTTGCTCTATTCTTAATCAAAAAAAGTACATAGTAATAATATTTGCGTACAGGCAGATGCTAAATTTAGAAGACGAGGGATTTTATGAGACTGGGAATTAATAAAGAGCGATTATTAGGCCTGCTAGCGGTTATCATTTGCTTAATGGGCTTTTTTGTAACAGATAAAGCTGCGGCTACCTCAACATCAGGAAATTCTGGACAAGGGAATTTTACATATAGTTTAGAGTATCCCGAAAATCAAACGGACACGAGTCTTGGCTATTATCATTTAATGATGCAGCCAGGGCAACAACAAACACTTAATTTAATTATGAGTAACCCAAGTGAAACAGCTGTAACAGTGAACTTGGCTTTAAATGGTGCCAAAACGAATCAGAATGGTGTTATTGAGTATGCAAATAGCGAAATTGAAAATGATGCATCATTAGCATTTGATTTTAAAGATATTGTAACTGGGCCTAATAGTGTAGAGTTAGCTCCTGGGGAAACTAAAGCAGTACCACTAGAAATCCAGATGCCTGAAACCAGCTTTGACGGCGTGATTGCTGGCGGACTGCAAATGATGCAGGCCGGTCAAGGTGAGTCTTCAGAAAATGAAAGCGGAGGCTCTACAGTAATCAACCAGTATGCATATGTTATATCTATTTTATTACAAGAAACTGATGTGGAATTAACACCAGACTTACAATGGAATCAAGCCTATGGTGGGCAAAGTAATTATCGGAATACGATGTTTGTTAATTTTTCTAATGTAGTAGCAACATATGTGAACAATATGACTGTAGATGCGCAAATTACAACTCAAGGAAGTAATGAAGTGCTCTATGAATCTCGAACTACATCAATTCGCATGGCACCTAATTCGTTCATTGACTATCCTATCACTATGAATGGGGACCGAATGGAGGCTGGAATGTATACTGCCCATGTTGTTGTCACGACTTTGACCGGTGAGCGTTGGGAGTGGACAGAAGACTTTGAAATTACTGAAGAGGAAGCCACTCAATACAATGAAAGAGATGTTGGATTAGTACAAGATACAGGTATTGACTGGAAGATTATTGCAGCAATTGCAGGTGGTTTTCTAGCAGTTGTATTATTGGTCTTCATAGTAGTACGTCAGGTTAGAAAGAATAAGAAAAGCAAAGCAAAAGCAGTGCGAACAAAAAAAATAAGTACTAATAAGAAAAATTCTTCTAAAGAGACGAATACTAAACGAAAGCAATCTTAATAGAAAGAGAATGGGAGTGACATAATGACCATACTAGAATGGATTGTGATGATTGGAGCGGCTGGCTGTATCCTCTTCACGGTATTTACCCTCCTCTTCTTTTTCCAATTTCTCTTAAATCGCAGTAAATTAAAAAAAATACCTGAGCGGGCACCCAAGAATAAAAAAAAGCGGCGACGTTGGGAAAGAATAATTGTCTCGTTAAAAGAGCTTAAGAAGAAAAGCTTAGTTCGAATGGTAATCTTCTTAATTTTAAGTATGGGGGCAGGTGGTGCAACTTTTTATGCCTCGTTTTATCAATCAATAAATTTGACTTCTGATGATGCCGATGCAATCGTTCGTTCATACTATCTTTTACGAGACTTTCAGCAAGAGCTAGATAAGGCAGCTAATCAGACAGAAGATGAGACATCCAGTTTACAGAATATTCGTTATCTAGCGACTAGTCTATCAAGCTATAATACAAATAAAGCGAGTCAGTTAAACACAACTGAAGGACAGTCGGCATTGAATCGGTATTTTAATGCTTTGTCTAAGCTAGGGGTCAATGCAACTCGCGAGAGCCAGAACTTCTATGGAAATACCGAGTTGGTAGCTCAATTTCAAGAAGATGTTGAGCGGACTATTGGCTATGAAATGAAGGCTTTTGATTATTATAAAGTAAATCAATCCGCATTAGAATCGAAGGAGAGCGGGGGGCAATGACCTCTAAAAATCATTATAATAAATTAAAAGCCGAAACAACTCTCCATACAAGTAGAAGAAAGAGAAACACTAAGACTAGAAAGAGACAAAGAAAAAGAACACCATCACAGAATCAGCTGAATAGATTATCAAAAGAAAAATCAGTACCAAAGAGACCTCGATTAAAAAATAAAAAGGAAAAACAGTTGCGAAAATTAAAAAAAATTGTTTTGAAATTGCAACGAGAAGCAATGGATTTACTAATAGTGACAGTCGGCATAGTATTGTTTTCAATATTGATTGGTTCCTTTTTTTTCAAAGTGGCCACAATTGAGGACTTCAGTATGATTCCAACACTAAGAGATGGTGACATGGTGATTGTGAAACAAACAAAACAAATTGAAAGATTTGACTTAGTATATCTGAATTTAGGCAATAAACGTATAGTTCGTCGTGTCATAGGACTTCCTGGTGAAATGATGAAGTATGAAAATGATATTTTATATATTGATGGCTATGAAGTAGTGGAGAAATTTATTATTGATGAAATTGATGATGCTGCACTTAACGGGGGTTATTATACAGAAGATTTTATTACATCAGATATTATTGGTGAAAATTATATTCCAGAACAGTATTATATAGTATTAGGAGATAACCGACCTTATGGTACAGATAGCCGCCAGTGGGGAATGATAAATCAAGAAGAGATTATTGGTGTTGTCCAGATAAGGATATTGCCACTTAACGACATGAAGAACTTTACTGCAAAAATGCGATAGTTCTAGATCCAATTGTATGTAGATAAGTCGTTTTTATCTAAAAAATTAAACACACTTCGAGATTTGAACTATTTTAAGTAATGTAAGTGGGCGTAAAAAATATCGGAATTTATTTGATTTAGGCTAGCCATTACGGTTCTATCTGCAGTGTACTTGACATTGAGAAGCAAAAATAAGGAAAATCAATCCCTCAGAAAAAATATGTAAATATTTCAATATTACTTAATAGTAAGGGCATAAAAGATTCATAAATTAAAGGTAATCTATAGATATCCTAATAAAACAAACCCAATAAAACACTTTTTCATTTTTTACTCCTTGCCTATCGGTCCCCGCCGATGGGCTTCCTTTTTGTTTTGAGAGAAATTTTTTTCTGAAGAGTAACGGTCCGGATATGCGTAATCATAAGTTCTGTCCCTGTCATATTAAATACCTTCTCACTTCCCAAATTATCTAATCTCAACCTAAAAAGAATCTTTGTTGTCAGTAAAAAGTGCACAAAAAAACTCGGCCCCTCGATATGGCCGAGCTTTAATACTTTTCGGAAGGATATTAGTAAGAAAGAATTTATTTGTACTTGATGCTCTTACACATGCAAAGTATTGTTTGAATTTCTATTTTATAAACAAAAATTTGGTTCATTAATAAAGATTAACACGTTTGTCTTAAATACTATTCACTTTTTTGTTGCTGCATTGCCTTCTTTGTTACGTATAAAATTACTTCTAGTTGAGCGATGGTGCTGCTCATTTCGGTGATACGCATTCACTATTTTAAGGTTGCGATAAATACCTTACACGTATAATGCTTGGTGAATCTTGTTCAACTAACAATTTGTTGTTTACTGTTTCTGCTTGATCGAGAAATTCTTCTATTCTTACTAATAGTTCCTCCTTCCTTATGCTTTGAGTATAGCACAAAAAGAAAGCGTTTGCAAATAGAAAATTATAAGCAAAATTGTACTTTTTTTCAACAAAATTCTTTTGCGGTTTGATTAAATTCAATCATTTTTGTTGAACAACCCCTTTGAAACGTGCTACATTAATATAGGAAGCAACTTTATCAAAATATATTTTTGGGAAGTATTTTTTGATAAAACAAAGCTGATTAGTTGAAAATAAGCTACAGCTGCGGGGTTGTTTTCAGTGAATGGAATAAAAATTGAAAAAAATTGGAGGAATAGGATGGAATTATACGAAAAAAATATTGAAGAGATTTTCAAAGAAAATACCACGATAGAAACTGGGCTGAGCAGTCAAGAAGCACAAAAGCGTTTGAGCACATACGGCCGCAACCAGTTTGAAGAAGCAAAGAAGGATTCTTTAGCGAAAAAATTTCTACATAGCTTAGGCGACTTTACAACAATTATTTTGATTATTGCCGCCGTTATTTCTTTTTATACTGCCATTGCGACGGATCATGGCGATTATTTTGAAGGTATTTTGATTATCGCTATCGTTATTATTAATTCGGTTTTGACGATTGTCCAAGAAGGAAATGCTGAGAAATCTTTGGCAGCCTTGCAGGATATGAATAAACAGACGACTTTTGTCAAACGAGATGGTCGCGTTGAAAAAATTGATGCCGAAGAGGTCGTGCCGGGAGATATTTTAGTTTTAGAAAATGGGGCGATGATTGTTGCTGACGGTCGGATTGTTCAAGGCAACCAGCTGCGGCTGGACGAAGCTTCTTTGACGGGGGAAAGTGAAGCCGTTGAGAAGGATTTTACATTTGTTGCCGATGCCGATACACCTTTAGGCGACCGCATTAATATGGTTTACAAAGGCACCACGGTAACAAACGGTCGGGGACAAGTTTTAGTTACAGCAACAGGAATGCAGACGGAGATGGGGAAAATTGCCGGACTGCTAAATGATGAAACGACCAGTAAAACACCGCTACAAATTCGTTTAAATCAATTAGGTAAACGAATTTCTATCGTTGCTTTAGCGGCCGCTGCTCTAGTTTTTATTATCGGTGAGCTGCAGGGTGAACCGTTATTGGAAATGTTTATGACCTCAGTATCGCTTGCTGTTGCTGCCGTGCCGGAAACGTTGACGGTGATTGTGACCTTGACGCTGGCCTATGGCGTACAGCGGATGGCCAAGAAAAATGCGATTATCCGCAAGCTGCCCGCGGTTGAAACTTTGGGAACCGCCAGTGTAATTTGTTCGGATAAAACCGGTACACTGACACAAAATAAAATGCGGGTGCGGCGGGTTTGGACCCGTGGCGATGAAGTAACGGATACCGAAGATGCCATGACTGAAGAAGCGATGGAAGTTTTGAAAATGGCGGCATTGTGTACCGATGTCATCGTTGAATATGACAATGATGATTTAATTGTCAAAGGAAATCCAACCGAAGCAGCTATCGTGCGGGCGGTGGAGGAAAATTATCACACTAAGATTCAATTAGAAGAAGAATTTCCTCGTGTAGCTGAGTTGCCTTTTGATTCAGAAAGAAAAATGATGACCACCGTTCACAAGATGGGGAAAAAATATTTGTCTGTAACAAAAGGTGCCTTTGATGTTCTGCTGCCGAGATTTCATTATGGTGATGTCGAGCAGGCAGCTGTCGTAAATGACCGTTTTGGTAAACGGGCACTACGGGTAATTGCTGTCGGTTATGCTGTATATGATGAAATGCCCCAAGAGATTACCTCTGAAGCGTTAGAAAAAGATTTGAAGCTTTCTGGCTTAGTCGGCATGATTGATCCACCACGCCCTGAAAGTAAAGGTGCCATCAAGCGGGCGAAGCGGGCTGGTATCAAGACGGTTATGATTACCGGGGACCACATTGTAACGGCTAGTGCGATTGCCAAAGAATTAGGCATTCTAAAGAAAAAAACCGAAGCCATTACCGGTGCTAAAATGCGGGAAATGTCCGACGATGAATTAGTATCACGGGTGAAAGATTTTTCTGTTTATGCTCGGGTAACACCGGAGGATAAAATCCGTATCGTCAAAGCATGGCAAAAAACCGGTGCTGTTGTAGCGATGACCGGTGACGGTGTCAACGATGCGCCGGCTTTAAAAGCCAGCGATGTCGGAGCTGCGATGGGGATTACTGGAACCGATGTAGCTCAAAGTGCCGCTGATATGATTTTAACCGATGATAACTTTGCGACGATTGTCGATGCAGTAGCTCGAGGCCGGGCGGTGTATCGGAATATCCGCAAAGCGGTGAATTTCCTATTGAGCTGTAATATCTCAGAAATTTTTATTGTGTTGATCTCAATGCTGTTGGGCTGGGGAGCACCATTTACGGCCGTGCAGCTGCTTTTCGTCAATGTTGTGGCAGATGGTCTGCCAGGATTTGCTTTAGGTCGTGAGCCTGCGGAAAAAGGAATTATGCATGAGCCACCGATTCCCAAAAATGAGGGGATTTTCGCTCGTGGACTATGGCAGAAAATTGCTGTCAATGCTGCGATTTTCACCGTGGTTGCTCTTTTTGGTTTTTACCTAGGCAGCTTCGTGGATACCATTAGTCCTTGGGTTGAAGCTAGCCATGATGTTGGTCAGACGGTAGCTTTCCTCGTGTTAGCTTACTCGTCAATCCTACATGTCTTTAATGTCCGTAGCACCAAGTCGATTTTCCAAGTAAAACTTTCAACCAATAAATCTTTATTTGAAATGGCGGTCCTAGCTGTCTTGATTACAACAGCGATTGCTTTAATTCCCTTCACACAAAATTTATTTGGTTTAGTTCACATTAGTTTGAATCACTGGCTGCTAGTGGGACTACTGTCGATTGTGCCGATTTTTGTCAATGAAATGATTAAATTCCACAATGCACCAGAAGTGGACGATAGCACTAGCTCAGTCATCGTTGAAGAAGATTAGTTGAAATATCTGGACTCTTTTAAATTTCTCTATAAAGAGAATGCCTTGAAAGAGTTCAGGTATTTTTTTTGCCGAGTAATATAGAAGAGAACTAAATCTTGCCCTTTTTTTAAGAAAGGCAAGGACTCTTGCATTGACTTGAAAAAGCAAGTATGATTAATGCAGTTTGACATTTGCTCTAACTTGGATTAAAGCTGGCTTCTTCAAGTGCTGATTATTTTGCAGGGCAAAGTAATTGTTCATAGTAAAAGCCTTTTTACTCCGTGTAGAACTGTGCCGTTGGCCAAAACAAAATTCATTTTACAAATAGTATCTGGTGAAAAGTATTAATATGGTACAAACCTGCAACAAGGATTTACTGGATTGTAAAAGTAAGTGCAAGCACCTTGAGATTTTATCTGTAAAAACTAGTGCCAGGGTATCACTAAGACAAATTCTTAAATCGTTTCAGAAAGTAGGGGACTCAATGACGGAACCAGCAATTCGTTACCGTTTAATCAAAAAAGAAAAGCATACGGGTGCGCGCTTAGGGGAAATAATTACCCCCCACGGCACATTTCCCACACCGATGTTTATGCCGGTGGGAACTTTAGCGACAGTTAAAACCATGTCGCCAGAGGAATTAAAAGAGATGGGCGCCGGGATTATTTTAAGTAATACTTATCACTTATGGTTGCGCCCTGGGGAAGACTTAGTGGCAGAGGCAGGCGGCTTACATAAATTTATGAACTGGGATCAGCCGATTTTAACGGATTCTGGCGGTTTTCAAGTTTTTTCTTTGGCGGATATGCGCAATATCGTTGAAGAAGGCGTTCATTTCAAGAATCATTTGAATGGCTCAAAAATGTTTTTGTCACCGGAAAAAGCCATTGATATTCAAAATAAATTAGGCTCAGATATTATGATGAGCTTTGATGAGTGCCCGCCCTTTGATGAAAGCTATGATTACGTTAAAAAATCAGTGGAACGGACGTCTCGCTGGGCTGAGCGGGGCTTAAAGGCTCATGCCAATCCTAAAACACAAGGCTTATTTGGAATCATCCAAGGGGCTGGTTTTGAGGACTTACGAAAACAAAGTGCCCAAGATTTAGTCAGCATGGATTTTCCTGGCTATTCTATCGGCGGATTATCTGTCGGAGAGCCCAAGGAAGAAATGAATCGAGTGTTGGACTTTACCACACCGTTGATTCCAGAAAATAAACCTCGCTACTTGATGGGGGTTGGCGCTGCAGATTCATTGATTGATGGTGTGATTCGTGGCGTTGATATGTTTGACTGCGTACTGCCGACGAGAATTGCCCGCAATGGCACCTGTATGACATCCCACGGTCGTTTAGTTGTAAAAAATGCGACCTTTGCGCGCGATTTTGGTCCAATTGACGATAATTGCGATTGCTATGTTTGTAAAAATTATAGCCGAGCATACATCCGTCATCTGATTAAATGCGATGAAACCTTTGGCATTCGCTTGACCTCTTATCATAATTTGTATTTCTTATTGGACTTGATGAAAAAAGTTCGCCAAGCAATTATGGATGATAATTTGCTGGAATTTCGGGCTAACTTTTTTGAAGAGTACGGTTTTAACAAAGTAAATGCGAAAAGTTTCTAAAAAATCACCGGAAAGACTAGTGTAAACCGTTTTTTTTTGCTACAGTTATTCTTGTGAACAAAAAAAGCGAGGTGAGAATACATGGCAGGACTTATGCCTTTAATCCTTCTAGTTGCGATGGTTGCAATGTGGTGGTTTATGAGCCGCAGCCAAAAGAAACAGCAGCAGGAACGGCAAAATCAATTATCAGCGATGAAACCTGGTGATAAAGTGGTTACAATCGGCGGGTTGCATGGTGTGTTATCAGAAATTAATCCGAGTACAGTTATTATTGACTGTGAAGGAATCTTTTTAGAATTTGAAAAGAGCGCCATTCGGACAGTTAAATCTGCTGAAGCGACTGAACCAGTTGCAACAGTTGCAGAAGCGACTGAAGTAATCGAAGAAACACCAGAAACAACTGACGATACAGAAACCAAAAACTAAATCAGCAGCATTACTGATCTATTAAAGCTTCAGGCAAATTTTTTGTGCTGAAGCTTTTTTGTTTTTTATAATCGCATGTGATGGGGAGGGATTACTTTGGCGAAGCTAACTTGGATGCAAAAAATTATTTTGAAGCAGGCAGTAAAAAAGAAAATTCAATCTTTCACAAGTGCCGGTTATCAAGAAATTCAGCAGTCAGAATTATTAGAGTTTTTACTTGAATATCGCTGGAAACGTCGTAAAATCAATGATTTGAGTGCGCGTTTGCAGGACTTAAAAGAAGTCACTGCTAATGATTTTTTTGATTATCAACAGCTTAAAATTCAAACCTCCGCAAAAACCTTAGCTGAATTGGATGATTTTTCAGATTTATTCTAAGTTTTCTGTAAAAAAAAATTTAAAATATATAACAAAAAAATTTTTCTCTTTTGAAAACGGTATCTTTGTTGTCAGCTCGCAATTCCCTTGATAGCAATGTTTCTTGAAATAAAATTTCTAGTGAAAGAAATCACAAAAAACTATTTACAAACCCAAAATGATGTTGTATATTATGTATGTGAAATAGTTAACAAGAAATTTTTGAAGATAAATTTTAGGAGGACTATCATGGCTAAAGTAATTACTGAAGAAAAAGTAGATGTTCAAGGAGTCATCGATGAGTTAGCATTAAAAGCAAATGTTGCTTTGAAAGAATTAGAAACGTTTGACCAAGCAAAAATTGACCATATTGTGCACGAAATGGCAATGGCGGCTTTAGATCAACATATGCCATTAGCAAAAATGGCAGTAGCTGAAACTGGCCGCGGAATTGTTGAAGACAAAGCAATTAAAAATATGTATGCTTCTGAATATATTTGGAACAGCATCAAAGATAATAAAACAGTTGGTGTCATCAGCGAAGATAAACAAAAAGGTTTAATCGAAATTGCTGGCGGCGTAGGAGTTGTCTGTGGTGTTACACCAACAACGAACCCAACGTCAACAACTATTTTTAAAGCGATGATTGCTTTAAAAACAGCGAACCCAATTATTTTTGCTTTCCATCCAAGCGCTCAAGCATGTTCTGCTGAAGCAGCTCGCATCGTAAGAGATGCAGCGATTGCCGCTGGTGCTCCAGAAAACTGTGTGCAATGGATTGAACAGCCATCAATTGAAGCAACTTCAATGTTGATGAACCACCCTGGTGTTGCAATTGTTTTAGCAACTGGTGGACCTGGCATGGTGAAATCAGCTTACTCAACTGGTAAACCAGCTTTAGGTGTAGGTGCTGGTAACGTTCCTGCTTATATTGAAAAAACAGCTAAAGTGAAACGGGCAGTCAATGATTTAATCGTTTCAAAAACATTTGATAACGGTATGATTTGTGCTTCTGAACAAGCGGTCATTGTCGATAAAGAAATTTATGCATCTGTCAAAGCTGAATTTGAAGCGCATCAAGTTTACTTTGTAAAACCAAATGAATTAAGCAAATTAGAAGATGCTGTGATGAACGAAGGCAAATATGCCGTTGATCCATCAATCGTTGGTCATTCAGCAGAAGAAATTGCAGCCTTGGCTGGCATCAAAGTACCTGCTGGAACGAAAATGCTGATTGCTGAACTTGAAGGTGCTGGAGCGGAATATCCATTATCCCGTGAAAAACTTTCTCCAGTTTTAGCGATGATGAAAGCTAAAAATACCGCAGACGCTTTTGATTTATGTGAAGCAATGTTAGAATTAGGCGGCTTAGGCCATACAGCCGTTATCCATACTGAAAATGAAGACCTGCAAGTTCAATTTGGTATCCGTATGAAAGCTTGCCGGATCTTAGTTAACACACCATCAGCTGAAGGCGGAATTGGTAATATTTATAACGAAATGATTCCTTCATTAACATTAGGTTGTGGTTCTTACGGCCGGAACTCTGTCTCTCGTAACGTTTCTGCTGTTAACTTAATCAACGTGAAAACTGTGGCGAAACGGAGAAACAACATGCAATGGTTCAAATTACCACCAAAAATTTTCTTTGAACAAAACTCATTATTATATCTTGAAAAGATGGAAAATCTTGAAAGAGTAATGATTGTTTGTGACCCAGGCATGGTGCAATTCGGCTACTGCGATACGGTTCGTGAAGTGTTAGCTCGTCGCTCAAATGATGTTAAAGTTGAAGTTTTCTCTGATGTTGAACCAAATCCTTCAACAGATACAGTCTATGCTGGAACTAAAATGATGGTTGATTTCAAACCTGATACCATTATTGCACTAGGTGGCGGTTCTGCAATGGATGCTGCGAAGGGCATGTGGATGTTTTATGAACACCCAGATACTTCATTCTTCGGCGCAAAACAAAAATTCTTAGATATTCGCAAACGGACGTACAAAATTGACAAACCAGTGAAAACTCAATTTGTTTGTATCCCAACAACTTCTGGTACTGGTTCTGAAGTAACACCATTTGCGGTAATCACTGATAGTGATACACACGTTAAATATCCTTTAGCTGACTACGCTTTGACACCAGATGTTGCCATCGTGGACCCTCAATTTGTAATGTCAGTACCAGCTTCAGTAACGGCTGATACAGGGATGGACGTTTTAACACACGCAATTGAATCATATGTTTCTGTTATGGCATCTGATTACACTCGTGGTTTAAGCTTACAAGCAATCAAATTAGTCTTTGATTACTTAGAAAAATCCGTGAAAACGCCTGATATGGAATCACGGGAAAAAATGCATAATGCATCAACAATGGCTGGTATGGCTTTTGCAAATGCCTTCTTAGGAATTTGTCACTCTGTAGCCCACAAAATTGGGGGAGAGTACGGCATTCCTCACGGACGGACAAACGCAATCTTATTGCCACACATCATCCGTTACAATGCGAAAGATCCGCAAAAACATGCGATGTTCCCTAAATATGATTTCTTTAGAGCAGATACTGACTATGCAGACATTGCGAAATTCTTAGGCCTTAAAGGTAAAAACACTCAAGAATTAGTCGACGCTTTAGCAACTGCTGTCTTCGAATTAGGTCAATCTGTCGGCATCGAAATGAACTTGAAGGCTCAAGGGGTAACTCAAGTCACTTTGGATACAACTGTTGACCGGATGGCTGAATTGGCTTATGAAGACCAATGTACAACAGCAAATCCAAAAGAACCATTAATCAGCGAATTGAAACAAATTATTGTGGATGCTTATAATGGGTAAAGTTTAAATCTGAAATACAAAAATTCCTGAGGGAGCAATCCTTCAGGAATTTTTTTAGTCTTATTTTTTTCAGAGAATAGAACTTATGCTAAACAAACACCACAACTTCATTCACCTGAATCTTAGGGTCCAAAGACTGCACGACTGGACAATTTCGTTCAATCAAACGAATTGCTCGAGTAGCCTTAGCCTGTTGGTCAGGAGAAACGTTTTTTAGATAGAAGGTAACCGTGACAGACGCTAATGGCCGAGCTTTACCATCTTCTTGACGAGTATAAGCCAACTGAACGGTTTCGATATGATATTCAATATGAGAGTTGGTTAAAACTTGGCGGTAGACGGCGGCACTGCAACCGCCAATGGCAATCACGAGGGTTTCTAATGGTGAATAGCCTATGTCTTTTTTTAAAATCCAATTACCATCTGGATGAATGACTTCAAGGTTGTCGTTAATTAATTTAATTTCCATGGAGAAGCTCCTTTACTTTTTTTCAAGAATTTATTTTCATTCATTATACAAATAGTCCTAAGCAGAAAACAACTAATCTGAATGGAAGATTTTCCAGATAACCAAGGAGGACTAAATTTTGAACAGAAAAAAAGCTGATGCAATACCATCAGCTTTAGCGCATACTATATTTTTTTAAATCGATATTTCTTGCTTCAGCCCATTCTTTGGGGTGGCCGGAGAGAATGACTTGTTTTTGCTGTAGCTCTTGTAAGCTTTTAGCACCCACAAGGGAGAAGAGTAACCGGAGTTCCTCTTGCCAGCTGGTTAAAAGCTCAATTGTTTTGTCGACGCCATCTTTGAGCAACGAATTTAAAATCGTTGCGGAAATACCGACTGCTTGAGCACCTAAGGCAAGTGCCTTGAAAATGTCGTAGGCGTTGCGGACGCCGCCGGAGGCCAGCAGTGTGGCATCTGGTGGGAAAACCACTTCGTTAGCTTCTAATAAGGAGATAACGGTCGATTGGCCCCAATTATTTAAATAGGCCAGCTCTCTTTTAGGGCGGCGGGCATTTTCGATTTGCGTGAAGCTAGTACCACCTTGCCCGGCAACATCGATGTTTTTAACGCCTAATTCGAGTAGCTGAGCAATTGTTTCCCGGGACATGCCGAAGCCGACTTCTTTAACGATAACAGGCACGTCTAAGTTATGCACAATTTCCTGTAAACTAGCCGACCATTGTTCAAAATGGCGGTCGCCTTCAGGCATCACTAATTCCTGAGGTAAATTTAAATGAATTTGCAGGCCGTCCGCCTTTAAGCCAGCGACGGCTTTTTTGGCTTTTTCTAAATCGGCATCGGCCCCGACATTAGCCAAAACGATTCCCTCCGGATTGCTTTCTCTTAAGGAAGTAAATGTCGGCCACAACGTTTCATCTTTAATGGCAGCGCTGACGGAGCCGCTGGCAATCATCAGACCGGTTTCTTTGGCAATCAAGCCCAGGTCGTGATTGATTTTACCAGTTTTTTCACTGCCGCCGGTCATGGCATTAATGTAAAAAGGGCACGTCAAAGCAAAAGGGCCGACCGTGGTTGCCAAATTGACTTGGTCCACGTCGGCTCCTTGTAAGGAATGATGAAGGAAGCGGACCGCATCAAAATCGTTGGTATGTTCTTTATGAAAAGCTTTTGCTAATGATACGTGTTCGTCTTTACGATTCATCGGTTAATCCTTTCGTTTTTCTGAAAAATAAACGTGTAGTGGCAAAGGAGTGATATCGGCATTTTCCCAAGTGCTCATTAAAGGTAAAATCCCAGATTTTTGACTGGTAATCACAATGCCACAATCACCACCGCCAGCGCCTGAAGATTTGGCAGCTCCTTCGTTTTCTTCGGCTAAATCACAGAGTTGTTTCAAAGCAGGTGTTTCAATCACCACGCCAGTAATCGAAGTTAATTCCTGCAAAAGATGACGATTTTTGCGAATCATCTGTTGGATTTGTTTAATATTATTTTGACGGAAGCCCTCAATCATTTTTTCTACGCAGGCTTTGCTGTCAGCTAAAAATTGCGTATAGCGTTGCTGCTGCTGTTCTCTAGAATGATGGACCTGATCTACTAAATCAGAGGTTGAAGCCGGGCTGCCGGTCCAACCGATTAACAGGCGCAAATCTTTTGGCGCTTGCAGAGGCTGAATTGATAATTGCGGCCAGTCCATCGCGACTAATTCCGCAACAGAATGCTGAGCGTACACTTCTGCCAGCCAATCGTGGTCAAAGGTTGAGAAGGCTAACCAGCCACCGTAGCAGCTAGCGGCAATATCGCCGCAGGAACCATTGCTGGCTACTTCGTGGTGGGCTAGGGCTGCCAGTTTAAAAATGGTCAGCCGATCCAAGTTTAGCTGATAAAATTCATTTAAAGCCTTGACCGTCGCCACAGTCACCGCACCGCTAGAACCTAAGCCATATTTGCGTCCATTGGAGCTGTCCAGTTCGCTGGTGACTTTTAAATCAAAAAAGCGCAGAGTAGTCTCGTGCTCTAAAGCATATTTTTCAGTTAGGCGAATCGCCGCCAAAATATAATGAAAGGGATTGTCCCGGATATCTAAGACAAGCTCGCCTTTTTTGCGGGTCCAACGCACCGGCAAATCACTGTATTGTCCGGATTGAATGCTACCGTTGCGTTTGGCTTCATTCATTGAGACTGTGACAAATTGGTCGACAGCAACAATAATTGCTGGATGACCTGCTTCGACAACCGCATACTCACCGGCAATATATAATTTTCCTGGGGCAGATACTTCAATCATCTTCTCATTTCCTTTGTAAAAAATTTTGGCAGTTGTCGCAGTTTAACATCTGAGGGACAACTCATCTTAGCTAGTTTATACTTAATAGTTTAATCTTTTATAAAATTTCTAAACCGGGACCAGCTGCAGCACTGATAATTTGTTCCGGAGAAAAAGTTTGTTTCAATTCTTCTATCAGGGCGGGAACTTGGTTTTTTTTGGTTAAAATTTTAACATTGGGTCCAGCGTCCATCGTAAAGTAGCAGTCAAAGCCCGTTGCCCGCAACTCCCGCACGCGATTCATCGCCACTAGACTGTTTGGAGACCAATAAGTAAATGGCGGCTGCGCACCTAAAGTTGTTGCGTGCATCTTTAATCCATTAGCTTCTGTGGTTTCCCCAAGCAATTTGAAATCTTTTTGAGCAATCGCCTTTTTGGCAGTTTCAATATCTTCATTGACGGCCTTCAACCAGCCGTCGTAAAAAACCGAAGTCTCTACTGTTCGTTGCATGCCATCACGACTGGAGACATCTTTTTGTTGGTCATTGATTAAAATAAAAATCATCGCCAATTCTTTTTCCCAACCAGCAGCTTCAAGCGGCACAGCAAAAGACGTTTCATCGGAATCGCCCTTTTGCCATTCTGCAAAGCCACCGAAGATGCTGCGACAGGCCGAACCACTACCTTTTCGGGCAAAGCGGGACAATTCAGTCGGCGTCATCTGTAAATCTAGAGCTTCATTGCAAGCTCCAGCTAAAGCCGCTAATCCGCTGGCTGAAGAGGCGAGACCGGCTGCTGTCGGAACAAAATTTTGGCTCTCGACTTTGGCAAAGTCAGTTGTCTTGCCGAGCTTGCGGGCACGATTTAGAAATTGAATAATTTTTTTGTTTTCAGCGGCGCTTTGGACAGCGCCGTTTAAATAGAAACTATCGGCAGTAAACTCTTTTGAAAAAGTGACCTGCGTTTCACTGTAAAAGGCATCAAGGGTTAACGAAAGTGAGCTGTTCATTGGAATAATCAATTCTTGATCAGCTTTGCCCCAATATTTTATCAAAGCAATATTGGTATGGGTGCGGGCTTTTCCCTGTCTCATTTTTGATACACTCCTAATCCTTGAATCCATGTTTGTTTGGCACCGGCTTTTTCTTGGGCTGCGGCGATTTGTTTGGCAGTCGCTAAATCCTCTGCTAAGGCAATCAGACAGCCACCTCGGCCGCCACCGGTTAATTTCGCACCAAGAGCGTTGTTGGCAATCGCCGTGTCCGTCAATAAATCAAGGGCATCGTTACTGACACCTAAGGCTTTTAAATTGCGATGAGCTTTTGTCATCATGCTGCCTAGCAAGGCGGGTTGATTTGAAATAATTGCTTGTTTCGCATCTTTGGCCAATTGCCCTAAAATGTGAATAAGCTCTGGTACTGCGGGATTTTCTTGATATTGTTTAGCAACATCGGCCACGGCTCCGCGGGTTTTTCCTTTAATACCCGTGTCTGCGACGACTAAATAGGCATCGACATTCATTGGAAAGGAACTTAATTCCTGCCCTTTAATAAAGTAAAGAGGATTTGGTCCGCTGGTTGCGGCCGCATCAATACCGCTGGGATTTCCATGGGCAATTTTTTCTGATAAATTGACAAAGTCCAATAATTCTTGATCAGACAAATCAGTTTTTTGATAGTCAAAATAGCCCCGGGTAATCGCCACGGCAGTTGCTGCGCTGGAGCCCATGCCTCGTTCAGCCGGAATGGTACTGGTAATTTCTAAATGAATGCCCGCTTGCTGCTGGAATTTTTCCTGCAAAGCTGTGATTAATGCTTGAATATTTTTCAAAGGGGCGGGCACATCGGCCAACTTGCCGGAAAAATAAATAGAGTCGAGAGAGTTTTCTGGTCCGTCCGTGATTCGTGTCTGAATGTGGGTCGCGAGAAACGGCATCGCAATCGCCGGTTCGCCGTAAACGACAGAATGTTCTCCCATTAAAATAATTTTTCCTGTTGCTTTGCCAAGACCTACTGCTTCCATTGCAAGAAAGACTCCTTATTTAGCTTCCATTTTAGGGAAGTTTTTGGTAATGTTTCAATTTTGTAAGAAACCATGCTTTCCTATTTTATGCTAGGTCTTTGGATTCTGACAAGTAAAAGTTACAAACATTAAGGGAATCCCAAAAATTTTTAATAAAAAATAAGCCTTTCTTGAAAGTATTTGCGATTGACGATTTTTTTCGAAGAGCGTATAGTAAGTTGGTTGTGTGGAAACTTTTTAAGAAGAGAGCTGGAGGTTAATGAGCGTGATAGTATTAGCAGGAACGATTGGGGCAGGAAAATCTAGTTTGACAGCGATGTTGGCCAAACGGTTAAACAGTCAAGCCTTCTATGAATCCATTGATGATAATGAGGTGTTGCCATTATTTTATGCCAACCCTGAACAATATGCTTTTTTACTACAAATTTACTTTTTGAATCGCCGTTTTGAAAGTATCAAGCAGGCGATGAAGGATGATGATAATGTTTTGGATCGTTCAATCTATGAAGATTCACTACTGTTTCATTTAAATGCCGATTTAGGTCGCGCAACAGAAATTGAAGTCAAAGTCTATGATGAATTATTGGCCAATATGATGGAAGAGCTGCCCTTTGCTGCAGAAAAGAAACATCCAGATTTATTAGTCCACATCAAAGTCTCCTTTAAGACGATGCTGGAACGAATTCAAAAACGGGGCCGAGAATACGAACAGTTGGAGTTTGACCCTAGCTTATACGATTATTATGAAGAATTAAATCGCCGCTATGATTCATGGTATGACAACTACAATGAAAGTCCCAAAATTCAAATTGATGGCGACCGCCACAATTTTGTGGAGGACCCTCAAGCGCAGGAATATGTGATGCGCTTAGTGGAGGAAAAGTTGGCGGAGATTCGCGGGAATGTTGTGATTTAAGATAACTGAAACTGGACTAAATTTTTTATATAAGAGAAAAGAAAACAAGATGGCCTGAAGAAAAAGGCTATCTTGTTTTTTTGTTACTCATTATAAATATAGTTTTTTATATAGTTAACTTCCTCGGAAGGGATTACAACAGAGTAGAAAGTTTCTATAGGTAAAAAAGCTTCTTTAAAATTTTGATAGAAGGTCTGATCGAAATCAGCTTGCTGCTCTGTTAACTCTATTTCTTCGTCAATTGTACGAATTAATCTTTCAATCATGCAACATGTATGAATGTACAATCCAAAGCTAGTGTTGATTGGGAGAGTAAATTTTAAAATATTTTGGATATCATCAATTGCTTTTGTAACCAGTGAGAGGAGTTTCACAGGATTTAATATGGTTAATTCATTAATTAAATTAGTCAATGCAAATTCATTTAAGAGATTTTTACTTAATAGACGCAGTTCCCTATCAGTAAAAATATCAGATAATACATAGCTTAAAAAAGATAAAGAATTATTTGCAATTAAATCTCCAATTGAAATAAACGGAATATGGGAAATATTTGGATCAAGCGTACCGATAATAAATTTTACCTCATTTTTTTCTAGAAATGGCTGTGAAAGACCGACTGTTGCCAATTCATTATAACTGATAGTATGGACAGATAGCTTAGAATGCTCAGGAAATGCCTTTTCTAAGATTTGTTTTATTTTTTTGTCTGTTTCTGGGCCAGCGGCTGAAGAGCAAAGAATAGTATTATTCTTTGTGCTTTTTTGGACAATTTGCGTCTTGAAAGCTGATGCTGCTTCGTGAGCATTACTTTCAATTAATGTGATATGACTCTTTTGCAACAAATCATTGCCGATTGTGAGGCCGACAGGTGGATTTATTGTGTCGATAAATAGAATATTTGAATGAATTTCAGTGAGATTATCCTTCAGACTTGCTAAACTCCCCATATCGGACATGATAACTATCGTTTCTGCAGTTTTTTTCGTGCCAAGCCATTTCTCTAAATAGAGCAAGGCCTCTTTTGAATTTGCGTCTAAAGGAAGGTTGATACTATCAAAAAGATAACTATTCAATAATTGATTGATAGTCTTTGCTATTTCAGTTGCCACAGACTTTCCATGAGCCATAATCAAGCCGATAAAATCATTTTGTGTACTGCTTATTGAAAAATTCTCGATATAGCTTAACAAACAGAGTTTAGCTATTTCTAAGTTTAATGTATTTGGAAAATTTAAATGGTCTGCTAGAACAGTTGATAATTGGAGCTGCTTGTTTAGTTGGACATCCAATTTTATTATTACATCTTGAAAAAATGATTGCTTCACATCAATGTCATCTGAGACCTCATAATAAAGCCGATTCAAAAGATGAAGCAATTTCTGGAAATCTTCATTGGTTTCAGAGAAAGAATAGAAACTGCTATCGTCCATCTCAAATTGTTGTTTGAAAATTTTTTTTGATTGCTGAATCCAATCAGCTGGCTTTGAAGCCATAGGTACAGGAGAGTTTTCTAAATAAATTTTAAAGAGTTCCCAGTTTTTCTTAAAGAATAGATTTAATTGTTGTGGATCGGAAGTCTCGTCTATTTCTACACAATTCAGCTCAAGTTCCTTCACCAAAATAGTCCAAGGAGAAAAAATTTGTGCAACGGCGACTAAATCTGTGGCCCCTCGATAAGTTAGTGGACGGAAAGAGTCTTGTGGTATTGACTCTTGATGGGTAATTAATAAATCACTTAAATCGATATTAATTTGTTTTTCGGAGGATGCAAAACTCTCCTTAGCAATTGCTAGACGCAGGATGTTTTTGAACTCGCCAATATTTCCCGCAAATGTCGCTTTTAGTAGATACTCAATAAGCTGGTTACTAATTTTAATTTCTTTGTTTACTTTGTGCTCTTCTTTTTGAATTAGATTTGAGATTAAAGAAAGTTTTTCTTGATGTGTTCGTTCAGCTAAGCTAGGTACTGTTAAAATCACTGGAATTCTTCTCAAAAATGTGGTTAAAAAATTATCGCTAGGGTATTCCGTAGTCGCAAAGAGGAACCTAACTTCAGCTCTATGCCATTTTTCATTGTCTCCCAATCGATGATATTTTTTTGTATCCATAAATTGGAATAATTTTTCCTGACAAGAAGGAGTCAGACAATGAATCTCGTCCAAAAAAAGATAGCCTTGATTCGCTTCTTCGATAATTCCTGCAGTGTCTTTATACGCACCAGTATAAGCTCCTTTGACAAAACCAAATAAATTGGCTAAAAACAACTCTGGATTATTTGCGTATTCACTACAATTGATATGGATAAACGGTGCCGAGGCCTTTATTTGTTCTTCGTATTTGGAGTATTGATAAATTTTTTCCGCCAAAAATGTTTTTCCTGTGCCAGATTCTCCCACCAACATAATTGGCAGACCTTGTTTGGAGTAGGCTGCAGCAGCTTTACATTGGAAAATAATGTTTGCCAAACTATCTGTATGCCCAATCACCTCTGAAAAAGGATCTTGATTATGAGTTTGGAGATCCCGTTTTAATTCTTCTAAGGTATCAAATTCTGATTTAAGTAATATGTTGTGAAATGATAATTCTATTTTTTTCTTAGGAAAAAAAAGGACGGGTCGAGAATTGATTTTAATAGCGAGACCATCTTTGACTAGTTGGTTCAAATAACTAGAAGCGCGATTTCTGCTAATAGATAGTTCTTGAGCTAAGATATTAGCGTCTAAGTTGTCGACGAACGACTTATCGAAGTATTTTTCTAAAATATTTAGTATTTGATCTTCCATCGGCTGTATCCCCTTTCAAAATTTATGCTAACACATCTATAATGAAGCGTAAATAGTGTCCAAAAAAAAAATTAGTGTCCATCGAGATGAGATTACACTGTAATAAAAGGCGTTTGGAAGTTGGCATGCTTCTTGCTTATATATAATCAAACAAGGAAATTGGAGGAAATATTTATGACAGTTGTAGGAGCAAGAGTTGATAATCGATTGCTACATGGAATTGTGGCCACTCAGTGGGCACCGCAATCGGGTGCTAGCCGAGTAATGGTAATCAATGATGATGTAGCTAACGATCCAATTTTAAAAGAAAGTATGAAATTAGCTAGACCGAGTGGTATGGCAATCTCAATCATTACTGAGGAAACAGCGTTAGCAAATTTTAAAGCTGGCAAATATGATAATCAAAAAGTATTTGTAATTGCTAAAACACCTGAGGTATTTTTGAATATCCTGGAAGTCCCTATTGCTATTCCTGAATTAATTTTAGGGGGCACTGTTGTTTCTGAAAAAGAAGATAGCATTAAGGCTTCGAAAAGAGCTTACGTCGAGCAAGAACAAATTCCGACATATAAAAAAATATTGGAAAAGGATACGAATATTTTAGTTAAGTTTGTTCCTTCAGATAAAGATATCAAATTGAGTTCACTATTATAAGAAAGGATGAGGACATATGGAATTATCAATAATTCAAATTATCTTAATTACTTTACTAGCGTATGTGAAAGTGATTGAGTGGGGGACTACTCAGATAACTGCTTTTAATACAGTAATCTATGGTTTCTTGACAGGCTTAATTTTAGGTGATGTTAGTACAGGTTTAGCAGTAGGGGCAACCTTACAATTAATGTCTTTAGGTGTTGTGGCCGTTGGGGGAGCATCCATGCCGGATTATCCCGTAGCTGCAATTATCACTACAACAATCGCAGTGACTACTGGTCAAGGAATTGCTGCAGGTCTAGCTTTGGGACTGCCTGTAGGAATGTTAGGTGTTCAGCTGGATATTATTTGGAAATTGTTTAATGGTTTTATTACGAGAAAAGCAATGGAGTATGCAAGAAGGAAAGATTTCGGGAAAATGTTAAGAATTACCCTCGTATCGACATTTTCGATGGGCTTAACGGCAGCTGTTCCAGTTTTTCTATCAATTACACTAGGTGTTAGTGTGGTTAGTCAGCTACTAGAATTCTTACCGGAATGGTTTACAAGTGGCTTACAAGTTGCCGGCGGGATGTTACCGGCCGTTGGTATTGCTATGTTGTTAATGTATATGCCGGTTAAAAAATTATGGAGCTATTTAGCAATCGGTTTTGTCTTATCAGCTTATTTAGGAACACCGGTTTTAGGTGTTGCAATCATCGGGGCAGCTTTAGCATTTGAATTTTACAAAAGAGTTATTAATAATAGTGGAGATAATCAACAAGTGATAGGAGTTGACATGGAAGATGAATAATCCAAATACAAACGGTGTGTTAACAAAAAAAGATTTAAAGAAGGTTGGTAATCGCTGGTTTATCGGAGTTTCAACTTTCAACTATGAAACTCAGATGGCTCCTAGTGTAGTATACGCACTTTTCCCAGCTTTAAGAAAAATCTATGATAATGATGATGACTTATTAGAATCAATTGAAAACCATTATAAATACTTCAATACTCATCCGTGGATTGCTAATATTGTATTAGGTGCTGCACTAGCAGTTGAAGATGAAGGAAAATTGAACAGCTTGGAAGCTGTTCAAGATTTGAAAGTTGGGTTGATGGGACCTTTGGCTGGAATTGGTGATACTATTATCTGGGCAATGCTACCAACTATTCTTGGTTCTATTGCAGCATCTATGGCTCAAGAAGGTAGTCCAATAGGTGTCTTTATATGGGTACTAATTTACGGCTTGTCTTTATTTATTCGTCCTAGCTTGTATGAATTTGGTTATAAACAAGGGGCCAAATTAATCACGCAGATGGGGAGTCAGCTAAGTGCTTTTACCGACGCAATTTCTGTTCTCGGATTAGCTGTAGTTGGAGCGATTATTCCTACTACAATTAAACTCTCTACGGGTTTTGTATTTAAAAATGGAGATGTTGAACTTGAACTACAGTCAATGCTGGACCAAATACTACCAGCTTTACTTCCGGTTCTCTTAGTAGGGCTAATCTATTTCCTAATGTCTAAAAAACATATTAAAATGACGACGATTATTCTGTTGGTAATAGTAGTTGCTTTGTTGGGAGCCTTTTTAGGGGTGTTTACAGTTTAAGAGGAGAGATGTCATCTGATAGAAGTAGCAAATAAAAAAATATCAATTAACCCAACCGGCTACAAAGTTTATATGCCGGGTTATCCTCGAACACAAGCGGCACAAGGAATACACGATGACCCTGAAGCTATTATGTTACTAATAAAATCAAATGGTACTGAAATTCTTTTTGTTAGTGTAGATGTGGTAATTGTCACAAAAGATCGAGCAGACAGGTTAAGGGAGTTAATTTCTCGCAAAAATAAAATTCCAAAAAATCAAATTTTTGTTGAAGCAACACATACACATTCAGGACCAAGTGGTTTTGATACGATGATAAAGATTCCAGATGATAATGAAAATAGTCAATTTTTTAATTGGTCGATCAAGAAAATCCAAGAATCCGTTAATCAATTACGAGAGAATATGCAACAGGTTTCTGCGGAAATATGTGAAACAACCAGTCAAGGCTTCTATAGTAATCGAATAGACGCAAGAAAAAAGTATAATAATAAAATATGGATTCTAAATTTTGTCAATTCTGAAGATGAAACTATAGCAGGTATGCTAAATATAAATGTGCATTCAACTGTAGTTGGTCCAGAAAACACTTGGATTTCCAAGGATTTGATTGGCAGTATCAGAGAAACCTGTTATCAAGAACTCGGTGTGCTTTATTATGCTTTTCCAGGAGCTTGTGGGGATGTCTCGAATCGGCATAACCGGCAAGGGAATGATTTCGCTGAATTAAGTCGAGTGGTAAAAGGAATCACAAACCAAATTATAGATGCAAAAGAATTTAAAAAGATTACGATGGATTATCAGCAGATCGAGGCATTTTCTTATGTCATTGATTATGATAATCAAACTAACTTTCCAGCTTATCATGAGTCCTTAACTAGGATTGAGAGCATTCTAAATGCGCCAGAGACACTTAGCTTTGATGAAATTAAACTGAAAAAATCTGAAAAGAGTGCCCTTGAAAGTAAATTAATGACAAAGCATGTGCATATGGACGTAAAGATGGTGAAGATTGATTTTGGGGAGATTGTCTTGATAACCTTTCCAGGGGAGTTGTCTTCAAAATTAGGCGAGATAGTAGCAGATAGTTATGCTCCTGAAATCGCGCTAATTCTCGGGTATACAAATGATTTTCATATGTATTTTATGGAGAAGGAATTATACGGAAAAACATACGAGACAATCGCTTCGTTGGTTCCTGAAGGTGAACCAGAAAAAATAGTTGAAAGGATGTCCAAAATATGAGGAAATTTTTAATAGCCACCCACCGGAGTATGGCTGAGGGTATTAAGGATACAGTCAATTTTTTTACTGGGTCAACTTATGATATTAGTACTTTATCGGCATATATGGATAACAATGAATTGCGAGCTGATGAAATCAACGATTTCATTCCATTTTCTACAGATGATGAATTAGTTGTTTTTACAGATATTGCTTCAGGCAGCGTGACTCAAAAGTTTTATCCTTATCTAAAACAAGAAAACATTTTTTTGGTAAGTGGGATTAATTTGCCGATAGTCCTGTCAATCGTGTTAGCTACAGATCAAAAGTTAAGTTATCAAAAAATTGACGAATTGATTGGAGAAGCAAAGGAACAGATTGTACAAATTAAGTTAGAAGAAACTGTAAATATCGATGATGAGTAAAGATTGTTTTGTTATGAACAAAAGGAGTGGATCGCTTTGCAAATTAACGAAATTATTACGAAATTAAAAGGGTATTACTCTGGAATTGATTTTAATGGTCAAGTAATAGATGAAGAGACAACTAGAGACAAAGTTCTATTTGGCTCCGAAAAAATAGACATAGAATGCACTGGGATTGTAACATGCTGCTGGGCTTCAGCGGAAGTAATTAAAAAAGCGGGTGAATTGAATGCCAACTTGATTATTTGTCATGAAGCTCTTTTCTGGAATCATGGAGATCGTACTGATTGGCTCAAAGAGAACGAAACATATCTCGAAAAGAAAAAATTATTAGAAGAAAACAAGATTGTGGTATGGCGTAATCATGATTATATTCATTCAGGTTTTCCTCTAAATGGGGTAGGGTATGTGGACGGAATTTTTTACGGTTTAGCCAAGAAACTAGGCTGGGAAAGTTATATTCAAGGGGATAAAAAATTAATCACAAGTTTTTTGTTACCTGAAACGACTGTTGAAGAAGTTGCTAATAACTTTATTCAAAAGCTTAACTTAAATGGTGCAAAGATAATCGGAAATCCTAAGACGAAGGTGAGGAATACCTTCATTTGTGCCCACGTAATGGGTGAACACGATCGTGAACTAATCACATTGGTTGAAAAAGAAAAAATTGAGCTACTAATTGCGCTGGAATTAATAGATTATACTTTAACTGAAAACATCCATGACCGTAGCTTTCTCAATCAAGATAAAGCAATTTTAACTGTTGGCCACTTCAACACTGAAGAAGTTGGTATGGAATATATGCTTGAATATCTCGATGATGCTCTAGATGAAAAAGTCCCAGCTTATTTTATTCAATCGGGAGACATGTACACCTACATCACGCCTTAGGAAAAATAAAGAATCAGAAAGAGCCCCTAGTTCTATTGGCTCTTTCTTTTTTGTATAAAGTGACTCTCTCCTTTATAATTGAAACTGAGGTGAAAAAAGTGGAAAAACGCCGTCAATTCAATCAAGGCAAATGCAATTGGATTCAAATCAGCAGTCACAATTCAGATACGATTACCGATTTAAAGGAAAAATACCAGCTCACCGATGAGATTTTGGCGTATGCGCTGGACCGCCATGAACAAGGGCGGGTAGAATATGATGGCGATGAGGGCACTTTATTGGTGGTCTTCAATGTCCCCTTTAAAAAACAGCCGGACAATCATTATATGACAAAACCAATCACTTTTATTTTAAAAGAAGAAAATATTTTTACCTTCACAATGAAGGAAAACGAGTTTATCGTACCGATGATTGAAGGCATTTTGCATCAACATCCCGATCAAAGCATCTATAGCTTGCTGTTTCACAGTCTCTTGTCGATTAGCGAAAGCTATTTTCCGCTACTGGAGGAAATCACGGCCCAGCGAATTTTATTAAATGATCGACTGCGGACTCATACCACCAATAAAAATTTGATTGCCTTGTCAGATCTTTCTGTAGGTCTGGTTTATTTAGTGACGGCCACAAAACAAAATGCGATGCTCTTGGAATCCATCAAAACGTTGGAGGTCTATCGCAAAATGAAGGCCAATGAAAAAGAAGAACTGGATGATGCGCTAGTCGAAGCCAAACAGGCCGACAGCATGGCGCAAATGGCGGCCGACATCCTGCGTCAGCTTTCCAGCACTTACAATAATTTATTGAATAACAATTTGAACGACACCATGAAATTGTTAACAGTCTGGTCTTTGTTGCTGACTATCCCGACAATTGTCACCGGCTTTTTCGGCATGAACATGGACCTGCCTTTTACTAATTCAGCCTTTAGCTGGGGAATTGTGGTCGTTATCAGTTTAGGCCTATCCTTATGGCTACTGATTATTTTGTGGCGGCGGATAAAATAGCCAAAGTGTCTTTATCAATGAAATTATGAAAACTAGTAATATCTGATTCAATCTAGAGGAGTCTAATTATTATTTTTTTGTCAAAGTACAAAAATCTGATAAATGGGCTTTTTTTTTGATATCAAAAAAAGCGTTTCCAAATTAAGATGAGTTTATAAAATTTGAGGAGCGAATGATATGACTAAAATTACGATTGCCACAACAAAATATGGTGAAAGAATTAATCCGAATCTACACGGTCAATTTGTCGAATTTCTTGGAAGCGGTATCTATGATGGGATTTGGGTTGGTGAAGATTCAACAATTCCAAATTATCAAGGTTTGCGAAAAGATGTAGTAGATGCGTTAAAAGCTATCAAGCCATCAATTTTACGATGGCCTGGAGGGTGTTTTGCAGATACTTATCATTGGCGTGATGGTGTTGGACCGAGAAACCAGCGGCCAACTTATTTTAATGAAAATTTTGGAACTCAACAATTGGAAAATAATCATTTTGGGACTCATGAGTTCATGTTTCTATGTGAATTAGTTGGAGCTAAGCCTTGGTTCAATATCAACATGTTATCTGGAACAGTTCAAGAATCTCGTGAGTGGGTAGAATACGTCAATCGAGACACGGAAACTTCGTTAGTTAAAGAAAGAGCTAAAAATGGTCATTCAGAACCCTTTAATGTTGAATATTGGGGTATCGGCAATGAAAGTTGGGCTGGTGGCGGCAACTATACAGCAGAATCCTATGCCAATGAGTACCGCAAATATGCTAGTGCAATGCCAAGTTTTGGTCATGGATTGCCTTGGACAGAAACTTCTCAAGAATTAAAACTAATAGCGGTAGGACCTGACGGAAATAAACCAAAAGAGCGGGTAGATTGGACTAAGGATTTCTTCAAAGAGCTGACTAAGTATCGAAAACCTAAAATTGATGGCTATGATCTGCATTTTTACAATTGGAATTTGACGGATGAAACGGATACAGTAACGAATTTTAGTTTGGATGCTTGGTATCGCGTAATTAATGGAGCTTTTGAATTGGAGGAAGTCATCTGGGAGCAAGCTCAGCTAATTGAAGATGGTTTAAAAGCTATTCCACAGGAAGATGGAACCTTTGCCACAGATATTAAGGTAGATTTGATCGTTGGTGAATGGGGAAATTGGCATAATATTGACTTAACTGCCCCATCGATTCTATGGCAGCAATGTACAATGCGTGATGCAATTACGACAGCATTGACTTTGGATATTTTTCATCGTAATTGCGATAAAGTTCAAATGGCGTGTGTTGCACAATCTGTAAATGTTTTAAATTCTCTCTTTTTGACCAAAGATTCTGAGACTGTTTTAACCCCTAATTATTATGTTTTCAAGATGTATCAACCTCATCAAGATGGTCAAAAATTAGATTTAGGTATTATAACAAAAAAATTAGGACGGAAAACAGAACCGGGATTACAGCAGATTTATAGTTTTGCTTCTGTAAAAGAGAATCTAGTAACAGTGAATTTGGTCAATATTTCCGCGAATGATGCTGAAGAGGTTGAGCTTATATTTGACCAAAAGCTTCTGTTTAAGACTGGAGAAGTCTTAGCTGCTGAGGAGATGACTGATTTTAATGATTTTGGACAAGCGGAAAAGATTACACCTGAGCCGGCTGAAGATCCTAAAGTTAAAGGCAATATGGTTGCAATTAACGTTCCAAAAGCATCGGTATCAGTTTATCAGTTTGAATTAGTAAAATAGGAGGAACAAAAATGACAAAAAAAACAGCAAGCACAGGACTATTGAAATTGACAATCTTGTCAATCTCTCTGATGATTAGCGCAGCCAGCGCAATTTCGGTCACTTTGCCAATGATAAAAACACAATTTCCTGATGTTTCCGCAGCAACTGTAGAGTCCTTAGTGACGATTCCGTCTTTCACGATGATGATTTTTATCTTATTAAGTAGTTTTATTATCAAACGAATTGGCGAGAAAAAAACAGTAATTTTAGGGCTTAGCCTTGCTTTTATTGGTGGAGTTATCCCAGCATTTGTTGCAAATTTTGAAATAATTTTTATATCACGTTTCATTTTAGGTGCTGGAACGGGGATTTATAATTCCTTGGCAATCAGTTTAATCGGTGATTATTTTGAAGGGGAAACTCAACAAAAGATGTTAGGTTACCAAACTGCATTCTCCACACTAGGTTCAAGCTTTGTCACTTTTTTGGCCGGGATTTTAGTTAACCTGTCTTGGCAATATTCTTATCTAATTTATTTTTTCACTTTACCAATTGTTTTGATGGTCATTTTCTTTTTACCGGAAAAGAAGAAAACTTCATCTGATAATGGCACATCTCAATCTGAGGTGAAGTCCAAACAATCTGTCAATTCTTTAGTCATTTTTTCTTGTATCATGATGTTTCTCTTCTTCATTTTAGTAATGAATATATACACTAAGACTAGCACATTGATTTCAGATGAAAATTATGCCAACCAAGGATTTTTGGGCACGACGATGACAATTGGCAGCTTGGTGGGGGCATTAGGTGGTTTCGTGTACAGTTATGTGCGGAAGTTGTTTAAGAATCTGACACCTGTTATTGCACTAGCTGCAATCGCCTTAGCTTACTTTTTAATCCCTTATGCGGGTAATATGCTGATGCTGACCATTATTATGGCCATTGGTTTTGTAGTAGTTTCAACTTTTATCCCTTATATGTATGATATTCTATTACCAGGAGCACCAGAAAATTCAAGTAATTTAGCAGTATCTCTGGCGATGGTAGCCTGTAATCTAGGATCATTTTTCTCGCCTTATGTCATCCAAGGCCTAGGCTCTTTGACAGGAAATACTAGTGCAGCCTTTTCCTTTATTATTGGCGGATTCGTATTTGCAATAATGGCTTTGATTTTCTTAGTTCGAACTAGTCTGAAGCCAAAAACAGTGGCTGTCTCATCAGAGAAATAAAAAATAGAGGGGGATTTAATTGGAAATTGATAGTTTGCTGGAGCATCTTGCTCATATTATTAAAGTCCCAATTAGGACATATGATCCGCAATTTAAATTGATGCAGGTTTTTGGAGATTTTAATGCAGCACCAGATTCTCTAGCAGATGACAATGAAATTTTGCAAAGTTTTGTTGCTGAAAATCAAGTTGAAATCCCCTTAAAAATTTTTGAAAGACAAGGCGATTTTATCGCTGTCATTTTTGATTCCAAATTGCAACAATACTTTCTTACAGGTGCTGTTCAGACGCAGTCTGAAAATCAGCAGAAGCGGATTGTTTCAATTGATATTGAAACAATTTGTGAAACAACAGCTTTGATTTATGAGTATATTAGTGACATTAAGCTGTCTGTATATGAGATTTTGGCTCTCACTGAAAATAAAGAGGAGCTGCAACAGGTTTTTGCTGAATATTTAAGTGGTATCTCCTTCTCTTACCAAGAAGAAGGGGCCTTGCATAACCCTTACGACCAGGAAGTCCGCGAGCAATCCAGTATTCGTGAAGGAAATCGTGAAAAGCTACTATTAAGTTTTGAAGAAAGCTATTCTGGTCGCTTGGCAACACTTTCGAAGAATCCTCTCCGTTCAATTAAGAATTTAGGTATTGTTGTTTTGGCGATTTCAACACGTGCTGCGATTGAAGGGGGTCTGCATCCAGAGCAAGCTTTCTTGTTAAGTGACAGTTTTATCTTAAAGGTGGACGAAGCTCACACACAAACGGAGATTTTAACTATCGTTCGCAACGCAGAGCTATTCTTTACCGAGAGGGTTGCCGAAGTAAAAAAAGCTAGAACAGAAAATCCGATGATTTTGAGGGTAAAGGATTTGATCTTCAAAAATCTCCATGAGAAAATCACTTTGGATGAATTGGCAGAGCAACTCCACACAACACCAACTTATTTATCGAAAATTTTTAAAAAGGAAATGGGGAGTGGAGTGCATGAATTCATTATCCAGGAGAAATTAAAAATGACCGAAAGTTTGCTGATGTATTCAGATTATACGATTGAAGAAATAGCACATTACTATAGTTTTTCCAGTCAGAGCCATTATGGTAGTTTGTTCAAAAAATATTATCAGCTGACACCGAATAAATTTCGCCAAAAATATGGCATTAAAAGGGGAACTTAAGCGATGAAACTAGATTTTTTAAGTATTGACATCGGCGGTACAAATATCAAATGGGCTGTGATTAATCGCTCAGGCAATATTCGTAAGCAATGGTCCTTGCCAACTCCACAAAATAAGGATGATTTTTTTGCTGCATTATTGTCAGAAATTGAAGACCTTCAAAGTAAGATTCGCGGAATTGCCATCAGTTGTCCGGGGAAAGTTGATTCTACAACTGGTACAGTCTATTTCGGTGGGGCGTTACCATTTCTTGATAAAATTTCTTTAAAAGCAGTAATCAATCAGCAGTATAACCTACCTGTTGCTATTATCAATGACGGAAAGGCAGCTGCATTGGCTGAACTTTGGATGGGAAACTTACAAGAGGTAACCTATGGTGCGGCAATTACTTTAGGAACAGGTTTAGGTGGCGGACTAATCATTGATGGTAAACTCATTCAAGGTGCTCACTTTCAGGCCGGAGAGCTGAGCTTCATGTTAAAACCTGCTGTTGAACAATCTGCAAATATTGAAAATTTGTATGGATTCTCAGGTTCTGCAGTTGGTTTAATTAAAAGAATTTCAGGAATGCTAAACTATCCAGACTTAACCGATGGGAAACGTGTTTTCGCAGAAATAGTAGCAGGGAACCCACTTATTTATCCGATTTTTTCTGCTTATTGCCGAGAAATCGCTTATGTGATTATCAACTTGCAAGCAGCGATTGATTTAGAAAAAGTTGTTATTGGAGGAGGTATTAGTGCTCAGAATATTGTGATTCAAGAAATCACAAAGCAATATCAGGTATTAAGAAAAGCAATTCCGCTGATGAAAAGCTCTCTTACTGAACTCAACATCAGTGCCTGCCAATACCGCAATGAGGCTAATTTGTTAGGTGCGTTGTATCATTTGCTATTAGAGGTAGAAACAACAGAAGACTATTAAAGAAAAAAATCGTCTCAATTCAAAACTGTCCTTTGCCAGTATTTTGAATTGGAGCGATTTTTTATTATTTCTAGATATCAGAGGGGAAGTAGTTTCTATGAAATCTCTAAGTAACTAAGCGCTTTTTTATTCCTCAATCACCAAGCCTAACCCAGCAGCAATGACGATGGCTTGTTCCTGATTTACCTTCAAGCCTTTCAAAAGTTCTTGAGATAACGCAATTTTTTGAAAAGAATTGCTGGAAAAATCAAGACCGCTGAGCTTCGTTCGAAACCAGTTGCTGTCATCAAGGTTGCAGTTGATTAATTTTAAATGTCGCCAAGTGCTTTCGAAAAATTCACTTTGTGGCAGCTGACAATTTTCAAAGGTGACAACTTTTAAATTGGTACTGCTGAAGCTGCTAAAATCACCTAAGCAGTCATCAAAGAGGCAGTCGCGGAAATAACTATCGGCAAAATTGGTGCCGGTCAGCTTGCAGTTTTTAAAAAGGACCCGATGAAAGCTGCCGCCAAACATTTCGGCATTGGAAAAATCACAGTGGTCAAAGATGGTATTGCTGATATCCAGATGATCCAAACGGGTTTTGTGGAAAATCACATGGTCCAAATGACTGCTTCTGACCGCAATATTATCGGCGGTTTGATAGCTGATATCCTGACTGTTAAATTGTAAGTTTTCAAACAGCGCTTCTTCCTCAACATCAAAGAAACCTTCTGTGAGGGCGGGCAACTCAGGCAACGACGGATTATTTTTCTTCATTTATTTTCGCTCCAATAAATTTTACTCGTTTAAAATTTGCGGTACAAGGTTTGTTGGTGAAGTACCCAATAACCGACAAAAATTTCTTTGATTTTACGGGTGATAAAGGTGGCGAAGGGGCGAATTGCTGTAAAACCGACTGCTGCCAGCAGCGCTGCCAAAATTAGCCGCCACAAAGCAAAGGCTTGCAGGTGCATGACATCAGCTAAAACAACTAGCAGTGGTGATGCGATAAATGTAGCGACAACCAACCACAAAGAAAAGATAATCGCCACCAAGCCAACCGCAAAACCAAATAAAACCACATCAAGAAATAGTAAACCAACCAAAGCAAGACCATTTATTCTCATAAAGACACTCCTTATTTTTGTTTTCTATTTTATTAGTATCCCTTAGAAAACTAAAAATGGCAACGGGACTTTAGTCGGAGAAAGATTTTTGATGGCGGTGATTTATTCTCTGCTTAATGCAGGTCAAAAATCAGCAAAGGTCATATTAGCATTCTGACTCCGCCATCGTTTGCTGGAGAAATTGATAGTCAGCATCTGTGATATTTTTATCCAGCAAAAAGAAACCAATCAAAAAGACGGCAATTTTTCTTGAGATAATAATTTTTAAAGGGTCCTTTTTGTCAGCTGGTAAATCAAAATAGAGCCCAAGTAACGGCCGCTGTCCGTGCTCTAAGTCTTTATGTTTGATGCGGATGAACTGCTGGATAAGCAGCCAATGAATAAAAACAGTTTCTCTAAAATGAAAGGCATCTGCAAGTTCGCTTGTAGTCATAGTTTTATCCTCATTTTCTTGATAATAGTCTCATCTACATATACGTTTTTATGCCGCAATTTTTTTGAAAAAGTCTCTTGACATCCCTTCAAAAAGTCTGTATACTGTAAAAGTTGAGAAATAAAAGCAGAAGCCCCGCTTCTCGCCTTAGTTGACAGTGTCACTGGGCTAGATAGAAATTTTCCTGAGGTAACTCAGTTTAATTTGTACGGGCGTGTTCTGAAAAAGGACGCGTTTTTTTGTGTCTTGATTTGTTTCTCTCAATATATTCGGAGGTGAATGACCATAGCAAAGGATATGATGGTTAACGACGGCATTCGTGCTAGAGAATTACGATTGATCGGTGCAGACGGCGAACAGTTAGGCGTTAAAACTAAAGCAGAAGCTTTATCAATTGCTGAAGCAGCCAACTTGGACTTAGTTTTAGTCGCTCCAACCGCAAAACCACCAGTTGCACGAATTATGGATTACGGGAAATTCCGCTTTGAACAACAGAAAAAAGATCGTGAAGCTCGTAAGAAACAAAAAGTGATCAGCGTAAAAGAAGTTCGTTTAAGTCCGACAATTGATGTCAATGACTTCAACACAAAACTTCGTAATGCACGGAAATTCTTAGAAAAAGGCGATAAAGTGAAAGCTTCAATCCGTTTCAAAGGCCGTGCCATTACCCACAAAGAAATTGGTCAAAAAGTTCTTGATCGCTTAGCTGAAGAAACTGCAGACATTGCTACAGTGGAGCAAAAAGCGAAAATGGATGGACGCAGCATGTTTCTAACGCTGGCACCGAAAAACGAAAAGTAAGCATAACCGGTGAAAAATTCACCGATGAAAGATTTTGAGGAGGAAATTAGTCATGCCAAAACAAAAAACCCACCGCGGATTAGCAAAACGTGTTAAACGTACTGGTAATGGCGGTTTGAAAAGATTCCGCGCGTTTACTAGTCACCGTTTCCACGGAAAAACAAAGAAACAACGTCGCCAACTTCGCAAAGCAAGTATGGTATCTCGTGGCGATTACCGTCGTATTCGTCAACAATTAGCAAAAATGAAATAAGAGCCTTACTTGGCTTCAAGAAAACAAAAATTTATCTAGCTTCACCGCTGCTAGCCAGTCGTTGTGAAGGTTTTAAAAATTAGGAGGAATTAACCATGGCACGTGTTAAAGGTGGAACTGTAACTCGTAAACGCCGTAAAAAAATCCTTAAGTTAGCAAAAGGATATTACGGATCAAAACACACTTTATTTAAAACAGCTAAAGAACAAGTAATGAATTCATACAACTACGCATACCGCGATCGTCGTCAAAAGAAACGCGACTTCCGCAAATTGTGGATTGCCCGCATCAACGCAGCAGCTCGTATGAACGGCTTGAGCTATTCTAAATTAATGCACGGTTTGAAATTGGCAGAGATTGATATCAACCGCAAAATGTTAGCAGACTTAGCAGTTAACGATGCATCAGCATTCACTGCACTAGCTGACCAAGCTAAAACAGCTTTAGCAAAATAAGCTCATATACGTTGATTTATCAACACTTTACCCCACTTTAATTAGTGGGGTTTTTTGTTTGACCCAGAGATTGACCCAGATTTTTTCTGATTTTCGTCAAATCGTGTTGATGGAGATAAATTGGATAAAAATAATCGAGCAAGCAGCTAAAATCAAGTTGCTTTTTTAGTATCTATAAAATAATAATCCTTAAATCGGATACAATCTAGCTTGGAAATTGTAGAAGTTTCGATAGCTGTAGGCAGTCGTTTGATGACCTTTATTTTATTGTTTACTCTTCTGTAGTGCCATTAGAATAAAGCAGCAGAAAAGCATTGTTCACGCCTTGTCTAAATTTAGTGAACAGAGGGTCAATTCTTTTCTAATAGACTGTGGTAGCAATGGATTTAGATAAGTGGAAAGTAATCCAAAATCATCATTATCTAGCTGTTGAAAGGCAGATAACTAAGACTGCAAGGTTGAGTATGCAAGCCGCGGAAAGTATCCAAGTGATACGAGGCTTCATTAAACACAAACTACTTTCCAGCTCTAAATCCAAATCATCCGTTGACAGCGCTTTCCTCTAATGGTATATTTATATAGTAATGGAATTGTTACTGATTCGATCAGGCATAACCATAGTATAAAAAAGACAATGATTACTTATTGTTTTTGTTATACTATGGTTTTTTCTTTTGGGAGGTGGAGGCATGCTCGTAAAAAAAAGAATCAATAATAATGTGATTTTGGCAGTGAAAAATGATGGAGAGACGGATGAACAAGTTATTATTGGCAAAGGAATTGGCTTTCAAGTATATCCTGGGGACCCTGTTGATATAGAAAAAATTCAAAAAGTATATTTGCCGACAGAATCTTTAAATCTGGCGACGATTGGGAAGCTCCTTCAAGATGCTTCGATGGAGGACTTTCGTTTGGTGGAAAGAATTGTGACTTATGGGGAAGAAATTCTGCAAAAGAAAATCGGTCAGGGAATTATTTTTAGCTTGATGGATCACCTGCTGTTTGCTCTGAGTCGCTATCAAGATGAAATGACTATTAAAAGCCCATTAGAATGGGAAATTCGCCAATTTTATCCTAAGGAATTTTCTATTGGTCAAGGGGCCCTTGCGATTATCGCTGAAGAGCGGGGTATTTGTCTATCTGAATCGGAAGCAGCGCTGATTGCCCTACATTTTATTAATTATGAATTTGGGCATGATTCTTTAGAAAAGACCATGGATTTTATGGAGGCGATTAAAGATATTACCCGCTTGATTCAATTTCAATGCCAAGTCGATCTTGATGAGCAAAGCTTTGAATACCAACGGTTTTTAAATCATTTACGCTATTTTATTATTCGTTTACAAAATACCACGACAACTCACTCACCGTTAGACAATGAGGATTTACTATTTTCTGTAAAACAAAAGTATCCAAAAGAATTTCAATTAAGCTTGACCATCAGTGAGTTTATTGAAGAAAGGTATCAAAGGACTGCTGAGATTGATGAAAATCTTTATTTAACCTTGCATTTGGCAAGACTATTAAATAATTGATGCTATTATAGGATTCGTTACAGTTCGGCTGGCAAGACCTAAGTGAGCATGACGATCACATTTATTTGTGATGTCAGCTACCTAGGTCTTTTTATTTTTAAATTATTTTCAAATAGAAAGGAAGGAAGACGATGAAGGATTTGGCACAGAACATCATTAATTTAGTGGGAGGACCAGAGAATATCTCCGGTTTGACTCATTGTGTTACTCGTTTGCGTTTTAATTTGCTAGATGAATCGAAAGCCAAAACTAAAGAGATTGATGGTTTGGAAGGCGTAATGGGGGTTCAGAAAAAAGGTGGACAGTATCAAGTAATTGTTGGCGGTAAGGTGGCCAGGGTTTATCAAGAAATTATCGACTTGGTTCCTAAATTAGGCGATGATACGGGAGAAATGGCAGGCAATCAGAAAAAAGAAAATCTCTTCAACCGGATGATTAATCTGATTTCAGCTATTTTAGTTCCTAGTTTGGCACCAATTGTTGGGGGCGGTTTGCTGAAGGGTTTTTACTTTATGTTTACAACCTTTGGCTGGCTAGACGCGAGTGGGGATACGGCCATTATTTTGAATATGATTGGCGACTCAATGTTTTATTTCTTCCCATTCCTGTTAGCAGTCAGCAGTGCAAAAAAATTCCGCACCAATATGTATATGGCCCTCAGCTTGGCTGGGATTTTAATGTACCCGACATTAATTAATGCTGCAACAGCAGGAGAAATTACCAGTCTGAAATTATTAGGCTTCTTAACGATTCCAGTGGTGAATTATAGTGGTTCTATTTTACCGATTATTTTATCCGTCTGGCTATTGAGCCATATCTACCGCTTTTTAGAGAAAGTCTTGCCAGAGATGGTAACTATTTTATTTACACCTTTATTATCACTATTAATCGTTACGCCGATTATGTTATTTGCTTTAGCACCCATCGGTTTTTATGCAGGAGAATATGTGGCGCAAGGAATTCAAGTGCTGATTGATTTTTCTCCAATTGTATCCGGCTTTGTGATTGGCGCCAGCCGCCCATTCCTAGTTTTGATGGGGATGCATCACGCTATTCGGCCGATTACGCAGCAACAAATTGCGACCTATGGCTCTTCGACTATGGGAGCGATGAATTTCATGAGTACAATGGCACAAGCAACAGCTGCCTTGGCAATTTATTTTGCAGTTAAGAATCGAAAGATGAAACAAGTTGCTTTATCCTCAACAGTGTCTGGCTATATGGGGATTACTGAGCCAGCATTGTATGGTGTTTTAGTAAAATACAAATCAGCCTTCATCGGAGCTTCAGCAGGTGCTGGTATTGGTGCGGCAGTTGGAGCAGTCTTGGGAGCAAAATCTTTAGCGCCGGCGATGCCAAGTGTGTTATCAATTCCCGTATTTATTAATGATACGGCATCGGGATTCTTTATTGGTTTTTTAGTGACGGTTGTGAGTACGTTTGTGATTACCTTTGTGCTGGCTAAAAAAATGAACCCAGCAGAAGATGAATCCTCCATCGAAGACAGCGTTGCTTCAAGAGCAACATCTTATAGCATTGTTGCACCAATAAGCGGAACCACTTATCCAATGAGTGATGTGGGAGATGCTACGTTTTCTAAAGAATTAATGGGCAAGGGCAGCTCCATTTTACCGAGTAGTGATTTAATCAGCTCACCACTTTCAGGAACTGTGACCTTTACATTTAAAACCAATCATGCAATTGGGCTTGTTTCTGAGGACGGCGTGGAAGTGTTGATTCATGTCGGCATTGATACCGTTGAGTTAAATGGAAAACATTTCAAACTTCTTTGTAAAGAAGGTCAAAAAGTTCATATTGGTACACCATTGTTAGAGTTTAATCGAAAAGCCATTGAAGAAGAAGGCTACGACTCATCCGTTATCACGATTGTCACCAATACCAATGATTATCTATCCGTTTTAACTGAGGAGATGCAATTAGAAATTGAAGCTGGCGTACCGATTATCACGGTTATTCCAGAAAAGTCACAAGTTTTGGAACCAAATTTTTCATAGAGGAGATTAGAACATGAGAATTTTAAAAACAAAAAACCTAGCAGAATTTAATCAGTTGGGGGCGAATTTATTGCTAACGGAAATGCTTAAGAGCCATTATCGAGTAAATCTGGCTATTACGGCTGGTCGAACACCGAAAGGAATTTATGATGTTTTAATTGAACAGGTTAAGGATAAAACATATTTGGATAATGTTTTTTACTATAATTTTGATGAAATTCCCTATCAGCAATCAGATCGAGAAGGTATCACTATCTCTGATTTACGCTCCATGTATCTGAGACCAGCCAATGTTGCTGAAAAAAATATTCAAAAAATGGACATGACAAATTTTAACACCCAGGACGAACGCATTTTACAGGCAGGTGGGCTGGATGCAATCTTGTTAGGTGTCGGCGCAGATGGACACTACTGTGGCAACTTACCCGGCACGACAAAATTTGAGGATTTGACGACAGAGGTTGTCTGTGATGAAAAAATGAAGCAACGAATATCTCGTTTGTTTGAGACTAAAGAAGAAGTACCTGATAGCTATATTACGATGGGTCCAAGAAGTATCATGGCAGCCCACCACCTAATTCTAAGCGCCTGCGGTACAGAGAAAGCTGAGATTATTAAGGCTTTCGTCGAAGGACCCGTAACGATTGACTTACCTGTGACGTTATTAAAAACTCATCCTAATCTGACTCTCTTAGTGGATGATGAAGCTGGCAGTTTAATTTAAAAAAAATCTAGTTAATTCTTGATTCTGTGCTGAAAAGCCTGAATACAGTGAATTAACTAGATTTTTTTTGCGGTAAGTTTTATTGATGCTATTTACTTTTCTGAAATATTCTCCCCGTTACTTCCAATAACCTTTTGATACCAGTAATAGCTATCTTTTTTGTAACGCTGGCCGCTGCCGTGACCGTAATCATCTTTGTCAACATAGATGTAGCCATAACGTTTACTCATTTTGCCTTCTGTAACACTGACAAGATCGATGCAACCCCAAGAAGTATAGCCTAAAAGTTCGATATGATCTTCTTCAACTGCTTGAATCATTTGAGCTAAGTGGCGCTTAAGGTAATCAATGCGGTAATCATCATGAATTTTTAAATCTGCAGTCAATTCATCTGGAGTACCTAAGCCATTTTCAACAATGAATAGCGGGAGGTTATATCGATCATAAAGATTGTTTAGCATAATTCTCAAACCGATTGGGTCAATCTGCCAAGAATGATTTCGTGAAGTTAGATATGGATTTTTAACAGTGGTAAAGCCGTTTGTCCTGACTCTTTCCATATCCGCTTCATCAGCAGCTGCACAATCACTAGAATAGTAGCTAAAGGAAACAAAATCGACAGTGTTTCTAGCAAGAAGCTCTTCATCACCAGCTGCCATTGAGATGTCAATCTGATTCTTTTCAAAATAGCCTTTGATGTAATTCGGATATTTTCCACGAGCCTGCACGTCACCAAAGAAGAACAAGTTGCGTTCCTTTAGCATGGTTGCTAAATTGTCTTCCGGCTTAGCTGTATAAGCATATGTTTTGCCTGCAGCTAACATACTGCCAAACTGCAGTTCAGAATTGATTTTTTTACCATATTCAATAATTTTTGCATTAGCGATTAATTGGTGATGGGCCGCCTGATATTGCTTTTGTAGTTTATTTTCAGTTGTAGTAAAAGTTAAACCGCCACCTATGAAAGGAATGTGCAACAGCATATTCATCTCATTAAATGGAATCCAGTAGCGGATTTTGTTTTGATAACGGTTGACGAGAAACTTAGCAAATTGGAAATGAAAATCAACGACTTCACGACTCGCCCAACCACCGAAGTGTTCAACGAGATACATTGGAATATCAAAATGGCTGATTGTCACCAAGGGTTCAATGTCATACTTTATGAGCTCATTAATCAGGGCATCATAATACGCAACGCCAGCAGCATTCGGTTCGGCTTCAATTCCTTTAGGGAAAATTCTGGACCACGCAATTGAAAAACGAAAACACTTGATTCCCATCTCTGCTAAGAGCTGAATGTCTGTAACAAAATTCGTATAAAAATCAATTGCAGTATGGCTAGGAAAATAAGCCTCTTGATCAGAGAAAAAATTTTCTTGATCAAGGTAAACATCCTTGAGGCGCATCTCGTTCATTGGCAGCATATCAAAATTCGCCAAGCCTTTTTTATCGGCTAAATAAGCACCTTCAGTTTGGTTGGCAGAAATAGCGCCACCCCATAAAAAATTATTCGACAATTTCATTTAAGTTGTACTCCTGTTTTTCATTTTCAACAACGGTTTCCTGTTCAACAGCTTGTCGGTCTAGGATTTTGAAGAACGGAAAATAAATGGCTGTTGTAATCAAAATACAAATAAATTGTAAGACCGCTAATTGCCAACTACCTTGCAACAGTCCTTGAATTACAACCGGTACTCCCATTGGCACAGAGGTTCCAATTAACCGTGGAAATAAACCAATTGAAATAGTGATATAGCCAAAAGCTGCACTAACTAAAGGAGCCACAATAAAAGGAATTGCCATGATTGGATTCATTACTAAAGGGGTTCCAAATATTAGCGGTTCATTAATCCGACCTATACCAGGCAGAATTGCCAGCTTGCCTAAAGCTTTATAGCGTTGACTACGGGCTAAGAAAAGCATTAACAGATTTAAGCCAATTGTACAACCAGCCCCACCAATCTCTGAGAACATGTTCATAAAAGCACCACCAACGATATTCGGTAAAGCCTCACCGTTCGCATAGGCTGTCAGGTTAGCAGTATCTAAAGAAAGAAAAATCGGAGTCATGATGTTATAAACAATCAAGGATCCGTGAATTCCTAAGACCCACAAGACTTGCATCACGAGAATGGCAATCATGATACCGCCGAAGCTGCCACCAATACTTTCCAAAGGTGTTTGGATAAACTGATAGACAAAATGATGAATACTGGTAAAGCTTGTGCCATAGAAAATAGCTTTAATTACAAGTGCAACGACTAGCGTAACAAAAGCTGGGATGATGGCTGCAAAAGAACGGGAGACGGTCGGTGGAACTCCGTCAGGCATTTTAATAACTAAATCTTTTTGAATTATGAAAACATAAATGCGACCAACCAATAACGCCATGATGATAGCAACGAACAAACCTTGAGCACCTAGCCAAGTAAAAGCAAATCCGCTGAATTCATCAGTGGTAACTGACGGTGTGACAATAAAAAATGCTACAAGTGCTAATAGACCAGCGATAGTTCCATCGATACCAAAGGTTTTGGTGAAACGGTTAGCAATAAAATAGACGGCATAGACAGCAATAAGTCCAATTGTACAGTTGTAGGCTAGTGGTAAAATTTCAGCCAGACCAGTCGCTTCTAAAAACTTAGTGTAAGGCGCAATTGGTAGATTTCCTAACAGTAGAAAAATTGATCCGGAAATGGTGATGGAAAGCAAACTAGCCAGTCCATCGCTAATTCCTTTGAGATATCTGAAGTTGGAAATTTTATCAGCGACAACTAGCAAACGATCCATATTTTTTTCTGACATAAATTTCATGTTGTTCCCTCCTTTGTTTATGCTGTTATCATAATTTAAGAAAGCGGATACTTCTATAGTTTTTCAGTATTCTGTAACAGGTAACACAAGTCTGATTTTGTTCCAAAAAAAAAACAAAAAAATAGCAACTTCAAGCTGACTTAGAGAGCCAATTTTGAAGTTGCTATTTTATAGGTGCTCAGGCCAATCTTACTTTTCAAGACTGAGTTTGTAAACTTGCTTGCCGATAGATTCTAAAATGTAAATGACCGGAACTTGAGTAGTGATATTACTCAACCCAATAAATTCAGGATGGACATAGTAGGGGATATTAACATCTGATAATCTGCTAATAGTATTGTTAGCATAGTTTGTAATGCTAATGACCTTCCCATGATGCTTTTTGAAATTATTGATAAACTGGATTGTATCAGGAGTATCTCCAGATACCGAAACGATGATAAAGACAGTTTCTTCAGGAAAACGAATATCCTGTGGGTAATAAGGGTCGTCCACGTAGCTAGAGACAATGCCGAATGAAAATAAAAAACGAACAGCATATTTACATAGGATAGCCGAAGAGCCCAGGCCTAAAAAAACAATATTCGTTGAGTCGTGGATGTATTGGCTAGCTTGTATAATTTTTTGATCAATGTCACTGACTGCCATCCGCTCTAAGTTGGCGATGGCCAAATGAATATCTGATTGAACAGAGACTTCTTCCTTTGCTTCTAAAAACATTTCAAAACGGATTTTGAATTCTGTAAAGCCAGCGTATCCTAATTTGTTGCAAAATCTTAAAATCGTTGAGGTCGAAACATTAACTGCTTTAGCTAATTCGCGAATGCGCATAGACGGAATTTCTTCTTTATGAGTTATAACGTATTCATAAATATCCATCTCCAAAGGGTTCAAATCTTTTAATTTTTCATGACTAAACATAGTTACCTCCCAGAACAGCCTATTTGACTAGCTAAAGCTGGTCAGAAAATTCAATCACTTGTATTTTAGCACACATCAGCTTGGTAAAAATAGATGGGGAGTAAGTAAGCTAACCAAATGTAATCGAAAAAATTAAGTAGCAAAGAAGTTATCCATTGGTAATCCCTGAAAAGGATAGATGAAAAATGAGCACCTGATTTATGGATTCGGAAATCTTCAACGTTACAAAATTTCAGGTTGTATTGAATTTCAGTTTGCTTATCTACTAACGCTAAAGTAAAATTTATAAAACAAATACTTGAAGTGGATAAGCAGGGAACTTTGCATAAAGAAGCCTTAGAAAATTTGGAAATAGGAGAGAGGAAAAAATCATGACTAATATTAAAAGCAACCAGCATCCCACCACCCTAACCCAAATCCTTCAACAAGCTGAAGCCCTCTATTCCTTCAAAGTCCAAAAAGAAATCAAAAACGGACTTTCTGGCAGTTGGGTTTTTGAAGGACAGGCGGATGTTTCCTGTATTCTAAAAATTTCTGAGTATAGCAAAGCTAGAGCAGCTCACCTTAACTTTGAAACCAAGTGGACAGCAAATTTAGCGAAAAATATGACAGGTATCGCTAGACCAGTGCTGAGTTCTAAAAACCGGCTTTTTGAAACAATCACTACGGGAGATGGCAAAGAATATCTTTTATTTCTTCAAGAAAAGGTCGCTGGAAAATTAATTGACAGCGAAAGTCCAGCTGAATTTAATCTGCAATTGTTTGAAAATCTTGGAGCAGTGATGGGGGAGATGCATCAATTGACGCAGCACTATCCCGAAAATCAAGAGGATTTTAGCTTTGCTTGGAATGGTCCGCAGATTTGGCGCAGAAATATTCCGATTTTGGATGAGGCAGTCAGCCAGCGGGAGCAGGGGTTGATTCATCAGCTAGCTAGTTTGCCAAAAGAGACGGCAGTCTACGGGATTGTCCATTTTGATATTCATCCTGAAAATTTTTTAGTAGAGGAAACGCAGATTACGCTGATTGACTTTGATGCATGTCAGTTTAATTGGTATGCGGCGGATATTGCGAGTACGTTATTTTTTATAGTTCAAACAGCGGCGGGACCGCAAAAAAAATTGGCTGAGGAAAAACGTAGGGAATTTGCTGAACAATTTTTGATAGCTTATCTTAAAGGCTATTTAGAGAAAAAAACGATTGAGCCTGAATGGATACGACGGCTTGATTTGTTCATGAAATATCAGATGGTTGACGAGTATGTGGCGGCTCAGACTTATTGGCAGGGGGATGCAGCAGACAGGCAATGGTATCTTCAATGGTTCAAAGGGCGTTTGTTGGATAATTTGTCATATGTCGAAATTGATTTTGATAAGGTTATTTATACTGTATTTTCTGAGTAAAGTCGGGAAATACTTTTAAAATTCCAAGCTGAGCATTGATGAATTTGTCAGCTAGGAATATAAATAGTTTGAAAACTATCTCTACAGCTGATGTCCAGCAATTTGGGGTAGTTTTTTTGTAGTCTTAGTTTTCTAAATAATTATTTTAACTCAACTAATTCTATTTTTTCAGCCGTAGAAAAGGCATTAAACAACAATTTTTACTTCCTCCATACTTCACCTAATTGTATGCCATTTTGATGCCACTCTATGTTTTCTTCGTTCATCTTATAAAAGAAGTTTTAAAGATCAGAATAGTTTATAATATTTATGAATGGTGATGATTTTTATACAGGATGACCTGTTGAAGAAAAATTTTTCAAAGGTGTATTACAGCTGGGATTGTTGCTAGCGTCACGTCAAAGGGAGTAAAGGTAGTCTTTACTTTTTGGCAAAAATATCATTTGATGAAAGGATTAAAGATGATTGAAAAGAAGACAACTTTTGTAAGTGGCCTGACTATTTATTTGAACAGAAACAATCAGCAACATGAGCCCATCTATTCTGAAAATTATATCCCTTTTTATTGGGAGTTATTTTTTCTTGCTGCAGAACTTGAGTACGTTTATGAAGAGGATGGCCTGTCTTTTAAACTGGACCAAGTAAATCATGAGCAACAAATGAATGGCTATCTTCAGCGAATCGGTGAGTCAGGTTTGATGAGCTACCAGAAATTTTTAACATGGTTAAATAAAATTTTGCAGGAATACAGTTGCGAGGTTTCAATTTCTGGCTTAGAATCGATGTTTTTGTGTCAAGATCGGAGTAATCCTGAAGATTTTATAATGAGGGATAATCAGCTTGAGTTGCTTGTTGAGATTATGGAATTTGATTTGAAATACTATGTTTATGAAGTGAAGCAAGATATTGAAAATTATGATAATTATCTGTCTGACTATGGTGAAGTACCATTAGATTTACAGGGACAGGAATATTTGCAGTTCACTAAAGCAAGACAATTGCAGATGAATCAAGAAAGTTTAAAAGTAGTTCGCTCGCAATTAGGCAATACGTATTTCAAATTTTTAATTCCTGTCTTTCTACTAGGAATTATTCTACTCTTGTTTTCTTCGGTAGTAATCAACCCACAAGAATCAAAAATTCTAAAGGGAGGATTGGATACGGTAAAAGCTATTTTTGCTCGCATTGTTTTTGGAAGTATCGGTATCGGCTCAGGCTATATTGTCTTTAATTTGCTAAAAGAGGTCACTCAGTTGAAAAAAAGAAAACGGGAGCTTAAAGCAAAGATTCGGTTTTTTAAAACTCTATAAAAAAGAAAGAACGATAAGCGGATTAAAATGTAAGGCTATTAAGGACGTGAACTAAAATGAAAAAAATTGGTATCCTGATGATTTTTATTGTTGCCCTCCTATCTGCCTGTACTTCTATTGAGAGGGAAGCGGGAGTTATCAGACGTATTACTTATGAAGGGTCAACTTTTGGCCTAATCGTGGATGCTGTTGAAGTAGATTTTCAAAATGGAACCAGAAAGCTCTATGAAAATGATTTGGTAAGTAGAGAGAAAAATCCAACTGAATTTGATGAAATCCCTCAAAGTGATTTTACCGTTTCTAAAATTGAGGATATTCCAGAATTAGAACAAGATATTTTAGACACAGGGACTTGTGATTGGCAGGAAGAGTATATTGATCCAGATATGATGGACGGCTATCAATGGTTGTTAAACATCTATTTTCAAAATGACGAAGTGAAATCAATCTATGGAAGTAATAGTGCCCCTGAAACTTTCCTTGAATTGAGAGCTTTATTGTCGGGAAAAGATACCGTGTAACTTTTGAGCATAGCTTCGTGACTGTCGGCTCTGTCTTATATGAAGGACGGGATGTCATTTTATTGCAACTAATACTAATTGTGAATTGTGCTTAATGATTCGCTATTTTATTTAGGAGGATTTATTATGGGGAATCGTTCATATCTATTGGCAAGTAAAGAGGGGATTTTTTTTGAGTCTAACAATACACTACCACTTTTTTGGCTGATGGGTTTTAATGATACAAAAGATATGGCTGTGCTAAAGGAACAAATGGAGGAGTTAAATTTTGTAAGTAATCTGAATCACAAGAATGTGAGTGAACCAGACGTAATGTTATACTTTTTGTCTAAGAATAGAGTGGATTTTTACCAAACTTTCCTTTCTAGGAAATCCTATGTCGAGTTTTATCATCCCGACTTACTAGTATTATTCAAACAATTTTCAATTGTTCTTGAGCCCTCCTCTTCTGGTTATCAAAATGTTGGTATTGCCTTCAAAGAATATCTGGATTTTTACGATAATCCTTTTGAGTTTCTAACTGAAATTAGAAAAACCCTTTACGAAGTCTGCCACAACCAAGAAATATCTTGTGGGAATTATCAAATTAATAGACACGATATTTTAGCGACAACCACAGGTTTCCCATCTGACGATTTAGACAAGGAATCCACCCAAATCATTGAAGACATTGAGTATGAGTTTAAAAATAAATACGATACGAATAAAAGTCGGGATTTAGCTGTGCCTGTCTTGGCAGAACAAGAGATTCTTTCTCAAGTTCAAGTCTTTCCGTCTATTAGAAAAATAGCGAAATCTTCTCACGTGAAGTATGCTGAAATCATCACGATAGTCGACAAAATAAAACTACATCTAACCGTTCAAGAAGAACTGCAAGTGATAGACCTTCTCTACTATTTAACAGACTGGAATTCTGTGATGCTCAAAATTAATGACGAAGAGTACATCAATCAATGGGATAGCTATGAGATTCTTGATAAGGTATTCAGGAAAGCTATCAAGGAAAATAATCTATTGGAACATGGAACAACTAAGCTGAGTCTGAACAAAATTCAGAAGAGTTTTGAAACAAGCCATCAACGGCTTGTTATGCAACTGAATCAAGAACCCAAAAATCAGCTGTATACGAAAAAAGGCTGGACTAAATCCTTAACTACAAAAGGCCTCTTTTATGCAACAGTTCTTGTTTATCATTATGAAGTAGCTGTCAAAGAGTTAGCACATTATGATAAGTGAAGGCTGCTGAAAACTAGTTTTCTATTGTTAAACAACGAGAAATCGGTTAAGTAGTTGCTTTCAGTTTAGAGCACTAAATAGCTTTCTACACGGGAACCTTGCTCTAGTTTATAAAAGGTTGCAGATAACAACACAACATTTTGGAAAAAATTTCTCATACTATTGTTTCTCTACAAAAGAAAAAAAGGTGGGATTATGTGACTCTATTTTTGATGGCTATTTCAATCATAATAAACTATCTGATATTATTTAAAATTCCAGTTGCTCGTAAATATATATTTTTACCACCGATTATAATCATCCCTATTACATTTTTGGTGGCAGCAATTATGAATATATTTCAGGTTGTATGGACGGAAGACATGCGCAATACGGGAATTTCTATTTATTATGACATCTGGGGTTTTTACCCTCATGTGTTTTGCCAAGGCAGTGATACCATTTATGTTTGATATAGTAATAGGATTTCATAAAAAATATAATCAAAAGAATCTGCATCGATTTCCAATCTCTTTTTTTATCAAGTATCATGCTCAGATTATCAGAGTAGAGTAGAGTACATTATTTTCTTTTTAGGAGGTATAGTAATGATCTATGGTGTTTATATTGGGGAACTTCAGTAATTATATGAATTCGTAGTTAATTTTAGTTGTGTGTGTTCATAGATATGATTGATTTGGAATGTTTAAAAAAGTGGTTGAGCCTGCAAAGTTAGTGGGAGTATCAGCAGAACATCACCGCTGATAATAAAATTTTGCGGTCTATTTTTGGTTAAACTGCTATTTTCATCAATAGATTTTGATAGTTAGCTATACTTTTACATAACTAATTTTCGGACTGAAAGAGTAATTTGTATTATCTTTTGAAAAAATTCTGTAAGAAATTAAAAAATGGCGTTATAGTGTGAATCAACAGCGAGTAAATTTTAATAGATATTTCTAAGTAAGCAAGTATGTAGAGAAAAATTTAGAATGTGTGGTTTGGTTACAATTCCTACAAAGGGGTTGGAATAGCGCAAAGAAAGGGTGGGGAAATATGAAAAGGGTGGGTTTAAATATATTATTTAGTGTATTTCTTTTTGGTTGTTCATATCGGTTTATGCTCTTGCCGGTACAGAGTTTTTTTAGTGGACCACTTCCATGGCTCATCTTATTTACCTTTGGTGCGATTTTAATTATTTTTATACTGCCATTTATTTCAATTGCTTGCCCATTTTTAAAGGGAGAAAACCTGTATTCTATCGGTGCTGCTTGCATTCTATGTTGCTTACTATGGTTACTATTTTTCAATTTGAATCCACCAACAGTGGTGGGAACTAGTGAAGCCAACACAGGGGGCCGTTTAGTAGCAGCCTATGAGATTTACGCAACAAATCTGGCGGGCCTGGCAATCATTTTTTCGCTAGGTACTAAACTTATCCACTCCTATCTTAAATCTTGATTCATAAAGTCAAAGACAAATTTTTTACGCCAAGAGATTTTAGAGTCTGACCAGCATAAAGCTTTTTTTAATACTCACTTAAGCTAACGCTAAGAAAGTAGCATCAGAATAAGTTGAGAGTTATATTACTTTAAAAATTAAAAAGTCTACAACTGCTGCAAAAGATGTTTTTGCATTGATTTAGCTTTGTATTGAGAATTTGGTAGGTTAGGAAGTGGAAGTCCTTTGCGATACTATTGAATCTCTTTGTGTGAATTAATCTAAGAAATGTTATTGGAACAAGGCGTTTTCATAAATAGGCAAGCTAGGGATTTTGTGGAGTTGAAAGTTAGTCGCTTCAAAAATCATTATTTGAGTCACCGATTTATAGCGTTTATAATTATTGTATATTCAAATGATTAAAATTTGTAGGAGGTATAAAATGGTTGAATCCGAACAGAATGAACTGTTGAATCAGGAGCTTATAAAATATCAACAAATGTATTGTAAAAAAATAGCCACTCACTTTGGGGACTACCCAGAAGAAATTGCTCAATTTATTTTTCCTGCATTTTTCGCTCCGGATGTGTGGGAAGACGCGCATAAGGTGTATAAAAAAGTTGTGGAGCAAATTGCTTTTTTAGATGGGGAGCTACCCATTATGTTTGTAGGGGGGAGATCTCAGAATAAAATCACCAGAAAAAATCAAGCTATAGGCTTTTTTTTGACCGATTACACTCTCTATGTATTGGAGCCAAGTGTCTTTTCTGATACTCTGCCCCAAAAATTCGCTTATAATTCGTCAATAAATGAGGCAAATCAAACAGTAAACGAAGCAATCAATGCTTTTGACTGGGATTTTTTAGAACCGATTTTACCAGAAAACGGGAAAGAAGTGTTAAGCCATTTCATTTGGGAATCTATCGTAGATATCCTAACCTTGAAAAAAGATTTTAATATTGAACATGTAGTCATGGAGAAATCCACTACTCTTGCGGGGAGAATAATTGATTTAGGGTTAATGGATGATTCGTGTGTCAAGCTAGGCGAGGATGTGAAGCATCAAAAGCATTTCAAAAAAATTCATAAGAAATTTGGTATCCCTGATGATGAGTCGATTTGTTTTGCAGTAACTGATTCTACCTTAGCTGGAGTCTATGGGCTTGTGGTAACAGAAGAAAATATTTATTCAAAGGATTTAATGGAAAAAACCGAGAAAACTGAACTTAAGGAGTTATCATCGACTTACCCATCAACAGTCATCGAAAGCAGCATTAGATTAGGAGACACTATTGTTCACACTCTCCCCAAATACACAGCTAATAAAGAAGCAGTGAAAATAATCCTTGTGGAATTGATTAATGGTGAGTTGAAAGAAGATTAAGTCTAAAAAACGAGCTAATCCACATGTAGAGACTCAGGGATTTGGGGAATTTATCCTTTCTACTTAGGATAAGATTAATTCACTCGAATAATACGATGAGATTGTTAAATAAAAGCAAAAATAAATGGAGCTTGGTGATGAGTAGAAATTTACCTAAGCTAGCATTGTGGGAAAAAGATAACTAATTGGACAATTTTTATTCTTTAGAAAAAGTCATTTGGTCGGTGCCAATTAATTTACAATTGCAAATTAAAGATTTGCCTTTGGAGAAATTGTCATTGGTGCAAGAATCGCATATTTTAAAACAAGCGAAATTTGAATTGAATTTGATTAATCTCAATCAACATTTATTAACTGAGGAGCACACCATTCAAACAAGCAATTTAGTTGGATGAAAGGACAAAAGGAAAATGGTTCTCTAAGGACTAGTTCATATAGGGTACAGTATAAAAATTGACCTGCCAACACTAGGTTTAAAGGATGTACGATTGAAAAAAATATTTCTGCTATTTAAAATGGTTAGCTTCTTCATTTAATGAGTAAGCTGAAGTTTCTGAATAGCTATTTTAAATCGATAACTGCGGGTTGCCATATGAAAAAGAAATAAACTAATAATGCGATTAATAAAATAATTAAAAACAAAGCTATTATTGAGACGGCTCTCCAAAAAAAGTGGGCGGTCTTTTTATTAATTCTTTTGCTTCTTTTGGCAAAAGACATAGAGATGACAAAAAGAATGAGTGCTAGAGAAAAAATAAGAAAGTATTGAATGCCATCAGACATAGGGAAGATTCCTTTTTTGAAACACTATATCATAGTAGGATAGGAAAACAGTGATTATATTAGTGATTAAAGGATTTTTTAGAAAAATTCTCCTCGTTTTGTTTTCGGAAGAAATAGCAAACTTGTCTAGGTGTTGAATTATACAAGCAAAGAAAAGAGAGCCACAGGTAGCATAGAGAAAGCAATTTCCTGATACCAGAGGTTCTTCCTAATATTGAATGTTCAAATAATTTTACATTGATTTACTTGAAATTATGAACAGTGAAAAACGCTGTGAAAGTATGCGACAAGTGTGTAAAGCCAGCTACTTTTTCTTAAAAAAGACTTGGGAAAAGTATCGCTTTTTTATCATTTCCAACCACTTTTCTTCCTAAAGGATTGCTTAATATCGGCTCTGCATTAAAGACAGCTTGGCAAAAGTTTGCTACCATTCTAGAAAAGGTGATTGTTAGGACGAGGGGAGAAATCTGAGTGTCAGAAAATAGAAGAAGTAGCGGGCCGCAGAAAAGAGGCGGGAAAAAATGGCCGCTGATTATTGGTGGCGTTGTGATTGTGCTAGGCGTCGGTGGCTTTTTTGCTTATCGTGCTTATAGCAGCAGTCAAAATTTGAAGGCAGCGGAAACGACTGTCACCGAGTTTACAGATAATTTGATAGCAGCTGATTATGAGGCGTTACCGCAATTATTAGTAACGGATGAAGCACAAAAAAGTGATTATAGCGATCAAGAGATTATCGATAAATATCAAGCTGTCTATGGTGGTGTTGGAGCGGAAAACCTTTCTGTGGAAAATCTTTCGGTGACTGCCGCAGATGAGGGATATGATTTTACATATGAGTTGAGCATGACAACTTCTGTCGGAGAATTGCAGAATTTAGCCTATTCTGGCACGGTCGTGTTAGAAGACGGCGAAGCTAAGCTGACTTGGGCGCCGAGTCTGGTTTTTCCTGATATGAGCGGGCAGGATAAAGTAAGCGTGTCAGTGGATGAAGCGGTGCGTGGGGAAATCTTAGACCGCAATCAGCGACAGTTAGCGGCCAATGGTCAGTTAAATGAGTTGGGCGTGGTCCCAGAAAACTTAGGTGAAGGGGACGAGCGCACGCAAAATATCGCCGCAATCGCAGAAAGATTTTCATTGGAAGTGGCGACGATTGAAGCGGCGTTAGAGCAGGAATGGGTTCAGCCGGATTATTTTGTACCGCTGAAGGTGGTGGACAGTGATGCTGGAAATTTACCGGAAGGTGCAGTTGCAGCGACTGAGGAATTGCCGGCCGGAGCAGACATTCGTTTGGTGGATGCGAGAACTTATCCTTTAGGGGAAGCGGCGGCGCATTTAATCGGCTATGTCGGTCAGGTGACGGCTGAGGATTTAGAAAGTGATCCGACGCTATCCAGCAATAGTGAAATTGGTCGGGCTGGTTTGGAGGCAACCTTTGATGAGGAGCTGCGGGGGCAAAATGGCGGCAGCATCTCCATCACGGATGAAGAAGGCAATTTGAAAACGACTTTGGTGGAAGCAGAAAAAACTGATGGTCAGACAATTCATGTGACGATTGACAGTCAAGCGCAGCAAATTGCGTACGATGCATTGGAGGGCCAAGCAGGTTCGACGGTGGTGACGCAGCCGACGACTGGCGATTTAATCGTCTTGACGAGTTCACCGAGCTTTGACCCTAATAAGATGAGTCAAGGAATTTCCCAAGCTGATTACGATGCCTATGCCAATAATCCTGAGCTGCCGTTTATCAGTCGCTTTGCGACTGGTTATGCGCCAGGCTCGACTTTTAAGGTGATTACCTCAGCAATTGGTTTAGATAACGGCACGATTACACCGGAGGAAGAAGTCAGTATTGAGGGCTTAAAATGGCAAAAAGATGCCTCTTGGGGAGACTATCAAGTGACACGGGTTTCTGATGTGGATCCGGTTAATCTGCGGAGCGCTTTAGTTTATTCGGATAATATTTATATGGCGCAGGAAACTTTGAAAATGGGTGAGGAGGCCTTCCGGGAGGGCCTGAATAAATTTATTTTCGGAGAAACCTTGGATGTGCCGATTGCGATGAATACCGCCCAGATTTCTAATGAAGACAGCTTTAATTCAGAAATTTTGCTGGCAGATACCGGTTATGGTCAAGGGGAGCTGCTGATTAATCCAATTCAGCAGGCGACGATGTATTCGGTTTTTGCCAATGATGGCACCTTAGTTTATCCGAGATTAATCGTGGATGCAGAAGTTAAGACCAAAGCCGATGTGGTATCGGCTGGAGCGGTGGCAACAATCGTCGAAGACATGCAGGCGGTTGTCTCTGATGCGAATGGCACGGCTCATTCACTAAGTAGTTTAGGCATTCCGCTGGCTGCAAAAACTGGAACGGCTGAAATTAAAGAAACGCAGGATGAATCTGGTCAGGAAAATAGTTTTCTTTTGGCTTTTAATCCCGAGAAGAAAAATTATTTGGCAATTTCAATGATGGAAAATAGCCAAGACACAACATCGGCTAAAAATACTGCACCAGCTTTGCTTCAATATTTAAACGGCTTGTTGTAAACTTGTAAATAATCAAAAGACCGCTCACTGTTAGCTAAAACTAACAGCGAGCGGTCATTTTTTTTAAAACTGTAAATCTCTTTGAAAGCAAAAATTTACTTCACTTTTGCGAAATTGGATAAAGCGGTTAGATTTTTTAAATGGCGGTGTAGCCACCGTCGATGATAAAGTCGGCACCGGTAGCAAAAGAGCTGGCATCACTGGCTAAATAAAGCGCGATGCCCTGTAATTCCTCCGGCTTTCCTAAGCGGCCTTGCGGGGTGATTTCTTCCCATTTTTTTATAAGCGGTTGCAGTTCTTCGGCTTCGAAAATTAAATCTGTGCCGATGTAACCGGGACTAATGGTGTTGACCCGCACGCCTCGGTCGGCCCATTCGACAGCTAATGATTTACTTAAATGTTTGACGCCAGCTTTGGCTGCATTGTAGGACGCTTGCGGTTGTGGCACATTGACGATACTGCCGGACATTGAAGCGGTATTAATAATAGAGCCGTTGCCTTGTTCTAACATGACTCTTCCTGCTGCTTGAGAAGTTAAAAAGACACCATTCAAATCTAAATCAATCACTTTATGCCAGTCTTCCGGGCTCATCTCCTCAGCGGGAATGTTCATGGTGATACCGGCATTGTTGAAGGCAATATCGATTCTACCAAAGGCCTGAACAATCGTTTCAATCATTTGATTAACTGAATCTGCATCGGTGACATCTGTTTGGACTGCTAAAGTTTGACTGCCGGTTGCTTGGGCAATTTCATCGGCAACTTCCTGTGCTTTGCCGCCCTCCAAATCAACGATGGCAACTTTTGCGCCGGCTTCTGCGAGAGCGGTGGCGATACTTTTACCGATGCCACCGGCTCCCCCTGTGACATAAGCTACTTTTCCATCTAAACGCATTTTTTCAATGATTCCCATTTTCTTCGTCTCTTTTCTTATTTTTTATCTGAAAACAGCTGAGGTACAAGCTGGCTGGCAGTAAGAATCGCAATTGCTGCGTTCTTATTGGAAGTCGACCTGCCCTCAGCTGTTTACAACCTAAAAGGGTAAAACTTTATTCAATTTTTATTTTACATTTCGTCTTCCATCGGAGTGGCTTTGACAAAATTGGCTCCTAACATGCCGGCAACAGAAGTTAAAACTAAGCCAACAACCATAGCAACAAAGGCCCAGATTGAAGCACTAGCCGTTGCATCAGTGGCATCGTCGGCTGTTTCCCGGACTTCTTGAATCGCATCATCTAAATCATCACGAGCTTGCGCTAGACCATCACGGGCATTTTCAATTTGGGTTTGGGCTTCTTCACTGGCGGTATTCAAAGCCGTCACGATGTTTTCGGTCGCTTCTTGAGCTTCCTGCTCCGTTAAAGAAGTATTAGCAGAGACCGCATTAGCAATGGCATCTTCATCAATGGCGTCGCCAATAGTCATGGCCCGCTCCTCTAAATCAGCTGACAAGTCATCAATAATTTGATCTGAATTATTTGGATTGGTTAACAATTCACGCCCGGCATCCGTAATTTGGGTAGTTGCTTCTGCCAATTCATTTCGTAAATAATCTGGTTGCAATTCAGGAATATCCGTATCCGTTAAGACGGCTTCCACATCTGTTTGCAATGCGTCTACGTCAACTGAATCGATATTATTTGCGACTTCATCAAAGCCATCTGAGATAACATCGCCGGCAGTTGAGGCTACGTTGCCGACGCCATCTGTCACCGCTCCGGTAATATTTCCAAATAAAGAGCCAACTGCTGAAAAAACACCGACTGTCAGATATGACAGCATTAAAACTAAAACAAAAGCGCTGGCTGCCCACGATAAAAATCCATGGAGCAGGCCGACCCGCCGTGCTGCCATCCCAGCAACAAAACCGCCGCCAAAGAAAGATAAGATTAAAGTAATCGCCGTCCAAATTAATACGCCGGTTCCTACGCCGTCAAGGGGATTTGCGGCCGTTGGGTCAGTCATACCAAACCCGATAGCAGAGCTGATTAATGATAAGGTGAAAAATAAAGCAAAGAATGTCACAACACCTGCAAAAATTGCTCCCCAAGAAATATTGTAGCCGGCCTCTCTTTCGCCTGCGTCTAAGTAGGATTTAAATCCTTTATTCATAACAAATGTACCTCCCAATAAATTTTAGTAACAGCCTTACTCTAACAAGCGAACTGTTTTTTTATCAATAAATAAAGCTAACTGACAAGTTTACAAGGATTGTTAGATTTCGGCGTTAGAAATTTGAAATATAATTAAATAAAGGTCGTTATATCAGTATTTTTAACAGTTGTTAAGCTGGGATGGCAATTATTTCAAAGCGATTTCAGGCGAGCTTGTCAGGAGCGGTTGGCACAAATGAAAATCCATCTAAACGCTATTTATTCAAGGGTTTAAGAAGTTTTTATTTGTTAAAAGAAAACGTCTCTTCATAATTTTCAAAAAAAATCCGCTCCTTGACGAAAAGCGGATCACCCACAAAATAATTTTTTTTAAACTGAACAGTGTCTTAAAAAAATAGCTAAAAACAAACAGTAAAGGGAAAAATTTTACGGATTAAAAGCAGCAACGTTTTTTCAAAATATATTATAGAAGGAAAAGGGACGGCAGCTGGAAATTTTAGGCAAGATTAAAATTAAATGAAAAAAACTTTTGCAAAAGGTGTTGACTTCTCTTTATTTGTCCTGTATTCTAATCCCAAGTTAATAATTACTTGCTCCGTTGAAGAGGAAAGTACTTTTGGGAAACTTTTAGAGAGATGCTGGTTGGTGAAAAGCATCAGTGAAACAAAAGGAAAAATGGCCTTTGAGGAGGATTGTCGATAGGTAGGCAGTCACGGTCCGCTAGTCCGATATCATTAGCACCATTCTTATAAGCAAACTTATAACGATGGATCTGAGGGAATTTTATTCCGAACAAAAGGTGGTAACACGCATCGTCGTCCTTTTACTAGAGTTAATCTGGTAAAGGGACTTTTTTTATAGCTAAAATTGCAGTGAATTGATAAGTAATAGAGCAACTCTTTTGACAGAGAGCCTTGGTAGCTGAAAAAAGGCAGAGAGAAACTTTATGAAAATGGTCAAGGAGCAATTCGTCTCAAGTAGCAAAGTATTTTAACAAATGCTGTGAGGTGGCGACGGGAGCAACCGTTATATTGCTAGAGTATGGAAGTACTTGAAGAGGGTTTATGCCAGAGCATAAACTAAACTGAGGTGGTAACACGCAATCGCGTCCTCATACAGCTGTCATTTTTTGACGGCTGTGTGGGGACTTTTTTATTTGGCAAAGGAGCGGGAAAAATGATTGAACTGAAAAATATTGATGTGACATTTAAAGAGAAAAAACAGGAAATTGCCGCAGTCAGAGAGGTCAACCTGACGATTGAAGACGGCGACGTTTACGGAATTGTCGGCTATTCCGGTGCTGGCAAAAGCACCTTAGTTCGCGTAATTAATCTGCTGCAGCGGCCCACCAATGGAGAAGTTTTGATTAATCAGGTCAATCTGACAAAGCTGAACCAAAAGGAATTACGGCAGGCCCGCAAGAAAATCGGCATGATTTTCCAGCACTTTAATTTGATGCAGGCCCGCACGATTTTTGACAACGTGGATTTTTCTTTGCGCTATTCAAAATTGAATAAACAGGAACGCCAAGCAAAAGTCACGCAGCTATTAGAGCTAGTCGGGATTGCCGACAAAGCTCAAGCGTACCCCAGTCAATTATCCGGCGGGCAAAAGCAGCGGGTGGCGATTGCCAGAGCGTTGGCCAATGATCCGGAAATTCTTTTATGTGATGAGGCCACTAGCGCTTTAGACCCAAAAACAACATTGCAAATCTTAGAGCTGTTGAAAAAATTAAACAAAGAGCTGGGACTGACGATTGTCTTAATTACCCATGAGATGCAAGTCGTCAAAGAAATTTGCAATAAAGTGGCGGTAATGGAGGCGGGTTTAATCATTGAAAAGGGCAGTGCAATTGACGTGTTCAGTGCACCACAGGAACCCTTGACCAAGGATTTTATTCGGACGGCAACCCACGTCGATCAAGCGTTGGCAACGATTTTGGAACATCCGAAATTTTCCGCTTTGCAGCCTAATGAATGGCTGGTGGAGCTGGCTTATGTGGGAGATGAAACTAACGAGCCGCTGATTGCTTCGCTGTACAGTCGCTATCAAGTATCTACCAATATTCTATACGGCAATGTTGAAATTATTCAAGAAACGCCGCTGGGCAGTTTGATTGTCACGCTGCAAGGGGGCTTACAGCAACGACAGCAGGCGCTAAATTATTTAGCTGAGCAGGGTGTGCGGACGCAAGTCTTGAAAAAAGAAAATGTCGCCGCAACAAATGTTTATGTATTAGAAGGGAGTAATCAGCGATGAACGTATCAGAACTTTTAGAAAAATGGCTGCCGAATGTGGTTGCCTATCCCGCCGATTTTATTGAAGCGACTTGGCAGACCTTGTACATGGTCTTTTGGACGGCCTTAATCGCTGGGATTTTAGGCATTATTGTTGGCGTCTTTCTAGTGGTAATTCGCCCCGGCGGTATTTTAGAAAACCGCTACGTTTATCAGCTTTTTGATAAAGTCATCAATGTGGTGCGCTCGATTCCCTTTATTATTTTATTAACTTTATTAGCAGTCGTAACTCGTTTTATCGTGGGGACGACGATTGGTGCACAGGCGGCTTTAGTTCCGCTGATTATCGGCGTAATTCCCTTTTTCGCCCGCCAAGTTGAAAATGCTCTCTTAGAAGTTGACCACGGTGTGATAGAAGCGGCCCAAGCGATGGGGACGAGTAATATCGGCATTATTTTACGTGTCTATCTGGTGGAGGGGCTGCCGGGGATTGTCCGGGCATCGGCTTTGACGATTATCAATGTGATTGGCTTAACGGCGATGGCAGGAGCGGTTGGTGCTGGTGGCTTGGGCAATCTGGCCATCACCCGTGGCTATAATCGGTTTCAAACAGATGTCACGATTGTTGCGACCTTATTGATTTTAATCTTAGTCTTTATCAGCCAGTTTATCAGTAATTTAATTATTAAAAGAGTAACCCATTAAAAAAATAGCAAACAACCATTTGGAGGAAATTATTTATGAAAAAATTAGTTGCAGGTTTATTTATCGGATTAGCAGGATTGACTTTGGCGGCGTGCTCTACTAGCTCCGCTTCACCATCAGAAAGCTCTAGCGATGAGGCAGTAACCGTGAAATTAGGGGTTGTCGGGGACAATACAGATGTCTGGGACAGCGTCAGTGAACGCTTGGCCGATGAAGGTATCAATATCGAATATGTAAAATTTACTGATTACACACAGCCAAATGTCGCTTTAAGTGATGGTTCAATTGATTTGAACTCCTTCCAGACAGAAATTTTCTTAGATGCCTATAATGAAGAATCCGGCGATGATTTGACGCCAATCGGCTTGACGGTGATTGCACCACTTGGAATTTATTCAGACAAGGTGACAGACGTAAAAGATTTAACTGAAGGGGCGACCATCGCGATTCCGAATGATACAACGAACGGTGGCAGAGCATTATTATTATTGGAAACAGCCGGCTTGATTGAAGTGGATGATGCCGCCGGTTCAACGCCGACACCGTCTGACATCACAGACAATCCGTTGAATTTAAATATCGAAGAAGTGGATGCTTCCCAAACCGCTCGTTCGTTGCAAGATGTGGATGCATCAGTTATCAATAGCGGCATGGCTGTGGATGCTGGCTTTACACCGAGTGAAGATGCGATTTTCTTAGAGCCAGTTAGCGATACTTCTCGACCTTATGTCAATGTGATTGTGGCCCGCAGTGAAGATGTCGACAATGAAACTTATAAAAAAATTGTTGCAGCTTACCAAACTGAAGCAACTGAAAAAGTGATTGATGATACTTCTAAGGGTTCATCGATTGCCGCTTGGAATGATTTTGAATTATAGAATAAGGAAATAAAGGAGTAATTGGTTATGGCGAAAGTTTTAACAGCTTTAGAGGTTTTGAAAAAGCATAGATGGTTAGATTTAACTCATGAAGTAAATAATTCAATCCCTTATTTTCAAGCTTTTCAGCCACTTGCTGAACGAACCCTATTCACGGTTGAAGGGGACGGCTTTTTAGCCAAAGAATATAAAATTGTCAGTCAATACGGCACACACATTGATGCACCTGTTCATTTTGCAAGTGGCAAGCGAATCTTGACAGATTTATCGCTAAAAGAACTTTTTCTACCATTGTATGTGATTCATAAGGAAGCCGAGGTTGCAGAAAATCCTGATTATTCAATTTCGGTTGCCGATATTTTAGAATTTGAAGCGGCCTACGGAAAAATTCCTGCGGATAGCTTTGTGGCCTTTGCCAGCGGTTGGTCACAGCGTTGGGATAAAGCAGCTGATTTTTATAATTTGGATGAAACAGGAATTTCCCACACGCCAGGTTGGTCGCTAGCAGCTTTAAAATTCTTACATGAAGAACGGAACATTACAGCAATTGGCCACGAAACTTTAGATACCGATGCTGGAGCAGACTATGCTAAAAATAAAGGCTTGGTCGCTGAATTGTATTGGCTCTCACAAAATAAATATCAAGTGGAAGTCTTGAATAATTTAAAAGAGCTACCAGCAGTTGGCGCTATTATCCAAATCGGTGTACCTAAAATTGCTGAAGCGCCTGGCTTTACCGTACGAGCAGTAGCCATTTTACCTGAATTAGCTTAAATAGAACTAGCATAACACAATTGAAAATAAAAATACCGGAGGAATTTCCATGACTTATAAAGAACAATTTGAAACATTTATCGCAGAACGCTTACCAGAGTACCAAGCCTTAGCCTTAGATATCCATGATCATCCAGAAGTCAGCAATTATGAATTTTATTCTTCAGACGTTTTGATTGACCGTCTGAAAAAAGAAGGCTTTACAGTAGAAAAAGATGTTGCCGGTCACCGGACGGGCTTTGATGCCCGCTATCAATCCGGAAAGGCTGGTCCGACGATTGCCTTTTTAGCTGAATACGACGCATTGCCAGGCATTGGCCATGCCTGTGGTCACAATTTATTTGGAACCACTTCGATTTTGGCGGCCAGCGCATTGAAACAAATTATCGATGAAATTGGCGGTGAAATCCGCGTTTACGGAACACCAGGCGAAGAAGGCGGCGAAAATGGTTCAGCGAAGGGGAGCTTTGTGCGGGAAGGTTTCTTTGAGGATGTCGATGCGGCAGTGTGCTGCCATCCGGGCCATCGCTATAGCTTGACGAGTCCCGGCTTAGCTAATGACCCGGTGGATATTAAATTTTACGGGCGGGCCTCACACGCGGCGGCGGCTCCGGAAAAAGGAATTAATGCTTTAGATGCCGTGATTCAAGTTTATAACAGCATTAATGCTTTGCGGGAGCATTTGCCAAGCGATGTGCGGATTCACGGTATTATCACCGATGGCGGTGTTGCAGCGAATGTCGTGCCGGAATTTGCCTCAGCTCGTTTTTATCTGCGGGCTTTAAAACGGAACACCTTAAATGAAGTTTATCAAAAGGTCGAAAATATTGTGAAGGGAGCTGCCTTGGCCACCGGAACAACCTATGAATTTGGGTTATTCCAAAATTCTGTCGATGATATCGTCGTGACACCAGCCTTTGACGCAGTGTTTTTAAAACACCTGCGGGATTTAGGCACTTCTGAGGAGGAAATTGCCACGAAGAAACCGGATGCTTTAGGTTCATCAGATGTGGGAAATGTCAGCCAAGTGATTCCAACGATTCAACCTTTAGTCTCCATTTCGGATGACTACATTGCCGGTCACAGCATTGAATTTAAAGCGGCGGCCCGCAGTGAAAAAGGACTAGCCTCCATCGGCATCGGCGCTGAATTATTGGCCCTCACAGCACTGGATTTGATTTTGCAACCAGAGCTGCTGGCGCAAATTAAAGCACAGCACCAAGCGGCAATTCAAACGGAAGTTTTAGTTTAATAAAATACGACCTCTTTAGGCTAAAGATTCTAGCTTAAAGAGGTCGCATTTTGTTTTGAGGCAGACAAAGCAAGTCTGACTGTTTAATTTTATTTCAGCTGCCAATCAAAATTGGCAAATAGTCATTTTTTGCGGTGCTTATTCCACATCGATTTTGCGGTACAAGTCGATGATTTCCTTAGCCAAGTCAGTAAAAGCAATCGCTGTCATCAAGTGGTCTTGTGAGTGAACAGTTAATAACGTCACTTCCATGTGATTGCCTTGTGCTTCTTCAGTTAACATATTGGTTTGAGAATGGTGAGCTTGCACTAAAGATTGCTCAGCATCGACGATTTTTTGGTCAGCTAATTCAAAGTTGCCTTCTTTGGCTGCTTGAATGGCTTCCATGGCATCGCTTTTAGCATTGCCTCCGTACATAATTAAGCCCATGATTGCTTCTAAATTTTGTTGATCTTCCATCGTTGTTCCCTCCAAATTTTGTTATTTCATTAAACTTTCAGCTTGGTCTAACACTTTTTCGCCATTCATCATGCCGTAATCAGACATGTTGATAACGTCCAAAGGAATGCCCAATGGTGCTAATTTATCAGCGAACTGATTTTTCATAAAGCGAACTTGCGGGCCTAAAAGCAAGACATCAATATTTTTGCTTTCGATATTATTGTCCGCTTCAGAAGCAGACACTGCAAAAATATCTGCATCCATGCCGCGTTCATCCGCCGCTTTTTGCATTTTTGTTACCAGTAAACTTGTGCTCATGCCGGCTGAACAAACCAGCATAATTGTTTTTTTAGCCATTGTTATCACTCCTTGTATTTTTGATACCTTCTTATCATAATCTAATCTAAGCAGAAAATCAAAGCCGCTTTTTGAAAAGTTTTTCCAGATAGCTAGGTCAACAATCCAGATAAAAGATTTCAAAGAGGCGGCTAGTTTTTTTAGTTGTTAACGCAGTGTTTCTTTAAAGACCGCTACATCCTTCATGCTCAAAGAACGGATAAAGGCCACCAGCAGTTGAATGGTTTGGCGATAATCTTCTTGGTGAATCAGTAAGCGGGAAGAATGCATGTACCGGGTGGGCAGCGAGAGGGTCATGGTGACAACCCCCTCCATCGCCTTGTGAATATTACAAGCATCGGTGCCGCCGACAGTCATAAAGTCATAGCGAACATTTAAATTTTGTTCTTTAATAATTGTTTCCATGCGCTCTAGTAAACCACGATTGGCAATCGTCAAGGAATCTAACACTGCTAAAATACAGCCATCACCTAATCGCAGCCCGTCTTTATCAAAGGGAGTGTCTTTTGCTGTGGTGACGTCTAAAGCAATCGCAATATCAGGCTTGATGCTATGGACCGCCGTTCGTGCGCCCCGAATGCCGACTTCTTCTTGGACCGTTGCCGCAAAATAAACATCTGCCGCAATTTCAGATTGCGCTATGTTACGTAGCACCTCTAAGCTTGTCCCTAGACAGATTCTGTCGTCCCAGGCTTTGCCCATTAGATATTCGGGGTCATTCATTTGCCGAAATTGTGTATTTGGCGTAATCATATCACCAACGGCAATTCCCAGTTCGTTAATTTTTGCAGCGCTACTAACCCCCATGTCCAAATAAAAATCCATCGGTGCAAAGACTTTATTTTTTTCTTCAGCGGGCATTCCGTGGGGTGCCCGACTGCCGATAACGCCGATGTATTTTTGGCCAGTAGCGGTGGTGACTTTCATCTCTTGGGCAGGCATTACATGGCCCCACCAGCCGCCGACAGGTAAAAGATACAAGTAACCCTCAGGCGTAATTTTGCGCACCATAAAGCCGACTTCATCCATATGAGCGGAGAGCATAATTTTCGGACCGGTACCTTTTTTGTGCAAAATCAGAGAACCTAGATTATCATAAAAATACTCATCGACTAACGGTGCGCCATAATTTTTGACAACACGGGAGACTTCCCGCTCACAGCCGCCGATACCATCGGCTTCACTTAAATTTTTTAGGAGCTCAAGGTCAATTGCTTGAATTGTCATAGTGAGGCCTCCTAACGGTTTTCTTCTTGATAGGCTACAATTTTTTCAGGAGTTAAGGCTTTTAAGAAAGCGGCTAGAGCAGAGGCAATTGCCCGATAGTCTGTTTGCCGTGCGACTTGCAAGCCAGCATCCAAATTACGCAGAGCCTGACCGATTAATAAAGTCGGGCAGCCAGTCCGTAATTTATTAATCCAGCCGGCATCAGAGCCAGTTAAGGAATAATAATCTTGATAAGCAATTTTTTCTGTATCACACAGCTGCCGCAGCTCATTTAAAAGCAAACGATTTGGTAAAACGGAAGGGTCGTAATAGGTGAGTAATAAGCCCTCACCTAAAATCCCTTGTTGGTCAGTCGCATCTGTTTGATAATCCCACGCCTGCTGCGTATCCAGCATCACTGCCAAGTCAGGTTGAACTAAATTGGCGGCGGTTTGGGCGCCACGGGTACCGACTTGTTCCTGTACTGTACAGCCGACATATAAATCAAAAGGCAGAGTCACATCAGTTAAGGAACGCAGGATGTCGATTGTTTGACTGACGGCCAAGCGCCCATTCCAATTTGCAGCATACCAAGTTTCCTGATTTTCTGAAGTGAAAAAATCAGCCGCTAAAGTAATCATATCGCCGACCATGATTTGCTTTGTCGTCGCTTCGGCTTCTGAAATAAAGCCAAAATCCAAGAGGACATCGCCGGTTTTGCCTAAGGCAGTGCCAGCTTGGTCTTGTCCTAAGATGACACCGGTGAAAGTTTTTTGACTGCGGGTCATTAGTTTAACCTTGGTTCCCAACAAAGCTTTGTCGTTAACTTGCCCTAGCGCCAAAGCTGTCAAGGTACCATTCCCATTAATTTTTTTCAAAATAAAGCCCAATTCGTCCATGTGGGCGTTGACCATCACTCGTAGCTGACTAGCCCCGCTGCCTTTTTTCAACGCATAAATGGAGCCCAGATTGTCATAAATAATTTCGTCACAGTAGGGTGTGTACTGTTCCTTTAAAAAATGGGAAATATATTTTTCATTGCCCGCAATACCTGGCGTTGTCGCCAGAGCTTGCAGTTGTTCAACTAAGTCCATCTTTTATCCTCGATTCTCTTAATAGCAATATTCAGCAGTAAAGGCCGTGGTGTCTTCCTGATTGACTTTCAGCTGGCAGAGTTTCAGCATTGTTTCCATTGATTCCGTCAAGCCAGTGCCGCCTTTTTTCGGCATTTTAACAATGTCGACTTGGTCTTTGTACAATTCAATCGCTTCGGCACATTCCTGAGACATGGCGGCAATCACCGGTTTGTGGAGCTTATCAGTAATCGTCGCCGCCACTTTGCCGGCCATCAAGCCGTATTTATCATAATTAAAACAAGGACCGCAAATGACGACATCGGGATTTAATTTTTTAACCATTGCAGTTAATTTCAAGGCATTGGTTTCAGCATCGGCGGCGAAATAATCATCGCCGCAATACAAGGTTGCCATGACTTCGCCGTTGACCGCCCCTAGATAATTTTCAAACATCTGGACTGAGCCAATCGCCATATATTTGCCGCCCAAGGGTTGGTCGCCTTTTTCAGCGCCACCTAAACCGGCTTGAATTTGATCGAGTATAAAAATAATTTTCATGTCAGCCACCTCCTATAAGTCTTCGATTGAAATATCGTCAAAGGAAATTTCATCTTCGGCCAATTTTTCCGCTGCCGCATCGGCTTCGTCTTGAAGATATTGTTTGTCTAATGTTTTGATGAACGGATAATAAATCAGACAGCCTAGCGCCAGCAGAACAAACTGCCATAAAGCGGCCACTAAACTACCGGTACTCAAGTAACCAGAAAAACCAATCGGAGTGGTCCATGGTAGTGAAACGCCGGTCGTATAAGGAATCAGACCAATTTTTGTAACAAAAGTTGACAGCAGTAGGTTAACTGTCGGTGTCAAAATAAACGGAATGATGATAATTGGATTTAAGACAACTGGTAAACCGAAGATAATCGGTTCATTGATACCAAAAATTCCTGGGACAATTGATAGTTTTCCCAGTTCTTTAATTCGCCGGGATTTGCAGAAGAGCATCATCACGATAATTAATGAAAGGGTCGAACCGCCACCGCCGAAATTGGTAAAGAAATTAGAAAACGGATCGGTAAAGATATTTGGCAAAGTGGTGCCGGCTTGGAAGGCATCTAAGTTTTCCATCGTTAAAATTTTGGTGATTGGGGCAAAAACGGAATTGGCTACCGCCGGACCATTAATCCCAAAGAACCAGAAAATAGTACAAGCCAAGCTGTAAATAATTTGCGCCGTCAAAGTATTGCCGGCCCCCCGCAAAGGTGTTTGCAGGACTTCAAAAATAAAATTGTGGGCGGTTTCAAAGGAAGTCATCCCAAATAAAATATTAACTAAGAAGAAGGTCATCATAACTAACGCACTTGGAACTAAAGCGGCAAAGGATTTAGTAACTGCTGGCGGCACACCGTCAGGCATTTTAATTGTCCACCCCTTTTTAGTCGCATAGGAATAAATAATTACTGAAACAAAAGCGACAACTAAACCAACGAAAATCCCATTGGTACCCAGATGGTCAAAGGACAAACCGCTTACCGGATCTGCAACACCTTCAATAAAAATTTTGTTGGGTGTTAAAATCAAAAAGCCAATCGCTGCCACAGCAGCTGCTTGAATCGGGTCGCTTTTTTTCTCCCGGGCATAGGCATAAGCCGTACCAAGACAGGAGAAGAAGCCAACGGTATTAAAGACAGAACCGGAGACTCTTGTAATCCAAGATTCCCAACCAGTTCCAAAAATTCCCGCCCAAAATTCAGACCAGCCGGTGATTGGGAAATTGGCGATTAATAAAAAGATTGATCCTACGATTACCAAAGGGGTTGTGATTAAAAAACCATCACGAATGGCAATCAGCGCTTTGTTCTGGCCCAGTTTAACGGCAACTGGCATCAAAACATTTTCCAACTTACTAAACATTTTTTCATCCTCATTTCTTTTCTTATTTTATTTAAACGATTAATCGATTGGTGCCTTAATCCGTTTTTCGTATGCGTCGAGCCATTCTTGTGAAATTGGCTCAATTATTGTTTGCTCGTCTGCTCCCATATTGGCGATGAAAATTTGGCTGTCTTCACCGTTGGCAGCGACGGAAAAAGTAAATTCAACATTAGTGGCAACGCCCCATTCACCCTTGGGATTCATGGCGACTAACGAAAAGGCACCGGCTTTGCCATAGCGTTTTTTCAACTTATGATGGAAGCGATAGACCGCTTCGTCACAGGCCTGTTGCGGAGCTAAGCCCTCAGACATTTTGCGGACAATTTCATAGGAGAGACAACCCTTCATCAAATCTTCTCCCAAGCCTGTGGCAACGGCACCGCCGACTTCACTGTCCACGTAAAAGCCGCTGCCGGATAAGGGCGAATCGCCAACCCGACCAGCTTGCTTCATAAACAAGCCTGAGCTGGAGGTGCCGGCACACATTTTGCCAAATTGATCCAGAGAAACCACGCCGACGGTATCGTGTCCGTCATAAGGGTCCAAATTATGTTTGGAAATTTCCTCCACCCGTTGTTCCCAGATTTTTTTAGCTCGGGGGGTTAACATGTTGCAGCGCTCAAAGCCCGCCAACATGGCATACTCAGTCGCTCCTTGCCCAACCCGAAAGCTGTTAAATTTTTCATCGCTCAATTTTCGGGCAACTGAAATCGGATTTTTAACATCGACAATACCTGCGACAGCGCCAATTTTAAAGGAGTCGCCATCCATAAAAGCCGCATCCATTTCTAAAATTCCGTGGGCATTTGGCAGGCCCCCGTAGCCGACCGATTTGTAATAGGGATAATCTTCGACGGCTTTGATAGCCGTCTCGACAGCATCCCCCGCCGTTCCTCGGTTTGCTAATAATGCGGCGGCTTTGTGCACGCCGTCATCGGCCATCCGCCATGTTGCTATGGTTCCCCAACTCATATTGATTCCTCCAATTTTATAAATCAGCAACTGCTAAAGCGCAGATTGCCTTGAGATAAATTTCCATATTTAAAAATAAATCTTTTTTCGCCATATACTCATTTTTATTGTGGGCAATGCCTTTTTGTCCGGGAAATGATGGACCAAAGGCGACAATATTCGGCATTGAGCGGGCATAAGTGGCCCCTGTCGTTGTCACCGGCGTGCCATCTAAACCGCTAGTTTCCTCATAGACTCGTGATAAAATCTGAATGCCGGCAGCTTCTTTAGGAATCACATGACTTTTGATACGGCGAGTGACGTTTAGCTGACTGGCTTCTGGAATCACTTGTAAAAGTCCAGCTGTGACATCGTCTTCAGAAAAAGTTACTGGATAACGAACGGCAAAATCTAAGACTAGCTGCGTCCCATCTTTTTGCAGCTGATAAGGCGTAATCATCAATTTACCAGAATCGCCATCTTCAAAGGCAATGTTCAAACCTTCGCCGGCGTGTTTTTGATGGAAACTTGTGTAGAGCCAAGAAAAATATGTTGCAACTTCTGTTGGCAAAGCCGCTTCACCTAATAATTTTTCCGCCAATAGTGTAATGGCATTTAAGCCTAAGTCAGGGGCGTTTGAAGGGGCTCGTTTACCAACTGCAAAAAAAGTTTTTCCTTGATAGGTGACAGTTAGTTCATCGGGGACGTGGTCGCGAGCTTGGTCGCCGTTAAAAGCACCAAGGTCAGAAAGAGCGCTTTCAGAAAAAGCAGTCCTCAATTGATAATTTACAACTCCTCGTTCTCCGTAGACAACTGAATATTTACCATCCGGCGTGAAACCAAATATCGGCGGCTGTTCCTCCGCTAAATACAGCGGTAAATCAGCCGAACCACTTTCTTCGTCCGTTCCGAAAATAATGCGAATCTGCCGTTTAGGCTGAAAGCCGGCGTCCTTCAAAAGTTTCAAAGCAAACAGACAGGCGAGGATTGGACCTTTATTATCTAAAATGCCCCGTCCATAAAAATTTTCGGTATCTTCGCTTAAATCAAAGGGCGGATAATCCCAACCGCTGCCGGCTGCCACGACATCCAAATGCCCAACGACTCCGATATATTCACTGCTTTCGCCAAAAGCGGCATAGCCAACGGCATCGCCGATGGTCTTTCTTTTGAATCCGTAGCTCTCTGCCAATTTTAGCGTTTGTTCTAAAGCTGCCCGTGGCCCTGGACCAAAGGGCTCGCCGGTAGCGGTTGGTCCTTTAATGCTGGGAATCTGCAGGACACTTTTTAAATCTGTTAAAAATTCTGCAGCATGCTCTTGGATCAGCTGCTGATAATTCAGTTCGTTCATTGTGAGGTCTCCTTTAATGATTACGAATTAAGGTGTTCTTGAAGGTATATTTGTCAGCACGGTAATAGGAAGTATCGTAAATTATCGGAATTGCCGTGGCAGAATAGGCAATCGAATTAACTTTTAATACGGGATCATTTTTTTTGATTTGCAAAAGCTTCGCTAACTCTTGGTCAGCTAGCATGGCCTCCACCTCTTGATGGGAATAGGCAATCTCGACAGTTTTTTCAATTAGTTCAAAAAGCGAATTGGCTAACTGTTCCTTGGTAACCTCTTTGACAGTGCTGCTCTTCACGTATAAATGTTCAATCGTCATCGGCTCTTCATCAAAAGAGCGTAGCCGCTCGATATAAACCAAATCACCTTGTTTGGTCAATTGCATAGCATTTAAAATAGTTTGCGGCGCTTGCGGCGTTTGGTCATAAACTAAAACCTTTGTATTAGAAGATTTACCAAAGGCCTTCGCCGACTCGGTAAAGCCGACTAGACCCGATTTGCCGCTTTGATATTTTTCGCTCGGCTGCATCACGTAGGTGCCTTTGCCCTTCATTTTGAAAAGCAAATTTTGCTGAATCAAAAAATCAATCGCTTTGCGCACCGTCAGCCGGCTGACAGCAAATTCAGTGGCCAAATCGTATTCTGAAGGCAGCTTTTGCGAGCTGACGTAAACACCTGTCTTGATTTTTTCTTCAATTTCTTTTGCAACGAGTTGATAACTCGGTAATTTTTCCATTCTAATCCATCCTTTTTACCAGTCAAAAAAACTAGTATTGGTAGCAACGCCAGAAGCAATGCTGATAAACGCTTGTTGATCTGTTTGCGTAATAATTGTTTTGACGGCGGCTAATTCTCTTTTGGAAACTACGACAATCAGCATCTTGCGGGACTCGTGGTCAAAGGCCCCCTCGACATCATTGACAATCGTCATGCCTCGGGAAATCTTTTCTTGAATATTCGGTACCAGCTGCGGCGCTTTTTGCGTAACAACTAACAGCTGAACCTTCTGCTGTTTAGCGTTGACATAATCGACCACCCTGCCGCTGATAAAAACCGAAAAAGCGCTATAAAAGGCATATTGCCAACCAAATAGAAAGCCTGCCGCAAATTCAATCAAGACATTAAAAACAATAAAAACCGAACCAATGCTTTGTTTGGTGTATTTGCGGGCGATGATGCCGATAATATCTAAACCACCAGTTGAAAAATCACTGTTTAACGTAATGCCCACCGAAATTCCGTGAAGCACACCACCAAATAATGCGCAGATAAAAGGATCCGTGGTAATAACAAGCGGCGGAATAAGTTTCATCACAAATGAGGTGATGACAACCGCAAAAATTGTATAGCAGGTAAATTCTTTGTCAATTTTGAACCAGGCAATAATCAAAAGAGGTAAGTTAAAAATTAAAACTAAAAAAGGAATCGACAGCTGAATATGTGCAAACTGATTCAAACTAACCGACAACAGCTGCGATAAGCCCGTGATACCGTTTGCATAAATGTTGCCAGACAACCAAAAAAAGTTTAAGGCAATCGATGATAGCACCGCATACAATAAAGCAATTCCCATTTTTGAAAAATTAGCTTTTGGCATAGCACTGATCTCCCATTAATTTTTTCAAGTTTATTATAACTAGTATATACTGTTTTGTATATACTGTTTTTGAAATTTATTTTTGATTGAAGGGAAAATAATTTTTTTGTGTGAGAAATAAAATGGATTGGTTTTTGCAGTGTAGTAGAGGTACAACTGGTAATTCACAAATGAAAACGTAGAATTGTTTTGCAGAATCGATGATGAAACTATTAAAAACGAAATGACATGACTGGTTTGTCCAAATAGAAAGCCCCAGATTTAGCACTGCAGAAAGCAGTTCTAAATCTGGGAGATAATTAAAATCCTATTTTGATTGAGTGGATGATATGAAATGGCTAGCTACCAATTATTTTCTTGCAGAGCATCTCAATAATAAACATGACTGGCAGTTGAGTGGTCATATCAATTTCACTGGATTTGCTGTAGGGAATATAGTAAGCCAGCACATAATCAGAAAGTTTGGCTAAAGTTGAGTTGTCGTAGTTGGTAATGCTAATAATTTGGTTTTGACTCTGTTTGAGATTTTGTAAAATTCGGATGGTATTATCAATTTCACCAGATACTGAGAGAACAATCAGCACAGAATTATCAAAAAGAGAATCTTGACTGTGGAAATACGGATCATCAATAACTAAGTTTGTTTTACCAGTATTGGCAAAATAACTAGCAGCATAGCGACAGATTCCAGCTGAGGCACCAAAGCCCATCCAGACAATGCCACTGGATTTTTTGATAACAGCCGCAATCTCACTAAGCTTTTCTTGAAACTCTAGTGTTATATACCTTTCCAAATAACTGATGTCCGTTGAAGGGAAATCTGCTGCTACGGAGTTTTCATTTGCAAGATAATCTTTGTAGTGCAGCTTGAATTCTGCATAGCCCTTGAGTCCAAGGGAGCGGCAAAATCTTAAAATCGTAGTGGTGGAAACGTGGGTTTTATTGGCAAGTTCCTGAATCGACATGTTTAAAATATCGTTGGGATGATCAATTATATAATTGTAAATAATGATTTCCAATTCGCTTAAGTGCTTGATTTTGTCATAATTAAACATCATTTTGACTCGCTCCATTTATTTTTTTTCAGGTAATAAATTACAAACGCCTTGAAATTGGTTTCACAACCTTTGGCTATGATATAAAATATACCTCAGAAAGGAAGCGATAACAAATGAAAAATTGAATTTTAACTTTTATGAATGAGAAAGCTGTACCACAGGCTCTGAAGTTTATAAATATGAAAGGAATTGTGGCTTTAAAAGAAGGTATCTTGTATACGTTACCATTATTAATGATAGGGTCTGTCTTTCTGTTACTAGCCAGTTTTCCTTATCAACCAGTTGTTGATTTTATAACAAATCAAGGCTGGATGGATGCTTTTAATCAAGTGAGTGGCGCTACTTTCAATATCAGCGCAATTGTAGCGGTTGTCGGGATAGCCTATTCCTATGCTAAAAATGAAAATGTTGAACCGTTAGCAGCTGGCTTTCTAGGCTTAGTTTGTTTCTTAATTACCTTGAGAAGCACTGTGGAATCAGAGGGCGGCGATATTGTTTCTAACATTATCAATAAAAGCTGGACTGCTGGTCAAGGGATGATTGGAGCAATTCTTATCGGCTTGATTGTCGGTTTTGTATATTCATTATTTATTAAAAAAGGCATTACTATTAAGATGCCGGATGGTGTACCGACAAACGTTGCCAGTTCTTTTGCAGCATTGGTACCAGGAGCCATCTTGATTGCAGGAGCAGCTATTGTCTATCAGATTTTTGCTAATTTTGATACAACGTTTATTGAATATATTTATGAAATTATTCAAGCACCAATGCAAGGTGTGACAGATTCACTATTTGGTATTATTTTATATTGTACAATTGCGACAATTTTCTGGTGGTTTGGCGTTCACGGCGGCTCAATTGTTACAGGAATTATGGGGGCTTTACTCTTATCCAACCTGACTGCGAATCAAGCCATTATTGATAGTGGTCAAGCTCTGACTGTCCAAAACGGCGCCTATATCGTGACTGATCAATTCACGGCTGTTTTTATTAATCTGACAGGTACTGGAACAACTTTCGGGTTAGTTTTCTTTATGGCCTTCTTAGCGAAATCAAAACAATTTAAAGAGTTAGGGAAATTAGCAATTGTGCCATCACTTTTCAATATTAACGAACCCGTTATCTTTGGGACACCGATTGTCATGAATCCATTTTTATTTTTACCCTTCGTTTTAACACCAACTGTAGTTGGAGTATTAATGTATGGTGCAATTTATTTTGGCTTAGTTCCACCGTTTAGCGGCGTGACTGTACCTTGGACGACGCCAGCGATTATCTCCGGCTTTTTACTAGGCGGCTGGCGCACTGCTCTTTCCCAAGTGGTCATTTTATTAATTTCAGTTGGGATGTATTATCCTTTTGCAAAAAAAGTAGACAAGATGAATTTACAAGCAGAATTGGAGGCAGAGTAACATGGAATATCATAACTATGCAGGCTTTCCTAAAGATTTTTTATGGGGCGGTTCAACTTCTGCCTATCAAGTAGAAGGTGCTTATAACGAGGATGGCAAAGGGCTATCTGTGCAAGATACCAAAGCTGTTACTCCAGGCACGTCTGATTTTAAAGTTGCCAGCGATCATTATCATCGCTATAAAGAAGATATTGCCTTGTTTGCTGAAATGGGCTTTAAGGCTTATCGGTTTTCAGTTGCTTGGACTCGTATTATTCCTAATGGAGTTGGTGAAGTTAATCAAAAGGGAATTGAATTTTATTCAAACTTAATTGATGAATGTATCAAGTATGAAATCGAACCTATCGTAACCATGTATCATTTTGATTTGCCAGATGCACTGAATCAAAAAGGTGGTTGGAGCAATCCAGAAACTTCGGAAGCTTTTATTGAGTATGCACGAGTTTTATTTGAAAACCTCGGCCATAAGGTTAACTATTGGCTGACAATTAACGAACAAAACATGATGATTTTACATGGTGCAGCAATTGGAACGGTTAATGAAAAAGTCAGCAATGTGAAGCAAGACCTTTACCAACAAAATCACTATATGCTTTTGGCGCAAGCGAAAGTGATGAAAATGTGTCATGATTTATGTCCGCAGGCTAAAATCGGTCCGGCACCCAATATTTCTGAAGTTTATCCAGAGAGCGCTGATCCAAGAGATTTTATTGCTGCTCAAAATTTGAATGCTATTCGCAACTGGCTCTATTTAGATGTGGCCGTTTATGGTCGCTACAATCCAATTGCTTTGGCCTATCTGAAGGACCGAGGCTACGCTCCAGAAATTACTGAAGAAGATTTAGACGTCTTCAAAGCGGGGAAACCGGATTTCATCGCATTCAATTACTATAATACGTCAACAGCAGCCCATAGTTCGTTTTCAGACGCAGTAGTTGGTCCTGAAGATGGCGACCAACAGATTGAATTGGGAGAAAAAGGTGTTTACAAAGCTGTTTACAATCAATTTTTAGAACGAACTAATTTTAATTGGGAAGTGGATCCAGTTGGCTTCCGAGCAACTTTACGCAGTGTTTATGAGCGTTATGGTTTGCCAATTATTATCACCGAAAATGGCTTAGGGGAATTTGACGAACTAACAGCCGATCACCAAGTCCATGATCAATATCGGATTGATTATTTAAAAGATGAAATTGCTGAAATGAAGCTAGCTTTATCTGATGGTGTTGAAGTATTTGGCTTTTGTCCTTGGTCAGCAATTGATTTAGTCAGCACTCATTCAGGGGTTAAAAAGCGCTATGGTTTTATCTATGTTGATCGGGATGAGTTTGACTTAAAGGAATTGAAACGCTACAAGAAGGATAGCTTTGCCTGGTACCAGCAAGTCATCGCCACTGACGGAGAAAATTTATCATGAAAATTAAAAATGAAGTGATGCTGATTACTTATGCAGACAGCTTGGGTGAAAATTTACAGGACCTCTCCTCTGTCACTCGTAAATATTTAGCTGGTGTGATTGGCGGTATTCATCTGCTGCCCTTCTTCCCATCTTCCGGTGATCGCGGCTTTTCACCTAGTGATTATTCCAAAGTTGAAGCAACCTTTGGAACGTGGCAAGATGTTGAAGCATTGGCTAATGATTATTATCTAATGTTTGATTTTATGGTCAATCATATTTCACGCCAATCGAGTTTTTTTCAAGACTTCAAGCAAAAACATTTAGCGTCTATGTATAAAGACATGTTTATTCGAGTCAATGATTTTTTTCCAAGCGGGCGACCGACTCAAGAAGACATTGATTTGATTTATAAGCGGAAAGACAAAGCGCCTTTTCAAATGGTTGATTTTGCCGATGGTCAACAAGAGGAAGTATGGAATACATTTGGAGAAGACCAAATTGATTTAGATGTGACAACAAAAGTTACTAAAGCATTTATTAGAGAAACGATTGCTGATATGGCTAGCCACGGCTGCTCATTGATTCGACTAGATGCTTTTGCTTATGCCATCAAGAAACTAGATACCAACGACTTTTTTGTCGAACCAGAGATTTGGGAACTATTGGATTTTGTGGCGGATTTAGCGCAACAATATCAAATCGAGCTTTTACCAGAAATTCATGAACACTATACGATTCAACATAAGATTGCCGACCATGATTATTATATCTATGATTTTGCCTTACCAATGCTGGTGCTGTATTCCTTATATAGTGGAAGAAGTGAGCGACTCGCTGCTTGGTTGGAACAGAGTCCGATGAAACAATTTACTACACTAGATACCCACGACGGTATCGGTGTAGTGGATGCTCGTGATTTATTGAGCCAATCAGAGCTAGATTATACCTCAGAGCGTTTGTATGAAGTCGGCGCCAACGTTAAGAAAATTTATTCATCGGAAAATTATAATAATTTGGATATTTACCAAATCAACAGCACCTATTACAGCGCTCTAGGTAACGATGATGCCAGCTACCTGTTAGCTCGAGCGATTCAATGCTTTGCTCCTGGAATTCCCCAAATATACTATGTGGGACTTCTAGCTGGGGAAAACGATATTGAATTGTTAGAGGCTACCAAAGAAGGTCGTAATATTAATCGTCATTATTATTCCCTTGATGAAATTTCTGCGGAGGTCCAACGCCCAGTTGTCAAAAAGCTATTTGCGTTGCTACGTTTTCGCAATCAAGAAGCTGCTTTTGATTTGAATGGGACCATTTCTATCAGTACGCCGAGTAGCTCGGAAGTAAAAATAATCCGTAGCAATCAATCTGGCACGGAGCAAGTTGTCTTGGAGGCTGATTTAGCCTTGAAGCAGTTCCAAATTTTTAAAAATGATGTCGAAATTTTGTTAGCTGATTAGTAATAAAAATGTTAGCAGTTAGAAAACGGGCTGAACCGCCATTTTCTAACTGCTTTTTGGTGTGGAAGAAAAAACAATTTCTATTGTGGTTTTGATTAGAGAAGAATTTCAAATGGAGAAACAAGTCAACAGGAAATTTAACGTTTTTGAAGTAAGTCACCCTTGCTATAATAAAATTAAAAAAATTTCTATAAAGCTGTAACATTTTCCAATGTCAAACGTATATAAAGCGAAGGGGGAGTGGGGATGGAAAGTTCACAATTGGAATTGTTGTATCAGTTGTATGCCAAGGAACTATTTTTATATGCCCGCTCCTTTACTAAAGATAATTACGGGGCCGAGGAGCTAGTCAGTGATGCTTTTTTTCAGTTGGCGCTGCAGGAAGTGCTGCCCGAAAATTTGAAATTTTGGCTCTTTGCAGTCGTCAAGCATCGGTTTATTGATATGACACGGAAAAGTCGTCGCTGGCAGCTGCTGCCGTTAGAAAAGGCGATAGAAGCAAAGTCGCCACTTTTTCAGTCAGCAGATGAGCAGTTGCTTCAAAAGGAAAACTATCAGCAGCTCTATCAGGCAATCAACGATTTAAAACCACCTCAAAGTGAGATTATTTTGCTCTTTTATTTTTTACATTGGTCAACAGCCGATATTGCCCAATACTTGGGCTTAAAGCCAGGGCAGGTGCGAGTGATGCTCCATCGCAGCCGCCACAAATTGAAGGGAGTGTTAACAGATGACGGAAAAGTTAACTGATTTATTGGAAAAATATCAGCGGGGGGAAGCTACTGCTGCGGAGAAAAACTATGTGGAGGAACGCTTAAAAGAATTTGCTGCCCTGCAGGAGGTTTTATTGGAGCAGGAAGACAGCGAAGTCTTTGAACTGCCGAATTCGACTGAGGCAGAAACGGTCGATTCAAAAAAATTGAAACACCAATTCAATCGTAAATTTTTACGATTAGGATTAGGCGTAGCTGGGATTTTACTGGTTGTTTTTGCGGTTTTGCAGTGGCTGCTTTTTCCATTGGCCAATTTTTTCTATTTCAATCCAACAGAAAAAGTAGTTCATGAAGAAGTCGTTCCTTATAATATTGTGGCCGCAATTCAGACAGAGGTGACGAGTCCTTTGTATCACTTATCTGCGCTTGGTTCTCAGCAGGATGGCATCGGGAAATATATCATCACCAAAACGTATCAGAGCAATCTGCCAGCTGTTCCCCTTTCTGGTAATCAAGAAACTTATGAAATTGTGCGGGGGAAGGTTGGGGAAACGAGTGGCACCTTGCCAGCAGCCAGCAGTCTAATTGGCAGAACCAGTGAGTTAAGCGAAGAGAGTCGGCAATTATTTCTTGCCAACAAGGAACAAACTCTCGAAAAACTTACAGCGTTACCGGCGACTAGCGAAATCGCCGGCGGACTAACTTTTGCTACGCCACTAGGACTTGGTGAGGTTCAAGAGTTTTTTGGGACAGAAAGTTTTTTCAGTGACAGCGATTATCGAGTGAACTGGTTTAGCGTGGATATTGGCGATAGCGAAGGGCTACAGCTGGGCTTCAACTGGTTTGCGACCTTTGATTTTGCAGCCAATTATATTGGCACTAGCAGTTCTTATCTCACGGATTTAAACGGTCAATATCCCCATCTATTGCCAAGCACTGAGGCCGGAGCGACAGACGTTAATTTGCGACAAGACTTCAAAGAGCATTTTACATCCTGCTTACAATATCTTTTAGACAATCATGAGCTATTAAAAATGCAAAATAAGGCAACACCATTGTCTGCTGAATACTTGCAGCAGGCCCTGGATTATATCGAGGAAAATGATGTAAAAATAACCGGTGTTTATTTTTCGGCAACCACGGAACGCTATCGGGAAATCGTGGGGGCAGATCAGGTGTTGGACACGCAGATTTTGGGGACAGAGCTGTATAGTCAGAGTTTTGTGAATTCATAAAAAAACGAATCAGTTACTAGCAAAGCCAAGTAACTGATTCGTTTTTGATTATTTTTGAAAACAAATCTCTCCCTGATAAAAACTCGTTTCCACCGGCGTTTTACGGGCAACAAATTCAGCAGAACAGCTGCTGTCAGTCAAAATAAAATTAGCTGGCTTGCCGCTGGTTAGAAAATTGTCGGGTCCCATTGTGGTTTGTCCGGTGATAAGACTTAAAGCCTCAGTCAATGCTTCCTGCGTGGTGAGTTGGTAAATTTCTGCGTAACGATTCAGTTTTTCTAAGACGCTGCCATCTCCAAAAGGCGACCAAGAATCGTCAATATTATCACACCCCAATGCAAGCTGAACGCCTGCTTGACGAATCTCTTCCAACGGTGGTCTAACACTATCTAATGGCACGCTGGAAATCAATGAAATGCCTTGCTCAGCCAAACCGTGAAAAATTTCTTGACTTTCCACTTCAGAAAAATCCTGCAGACCATAGCCATGACTGATGGTGACGCGGTTTTGCCAACCGGCATCAGCGGTTAACGCCATCATTTTTTGATAAGTTTGGCGAGCAGCATCCCCTCGCTCATGGAGATGAATGTCAATCGGCACGTTAAACTGCGTTGCCAAATCAAAGGTTTGCTGCAATGATTTTTCTAAATTACCATCTAAGGAAAAAGGGTCAACACCGCCAACGAGGGTGGCGCCATTTGCCAAGGCGCGTTTCATCTCGTCATAGGCTTCAGATAGTAACAAGCCATGCTGAGGAAAGGCGACTAGCTCGTAGCCAAATATTCCCTGATACTTGGCCAAGACAGCCTGTGCCTGTTCTAAAAATTTTTGCCCAATTTTCGGATGAACATCAATGTGGGAACGGAAAAAAGTGGTGCCATTAGCCAATTCCAGCTCAATCAAGCGGCTCATTCGGTCTTCAAATGTGGCGTTGACCGCTGTTAAGTCTTTTATTTCCTGAGTAAAGCGCTCAACAATTGAGGCAGCCGGCTTAATCGGTTCCCAAGGCAGCCCAAGCTTGCTTTTATCAAAATGACAATGCATCTCACGAATCGCCGGCAGCAATAATAATCCGCGGCCGTCAAAATCTTCTTTGGCTCGTTCAACATGTTGCTGAGGACGAACTTCGGCCACGACACCATCCACCAGCCTGACATCGACATTTTTAGTCGCTGTGCCAGAGGTAATGCCCGCTGCTCGTAGGTAATCTGTTTCAATTTTTACGTTGTAAAGCCATTTTGTTGTCATAGTGCACCTCTTTCGTTTAAGAGCCAAGCATGCTACGGGAATGGATTGTTTGGAAAATCAGATTTAAAGAATGAATCAAAATATCGAAATAAAGTAGCAAAGGCTTTTTTCAAAATAATTGGTTGGATGTTTAAAACAGGCCGCACCTAAAGTCGTTATCAGGGCGGCCTAGTTCGGTTGAAATTCGGAATAGGGTTTAAGCTTAATGTTAATCAATCTTTAATAGGTAAATCTTGTATCTGAAAAAGGTTTCTATTTCACATAACTCTCCGTTAAGTCCATAAACTGTTGGATATCCTTCATGACCATATCAATACCGGCCTGCCAGAAGTCGGGTTTAGTCAGGTCAACCTGCAAATGTTTTTGGGCCAAATCTTCTGAGGTCATCACGGCAGTGTCCCGCAGTAATGCGATATATTGGTCCTCAAAATTTCCTTGGTGCTGGTTGGCGTAGGCGTAAATGCCCATGCTGAAAAGATAACCAAAGGTATATGGGAAATTGTAAAAGGGAACATCGTCAATAAAGAAATGCAGTTTTGCTGCCCAGAAATAAGGGTGGTAGCTGCCCAATTGATCGAGATAGCTTTCCTTTTGTGCCGCCAGCATCATGTCGGCAATTTCTGCCTCTGAAACTAAACCTTTTTGGCGGGCTTCGTAGAAATTAGTTTCAAAAATAAAGCGGGCGTGGATATTCATAAACATCGCCACAGCGTTTTGCAATTTGGTATCTAATAAATTGATTTTTTCTTCGATGGTTTTAGCTTCCTTCAGGGTTGCATCGGCAACAATTAATTCCGCAAAGGTGCTGGCGGTTTCCGCCACGTTCATAGCATATTCCTGATTGATAACTGGTAAATCCCATAGTAAACTGCTGTGGAAGGCGTGGCCTAGTTCATGGGCTAAGGTGGCTACTTCATTGACAGATTCGCCATAGGTCATGAAAATCCGTGATTCTTCGGATTCTGGGAAGCCTTCACAGTAGCCGCCGGGACGTTTGCCGGGGCGGTTTTCCGCTTCAATCCAAGATTTTTCAAAGGCCGATTGGGCAAAGGTCGCCATTTTCGGGCTAAAGCTTTGGAAATGTTCTAAAATAAAGTCGGCGGCCGCATCAAAGGAATAGGTTTTTTCAGTTAAATCCCCTAAGATAATCGGTGCATCTTGGTCCTGCCAATCAAGTTTTTCTTTGCCGAACAATTGGGCTTTGCGGGTCAAAAAGTCCATCACGCCTTGTTTGTTTTTGGCGATGGTCGACCACATCACATCCAAGGTTTCTTTTTTGAGACGGTTGTACTCCAACGGCTCCTGTAAAAAGTCGTCTTCCCCGTGGAGCTTATAAGTGGAGAGGCGGAAGCCGTCTAAATGGTTTAAGGTATCGGCTAAAATGCTGCCTTTTTCCCGCCAAGCTGCTTCCCATTTTGTAAATAATTCTTGGCGCACAGCGGCGTCGGCGTCCCCCATCATTGTGTTGAAGGCTTGACCGGCTGACAACAGTTTTTCACTACCATCCTCTGTAAAAGGAATTTGAATCGTGGCAACAATCGTATCATAATGCGAGCTCCAAGCATTCAAGCCGTCTAAAGCAAGCACTTGGATAATGTTTTCGGCTTCGCTGCTCAAGAGGCGTTGGCCGTCGCGGCGGATTTCACCTAAGCGAAAAGCCAACGGGGCAATTTGGCTGTCAGCAGCTAATTCCTGCCAAGCGGTATCGGAAATTTCCGCTAATTTTTTAGAAAATAATGTTTCAGCCAAACGGATTGTCGGCAAAAGGGCAAATAAATCGCCGGCTAAAACCTTGGCTTTGGCGTCGGTGACGTCCGCTGAGTTTAAAGCGGTGATAAAGCTATTGCATTGGCTAAAGCCATTGGTGACGATGCCTAAAGTCGTCACAACTTCGACGAGCTTTTCTGGGGCATCGCTCCCTTGATAGCGGTCAACCAAGTCATAGAAATCTTTGGCCTGCTGTTTTAATAAGGTCATCCGCTCCTGTAAGCCTTGCGAGCTGCTGCCGCCGGTGAAAATACTGTCTAAATCCCATTTCATTGAATATGTCATGCGTGTACCAACCTTTCTTCATACTTTCCTAAGTATAGCAAAGTTTTTTTCTGCTGTAAGGCTTGGCATTCAAATTTGGCGTGGTAAGATAGAAGGCAGAGATATTTTTAATAGAAAGTAGCGAAATTTTTGAAGAAATCAATCAGCAAATCCATGAAAAACGGCAATTTTTATTTAGCCGTGGCCGCTCTTATCATGCTTATTTTATTTATCAGCTCATCGCAAACCTATGAGGAGCAATCACAAATCGGCCTCTTACAAAGCCTCTTGAAAAATGAACCCTTCAAGGACCAACTTAGTGACATCTCCTTTGTCTACGGCGGTTCAGAGGTCAGCATTGCCGCCTCAGGCTATTTTAAATTTGTCGAATTTTTCATTCGCAAAGGCGCCCATTTTGGCACGTATTTTGTAATGGGCTGGGGTTTATTTTTAGGCACCCGCAATAAAACCAAGCTGACCGCTTTACCGATGATTCTAGCTTGGCTGTCGGCCACCGGCTATGCGGCGACAGATGAATTTCATCAGATGTTGACCGGCGGCCGCACGCCGTTATTCCAAGATGTGATGCTGGATTCAGTGGGGGCGGCGACAGCGATTGTGCTGACCTTTTTAGTCGGGCTGATAGTCACAAAGCGGAAAAGAAGATAGCTAAGAACAACTAACAAGACCCGGCAAAAGAGAATTTTTGTCGGGTTTTGTTTTAGTTTTTTGTTCGAAGTCAGAGTTGCAAAACTAAAATACTAGCTTGAAATTTTTGATAGTTTAAATAGATTGAAGTTGAAATTTTTTTATCTAGCTCTTCTACGGATTAAAATGCAACGAAAATTCTGCGATTGGCTTGGTGAGATCATTGCAGAAATAGTAGTCGCTACCTTGCTTGACGGCAATGCTGTCCTGGCCGTCGCCATCCCAATCGCCGGCTAAACCAACGTCCTCAGCAGCACCAAAGGTTACAGAAAAAGTCTGTTCCTCCGTCTCAAGCGAATTAGTAAAATAATATACATTTCCCCGTTTAACCGCCACGCTATCTTTGCCATCCCCATCCCAGTCACCGACTAAAAGCTCGTCATCATCGTGACCAAAAGCAAAGGTAAATTCCGCTGTGGTGGCTTCAAAATTATTCGTAAAATAGAAGATATTTCCCCGCCTAACGGCAATTGTATCAATGCCGTCACCGTCCCAATCACCGGTAATCGCCGTGTCTTCAAGATTGCCATAGGCTAGTTCAATGTCAATCAGGTCATCAGTCAAATCATTGTCAAAATAGAAACGATTGTCTCGCTTCAAGGCCAGCGTATCTTGTCCATCCCCATTCCAATCGCCAACTAGCACCTGATCTTCAGACAGACCATAGTCAAACTGCCAATCAATTTGGTCATCAGTCAGCGTATAGTTGAGAAAGTAGCTGGTCGCTTTTTTGACGCCTAGACTATCAACACCCGTGCCTTGCCAATCCCCAATAAGTGCTAATTCTGTTTGAATGGATGAAGTGGTGGGTAAAATCCGCTTGGCAAAGCTAGGTGGATAATAGTTGACCGGTGTGACTTTAACGGTTTCTCCCGGCTGCGGTGCGTAAATCATCTGCTGGTCGCCAAGATACAAGGCGACGTGATAAGCGGCGCCCCGTTCTCCGTAAAATAATAAATCGCCGACTTGTAAAGTCTCGAAACTAACCTCTTCACCATAGCGCTCTTGATTGGTAGTGCCCATCGGTAAATCAATGTTCAAGGCCTGCTGGTAGCTGTATTTCACCAAGCCACCGCAGTCAAAACTGTCAGGACCATAGGCACCTAAAACGTAGGGCTTGCCAACTTGGGCTAAGGCGACCTCCCGCAATGCTTGCTGGGCGGCAGTGACATCCGTCGTCAAGTTGATAGTTAGCGGCGGCGCTGGTGTCTGGGGCTTTTCGGCTGCCGCTTGTGAATTGGCGGTATCCGAGGGGGCCGGGGCAGCGGGTTCTGCGGGATTGGTAGTTGGCGGCGAACTTTCGGCGGGAACCTCCGCTGGTGATTCGCCAGGCGTTTCACTGGAATTCTCACTGGGAGGTTCTGCTGGCGATTCTGGTGAGGGGGACGGCGTCGGTTCCGGCAATGGTTCTGGGACAGTTGTTTCTGGCGGCTGTTCGGGTGTTTGTTCAGGGGGCGGACTAGCTTCTGGTGTGACGGGTGCAGTTTTTGGTCCGCTCTGGTCAAAGGTAGCGTCGGCATCGGCGGCTTGGGCGATTTGACCACTCCATAGTGCAGCAGATAGGACAGGCACTAGCAAACAGGAACTTAAAAGCAAGCGGGACTTATACAAGGGCTGACCTTTTTTCATTTTTCTCCCTCCGTTTCATGGTAAATAAAACCGTAAAGAAATCACCTTCATTGTATACGGATTTATTTAACGCAGGCTGAAAAATTTATTTTTTTCAGGTCTGGCCGCTTTGAAAAATGCTGCACAATTGCGAAATGATAAGTCTTTTAAACTCTGAAATGCAGCTGAAATTGAATTCTCAGGTTTTCCGCTTACTATTTATTTTTTGAACATCGCTTCAAATAGAAAGTAGAAAAATAATTTTTACTGTGGGAATCCATTTTTTTAAACACAAAGATTAAAAAATAGTTGGCTGCCCATTTTTGACAATGGGTCAGCAGATTTCGGACTTGACGGAAAAAAATTTTTTTCCTGGGGGTGTTGATTTTTGGCCGGCTCAGGTTGTGTATATTATGAAGAGAAAAAAGGGGGAGACACCATGCGAAAATTACATTTAATTTTTAGAAATGCAGACGGTAGCCGCAAAACACTAATTATTCACCATTGCCACCAAAACTTAAGTCCAGCGCTTGTCCGCTGGGCGATGAGTGAAATCATCGCCTTAAAGCTTTTTGTCCGCAACGGCGTGCAGCTGTACACGGAAATTATCGGGGCGAAATATGTTGAAAAGCGGATTACACCGCTATTTGATGATTTTAATCCCCGTCATGCCGCAAAACAGAAAATGCGCCAGCGACTTTTGAAAAAGTCGCCAGAGCCTCTGTCAGCTGAGAAAATTAGCCCGTCGTCGGAGGCTGAGTTAGAGCCAAAAAACGGTTGTTGCGAAGATCAATTAGCGGTCAAACCAAGTCAGCCGCAAGCAGTTAAATTTCCGACTAAACTAAAAGCCAACTATACTCAGCCGTTTTTCAAAAAACAGCTTGGTCTGTTTGGGGAGCAGTGCTGCCTGCTCCTTTCTGCTGGAAATCACAAGGCCGCCCCTCGTCCAAAGGCGTATTTAGCAAGAGCTCCTTAGACACGGCAAAGCCCTGAAATAATTTTATCAAAACCCTGATAAGGCTTTTTTAAGCTGCACAAAAACAGCCAAGCAGCGGTGCTTGGCTGATAAGATGGTTATTTAGATTCTTTATTTTTCTCGGCTTTTCTGCGTTTGCGGCGGCCAATGCCCACCACGCCCAACAGACCTAGCATGCTGGCACCAAGGCGTTGGTACCAAGCTGGATTGACTTCTGAAGTCTGCGGTAAAAGCTGATTGTTACTGCTGCCGGTATTTGGCAGCCCTGATGTGTTGGCAAGCCTATTGGCCGTTCGATTGCCACTGAAGTTAATGGTAATCGTACCGCCTGAGCCTGGTGTCCGATTGGTGTTGGCATCGCCGACACCCGAATTGACATTGGTTGGATTACCTGGATTTGTCGGATTGCCAGGATTTTGAGGGTCTTCTGGTTCCTCCGGTCCATTAGGATTTTCTGGCTCCAATACCGGTGGGTCAACCTCTGGTATTGGTTCTGGCTCGACTGGTTCGACGGTTTCGATTTCCTCAGGTTCCTGCGGCTCGGTGATAATAATTTCTTCTTCTTCCTCTTTAATCACGCCCTCGCCAGGGTCCTCAGGTGTATCAATCGGCGTCGGGTCAAATTCCGGTTTTTCGACGCCTTCAAAGGCCGGCGATTCCGTGAATTCTGGTGTCGGTTTGACAGGTTCTGGTACATCGGTGATAACTCCCTCAGGTTTTGCTGGCGTCGTGTTTTCGGTCGGGTCGCTAAGTTCTGGTGTGTATTCCGTCACGCCAGTGGTGACATCTAAGCTAGGCAGATCCACCGTAATCGACGTCGCCTCTTCAGTCGTAATCCCAACAAAGCTGATTGTTGTTAATGTTGGTAAGTCTTCAATAGTTGGCAAGGTGGTTGCCGTCACACCTGTTGCGGTCATCTCAGGTTCACTAAGGGAGATATCCAGCTCCGTCATTTCAATTGGGGCCAACGTAGATACCGTTAGCTCGTCTGGCAGTTCTGGTTCTGGAATCACTGCTTTAGGCGCTGCTAAACCAAAGGGGTCCAAAGGAAAGTCAGGTGTTAAGTTCGCTTCAGGGACAGAATCGAAACGCTCTATAGGTTGGTATTGTTTTGCTTCATATACTCCCTCCCCGAGGATATCATTAAGGGTCCAATTATTCGCTTTCATCCATTCAAATGGATCACCATCCCCATCTGTGTAACCAGCTCCTGAAATCCACTTGCCATCACCCTTTAGCCCAATCCAGAAGGCTCTTTGTATTTCCTCTGCATTACTTGCAGTATATTCTTCAAAAGCAGATAAAAATTCATTGGCTCTTGCAAAGACAGAACCAGCTGAAGTTTGCCAAAAAGTCCAAGTACCTGACTCAGGACGGACTTGAAGATCACAATTATCTAGTATTGGCTTCAACTCACTGTAAAATTCAGTTTTTTTCTCTATCCATTCACCCCTAACGCTAGTCATATGCGTTGCCCACTCGTTGATTCTGTCCTTTTGTGTAGCAGGATAGGCTACATATGTCTTTAACATATCTTTGAATTGTTCAAAGCTTGTAATGGTTGCATACTCATCCCCGACAAGTGAAAAATCTAACGGCAATTCCTTTTTATTCTCATCAAACTTAATAAATATAGCACTAATGTAAGCTCTCCATTCTGTATAATCCACATCATAAGATGGTCCGCCATCAAGGTTCCCATGCACATCCAATAGATACCAATTATTATACTCATCTAATAAATCCACATACAGTTCATAGACTTGCTGATAAGCTTTTAGATTGACAACATTGCGATCTGGATTAGTGTCAGCGTTATAGGTCTCAGCTTTATCAAAGAGGGCAGTGGCATCTTCAATAAACTTGCTAGCGTTGAAGCTAGTAGTTGCTGAGTTTGCTACGCCACTTTCTTTGTAATTATTAAGAGCTGCTGTATAGTCTGAAATACTACCAATATTGGCTTCAAAGATAACCTTACTAGTAACGACCTGAGCTGTATACTCCTTCCACCAATCTTCTATTTCTCCAGCTAATGCAGTATATTTTTTAGCGTCAGCCTCATTAACTGTTCCGGATGTCAAGACAGCTCCTTCTTTAATCGGATAGCGTGCGATTAACTCAGCTAAAGGTGCAAGAGCATCTTCTTGAATAGTGTTATGGGCTGCCTTCGCTTTATCAAAGGCTGCTTTGACTGTTAGATACTCTGCCATCGTTTGCCGTTGAGCATTGTACTCAGTTGCTGCTGTTTCCGCAGCTGGTTCTAAAGCTTTAACAGCATCGTATTTTTCTTTAGCAGCGGTAAAGGCAGCCTTGATAGCAGTTACGTCAGGGTCGTTTTTATACTTGTCAATCGCTTGGAGAGCTGCCTCGTGCAGCAATCCGGCATTTTCGAAATCCTCTTCGATTATGGTGTATTGCGCAGCCGCTTTTTCAAAGCGCTCTTTGATGCCATCTGTCTTGTTAAACTCAGTAGTCAATGTTGCTAATAAGCCAACTAACGTTGTTCTTTGTTGATCAAGCGAATCATAGAGTGCAAAGGCTTTGTCATATTCCCCGTCTGCAGCATCAAATTGATTTTTCAAGTTGCTATGCTGGGTCTTTAAGGATTCATAAAGACCTTGGACCTTAGCAAGATCAGCTCCGGCGATTTCCGCCTGCTCAGTTATGGCATCTCGAGCATCTTGGGCAACTTTGAGGAGTTCTTTGACTTCCTCAAACTGTGCGGAAACAACTGTAAAAGTTTCTGAATGCCGTTTTAATTTAGTCTCAAGGGCAGTTTTTTCCGAGCGAACAGTTTGCAATTGATTATTTAGGACCCCTAAGTCTGTGATCAACTGATTATAAGTGCCCTCTAAATTCGTCAAGTCAGCTGCCAAAGCCGTCTTTTTGATATTCAATTCATCGGCTTGTGCCTTGGCGATATTGTAGGCAGCCAGAGCTGCTGCATAATCGGCTTTCGCCTGCTGATAGGCGGCAGTGACTGCTTGATATTCGGCATCATTTTTAGGGATTTGCGCATCAACTTCCTCAAAGGCAATCAGTAAATCTAGGTACAGATCTTCAACCTGTTCTTTTTTAGAAGTCAAGAGTTCGACTTCCGCTAACAACCGCTCATGCTCTGCTTTGACAGTGGTGTATTGGTCGGCAGCTGCTTGATAATTTTTTTCCAATGTTTCATAGGTTGACTCAGCATAAAGCTTCTGCTCATTCAACTCATCATATTCTGTTTTCAGACTTTGATAGTTGCTTTCTAGAGTGCTGAAGGCGGTTTTTACTGCGTCGTAATTACTTTGCGTCGTCTTAAACTCAGTCAGCAGTTGATCATAAGCGGTTTTAACCGGCTGGTATTTTTCCATTGTCTGATTGTATAAGGCGACATTTTCACTGTAGGTTTGGTAAGCTGTTGCGTACTCGACACTGCCTTCAGCATATTGGTCCATCACTTTTTGGGCGCTATCTCGATTAGCCGCATAGGTGGCTAGTTCTCCTTCAAGTGCAGTCAACTGGCTTTCGTAGCTACGTTTATTTTCATCGTAGGTGCTTTTTGCTAAGTTATAGGCTTCAGTTTCCTGTTTATAAACGAGGACAGCTGCTTGATACTCTGCCGCTTTGGCTTCATAGGTTGGTAAAAGCTCATTCAGCTTAGTGGTGGTTTCTTTGTAAGTCGCCACCGTCGTTTCATAAGCTTCTTTGGCAGCTAGATAAGTATCCCGCAACTGATTATATTCGGTAACCTGCAGATTATGTTTAGCAATCTGGCTTTCTAAAGTTGCCAATTCACCTTCGTAAGCACGTAATTGTTCAAAATATTTTGACTTCAGCGCTGCCAATTCGGCATATTGGGCTTCATATTTTTCTTGAAGCGGCGTGTAAATAGCTAAACTCTCCGTATAAATTTGCGATAGACGATCAACCTCAGTGTTCAATCCACTCAAAGTTACTAAAGCTGCATTATAATCGGACAATGAGCTCTCAAATTCGGCTTTTTTACTGTTATAGCCAGTCAAGTCTTCGTTGTAAATAGTTTGCTTTTTCTCATAGTCGGCTAATAGATTGGTGTATTGCAGCACCAAGTCATCGTAGTTTTTCTGATCATTCTCATAGGCAAATTTAGCTGCATTATATTCAGCTAATTTTGCATCGTAGGCTGCCTTGGCATTTGTAAAGGTAGTTTGCAACTCACTGTCAATTGCCAACTCATCTTTGAGCTTATTGTACTCAGCTAAGGCATTTAAATAGAGCACTTCTTGATTAATAAAAGCTTGTTTTGCTTGATTGTAGGGTTCTACTAAAGCTTCGTATTTTTCTCGGGCAGCTATATATTCTGGTAAAACCTTCTGATATTCGGCGTTCACCGGATTAAATTGGTTCTCAAGAATAATGTTGTATGCTGCTAACGCCTCTTCATAAGCCTTTTTCAGTGGTGTATAAGTATCTTCAGCTGCTTTCAGTGTATCGAGCTGATTCTGATACTCAGTTTTAGCTTCATTCGCAGCTAGATACAACTCATTTTCTTCTAACTTGTTTGCTTCATAAGCTGCTTTTGCTTTTTCGTAAGTATCATATGCCTCTTTGTATTCGGTATAGGCTGCTGGCAATTCAGTTGCCGCTTGGGCCTCAGCAGCTAGTTCCTTTTGTTCCTTCTGTTCCGCTTGTGAAGTGGTGATGGCTAGGACATTGACTGGCGTCGTCAACCCCATTAAAACGGTACTTGAGTACAGCAACAACCGAAAATATTTATTCTTTTTCATCTCCTGTTCGCTCCTTTTTTAAGTTTGACAACGTCCTTTTTAGTAGAGCTTTTCTTTTGGCTTATTTAGAAGGTGGTGAATACCACATTTTCAACTATATAAGAGAGCGCTGTCATAATAATCTTGTTCATACTGTTTCTCTGCAATCTGGTCCTAATGATAGATAAAGCAATGGGTAGCTTGATTGTAAAAGTCGGCATGAAAACTTGGTTTTCTAAAGCCACTTTTTGGAATTAGTCATGTGTTTTATGTAGCAACACACTCAGTATTAGTACTAGGTCGCTCTGTCGATTGGTGGGCCAAAAGAAAAAGGCAGCGAATCTCGATACCAGAAAATCTGATGAGGGGATTGATTTGCTTGACATCTCATCTCACAGTACTCCTTTCGTGAAAATAGAAACAGGTTTTTTAGTAGACCAATTTAATAACTTTGCGAAAATATAAAATTCTGTCTATTTAGCTAGACATAGACCATTTTTGAAGTGCCATTCCTATTGTTGTGATAGCGTTTTCTTCAGGGTTTATCAAACTGGAAAACTTAACATTATATATAAAAAGTATAACATATTTTAGAAAAAATGATTAAAAAATTAATAAATATGAAAATATATTATATTTAAAGATTAAAAAGAAAACTTTTTTGTGAAAAGATATGAAATAATGGTTATTTTTAAAAATGCTGATTCTTTGTTTTATGCTAAGTTTTTTTGCTTGGGGTTATTACCTCAATGTTTTTTTATTTGGTGAAAAAATTTTTGCTAAATTAGTTTTTTTTAATGAAGTTTGAAAATAGAAAAAGAAAAAATATTGATGGGTAAATTTTTAGAAGAAAAGGGGAGATTAACCAATCTAATGCAGGCGAAAAATAACCCCACAGAGGATTGTCAGTTATTGCAGGCAATCTTCTGTGGGGTTTGTTGTAATGGTTGTTTAAGCTAAAGTTTTGAAAAACGCCGAGTTAGTTTGCAGCAAGTCCATCCTGCTCAGCAGCGTCTTCAGTTAAGATAGGGCAGTCGGGTGCGCAGTAGGCGGTTTTTTTCGGCTGATAAAAATTACCTTTCAGCATTTCAGCCTTTAATTCTTGGGAATCAAAAAATTGAATAGCCGCCATTTCAGCGTGACTGATGTGTTGTTCAACGGCTCGTTTCAAATAATCGGCCTCTTTAGCTTCAATCAGTTGGACGAGAATCTGATGTTCTTTGGTCGCAACTTTGCGGCGCTCCCGCGTATCAAAGGAGAAGCTGCGGAAATTGCGGAAGTAAGTATGTAAGTCTGATAAAATGCCAGTCAATGTCGTCATCTGGGCAATCTCATTGATACGCTGATTAAATTGATTGAGTTCCAAATTCAAAGCCTCGGTCTGGTTTTGGTCCTCCAACTCAATCATTTTTTGAACGGAGTGCTTTAAAAAAGCCAAATCAGCGGCGTCAGCTTTGCGGGCCACCTCGTCATAGAGCAGTACCTCTAATGATTTGCGAATTTTGTAAATTTCGTGAATTTTATCCAAGTTAACACTTTTGACAAAGGTACCGTAATCATAGACATGGTCCACCAAGTCTTCTTCAATCAAGCGATTCAGGGCTTTTCGAATCGGTGTACGGGAAATTGACAATTGTACCGCCAGGCTGTTTTCATTAATCCTTTCTCCCAAAGGAAAGGTGCCATCTAAAATCGCTTCTTTTAATCCTAAGTAGACGACTTCGGCAAGGGGCTTGCGCTGAGTGAAATCAATTTTTTCCAACAGTTTTTCTTCATATCCATATTTGTTCATCTTTGACCTCCGTTTACAGTAAGGACATTGGCTTCTTTATAATAACGACTTTAATATTCTTTTTCAAGAGACCTTCTGAGAAAATTCACAGGAGCCTAATTTATCCCTGCTGGAAAATATTTTACGATTTTTAAGAGTCGAATAGAAAAAAACAGAAAAAAAACAGGAAGCACAATTTTTGGACAGAAATCGCTTTCACAGAAAACTTGAAAGGTGCTATATTGAGGGTGCTTAAGCACTACATAAAAAATGGTGAGGAGTTTTTATATGGTTACATTTATGGCGTATGCACTGGTGGCGACTTTCCTAGTGCTGATTATGACCAAAAAATTAAGTCCCTTTGCGGCTTTGGCATCTGTTCCGTTGCTCTTTGGGATTGCCGGGCAATTGTTTGGACTCTGGGATGTTAATTTAGGGGAAGCAGCCTTGGAAGGGTTGAAAACAACCAGTACCACGGCAATTATGCTATTATTTGCAGTTTTATTCTTTACTCTAATGATTGATGCCGGTTTGTTTGATCCATTATCCAATGCGATGATTCGTTTTGCCAAAGGTGACCCCTTGAAGGTGATGATGGCAACGGTTATTCTGTCTGCTGGAGTTTCTCTAAATGGAGATGGCACCACGACGATGATTATCGTCTGCTCGGCCTTTGTCCCAATTTATAAAAAGCTGAAGATGAGTATGCTAGACTTGGCAGTTTTAACCATTCTTTCCCACTCGGTGTTGAATTTACTGCCGTGGGGCGGACCAACTGCCCGGGTTATTACCGTCTTGAACTTGAATGAGTCAGAAGTTTTACGTGGTTTGGTGCCGATGATGATTGCCGCCACCATCTACATGGTGGTAGTAGCTTATTTCATGGGTAAAAAAGAACGCAAACGTCTTGGCATCATGGACTTTACTGATGAAATGCTTTTAGAAATGACCACGATTACTGACCCTGAATTGCAAGCCATCCGTCGTCCTAAATTGTTGTGGATTAACTTTATTTTAACTGCTGCTGTTATTATCTTGTTGATTATGGGAACTATTCCTTCAGCAATTCTGTTTATTGTTGGTATGGCCTTAGGTTTGATTATCAACTATCCAAACTTAAAAGATCAGCGGGCGCGGATTGAAGCCAACTTGCCAGATGCTGGTCAAGTTTCAATGGTGGTTATCGCTGCCGGAATTTTTATGGGCGTTTTGTCAGGCACAGGCATGAACGATGCCATTGCCAATAGTTTAACGGCGGTTATTCCAAGCAGCATGGGTAGCTACTGGGGCTTGATTGTTGCTATTTTATCCGCACCAGGAACCTTCTTCTTGTCGAATGATGCCTTTTATTATGGCGTGTTACCCGTCTTGGCCGAATCCGGTGCGCAATACGGCTTCACACCATTACAGTTAGGTTTTGCTTCCTTGATGGGTCAAGCCTTCCACTTATTGAGCCCATTAGTACCATTTATTTACGTATTACTGAGAATGACAGACGTCGACATGGGGCAATGGCAAAAGAAAAGCGCCCTTTATGCCATCGGAATTTTCATCATTTACGTGGTGGTAGGAATTGTTTTCGGCTTGATGCCATTGTCAGTCTAGGTTTAACGAAGGAGAGAGACTATGAGTCAGACTTATTTAAAGCAGCTAAAAAATTACGGCGACTACTTTGATATTAAAGCAGCGGCCGCAGAATATGAGTTAGATATAAACACGTTACCTTATGCGATTCGAATTTTATTGGAAAATGTTTTGCGGAAATCCTCGACAGCTGATTTACCAAAAAATATTGAAAAAATTCGCAATTGGAAACAAAGTACCGGCGAAGATATCGCCTTCTACCCAGCACGGATTTTACTACAGGATTACACTGGTGTTCCCTGTGTAGTAGATATCGCTTCGATGCGGGATGCCGCAAAAGCAATGGGCCTAAATCCGCTAGATATTAATCCGGAAATTCCTGTAGATTTGGTCATTGATCACTCAGTTCAGGTTGACCAAGCAGGCTCACCGGCAGCGATGGCTTACAATATCAAAAAAGAATTTGAGCGTAACCATGAACGCTACGAATTGTTGAAATGGGCCCAAAAATCCTTTGATAATTTCCGGGCAATTCCACCGGATACTGGCATTATCCACCAAATTAATGTGGAATATTTATCGCCAGTAATTCAAGAATCAAAAGAGCATGTGTTGTATCCAGATAGTGTTTTTGGAACTGATTCCCATACAACGATGGTCAATTCTCTTGGTGTACTTGGCTGGGGTGTTGGCGGAATTGAAGCGGAGGCCTGCATGTTAGGCGAGGCCTCAATCTTCGGCATTCCAGAAGTGATTGGCGTTAAATTAGTTGGTCAATTGCCTTCTGGCGTTGTCGCAACTGATGTGGCTTTGCGGATTACCTCTTTGCTGAGAGAAAACAATGTAGTTGGCAAATTTGTGGAGTATTTTGGCGAAGGCTATCAAGCGTTGAGCCTCGCTGATCGTTCAACGATTTCCAACATGGCACCAGAATATGGCTCGACTTGCGGCTATTTCCCAATTGATGAGCAAACCTTAACTTATCTAGAGTTAACCAATCGAGAGGCTGATAAAATTGCGACAATTGAAGCTTATGCTAAAGCTAACGGCTTATTTTATACAGCGGCAACAGCAGCAGAAATCGACTATACGAAAGTGATTGAATTAGACTTAGCGACGATTTCGCCTAGCCTTTCCGGGCCAAAACGGCCGCAGGACTTAGTCTTATTGGAAGACTTAAACGAATCCTTTGAAAAAGCCGTTTCTGCGCCATTAGGCAACCATGGCTTCGGCGGCACAACGGCTGACTTAGATAAAGAATTTGCCTTTGAAATGGACCAAGCAGAAACCTTAAAGACTGGTGATGTCTTGATTGCGGCTATTACTAGCTGTACCAATACCTCAAATCCAGAAGTTCTAATTGGTGCTGGCCTGATTGCGAAAAAAGCTGTCGAACAGGGCTTGACGATTTCGCCAAAGGTAAAAACCTCCTTTGCTCCTGGCTCACAAGCGGTAACCCGCTACCTAGAAGAAGCTGGCTTGATGCCTTACTTGAATCAATTAGGCTTCAATATTATTGCTTATGGCTGTACAACTTGTATCGGGAATTCCGGTCCGTTAAATCCGGCCATTGAAAAAGCATTAGTCGATTCAGAAATGATTGCTGGCGCTGTTCTCAGCGGCAACCGCAACTTTGAAAGCCGGATTCATCCGCTGATTAAGGCTAATTATCTAGCATCCCCAATGTTAGTAATTGCGTATGCATTAGCTGGCAATTTACGGGTCAACTTGAATAAAGAGGCAATCGGCACAAACGAAGCCGGCGCTGATATCTTCTTAAAAGATATCTGGCCGACGACAGAAGAAATCAATGAGTTAACTAAAAAATATGTCACCTCTGATGTTTATCGGGAAGCGTATGAAGAAATTTTCTCAGGAACAGAAGAGTGGAATAAATTAGCCGTGACGGATTCAACCAATTTTAATTGGAATGAAGACTCCACCTATATTGCCAACCCGCCGTATTTTGATGAACAAGTGGCGGGGACAACTAAAACCCCAAGTCTAAAGAATATGCGGATTTTGGCAAACTTAGGTGATTCCATTACAACGGATCATATTTCACCAGCCGGGTCGATTGCATTAGGCACGCCAGCTGCCCAGTATTTAGAAGAGCATCACGTTGCGCCGAAGGATTTTAATTCTTACGGTTCTCGGCGGGGAAATCATCATGTGATGGCCCGGGGAACACTAGCAAATACTCGTTTGAATAATAGCTTAGCCGATGGCAAAATCGGCGGCTTTACAAAATTCTTCCCAACGGATAAAATTCTGCCAATTTTTGATGCTAGTCAACAATATGACCAAGCGAATACCGAGTTAGTTATTCTAGCTGGTAAGGATTACGGCATGGGCTCTTCACGAGATTGGGCTGCAAAAGGTGTGAAATTACTGGGAGTTAAAGCGGTTATTGCTGAATCATTTGAACGGATTCATCGCTCAAACTTGGTAATGATGGGCTTAGTGCCACTCCAATTTAAAACAGGGGAAAATGCGGCAACGCTTGGTTTAACGGGTGAGGAGATTCTCACGATTGACCTGCCAGATAATTTTGTACCGAAACAAGATGTCAGCGTGTCGGCAACAAAAGCTGACGGCACAGTTATCAGCTTCACGACTACATTGCGCTACGACACAGATGCTGAATTAGCCTATTATCAATTAGGCGGTATCTTAAATAAGGTCTTGCAGGACAAAGTTGCCGAGTTTAAGTAATAGGTTACCACCGTCATTTTGGTGACGGATAAGATAGTTAGCGGGGTTGTGCAGAAGTCAAAACAGAGGAAATGCCTGAAACACAAATCAGTAAAAACTGGTGCTGGCAGTCATCTGGAACAAGGCTTGTTGCACGACCTCATTTTTTAGTGAACGAGAGGCGTGACCTTAGAGGAGGAAGCATACAATGCAGCTTTTTGACAGTCATTTTCATATTATTGAACCAGGATTTCCAATCATTGAAAATAATGGTTTTTTGCCGGGTTTTTATTCAGTTGCCGATTATCAGACTGAATTAGCAGCTATTGGTTTAGAAGCTGTCGGCGGCGCAGTCGTCTCGGGTTCTTTTCAAGGCTTTGACCAGAGCTACCTAGAAGCCGTGTTAAAAAAATTTGGTCCGAACTTTGTCGGCATCACTCAATTGCCACCGGAAACCTCTGATGCAGAAATTCTCCGTTTGGATGCAGCGGGGGTCAAAGGGATTCGCTTTAATCTATACCGAGGAGCCGCAGCTGATTTAAAAACGATTGAAAAATTTTCCCGGCGAGTCCACGATTTGGTCAACTGGCGGACGGAATTTTATTTAAATTTAGATACAGTTTCGGCTGATTTAGAAGCAGTGATTTTAAACCTGCCGAAGGTTTCCATCGACCACTTAGGCATGGGGAAAGCCAACTCACAGCGTGTAGCTAAATTTTTAGCGGCTGATGTGGCGGTCAAAGTGACCGGCTTTGGACGGGTAGACTATTCCCGAGAAGAAATTGCCCGTCTGTTGCCACAATTATTTGCCGAAAATCCCGACCGTTTATTATTCGGCAGTGATTTGCCGGGGACCAGAGCCAGAGAGCGTTTTACCCTCAATGATATCAAACTGATTCAAGATCAGTTCTCAGTCGCCGATGCCAAAAAGATTCTACTGACAAACGGACAAAACTGGTATTTGTAGGAGAAAAGCCCACAACGAAAAACCCCTTAGCAATTTTGCTAAGGGGTTTTGTGGTGAAGGATTAGATAACTAAAACAGGTGTACCAACTGAAACTGATTCATACAAGGTTGCCATCACACTTGGTGGTGTATTGATACAGCCATGGGAACCGTTTGTTGTGTAACGGTCACCGCCGTAAGCACTTTGCCAGCTAGAATCATGAATCCCAACGCCCGTCCAATCAATTGGCATCCAATAGCTAACGGGTGTCTGATAATCTTCGCCGACTAAAGTCGCATTTCTTTCTTTGTTCCAGACGTAATTTACACCAGTCGGGGTCGCCATTGAAGGTCGACCACTGACGATATCCGTTTCTAAAACTAAAGCGCCGTCTTTGTAATACCACATATGTTGGTTCACTAAATCTACTTCGATATAAGTGTTGCCGACTAATGCATGGTCGGCAGTTGTCGCTCCGCTGGTAATCGGCGTGCGGGTGAAATCTTCACCGGCTAAAATCTGTTCCGTCAAAGCAGCGACTTCATCACCAGTTTGAATGGACCAGCTGTACGTACCGGCTGGCACCGACACCGTGCCCCGCAACGTGCTGGCGAAGCTAGTTGGGTTGGTACTCGTATTGTATTGTGTACCTAAATCAGTCACATAAGCCGTAACTTTATCATTATCCAAGCCGACTTGACCGTCAGCATACGTTAACCAATCGGCAATTGTTTCTGTTGGAATTTGGAAGCTGGTGCCGTTAATCGAATAAGTCGCACTGACTTGGGCAATCTTATTTAAGCTGGTTAATTGATTTTGTAAATCAGCATTGTCAGCAGTAATGGTTGGCTGCGTAATATAATTTTCCAATTCAATTGAAAAGCTGCCGTTGGCAATGGCCTCAGAAATCGCAGCCATTGCAGCTTCAGCATTGATGTTGTCACCTACAACAGCATCTTGGACACTAAAGCCAGTCTCATTTTTAACAATGGTCGCATCTTGGGTTGTCGTACGGCCTTCATTTAATGTATTGATTTCACTAGTGATTTCAGCCAAGGCTGTGTTCAAAGTTTCTTCATCTAATGAAAGGCTGTCAACCGTCAAATCGCTATCGGAAAATAGCGCTGTACCCCACGCCCAATTATTTTGATCTTGTAGATGGGCGCTGATTTGATTAATGGTATCAGCGGTCACACCTAAATCGGCGATAGGTAAAGTTTTCCATTCTTGGCCGTTATCGGTAATCGTAAAATTCTGACCATTGTAATAATTTGCTAAAGCTTCCTGAGCTTCATTGGCCGTCATTCCGCTAACGTCAATATTGTTAATCGAAGTCTGAGGTTCAAAGCGACTTGCGTAATAATTACTTCCAAAGGCATAACCACCGAGTAAAACAACAATAACAGCTGGAATTACAATTAAGAGAACTTTTTTCAAACGTCCCTTTTTACCTGCATTTCTAGCACTTCTGCTCATAAAAGCAACTCCTTATAGTTAGTCAAAAAAATGTCAATCGGTAATAATTGTAACATAAAAAGGCAGCTTTGTAGAGAACTTTATCTTGGACTAAAACGACCAGTCCTCCAAAGGAAAACTGGCCGTCAAAATAATACTGCTTATTCGTTGTCTAATTGGGCAAAGGCTTGGTCGATAACTTCTTTTAATTGGTCGGCTGAAGCCTTCATCCGATCTTTTTCTGCATCGGTTAAAGGAATTTCAATGACTTGCTTGATACCGGAACGGTTGACAACCGCCGGCGCACCGATAAAGATGCCTTCTTGATCATATTCGCCGTTTAAGTAGACGGACAATGGCAGGACAGAATTTTCATCGTCTAAAATCGCTTTGGTAATCCGGGCTAAAGCGACGGCGATGCCATAGAAGGTCGCACCTTTTTTCTCGATAATTGTATAGGCAGCATCCCGCACACCGAAGAAGAGGTTAACCATCGCTTCTTCATCGACATCTGGATTGTTTTTGATCCATTCGTAAATTTGCAGACCGGCCACGTTAGCATGAGACCAAACTGGGAATTCGGAATCCCCGTGTTCCCCTAAGATATAAGCATGGACGTTTCTGGCATCTACATCCACCAGTTCAGCAATCGCTTGACGGAAACGAGCTGAATCCAAGGAAGTACCTGAACCGATAACCCGTTCTTTTGGAAAGCCGGAGAATTTCCAAGTGGCATAAGTTAAGATGTCCACCGGGTTAGCGGCCACTAAAAAGATACCGGAAAATCCAGAATTGACAATTTCTGTCACGATGGCACGACTAATCTTTAAGTTTTTGCTCACTAAGTCTAAACGAGTTTCACCGGGTTTTTGCGGTGCACCAGCTGTTAAGACAACGATATCAGCGTCTTGGCAATCGCTATATTCAGCAGCGTAAATTTTCTTGGGGGAAGTGAAGGCCAAGGCATGAGATAAATCAATCGCATCCCCTTCAGTTTTTTCTTTAGCTATATCAATAATACCAATTTCTTGGGCAATGTTCTGATTGACTAGTGCGAAAGCGTAGCTGGAACCGACAGCCCCGTCGCCGACTAAAATTACTTTTTGATGATTTTTAATTGCTGAATCTGTCATGTTGATCATCCTTTCAAGTTGTATTTCACTACACATACTAACAGTATTTACGGCCCTTGTCACTTCAGACGCTCGCAAAAATAATACAGATTTATCAACTGTTTCTTTTGGAATTGTTTACATGTGTGGTTTTTCACGATTTCCAGCCTTTTGATATTTTTTGAAGAGTTGAAAAAAATGACGAACTAATAAAATAGCAGAATAATAAAGTTTTCTTAGAAGTTTCCAGTTGAAAATAGTTAGAATGAAAACTTGAGCAATATTTTCCATTTTTAAATGAAAATTATCGGAAAAAGGAATTGAAAAGAAAATTTTCAAGAAAATTATGTAACAGGATTAAAGAGCTGCATGAAAATAATTTGCTGTTAGAATGCCCTATGGGAAAGAAGGCTTGCGCCTGTATAACAACTAAAAATTTTAACGAAGTCTTAAAGTCTCAACAGGGTTTTCTTCAGCGGAGTATGCTATAATTTTGAAAGAAAAACTGGGTAGCGGTGAAGCTATCCAGTATTTTGTGTTGGAGCGGAGAAAAACCCGCTGATAATCTTCGAGGTGGAAAATGAAAATGATTGTAGGGCTGGGGAATCCCGGCAGTAAATATGAAAAGACCAAGCACAACGTCGGCTTTATGACCGTCGACCGTTTAGCAGATAAATATCAAGTGACATTTAAAGAAAACAGCTTTAAAGCTGAGGTCGGCAATTTTTTTCTTAATGGAGAAAAAATATATTTGGTGAAGCCCCAGACCTTTATGAATGAGTCCGGTAAAGCGGTGGTGCCGTTGATGAATTATTTTGGCATGTATCCAGAGGAGCTGCTGGTGATTTATGATGATTTAGATTTAGAAGTCGGTAAAATCCGTCTGCGACAAAAGGGCGGCGCCGGTGGACACAATGGTATCAAGAGTATTATTTCCCATTTAAATGACAATGTGTTTGATCGGATAAAAATCGGCATTGGTCGGCCAAAAGGACAGATGAGTGTTGTCAATCATGTTTTGAGCCCCTTTGACACAGATGACCTGCCTTTAATCGAAGGCGCCATTGACCAAGCGGTGGCCGCCAGCGAGTTTTACTTGGAACAAAATAATTTTATTGATACCATGAATAAATTTAATTAATAAAGAAGCTGTCCCCTCGCTCTGATAAGAAAAATTATCAGCCGGCAAAAATTACAGCTTTAAGAGGAGCACTAGCATGAATTTGGTTGAATTAATCAGTCGCAGTCCTTTGTTACAGGAGTGGACTGGGCTGTTGTCGAAAAAAAATAATCGCGAGCTGCTGACAGGCCTTTCCAGCAGCGCTAAAATGCTGGCCTTTGTAGCCGCCTATCAAAAAATGCAGCGGAGCATTGTAGTCGTCACTCCAAATTTGTATTACGCCAATCAATTAATGGAGGACTTATTGAATGTGCTGCCGGAAAATGAAGTTCATATTTTCCCGGTGGACGAAGTCATGTCGGCGGAAATGGCCTTTGCCTCTCCGGAAGCCAAAGCCAATCGAGTGATTACCTTAAATGCTTTAGCAGCGGGGGGACGGGGCATCTACATCGTCCCAGTGGCTGCTTTACGCAAGCAGCTGCCAGAAAAAGACACCTGGCAGGCCGCCCATTTAAATTGGCAGGTCGGCACTGAAATCGACTTTGATAACTTGCCCCAACAATTAGTGCTAATGGGCTATGAGCGCCAAGAAATGGTAGGCCGCCCTGGCGAATTTAGTATTCGTGGCAGCATTATTGATATTTATCCCCTTGATACAGCTTATCCAGTGCGGGGGGAATTATTTGACGTGGAGCTGGATTCCCTGCGCTTTTTTGATGCCGATACCCAGCGTTCGGTGGAAACGCTGGAAACAATCACCATCAGCCCCACCTCTGAGCTGGTTTTTTCGGAGGAAAATCTCAAGGCAGGTGTCACTAGTTTACAAGTAGCTTTGGAAAAAAGGCTGGCCGTCACCAAAGAAAAAGTTGACCAAAACTTTTTAACCGATTATTTCGGTCAGCTGATTGCTTCATGGGAGCAAGGAATTCCCGGCGAGCAGGCCAATTATTATCCCTCGTTTCTCTATCAAGAGGCAACGACTTTACTGGATTATGTGGCAGAGGGCAGCCTACTTTTTGTCGATGACTTTTCTCGGGTCATGGAAACCAATCGGGAAATTGAACGGGAAGCAGCAGAGTGGCAGACACTGAAAATTGAAGAGCTGCGAATTTTTCCTGAGCAGAGTTTTGGCGGCGATGTCCATCAGCTATTGACGAAATCAACGCTGAACACCAGCTTTTTCTCTCTCTTTCAAAAGGGCATGGGCAATCTGCGCTTTCAAGGAATTTATAATTTCCAATACCGCAGTATGCAGCAATTTTTCGGACAAATGCCCCTCTTAAAAGTCGAAATCGACCGCTGGCAAAAACAGCAGCAGACCGTAGTGATTTTACTACCCTCCAGTGAGCGACTGAAAAAAATGGAGGAGATGCTGCGGGACTTTGATGTCACCAGCGTAGTCACCAGGCCAGAGGAGCTGATTGAAGGCAAGCTGCAATTAGTCGCCGGCAATCTTCAGACCGGCTTTGAGCTGTTGCAGGAAAAGCTCGTCGTCATTACGGAAACGGAAATTTTCCAGAAGGCGACTAAAAAACGGGCAAAGCGTCAGACGATTTCAAATGCAGAACGTCTGAAAAGCTATAACGAGTTAAAAACCGGCGATTATGTCGTGCATGCCAATCACGGGATTGGGAAATATATCGGCATGGAAACCTTAGAAGTCGATGGGGTCCATCAAGACTATATGACGATTCTTTATCAAAATGATGATAAAATTTTTATTCCCGTCACCCAGCTGAACCTGATTCAAAAATATGTTGCCTCTGAAGGTAAGAGTCCACGGATTAATAAACTCGGTGGCAGCGAATGGACCAAAACAAAACGGAAAATTGCCGCTAAGGTCGAGGACATTGCCGATGATTTAATTCAGCTCTATGCCGCTAGAGAAGCGGAAAAAGGGTTCGCCTTTGGGCCCGATGACCAGTATCAAAAGGAGTTCGAGGATGCCTTTCCTTACTCAGAAACCGATGACCAGCTGCGGAGTGCCGCTGAAATCAAGCACGATATGGAGCGGGAACGACCGATGGACCGTCTTTTGGTCGGCGATGTCGGCTTCGGTAAAACGGAAGTCGCCTTGCGGGCAGCCTTTAAGGCAATCAAAGAAAGTAAACAAGTCGCCTTTTTAGTACCAACAACGATTTTGGCTCAGCAGCATTATGAAACAATGCTGGAACGCTTTGAAGGCTTTCCGGTAAATGTTGGGCTTTTAAGTCGCTTTAGAACGAAAAAACAACAAAACGAAACCTTGGAACAGTTGAAACAAGGCAAAATTGATATTGTTGTCGGCACCCATCGGATTTTATCGAAGGATATTACCTTTAGTGACTTAGGTCTGTTAATCATTGATGAAGAACAGCGCTTTGGTGTTAAACACAAAGAGCGCTTGAAACAATTGCGCTCACAAGTCGATGTGCTGACCTTGACGGCGACACCAATCCCACGGACTTTGCACATGTCAATGCTAGGAGTGCGGGATTTATCGGTGATTGAAACACCGCCGGAAAATCGTTATCCGATTCAAACCTATGTCATGGAAAAAAATCCCGGTGCCATTCGTGAGGCAATTGAGCGGGAATTAGCCCGAGACGGTCAGATTTTCTACTTATATAATCGCGTCGATACTATTGAACAAAAGGTAGAAGAGCTGCAGGCTTTAGTTCCAGAAGCCAATATTGCCTTTGCCCACGGCCAGATGACTGAGGTGCAGCTGGAAAACACCCTCTTTGATTTTATTGAGGGGCAGTATGATATTTTAGTCACCACGACGATTATTGAAACCGGCGTGGACATTCCCAACGTCAACACCCTTTTTGTGGAAAATGCCGACTATATGGGGCTGTCGACCCTCTATCAATTGCGGGGGCGCGTTGGTCGGAGCAATCGGGTGGCTTACGCCTACTTTATGTATGAGCAACAAAAGATTTTAAATGAGGTCAGTGAAAAACGACTGCAGGCGATTAAGGATTTCACTGAGCTGGGTTCTGGCTTTAAAATTGCCATGAGGGATTTATCGATTCGGGGTGCCGGTAATATTTTAGGTTCTCAGCAGCACGGCTTTATCGATGCCGTCGGGTTTGATATGTACTCACAAATGCTTTCTGAAGCGGTAGCCCGCAAACAGGGTAAAAATGCCCAAATTCAGCGGACCTCTGTCGAGATTGATTTGGGCATTGATGCCTATATTCCGGCTGAATACATTGAAGATGAACGCCAAAAAATCGAAATTTACAAACGAATTCGAGAACTGGAAAATCAAGAAATGTTGGAGGAGCTGGAGGCAGACCTCTTAGACCGCTTTGGCGAATTTCCAGATGAGGTCGCCTATCTTTTGGCAATCGGTCAATTGAAGATGGACGGCGACCGGGCTTTATTGGAGACCATCCGCAAACAGCAGATGACCGTCCAAGTTGTTTTGAGCAAAGTCGGCACCAAGCGCTTTTCTGTGGAGCAGATTTTTGAAGCCTTAGCCGCTACGAAAATGAAGGCGACTTTAGGAATTGAAAAAGAACAAATGGTCATCAAGCTGACCATCGGTAAAAACATGTCACAGCCGGAACTCTTGCAGGAGCTAAGCAGCTTTGTCAAAGGGCTGCGGCAGTTAAAGAGTACCGAAGAATTAACAACAGTTGAATGAGAATAGCTAAAGGAAGAAAAATCTCAGCTGCAATTCAGCTAGAGTAAAGTAAATCACTAGCCAATTTAGGTAAGGAAAAAAATACTAGAAGCAGACAAGGAGGGTAGCCATGGCCAGAGAGATGCAATCGATTATGAAGGGGGCAGCGATTTTGACCATCGCTTCCTTCATTGCTAAGTTGTTGAGTGCGGTTTATCGGGTGCCCTTTCAAAATCTGGTTGGGGACGAAGGCTTTTACGTCTATCAGCAGATTTACCCGATTTATGGAATTGCCATGACGCTGGCCTTGAGTGGTCTGCCGCAATTTGTTTCAAAGTATGTGGCGGCTCAAAATAGTTTAGCCGAAGAAAAACAGGCGATGCAGCGGCTAATGCCGCTGCTGTCAGCCCTGAGCATTGGCTTGTGGGGGCTGACCTTGTTTGGCAGTGGCTGGATTGCCAGCTTAATGGGGGATAGAAGTCTTCAGCCTTTGCTGCAAGTAGTGTCCTTCACCTTTTTATTGATGCCCGGCTCATCTTATTACCGCGGCTATTTTCAGGGCCGCCTGCAGATGATTCCAACGGCGATTTCGCAAGTCTTGGAGCAGCTGGTCAGAGTTGGGATTATTATTGTCGCGGCCTTATTTTTCTATTACTTAGGCTGGGATGTTTACCAGACCGGCACATTGGCCATGGCCGGTTCCGTTGCCGGTGGCTTATTGGCCTATGCTGTCTTGTATTATTATGACGGCAAAATTAATGGCCACGGCCTGTCAACGCGGGATATTTCCCTGCGGAGCTGGCCAGACAAAGCCCTGCTGCGGCGCTTTATCATTGAAGGCGGCTTGGTGTCAATTTACAGCGGTTTTTTGATTTTATTTCAGCTGGTGGATTCCTTTTTTGTCAAAAATTACCTGGTGGTGGCGGGGCTCAGTGAAGAAGCCGCTAAGATTGCCAAGGGGGTGTATGATCGGGGTCAGCCACTGGTGCAATTGGGTCTGGTAGTGGCCACGGCCTTGAGTGCGACTTTTTTGCCGCCTCTGACCAAGAGCTTTTTAACCCGCAATCAGCAGCAGTTTCAAAAAAATGCCACAATTTATCTGCGGCTGACCGCTAGTTTGGCTTTGGCGGCGACCTTAGGATTAGTGCTGTTGGCACCGTTTATCAACTACGCCCTCTTTAAAGATTTGGTCGGCAATCCAACCTTGATTGTCTTTGTCTTGGCAGTGGGGCTGATGGCTTTGATTCAGACGTATCAAAGTATCACCCAAAGTCAAAATATTTTCCGCAAACCACTGCGGGGGGCGCTTTTGGGATTTTTTACGAAACTTTTGACAACCGGCCTCTTAACCTATACTCTTGGTACTGTAGGAGCCAGTCTATCGACAATTTTAGGCCTCTTGGTGACATTGGTCTACCTGATTCGACTGCTGCCGCCAGAAATCAATCAGTTTTGGCGCAAACAGCAGTTTAATCGTAAATTGTACCGCTGCTTGGCGGTGATGACAGCGGTCATTTTCATTCTGTATGGCGTGATTTTAGTCAGCGGCTTATACACTCACCGAAGTCAGGCTCTTTGGTGGTCACTGACAGGGGTAGCCCTTGGCGCCAGTGCTTTTGTGATTACGGCAATCCGAGTTCGGTTATTTACCATTCGGGAATGGCTGATGTTTCCTTTCGGGGAAAAAATATTAAGATTTGTTCAAAGAAGGGAGAAAAAATAAATGCGTTTAGATAAATTTTTAAAAATTTCGAGAATTATTAAAAGACGGTCGGTGGCCAAAGAAGTTGCCGACAAAGGTCGGATTCAAATCAACGGCAAGCTGGCGAAATCCTCCAGTGACGTTAAGGTTGGCGATGAATTAAAGGTTCAATTTGGTAATAAAATTTTGGCTGTAAAAATTACTGAACTGCATGAATCCACTAAAAAGGAAGATGCAGCGAAAATGTATACGATTTTATCAGAAGAACGGGTCAATTCCTCAGAGAATTAGGTTAGACAAGGTTCTGAGATGTTGGTATAATAAAACGAACTTAGAAAGGCTGAGGGGATTATCTTGAGTAAAGACGATAAAATTACAAAACTCACCAATGACTATACAAAAGAACAATACGCACAATTTCAAAAACAGCGTCGCCAAGTCGTTTTTAAGCGCCGCCGCTTATTTTTCATCTGTCTAGTGGCCATTGGCGTCTTTGCCTTTATGGGTTATAACGTTTACGGTAATTATCAGAAGTTGGCGAATTTAGAAGATATCAAGTCTGAAGCTGAAGTTGAAGCCCAAGCCGCTACGGATAAAGTAGCGGATTTGCAGACGGATGTTGGTCTGTTGCAAGACGACCAATACGTGCTGAAATTAGCCCGCGACCGACTTTTTTACTCAAGGGAAGGCGAATCGGTCTATGTACTACCTAGCGGAACTACCGAATCTAGTAATAGTGCAACAGATAGCAGTCAAAGCACTGAGGATTCCACTACAAGTGCGAGTGACGACAGCGCCGCTCAGTAAAAGCAATAATTAATTTATATAAATTAGGAACAAAAAATTAGGAGGAACATTTTTAGATGTCAATCGAAGTAGGAGCTAAGTTACAAGGAAAAGTGTCAGGTATTACCAATTTTGGTGCTTTTATTGATTTAGGAGGCGGCAAAACTGGTCTGGTTCATATCAGTGAAGTTTCTAACGGGTATGTGAAAGATATTCATGATGTATTAACAGTTGGTGATGAAGTAACGGTTAAAGTTACCTCAGTTGGAAATGATGGGAAGATTGGTCTTTCAATTCGTCAAACACAGGAACAACCGGCCGATGCCAAACCCGAGGTGAAAAAAGAATTTCGTCCTCGTCCTCCGCAAAAGAAAAACTTCAGTAAACCTGCCGGCAACAGCGGCGGTAAAGATGATTTTGACACTTTGATGAGCTCTTTTCTTAAAGACAGTGATGATCGCCTTTCCTCTTTAAGAAGAAATACCGAAGGCAAACGTGGTGGCCGTGGTGGCCGTCGTAATTAATTAAATGTAAAAACGAGGCTGTGACATTAGGTGTAACAGAGTAGAAATTTCCGAAGACTAGTTGGCTGATGCCAATTAAATAGTATGAATTTGGGCAAAGTCCGCCGAGGGTGATGCGCACGTTCATGCTACTGCGGGATTTCAACTGTTGACAAGACTAATGCCACAGCCTCTTTTCTTGGTTTTAGCAAAGGAGGTCCGCAAAATGGCGGCAGTAAATCTATTTGCCGAATTTCAAAAGCAATATCAAAGGTCTTGGCAGCAGGAAAAAATTTTAGTAGCTGTTTCCGGCGGAGTCGATTCAATTGTTCTATTGAATCTGCTGCAAAGGCTAGCACCAGCTGGAAATTTTAAGCTAGCCGTCGCTCATGTCAATCATAATTTGCGGGCAGAATCCGTGATGGAAGCGGATTATTTACGAAAATTCTGTCAGCAAGCAGGGCTAGCCTTTTACGAAACCAGCTGGGAAGAAGTTCCTACAAGCGGTGTTGAAGTGGCTGCCCGGGAATTTCGTTATCAATTTTTTGCCGAAACAATGCTGCAAAATGATTTTTCGCTGTTGATGACGGCCCATCACGGAGATGACCTAGCAGAAACAATTTTAATGAAGCTAATTCGTGGCGGTCATCTGGAAAATTTTGTGGGCATTTCTCCAAGGCAGCCCTTTGCAAACGGGCAACTAGTTCGGCCGCTCTTGCCTTTTACAAAAGCAGAGCTGAGAGCCTATGCCGCTGAGCAGCAGCTGGACTATTTTGAAGATGCCAGCAATCAAAGTGTACTCTATCAACGCAATCGGCTGCGGCAACAGGTCTTGCCGTTATTAATTGAAGAAAATCCCCGCATGGTTGCTCACTTGGCGGAATTTTCAACTAAACTGGCAGCCGCTAATCAACTGGTGGCAGAGGAGATGACCCAGCTCTATCAAACGCTGGTCCAAAAGCAGACAAGTCCTGTCAGTTATCAGCTGAACTTATCGAATTTTTTGGCTTATTCACAGCCGCGTCAAGAACTTTTTTGGGATTACTTTTTTGAACGAGTCCGCAGTGAAACTGGGATGGTCGGGAAAAACAGCCAACTCAATCAAGTGAAGGAGCTGCTGGAAAATTCTCAGGCTCCGCAATGGCAGGTTGACTTTGCTGACGGTTGGCAGCTGCGGCGGCGCTATCAACGACTAATTTTTGAAAAGTCCGTTGTGGCCGAAACAATTGAAAAAAATGAAATTGTCAAAGCTTTGCCGCTTCCAGAAGAAGGTATTTTTATTAATGAAACAAGCTGGTTGGCGATTTTTCCAACGGATCAGCCAATTCCAATCCCGAAAAAGGCTCAAGAATGGTCAGCTTGGCAACAGGAATTTCGTTATCCAAAAAACAGCAGATTTTTTTATCGCTCCCGTCAGGCGGGAGATTTCATCCAGTTATCGTCAGAAATGCGCAAAAAAATTCGCCGCTATTTTATCGATGAAAAAATCCCGACTGAAAAGAGGGCGGAAGCGTTAGTCATTTTATCTGATGAGGGGCAGATTTTGGTGCTTGTTCCCCATCTGCTTTCCTATTTGAGTATTGCTCCAGAAACTGATACAATACACTACACATTGCTTTATCGAGCAAAAAATTTATGATGTTTACCTGCTGAAAAAAATAGTTCGTTTTTTAAATCAATGAGGAGGATTTACTAGAGAATGTTAGAAAAAGACATTGAAAAAGTTTTGATTACTAGAGAGGAGATTCAAGCCCGCTGCGCTGAGCTGGGGCAAGTTTTGACAGCGGAATATGCTGATAAAAGTCCTTTAATCGTCGGCGTTTTGAAGGGCGCTGTGCCTTTTATGGCGGATATTATTCGTGAGATTGACGGTCACTTGGAAATTGATTTCATGGATGTTTCCAGCTACGGAGCTGCCACGGTTTCTTCTGGTGAAGTCAAAATTGTTAAAGACTTGGACACTAATGTAGAAGGCCGGGACCTGTTAATTGTCGAAGATATTATCGACAGCGGGCGGACGTTGGCGTATCTGGTGGATTTATTTAAATACCGCAAAGCCAACTCTGTGAAAATTGTGACATTGTTGGATAAACCAGAGGGTCGCGTGGTGGATATTCAAGCTGATTATGTCGGCTTTGACGTGCCAAATGAATTTGTTGTGGGCTACGGCTTAGACTACGCAGAAAATTATCGCAACCTGCCTTATGTCGGTGTATTAAAACCTGAAGTTTATCAAACAAATTAGTGCCTTTTTCCCTGTGAGTTATGTTACAATTGAATGGTCAGAATTGATTAAAAAAATTAAAGTAAAATTCTTATAGTCATGGGAGGGCGAATATGAACAAAAAAGGTAATGGTATGATGAAAAATACCTTATATTATGTCCTCGTAATCTTAGCGATGGTGATGGTTGTCTATTTTATTTTCGGCAACAATTCTTCCCAATCAACAGATATCGAGTACTCAACATTTAAGCAACAACTTGAAGATGGAGAAATTGAATCCTTCTCAATCCAACCGGCTAACGGTGTGTATCGCATTACTGGTGAATACACTAGTTCGCAAACGGTTGACAATTCTGGTGGCTTAGCAATTTTAGGCTCCACCAGCAGTTCTACTACAAGCTTTACCACGATTGTACTGCCAAATGATTCGACTTTAAATGAAGTCTTAAATCTGGCGACAGACAATGATGTCGACACAACGGTTCGGGAAGAATCCTCCAGCGGTGTCTGGGTGTCTCTATTAATCAGCTTCCTGCCAATTGTGTTCTTATTGTTCATCTTCTATATGATGATGAGTCAACAAGGCGGCGGCTCTGGTGGCGGTGGCGGCCGAGTGATGAGCTTTGGTAAATCAAAAGCCAAAGAGGCCGACAAAAAAGCCAATCGGGTGCGTTTCTCTGACGTAGCTGGTGCCGAAGAAGAAAAACAAGAACTAGTTGAAGTTGTGGAATTTCTAAAAGATCCCCGTCGCTTCGTTGAACTAGGTGCCAGAATTCCAGCTGGGGTACTATTAGAGGGCCCTCCAGGAACTGGTAAAACTTTACTTGCTAAAGCCGTTGCTGGTGAAGCCGGCGTACCATTTTACTCGATTTCTGGTTCAGACTTCGTGGAAATGTTCGTTGGGGTCGGTGCTAGCCGAGTGCGGGATTTATTTGAAACAGCTAAGAAAAATGCACCAGCGATTATCTTTATCGATGAAATCGATGCTGTTGGTCGTCAACGGGGCGCTGGTATGGGGGGCGGACACGATGAACGTGAACAAACCTTGAACCAATTGCTGGTTGAAATGGATGGTTTTGATGGTAACGAAGGTGTTATCGTGATTGCCGCAACCAACCGTTCTGATGTCTTAGACCCTGCGTTATTACGTCCAGGTCGTTTTGACCGCCAAATTTTAGTTGGCCGTCCTGACGTCAAAGGCCGTGAAGCGATTCTAAAAGTTCACGCTAGAAACAAACCTTTAGCTGATGATGTTGATTTGAAGGTCGTGGCCCAACAAACACCAGGTTTTGCCGGTGCTGATTTGGAAAACGTCTTGAATGAAGCAGCTTTAGTAGCGGCTCGCCGCAACAAGAAGAAAATTGATGCCTCTGATATCGATGAAGCAGAAGACCGGGTAATCGCCGGACCTGCTAAAAAAGATCGGGTTATCAACAAAAAAGAACGGGAAATGGTGGCCTACCACGAAGCTGGTCATACGATTGTCGGTTTAGTCTTAAGCCGGGCCCGGGTTGTCCATAAAGTAACGATTATTCCTCGTGGCCGCGCTGGCGGTTACATGATTGCTTTACCAAAAGAAGACCAATTCTTAATGACCAAAGAAGATATGTTTGAACAAATCGTTGGTTTACTCGGTGGTCGGACGGCAGAAGAAATCGTCTTCGGCGTTCAATCAACTGGTGCCTCTAATGACTTTGAACAAGCTACTTCATTGGCCCGCAGCATGGTAACTGAATACGGCATGAGCGATCGCTTAGGACCAGTTCAGTATGAAGGCAATCACCAAGTCTTCGTCGGCCGTGATTATGGTCAAACTAAGGCTTACTCTGAACAAGTTGCCTTTGAAATCGACCAAGAAGTCCGCAAGATTTTAGTGGAAGCCCATGATAAAGCTCGGGAAATCATTGAAACAAACCGGGATAAACACAAACTGATTGCCCAAAAACTATTAGAATTTGAAACCCTTGATGCTAAGGCAATCAAATCATTATACGAAGAAGGCAAGATGCCGGATGATGCTGCTAGCAGCGAATTCCCAAGCGAAAAAGCGCAAACCTTTGAAGAAGCGAAACGTGCTTTAGAAGAAAAGGATGCGCAAAAACAAGCCGAAGAAAAACGTGACTTTGAAGCTGCCAAACAAGAGCTTCACGAGGAAACGGAGGAAGTTAAATTAGAGGCTGACCAAGAAAGTCATAAAGTCTCTGAAGAAATTTCCGAAGAAAAAACGGACAAAAAAGATGACGACGATCATGATGATTCAGATTATGACCGCAACAACTTTGAAGACCGCTACAAATAAGCACAAATTGAAAACCACCTGCAAAATAATGATTTTGCGGGTGGTTTTTTGTATGGGATTGTTACTTAATTATGTTCCAATTCCATTCCACGAATATACTCGACATACTTAGAAAAGAGGATTTCTACAGCTAAATACATGGACTGCATGGTATCGAAGAAAAAGTTATCGACAAGGGCATGGCGTTCAATTGAAACAAAAATATTTTGTGTACTGAGCTGAGCGACAGTATTATTACTGGAACGTGTGAGGGAAATAATCGGGACATCCTTCATCTGTAACTCTTGGAGCATTTCTTTCAAAAAGGCTCCTTCGCCATCTTTTGAGATAGCAAAAATCACATCTTGGTCACCGATGATTCGATTTGTTTGGCGAAATTCTCCTTCGCCAGAGATTACATCTACAACGATTCCTAAGTAAAGAAAAAGACGTTTAAATTCAGCAGCGACACTCCTCTGCACTTGTCCAGTACCATAAACGAAGATTCGATTAGCCTGAAATAAGAGTTCGCAGACTGCTGTCATATCAGTATTCTGAAAGTGTTTTATGACGCTCATCTCGTTTTTGCAAATCAGCTCGACGAAATTCCCGGGATAATTGGGAATGGTTTGTAAATTCATTTTTATCAAGAGTTTTAGCTCAGCAAAACCTTTTAAGCCGAGCTTTTGCGAAAAGCGCATAACTGTACTTCTAGAAACTAAACAGGTGGCTGCTAAACTGTCAATTGACATTTGGGAGACAGTTTTTTTGTTATTTAAAATATATTTTGCGATATCCACATCACTGTTGCTGAAGCTGTCATAGTATTTAGAAATTAACTCATCGATTGTCATAGTTATCATTCATCCTTCCAATAGTTGCAACCTGTTCACATGATTTGCTACATTGTACCATAATGTGAATACCGCTACCAAAAGCCTTTGAAAGGGTTGTCATTCGTTGCTGGAAAATTTATGATAAGTACAACAAAAAGTCGTTGGCCACGAATTTTTAAAAATTTGTTGGAGGATATCACACATGAAAAAATTTGCAATAACGATTGCCGGTGGTGGAAGTACCTTTACCCCAGGTATTGTTTCGATGCTTTTGGACTACTATGAGGAATTTCCCATTTCTGTTATAAAACTCTACGATAATTTTCAAGAGCGACAAGACCCAATTGGAGAAGCGTGTAAAATCATGCTACAAGAACGCCATCCAGAAGTAACTTTCTCGTATACCACGGATCCCAAAGAGGCGTTCTCTAATATTGATTTTGTGATGGCTCATATCCGGGTTGGCTTGTATGCCATGCGAGAGCAGGATGAGAAAATTCCTTTGAAATATGGAGTGGTGGGTCAGGAAACCTGTGGCCCTGGCGGAATGGCCTATGGCATGCGCTCCATCGGCGGTGTATTGGAAATTTTAGACTACATGGAAAAATACTCACCTGATGCTTGGATGCTGAACTACTCAAACCCAGCTGCGATTGTCGCAGAAGCAACTCGTCGCTTAAGACCAAATTCGAAAATTATCAATATCTGTGATATGCCAGTTTCAATTGAAAATACTTTTGCCGGAATTTTAGGCTTAGAATCTCGTAAAGAATTAATCGTCAGATATTTCGGTTTAAATCATTTTGGTTGGTGGACTAGTATTACTGACAAGGCTGGAAATGATTTGATGCCACAATTAAAAGAGTGGGTTGCTGAGCACGGTTACGAATCTAGTACGGAAGACTTTCAGCACCGAGCACCGAGCTGGAAAGAAACTTTCCGCAAGGTTAAAGATGTGTATGCCGTAGTTCCGGATATGCTGCCAAATACTTATCTCAAATATTACTTATACCCTGATTATGTTGTGGAACACTCTAACAAAGAATACACCAGAGCAAATGAAGTCATGGATAGCCGGGAAAAAGAAGTCTTTGAAACAGCGGCTGAAATTATTAAAAATGGCACAGCAGAAGGCTATGAATTTCATGCTGGTGCCCATGCCTCCTTCATTGTAGATTTAGCTCGGGCGATTGCCTATAACACGCAAGAAAGAATGCTATTGATTGTACCAAATAATGGTGCCTTAGTGAATTTCCCGGCTGACGCAATGGTTGAAGTACCTTGTTTAGTTGGTAGCAACGGACCAGAGCCATTAGTCATGGGAGAAATTCCAACTTTCCAAAAAGGGATGATGGAACAACAGGTTGCAGCAGAAAAATTAGTTGTCGATGCTTGGGAAGAAAAATCTTATCAGAAATTATGGCAGGCATTAACCTTATCAGCAACTGTTCCTAGTGCGGGTATTGCCAAAGAAATCCTCGATGATTTAATAGAAGCGAACAAAGAATACTGGCCAGAATTAAGTTAAGTCTGGATAGAATACTCTAAAATGAAGTCAGCTGATGGTTGACTTCATTTTAGAATTTAACTGTAACCGATTACAAAGAAGAAGGAAGGTTTTTGTTAATGATGCAAAGAATCCAAAAATTTGGCGGAGCCATGTTTACTCCGGTATTATTATTTGCTTTTTCAGGGATTGTTGTAGGAATTTGTACGGTAGCACAACAGGAGATGATTTGGGGCAGCTTAGCAGCACCCGATACGATGTGGTATCAAGTTTGGAATGTTATCCGAGAAGGAGCTTGGACATTATTTCGCCAAGTGCCATTGCTCTTTGTTATCAGTTTACCCATTGGACTAGCGAAGAAGCAAAGCGCCAGGGCCTGTATGGAAGCTTTCGTTTTATATATGACCTTTAATTATATGCTAGCAGAGCTACTAAAAAATTGGGGACTGAATTTTGGTGTGGATTTTGCTCAAGAAGCAGTGAGCGGAAGTGGGTTAACCATCATTGGGAGTGTTAAAACCCTAGATACTGGAATGGTCGGCGCTTTGATTGTCTCCGGTTTAGTTGTCTTTTTACACAATAAATACTTTGATACAAAATTACCAGAATGGTTGGGTGTTTTTAGAGGATCGAGTTTTATCTGTTTGATTGGTTTCTTTGCAATGATTCCAGTAGCACTTATTTTTATGATTGTTTGGCCACAGGTTCAGCATCTGATTGGGAATATGCAAAGCTTCTTTATTAGTTCGGGATTAGTTGGGATTTGGGTCTATACATTTTTAGAAAGAATCCTAATCCCAACAGGACTGCATCATTTTATCTATATGCCAATGGCCTATGAATCTGTTGTAGTTGACGGCGGTTTTAAAACAGCATGGGTAAATGCTTTGCCAACAATTGCTGCGTCTAAAGAGTCTTTGGCTACCTTGTTTCCTGCAGGTGGTTTTGCTTTATACGGTTTATCCAAAGTATTTTCACCCATCGGGATTTCAGCTGCTTTTTACGCAACTGCTAAAAAGGAAAAGAAAAAGGTTGTTTTAGGGCTGATGATCCCTGTGGCTTTAACGGCTATCATGGCAGGGATAACAGAGCCGATTGAATTTACTTTCCTATTTATTGCACCAGTTTTATTTGCGGTACATGCTCTATTGGCAGCAACATTGGCAACAGTCAGCTTCGCATTTGGACTCTCGGGAGAATTTTCTAGCGGTCTGATTAACTGGATTGCTTTGAACTGGTTGCCTTTGGGGGCCAATCACTGGCAAACCTATGTCTTGCAAGTAGTCATTGGTTTAGCATTTTCAGCTATTTGGTTTGTTGTCTTCCGGGCGTTAATTCTGAAAATGAATCTCAAGACGCCTGGCCGAGAGGACGCTAATGAAGAAGTTAAACTAGTTAGTAAAGCTGAATACAAAGCATCGAAAAGTAAAGGGAGTGCCGGTGATGTTGCAGCACCGCAGATGAGTGAAGAAACGATGAAAGCACAAGCCTTTCTAGAGGGGCTTGGCGGAAAAGAAAACATTCAGGATGTCACAAATTGTGCCACTCGCCTACGAGTAACGGTTAGAGATGAGACGCTAGTCAAAAAAGCGGATGATTTTAAAAAATTCGGAGCCCATGGCCTAGTTGCCCACGGGAAAAATTATCAAGTAATTGTTGGTCTCAGCGTGCCAACTGTTCGTGAAGAATTTGAAGGATTGCTAGATTAGGAGGAGTAGGAATGGAAGCCAGACAAGTTAAAGATAATGGGTTAAGCAAGATCATGACAACCACGATAGTCGTTTATATTGCCTTACCAGTGCTATATTATATCTATCTATCGTTTCATTCAGCAAACCTAGGTGTTGAGATGATGGATTTAGTTAATCTTGAGCCAATCTTAGGTGTTCAATTGATTAGCTTTTGTGCCTTACCCTACTGCGCATATTTGATTTTTCTGATGAAAAAATCTGTCAATGAAGAAGGCTCTGCAAATAAAGCCTACCTTAATCTGGCGCTTCTATTTGTAGTCTTAATGTTGATGGGACAGTATCTATATAGTGGGTTACTCGTTTGGCTGCTATTCAAAAGCCATCAATATTACCAGTTAAGTTTGGCAGGCTTCAAAGCTAACTTTTCACGGAAATTATTGTTTCAAGAGTTTGGTGGAGCCATTTTGCTACTATTTTTAGCAATCTTTATTCGCTTTGCGCTATTTAAACTGCAACAAGGCTAGTCTGATAATTCAGTAGTTACCTTGAAAATAAAGTTTGGTAAAAAAAATTCGTTAAATTTTTTCTTTTCTAGTAGTTTGTTTTACACATTTACAGGACAGCAGAATTAAAGAAAAATCGTCCTTAAGGATTGTTGCACAGGCAATCTTTAAGGGCTTTTTTTGCAATAAATTCCATTATTTAAGATAGTGCGAACTAATCTTTTCTAGCTGTGAGAACTAACTTTTTTCTATAGAGAAACCTTTTTTTTAATCTATGGTAACCTTAAGTAAGTCATTAAAGGAGGCCACACATGTTCACCTATCAAAAATTTACTAACCAAGCACCTGCCTACCAACAGGCCTTGGCACTAAGAGACAAACTTCTGCGTCAGCCGCTGGGAAAGTCAATTTATGACGAGGACCTACTGATTGAAGCAGATAATGATTTTTACGGAGTTTTTATTGAGGAGCAGCTGATTGGCACAGTCAGCTGGTTTAAAGCGGCGGAGCAAACTGCGCATTTGACGGCATTTGCGGTGGCAGAAGCTTATCAGCAGCGGGGCTTAGGTAGCCACCTATTAGATTTTTTAGTTGGTGATATACAGATGCAAGGTTTTCAGTTGATTGAAGTGGATGCTCGCCAGACAGCACTAGAATTTTATCAGAAAAATGGTTTCCAAATAATTAGCGGGCCAGTGGGGAATGCCACCGGAGCCATCGACTTTAAAATGGTACGCAGATTAGCTTAAAAGGTGCAGGCTGCGGGGACAAATTGAGTGAAGTTGTTTTCTCATTTGCAAGAAATTGTTATACTATTTAAAAGAGGTGAAGCTCATGGCGACGCTTTCAGATGTTGCAAAGAAAGCTAATGTATCGAAGATGACCGTTTCCCGGGTAATTAATCACCCGGATCAAGTGACGGATGAGTTAAAAGAACTTGTTTTTCAAGCGATGAAGGAGCTGGATTATCAGCCGAATATTGCGGCAAAGGCGCTGGTCTCCAAGCGTTCGCAGATTATTAAGCTGCTGATTTTAGAAGAAATTGACACGACAGAGCCTTATTATATGAATTTATTGATGGGGATTGCCGAAGCAGTCGGCAAGGCCCATTACTCCCTGCAATTGGTGACAGAATCTGGTTTTGATATCGGAGCTAGTGATGGCTATATTATTACTGGTTTTCGGGATACGGATTTCCAGTGGATGAGTCAATTGGACAAACCGGTGGTGCTTTTCGGTGAAAATCATTACGGCTATGATTTTGTCGACAGCGACAATCGCTATGGCACTAATTTGACGACCCATCATGCTTTAGAAGTCGGTTATCAAAATATTATTTACATCGGCATTGATATTGACGAGTCCTTTGAGCATTCTCGAGAGGCTGGCTACCTCAATGCCATGAAAAAACATCAGCTACCAACGGAAATCCAACGCTTTAAAAATCGTTCGACAATGTCGCAAAATTATATTGAGGACAATTGGCCTTTTCCGAAAAATACTTGTTTTGTCTGCAGTTCCGACCGTTTGGCGTTAGGGATTGAGCGGGGAATTTTAAATTGCGGCGGCGATGTGCCAGAGGATTACGGGATTATCGGCTTTGACGGCGTCTTTTTAGATCAGGTCAGTTCGCCGAAACTGACCACTGCTAAACAGGCCATCATCAAAATGGGCGAGGTCTGCGGGGAACTATTGCTGAAAAAAATTGACGAAGACGGAGCCAATCAAGGCAGCCGAATTTTCCTGCCGGAATTGATTGTTAGGGAATCGACTCGGCAAGTGAAAAAACTAACCACATAGAAACAAAATTAAAAATTGAGAGAATCAACGAATTTTTTCTGACAGTTAGCTGTTTCAAGGGTATGTACAGCCTGCAAGTTTTAAGCAGACCAAGCAGTGCTTTAAACCCAGTAGCCAGCTAAAATTAAGTTCGTTGATTTTTTTGTGGATTTTTATCAGCTTTTTTTGTTACCGGTAACAAAAAGGAATTGATTGAGCTGGCGGGCAAGATTCGCTATCATGAAAGTGCATTCTAAACTTGACTTGGAGGAAACGTTTTATGAATACAGCAGCTTTATATCATCGCCCTGAAAGTGAATTTGCTTATCTCTATACACCAGACAAAATGCGGATTCGTCTGCGGACAGGAAGACAAGATGCCCGCAAAGTCGCCTTAATCAAAGGTGACCCTTATCAAATTGACAGCGACCGCTGGTATTTGGATAAAACACCAATGGCTAAGCTTCTCAGCACTGACCTGCACGATTATTGGGAAATTGAAGTCGGCGCTGAATTTCGCCGGTTGCAATATGGCTTTTATGTGGAGGGCTACGACGGGTTAGAACTTTTATACTGTGACCAAGGAGTTTACCCTTATACGGAAGAAAATTTAGCCAATGCTAATTTTTATTTTCGAATGCCTTATTTCCAAGAGATTGACCGCTTTAAAGCGCCAGCCTGGGTCAAGGATACGGTGTGGTATCAAATTTTTCCAGAGCGTTTTGCGAACGGCAATCCTAAAAATGACCCAGAAGGCACGTTGCCTTGGGGTAGCAAGTTACCGGATCGTGAGGACTTTTTCGGTGGCGATTTGCAAGGGGTGTTAGACCACTTGGATTATCTGAGTGATTTGGGGATTACCGGCATATATTTCTGTCCAATTTTTAGAGCGACTTCCAATCATAAATACGATACGATTGATTATTTTGAAATTGATCCAGATTTTGGCGACAAAAAATTGTTTAAGAAATTAGTTGATGAGGCCCATAAACGAGGCATGAGGATTATGCTGGATGCCGTTTTCAATCACATGGGGGATTTTTCACCCCAATGGCAGGATGTCATAAAAAATGGGGCGAAGTCTAAATACAAAGACTGGTTCCACATTCATAATTTCCCAGTGGACGATTATCAGATGACGGACTTGCCGGAAACGGCGGCCAATTTGAATTACGACACCTTTGCCTTTACGCCGCACATGCCAAAGCTGAACACTGCCAATAAAGAAGTTCAGAAATATTTGCTGGACATTGCCGGCTATTGGATTCGCGAGTTTGATATTGACGGCTGGCGCTTAGATGTTGCCAATGAAGTGGACCATCATTTTTGGAAATTATTCCACACTGAAGTGACCGGTTTGAAAAAGGACTTCTATATTTTAGGTGAAATTTGGCACTCTTCTCAAAGCTGGTTGCAGGGAGATGAATTTCATGCCGTGATGAATTACGCCTTTACCGACAATATCAAAGATTTCTTTTTTGAAAAGAAATTCTCGGCGGCTAAAATGGTCAGCGGGTTGAATCAGCAGCAGCTTTTGTATCGGGATCAAGCCAATGAAGTTACGTTTAACCTCTTGGATTCCCACGATACAGCCCGAGTTTTAACTTTGAGTCAAGGCAATAAGGAACTGACGAAGGCGGCTTTGGCCTTTATGTTTTTACAAAAAGGCTCGCCCTGTATTTATTACGGAACGGAGATTGGGATGGAGGGAGCCGATGATCCCGATTGCCGCCGCTGTATGATTTGGGAACCGGAAAATCAAGATTTAGACATGTTGGCCTTTACGAAAAAATTGATTGCCCTCAGAAAAGAATACAGCGATTTAATAACTTATGGTCAACTTGATTGGCTGCAGGCTGATGAAGATAGCGACAGTGTTATCTTCCGCAAACGTTATGGTAATCAAGAGTTGGTCGCCTCCTTTAACGAGAGTGAAGAAACCTTGCCGCTCTTTGATTCAGAGCAGGTCTTGTTGGATCAAGGCTTATACACCGCAGAACATGGCGAGCAATTTTTAAAACAGCATGGCTTTAGCATTAGTCTGAAGACAATTGAAGCGTAACAAAATCCTGTTACCGGTAACAGAGAGAAAACGGTTGCAAAAGTTATTTTTCCTCAGCATAATAAACGTGTAAACAAAACACATTTAGGGGGAAACAAAACATGAAGAGTTATAAAAAATTTGGTCTTGGGTTAGTAGCTGCCAGTGCGGCGTTAACATTAGCAGCGTGTGGCGGTGGCTCTGATAGTTCAACGGCTGATAGCGGCAGCAGTGCCAGCGGCGGATCAGATGACAATACATTAACTGTCTCTGTTGACAAAGGCTACGTGGATTATATCAATGAAATCAAAGGTGCCTTTGAAGATGAAAATGGGGTAACAATTGAAGTCATCGAAAAAGACATGTTTGATCAACTAGATGCCTTGGCATTAGATGGACCTGCCGGCAAAGCGCCAGACGTGATGATGTCTGCTTACGACCGTATCGGCGGCTTAGCTCAACAAGGCCATTTGGCGGAAGTGACTTTAGGCAATGCCGATGATTACGATGAAACTGACCAAGCACAAGTGACGGTGGACGATAAAGTTTATGGGGCGCCAGCCATCATTGAAACATTAGTTCTTTATTACAATAAAGATTTGGTTGATGCAGCACCAACTAGCTTTACTGAATTAGAAGCTTTAGCAGAAGATTCTCGTTTTGATTTTGCTTCTGAATCAGGCAAAAATACTGGTTTCTTAGCAAAATGGACTGACTTCTACTATTCATATGGTTTAATGGCCGGCTACGGTGGATACATCTTCGGTGAAGACGGCACAGACACAAGCGATATTGGCTTGAATAACAGTGGAGCAGTTGAAGGTATCACGTATGCAACTGACTGGTTCCAAAATGTATGGCCACAAGGGATGCAAGATATCACAAGTGCCGGCGACTTTGTTACCAACCAATTTACTTCTGGTGCCGCAGCAGCGATTATTGATGGCCCTTGGCAAGCTGCCACTTATACCGATGCTGGCGTTAACTTTGGGATTGCAAAGATTCCGACATTAGCTAACGGTGAAGATTATCAAGCCTTTGGTGGTGGTAAAGGCTGGGTTGTCAGCAACTACTCTACTCATAAAGACACAGCACAAGAATTCTTAGACTATTTAACAAATCAAGAAAATCAAGAAAAATTATACGAAGATACCCAAGAAATTCCAGCGAACCAAGCAGCTCGGGAAACAGCTAGTGCTGCCGGCAATGAATTGACAACTGCCGTAATTGAACAATATGCAAGTGCGCAACCAATGCCAAATATTCCTGAAATGGCTGAAGTTTGGACGGGTGAAGAAAACATGATGTTTGAAGCGGCTTCCGGCACAAAAACACCTCAAGAAGCTGCTGACGATGCAGTTCAAACCATTAAAGATGCGATTGAACAAAAATATTAAGCCGCTTAACGGATAATTTTTAAAGCAGACAGCTAAACAATGCAAGATAAGGGGCTGTGACCTAAACAATCGCCAATCAAAAATAGCCGAACTATATTTGATGAACGCTCCGCATTGTCACTGGGAAGTGACAGGACGACTTCTCGATAGTTCGGTTATTTTATTGTTAAAAGGCAGGTCGCAGCACTTATTTTTTAGAAAAGAGGGATGGTTCTGTGGAAACAACACATAGTGTCAATAAAGCAACCCTGTTATCACTGATTCCAGGTTTAGGGCAGTTTTACAACAAGCAAAAAAGTAAGGCGCTGATCTTTTTCGCAATTTTTGTCGCCTTTGCTGCAGAAATGGTTTTAGTCGGCTTCCAGACCTTTGCCAATCTGATTTCACTGGGAAGCACGCCGATGGTCGATCATTCGCTATTCTTGATGATTCGTGGCGTCTTACAATTAATCATCACTGCAATCTTTTTATTCTTCTATTTTATTAATATCTACGATGCCCGCAAAGTCGCAAAATTATGGCAGAGCGGTCACAAGGTCAATACGACGTTTAAAGAAATTTTCTTAAATGTTACGGATAAAGGCTTTCCTTATCTTTTAACCTTACCGGCCTATGCCTTAATGACGTTTACGATTATTTTTCCAGTGCTGGTTACCTTATTTATGGCCTTTACCAACTATGATTTCCGCCATATTCCACCGGCTAATTTAATCGACTGGGTCGGCATCAAAAACTTTGTCGATATTTTCTTCTTAAGTACGTATCGCAAACCCTTCGTGGCGGTCTTTACCTGGACGATTATCTGGACCGTTTGTGCCACCACCCTGCAAATTGCTTTGGGAATTTTGACAGCTGTAGTAGCCAATCAAAAATTCATCAAATTCAAACGGGTTTTCGGAGTAATCTTCTTGCTACCGTGGGCGGTTCCGGCCTTTATCACGATTATGAGTTTCTCTAATATTTTTAACGATAGTATCGGGGCGATTAACACCCAAGTTATTCCCTTTTTAAATAATCTGCCTTTTGTCGATATCGGAGCGATTTCTTGGAAAACCGATCCCAATTGGACCAAGGTTGCGATTATTATGATTCAAGGTTGGCTGGGCTTCCCGTATATTTATGTGATGGTCACCGGGATTTTGCAGTCGATTTCAGAAGACTTGTATGAAGCAGCTAGAATTGACGGGGCGAATGCTTGGCAACGCTTCAGCAATATTACCTTACCGGCAATTTTCTTAGTGGCAGCCCCAACCTTTGTCACCCAATATACCGGTAACTTTAATAATTTCTCAATGATTTACCTCTTTAATAATGGTGGCCCCGGCAGTGTCGGCGGCGGTGCCGGTTCGACGGATATCCTGATATCCTGGATATACAAACTGACCACCGGACAATCACCGCAATACTCATTGGCGTCGGCCATCACCTTGATTATTTCGGCCATCGTTATCACAGTGTCGTTAATTGTCTTTAAACGAACGAACGCCTTTAATATGGAAGGGGAGTAGACCATGAATAAATACAAATTCAAAAAGATGCTGCCGAAAATTTTTACCTATCTCTTTCTGATTTTGTTGTCGGTGATAATTATCTATCCGCTTTTGATTACGGCTAGTACCGCTTTTAAATCAGGAAACATTGCCTCCTTCTCGTTAGATTTCAATTCCGAGTGGACACTGACCAATTTTGAGCGGCTCTTTACCGAAACCCTTTATGGCACTTGGTATAAAAATACTTTGATTATTGCTATATCTGCCATGATTGTTCAGGTAGCGATTGTTACGCTGGCGGGGTATACTTATAGTCGTTACCGCTTTGCCGGTAAGAAATTCAGTCTGATTTTATTTTTAGTCATTCAAATGGTGCCGACGATGGCAGCGTTGACGGCCTTTTATGTAATGGCCTTCTTATTGGATGCTTTAGACCGCTATTGGTTCTTGACGATGATTTACATCGGCGGCGGGATTCCGATGAATACTTGGCTGATGAAGGGGTATTTTGATACCGTACCGATTGACTTGGATGAGTCGGCGGAATTAGACGGCGCCGGACATATCCGAATATTTGCCCAAATCGTGTTACCATTAGTACGGCCGATGATTGCCGTACAAGCGTTGTGGGCCTTTATGGGACCATTTGGCGAATTTATGTTGGCCCGCTTCTTATTGCGGACTCCGGAAAATCAAACGGTTGCCGTAGGACTGCAAACCTTTATCAGCGATGTCACCAATCAAAGAGTGTCGCTATTTGCGGCGGGAGCCATTTTAATTGCCCTGCCGATTTCAATCCTTTTCTTCTTCCTACAAAAACATTTTGTCACCGGCTTAACTTCTGGAGGAACCAAAGGCTAATTATTTTTTGAAAGGATGTTGAAACTTGAAAGCTGAACAGTTTCCGATTAATTATTTTAGCGGTATCGCTTCACCAAGAAAAATCTTTTTAGGCAGGAAAAATTTCAGTTGGTTTCAACTGATTTTCATCTATATTTTTTTAAATGCTTTATTATTGATTCCGGTCACTTTAAATTTGGCTACCAGCTATCAGTTTTCTTTAGCAGATTCACTGCCGGAGGTCGCAGCCCTCTTAGATGACCAGACCGCAGCCGCCTTTTCCGAGTTGCCAATTGAAAACGGCGAATTAGAGAGCAGTGAGTCAACTATTTTAAATCAAAGCGCAGACGGAATTGTCGGTGTTAATTTAACTGAGGCTGAGCTGGCGGGGCAAACAACAGTTGTTAATTTTACCCCGACCACTTGGCAGATTACGGGTTTACAGGGGGAACGGGAATACAGCTTTGAGCTGTATTACACCGACAGTTTAAATCCTAGTCAAGCTACTAGCGGAGCAGCCTTGCAAAAGCTGCTTGGCCAGCAATTTTTTGCCAATCAGCGGCTGCCGATTATTATCAGCGCTCTATTGGCCACCGGCTTTCTGCTGTTTGTGATGAATTTGTTCTTAGTTTTGGGGAGCGCCTTTTTCCTTTGGCTGACCAAAAAGAGCAGCTTTTCCTCCATCGGCTCCTTTAAAGAAAGCCTGAGCATCATCATTCAATGTCTGGGCTTAGGCACGATTTTAGCCTTTGTTTTTGGGCTGATTTACTATGACGTGACCATGATGATTGCTGTTCAAATGTTGACGATGATTATTTTGCTTTTTGCAATTTACATCCGCACCAAATTTAAAGACCAGAAAGTGAGTGGAGAAAATGTATAAAAGGTTGTTTGAAATTGATCCTTGGAAAATAGCGACCCATCAATTAGATGTGGAAAATAAACGTTTAATGGAAAGTTTAACCTCCATCGGCAATGGCTATATGGGGATGCGTGGCATGTTTGAAGAAACCTATTCCGGGGAAACTCATCCCGGCACGTATTTAGCTGGCGTCTGGTTTCCAGATAAAACCCGGGTCGGCTGGTGGAAAAACGGCTATCCCGATTATTTCGGCAAGGTAATCAATGCCGCTAATTTTATCGGCATGGAAATCGTTATCGACGGCACCGAGGTTGATTTAGCGAAGGGGACTTATGACGATTTTTACACTGAGTTGGATATGCGCAACGGGGTCTTAAAACGCAGCTATCTCTATCAGCAGGGGGATGCCAAAGTTAAATTCACCTTTGAACGCTTTGTCAGCATTGTCACCAAGGAGCTGGCCTTTGTCAGAGTCTCGGTTGAGATTTTAGCTGGTGAGCCGCTGATTGAAATTCTGTCAAAAATTGACGGCAATGTCCGCAATGAAGACAGCAATTATGAAGAAACTTTCTGGCTAGAAAAAAATCGTGGCAGTCAACCGGAATTGGCCTTTTTAACAACCGAAACGATTCCCAATAATTTTGGCACCCCACGTTTTTCGGTAACGACTGCTATGAAAAATCAAATTTATCGGGAAAGTCTGCGGGAATTACGCAGCAGTCCACTGCAAGTCGGCGAGTGCTTCTCTGTTAACGGACAAACTGGCGACCAATTCGCCGTTGAAAAAATGGTGGCGGTCATCACCAGCCGTGACGTCGAAGAAGCCGAGCAGGTCAAAGTAGTTCGAAAACTAATTGATCAAAATAGCAGCAAAGATTTTACAGAACATTTAGCTGAGCAGACTGCTGCTTGGGGAGCCCGCTGGCAACAGGCGGATGTCAAAATTGATGGCGACCCGGAAGCGCAACAGGGTATTCGCTTCAACCTCTTCCAGCTGTTTTCAACTTATTATGGAGAAGATGCCCGCTTAAATGTTGGACCAAAAGGCTTCACCGGCGAAAAATACGGCGGGGCAACCTATTGGGACACAGAAGCCTATATCGTACCGATGTATCTGTCTGTGGCGGAACCGGAAGTCAGTCGCAAATTATTGGAATATCGCTACAATCAATTGCCGGGGGCCTTCATCAATGCCCGCCGACAAGGCTTAAAGGGTGCGCTTTATCCAATGGTGACCTTCACGGGAGTCGAGTGCCACAACGAATGGGAAATCACCTTTGAAGAAATTCACCGCAATGGTGCAGTGGCCCATGCCATTTATAATTACACCAATTACACCGGCGACACCAGCTATCTTTATAGTGATGGCATCAAAGTTTTGGTCTCGATTGCCCGCTTCTGGGCGGATCGGGTACATTATTCTAAACGCCAGCAAAAATATATGATTCACGGCGTCACCGGGCCAAATGAATATGAAAATAATGTCAATAACAACTGGTACACCAACTATATTGCCGCTTGGGTCTTAAAATATGCAGCGGAAAACTATCCCAAATCTTTAGCGGCTTCGCAAAAGGAATTGGATGTTAGCCCAGAAGAGCTGACCCACTGGCAGGATATTATTGACAATATGTACTTCCCTTACAATGAAGAACTTGATGTTTATGTCCAACATGACACCTTCTTGGATAAGGATTTAATGCCTACTAGTAAACTGGCACCAGAAGACCGTCCATTAAATCAGCACTGGTCTTGGGATAAAATTTTACGCAGCTGCTTTATCAAGCAGGCGGACGTTTTACAGGGCATGTATTTCTTCGGTAATCGGTTTACTAGAGAAGAAAAAATGCGCAACTTTGATTTTTACGAGCCGATGACGGTCCACGAATCTTCCTTGTCACCATGTGTGCACTCGATTTTAGCGGCAGAATTAGGCAAAGAGGAAAAAGCGATTGAGCTATACAAGAGGACTGCCCGTTTAGATTTGGATAATTATAACAACGATACCGATGACGGCCTCCACATTACTTCAATGAGCGGCAGTTGGCTGGCGATTGTCCAAGGCTTCGCCGGCATGCGGACCTTTGACGAAGTGCTAAGCTTTAAGCCTTTCTGTCCAGCCGATTGGCAAGGCTATTCCTTTGTGATTAAATATCGGGAACGGCAAATCGAAGTGACTGTTGATCAAAGTCAAGTTACTTTGAAATTAAAAGCTGGAGCAGTGTTAGACTTGAAACTTTATGACCAAGCGCTGACCTTAGAAGCAGCGCAGCCAATTGTGACTTCAATTCAAAAAAGCGAATAAGTTTTATGTTTAGCATTAGAAAAAAACGGAGCTTCTCCCAAACCAGCTTGCTGGTGGGGAAGCTCCGTTTTTTACGCAACAGAATTACGGAGTTGTTTTGACAATTTCTTTTGAATCAGAAATAGCAGAAGACCAATCGCAAGTAGCCCGATAAGTGTGCAGGCCAGACCACCTTCTAGCCCAAAACTGCCACCGTTTAACCAAGCGGTCTTATCCGCCAAAGTTGTCGTGAAAATCGCCGAGTTACCGTCAAGATTTTGCCCGCTGACGTTAATACCAAAAACGGGTCCCAGCATAAAATTCCAGATAGTATGGGCCGCCCCAACCACCCACAAATTCTCAGTGAGATAAAATAATAGTGAAAAGACAAAGCCAAACAGTATCAGATTAATCAGCGAGGTCAAAGATATGTTTGGATTTGCTCCATGGAACAACCCAAACAAAATCGAATTTCCGACAATTGCAATAGTTGCATTTTTCCGGTGGCCGACTAGGTTCATCAGATAGCCTCTAAAAAAGACTTCCTCTGTCATCCCTTGTACCATAAAACCTAAGAATAAAAGCACAATCATCAGCCAATTGGTGGACTGACTTAGGCTAACTGATGCGCTGTTGAATAAAAGACACAAGCCTAGGACCAGCAAAAGACCAATAGCACCTAGCGCTAACCCAACTAAATAGTTTACAACCAGTTTAGTTTTTACAAAACCTAAGGCTGCTAAAGGTTGTTTGTTAAAAAATTTGAAGATAACTAATAGAACAATTAAAGGAATAGCAAAGGTAAATAAGTTCAACAATGTCGCTTGAGTGAGCTCCGTTAAGTTATCTAAAGTGTTAGGCTGTTGGCTGAGGGCGATATAAATGACTAGTATTATGGCTAAGATAATAGCCACCGCCATCTGGGCCGCCATAAAAATTACGATGGTAGTGAAAAATGGCAGCCACCATTTTCGCTCGGCTGGTTCATCAATCAAATTCATACTGGGAATTTTCGGTAATCTAGAAAACATAAGTCACGTCCTTTTCAATTTTCTTGGTAAATCAAACTAGTGCTAAGCAAAACAAAAAATAAATTGAAAGATTTCTGAATAATTTATCAAGCTAACTAGTATTGTACCTTTTGGATAAAAATTTAGGTACTAACAAGTTTGTTAGGGCTTGTACTTAAACGTCAGCGCAAAATCAAAAAAATTATGAGTTTAACTACTTTTAGGAGGTTCGCTAACGCCGAATGAGTAGCCCCACCGCTCCACCCGCAATCAAGAAAAGTTGAAATATTTTCTGAAGGCTAGTATTATGCAAGAATGAATGCAACTCAAGAGGAGAAAAAGCGATGACAGAAGATTATTTAGTAAAAGCCTTATGCTACGACGGTTTTGTGCGGGCCTACGCAGTGAAGGCGACAGAGGCAGTGGCAGAAGCCCAGCGTCGCCATGATACTTGGCATACCGCCTCGGCAGCTTTAGGCCGCACGATGGTCGGCGCCCTTTTATTAGGCGCGACTCTCAAGGGCGACGATAAATTAACCGTAAAAATTCAAGGAGATGGACCGGCTGGTGCGATAGTTGTTGACAGCAATGGCCACGGCGATGTCAAAGGCTATATTAAAAATCCCCACATCAGTCTGCCAGCTAATCCTCAAGGGAAATTGGATGTTAAAGGGGCTGTCGGAACAGAGGGTATGTTCGTGGTGATTAAAAATTTAGGGTTGAAGGAACCTTTTTCTGGTCAAACACCGATTGTCTCCGGTGAAATTGGCGAAGATTTCACCTATTACCTAGCAGTTTCTGAACAAATCCCCTCAGCGGTGGGCCTAAGCGTTTTGGTGGACACTGATGACAGCATTAAGACAGCTGGCGGCTTTTTGATTCAAATCATGCCAGGAGCCGACGAAGCCATCATTGATAAAATTGAACAGCAATTACAGGGAACTCCTTTAATCTCAAAATTATTAGATGAAGGTCAAACGCCGGAGGAAATTTTACAAGGGCTAGTTGGAACCGAACAATTAGAAATTTTAGAAAAAATGCCAGTTCAGTTTAAATGCGACTGCTCTAAGGAAAAATTTGCTTCAGCAATTATCGCCTTAGGACCAGACGAAATTCAGCAGATGATTGATGAAGATCACGGTGCTGAAGCCGTCTGCGCATTTTGCAATAACAAATACTACTACGATGAAGCCGACCTTCAAGCCTTGAAGGCCGAAGCGCTAGGAGAATAATATGTCTGCATTAAATCAAAGCTGGAAAATCGGCGATGTTGAAATTCCCAATCGAGTCGTCGTGGCTCCGATGGCGGGCATCACCAACGCCGCCTTTCGGGTCACCGTCAAAGAGTTCGGTGCTGGCCTTGTGGTGATGGAAATGATTAGCGATCAAGGGATTCATTTCCGCAACAAAAAAACCTTGGAAATGCTCTACATTGATGAAACGGAACATCCTTTAAGTGTGCAGATTTTTGGCGGCTCTAAGGAGAGCCTGGTGGAGGCGGCAACCTTTGTCCAAGAAAATACCACCGCAGATATCATTGACATCAACATGGGCTGTCCCGTCAACAAAGTGATTAAAGCCGAAGCCGGTGCCAAATGGCTGCTGGATCCCAACAAGGTTTATGAAATGGTCGAGGCGGTTTCAGCCGCCGTCGATATTCCCGTGACGGTCAAGATGCGTACCGGTTGGGATGAAGACCACGTCTTTGCGGTGGAAAATGCTCTGGCTGCCCAATCAGCAGGAGCGGCGGCGATTGCGATGCACGGACGCACACGAGTTCAAATGTACGAAGGCCATGCCAATTGGGAAATTTTAAAAGAAGTCAAAGAGCATTTGACGATACCCTTCATGGGTAATGGGGATGTCCGCACCCCAGAAGACGCCAAGAGCATGTTAGAAGAAGTCGGCGTAGATGGCGTGATGATTGGCCGAGCTGCACTAGGCAATCCTTGGATGATTCACCGCACCCAGCAGTATCTGGAAACTGGTGTGCTGATGCCCGAACCTAGCCCGCGGGAAAAAATTGCCACGGCGAAATTGCACTTGAGCCGTTTAGTCACTTTAAAAGGCGAAAAGGTTGCCTGTCGAGAGTTCCGGCAGCACGCAGCCTACTATCTAAAAGGTGTTTCCCGGGCTGCTAAAGTCAAGGCGGCGATTAATCAGACAGAAAATGAAGCGACAATTGCAGGTTTGCTGGATGATTTAGTGGATAAATTGGAGAGCAAAGAAAAAATGACTAGCATCTAACTTGTAGCAAATTTTTTTGTAATTGATGCATTATTGCATTTTAAAACTAAAACTATTTATAGATAAGCCTACTGGTCGGTTTAGCCAAATACAAAATTCTCAAAGATTTTTATTATAGAAGAAAAACGCAACAGCTTAGATTCTTTCTTCTATATAAAGATAGCTACTGAAAAATATTTAACTGCGACTTCTACAAAAGAGGTCGCAGTTTTTTATTTTTTAAGGAAAAGAATTTCAACTTGCATTTTCCGGTCTTCATTGGCATTATAGGGAAGAGACATCAAGAACGGAGGAAACAGAGTGACAGAGGAACAACAAAACAGTCAACAAGAACTAAATGATCAAATGCTGGTCAGACGTCAAAAGATGGAAGAACTACAAGCAGAAGGCATTGATCCCTTCGGCAAGCGTTTTGACCGTACCCATAATTCCCAAGAACTACATGAATTATTTGACCAACGCACCAAAGAAGAACTCGCTGAAATGAATTTATCCAGCAGCGTTGCTGGTCGGATGATGACTAAACGAGGCAAAGGTAAGGTCGGCTTTGCGCATTTGCAAGACCGGGAAGGCCAAATCCAAATCTATGTCCGCAAAGATGAAGTCGGCGATGAAGCCTATGAAATTTTTAAACACAGTGACTTAGGGGATTTCTTCGGCGTTACCGGACAAATTATGAAAACTGACATGGGGGAAGTTTCGATTAAAGCTAGAGAAATTACTCTACTTTCTAAAGCCTTGCGCCCATTGCCAGATAAATACCACGGCTTAACGAATATTGAACAGCGCTATCGTCAACGCTATTTAGATTTAATCAGCAATCGTGACAGCTTTGACCGCTTTATGAAACGCAGCCAAATTATCAGCGAAATTCGCCGTTATTTGGACGGCCAAGGTTATATTGAAGTTGAAACGCCAACGCTGCATAATGAAGCCGGTGGTGCTGCAGCGCGACCATTTATCACTCACCATAATGCACTAGATATTGATTTGTATCTGCGTATCGCCCTTGAGTTGCATTTAAAACGATTAATCGTCGGTGGCATGGAAAAAGTCTACGAAATCGGCCGCGTTTTCCGCAATGAAGGCATTGATACGACCCATAATCCGGAATTCACAATGCTAGAAGCTTATACAGCTTATTTTGATTTCCAAGATGTGATGAACTTGACAGAAGGTATTATTCGTAATGCTGCTGAAAAAGTTCTCGGCAACACAAACATTACTTACAATGAAGAAGCGGTTGATTTGGGAGCGCCTTTCAAACGTATTCACATGGTCGATGCCATTAAAGAGCAAACTGGCGTTGATTTCTGGAAGGAAATGACAGTGGCAGAAGCACGGGCTTTAGCGAAGGAACACAACGTGGCAATCACCGATGCTATGGAAGTCGGCCATATTCTCAATGAATTTTTTGAAACCTTTGTTGAAGATACTCTGCGTCAACCAACTTTTGTTTACGGACATCCAGTCGAAGTTTCCCCTTTGGCTAAAAAGAACCCCGAAGATCCTCGTTTCACGGATCGCTTTGAATTATTTATTGTCGGCAAAGAGTTTGCCAATGCCTTTACCGAATTAAATGACCCAATCGATCAAAGAGGTCGTTTTGAAGAGCAGGAAAAAGAACGGGAGCAAGGAAATGATGAAGCCCATGGAGTGGATGAAGATTTCCTAGAAGCATTGGAATACGGTATGCCGCCAACCGGTGGACTAGGTATCGGAATAGATCGTCTAGTGATGTTGTTAACCGATGCTCAATCCATCCGCGACGTCTTATTATTCCCAACGATGAGATAAATTAGAACACAGAGTATACCTGCTGATAAATTTGATTATCAGCAGGTATTATTTTGTAGAAGGTCATTTTATATGTCAATTGCAAAAGAAAAATGAAGATATTTAACAACTTTGATTTTTTTGAGATTTTTTAAACTTTTTTCACTTTTTTTGTTGACGAAGAATGCTTTACATGATAAACTAACGAAGTTGCTTGAGACGACGGTCAAACATTAGTCATACCAATGCTTACCGGATTTTCAAGAAATGTTTTCAGTCCTCTATATTGAACGACAAATTTCAAATTATTGAAAAATAAATTAGAGAAAGTTGTTGACAATCAGCTACAAAGCTGATAAGATATAAAAGTTGCTGAAACAACAGATTCACTTCTTTTTAAGAAGCTGAATTGCAACATGTAGACCTTTGAAAACTGAACAAAGCAAACGAACCAATGTGTAGGGCGTCCTTGATAGTCAAGGACAAAATAAACATTGCAAGCAAAAGCTAGCAAACAATTAATGAGCTAACAGTCGCAAGACTGTGCAAACACTTTTATTATGAGAGTTTGATCCTGGCTCAGGACGAACGCTGGCGGCGTGCCTAATACATGCAAGTCGAACGCTTTTTCTTTCACCGGAGCTTGCTCCACCGAAAGAAAAGGAGTGG
>NZ_JANLGQ010000007.1 GCF_026157065.1 Enterococcus sp. HY326
TGAGAATGCGGACGTCGAAGAAATCAGAAAGATGTTGATATCATGCATTAGCAGAATTGAGTTAGACGGTGCGAAAGCGACTGTTTATTTTTATGATTAATTTTGTGAGTATATCACCAATCACTTGCATAATAGCCAAGTCAATAAGGGCTACGTGTTAGATAATGCCGACGAGGTAAAGAAACTTTTTACTGAATACCAAGTTCCCATCGTCTTTTCGGGTCATATCCATGCCCAAGATATTCTCGGCGGAACAACTGGCGATCCTCAAGAAGTTGTCACCAGCTCCTTTGCGATGACAGATCAGGCCTATGGGGTTATTACACTTAACGAGCAGGAAATCACTTACCAGCGGGAAAATTTATCCGTCGATGAGTGGGCGCAGGCGCAAGGCTTGAGCAATCCCGATTTGCTTAACTATCGGGATTATTTGCAGGATTTATTTTTAAAGGATAGTCAAGCGATGACCTATTCCAGCGCCTATCGTACCGGCGATTTTGCCGGTACAGAATTAACCGCAGCCGCTGATTTGGTGGCTGAGTTAAATTGGAATTTTTTCACCGGCCATGATTTATACACGGCTGACGAAAAAGCCGCCATTCAAAATTCAGCAGAATATCAATTTCTCAGCAGCCGTTCTGATTTTCTACCCAGCTATTTAGACAGCTTGATGACCGATACAACTAGCGACTTGGAGATTAGCATTCCCCTCTCTAAAAAATAAAAGAGAGAATAGCTTGATATCCGCTGTTTTCCACTTACAAAAATCTTTTTTCAATAAGTAAAAGCAAAGCATTGTCTTTAACAGAAATTTGAAATTTCTGTTATCCAAGTGCTTTGCTTTTTTATTTTATCAGAGCATAGCCAAGTAAAATTTATTCGTTTAATTTCAGCTAACAAAACTGTTATCCAAAACGCCGTTCTGATATTAGCCAAGAATTTTTTCTTCCTGTAAGATAGAATAAAAAGGAGGCGGTTAACAATGGCAAAAATTCCGGATGTCCTGCCGGCTGAGATTACAGGTCTCATCTTGGAAGAAATCAGTCAGGCTCAAAAAAGCGGCCATGTAAATCAGAGTGCCTCAACGACGTTAAAAAGTACCAAAGATATTCTGCGAGAAAATATTTTCACCTTATTTAATCTGTTAAATGTTGTCTTAGCCGCACTGGTTGTCTGGGTTGGTTCTCCGCAAAATGCTTTATTTTTAATGGTGATGGTTATCAATAGCGGCATCGGTATCTTCCAAGAGCTGCGGTCAAAAAAGACGATTGATTCCTTGGCAATTCTAGCAAAGGTTCCGGTTGTCGCTGTCAGAAATGCTCAGTTTACCAGTCTTTCTGAAGAGGAAATTCTGTTAGGCGACACCTTATTTTTACAAGCGGGGGATCAAATCCCCGCAGACGGTATTGTAATCAGCCAGCCGGCTTTTTTAGTGGATGAATCTTTATTAACCGGTGAGTCTAATAAAATTACTAAAGGCTGCGGCGATCAGCTTTTAAGCGGTAGTTTTGTGACTGCCGGTGACGTGTATTATCAAGTAACGGCCGTTGGTGCCGATAATTATGCAACAAAATTACTGAATGATGCCCGCTTTAAAAAGCGGCCGCAGTCTGAACTTTTGCTGATGCTGCGGAAGCTGACGCGGGTCTTGACGCTGGTGATTATTCCTTTTGGGATTTTGATGATTTATCAGCAGCTGCAAAATGCAGAATCCTTTCAACAGGCCATCTTGGGCAGCGTAGCAGCAGTCGTGAGTATTATCCCCGAAGGCCTAGTCCTGTTAACAGGTGTCGCCTTTGCCGTTGGTGCCGCCAATCTAGCCAAACAAAAAGTTTTAGTCCAATCTTTGCCTAGCATTGAAACTTTGGCCCGGGTCAACACCCTGTGTTTAGATAAAACCGGCACCATCACCGATGGCACCTTAACCGTTGAAAAAATTGTACCGCTGCAGGACTTATCTGAGGTCCAGCTTGGCCAGAAAATTGCGAGTTTATTAGCTTCTTCAGCTGATCAAAACGCAACCGCTCAAGCTCTTAGGGAAAAATTTCCCGCTAATCAGCCGATTGTCCCAGAAGAGGTCATTCCATTTTCCTCCGATTACAAATGGAGCGGCGCCAAATTTGCTGCAGGCTTTTTAGCGATGGGGGCCGCTGAATATATTTTTGCCGAGGTTCCCAATGAGGTTGCTAAACAAAGCCAAGCCTTTATGGCAGAAGGCTATCGCGTGTTGGTCATCGTTTCGGCGGCGCAAGTATCAGCCAATTATCGGCTTGTGGAACCTCAAGCGCTGGGGTTGATTGTCTTGGGTGACAGTCTGCGGGAGAATGCGACAGCAATTTTCCAATTACTGATAAAACAAGGCGTCTCTTTAAAAATTATCTCCGGCGATCATCCGCTGACTGTTTCAAAAATTGCTGAAAAAGCTGGTATTCCTGAGACCAGTCATTTTGTCGATATGTCGAACATTCCTGATGACACTGATTTTGCTCAGCTCGTTGAAAATAATACTGTCTTTGGTCGGGTTTCACCCTATCAAAAGCAAAAGCTCTTGCAGGGCTTGAAACAAAATCACCAGGTCACCGGGATGGTTGGCGACGGTGTCAATGATATTTTAGCTTTGCGAGAGGCAGACATCGGCATTGCGATGGCGCATGGCAGCCAAGCGGCTCGAGCAGTCGCCGATGTGGTCTTACTGACGGGGGATTTTTCAGTTATGGAAAGCATCATCAAAGAAGGCCGCCGCGTAATTAATAATCTGCAGCGAGTCTCCTCCATGTACTTAGTCAAAACTATTTATGCAATTTTACTGGCGCTGATTTTTATTTTATTGGCTACAGCTTATCCCTTTGCACCTTTACAATTAACGCCGATTAATGCCTTAACCGTCGGCATTCCTAGCTTCTTTTTAGCCTTGCAGCCTAGCTATGAACGCCCCCGCGGCAATGTTTTAGACAATGTCTTGCGGATTTCTGTCCCCGCAGCTTTAAACGTTGTCATCAGTGTGCTGGGAATTAAATTTATCGGTGATATCTGGCAGCTTGATTCCGCCGTCACCTCCACCTTAAGCGTCTTTTTAGTCGGCGTGGTGGGCTTAAAAGTTCTACTGCGAGTCTCTTCGCCCCTGAATTCAAAAAAAATCTGGCTTCTCTTGGCGATGACCGCCAGTCTGATTTTCTGCTTTTTATTCTTAGGAAAAATTTTTATGTATGACAATGTCTTCGATGCCGATTTATTGATTTTAATTCCTTTCATCCTCTTTATCCACTTTTTCTTCGACTGGACCTCCCGGTTGATGAACCAAGTGATTTACTGGAAAAACCTGCGCAAAAAAGAATAGCAAAACCGCCGCCAGTCTCTTGAGGAGTGGCGGCGGTTTTTGGCTCATTATCAAGCTAAGAAGAAAAATGCAAATCCTTCAGACATTGAGACATCCTATTGATTTTTCTGAGATTCTAAAGTCATTCACATACTTATAAAGCAATCATTTCTTCTTAAAATTATTCTTCGCTCAATCCTAAATCTTCCAACTGAGCTGCTAATTCATCATAGGCAACCTCACCGGAATCGGCTGTTGTCCCAGTTAAATCGTTGAAAACTGTTGGGTCGACATTTTCCAAATTCAAAGTGATTGTGACGCTGAAAACATTGTCGGTAAAATCATTTTCAATTGTTACACCTTCACTGCCATCATACTCCTCATACTGGGCGGCCAATTCATCCTCAATGGCTGCCTGTTGACTTTCATCTAAATCAGCTGTATCCATACCCAACGTTGTCAAATCAAAGCTCGACACTATTTCAACTTGATTAACGGTTTGATCTTCGTGGGTGACTTTGACCGTCATATCTGCTCCTGAGTAAGAACCGGAAAAAGTATTTTCCTCTGTCTTACTACCTCCACATGCCCCTAAAAAGACTAATCCCACTGCCAACATTCCCAAAATTTTTCCAATACGTTTCATTTTTTACTCCCCTATCCACTTTTTTTTGCTGCCTTTTTTAGCAAAGTGATGAATGTCACAACTTTCTCACTTTAGCGAAAAAACCAATTTGAATTGGTTACGCTTTCTTAATAGTAATATAGGAATTTTGGGAATGCAATCTCATTTTTATTGAACCCGCTACTTTTAAGTCAATCTGTTCCATAAAAATTGATATTTCCTCCAGATTTAGTTAAAAGCAAGCAACCCAGCTAAAGTCAGCGAGCTATAATTTCTATCGGAAACTACAGATGGCTCTCCAAGCTCATTGCAAATAAAACTTTACCTGATATGCGAGTTTTCAAGTCATAGCCTTCAGCTAAAAATTAAATTTTATTGGATAGATAAAGAAAATCAACAATAGTTAAAAATGAATTTTTCAAAAAAATACCGCAAGCAAGGTCTGCAGCAGACGACCTAACTTGCGGTGATGATTTTTTCTTATATCAACAATAGTAGGGCTTGAAAAGGTTTAAACCTTTTACTGATTACTAATCACAATCTTTCCGCTGGCATGATGAGTAGCACTTAAATCATGGGCGGCTTTTATGCCGTCTGCAGTCAAAGGATAGGTGGCACCAATCACGCTTCTAATTTTTCCAGTAGCCATCAAGTCGGCAATTTCTTGCAAATGCTTGCCGCTAGGTTGTAGCCAAATGCTTTTAGCTAATTGAACTTTGGCAGCTTGGTCGGCTGCGGGCTCACCGACAATTGAAATTAAGCGGCCTTCTGGATGCAAAACATCAAAGCTTTTAGCCTGAACTTCGCCCCCCATTGTATCAAATACTAAATCAACCTTGTCGATGACTTCGGTAAAATCAACTTTTCGATAGTCAATGACTTCGTCAGTGCCTAAGCTTTTTAATAATTCGTGGTTTTGCTCGCTAGCGGTGGTAATTACCTTGGCGCCAGCATTTTTAGCTAACTGAATGGCGTAGATACCTACACCACCGGCTCCAGCATGAATCAAAACTGTTTCGCCAGCTGAGAGTTTTCCGTGGGTAAATAAAGCTTGATAAGCCGTTTCACCGGCTAACGGCACTGCCGCAGCTTCAGCAAAACTAATATTTTCTGGCTTTTTAGCCAAGAGATGGTCATCAACAATCGTTAAGTCGGCGTAGGTTCCAAAGCGGGTTGTTTCCGGCCGAGCAAAAACCAAATCTCCTACTTGCCATTGGTTGACCTGACTGCCGATGGCAACAATTTCACCAGCAACATCCCAGCCTAAAATAATCGGAAAATCCCAAGTCATCATTTGCGATAAATAGCCTTCCCGTAATTTCCAATCGATTGGATTGACCGAGGTCGCAGCTACCTTAACCAAAACTTGACGTTCGCCGAGTTCTGGCAGGGTTACTTGAGCCTCTTTTAAACGACTGCTGTCGCCGTATTCTTCAATGACAATTGCTCTTGTGTTCATAATAAAATCTCCTTTAGTGTTGCGCTGAATATGATTCATTATAAATCTTTAGTGAAAAAGTTGATAACCTTCTGCTTAACGGGTGGGCTGCCCCACCAAGTCAATGGCTTATGCTATACTTTATTTAATATTTAGGAGTGGAGGGTTAAAATGGGTTGGTTTTTTAATCGCGAAAAGCAAGAAGAAAAGGATCGGCAAGACGCCAGTCAATTCCGGAAGGTGATGCAGACTTATCAGAAATACGCAGAATTTCCTTATATTAATCCAGACGAGTCGCTGTTAAACGAGCGTATTCAACAGCTAGCTACCGGGGCAATCCCTTTTGTTGAACCGGCTGTGATGGAGCGCAATCAAGATGGTTATTTATTAGGCGAGCTGATTTTATTGGATTGGCTGCAGGGGAAAAGCTCAGAGATTAATGATTTCCCAGATTATTTTGAACTTAAATTGGGGATTAATGCTGCTGAAACTGTTATGCCGCTGTTAGATGATGACTGTCTAGATATCTTAGAGGATGAAGGTGCCTTGTATTTTCGGCCTTTAGAGGAATTGAATGATTTGGCTGAAGAATATGGCTTAGAAAGAAAAGCCACTTATGATGAGCTGATTGCTAGTTTTAAAGCGGACTTCACCTCCGATTTTTTAGCGGATTTGATTGGCCGTGGCGTTTACGTACCGATGGAATATGGTCAGCAACTATTAACTAAATATCAGGCAGACATCGAAGCGTTTCAAATAAAACATCAGCTATAAACAATTGCCCCTTTAGCAAAATTTGTGAATTTTTGCTAAAGGGGCTTTTTTGTTTCTAAAGTTTTGTCGGTTACAAAAGGTAGCTTGTTTGATTTGCAGCGGCTTAACTAAGTGCCGCTGATTTCCTCCTGCGCTGTGAAGAAAACCAGCCGCAAAGATTAACGGCAAAATCGCCAAGCAAAATATTAACAGTTTCAATCCTTGCCAACACTTTTTTTTGCAAAACCAGCCAAGACTCACCACTTTAAAATTTTTCCTTTTAAAAAGGCTAACTACACAAACTCTTCCACGACCTCCATTCTAAAATCCCAAAACCAAATATCAGCAAATGTCATAAATTTGTCAGGATTTCCAGAGAAAAACTGTAGAAACCCAAGACGGAAAGCGCAAATATTAGTTTTGCCTCCCTGTTAGACTGACTTTAAAGAAAAAGTTAGGAGTGGGAAGATGAAAAAAATTGCATTAATTTTTGGCGGAACTTCTTCAGAGTATGAAGTGTCTTTGGCGTCAGCAGCGGGAGTTTTAGCGGCTTTACAGGAGTTGGACTATCAAGTGTTTCCAATTGGCATCACGAGAGGTGGTGACTGGCTTTTAACTGACGCTGATGTTGAGCAGCTGCAGCAGGACACTTGGCAAACCTCCTCATTATGTCAATCAGCTACGCCGCAGTTTAAGGGCCAAGGTTTTTGGCTCAGCAAAGACCAAAAATTTTTAAAGCCGGATGTTTTATTGCCGATTTTACATGGTGGCAATGGCGAAGACGGCAGTTTGCAGGGACTTTTTGAAATGATGGCCCTGCCTTATGCCGGCTGTGGTGTGGCGGCTTCGGCCCTGTGTATGAATAAATTTCTATTGCACCAATTTGCGGACACCCTTGGTATTCAAAGCGCCGCCACTGTTTTGTTGAATACTATCACCGATCAGCAAACGGTTGAACAATTTATAAAAAATGTTGGCTTGCCGATTTTCGTTAAACCTAATGAAGCCGGTTCTTCTAAGGGCATCAGCAAGGTGACTGAACTAGAACAGCTGCCCCAAGCTTTAGCAGAGGCCTTCAGGTACAGCCGGCAGGTGATTTTGCAAAAGGCTGTCAGTGGAATCGAAATCGGTTGTGGTATTTTAGGCAATCATGACCTGCAGATAGGGGCCTGCGATGAAATTTCTTTAGCCGGTCAATTTTTTGACTACGTGGAAAAATATCAGTTGTTAACCGCCAAAATTACCGTGCCAGCCCAAATATCAGCTGAAATCAGCAAAAAAATTCAAGACCAAGCACAGCGTCTCTATCAGCATTTAGGCTGTCGCGGCCTAGCACGAATTGATTTCTTTTTGACGGCTGATGACACTATTTTATTGAATGAAGTCAACACCTTACCGGGCTTCACACCCCACTCCCGCTTTCCGGCGATGATGGCAGCGGCCGGTATCAGCTACAACCAAGTGCTGGAAAAATTGATTGCTTTAGCAGAGGAGGCCCATCATGAAAAACATTTACTTGCAATTAGTTAACCGCCATCATCCCCTCCTTAAAAGTAATGAGCCACAGCATTTGGTTTTAGCTCCCTTTAGCGAAAAAGATATTTATCTGCAGCCGGAAGTTGCCAAGCAGTTGCAAAAATTATTAACCGATTGGCAGCTGGCAGAAGATATCGTTCTGTTAGACGGCTACCGGACTGAACAAGAACAGCGAAAATTATGGGAATTTTCGCTGGCAGAACACGGACCTAAATACACAGCTGAATTTGTCGCCTATCCCGGTTGCAGTGAACATCAAACAGGACTCGCTGTCGATTTAGGTTTACGGGGAGCTGATAATGATTTAATTGCGCCCAGTTTTCAAACTGGGCCAACTGTAACAAAATTTTTAGCTGAGATGGCCAACTACGGCTTTATTCTCCGTTATCCGCCCCATAAACAAGAAATCACTGGCATCGGCTATGAACCGTGGCATTTTCGGTATGTCGGTGTACCCCACAGTCATATTATCAGCGGACAAGATTGGACTTTGGAAGAGTATCTGCAATTTTTACAAGATACTAGCAGGTCAATCGCATGAACAAACAAAATGCCAGTATCAATAATTTTCGTCTGTTCGCTGCTGTCATGGTAGTGGCGATTCACTACTATCCTTTTCAAAGTTTCGCACCAGAGCTGGACACCCTCATCACCTTAACTTTATTTCGAGTGGCCGTCCCGTTTTTCTTAATGGTCACGGGCTATTACTTAATTGGCCCGCTGGCGGAAAAAAAGCAATTCCCGCAACGTTTGAGGGTCAAAAAATTCCTAAAAAAACAGCTTTACCTTTATTTAGCGGCGAATTTACTCTATTTGCCGCTAGCGCTTTACAGCGGCGAAATTTCTTTGCAGATGTCGTTAGCTAAATTTTTACAGGTGTTAATTTTTGAAGGCTTTCTTTATCATCTATGGTATTTTCCGGCGTTGATTTTAGGTGTTTTCCTTGTCAGTCTACTGTTGAAAAAATTCTCCTTGAAACCGGTACTCGCCATTGCCATTGGTCTGTATCTGATTGGTTTAGGCGGCGATAGCTGGTGGGGAATTACCCGTCAGCTGCCGTTTTTAAAAATTTTTTACAATGGTCTCTTTCACTTCTTCGGCCTAACTCGCAACGGCCTCTTTCTAGTGCCGCTATTTTTAGTCTTGGGAGCCCTTATTTATCAAAAACGGAGCTTTCAAGCTCAGCGCAATTCGCTGTTCTTAATCGTTTCAGCAATCGGTCTTTTAGCAGAAAGTTTTGCCCTGCACCACTGGTCTCAGCCCCGCCACGATAGCATGTATCTCCTGTTGCCATTGGTCATGTATTTTCTATTTCAGGAGGTGCTCCATTGGCAGTCGCAAAAGACTTTGGGAAATGCCAGCAGACTTGCATTAGGAATTTATCTTATTCATCCTTATCTGATTGCCGTTTGGCATTTTTTCGCAAACAAAGTGCCGCTTTTAAAAAATAGCTTAATAAATTTTTTAGTCGTTCTACTGTCGACCTTTTTAATCTGTTGGCTGGCCTTCAAGCTACTGGCGAAGCTGACCAAAAAAAATTCAAAAGGACCAGCGAGAGCCTCAAAGCAGCTGTCAACTAAAGCTCTAACGGCTAACTTAGCTGAGATTAACCGCATTATTCCTGAAAAAACCAAAGTGATGGCGGTGGTGAAAGCCAACGCCTACGGGACCGATGCGAATATTTTTGCCAAAACCTTGGCGCAAAACGGTGTCGATTTTTTTGCCGTGGCTACCTTAGAGGAGGGAATCACCCTGCGGGAAGCCGGAATTGCCGAGCAAATTTTAATTCTCGGCTATACTTCTGCCCGCCGCATAAAAGAGATTAAAGCCTATGACTTAGTTCAAACGATTGTCAGCGAAGCCCATGCCACCGCTTTAAATCAACAAGGAATAGCGATTGATTGTCATTTAAAGGTCGATACCGGCATGCATCGCCTGGGCGTAACAGCTGATGATCAAAAAATAAAAGCTCTCTATCAATTGCCCTATTTAAAAATTAAGGGGATATACTCCCATCTAGGTTCTGCTGATGAACAGTCAGCGGCGGCCAAAGAGCGGACCGAAAAACAAATTGCCGTTTTCAATCATTTGTTAGCGCAATTAAAAGCCCAGCAAATTCCCCTTGGCGTGACTCATCTGCAAAGCAGTTACGGTATTTTAAATTATCCAGACTTAACCTATGATTATGTCCGTCTCGGCATTCTTTTATATGGCTTTCTCAGTAGTCAACGGGATGTGCCTAAAAAAAAAATTACCCTCACGCCGGTCGTTGAAGTGCAGGCCCAATTGATTTCTAAAAAATGGGTGGCTGCTCAGGAATATTTGGGCTATAGCCTAGCCACGCAACTATCAGAAAGCCGTTTAATCGGTGTAGTCAGCATTGGCTATGCTGACGGCATCCCCCGCAATTTAAGCCAGACCGACTGGCAGCTGACTTATCAAGATCACCAGCTGCCACAAATTGGTCGAATTTGTATGGACATGCTGCTGATTGATTTAACGGCTTGCCCTGAAATCCCTTTGGAGGCTCAGCTGAATGTGCTGCCGGATATTTTAGCTGCGGCCACAGAAACAGCGACCTTGACCAATGAAATTCTTAGTCGCTTAGGCGGTCGTTTAACCGTCGAGGTCTCCAGTTAAGCAGTAAATTATGCTACACTGAAAAAGAGATGTCTTAAAAATCAGAGCTGGAGTGAAGGAAATGACAGATACAATTGTCGTGGTGGATGATGAAAAGGAAATTGCCAATCTGATGGCAACATTTTTAAAAAATGAAGGCTTTCAAGTGGCAGCCTTTTATAACGGCAGCGAGGCTTTGGCCTTCATTGACCAAAATGCTGTTTCGTTGGCAGTACTGGACGTGATGCTGCCGGATATCGACGGCTTTCAATTATTGCAAAACATTCGGGAAAATTATTTTTTTCCGGTGCTGATGCTAACCGCAAAAGGCGAGGACTTGGATAAAATTACGGGACTGACTTTGGGAGCAGATGATTATATCACCAAGCCCTTTAATCCATTAGAGGTTGTGGCCCGGGTCAAAACACAATTGCGCCGCAGTCAGCGCTATAATCAGCCATCAGCCCCGCAAGCAGATACAGAATTTGCCAAAGACGGGCTGATTCTTCAAAAAAACAGCCACAAAGTCTTACTCTTTGAGCGGGAAATCATGATTACCCCGATTGAATTTAAAATTTTGCTGTATTTATTTGAACATCAAGGGACCGTCGTTTCCTCCGAGGAATTGTTTGAGGCCGTCTGGCAGGAAAAATATTTAGACAATAACAACACGGTGATGGCCCACATCGCACGGCTGCGGGAAAAGCTCAAGGAGCAGCCCCGCAAACCAAAATTTATTAAAACTGTCTGGGGGGTTGGCTATATCATTGAAAAATAACTTGAAAAATCCGTTAATCAGAAGAATTCTTTTCCGCTATGTGGCGACAATCGTGATTGCCTTTGCCATTTTGACGCTGATTCCTTTTACGATTTTAATCGTCATGAATTTTTGGACCTGGTATGGTGATGAGTTTATTTATCGGCTGGTTCATTTTTTCTATAATAATCTGATTGCGACCTTTTTAATCAGCGGCATTGCTCTTTGGCTAGCTATCACCTTTTATTTCTTTAGTAAAATTGCCAGCTATTTGAATGAAACCATTCATGGCACTAGCCAACTGTTGGCAAATCCCGAGCAGCGGATTAAATTATCGCCAGATTTGGTGGCGGTTCAAGACGAAATGAATGAACTACGGGAAAATAATAACCGCACGCAGCGGGCCGCCAAAGAAGCCGAACAGCGGAAAAATGATTTAATCGTTTATTTGGCCCATGATTTGCGGACTCCTTTGACCAGCGTCATCGGCTATTTGACCCTCTTAAAGGAAGAGCCCCAGCTATCTTTAGACATGCGGGCCCGCTACACTGATATTGCCTTAGACAAGGCGGAACGTTTGGAACAACTAATCAATGAATTCTTTGAAATCACCCGTTTTAATTTGACTAGCCTGACATTAAATAAACAAGTGATTGATTTGAGCGTTATGCTAGAACAGATTAGCTATGAGTTTCTGCCAATTTTAGAAGAAAAAAATCTCCAGTGGCAATTGGAGATTGAAAAGGAAGTATTGGCAACCGTCGATGCAGAAAAGATGGAGCGAGTCTTCGATAATCTGATTCGCAATGCGATTAATTACAGCTTTGCTGATTCAGTCATTACCTTGAAACTAGCCAAAAAAGAGCAAATTGAAATTACGTTTAGCAATAGCGGCTACACGATTCCCCCGGAGAAATTGGCCCGAATTTTCGAGCCCTTTTACCGGATGGACAGCTCCCGGGCCAGCGCCACCGGTGGCACCGGATTAGGCCTGCCGATTGCAAAAGATATTGTCGAGGCTTTAGGTGGCAGGGTGACTGCCGCCAGTCATGATAACCAGATTATTTTTACCATCAGCTTGCCCTTGAGTAATTAATTTTTGTAATCGTCATGAGGCTGTGACATTAGTTAGAACAAAGCCGGATTTTACGAAGGACAGCTAGTGAAAACGACTAGCTAGTGTTAATTTGCGATTCGGCCCTACTGGACCGCAGGAGCAAATATCATATAGTTCGGAATCTCAGCTGTTAAAAAACTAATGTCACAGACTCATTTTTTTCTGATTTAAACTGCCCAACGCCTGCAAAATACGGTAAACTAGTGAGTAAATAAATGCAAAAAGGAGATTTATACCCATGTTGCCAAAAAAAATTTTTGATACGTTAAACTCTGGTGAACTCTACTTTGAAACCAAGGAAATGAATCAGCTGCAGGCTCATTATCGGGACTTGTTATTTGAGTTCAATCAGCTGCCCCCCAACGAACCTCAGCGCTTAGCGGCGATTGCAGCTGAATTATTTGGGGATTTTGCTGAGGGGGCTTACATTGAGCGGCCCGTTAAAGCCAATTGGGGCATCAATACTTATTTTGGAAAAAATGTTTATGCCAATTTTGGCTTGACCCTCGTCGATGATGCTAAGATTGATTTAAAAGACGATGTTATGATTGGACCAAACGTGACGATTATCACCGGCACCCATCCTTTAAAGGCTGCCGAACGAAAAGAGCGGGGGCAGTACAATCTACCCGTCACGATTGAAAAAAATGTCTGGCTAGGCGCGGGTGCAATTATTTTTCCCGGCGTGACCATCGGTGAAAATACCGTGATTGGCGCCGGCAGTTTGGTGACCAAATCTATTCCGGCAAATGTTGTCGCTTATGGCCAGCCATGTAAAGTAATCAAAGAGTTAGAAAAATAAAAAGCATGGCTGTAACCTTAGTCTTGTTAACAGATTGAATCCCAAACTATATTATATTTGGCGGTGTTTGTCAGATATTGTTTGGAAAATCAGTTCTGTTTTAACTAAGGCCACAGCCTTACTACCTAAAATCAAAAAATAACCGCAACCTGCAAGAGCACCAAAGCCAGCTAGTGAAACTGGCTTTCGGCGAAATGCTTGGGTTGCGGTTTTTTTGAAGCTACGAACTTTTTGTGTTTACTGCTTTTCACTCAATACTTGATTAAAACCGCACTCTGATATTTTTTACTGGGCCAAGCCTGCAGCAATCTGTTCAAAATTCCAGGCCATCATACTGTAATAGCTGTCGCCTTCCTCGCCGGGCTCAGCTACCGAATCTGTAAATAACTTAGCTTCACTGATGGGAATGCCGGTATCCTTGGCGACTGTCTGCATCGACCGTGCGTCAACACTGCTTTCGACAAACAGTGTTGGAACTGAAGAGGCCCGCAGCTGTTCAATCAAACTTTGAATTTGCTCAGGAGTGCCTTCCTCTTCGGTATTTATTTCCCAAATATAGGCCGCCGGAATTCCGTAAGCCGCTGAAAAATATTTCATACAGCCTTCACTGGTCACCAAAAGCTTTTGCTCATCCGGCAGAGCCGCAAATTTTTCTTTGGCGGAAGCGTCTAATTCCCGCAACTGACCGAGATAACTGTCTAGATTAGCTTCATAATAATCCGCATTTTCCGGATCTTTAAGGCTGAGCTGCTTTGCAATATTTTCTGCGTAAATCATTCCATTTGCCAAATTCAGCCAAGCGTGGGGATCTTCTTTCCCCTGTTCCTCGGTCCCCTCCAGATAAATCACCTCAACACCGTCACTGACCGCAAAATAATCTTGATCTTTGACTTTGCCGGCATTCTCCATCAGCGTCGTAAACCAGCCGTTGCCGCCAGTCTCCAGATTGATGCCGTTATAAAAAATCACGTCCGCTTCAGAGGTCTTTTGGACATCCGCCGGTAAAAACTCATATTCATGGGGATCACGCCCAACTGGGACAATGCTGTACAAATCAATTTTATCCCCGCCGATATTTTTAGCGATATCGGCGATAATCGAATTGGTGGCGACAACCTCCACTAAATCAGCATTTCCCTGCTGATTTTCTCCTTGACCAGCTGTCCCGCTACAACCTGTCAAAACTAACAAACTCCCAAATAAGGTAGCCAAAACTAGATTAATTTTTTTCATTTTCCAGAATCCTCCTTGTAAAAAATTTTTGCTTCGGCGATAAAAAGAAACCGACGACAAAGAATGCGGCGGCGGTTAAGACAATCGTCGAACCCACCGCTAAATTGAAGCTGTAACCGATAAAAAGTCCTAATAGCGAAGCTAAACCACCGAGGCTTGCCGATAGTAAAATCATCGACCGCAAGCGATTGGTAAAGAGATAAGCTGTGGCGGCGGGCGTAATTAAGAGGGCGACGATTAAAATCGTGCCGACGCTTTGCATAGCGGCCACGGCAACTAATGTCAATAAAATCATCAGCAGATAATGGTAAAACTGAACCTTCATGCCCACGGCTTTAGCCAACAGTGGGTCAAAGGAGGTCAGCAGTAGTTCTTTGAAAAACAAGCCAATTATCACGAGCACAAATAGCGACACGCCAATGGTTAAATACATATCGGTAGTCTGCACTGCCAAGACATTGCCAAATAAAATATGGAATAAATCCGTCGAGCTGTTGGCAACGCCGATTAGAATCACCCCTAAAGCTAAAAAGGAGCTGAAGGTGATTCCAATCGCTGTGTCCCCTTTGATTAAGCTATTACTTTTGATAAAAGTAATCAGCAGGGAGGCCAGCATGCCAAAGAAAATCGCGCCGACGAAAAAATTAATTCCTAAAATATAGGAGAGAGCGACCCCCGGTAAAACTGCATGGGAAATCGCATCCCCCATTAGAGACATCCCCCGCAAGATAATAAAACAACCAATCGCACCGGCCACAATACCAATCGTCACCGAAGTAATCAAGGCATTCCTTAAAAATTGAAACTCTGTTAACCCGTAGATGAAATTTTCAATCATGCAACATCCCCTCCAAAATAAAGCTGCCCGTTAAAGGCTTGCCCCAAATAATTTTTATTAAAAACTGTCGCCGTCTCGCCATATGCAATCACTTCTTTATCGAGAATCAAGAGCTGATCAAAATAGTTTTGCACCTTTGCTAAGTCATGGTGCACCACAAAAATAGTTTTTCCGGCCTGTTGCAACTCCCGCAAAATCTCAAAAATAATTTCTTCGCTGACGGCATCAATCCCGACAAATGGTTCATCTAAAAAAATATATTGGGCTTCCTGCACCAAACATCTAGCAATTAAAATCCGTTGGAACTGTCCGCCAGAAAGCTCACTGATTTGGCGGCTGCCCAAAGCCGCCAAGCCGACTTGTTCCAAAGCGGCGGCCACCTGCTGCCAATTTTTTTTCGTCAAGCGCCGCAAAATGCCCACTTCTCGATACAAGCCTAAAGAAACAAACTCAGCCACGGTGATTGGAAAAGTAAAATCCAAATTGCTTTTTTGTTCGACATAAGCCACCTGCTGTCGCTGTTCTTTGATTGGCTTGCCGTCAATGGTGATATTGCCGGCAAAGGAAATAATTCCTAAAATCGCTTTAATCAAGGTCGATTTACCGGCACCATTCGGCCCGATAATGCCAGTGATGGCATGATCTTCTAAACGCAAATTTATATTCTTTAATGCTAGCTGCTGCTGATATGCTACAGACACATTTTGACAGATAATCATTTTTATTCTCCTTTACATTTTTAGGCAAGCCTAACTTTTTTATATTTTTAGGCTAACCTAAAAATTATTCGCTGTCAATAATTTTAAAAAAATTTCATCTACATCGATTTTTTTAAAAAAAGTCTTAAAATCGCTGTATAGTTTTTTTAGTGTTTTTTTCGGTAGCCAGCTTTACTTTTAAAAAAAACTAAGGTAAAATTTCGTTAACCAAAAAAAATAAAGGTTAACGAAAGGAAAATCAATGAAATCTATTAGCTTACGAGAATTAATTTTAGCTGCCATTTTTTCAGCCGTTATCGTGGTCTTATCGCAAATTACAATTCCCGCCGGTTTAGTTCCCTTCACCATGCAAACTTTTGCAGTTGGTTTAGTGGCAACTATTTTAGGCAAAAAAATCGGCACTATTTCCGTCTTCATCTACTTATTGCTAGGCCTTATCGGACTTCCGGTTTTTGCCGGCTTTAGCTCCGGCTTTGCCGTTTTATTTGGCCCAACTGGTGGCTTTTTAGTCGGCTTTCTAGCAAATGCCTTTGTCACAGGCTGGTTGTGTGAATTAAAGGAAAATAATTTAACGATGGCGATCATTGCCAATCTGGTCGGCGCTTTGCTGACTTTAGTCTTTGGTACTTTCTGGCTACAACTTGCTGCCAGCATGAGCTTTGGCGCAGCAGCAGCGGCAGCCTTCACACCGTTTATCATTCCGGGCATTGTCAAAGCTGTAGCAGCAGCCTTCGTCGGAATCTTAGTGACTCGCCGTCTACCAGTAGCGGCCCGCAGCTAAACTTGACTTATTTATTCGAACACAAAAAGCGCCGAATCCTGATTGGATATCGGCGCTTTTTTACATATACAACTTTCCTACACTTAAATAACTTTACGTTGTTTTTCTTTAATCTGCAACTTTTTGTGGCGGTTCTTTAGCATTTTACTAGCTAAAAGAGTTCCGCAAATAATTGTTACTCCAGCTAACACTTGCTGTCCGTCAAATTCCAAGTCATAAGAAAATCCCTCGGCTTTAATACTTAGTTTCATTTTCCAACACCTGCTCTTTCGTCAATTTCATTCAGTCTATTTCAGCTTACCCGAAATAGTGGAAATTACCAACTCCAAAGGAAGCAAATCTTCAAAAAAATCAGGATAAAAACTTTTCTTAGACCGAATCTTTAAGAAATGTTTAAGCACCTTCACAGAAAGGGCATGATTTTAAGATTTTTTAGTTCATTTTTTCGAAATTTTTAACATAATAACAAAAAAATAGTTACTACTTTTTAACAGCCACACAATTAGCTACCTGTTTAGATTTTTCGTAGCCGGCATTTTTTTTCATCATTGATAACATTTTGAAATCCAAGTAAAAATTAGTCTCTGTTTTACTTTTCTATAAAACCGCTTTTAAAATTTTTTTATTAAAATAAAATTTTCTTTATTCAAAGATAATTCTGCCTATTTTTTATAAAAAACGCTTCCTACACTTTTTTTTGGCTAAATTAAAATAACAACATGAAAAAGCTGTTTTCATTTTTATCAGAAGATATAAATAACGTTTACCAAGATTAAGCTTGCTTTTACAAGGATTGCATTTAGCTTGCAAAATTGTTTAGTAAACAGTTATGTTTCCCCATGAAAATAAAAATACATGGTAATGTCTTTTTCCATAAGAAGTGAATACAAATTTTCAATTTATTCTCAAAATTGTTGGTTAAGAGTTACAGAAGGAAGGTTTTATCTATGAAAAAAATAAAAAAAGGGATTGTCTTATTGGTTGTTTTAGTGGCCGTTTTTGTGCCACTTTATCAAGTTTTTGCTGCAACAACCGAAAGTGGTTCAGTGTCTGAGGATTTAATTGATACTAGCGATAATTTACTGGGGATTGCCTCCCAATTTCACATATTTGCAGAAACTGCAACTTTAAATGCCCATACTGAAGGAAATTTAGCCGTTGATGATTTAACCGGCAACTCTAATTTCGGAACTAACGGTATCGCAAACAGCACCCAAAAAGATTTATATTATATTAAAACTATTTCCACCATTAATGGCGGTTCATTTGTGTCTGGAAATAATACAAAAGCTGTGCTTGGTAGTAGCATCACTGTTACTAATAATGCAAATCAAGTCTTTGCAAATGGCGCAATTCTTGGCAATATTCCTTTAGCTGATGTCTATACGGATACAGTAGATACTTACTTAAATATCGATAATACTTTAGCAGACTTGGCGACTACTTCAGCTTCTTTGGCAACTGTCGCTACCTCTGATGGCGTCGTAGAAAACTTTACGGATATGAATAAGCGAACCATTGATTTAAGTAATGCCATTGCAACCAATGGAGTGATTACTATCAACTTGACCGCTGACGAATTGGCTCAGTCAACTCCCATTTATTTCACTGTCATTCGCTCAACTGCTGGCTACACTGTGGTCATTAATGCCACAGATACAACTACTGTCAACAGTCATATTTATATGGAAATTGATGGTCAAAATGTTAGCAATGGCGAGGTCTCTGATTATAGTAATAATGTTGTCCTGTGGAATTTTGGAACAACCTCTAATACTATTAACATTAATGCTGTTTTTGTTGGCAGTTTATTGGCGCCAAATGCCAATCTTTCTATCGGTCAAAACCTAAATGGAAATATCGTAGCTAAAAATGTGGTCATCAATGCTGAGAGTCATCGTTGGGATTTACAACCAACGACTATGCAGATCACGCCGCCAACTGAAAATTCTAGTACCGAAAATAGTTCAACTAGCAGCTCATCGACAAGTGCAAGCAGTTCGACGAGTGACAGTTCTTCGTCTACTTCGGATTCAACGACTAGCAGTTCGACTACCGATAGTTCTTCGTCTACTTCGGATTCAACGATGAGCAGTTCGACTACTGATAGTTCTTCGTCTACTTCGGATTCAACGACTGGCTCTTCGACCAATGATAGTTCTTCGTCCACTTCGGATTCAACGACTAGCAGTTCGACCGCTGACAGTTCGTCTTCTACTTCGGATTCAACGACTAGCAGTTCGACGGCTGACAGTTCGTCTTCTACTACTGACTCGACGACTAGCAGTTCGACTACCGATAGTTCTTCGTCCACTACCGATTCGACGACGAGCAGTTCAACTACCGATAGTTCTTCGTCCACTACCGATTCGACGACGAGCAGTTCAACTACTGATAGTTCGGCTACTACCGATTCAACGACTAGCAGCACAACGCCTAACTCTGGCACATTGGGTAGCTCTTCTACTACTGATAGTACTTCGTCCACTACGGATTCAACGACGAGCAGTTCGACGACTGACAGTTCGTCTTCTACTACTGGTTCAACGACTAGCAGCACAACGCCTAACTCTGGCACATTGGGTAGCTCTTCTACTACTGATGGTTCTTCGTCTACTACTAACTCAACGACGAGTGATTCTTCCACTAGCGGAAGTTCAACGACGGACTCTACGACAAATAGCAGTATGAATTCAACCAACTCAAGCACTTCGACGTCCAACACTCCGACAGAAACGAGTTCTGCAAATACTAGCAGCGGCTTACCACAATTAAGTGATGTCTCAAGCTGGAGTTTAATTGCGTTGGGTGGGGCGTTGATTGGCGCCGCCATCTATCTCTTCAAACTTAAAAAGTAGTTAGTATTTTGTGAATTCAAAGGAAAATTATCCTCCTTTGAAATAGAAAAACGAGTTCCGCAAAAATCATAGCAGAACTCGTTTTTTCGTTTTTAAAGCCTATTGATAATAGATTGGCTCGGGTGTTGTAAAATCAAATTTTGTTATCCAGTTGGCAATCTCTTCTGCCAGCTGCTGCGTTATTTTTGAAGCAGCCACAATCTGGTCTGAGGTAATCTTATTGACATGGACACCAGCTGTAATCACACAGGTGCCAGGCAATAACGGTTGAATTTTTTTCGCGACTATCAACGCTAAGACATCGTCTTTATGCAGGCGACCATCATGGCTGGGAAAACAGCGGGTCTCGATGGCCGCCGTTTTACTTAAGGTGGTGACTGTCCCGATATGAGGCGTGTCACCGCCGCTAATTTTGATTAATAAATCTTTACCGATAATCGTAACTTCAGCCGAAATGGTCAATCCCAATTCACTTGTTGAAAAATTTTTTAGCTCTGTCATCCTTAGCCCTCCCAGCGTTGACTTAATTGATTGCGAATGCCTAAGGCGTCCAAAATCTTCATCGTGTGATGGTCAATTAAATCCTGAATTGTTTGCGGTTGATTGTAAAAACCGGGAATCGGTGGAATAATTTGCACGCCGAGTTTTGCCAGCTTCGTTAGATTTTCCAAATGAATCACACTCAAAGGCGTTTCTCTAGGCACAATAATCAACTTCCGTTGTTCCTTTAAGGTGACATCTGCGGCCCGGCCGATTAAATTATCGCTGAAACCACAGGCGATACCGGCGACTGTCTTCATGCTGGCGGGCAAGATGACCATGCCGTCCACCAAAAAGGAGCCGCTGGCAATTTTTGCGCCAAGGTCACGGTTTTTATAGGTGAAGTCGGCTAATTCCGCCACGTCATGGAAGGAATAGTCGGTTTCAATTTTCAAATTTTCTTTGGCCCAATCGCTGAAAACTGCATGGACCTCGACTTCAGGATTATTTTGTAGCTGTTGCAATAAATTGATAGCATAAATTGTACCTGAAGCTCCTGTGACACCGACGACGATTCGTTTCATTTTCGATTCCTCCATGATTTTTTATTTCACCTGTAAAGGTTATTGCAAATATTTTTGCCAATCCGTGACTTCTTTGAATTGGGCCCGCTGAAATTCTCCCTTCAAATCAAAGGGCACTGTGCCATCCAAAACTAATTTTGACGACATACCTTTAAAGCGGATGATGCCCGGCGAATATTCCGGCCGTTCCGATGGGTCCAGCGGATGATTGCGCATCCCTTCTAAGACCATGATGTCTTGATGAGCTTGAAAACGGGTATTGATAGTCCAGATAACATCGTTCATATCAAAAATATCAACGTCATCATCCACTAAAATGACAGTTTTCAGCTCTTTAAAAGCTGAAAAAGCTAGCAAGGCTGCTTGCCGTTGAATCCCTTCATCAGCGGCATTTTCCTTATGAATCTGCATGATGGTCATAAATTTGCCACCGCCGGCTGACGGATTGTAGACATTGACAACTTTTCCAGGAATGGCCTTGTCCACCAAATTTAAAATGCTGGCTTCAGTCGGAATGCCCGCCATCGAGACATGTTCTTCACTAGGGCCGATGGTCGTTTGCATAATCGGGCGGTCTTTGCGGTGAGTGACCGCCTTGACTTTGATGACATTGACCGCCGGATTAGCCTCGCCGTTATAGCCGGGAAACTCCGGCATCGCATAACCAGTGTTGGTATTCATATCTTCGCGGATTGTTTCGTGGGGTAAAATTTCCCCTTCAATAATAAATTCCGCTCGCGCTAAACCAACTTCGTCGACAGCAACTCCGTCAACTAATTGGACAGGTTCATTTCTCAAGGAACCCGCCACCCATAATTCGTTGTAGCCTAATGGTGTGGTGGGCGGTTCAAAGGTGGTGCCGATGCTAATTGCTGGGTCCAAGCCAATACTAATCGTAATCGGCATTGGTTTGTCGAGGGCTTGATATTCTTCAAGAAAATGCCCGATATGCCGACCGCCGGGCATGATATAAATCCCCAATGTATCTCTATCCTCCAACACCATCCGATGAATCGTGACATCGCTGATTTTTTTATCAGGACTGGAGCCGTAGACGACACCCATCGTGATATACGGTCCTGCATCATATTCTGTATTGGTAGGAGCGGCCACCAGCTTACGAATATCAAAATCCGCATCGCTGGCTAAATGAACAACCTCTTGAGCAGGTGCCTGCTCCCGCGACACTTTAATCGGTTTTACCGGATTACTGACAGCTTGGTTTAATAATTGCCCCAAAGTGCGGTAGTCGTGTTTTAAAATTTGACCGACCCGTTGACGGCTGGCCATAATGCCCGTCAGCACCCGAGTTCCCGGAAAGCCTTTAACATTGTTAAACATCATCGTCGGTCCGATTTGCGTCGGACGCATCACGGTTCCACCAGCACCAATGTAACGATAAACGCCCGCCAATTCGGCATGGGGATCAATTTCGACATCTGTTTCATGATACTGACCAGGCATTTCCTTCAGCTCTGCTAATACTTTTCTTAAATCATATGGTTCTGTCATCGCTCATACTCCCTTTCGTTTCTCCTCCTTTAGTTTAAGGAGAAATCCGAGGAAGAACAATTCAGATTTATTGACAAACTATTCCAAGTTGGAATAGTTTGTAGTTGCTTCTTCTGAGCTGAATTGCTAGGCGAAAAAAATATTAGTTCTTAAAGGAGAATCAGAAAAGCTGCCCGCAGTTTTTTGAGAAAACTATTGTCAATCAAGTGAAATGAGTGCAATACAAAAAGGCTGCCACTTTCTAAGTTTTAAGGACCAGACATTTGAGTTATCCAGATTGAGAAGTGACTGCTTACTATTGGAGTTATCCAACTTGAGAAGCGTCTGCTTATTACAGGAAACTCCCTCTTGAGAAAATTTGGGAACTTGTCGCTAGATTGTCTCAAGAGACGGCTAAGTCTTTTTGAAAAGCATAGCAATGCTTTTCTTGGATGCGAGGTGTTTATAAGAAAATTTTCGGTATCTGCCAGCAATAGCTTTGTTTTTTGATTATTGTCTTTTGTGTCAGGTTTGGCTGCTAATTTTGCTTGTTCTCCAATTTCTGTATTGAGCGCAGCAGATAATTTCCCCTCGCCTTTTTCTGTCACAGGCATTTCCTCTAATTCCGCAGCAATCAACTTTTGTTGAGAAGTCGCCCCGTTCCTTCTTTTCAAAAATTGCAGCCGATCAAAAAGCGGCGTTACTTTTTTCTCGACATACTTTGCTCCGATGATTTCTGTGCAGAGTTGGACGCCGTTACGCTGAAATAATTTCAACGCAATCAACTCCTCCATCATAGTTTTCACAAATTCCGGGGCTAAATCTTGCCGACAAAGGTGAATAATCAGTGTCTTTTTGCTACCGTCGGCATTTTTAAACATTAAATGTAATTTTCGCATCATAGTCCCTCCAAAAAATTTACTTAGTTACTATAAACACAACTTTAGCTAAGGAAAAATCAACACCCTGAGTAAATTTTTTCCAAAAAAAAGCAGATAACTTTTTCCGTCATCTGCTTTGAATTTATTTTTTTTGTTTAAAAATGCTGCTAATCAATATTTTTTGGAAGATGTTCGTGCAAATACTGCCAAAATAAGTCGCTGCTTTTGGAGCCACGATTCTTTTTCCGCATAAAGCCAACTTCGCTGTACTCTTTTGAATCCAGCGGCACAACCGCCACTATATTTTTATCAAAAGATGCCGCTGCTCGCTCCATCATAATCGAAATGCCCATCTCATTGGCCACCACGTTTAAAATAACTTCAACCCGCCGTCCATAATAACCAATTTTCGGCGTGAAGCCCGCCTTTTGACAAAGTGCCATCACCGCTTCATAAATATTCGTGCTCTTACCTAAAAGAAAAAATTCTTCCCCCTTCAACACCTTCAACGAAATCTGCTTTTCCTGAGCCAGCGGATGATTTTTCGGCAGCACCGCCACAAAGTGTTCCTTAGCCAAAGGCACTTCCTCCCAATCCGGCTCCAAAGCCTTAAACCTGCGGGCCACAATCACATCACATTGGTCTGTTTTCAATTGTTCAAACAGCTGATAGCTTTCAGCTTCCGCCAAATGGAGCTGAATCTCAGGCTCCTGCTTATGAAACTGACCAATGATTTCCATCGCATGATAGGTCGCCATCGTGGGAATCCCATGAATCGCCAACTTGCTGCCGGCAGCTTCTTTAAAAGCGGCGGCCGAATCAAGAAAAGTCCGATAATTTTGCAAAATCAAGTCGGCCTGAGGCAATAATTCTTTGCCAGCTGCCGTCAATGCAACTTGCCGGTGCTCTCGTTTAAACAGTGCCAGCTCCAATTCCTTTTCCAAAGCCATGATTTGTTTGGAGACATTGCCTTGAGTGGTAAAAAGGCGTTCGGCGGCTTCGCTATAATTTAGCGTCTGGGCCAGCATCACAAAATATTCCAATTTTTGAATTGTCATCCTTTGAACTCCTCATAGTTTTTGGAAAAAAACGAGTGACTAGCCAAACTGAACTCTCTTCGAAAACATCTCAACACTTCTACATTTCAGAAGGGTCGATAATTTCTACAACCGTAAATTTTCCGTCCGCAAAGGTCAATTGGATAATCCCAGCATTAGGAATGCTGGTGGTTCTTGACACAGCATAATCTCCAGAAATATAGCTTAAAAAGCTGTAGATGGCACCACTGTGGGAAACCGCCAACACTGATTGATGATCCGCCATTTCCATCAAAGATGTCAATGTTTCGCTGACCCTAGTTCGCAATTCTTGAATCGTTTCGCCGCCAAATTGCTGATAATAATCGCTATATTTTTCATGGGGCATCGGCTGTAAAAGCTGGCGCTCGCCTTCATAGGCGCCAAAACTCATTTCTTTGATGCCCTTCAACCGTTGATAACTTTGATCTGTGACAATTTCCAAGGTGTCAGAAGCCCGCTCCTGCGTCGAACAATAGGCGTGATCAAAAACAATTCCCTGCTGAGAAAAATAACGAGCCGCTGCTTGAGCTTGACTGATTCCTTTTTCAGTCAGCGGAGAATCACAGCTCCCTTGAATCTTATTTAGTACATTGAACAACGTTTCCCCGTGGTGCATCAAATAAAGTGTTTTCGTCAAAAATTTCTCCTCCTAATTCTGTTACTTCCGTTAACTAAAGAGTAATATACTTTGCCGTTGCAAACAATCTAAAAAAGCAAAAACTGATTATTCATCGGCGAAAACCAACGGAAAACAAAAAAATCAGCCAGTAATGACTGATTTTTTGAGATGATTTATATGTCTTACATGATTTTTTGTGAAAAGGTAGTGGTCTTTAAAAGCTTGATTGTAGACACATAGCTTTTTGTTGAGCAATAACTCTATAAGCTTATTCTTATGAACCAGCGAAGAAATTCAACTTCTTTTGCGGGGAAACTAGCCCACTACTCCCCCGGCCACCGCATCTCCAGCAAATACTCAACCTGATACTTCTCAGCCAAGCTTTTCAAAAAGCTTGGCAATTGGTCGTCAGCGGGGTCACTCGCCAAGAGCGCCATCAATTGCTGATAAGTTTCCCGCTCTGCTTGATTGGCTGACTTTTTGAAATAGCCCCAAATATGCTGATATGCGACTGTCAACGTCTTGACAGTCGGCTCTTTTCCCTCTAATTCCGCAAGAATTTCTTTGTAGCGGGCATCTTTAGCCAGACTCCATTCATTATTTTTGGCTAATAAACGAATTTCATTATAAGCCTGCTGACTGCGGGACATGACCCAGTATTTATTTTGGCTCCAAGAGTGCTGGAAATTTTTTAATAAAGCTTTAGTCATCTTTTTGTTTTCCTTCGCTGGTCTCTCTGGCAAATTCTTTACTGGCTTCATACATGGAAATCGCTTGTTTCCGGCGCTCTTTGTGGTCAACGATCGGCTTGGGGTAGTCCTCGCCTAAAATTACTCCGTACTCCTCCTGTTCTTCTTTACTTAAGGATTCCGGTTGATGAATAAATTTATTCGGCACGTTGGCCAGCTCTGTGACATATTCTCTAATAAATTCGCCTTTTTGATCAAAGCGTTCTGATTGTGTCGTCGGATTAAAAATTCGGAAATACGGCACCGCATCTGTTCCGGTGGAGGCGGCCCACTGCCAGCCGCCGATATTGCTGGCGGGGTCGTAATCAATCAGCATTTTCTGAAAATACTGCTCGCCCCAGCGCCAGTCAATGAGTAAATCCTTGGTCAAAAAAGAAGCCACAATCATCCGCAGACGGTTGTGCATCCAGCCGGTCGTTTGCAATTGGCGCATCGCTGCATCGACAATCGGAAAACCGGTCTGCCCCTCTTTCCAGCAGTCAAACAAAGCGACATCGTTCTCCCACTTAATATGCTGAAATTGGTCCTGTAGTGGCTGATTTTTCTGCTTAGGGGCAAAGCTGTAAATCATATTATAAAAATCCCGCCAGCAAAGCTCCTGTTGGAAAACTTTGCGGCCTTCGGAAGAAGTGGCCGCCTCCACTAGTTGCCAAACAGTCCGAATCGAAATTTCGCCAGTGCGCAAAAACCGCGACAAATGGCTTGTCTGATCGAGGCTCGGAATATCTCGAGATTTCTGATAATCTTTGACTGAATTTTTAATAAATTTCTCCAAGCGCTTTTTAGCGGCAGCTTCCCCTAAAGGTCGCTGGTTTTCCGGTAATTTTTCAAGCAATTTTTTAAACTGCTCTTCATCTTTAGGAAATAAGACCTTTTGCTGAACTGCTTGCGGCTGAAAATCCACCTTCAACGGCGTCTCCTTCGTCTGCTCGGCCCATTTTTTATGGTACGGGGTGAACACTTTATAATGCTCCCCCTGCTGATTTTTGATTTCATCAGCGCCGTGAAGATAAGCATCTTGATAGGCGTGGCTCGTAATCTCATTTTCCTTGAAAAATTCCTCGGCAGCCTGATCCCGCTCAGCTCCAAAGCCGCTAGTATCCTCATTATAATAAATCCGTTGCCAGTCGGGCAGTTGCTTCTTTAATTTCTTAAACAGCTCCACAGGCTCGCCCACCATCACCTGCAGTTGAGCCTGCTCGTCAATTTTTTCTTTAAAATAACCAACACTGGCAAAAAAAGCCTGATGATTGGGACTGTCTTCAATAAACTGCTCAGGATTAGCCTGAAACAGTAGAATCAGCTCGTCTTGACCCAAATCACGGCAGGCGTGGTATAAAGCCTTATTATCTTGAATTCTTAAATCACGGCGAAACCATACAACTGTCTGCATTTTACTACACCTCAAAATTTTTCGATTTAACGTTCCTGTTACTTTTCAACGTAGCATAAATGGCTTGAAAGTGCATTTGATACGCTAAATAGTCTGCTGGATTTAATCTAGCAGCAACTCGAAAATTTTTAATAATGCCTCCGGTATGCACCAATGCTCATGATATTCTCCTAGGAAAATTTTAAACTATTTGCCCATAGCTATTCTGCCAGCTCCAACATCTTTAACACAGTGCGGGAATTTCGAATAGTCACCCGCCGATTCACGGCTGAGCTGGCAATTTTCGACCAACGTGATTTATTGAAGGTCTTCAAGGGCGTTGACCAAAAGATAACATTTTGATAAACCGAAAGCTGTTCATACTGCGGGTCAATCTCGCCGACAGCTGCCACCACTTCCGCCACATTTAATGGCGGCAGCAGAAAAATGGCGTAGGTCACGATTTCTTTATCTGTGGTCCACCAGTCAGGCGCATGAGCGACCACTTCCTGTAATTCCTCCACAGAAATAATGGCAACGGGAATCGCCAAGTCAAATTCTACCAAAATAATTTGCTGGCACAGCTCAACTAAAACGGCCGGCTCTTGTTGTGGGGTGCTGAACAAAATATTTCCGCTATTGATATAAGTTTTAACGTTCTCAAAGCCGGCTGCCGCAAAAGCCTCCCGCAAAATCGGCATACTAATTTTATTTTTCCCACTGACGTTGATGCCTCGTAAAAAGGCGATATATTGTTTCATACTGGCTCCTTGTCCTCTATTATTTTAAATCAAGTGATCATTGCTTACTCCAACTTTTTAATATTACTAAAGTCAAAATTATTACTCGGTTTTCCTCATCGATAACGGCAAGTGCGTCGCTCGATAGCATCTAAGCCGCTGAAAATCAAAAAGCCCAGCAGACCGATAGCTAAAATACCGGCAAACATTTCCGGATAATCCATTTTGGTCCAGGCGCTCAAAATCAAATAACCTAAGCCGTAGCGGGTATTATAATTCTCCGCAAAAAACAGTGAAGCTAATGAAATGCCCACACTGACCCGCAGACTTGCTAATAAATTAGGCAGCAGCGCTGGTAAAATCAGTAGGCGGATTTTTTGCCAGTGGCTGCTGTTGTAGTTGTCCATCACTTGATTGTAGCCTGCGGGAATATTTTTAACGCTGTCCCGCACAGAAACAATCACTTGGATGGAAACAATCGCAAAAATTAGCAAAATTTTCGATAGATTTCCTAGACCAAAGAAAATCATAAAGACTGGCAAAAAAGCAACTTTCGGCAATGGATAAAGAAAATAAATAAGCGGGCCTAAAAAACGATCCACCAGCCGATTACGCCCCATAAAAATGCCAAAGGGCAGTCCGATGGCTACCGCTATTGTTAAAGCGGCTAGAATTCGTAGGAGACTGGCGCCGGCATGAAGTAGGAGCGGGCCCTTTATTTCCCAAGCTTTCACAATGGTGGTCAGGGGACTTGGCAGCGACTGATTATTGGTCAGCAGACATAAAAGCTGCCATAAAAGCAGCGTTGATAATACGCCAAACACCAAGACGTTTATTTTTGATTTATTCATGGCGGGCCCCCTTCAGCAAAGCTCTTAAGTGAATGCAAAATTCATAAAAAGCCAAATCTTCCCGACGATTTTCCAGTTGGAAGACTGGACTTTCAACAACTTGCAGCTGACCAGCCGCCATAATTAAAATGATTTCTCCTAGATAAGCAGCCTCTTCAATATCATGGGTCACCGTAATTAGGGTATTTTTCCGTTTTTGCTGCTCCCGCAAAATTAATTCTTGAGCCATTTCCTTCGTCTCCTGATCTAAGGAAGAAGTCGGTTCATCTAAAAGCAGATAATCGGGATTGGTCACCAATCCACGAGCCATCGCAACTCTTTGTTTTTGACCGCCGCTCAAAGCTGCCGGATACTGCTCCTTGAACTCAGCTAAGCCTAATTCTGCCAGCAGGCTGTTCACCTTTTCACGTCTTTTATCCTTAGGCAGCCGCTGAATTTTCAACGGCAGCTCGACCCCTTGAAAAACTGTCTGCCAAGGAAATAAAAATAATTCTTGAAAGACAATTTCTACCGCTTCAGGCGTTGTCTTCTGATAAATAATTTCACCGGTTGCCGGCTTTTCAAAGCCCTTCAGCAAAGACAGTAAAGTACTTTTGCCAATCCCTGAGCGCCCTAAAAGAACATAGCTCCGTCCTTCTTCAAAATTGAAGGACAGCTCCTTTAAAATATTTTTTTCGCCATATTGAAAGGAAACCTTGTTTAATTCTATTGCCATTTTCAAACTCCTCGTGAATAAAACTACAAAAATCAGCTTGATTCTATGCTATACTGTTATCCGAAATGAATCTAAGAAAGTCAGGTGAAATGCGTGTTTAGAACTCTAGTCTTCCACGAAATTCGGCCGCAAAATGAACTGAACGGCCAGCAGCGCCCCATCATTGTCCACGATGGCTACCAAGATGCGCTGCCGCTGCCTCTTTTTGATAGTTTACCGCTTTTTGAAGAACGAATAAACTATCTCGTGGAAAAAAACTATCATCTCTTAACTCTTGCTGAGCTGAAAGCTTTTTATCAACAACAGACTCCACTGCCGGAAAAATCGGTCCTGTTAACCTTTGATGATTGCTTCCAATCTTTAAAGGAATATGCTTATCCGGTTTTGAAAGCCGCCGGAGTCAAAGCCAGCGTCTTTGTAGCCACTGGCTGGCTTTTTCCAAAGCCAGCTGCTTATCAAGCGGATGTCTTAAAAGTCTTGAGCTCCGAAGACTTAACAGCGATGGCGGATGTCTTTGAATACGCCAATCACACGGCCCATTTCCATCAGCGTCGAGGAACGACAGCGGCCAAATCAATGTGGGAAACACCGACGGATTTTAAAGCGGATGTTGCTTTGGCTAATCAAGCTGAGATTATTCAGCATAAAGATGTTTTCGCCTATCCCTTTGGCCTATACGATCAGCAAACCGTCACTTCTTTAAAAGAAATGTCCTTTAAATTAGCCTTTACCACTAAGCCCGGCTTTAACACAGCGGCAACAAATCCATTAGAGCTGCGGCGGGATGTTATTCCGGCAGCGATGTCGTTAGCAGCCTTCAAGGAATTAATGACAGCTACAGCCGACTGATTGCAAAAAAAATTCTAAATAAACGACCTAGACATGGGAAAGGAATGAATCAAGAAAAATGAAAAAATTTTGGGGTACTTTGGGGATTATGTTATTGGGAATCGGTGTGTTAAGCGCCTGTGGTTCCGACACTGCCGATAGCACCGACACAACTGACAGCAGTACGGTTACCAGTGAAGCGGCGGTCACCGACCAAACTTTAAATGTCGGAATTTTGCCATCTGAATCAGCAATTCCGATTATCTTGGCCAAGGAGGAAGGCTATTTTTCTGACTTAGGTTTAGATGTAGAAATCAAATCCTTCTCTTCGCCAAATGACCGCAATGTTGCCATTCAAGCGCAGGAAATTGATGGCACGATCAGCGATGTTATGACAGAAGCTACCTTTAAAAAGAATGGCATCGATTTAACAATTACCTCTGATATTTTAGAAGATTTCAAAGTCTTGGCTTCACCAGACTCTGGCATCACGGAGATGAGCGGCTTAGCGAATAAAACGGTTACCTTAGTGCCGAATTTTATTTTGGAATACATCATGGATGAATTTGCAGCGGAAAATGATTTCACCTATGAAATTGTTGACATCCCTTCTTTTTCTGCCCGTTCGGAAGCCCTCTTAAATAACCAAGTTGACGGCGCCGTTTACACCGAACCGCAGGCCAGCATGCTAGCCGCTCAAGGAGCCATTGTCTTAGGCAGCTCCAAAGAACAAGGCATCAAAGGTGGCACGATTCAATTTATGGACGCTGTCTTAGATGAACGTCCACAGGATATTCAGGCCTTTTACACTGCATATAATCAAGCAATTGATTATATGAATGAACACGTAGCCTCAGAGTATGCGGATATTTTGGCCAATTATCAATTTCCTGACGCCATGAGCCAATACTTGGACAGCCAAGAGGAGGACTATCCTTATGCCCAAGCTGTGCCCCAGGACCAATTTGAAAAAATTATCACCTGGACCAAGGATAAAGGTCAGATTGACGAAGAGTATACCTATGAGCAATTAACCGATTTTAGTTATTTAAGTGAATAAAAAATAAGAAAACGAGACTGTGACATTAGTCTTTTTAACAGATGAAATCCAAACTAGATTGTATTTGTCCATGTGGTCCAATAGGTCCTCGCTCCACATTGACAATTTTTAGTACTTCCCGCTAGTTTAGTTCGTGAAATTCGAATCTGTTTCAACTAATGTCTCAGCCTCTTTTTTTATTCAAGATGGCTGCTTTTTTGTCATGAATCTCTCGAATATACTCTTTTCTAATCAAAAAATCGTGGTATAGTAAAAGTGAGAAACTGAGCAAGGAGACAACCAAATGGCTGAATTTACTTATAAACATCAATTCCCTTCGCTGCCGAAAATTTGGGTGCCCCGTACCACATTGTACAATCGGCTGACAAAAGTTCAACAGCAGATCCTTGTGCTAGAAGCGCCTGTCGGCTATGGCAAACAAACAACTGCTTATCACTGGCTTAAAGAAACTGGCCATAAGCATGCTTGGTTACACCTGACGGAAGCAGACAATCAGGTGGCAGACTTTTTCAATTTAATGGCCACAGCGTTGATTAATTTGCAACCGACAAACGTCACGCTAAAAGCCTGCTTAGACACAGCTGACTTCCACAAAAATCCAATTGAAACCACTATTGAAATGTTGACCCTCTTTAAACCAGAGGAACAAGCATCTGCTTTGGTGCTAAGCCATTTGGAAAAAATTACCCAACCAGAAATTCTTCGAAGCCTCCAATTTATTTTCAAACGGCTCCCAGCAAATCTGTCACTGATACTTTTAACGACAAACAACCGGCGCATGGCCGACCTGTTGCCTACTTATATTGAAGCTGCCCAAAATTTATTTACCGCAGAGGACCTCGCTTTTTCTAAAGCGGAGCTGCAGCTTTTTTTCAACCTGATGCAACGACCAATCACCGAAGAGTTAGCCACCACTATCTGTCAAATGAGTGACGCTGTCCCAGCCGCCGCCATCACTGCAATTGCCGCAGAAAATGACAAAATTACGTTGACCGATGAGGAGCTTTTAGGTTGTTATTTCGCCAAGCAAGTCTGGCCAAGTTTAACCAAAAATTCTCAAAATTTACTACTTCAAACAAGCCTATTGTCAACGCTAACTGTGCCTGCTGTGACTGAAATCACCCAAAGTGCTTGCAGCAGTGAAATGCTGCGGCAGTTAAGCCAAGAAGTATTTGGAGTCACTCAGGTAGCAGATGATACCTACTGTTATCAAGAATTTTTGACTGGCTTTTTACAAGAACAGCTGAGACTCTTCCCAAATGAAGAGACGCTGGCACTCTTTAGACGGACCGTTGACTATTATTTGCAGCAACACAATATTTTTTTGGCCCGCAGTGTGTCTTTAAAAAGCGGCAACAGTCAATTAATCAGATATGCCAACCAACAGATTCATCAAGCAAGTGACAAAACCTTCAATGATCTATCGATGACGGAATTTTTAGATAACTTTGCGGCTTTCCCCAATCTCAACAGCTTAAATTTATCAAAATTCCCTTATCCATTTCTTTTATCCCAGTATGCCGGTTTTTATTATGTCACGGGCCGAGCTAAAATGGTGCGGCGGATTATTGATGATATCAATCAAAAGTTACCGGAAATCGCCCAACACTATCCTGATTTCTATGCTGATTCAGTGTTAATCAGCTTTGTTGATCCCCGCAAAAACTGCCTGCAGGTGCTAAATGATTTTCGCCGTCATAATATCCTCAAGCTGATGCGAGGTCGTTTAGAGTGGAGCAGTGTGACGATGCAGCTACCTTTTTTTCACCGGTCTGGTCGCAACTACTCCGAATTTGCCAATTTAGCCCGTTTAAAATGGCCTAACACAATTGCTAAGTCCCTTCTAGGAGCTGAAGCGCAAACTATTTTATCTTTGCTGCAGGCTGGTCTTCTCTACGAAAAAAACCAGCTGCCAGCTGCAAAAAAAATTCTCACTCAGCTCACGCTACCAGCAAATGGCAAAAATGAATTCACTTTTTGCTACTACATGCAAAAGTTAGTGCTCCATGAGGACTTAACTGACGCCGATTTCAGACAGACTCTCGACCAGCTGACAAAATTAACGGAAAGCTGGCAGGACTCGACTTATCAGATTAATTTAGCGGCCCTTTTGACTAATCTGAGCAATCAGAAGGCCAGCCGCAAAGCTGCTAAAAGCTGGTTAGATACTTATGCTATCACTAGCCCTTCTCAAATTGAACTGTATAATCTTTATCGCTATTTCACCACGGTACGAGCACTCATCACGATAAATGATGCAAAAACGGCCCTTGATTTACTCGATAAAATGGAGCAGGTGACGACGGCTTTTAATCGGAAAATCGATACAGCAGAGGTCCATCTACTTCAAGGAATGATGGCGTGGAAATTGAAAAATAAGGACCAAGCCATCGACTTACTTGCTACCGTCCTATTAGATTTTCAAAAACTGGGCTTTTCTCGAATGATTGCTGATGAAGGGGCGGCTGTGCTGCCGATTTTAAAGGAATTGGCTTGGCGCTTAAAGGAACAAAATCTGCCTTACGCCATTCAGCCGAAGTTTTTAGAAAAGGTGCTACAGGAAACTGAGAAGCAGGCTGCACGGGGTCATAATCTCACCAAAAATTTACGGCAGGAGTCTAACCGCCTAACGCGCCAGCAAAAAAATATGCTGCGCTACCTGCGGCTGGGCTATTCCAATCAGGAACTCTCTGAAATTACCGGACTGAGTATTCACACAATTAAATTTCATCTAAGCGGCGCCTATAAAAAACTAGGCGTTAAAAATAAACAAGAAGCCTTGCAGCAATGTCAGCAACTTGGTTTACTCGATTAGCATCACGTAAAAAAAGAGCTCTACTATCAGCAGTTTACAAATAAATTTTTGAAATTCCCAGCTAATTTCTTCAAGTGCCAGTCTGATAAGACGGCTGAAGGAGCAACGCTAGGTTTTCAGATTTTATCTGTTCATTTCTAATAGTAGGACTCTTTTTATGCAACCAACACCCTGTCAGGCCACAGTAGCTACTTATCTAAAATTTCTTGAATCTCTTCTTGTGTCAAAAGCTTCCACGGAGAATCATCCGGTGAGGTTGTCGCCTTTTCCGGAGTGTCCGCTTGATTCCACCATTTGGCAACATAAGCATTGTCATCTAGCATCACATAATCGCCAGCAGTGTATACTGCTTCACTATCCCATTCAGGATAAGTACCGCTTGGTAATTTAATTTCCTCAACAGGTGTTTCTCCGTCTAAAACGGGGCCAATCAGCTGCCATGGATTGGAGCTGTTATTATCCAGAGGAACTGCTGGTTCATCCCCTTGTGTCCACCACTGAGCTTGATAAACGCTGTGCTGCCAAACAACTTTTGTGCCGACTAGATAAGTGGTGTCCTCCGACCAAATTTGATATGGCGAAGTTTCCGGATCATCCGTCTTTAAGGCTTCACTTTCTTCAGCCGTCATCTCAGAGCTGGTTTTAGTTTGAGCGCTGGTGGAAATTGTGCCTTCAAGACCTGCTTTTAAACTATTTGAAAAAGCTTGGGCTGTTTGCTCCACACCACTGTAATGGTTAGACACGACTCCTGTATTAATGGAACTTTGCGTCGATTCACGATCTCGATTTGCCGACCACATGGACAAGCGGCCGAGACCTTTTTCTTGAGCAAATTGATTGAGTTCAGCAGCATCATCTAAGGTAAAAACTTCATCAGACACATCATTTTGGCCAATCATTGGCGTTGCACCTAATTTTGACCATAGCGTAGCATCACTTAAATATGTTCCTTGACCTTGATAAATTTGTGACAGCTGATTGTGGGTAGCCACCAATGCGTCAATGCAATTTTGTCCCATCGATTCATCGTCATCGTAAGTTTCACCGAAGTTCATGGTCATAAGATTAACGCCGGCCAAGTCAACTCCAGCTTCTAACATTGTTTCAATTGCTTGAACGCCATCTTCAGTTAAGCCGGTAGTAATCACTGGCAGTGTCAACCAAACTGCTAAATCCTCACCGGACTGACTGCGTTCTTCCTGCAGCTTGGCAATCGCTTTTGCCCGCAGCTGACCTTGATCAGAGTCTGTCAGCCCTTCATTTTCCAAATCCAAATCAATTGTCGACAGCTCATACCGTTCCACAACAGAGAGATAGGCAGCCATTAAATCATCGGCATCTTCTGCATTTAAGGCTAGCTCATCATTTGCTAATCCCCCAAAAGAAACAATCACATCATAGCCATTTTGTCTTACGCGAGCAATCCGCCGGTCTAATTCTAGTGAGCTGGCAGCTTCTTCTAAAGAATATGCCGCACCCCAGCTCGGCTCACCATTCTCAGAGTCTGCTACAATAAACGAAAGAACAACATTTTGGCTTAATTGTTCAAAATCAAGCTGTGGTGTCAAAGTGGCATCCACATAGGCGGCAAACCAAGTCGCATTTTTCTTTTCGCTATGGGATTCAGCAGTTGCTTTATGAATCACCTCTGGGCCATTTAAATAGCAAAAGGCAACGATGCCCGCTATAGCTAAGCTTAGTAAGAGGAGCCTTGGTATCGACAATCTTTTTTTATTTTTTTTATTCTCCATTACGCCCCTTACCTTCCTTTTCTCACGTTGGTCCTTTGATCTTCAGCAGCCATTGTATTTAAGGTTAATCCTAATGGAACTTTTTCATCGGTACTGCCAAAATACAGTACGGATTGCCAATCGATGCCAGCTTGACTTTCTTCTTCCTTTTGACATTTGGATTTTTTCTCAACAAACAACCAACTAATTAAATTATGTGCCAAGTCAACGAGCATATTACCAATCCCAATGTAGGAAATAGTCGCCCAAGTCGCTGTGATTGCATTAAATCCAGCAAACAAGGCATTTGGATAATTTCCAGCCTGATAGGACTGATAGCAGGTGAAAATCGAAAAGCCGATTATTGCTAACGGTGCGATAATATAGAGACTTGGCGATGCGGTACGATCATTAACCTTCGGCGTCCGGGCAAAAGGAATTTTTTCACTAGTTAACGCCTGTTGAACCGATTTGATAACTCCAGCTAAATTGACTGCCAACAACAATAAATTAAACCCGTAAACTCTAAAAATATCCGTCCGTTTGTAACGCAACAGTTTTAAGTCACTAGACATGGCAACAAAATATGAAATTGCAGAAAAGAAAATAAAGACACTAAGCAACGCCGAATCAAAGGGATAAACCAATAGAAAAATCAAACCAAAGCTTGCCCAACACACTGAAGCCATATAATTCATCCGAATGCATAACTCCATCAGCTTCATCGGATTGCCATCTTGTTTACGCTGTTTCTTTGCGGCAAACAGCTTTGGCAAAATCAGCAGACCGCCATTTGCCCAGCGTCGCCTTTGAATAATTAACGAACCGAAATCAGGAGGTGTCGCACTATAACTTAAGCGTTCAGGATAATTAATCAGCGACCAGCCTTTTCGTCCCAAGTCCACACTGGATTCGGTATCTTCAATAACTGTGCGGTCTTGAATAAAGCGGCGCACAGTAAAGCCGTGGACCATCTCTGTCTCTGCAATATCCTCTAGAGCCCGCTTGCGAATCACTGCATTGGCTCCCACCCAAAATGTCGCATTGTAATAGGTACTGCCCTGATGCAAAATATGCTGAATATCTGTCGTTGCGCCAGCAATTCGCTCAATGCGCGTCGGAGTCCCTCTAAAGGAAGAATACGGCGTTTGAGCAACAGCAATCCGTTCATTGCCTGGTTGATTTAACAAATAGACCAGACGCAGACAATATTCCCTTAATAAAATCGAATCCGCATCTAAGGTCAATAAATACTCACTATCTGGTATAATCAAATCAGCAGCTTTGCGATTTTCCGTTGGCTTCAGCACCTCGCCAATCGGTGTTTGAATAATCTGATAATTTCCGCCCATCAAATCGATATAAGAATTCAAATTCATGGCCTTATTGGCTTCGTGGGATAAAGAAACATATTTTTTTCGTTGGAAATAGCTGATATTAACAGTAAAAATCCACGCCAGCCGTTTGAATAATTGCTGACCTCTTTTATAGGTAATCGCCGCTTCCTGCTCAACAGCGGTACTGATTGCTTCACTGGTCATCATCAATTCTTTAGCCAAGTCTCTTAGTACCTGATCTGCAAAAAAGACATCCACATGATCCTCAATCGCTTCGCTGTCAGCCAACTGATTCAACCAGTTGGCGGCCCACTCATATTGCTCGCCTAATTTTTTTAAGACGTGACACTTCACTACCTTAGACTTTTTATGTTCTTTTTCAAACTCTTTAACGGCCTGCTTAAAGCGCTTAGCCGGTTCGCTCAATAACTTATTTAAATCAGCAGCGATTGCCTTTGTGGCCTCCAATTTTTCAATCGCTTCAGGTGAATCAGGGTGAACTTTATCATCAATTAGTAGGACAACATCAATTTCCGGATACTCCTGCAGGGCTGCAGATAGGATGGTTTTTTTTATCACAGAGACTTCTTCATCGTATGAGGGGACTAAAACGGTAATTTTGGATTGGTTATCAGAAAAGTAATCATCCAGCTTTTCCCTTGGCGTTCGGGTGTGCTCATTAAATCGTTTTAATGCGCCTTCCCTTGAAAAGAGATAAATCACAGCCGAAAAATTCAATAGTGTGACAATCACCATGTACAAGATGGCTTCCAACACTGACTGTAAACTTCGCAAGTCGTTGTAGATAAATTGATTGAAAATAGTTGAGGTGATATAAATAATCCAAAAAAGAATAGTAATAATTATGTAAATTCGATTCATGGTTAATTTTGCTGTGGATGCATGTTTATGTTTGCACGAGAGAGGGGTCATATCTCGTTCTGTACCTATTTGTCGTTTCATTTTTTTCATATTTCTTCACTCCTATTTTCTTCTTGCTCCTTATTACTCACAGCAAAACAGTTGCCTAGCTACCAATTACGCTGCAAAATTCCCGCTAAAGCTCCCTCCCGATTATTTTCTCTACCAAAATTTATCAATATTACTTTATTAATGGTGAAAAGCTGTTATTATGATGAATGAATAGCGTTTTCTTGCCACAATTAACATAAAAAAACAATTGTATTTTGGTAATTTGTAATTTAACATATTTTTATGGGTAAAGCTTCACAAAGTATAGTTTTATTTTCGCTATCTTTATTTTCTCAAATAAAAAAGTATAGCTTTTCTGTAATATTAAGAAAAATAACCATAAAAAAAACAGCTGGAAATCAACACATTAGTCTTTTCATCACTAGATTCATCCCTCCTAGCAAAAAATAACATTTATTCTCACAATAAGGAGTCTTCTTATGGCAACACAGAAAAATAATCAGTCTGCAAATCAATCCAATCAGGAACTCTTGCGACCGCAATTAATGTATCTTTTTGATCAAGCAGTAAAAAAACAGGTGATTTTCGTTTCAGCACCTGCTGGTTTTGGGAAGACCACAGCTTGTAAACAATGGATTCAGCAAAAAGCTGTCAAGGTCAGCTGGATTGAGCTGGACCAATATGACAATAATCCCGCTATCTTTTTCCGCCAATTTTGTCTAAGTCTTTTGTCTTCACAAGCTTCCGACACTCTTTCCAATTCAATTTTATTTTCAGAAGCCTTCAACGACACTCCAGCTGCCCATACTATCCAACTGTTGACCGCTCTTGCACGCACCCAAGAGCAACACTTTATTATCCTTGACAACTTGGATTTAATTGCCAATGAAATTATCCGTGATGGTCTGCTGGCTATTCAAGAACAGCTCCCTAAAAATTTTTCATCCATCCTAATTACTCGGAAAAACCTGGACCAGACCTGTTTTTCCAGACTGAGCAGTCTTGGTCTCTGCTCCGCCATCACTGAAAAAGATTTAGCTTTTTCCACAGAAGAAATCAAGCAATATTTTGCAGACAAGGGGCACTGCATTTCTACAACAGAAGCCACTGCCATTAAAAATATCACAGAAGGCTGGCCCAGCGGCATCCTTCCGTTAGCCGAATATGATTGTTTGGATTTACTGACTGCGGATGATCCTAAAAATGAAATTTTCATTCACTACATCCAGTCGCAAATTTGGAGCCACTTGACACCTGTCGAAAAAAAAATCCTATTGGATACCTCCATCGTCCTTAAATTAACCGAAGAATTGGCACTGCGGTTAACTCAAGAGGAGCAAGCTGTCACAATTTTGACCGCCTTAGCTGCTCGCTTTGACTTTGTTCAAAAGGATGAGAAAAATTGCTTTTCCTACTATCCAGCTTTTAGAACCTTTTTACAGAGGGAGCAACGTAAAACTGAATCTGCCAGACTGAATTACCTGCATAAAACCGCCGCTCATTACTTTTTAGAATCTGGCGATGTCCTTTTATCCAGAGGGCATGCTTTAAAAAGCAATGATACTGACTTGATTAACATTACTAATATCGCCATTAATAATTTGCAGATAACTGCGGTATCTACGAGGGACTACATCAAGGATTTTGCCACTTTTCAAAAAATTGAGATGGATAAACTAGCAGAATTTCCTTACCCTTATCTGCTTTCTCAGTATGTCTGTTTTTACTATTACACAGGCGATGTGAAAGCTACTAAATTTTATTTAGATTATCTCTATGAAAATCTGCCGCTGATTGCTGAAAAGTATCCTACCTTTTTGTCAGACTCCGTTTTAATCAGCTTTCTCGACTTTCGCAAAAACCTGTTTCAGCTGTTGACCGAAATTAAAAACTACCCCAGCCTTGATATTTTGAAAGAACGGCTGAATTGGATTACAATCACCTTCCAGCTGCCCTTTTTTCATCGTTCTGGACGAAATTATTGTGAGCTAGCTACACAGCCAGCTCACCTGTGGCCGACAGACCTTTTGGCGAACCTTTTTGAAAATGAATGCGATGTTTTAGTCGCTTTAACTCATGCTGGCCTGCTCTATGAACAAAACCAGCTGCTACAGGCGGAACAGCTGCTGACAAAATTATTTTCGACTATCAATTCATCCGTGCGGAGTGATTTTATCTTTTGTGCCCACATGCAGCTCAGCGCTATCTACCGGGCCTTAGAGCAAAAAGAAGCCTTTGAGCAATCTTTGTTAGCTACTCAAAAATTTTTAAAGCAGGGGAATCATTCGATTTATTCCCTCAATTTTACAGCGTATCTGACACAGGTTCGTTTGTCTGAGAATAAAAATTTAACTGCTAAATCTTGGCTAAAAAATCATCCCCACGAAACTATTGAGCAGGTGGAACTTTATAAAATATTCCAGCATTTTACAACAGCCCGCTGTTTAATTGCTTCCAATCAAACGGATGAGGCTGAAATATTACTAAAAAAAATCCGCAGTGTCGCCAGCGATTTTCAACGCTGTTTAGATTTTGCGGAGGCACAAGTTTTGCTGGCAGCCTTAGATTGGGCCTTAAATCGACAAGGAAAAGCACTTCAAGAAATTGAATCTGCCATACTCTCTGTTCAAGAATCTGGCTTTCTTCGGGTTTTTGCCGATGAAGGGGCGGCCATTTTGCCGGTCCTAAACCGCCTAAAGGACGTCTTAAAAAGACGAAAGGATACTGTGATTCGTCTGGATTATCTCAACCAAGTCATCCAAGCAACCAAAGTCACCGCCAAAAACCATCCTAGCCTGACACAAAAACTAAGGCGGCCTAGTGGCAAACTCTCCAGTCAGCAGCTGAAAATTTTATCTCTGCTGGCTCAAGGCAATAAAAATAGTGAAATTGCCCAACAGACTGGCCTAACTGTTTCGACTGTAAAGTATCATCTCGGTCAGGCCTATAAAAAGTTACAGGTCAATAATGCCTTTGATGCCATTTTAAAATGCGAAGAACAGGACCTGTTCAATGAAAAATCATAAGCACTCGCTTCTCTTTGTAATCATGGAAAAACGTATCTGTTCAAAAATTTTCTACTAGCTATTTCTCCCTGCTAGCTCATTTTGATACGTCGCCACAACTCAAAAAGTTATACCAAAAATCAACTCATCAAAAAAAAGCGAAAGTTCGCCTCTGAACTTTCGCTTTTTCTACTCCTAAATTTTAATAAACCTGAGCCGCTTCGCTACCATCTAGGACTCGCTGGGCACCGGCATATAAGGCTTCCATTTCCATTTCACCTGGCGCAACTGCGACTGGGGCAATCCACGAAATGCCTTCAGTTATTTTGGCGACAATATTTTTTGAATAGCTGACGCCACCGGTTAATATAATACGGTCAACTTTCCCATGGAGCACGGCTGCCATGGCACCAATTTCCTTTTGAATTTGATAGCACATGCCGTCGATATAATACTGGGCTTCTTCATCGCCAGCTTGAATCCGTTTTTCAATCACCCGAATATCAATTTCGTCTAAATATGAGCTTAACCCGCCATTGCCGGCAATTATTTTTTTGACTTCAGGTAAAGTTAATCCCTCCTGCAAAACTTTGGCCACAAAAGGAGTTACCGGTAGAGCGCCGGTTCTTTCTGGCGTATATGGACCCTCGCCATCTAGGCCGTTGCTCAAATCAATAATACGGCCATTTTGATGGGCGCCGACACTGATGCCGCCACCGAGATGCGCCACCACCACTGAGCTAGACTCATAGCTTTTGCCAATTTCTGCTAAAATTTTTCTAGCAACGGCTTTTTGATTCAGCGGATGTCCGACTGACCGCCGCTCAATCCCCTTTAATCCTGAAATGCGGGCGACTGGAGTAAACTCATCCACCACCACTGGATCGACAATATACGCCTTCACGCCAAATTTCTCAGCAAAATCATTGGCCAAAATCGCTCCTAAATTTGAAGCGTGACTGCCATTTTTTTCTGAGAGAATATCTGAAAGCATTTTTTCATCCACCAAGAAAGTTCCACCGGGCACCGGATCCACTAAGCCACCTCGGCCCACAACGGCGGCAATATCTTGTTGATTAATGGTTTGTTGATCTAAAAAGCGCTGGATTTCTGCCTCCCGAAAACTCCTTTGTTGAATCACACCCTTATATTGTGCCAATTCTTTTTTTGAATGGCTGATGCTTTCTTCAGCGAGGCGCTGGCCCTCGGAAAAGAGGGCCACCTTTGTTGAGGTGGAACCAGGATTAATCACCAGTACGATTGTTTTCATTTTACCCTCCTAATTGTTTTAAGGCTAAGTCCAAAGCGGCTATTTTACTGGCGGTTGAGTCACTGCGGGAGGTTACGACAATCGGTATTTTGGTGCCGACGATGGTGCCGCCCATCGTTGCGTTAGTAAACAACAACAAAGATTTATAAAAAACATTGCCGGCATCAATATTCGGTACCACCAAAATATCAGCATCCCCAGCAATCGGTCCGCTAAAACGTTTGTGGGCCACAGCTTCTTGCGAAAGCGCTAAGTCTAATGATAAAGGGCCATAAATTGTTGCATCCTCTAACACTAAGGATTGGGTCACCTCAGTTGCCAAAACCGAGGACGGCATTTTTGGATTATAGGTTTCCGCCGAACTTAACAGGGCAACTTTCGGATGAGAAATGCCAATTTGATGAGCCACTTTGACAGCATTTTTGACAATCATTTTCAGCTGCTCTGCATCGGGTTCGATATTCATTCCCGAGTCAGTCATTAAAATTGGTCGATCCAACTGCTCCAAATGCATAATTGCTACATGGGAAAGTAATTTTTGATCCCGCAGATTGTATTCTTTTTGCAGAACCTCTTTTAAAATATCATGGGTTGAGACAATCCCCTTCATTAGGATGTCTGCGTGACCCGCCGCTACAAATTTAACGGCTTCAGGAATTCGTTCCGCTTTACTCGTTTGATGATAATCCCACGGTGCGCTCGGGTCGAGATTTTCCCCCTCATCAAAAATTACAAACTGCACTGCCTCGCCGTATAAATCTTTAGTAGCTTTAACAACCTGTAAAATTTCAGAGTTGCCGCCACCGGGAATTGCAATTGTCGTCATATCTTCACCTCTATCTTTCAAAATTTAATCCAAAAAAATGAGTTGAATCCATGAGGGAACCACCCGCCATTGATTCAACTCAAATCAAGCATTGTTACTTTTTATTATGCAGAACCCTTTTACAATTCGAAACTCCTTAAATTAATACTCAAAAAAGCCTTTGCCGGTTTTACGTCCTAATTGATTTGCACGAACCATTTTCCGCAATAACGGATGCGGCCGATACTTAGGATCGCCGGTTTCACTGGTTAGCACTTCCATAATCGCCAAGCAAACATCCAATCCCACTAAATCCCCTAAAGCTAGTGGTCCCATTGGATGATTGGCTCCCAGTTTCATCGCTGTATCAATATCCGCAGCATCTGCGACACCTTCAGCGTAAATACCGATTGCTTCATTAATCATTGGAACTAAAATCCGATTGACCACAAAGCCAGCTGAGTCTTCTACAACTACTGGAATTTTGCCGATGGATTCAGAAATCGCAACGATTTTGTCCACGACTTCAGTTGGCGTTGTTAACCCCTTAACAACCTCAACTAATTTCATCACCGGTGCAGGATTGAAGAAATGCATGCCGACAACTGGTCTAGATAATCCATTGGTTAATTCCGTTACAGATAATGAAGATGTGTTGGTGGCAAAAACTGTTTCAGGCTTACAAAGTTCATCTAACTCCTTGAAGATGTTCTTTTTCAGTTCCATTTTTTCCACAGCTGCTTCCACTACTAAATCACAATCTGCGACATCTTTAGACGTTCCAATGCTAATCCGCTGCATCACAGCAGCTACATCCGCTTCCGTCATTTTTTCTTTTTTAACTAAACGATTTAACCCTTTTTCAATTTTCCCTTTGCCCGCTTCGGCCCATTCTAATTTTACGTCGCAGAGCATCACTTCATACTCTGGTTTCACCGCAAACGTTTGAGCAATACCAGAACCCATAGCACCGGCACCGATTACCGCAATTTTCATAAGCTTCCTCCTCACAAACTGCTCTTAAAGAACAGTTAATTGAATGTCGATATCATACAGCTGTGACACTATGTCTGTAAGAACTTATGCCACAGCTACGCTCATTACCCTTTACTTTTGCCTGTGTATGGCTCATGCTTTCTTTTTTCTAAGAAAGCCGCCATGCCTTCCGCTTGGTCCTCCGTTGAGAAGCATTGGCCGAATAGTTCACTTTCAATCCGATAGCCATCTTCGACAGATAAACCAATCGTCTTGTTGGCAACTTCCTTCACCGCTCTAACGCCAAATGGTGCATTGCCAGCAATTCTTTGGGCCATCTTCATCACGCTGTCCATCAGCTCTTCTGCTGGCACAACTTGATTGACTAAGCCAATCGCCAAAGCCTCTTCCGCTTTGACATTTCTGGTAGTGAAGGCCATTTCCTTCGCTTTGGCCGCCCCAACTGTTCGAACTAGGCGCTGCACGCCACCATAACCCGGCATAATACCTAAGCCAACTTCTGGTAAGCCAAAAACACCCCGGTCGCTGGAAATGCGAATATCACAGCTCAAAGCAATTTCACAGCCACCACCTAAGGCAAAGCCGTTGACTGCCGCAATCACCGGCATCGGCAGATTTTCAATTAATTCCATCATCCGATTCCCAGTTTCGGAAAAGACTTGTGCTTCTTTTGAAGGTAAATCCTTCATTTCAGCAATATCTGCTCCCGCAACAAAAGCTTTTTCGCCGGCTCCGGTAATCACCAAGCAGCGAATATCCGATTCCGCAATTTTTTCCAACAAGCTGCTGGCTTCTGCCACCACCTGACTATTTAAAGCGTTCATCGCTTTCGGGCGATTGTAAGTCAACAGGCCGATTTGATTTTGCTCTTCATACGTTACAAATTCCATCGCCTACATCCTCTCTACAATTGTGCTGACACCCATTCCTCCACCAACACAAAGCGTTGCTAAACCATAATCAGATTTGCGTTTTTCCATTTCATGCAATAATGTCACCAAGATTCTGGCACCAGATGCCCCAACTGGATGACCTAACGCAATCGCTCCGCCATTCACGTTAACTTTACTTGGATCCCATTCTAAGCCTTTACCAACTGCAAGAGCTTGCGCTGCGAAAGCTTCATTCGCTTCCACTAAATCCATTTGATTGATATTCATGCCAGTCTTCGCAAAAACTTTCTTCGTGCTTTCGATTGGTCCAACACCCATGATGGCTGGGTCAACACCAGCAGTTGCTCCGCCAACAAAGCGGGCCATTGGCTTCACGCCTAATTCTTTGGCTTTTTTAGCACTCATGATGACAACTGCAGCTGCACCATCATTAATTCCTGATGCATTAGCAGCTGTAACCGTGCCGCCTTCTGGCTTGAAGGCTGGGCGCATTTTCGCCAATCCTTCAGCTGTAATGCCATCCCGTGGAAATTCGTCTTGTTCAAACATGACAGTTTCCCGTTTAACTTTGATTGGAATCGGCACAATTTCATCTTTAAATTTGCCTTCTGCAATCGCTTTGACTGCTTTTTGCTGGCTTGCAGCAGCAAATTCATCTTGTTCTTCTCTAGTGATGCCATATTTTTCAGCCACATTTTCGGCAGTAATCCCCATGTGATAATGGTGGAAGGCATCTGTTAAGCCATCCTCGATTAAACTATCGAAAATTTCATTGTGGCCCATGCGATAACCAAAGCGGGCTTTCTTTAAAACATATGGCGATGCGGACATATTTTCCATTCCGCCGGCCACGATAATATCAGCTTCGCCAGCTGCAATCATCGTTGCTGCCATATTAACACTCTTCAAACCGCTACCACATAAAATATTTAAAGTTTGCGCTGGTACTTCCACTGGAATACCGGCCTTCACGGCTGCTTGGCGGGCAACGTTTTGTCCCCAGCCAGCTTGTAACACACAGCCCATCGTTACTTCGTCCACCATGTCCGGCGCAACGCCAGCCCGGTTCAAGGCTTCTTTAATAACGGCTGCACCAAGGTCCACCACTGAAGTATTAGTTAGAGAACCCCCGAATTTACCAATTGCAGTTCTGACTGCACCTGCTAATACAATTTCTGTTTCCAAATGTTGATCCTCCTAATTCTTTTTTAGGTATTAAATTTCTTGAGAGAAATTTAGTTTGATTTGCGAGTTCGACTTATCCAGATACATCCAAATAGTTGAATCGCAAACATGTCTTTTTCTTACCACTTCATGCCGTAACGTTTTTCCCATTCAGCTTCTAGCTCTTCCCGGAAATTAGGGTGAGCAATTTCAATCAGAGCCCGGCTGCGTTCACGGATAGATTTGCCTCGTAAATCAGCGATACCATATTCTGTAACAATCACAGCAACATCGTTACGACCAGTTGTTACAACAGAACCAAGGTCTAAGAACGGCACGATTTTACTGATGGTATTATTTTTGGTTGTCGAAGGCATGGCAATAATTGAAATGCCGCCTTTAGACATGTTAGCGCCACGAACAAAGTCCAACTGTCCGCCGACTGAAGAAATTTGTAAAGGTCCAATTGTTTCGGAAGCAACTTGACCAGTTAAGTCTACCTGAACACAACTATTGATTGAAATTAAATTATCATTTTGGGCAATCACATATGGGTCGTTGGTATAATCAACCGGCGCCATCATAACGCTTGGATTATCATCAACAAAATCATAAAATTCCCGTGTGCCCATCAAGAAAGTTGCGATCATTTTGCCAGGATTTAAGTTTTTCTTGCTGTTATTGATAACGCCCATTTTAACCAGTTGCATGACACCATCACTGAACATTTCACTGTGGATACCTAAATCTTTTTTATCATGTAGCTGATCTAATACTGCATCTGGCAAGCTGCCGATACCTAATTGTAACGTATCGCCATCTTTAATCATGCTGGCACAGTATTTACCGATTTGGACTTCTTCTGGTGTTGGTGCAGCTTTTGGCAATTCTAGAATTGGAGTATCTTCCTCCACGATATAATCAAACTCATCCACATGCATAAAGCAGTTGCCGTGAGTCCGTGGTAGATTATTATTGACTTGGGCAATAACAATCTTGGCATTTTTTGCGGCTGTCATCGTATAATCAACAGAAATACCTAAACTAGCATAGCCGTGCTGATCCACCCGGCTAACTTCAATCAAGGCCACGTCTGCATTAATACTGCCATCGGTAAATAAGGCCGGCATTCTTGAGAAGAAACGTGGTGTATAATCTGCATAGCCTTCAGCAACAGCTTTACGGTCTTTGCCGCCGACGTACAAACTATTATGACGTACGTGACCAATCGCCTCTGGCTGCGAATAAGGCGATGTTCCTAATGGCAGCATTTGCGAGGTCACAACATTTTTTAATTCTGGTATTCTTTTACCAAATTCACGAATTACGGCACTCGGCTCGCCACATCCCAAACCAATAACAACGCTATCTCCATCTTTAATTACTTTGACAGCTTCTTCTGCTGTTACATATTTACTCATAAACACTCTCCTCTTTTCAATTCAAGCTAATAAGTACACAGCAGGCCTTTCCAGTAAAATATCCAGCAAATCTCCTTAGATAACCCCTAGAAAAAGCCTGCTAACCCAAGTTTCCAACAACTATGTTTTGACCTAACCCGTTGATAAGCAGTCACATTTTGGTCTGGATAAGATAAGGACCAAAATGCGACTGAGCTTCATTATTCTTTTGTAGCTTCGATTAAAGCGTCTACGAGACTATTTAAATCTGGTACATCCAAATCAGTAATAGCGGAGTTGATGCTCAGAGTTTCATCCATGATATTCATCATCTTCAACTCTTCATCCAAGTATTCGCTCATTAACGTACCTGATTGTGGTGCCCACGAACCATTTTCGATTAACGCAAAGGTACGATTTTGCACATTCAGCGCCTTCATATCGTTCAGATAATTCTTCATCGGCGGATAAATGCCTAAGTTGAAGGTTGGACAGGCCAGTACGATATGGCTGTATTTAAAGGTTTCGGCAATCAAGTAGGACACATCGGTACTAGATACGTCGTAAACCCGCACATTGTGCATACCTTTGTCGTGTAACAGAGATGCCAATGATTCTGCAGCATATTCTGTGTTCCCATACATGGATCCGTAAATGATCAGCACGCCTTTTTCTTCTGGTTCATAACGGCTCCATTTGTCATATTTATCTAACAGATAGCCGAAGTCATTGCGCCAAACTGGACCATGCAATGGGCAAATCATTTTGATATCGATAGTCGCAGCTTTTTTCAAAGCAGACTGTACGAAAGGTCCATATTTCCCTACGATATTTGTGTAGTAACGACGAGCATCATCGATCCAATCACGATCAAAGTTCATTTCATCGTTGAACAATGCGCCATGCAATGCTCCAAAGGAACCGAAGGCATCGGCAGAGAATAATGTTCCTGTAGTAATATCATAAGTCATCATTACTTCAGGCCAGTGAACCATTGGTGCTGCAACGAAGGTCACTGTATGCTTACCAAAGTTACGAGTGTCGCCTTCTTCCACTTGGTCTTCATGACCATCCACATGATAGTTGAATTGGTGCATCAGCATAAATGATTTTTCTGAGCTGATAATTTTTAATTTTGGATAGCGCAGAATTAATTCTTCGATTGAACCGCAATGATCTGGTTCCATATGGTTCACGACTAAATAATCTAATTCCCGATCGCCTAAAACCATTTCTACGTTGCGGATAAAGTCTTGGGTGATTGCCCAGTCTACCGCATCGAATAAAACAGTTTTTTCATCTATGAGCAGATATGAGTTATAGGATACGCCCCGAGGAATTGGATGCATATTTTCAAACAATGCCAAGCGGACATCGTTGCCTCCAACCCAGTATAAATCTTCTGCTACCTTTCTAACTGTATACATATATTAAATCCCCCTATTTGGTCTGACATTTAGTAAAAGCACAGCTGTTAATATCCTTCGATGAAGGCTGTTTTTTCTTCGCCACAAGAAGGACAAGTCCATTCTTCAGGCAGATCTTTAAACAGTGTTCCTGGTGCTACTTCACCCTCTGGATCACCTTTAGCAGCATCATACTCGTAGCCGCAGCCGCCACATACATAGAATTTATATGAAGGAGCAGATTTTTTAGGTTTAGAGCGTTTAATTTTAACCATTGGCGGAGCCTCTTTCTTAGCTGCTCCGGTATCTAATGCTTGTGATAGCAATGGTAGAACCTCTTCGATATCACCGACAATACCGTAGTCAGCATTTTTAAATATTTTCGCATTTGGATTTACGTTAATTGCCACGATTGTTGAAGCGTCTTTAATTCCCTTCAAATGCTGGCCGGCACCGGAAATACCACAAGCAATGTATAAGTTGCCTTTGAATTTTTGACCGGACATACCGACATAGCGGCTTAATGGCAGATAATGAAGCGTTTCTGCAACTGGACGAGAACAGCCGATAGCTGAACCAGATTGTTTCGCTAATTCTTCAATTAGCTTCATATTTGATTCTGGTCCTACGCCGCGACCGGCACTGACCACCCGCTCTGCTTGGGCAATTGGTGTATCAATCGGGATTCCCACCGAGAAATCGTAGCCATCCTTCTTTAAGCTTTCGACTAAGGCCGCAACGTTTTTCTTTTGATCCGCGTCCTTGAAGATCATCTTCTTGCGGTCCCCTGTCGTTGGTCCCTTTTTTGCTGGTACCCCAGTCGCTTTCGGTTCTTTACCAACCAAGTAAGAAGAAATAACCACCCGTTGAATTTCATTGGTTCCTTCGTAGATTGTTGTAATCTTAGCATCACGGTAGAAGCGTTCCACGTCGCTGCCTTTAATGTAGCCGGCACCGCCATAGATTTGTAAGGCGTCATTAACAATTTTCAACGTGTTATCTGAAGCAAATTGTTTCGCCATTGCAGATTCCATCGCAAATGGTTTGCCTGTATCTTTCAATTCAGCTGCGCTGTACACCATCAAACGGCTCGCCCGTAATTCAGTTGCCATATCAGCTAATTTGAAGGAGATAACTTGTTGGTGAGCAATTGCTTTACCAAACTGCTCCCGTTCTTTAGCATACTCTAGAGCACTTTCAAAGGCCCCTTGACCAATTCCTAACGCTTGGGCTGCAATCCCAATCCGACCGCCGTCTAGCGTATTCATAGCGATGTTAAAGCCTTTGCCTTCAGGTCCTAATAAGTTTTCTTTCGGTACTTTCACATTGTTAAAGATTAATTCAGCAGTTGAAGAAGAACGAATTCCTAATTTGTCATAGTGTTCGCCAAATTCAAAGCCTTCCCAGCCTTTTTCAACGATGAAGGCGCTGATGCCTTTAATACCGATACCTGGTGTCGTTACCGCAAAGATGATGTACACATCAGCTTTAGGTGCATTGGTGATGAAAATTTTATTACCATTTAAAATATAGTTTTCGCCATCAAATTCAGCAGTTGTTTCCGTTCCGCCGGCATCACTACCTGCTTCACTTTCAGTTAAACCGAAGGCTCCTAATTTTTCACCTTTTGCCATTGGCACCAAATATTTTTTCTTCTGTGCTTCTGTACCATAATTGTAAATTGGATAACAGCCTAACGAGACATGCGCCGATAAGATAACCCCAACGCCGGCATCCACTCGAGATAACTCTTCAACACCGATAGCATAACTCGTTGTATCCATGCCACCGCCGCCATACTTCTCTGGAAAAGGAATGCCGAGAATACCCAGTTCACCCATTTTTTTGACAATTTCATCAGGAAATTGGTTTTCAAGATCTAAAGTCGTTGCAATTGGCTTAATATCTGTTTCTGCAAACTCTCTGACTTTAGCGCGAAAAGCTTCGTGTTGCTCAGTTGTGTTTAACTGCATGTGATTGACCTCCAATATAATTTTTATCTACAATTTGCTATCAAAAATGATCAGCAAATTAGTATTCAAATAAGTTTCGCTTAGTAAGCGTTTTCAACGACTTTTGCTACAATGACCTGTCTAATCCCTTTTGGTTTAATAAAAGATTTTAGGCATCTCTTTCATGACCTCTTCTGCTTCAGCAAACATATCATCAATAATCGATTTAACAGGTCGGATACTGTGGATGGCTCCGGATATCTGTCCGGCCATAATAGAACCATTCACCATATCGCCGTTGACAACCGCTTTTCTTAATGAGCCCATAGTCAATTCCTCTAGCTCGCTACGGGGTACTTTCAGATATTCCATCTCTAAATATTTCTTAGACATCGGATTTTTAATCACCCGCACTGGTGCTCGGGATGTACGACCGGTAACCACCGTTGAATCATCCTTAGCCGCCAAGACTGCTAATTTATAACTCTCAGGAATTGGCACTTCCTCAGAAGCCAAGAATCTAGTTCCTACTTGAACACCTTGAGCTCCCAAAGCAAAACTTGCGACAATGCCGCGGCCGTTGACAATTCCACCGGCAGCGATTACCGGAATGGAAACGGCTTCACTTACTTGCAAAACTAAAGACATCGTGCTGCTTTCACCAATGTGTCCACCTGCTTCCGTTCCTTCAGCCACTACTCCATGGACCCCTAAAGCCTCCATCTTTTGAGCTTGATCAACCGTAGCAATTACGGGAAACACCTTAATGCCGGCTGCCAATAATTTCGGAACGTGATCTTTTGGAGTGCCGGCACCGGTTGTGACAATCGGGACGCCCTCTTCAATCACAATGTCGACTAATTCTTCAATATTATCCATCATCAGCATTAGGTTAACTGCAAAAGGTTTGTCGGTTAACTCTTTACATGCCTGAATTTGATAGCGTAAAGTTGCGCCATCCATAGCGCCTGAAGCGATAATTCCCAAGCCACCAGCATTGGAAACTGCTGAAACTAATTCATAACGGGAAATTTGTGCCATCGCTCCTTGAAATAAAGGGTATTTAATACCTAATAATTTTGTTAACGACATTCATTCTTCACCCATTTCATCATTTTTTTCAATCGTTGTGTCGTTAGATTGCAACCAAATTTTTGAAATAATTCTTTTCTGTGCATCTGTTGAACCGCCGTATAAGCCGGTCACTTGAGCGTCTCTGGAAAAACGCTCAATCACATTATTACGGGTATAACCATAGCCTCCAGTCATGGCAACCAAGGCTTCTGTCGCTTTTATTGAGGTTTTGGTACAAAAAAGTTTCACTTTTGCGATTTGAACAGTCGCCGTGTAATCCAACATATCAGTATTCTTTAAAAAGGATTCCGCCGCTTCAATATCGGTCACTACATCGGATAAAACCTTTTGGCATTCAATCAAATTGATTAACCGCAGTCCAAATTTGCGTTCCTTGGTCACATATTTTAGACCGTAACCAAAGGCCCCTTTGGCAATGCCAATGGACTGAGCTGCGATGGCTAAGCGAATTCGATTGAAAATCATGCCCACCTGTTCTTCGTTGACTAAATTGCCACTGAGAATATTTTCTTTAGGAATCTTCACCTCGCGGAACTCAAGATCCGCCACCGGCAACGCATGGAGGCCGACTTCGGTTGTTTCCGGTCCAATTTTTAAGCCCGGTGTCTTCGTATCAAGAATAAAAATACCGTAGCCCTCCTGCCCATCCAGCCTTTTAGCTTTAGAGGCCACCATGAACAGGCCAGCAATTGGTGCATTGGTGATTGTCGCCTTAGCCCCATTCAATAGCCAATGATCGGAATGCTCCACAGAAGTTGTGCGGACTTCTGAGAGCTGACTGCCTGAACCAACTTCGTTTAAAGCAAATGCCCCCCAGATTTCCCCCTCCAACAACGGCTGCAAATAAGTCGCTTTTTGCTCCTCAGTCCCAAAATGATAAATCGGCCAAACCGCAAAGCTCGACTGAGTCAAAAAAATACTTGAAAGGGTGGGAAAGCTGGTGGATAACTCTTGAATGACATCCAAGTGATCTTTAAAGCTGGTCCCGTCCCCACCGATTTCTTTTGGAAAACCGCAACGAATAAACCCCTGTCTGCTGAGATCTTTCATCAATTCTAAAGGGAATTCATTAGTTCGATCAAAGACAGTTGCTTGTTCATCTAAGCCGTTTTTCTTTAACTCCTGTAGATATTGCATCAATGAGTTTTCCAAAAGTGGGTCTCCTTTTTAGCAAATTAAACCTTGTGTTACTCGACTGGCTGATAAAAGAATTCCAAAATCGATTCGTATAAAAACTTTTCCTCCGGCGAGTAAAAATTTTTAACTGGCCGGCACAGCAACAAAACAAATTGCAAGGGATCTTTAATTTCCCGCTTTGTAACGACGGATTGGTCCGCCAAGCGATACATCGCATTTTGCAGGATGACAATAATATCCGAATGACCGGTGAGATCCATTAAATACTCCAAGGAATCTCCAGTAAACTGCAGTCGTGGCTGCTTCAAGTGTTCCTTCAAGCGCTTGCTGACCAAGTCAAAGGTTGTATAACTTTCATTAAAGGTACCCAATGGGTAATCCTTTAAATCTTCCCAAACAAGACTCTTTTGCTCGCTGAGAGGATGGCCGTAACGCATATAAGCGACAAATTCGTCAATTTGGATGACTTGCTGTTCAAAACTCTTTAAATCTAAATCGGCTGGATCAACCAGAACGGCTAAATCCAAATCATTTTCGACAAGTTTCTTTGCCAGGTCCTTAGCGCCGCCTTCGACAATTTCAATTTGAAGCTCCTTGTGATCTAAGATGAACTTTGGCAGAAAGGAGAGAAAATACATTCTCAACACTGCTGATGGGATACCAATTCGGATTGTTCCCTTTTGCTTCAAAGATTCCCGACGAATCATCGCCTTCATCTCTTCATACTTGGCTACAATCTCTACTGCGTACTCATACAAGAGCTTGCCACTAGGAGTCAACTCCTCAAAGCGACCATTGCGCCGTTCAAACAACAGCAGCTCTTCTTCTGTTTCAAAGTTCGTAATCATCTGACTCAATGCAGGCTGGGTAATGTGAATTTTCCGCGCTGCTAAAGAAAGATTACAGCCGCTTTCAACGACCTTGATGAAATAGCTTAATTGGGTAATATCCATTAATAGCCCCCTCTCAAATCACTTTGCAGTCACTAGCCTCACAGACATTCAAAACCGCAACCGTAATCCTCGTGCAAAAACACACTAGCAATACGGCACTTGCTCTAGTGAATGCCTGAATTAGTCGCCGACCAAAGACATCTTGTCCCACTAGCAAAAAAAGATTTTCTAAAAAGAAACAACTATTTCTAATAAAAAAAACACGTTTTAAAACAGCATAACCGACAATTTTTGATGGAAATAAAATTGCCATAGCATAACCAAAACAGAGAAAGATTTTTTGTAAGCACTTTCAAGTACAATTTTAATACTTTGTGATAAATTTGAAAAATTATGTAATTTTATCCCACCTATAAGTAAAACTTATAGGCATTCGGTTTGTAATTATTTATTTTAGCCTAAGAACTACTGACAGTAGTTGTTTCTAGCTTTATGGACGTTTTTTTATTTTCGAAAAAAAGTATAATATTTCCACTTTTTAAAAAGATATTTTTTTATCTTATCCAATGTTTTACCTGTTGCCATTAAGAAACAGATGTGATTGTTAATAAATTGAAGAAAGGCAGCATTTTGTGCAGCAGCAATGTTCAACACCCGCCATTATTTTCACATATCCTTTTTGGTCTTACTAAAATTCTAGCAAAAAAGGCGGCAAAAATCTATTTTAACTTTAAAATCATTCACTTTTCTACATAATATAGGTTTTTTTATTTTTGCGAAGTTTTTTTGGCATCACATAATGTTTCCCGCATAAAACAACGAAATAAACTTTTTCAGAAAAAACTTTACAGGAAAATTTGTTTTTCTTTATTGAGGAAGCCTCCTCAATAAAGAACCCAAAGGACAAAAATAAAGCATAAAAATTTACTTATAATCAATCTTTTCTTATTGAGATGCTTTGTCAGCTAAAATTAATTACATTTATAGGCCCTATAACTAATGCTAATAGAATTATTTTTCACAAGGCAAAAAAACTTAGTCCTTTTCAGCTTAGCTCTGATAAAGCCCTCCTAAGAATGATTGTCTTTTGACAATTAAAACAATCACAATCTCCTCGAATAATAATAAAATTTCTATATTTAACAAGAATCTTAACTAAAAACACCTCATTCTTCTAGTGAAATTCTTAATTAAAAACATTTACCAGCAGCTTAAAATAATCTGGTGCAAAAAAGAATTATTTTTGGCAAATAATTCTTTGGTTATTCATTTTATTGTGAAGAGTTATTCAAGCCCTTTTTGCTAATAGATATCTTTTGAAAAACCTACCAACACTTGATAAACAGTAGACTTTTTAGCTGTTTAAAATAATTATTTTCTCAAGCTATAAGTCAAGCTTATGGGAATGCTAAATAGAAGTTTTTGGACTTTAAAGCAAATCCTTTTTAAAATTATTTTGTAAGCGCTTTATAAAAAGATCGGGGGAAACATAATGGAGAAAACGAAGAACAGATGGGCCGTCCTGGTTGCCGCTATCGTCATTAACATGTCTTTAGGAGCCGGCTATGCTTGGTCAGTTTTCCAGTCTGCGCTTTTGGAGGTCAACAGTGATTGGGCTTTAAGTCAAACGTCTTTAGCTTTCAGTATTTCCTTTGCAATGGTGCCGATTGCGATGATTATCTGCGGACCAATCATTGATAAACAAGGCGGTAAGAAAGTGGTCTTATTATCCGGGTTATTATTTGGTATCGGGATGTTTGCGACAGGTTTTGTTACCAGCATTCCAATGCTATATCTTACTTACGGCTTGATTTTAGGTCTAGGAATTGGTGCCGGTTACGGTACGGCAACTTCCTTAACTGTAAAATGGTTTCCTGACAAAAAAGGGTTGGCCGGTGGCTTAACTGCAGCTGGGTTTGGTTCCGGGGCAATCATTTTAGCACCGATTGCGACAAACATGATTAATTCTTTTGGTATCTATAATACCTTTAAGATTTTGGGCATCGTGTTATTAGTAGTAGTGTGTGTCGCTTCGTTTTGGATGGAAAAAGCACCTGTTTCATCAACCTCTAATGCGGCAGTTCAAGTAAACGAGAATGATAAAAACTACAAACAAATGTTAAGAGAACCAAATTTCTGGTTATTATGGGTGGTTTACACCTTTGCTGCTACAAGTGGCATGATGATTATCGGCCACGCTGCCAGTCTGGCTGACTACTATTCTTTAGGTACCGGCACAGTCATCGTAATGATTGTGGGTCTATCCAATACCTTGGGCCGGATTATCTGGGGGGCTATTTCAGACCGTTTAGGAAGATATATCACAGTCTTGCTGATGTTCATCTTCTCAGCGGCTGGTTTATTGTTGCTAAACTTTAATGAAAGCATTGGTACCTTTGCCGGTATTCTTGGCTTAATTTTAATTCCTTCCTCCTTTGGTGGTTTCCTTGGCTCATTCCCAGGTATCACAGCTGAAAACTGGGGGGCATCGAAAGCCGCAGCTAACTATGGCTGGATGTTTACCGCTTATGGAATTGCCTCTATCATGGGACCATCTCTGGCTTCGCAAATTCGTGAAGCAAGCGGCTCCTACTCCATGGCCTTCATCATCGCAATGGTGATGGCTGTCATTGGGATCATCTTAATCTTATGGTACATGGCACAAAAGAAAAAAGCTGAAGTAGGCGAAAAAGCGTAAGTCATAACTCACAAAAAAAGCAAAAAACCATCTCGATTGCCTTTGATCGAGATGGTTTTTTTGTTTGAAATCTTTTCAGCTGAATTATTTTCTAAGATCGAGCATCGAGATTTACTACGTACCTCAATTTTAACTTCTTCATTCCTCATCTACTCTCAAATGAAACTTTTCGACTAAAAGAAATTCGCTTGTTTTTATGATTATAATTCCAATTAATTTACTCCAAAACTGACTGTTTTTATTGACTTTAGCTATGATAATAGTTATCACTAATCTTTATTATTAAAAACATTGATTGTACTTTTGCAATCTTTTCACAATATAATGGCATCAGATAGGAGTGATCCACTTGGAAAAATTAGCATGTAGCATTTATCGCGGGGGCACCAGTAAAGGTGTTTTCTTATTAAAAAAAGACCTTGAAGCACTAGCTGAAAATCAAGATCAGGTATTATTAGAAGTTATGGGCAGTCCAGATGTCAGACAAATTGACGGTCTTGGAGGTGCGGTCTCAACAACGAGTAAAGTAGCCATTATTTCTCCAGAAGATCAACAGGATTGGGATGTAAATTATACATTTGCACAAGTTTCCATCGACAAACCATTTGTTTCTTATTCAGGAAATTGCGGAAATATCTCCTCTGCAGTTGGCGTGTTCGCAATTGAAAACGGTTTTATAGAACCACAACATCCTGTGACCACGGTCAAAGTTTTTAATACAAATACCAACAAATTGATTTACGAACACATTCCAACTCCTGATGGGAAGCTTTCATACGAAGGAGATTTTAAAATTTCTGGCGTTCCCGGTACAGGCTTGAAGATTGAATTGGAATTTATCAATCCGGCTGGTTCCATGACAGGTAAACTCTTACCTACTGGCAAGCCTGTTGATCTGTTGAGCATCCCAGGCTTTGGTCAAATTGAAGTCTCAATCGTTGATGCAGCCAATCCGTTAGTTTTTGTAGCTGCTGAAAAGGTCAACTTAAAAGGTAACGAGTCTGCTCAAGAAATTGACAGTGATGCTGCTTTGCTAGACTTATTAGAAAAAATCCGTGGGGCGGCAGCAGAAAAATTGGGCTTCGTAAAAAAAGCCGAACTGAGTGCAAAAGAATCTCCGGGAGTTCCAAAATTGACGATTGTTAGCAAACCTGCGGATTATACAACCGTCAGTGGCGAAGAAATCAAAAAAGATAGCTTTGATTTGGCAGTCCGCATGATGAGCATGCAAAAAGCTCACAAGACAATTGCCTTGACTGGTGCCCTTTGTACCACGGCTGCTTGTGTCATCCCGAATACAATTCCTAATCAATTGTGCAATTCTAGTGATAAAATTACGCATTTAACATTGGGGCATGGAGACGGCTTGATTGATACAACCATTGACTATCAGGAAGTAGCAAATGAAATCAACATCAAATCGATTTCATCCTTTAGAACAGCCCGAAAAATTTTATCTGGAACTGTCTACATTAATAATTGAGGAGGTAACACAGTATGTTAGCATTTTTGGGATATGCAATGATTATTGTTTTCATGATTTTACTGCTTTCGAAAAAGATTTCCCCCTTCGCCGGACTTATTTTAGTTCCTGTGGCTTTCGGCTTTATTGCAGCTGGAGTCACTGATCAATCTTTCTTAAATGTTTTTGAATGGATTTATGAAGGGTTGTACTATCAAGTCGTTGGTGGTGAAGTGAGTTCTGGGGTTGCGCCAACAATTACATTACTATTATTTGCCATTTTATATTTCTCTATTATGTTAGATGTCGGATTATTTGATCCATTGAGCAAAATCTTAATCAAATGGGCTAAAGGTGATCCCCTGCGCCTCTGTCTAGCAACAGCAGCAATTTCGATGATTGTTTCTTTGGACGGAGATGGAACGACTACAGTTCTAATTGTAACCGCAGCAGTCTTATCCCTCTTCAAGAAAATGAAAATGCGGCAATTATACTTGGCCGTCTTAATCGCCATTCCGAATTCGATTATGAATTTAGTTCCATGGAGCGGGCCGATGGCTAGAGCGATGCCCGTTTTAAATATTGGACCAAAGGAATTCTTTGTACCATTAATCCCTGGGATGATTGGTGCGATGGCCATGACCGTTTATATGGCTTATCGCTATGGGAAAAAGGAACGAGCTCGGTTAAATTATTGTAACGGTGAAAGCATTGTTTCAGAAAAAGAAATTACTTCAATCATAGATTTCCTAGATTCTGATCCAAAAAATTTGAAACGGCCAAAACTGTTGCTCTTCAATTTCTTGTTAACTGTTGTCATCATGGTCCTACTAATTTTAGATATAATAAACGGCGGTATTTTATTCTTAATAGGAACTAGTATTGCATTGATTGCCAACTTTAAGGATCCAAATCTGCAGGCCAAACGTTTAACAGCCAATGGCGCAGAAGCCCTTGGACCTGTCAGTCTAGTCTTTGGTGCTGGTATTATTATGGGCGTGCTTAACGGTAGCGGCATGAGTGCTGGAATTGCCGAAAATATTGTGTCATTGTTACCAGAAAGTATGGGAGCTTATATTCCCTTACTGCTAGCTTTGATTTCATTACCTGGTCTATTCTTCCTGCCAAATGATGCCTTTTACTTTGGAATTTTGCCGGTAATCGCTCCAATAGCCTACAGCTTTGGTGCAACACCTGTCGAAATCGGAGTCGCTTCTTTGCTTGGACAAGCAGTTCGTTTTGCAAGTCCATTAGTTGCCTTCTTATATGTCTTAGTCGATCGAACGGAGGTCAACTTTGGCGACTATCAAAAGGAATATCTGAAATGGGGCATCCCTAGCTTCTTCATTCAATTAATTATCGCCATCTTAATCGGTGTCATTCCTTTGCCCTTCTTAAATTAAGGTTTTACACATCTCAATAAATTCTTGAGTATAGGGCGGCAGCACCCGATTTTTCCGATAACCAATCAACACTTCTGAAGCGAATAAATTAGTATTCGGCTGGCTGATGGAAAAGAAGTACGGCTGCTCCTTCAAGTTTAGATGCTCAACGTGATTTTCATAAACAAATGAAATTCCATAACCTGCAACAGTTAGATTCAAAGCTGTTTCGATATTTTTAGTATAAAAGACATTTTTAGGCTTCATATGATAATAACGAAAAATTTTTTCCGCCATTTGACCCGTTCTCTGGTTCGGGAAATGCAAAATAAATCTTTGGTCTTCTAATTGCTTCAAATCAAGGTAAGGATACTTTTTGGCTGACTGACGTTCCGGCTTTTGTCCTTGGCAAAAAACTCGCGGCACAGCCAGCAGTATCTCTTCTTTTCTGACAATTTCGTAGTCCATGTTTAATGTCCGGTCCGGTTTATTCATGATAATGACATCTGCGTGCCCATCTTGGATTTTTTTCTCCAAGTTAACAGAAGCATCTTCAATTAGTTCAATCTGAACATTAGGATACAGTTCACTAAATTTCGGCAAAATTTCTGGTAGCAGATACGAGCTACGCAGCAAGGGAATTGCTAAACGAATTTTACCGTAGCGCTGCTCCCGCATAGTCTCTAGGGTACTTTGAAAATTATCTTTTAACTCGAGAATTTGAACGCCTGTTGCCAAATACATTTCCCCCATGGACGTCAGCATAAACTTTTTGCCGACGACTTGGAAAACTTGAAAGCCTAAGCGTTCTTCCATATTTTTGATATAAATGCTCAAAGATGGCTGAGTGATAAATAGAGATTCCGCCGCTTTTGTCAAATTTTTGTGATTCATAATCGCCCGGATGTATTCAAAGTCTTTGATTTCCATAAAAACACAGGTCCTTTCAGTCTTATTACCCTTTATCATAAAGTATTTCAACTTTAACACAATACTTACTTATTTGGAGGCACCCACATGCAAAAGAAAATGATGATTAATAATCAAGAATATAGTTATTTTAGCCTTAGAGAATTAGCTGCAAAAAATCAGGTAGAGCTTTCCCGACTACCTTATTCAATCAGAATCTTAATTGAAAATATTCTACGTCAGGAAACAGCAGAAGGCGAATTGGTCCTGCAGCAATTACTACACTGGAATTTACCAGATACACATAAGGTAGAAATCCCATTTAAACCAGGTCGTGTTATTTTACAGGATTTAACTGGTGGCGCTGCTATTGTCGATTTAGCCTCATTAAGAAAAGCTGTGAAGGACTTGGGCAAGGATCCAAAGGTAATTAATCCTGATATTCTAGTTGATTTGGTGATTGATCATTCCGTTCAAGTAGATTTTGCTGGCTCAACAGCGGCTTTTCAAAAAAATGAAGAACTCGAGTTCAAGCGCAACATGGAACGCTACCGCTTTTTCAAATGGGCGGAACAATCCTTTGATAACTTTCGGGTCGTCCCTCCAGCAACTGGCATCGTACATCAGGTCAATCTTGAATATTTAGCAGACGTTGTTACAGAAAGAACGGTCGGCAATGAAACTTTACTTTTCCCAGATACTTTAGTCGGCACCGATTCTCATACGACGATGATTAATGCTTTAGGCGTATTAGGCTGGGGCGTTGGCGGCATTGAAGCGGAAGCCGGCATGTTAGGACAACCATGCTACCTGAGCACACCAGATGTCATTGGCGTTCGCCTAGTTGGAAAATTGCAAAATGGTGCAACAGCAACAGACCTTGCCTTAACTTTGACTAAAGTATTACGGGAGAAAAATGTTGTCGGCAAATTTGTCGAATACTTTGGTGAAGGCTTAGCTAATCTAACGGTATCCGACCGCTCTGTTGTCGCTAATATGGCGCCAGAATACGGTGCTACCTGCGGATTTTTCCCCATTGACCAAGAAACCTTAAATTATTTAGCCTTCAGTGGTCGCAGCCAAGACCAACAAGAAATTATCGAAGCCTATGTAAAGGAAAATCTATTCTTCTATGACGCTACCAAAGAAGCTGACTATACAGACGTCATTGAATTAGACTTAGCTGCTATCGAACCAAGTTTAGCTGGACCAAAAAGACCACAGGACCTGGTTCCTCTTTCAAAAGTCAAACAAGGTTTTATCGATTCCCTAAGCCTACCAAATGGCAATAGCGGTTATGGTTTGCAGCCTGAAGAAGAAAATAAAAAAGCAGTAATCCACTACGCTGACGGAGAAGAAGAAACTATTGAAACCGGCGCTGTAGTGATTGCTTCAATTACAAGTTGTACCAACACAAGCAATCCATTTATCATGTTAAGCGCTGGCTTGCTAGCAAAAAATGCTGTTGAAAAAGGGCTAAAGGTCAAACGCTATGTGAAAACTTCTCTGTCGCCTGGTTCAAAAGTGGCGACGCGTTATTTCGAAGATGCTGGTCTATTACCTTACCTTGACCAATTAGGCTTTGATGTTATCGGCTACGGCTGTATGACTTGTGTCGGCAATTCTGGTCCGTTAGATCCCGCAATCAGCAAGACGATTCAAGACAATAACTTAGTCGTTTCAGCAGTTTTAAGCGGCAATCGGAATTTTGAAGGCCGCATTCATGCTGACGTCAAGGCAGGTTACTTAGCTGCCCCTCACTTGGTCATTGCCTACGCCTTAGCTGGAAATGTCAAAGTCGACTTAACACGGGAACCAATTGGCTATGACGATGCCGGAGCTCCAGTTTATCTAAAAGATATCATGCCTTCAAACGAAGAAGTTGAAAAATTAGTTGCCCAATATGTAAAAACTGATTTATATAAAGAAGAATATAGTTCTGTCTTTACCTCTAATCAGCATTGGAATGAAATCGAAGTCACTCCTTCAACTACCTATGAATGGGATGAGCACTCGACTTATATTGCCAACCCGCCATATTTTGATAATTTTGAAGAACAGGTTCATCCTATTACACAATTAAAAAATCAGCGTGTTTTAGCAAAATTAGGGGATTCGATTACCACCGACCATCTGTCACCAGTTGGAGCTATTCCAATAAACTCACCTGCTGGTAAATACTTAACGAAGCATGGCGTAGATCCACGGGCTTTCAATTCTTACGGTAGCCGCCGAGGCAATCATGAAGTGATGGTCAGAGGAACCTTAAATAATATTCGTCTACGAAATCAACTGGCCGATGGCAAAGAAGGCGGCTTTACCAACTATCTGCCAACAAATGAAATTATGCCGATTTACGATGCCAGCGAAAAATATTTAAAGGATCAAACTGGCTTATTAATCCTTGCAGGAGAGGACTATGGCATGGGCTCATCTAGAGACTGGGCAGCCAAAGGCGTTCGTCTTTTAGGTGTCAATTCCGTGATTGCCAAGAGTTTCGAACGAATTCACCGTTCAAATCTCTTAATGATGGGCGTTTTACCACTACAGTTTTTAACAGGTGAAGATGCCGATAGCTTAGGATTAACTGGCGAAGAATCCTTTGACTTTTCAATTGATGATACTATTCAACCAAATGCTCTTATCACAGTTCGAGCAACAGATGACTCAGGCAACATCAAAGAATTTGAAGTTACTGCTCGCTTTGAATCAGATACCGAAATCGATTATTATCGAAATAATGGCATTTTGCCGATGGTCTTGCGGGGGAAGGTCCAATAGCCCTTCCTTTCTAACATCAACTTCAAAAAACAACCCCATTAACGTTCAGGAAATCTTTCGGAAGATTCCTAAATGTTAATGGGGTTGTTTTTTGTTTATAGCTCTTCAGAATTACCAAACTGCTGCAAACGTAGTATATATGGATGACTAAAGATGCTTTGTAAGAAATAAGTAGTTAGATGGTGATTTATATATAATAGTAGCAGATTGCTTTTTAAAACAATTCTAGCGTTTCCAAAGGAAGTAATCTTGCTGTGACTTTGCCAATGATTTGTTCAGTATTGATTAAGCCATAATAACGACTATCTGTAGCGTATGGACGATTATCACCAAGGAGCAAATATTGATCCATCGGCACTGCTTGTTGGGAAATAATTTCCATGAGCGAAAAGTCCTCAGTAAATTGATGACCATTGCTCTGACTTTCATTTATTTCAGACACAATAAATTTTTCATCTATTGCCTGATCATTTACATATAGAGTGTCTTCACGGTAGGTTATCTTTTCACCGGGCAAGCCGATTACTCGTCTAACTTGAATGGCCTCCCCTCTTTTAAATGCCACAATATCAAAACGTTTTATATCAAAATTTTTTTGAAGTAAAACCAATTCGTCATTGCGCAAAGTAGGTGACATTCCATACCCTTGAACCTCTTTTAGGGATACGAAAGCTGAAGCAATCAGTGATGCTAGCACAGCTGCTAACAATATGGCACCAAAAATCTCTTTCAGCAATCTTTTCCTTCTTCTCTTTTTATATTTAAATCGGCTTTTTTTTGACAAAATTGCTTTTTTCTTTTTTATTGCTAGTGAATTGTTCTTCTTAAGTTGTTTTCCCCTTTTTTTTAATGTAGGATTATCACTTATTCTAGTATTTTTCTTTTTTGCTACTTTTTTTTCACTACTTTGCTTTGTCGAGGCTGAGTTTAAAACTGGCTTTTGTTTATTTCTTTTAATATGTCTTTTCTGTCGATTAGTTGTTTTTCTCATGGAAAACACCTTTATTCCTCAAGAAGAGCAGCTTCATCAACATTGTAAAAATCAAAAACTTGTTTTTCATAACTTTTTACTTTTTCAATGTCCTGTAAATATTCATCCGATAGTTCTGTGTTGCCATAAAATAGGGTATAGTTGGCACTGCCATTCACGCCTAGCTCCTTAATCGCATTATAATAGCGATTTAAAGCTATCTGCCCCTCAGTAGTATTCAATTCACTCGCCTTCAAAGTACCATAGCTAGCCATCGAAGTGGACAAATAACGAATATTTTTTTGTAGTTTATCCTGCTCGTCCTGTTGGTCTTTAGCCAGTTGAATTTGATCTTCAAAATCTCGAATTAAATAATAGGATTTTACAATGGAGTCGGCATCATCCACTGACAAATTCATGGCTTGATAATAATTTACATAACCAGCTCCGCCACCAGCTATAAGAGTCAATATAAGAAGTATTGCAACACTCCTTATGTTGCGCTTTTTTCTTTTTTCCAATTGCATTTTTTGAATAGCAAATCTTTTTCGTTTCTTTTTATTCCGTACTTTTTTCTTCGGCAATCTTTTAATCTTTTTCTTTGTCTGAAAATAACGAATAAAGAAGAAGATAGCAAAAATCAGAAAGAGAATAGCACTTGCCAGACAGCCAATAAAGACCCATTCTAAAACTGTCATCTACTCCCACCTTTTCCTTTAAGCATTATGCTGTTTTTTCAGTTTTCTTCTTTTCAATCGTTCAGCCTTTTCCCGCTTCTTCTTATTTTTTTTGATTACTTGAATGACCACAATCAAAAAAACTACAACTGCAATAAAGCCAGCGACAATTAGAGCAATTAATTTCCAGTCAATTCCTTTTTCCTGTACTAAACCAATGTCCCGTTCGTTAAACTCATCTGCTTGTTCTTGGGTAATCTCAAAATCCTCTGACCACTCCCAGCGTTGATCTCCCGCCGTCACTAAAATAGTTGCTGTATAATTTCCTGCCACCATCTGTTCACCATTCATACTAATCGGAAAATCTATTTGAGTATTTGGTGCCATCCGCATTTGAGTTTTTTTCGTTTCATAAAGGACAGTACTTTCCCCTTGGTTAGTAATTTGCACCTCTGTCGACATATCATTCAAAATAGTCGCCTGTGTGTTGGAATAATTAATAAAAATCGTATTCCGATAATTTGCCGTTCCTGGATAGACTTGATTGAATTGTAAATCAGCTGCCACGGCAGTATCTGTTTCTTGAAGAATCATGGCGATTGCATAGGCAAACTTATTTTTAACAACTGAACCGCTGACTTCTTCCGCTTCTTCATCACTATCTTGTTTTTGCAGGCGAATACCGCCTAAGATGATGCCATCGTAAGTAGTCTCAGGCATTTGAATGTTGAGCTCTAAATCGCGGGACTCCCCAGCTGGAATCTCGACTGTATTGGGACCAGTCACGATATCGGCGAAATCAAATTTCAAAGAAGCATCATTTTCAATAGTCGTTTCACCGTACTCTAGCACACCATTTTGATTTGTTTTGGCACCATTTATGCCTATCTCAACTACAATGTCTTCTTCACTCGGATTGATTAATGAAATAGACACAGTTTGCTGCTGACTAGGACTCATCTGCAAATTAAAATAGCCTGCATCTCCCATCTGATTTTCAGGGAAATTGACATTGTAAGTAAAGCACGCTGCTCCTCCTGCACTATTATCTGAGGTGCTCGCCTCTGCTGAAGTTGCAGTACCTATAACAACACTCAAAATTAACAAAACTAAAGATACTATGTAATTTTTTTTTACTTTCACGCTTATTCACTCCATCCAACTATATAAATTGTGTAGTAATATTTACTTCTTTCTCTTTGGAACAAACTGTATGTTCCGTTGAAGAGTTTTCACTTGGTCTATATAGATTGTTGTAATATGTATAAATCATTGTAGATACCATCTGAAAATAAGAGCTGATGGGGATACCCACATCAGCTCTAGATCTTTTTTAGTTCATTGATAATTAAGGTTGAACAGCAATTGTCCAAGTTACTTCTGCTGCATAGTCACCAGTAGTCATTAACCCAACAGTATTTCTAGGTACAAATAATGAAACTGAGGTATCTGCACTATCAGTAACCCCTTTGTTAGCTCCTAGGTGATCATCCGCAACCCAATCAGCACTTTGTCCATATTCTACAAAGTACTCACCTTTACCTGTTAAGGCATCTGCTGCAACTGTTCCTGTATCAACAACAGTCGCAGAATCACCACTTTCATCTAAAGTAAAGCTAGAAAGCATGCCAGCTTCTGGCCAGATTCCTACATCGTAAGAAGAGTTCATAATTCCGTTATTGTAACTGATTGTTGCACCTTGTAGCGTTTCAGTTCCACCAACTTTAGTAAATTGTGTAGTCAGAGCTGCCGTTAAAGTATAACCCCGTTGATCATTACGAATATCTGTCCATTGTACATAAGCACCACGGCTGATTGGACCATTAGCATCAGTTGATGTATTTGCTCTTGCATAAGTAGTTACTGCATCTGTACCAGTTGTGATTCCATCAAAATAGAGATTAGAAACTGCTTGAATAATTAAAGTTCCAGTTTCTGTAGGTGTTGTTACTTCTCCTGGATCCGGTGTAATAGGTGTTGTTGGATTTTCCGGGTCTTTAGTATCACCGCCACCGCCGGCTTCCCCTTGAGTTACTTCAACTGAACCTGATGATACAACAGAGTTTCCAACAACTCCTGTTGATGCTGCCGCTGTTGTAGCACCCACTAAACTTAATCCCAAAGCAGCAATTAAGGTTGTTGCACATAAACTTCTTTTTTTCATTTTTATTTCCTCCTAGTTTTTTTAATTATGGTAACTCAGCTAAAAGCCAAGTTAACTCCGTTTCGTATTGCACCGGATAAATTTTTGTAGCATCCGGTATCGTTAATGAAATAGCACTATTTTGATAAGCTTGCTTTTGATAAAGCTCATCTATAATGGGAGCGCCAGTTTCATCAACTAATGGTGTTAAGGTGTTCCCCTGATCATTTTGGTTGCTTCCAGATGCCCCAAACTCAATGGTCCATGTCCCATAGCCATTGCCGGAAGCAGCTCTAGCAACCTCATAAGAGTTATTAATATTACTAATATTGATGGTATCCCTTGTAACAGTTGGCATTTTACTGGTATTTATTGCGTTCGCCCAACCTTTGTCAAAGGAAAGAACAGCCCCTGTTAATTCTTGCTCTGAGCTTTCTTGTACAACATCATTTCTAAATTGATAGTTTTGTTTGACTTGTAAGGTCCATCCATCTGCGTTTTCTCGTTCGTCAGTAATCTGAATGTAGCTACCTCTTGCTGGAGTATCACTATGAAAAAGCTGTCCCCGTACATAAAATATCCGATTACTATCGGTAATTTTTGCATCTCCAAAGTCTAGCGAAGAAACAAAGTCAAAGCGCAAAGCGCCTGTTGTAGAGTTATCTTCACCTGGATCGACTTCTTCACCGGGTGTTTCTGGATCAACTGGATCAGTTGTTCCTCTACCGGTCACTGTTACAGATCCGCCTTGATCAAGGCTAGATGCAGAAACTTCACCTTGATTTACGACTAGTGTTAAACTGGCTGCTGTCAATATAAGTAGAAATGAGGAAAGAAATCGTTTAGCTTTCATGATTTTCCTCCTTCTTTCTTTTTCTATAGAAAAGTATCGCAACAATCAGTAACAGAACTCCGCCAGCAACTGCACTAACATTTCTCACAATTTCTCCAGTTTGCGGTAATTTCCCTCCTGTACTTGGAAGTGAACTGGAAGTAGTTGATTCCTCAGTACTACTTGATGAGCTACTTTCACTATCACTGGAAGATGAAGAGGCTTGTGAAGAGTCACTACTTTCTGACTCCTCATAAAAAGTAATTTTCCCTTTGGTAGAAACCTCACCACCATTTACTGTTCCGCCTTGTGCTATGCCGCTAGTCGGAAAAACAATGAACGTTACCAAAAGCAGAACAGAGAAAACGATGATTGATTTAATTTTTTTTCTCATTTCTTCCTCCATTCTGTTTTTACGGTGGAGATACTTCTAATGTCCATAGGATAGTACCTTGATAGTCTCCTAGTCGGCTGGCATCGATGGCTTGGATATCTAGTTTTAGCCCATCTCCATCTGCGCTCCAAGCAGAGCTAATATTTTGACTACCACCACTACTCTTTTGATAGACTGTCGTTGACTCATCTTCTAACAAAGTTAAGTCACTATTCCCATATTGATAATGTAAGGCATTTGCTAAAACATGTGACCCACCCTCTAAAGTCATAGGCTTTTCAACAGTGGCTTTGATTTCCCAAGCGGTTTGACCACTTGCTCCTCGAGTATCACTAACTTCAAGGTCATCTCCAATAATCTTCGCTTCATTTACACGAATATTTTGAGCACGATATTCAATTGGTCCAAAGTTAATTTCTGACGGTGCTCTGACAATTTCAACTGTTCCTAAGACCACACCTCCAGGATTTACTACAGAGTCGGAAGCCGTTAAAGAATCTCCAGGAATAGTTTTTCCTTCAGCATTTACCGTATTAGTGATCGTTGTATTATAAGCATCACTTTCTACAACTGCAGTAAAACTAATCGTTGCTGTTTCTTGTGAAAGCAATGTTCCTGCTGTAAAAGTCAAAGTTCCATTTTCAAAAGAATAGTCTGTTGATTCAAGAGTTGTCCCATTGATATTTCCCGTGATTGAGCTTTCATCAAGTGTTAGAAAATCTGGTAACACATCAGTTGCAGTTACATCATTCAGGGTAGACGTCACACCATCACTACGACTATTTGACACTACAATTGTATATGTCAGCCTATCTCCAACCGATGTTGTACCATCTGTACTACTTGAAACAACTGTTTTGTCAACAGCGATATCCGGCATAATATCCTCTACGACATACTCTGTAACACCGGTAAAGGTTGCATCATGATAACTTATCGTTTGATACGGATTAATATTCCCTGTAGTGTTATTGGTACTTGGTGGGCTTACAACCGTGCTCGCCTCGCCTGCATTATCATTGAAGAAAATTGAAACTTTTTCTCCAGCAACAAAATAATCACTAACTGTCACTGACCAAGTTCCATCCGACTGAACTGTGAAGGTCTCAGGAAGGAAAATTGGCTCGTCTGCATCACCGGCTGTAGCACTTTTAACACCGATATAACCAGTTGCCCCAGGCTCAGCATCACTTCCACTTAATGTTCTAGAAGCATTGGTGACTTGATCGTCAGTTATGGTTGGTGTTGGTATGGTTGGAGGTGTCACATCAACCGCTGTAATTGGAGTTTGTACCCAACGTTCATCAATAGCTGGTGTCCCAACGTGCACTTGACCACTATCAGGATCGCCAGTTCCACGCCAAGCCCTTAAAACTTCTATTTCGGAGCCCGCTTCTATAAACTCAGTGTTACCATTTACAATATTCTCAATCGTGAACATACCGTTACGGGCTGTTTCACCATAGACAGAAACATTCGCAGAAGTTACCCCTGTAAGAACATAACTTGTGCTGTCAGGTTTTGTTACTCTGACCTCAACTGTTACTTCATCCGTCCAAGCATCGCGAATACCTTCTACCCCTTCAGGAATTGAAACGTGTCCATAGATATATTTGTCAGCATCTGTTGAAACTCGCAGCTCATCGACAATTGGGTAGGCATTATTCCCACTTACTCGGGCATAGTTTTGCATCCGATTTGCCGTTACATTGAAAAAATTATACATTTCTGTTGTGGATGCGAAACTAGTTCCAACTAGTCCTGGGAGCAACTCCATTGCGAAACTCGCAGCTACAGTATTAAATTGAGCAGAGCTGCTAAACCCCACATCGCCTAAAGTAAAAGCTTGCGCTGGGTCCCCATCTAAGTTGACGGAGTTACCAATCCTCCAGACACTCATATCCGAATTGACGGAGCGCATCACTCCCGTACCATTGAATACCCTCGTATGATTGTTATTTCGGAAATCGTAATAAAGCATGTTATCAAACTCTAGCGTGCTATTGGTTCCATAATTAAAAGTGTAACCTGACCCGCTAGAAGCAACCTGAAATTCTGTTCCAGATTCAGCTATGATATTCACTGCATAATCTGAGATAATACCTCCAGAACGATATGAGTCGATGTCAACCATACTGCGGGCATCCACTAGGTTGAAAGCATTTCTCATCGAACGGCTTGTATCATACTCAATTGCATATTCATTGGAATTACTTTGGACGTAGACCCGTGATTGTCCAGAAACATTCACCACATTATCGCCGCCATACATACGAATAGCCGCTCCACGATTAGCCGTCGCTGCAGCACCACTAGCGTTGATATCTTCTTTTTCTACTCTAAGAACGGAGTTATTCTTGATATTAAAGGTCATGTGACCTTCTAATCTGAAGCGGATTGTGCCCCCCAAAGTGTAACCATTGTCAGATTGAACAGAAGCATTAAATGTAGATGCTTCGTCTACATCAAATATCCCGTAGTCACTCATCATTACTGTAACTGGTGACCAGCGGCCATCCAAGTCCAATAAAGAACCATTTGCCACGGAGTAATGGGCGTTTGGACCCTCTACGCATATGAGGCCGCCGTAACGGTCGCGATACCTTGTCGTTCCGCTCAATTTAACAGTACTAGGTGCTGAACCATCATCTACTCCCGTGTAAAAATTAAAGTAGGATCCCTCAACAGCTATCAGAGGCGTAATTTGATTACTTCCTTCCAACGTGGATCCTTGTTCAACTCTGAATTGAGCTCCGTTTGTTCGGTCAGTTCCACTAAATGTTGAATAATAAAGCATGTCCACTAAATCCACTTGAAGATGAGCAGCATCAGTCAGAACAAAAGACTTAACTTCAAACATCCGTTGCCAGTCTGTTCCAACAGACGTTTGTCCAGAAGCATTATTTGGTGCGGTTCCATAGTCACTAGCAATCAGGTTATTTTGCCCTCTAAAGGTTGCAGTAGCTGTTGGAGCATACATGATACGCTTTGTATTTCCCAGGCCCTTGTTATAAACAAAATTCTCAAAATTAACCGACCAAAGTCCGTTAGTTTCAGCTGAATAAAGTAGCGCATTTCCCAGTCTATTATCTGCAGTCCGATCTCCCATCCCTCTGAACTCAACATTTGTAAGACTAAGGGAAGTTGCAGTTGTGATACCACTGCTCAATACAATCCCTGCACCAGCCGTTCTGTATGAATTACCAAAATTAATCACTCGATTAGCTGGTTGACCTGTATCGTCTACTCCGATGATTTCTAAGTTTTTGGATAGTGTTGCCACGTATGGATCGACTGTTGGCGTAGGATTCGCAATATCTGCAGTTAATTGGATCACTGTTGTTGTTGCATCAGAAATAGCTGCCGCAAACTCTGCCCAAGTTGCTACTGGTGTAATAACCTGTGTCCCAATAGCTCGTGCATTTCTTGTTGTAGCAGTTTGAATTGTTGGAATTTCCAACTCTTCATAAGTTAATATTTCTGCTTGTTGATATAATTGAAAATCTTGTTCAGCAACAGAAGTCCCATCAATGCTTAGGGAAACTTTACCTTGCTCGACTCCTTCAGTTGCCTTTTCTTTCTTCATGCTGCTTTCAATTCTCAATGATTCATCCGCTGCCTGAGTTTTAATGGTTAGTTGCTGTTTTTCAACATCAACCGTCACATCAATTGCTTGATTGCTTCCTGCAGCCAATTCATCACCATCTTCTTCACCGATTACCAATCCAGTTGTATCTAGTACCAAGGTTTCATCACTTGGATTAGCAATAACAATCGTAAGTGCTAGTCCACCTTCAGATTCTGCAGTGTTGGACAACTCCAATTGATAATTAGAAGACTCAGCTCTAGTTACCTCAGTATTTGCAAGTTCTTTTCCTAAAACCGAAATTAGCATGGTAATCATTACGGCTAGCAGCAACACACTAAATCTGTATTGCTTTTTCCCAAATTTCATTTTTTATCAACCCCTTTCTTGTCCCTTTTTGTGTACTAGGTAGGAATAGACACATTGACAAATTAGTCACTCCCTGTAGTCTAAGGCAGGAAGACAAAGAACCTTTTTTAAGGTTCTTTTCACCAACAAAACACCACCTCCTTTAAATTTCAACTCCTAAAAATTGTCAATCCAATGCTAGTTAGGTAACCGACCTACTACTCAAAAGAAATTTTTCCTTTTCCGCTGATAATTAACGCAAGCCTTATATTCCTTCAGGCTTTTTAAGAATATAGGCAGCAAGTAATGCCTTTGAAAGATTGACAACATACTGCAGGTATAATGCTGGTATATTCACAAAGCTACTTAAACTTATTTCTTGTTCTAATGTTTAACTTCCTGACACGATAGAATAAATTAATTACGTTACTTTCTCCGCTAAATATGTAGGAATACTGGCACACATTTTTTCTTGCAGCGCATATCCTTTGTTCCAATGAGTCTCAATTAGATTTTCATCTAAACCTGCCTTAACCATTTTTTTCTTTAAACGACCAATAATTTGTGATAGCTGTGCTAAAGAAGAATTTGAGACCCCCTGCCCCCAAATTGCATCACTTAACTCCACACGGCTGACAAACTCTCCGTTGTTCTCTAACAAGATATTAAAAAGTTCTTTTTCTTTTTTGGACATCGTTGACATAAACGAAGCTACTAAATGAATTGGAATTTCAGCCATGTTAGCCTCTTCACTACCTTTAGGAAACACCGTCGCAAAAATTTTAACTGCACGAGTATCCATCAAAGTTTCTCGTAATTCTGTCAGTGTCATACTCGAATGCAAAAGTTTAATCTCATCCAATTGATTTGCTTCTTCATGGTTCGTTTCAAAATCCACTTGTTCATCAATCCGAAACAAACGAACTTTGTTGGATTCCGCTAGTTCACTAATTTTTTCTGCCTCATCATTAGCAATGCTTTCACTTAGAACAACTGTTTTGAACAACCTGAACATGCTTGTGTCACGATTACAAAGTATTCGCTCCAACAATTGATTTGAACAAAAAACTTCATAGCCTAATTGTTGAATTCTAGATTGCCATTCTCTATCCATATAGATGTTTTTTGTTAAAAACAGAACCTGTTTCATAATAATCACCTCTATTTATTTATTTCACAGCTAGGTTTTAAAATGAGTTCATATAGGAAAATCTAATTAAACTTTTGTGCTTGCTTTAAAGCCAATTAGGATAATGTGACACATTTGATTGTCAATCCTTCGAAAAATTAAGAAAGTGCTTTAACTTCCTATAACTATATATTATGCGAACCTATTATTTATTAGCTTTACTATCAGGGTAAAACCGTCTTTTGACGGTCTGTAAGACGGCCAAAAGGAATGTGCCATTTTTCTATTTTTAACAAACTGAAAAAAATCATTATTATTGTTCTATCTATAACTTTCAGCCATAATGATATTTGTATAAATATATTTCAATAATATTTTTATCTACCTATTAAAAAAAAATCCTACACATAACCCTCCTTTTTTCTTGAAAGCCTTCCTCAATTAATTCCTAGATTTCAACCATCTATATTTTGTGTACATTAGGAAACAACAACAAATTGCTTCGCTCGCTATATTGCTATCTCATTATTCTAGCTATTTTCACTTTGTTTCACCGACATTTCCGCCATCACTACTCATTTATTCCTAAAAATCTTCGCATCTAAGAAATATTTTTTTGAGAGCAAATTAAAATATCAAAGAATTGACTGTTTTAATGACGGCGGATAATTCTCTCAGCATAATTTGAAACAAGAAACACTGTTAACTAAGCTTTTTATCGGCAAATTTTTCTTTAAATATTTGATAAAAATGAAAAGTTTAAAATCACAAAAAAACCTCATTTTTTTAAAACCTCATTTTTTTAATCATATTTCATAATATTTTATTTGAAATAGGATTGACATTGGAATTAATTACATTTAAAATTTAATTATTACGAAATATATGACGGATAATACCTATTATTTCGCATAATATATAGTTATAAGAAATTTAATCACTAAAAACCGATATTTTTCATCATAAATATAAAAAACAATTCTGAAGATCAGTATTTTAAACTGATTTTCAGAATTGTTTTTTGATTATATTATTTACTTCAAAAATGAACTAGTCCATTTCCTCTTAAAGAAACAGCAAGTCGAGTTATTTCACAAATAAATATTAGCTTGACGGTTAATAAAAGGATTTTACAATCCTTTTCCTTTACGATGCTTACATATAGAGTAACTCTTTCAATGATAGACTTAGAATAATCAAAACTTCTTTTCAGACCATCTCCTCTAGTTCATCCATCAATACCACACCTAGCTAATTGCCTTTCCCAACTCTTAATTTGCGACTTTCGTTGCTGATATATTCCCGCAATAACTTGAATGGAAAAGGGTACACCGTTAGTGAACCATTTTTGACAATATCAATATCTGCTAAAGAAAGTTCAACTAGCTTATGTTCAGAAATTGAACTGGGGTGATTGTGTCCGACCACAACAGAAATACTGTTGGACAACAAAGCTGGTTTCAAGATATCCCGCGGGATTGCCAGACTTTGATTTAGTCCACCAATATGTGCCAAATGGATAAATGTGGGTTTCCTGCGTGCATTTAAGCCGGCGACAATAAGGTGTTCCCGATCTTTTTTCTGAATAAACGGCGCAAATAATTGATACAGTGCGTGCGGGCTATCGACAACCCGTTCGGCATACAAAATGGACGATTCTTTGACTATCTCCAAGTGAACAATGGCGACTCTTTTTTGTGGAATGTAGCTGTCTGTTTGACGCATTTAGTTTCCTCCTCTACTTAATATTCATCTGGTAACAACATCGTTTGATAACTGCCATCGTCTATCACCCAGACCTTTTTTACGTGAAAATGAGCCAGCTCTGTAGTTAAGGGGTATTGATGATGCGAAATGACAAAGGGTTCTTCTTGGTGGTGAATGACTTCTATGGACTGCCTTTGTTGGTCTGGATTGAACTCAAAAATTTGTAAGTAGTCTAACGAGATATCTCCCTTTTCCTCTTTGGTATCAATCAATTGTCACAGGTAGCGTTGTAGCGATTGGGGAACCGCACCAGCCACTCCTTTGGTCATGTATCGATTTTCTTTCCTCTCAAACATGATTTTCCTCCTTTCATTTTGAGCACAAAAATGGACCAATCACCGGTTAGGATGATTGGTCTTCATGGTTATAATATATATTTAAAATTTGAATGGATACAAACAAATCATAGACTAGTTACTCAGAATATGTTTGTGCAAGATAGTGCTGCTTTTTTCTATGAGATGTGTAACCGTTATCTTTTTTTCCGACGTACCGATACCGTTCCTACAAAGCCAATCAACGATACTGCCGCAAGTCCAAAGCCTACTTTTAAGCCTTGGGGAAAGAACACCAGCTCAATCTGATTCTTGCCGGCACTCAACGGGAGGGTCAAAAAGGCTTCCTTAAATAAAGGAATCACCACTTTCTCACCGTTGATATAGGCTGTCCAGCCTTTGTCATAAGGAATCGTAGTAAACAAGACTTGGTCATGGTCCACCGCTACGCTCCCCGTGACGTGGCTCCCCTCAACCGCTAACTCCACTCCCTTTTCAGCCATCTGTTCATAGCTGGATACAAAGCGCTCGTGATCAATTAAAACCATATCGGGTTTGACCCATTCAAATTCTTGTTCTTCCCCCTCATACATCAAGTTACTAATTTCAATCGTAAACTCAATTGTTTCAGCTTCAGAATAGCTGCCAAGATTGTAGTATTGCCCATCCATCAAAGAGGAATTAAATTGCGCCTCGTCCAACTTTAACGTCAAATACGGATTTCCAATGGCAATACGATCGGAAAAATAGGCAGAGAAATAGGCTTGTTTCCCTGCTGGAATCTCTGCACGATAGGTCAGTTCAATCGGCTCGTCAATGTCATCCGGCTCCAATGCTTGTAACGTCGTAGTGTTCACGGTTTCTTCGCTAATGGTGACATTTTGACTGTCCACTAGCTCCACTGCTTCAAAATCAAAAAGAGATTGATTTGTCCCAGCCAACTGATTAAACAGCTGGGATTGATTTTCTACCGTATTGTCTTGGTAAATGCCATCATCTGTTAAAATCCCTAAGGGCAGGACATACTCATTTTCATACAGTCCCAAATCGCCTTCCCGCTCAATTTCTTGATAACCAAACTTCGACAAAGGTTGATGGGACAAGTTATACTGAATCCCTAAAATACTATCCATCAAAATGGTGTTGTTGATATAGCGAATATTTAAGTTGGTATCATGAGATCGAAAACCCAAACTGTCCAGATACGCCGACGAGTGTCGATTGCGAATCGACGAAAACATTGAGACACCATGGTAGCCGTATAAAAAGGAATCATTTGGCGTACTCGCGGTGACATTCTCCATCCGGAAAAAATCTTGGTTCTCTGCCTTTGCTAGAGCCACTAATTCAGATGTGGGGGCATAAGTCTTGGTATACAATTCTCCGGTGGCATAATTCCATTCAATCGCTACACCACGGATAATCCCAAACGTATTAATCCCAGCCTCGCCAATCATCACCAATGTCAAAAGGAGCCAGCCGATTTTCTGCCATCGGAATTTGTGCCCCACGACAATAAGCTCGAAATAGACCAGTAAAAAGCCAATCGTCCAGAGATAATTGTCCCCATAGATGTAACTCTCCTCTTGGCGATCCATCCACAACTTGACACCCGTGAACAAGATCACTAGCACAATGATGATTCCGCTCAGTATTTCCCAGTCCTCCTTTGAAACAACTTCTAAGGCATAGGCCGCCAGATTGATCAATAGAAAGGAAAAGACAAAGCTAAAGCGGAACAAGAACATATTCGGTGCATGCATCCCTTGCCAGAGCAGATTCAGCGGTTCCAAATAGAAACTCAGGAGAATAATTCCTAAAAAACACCCGAAGGCAAGCTTCATGTTCCGAGAAATTTTCTTAGTAATGAAGAAAAAGAGGCCAAAAATAAGGGCGACCAACCCAATCGAAAGAAAGGGGATTGAGCCAAACTTGGTCGTATCATAGACCCCGACAAAATTTTTCAATAGGAGATCTAACGGTCCTGTACTATCCGTTATCAGATTGGTAATGGGAGTGAAGGACTCCCCATTTTGGGTCAAATCCAACAAGACCGGCAATAAAAGCGGCATGGCGGTGCCCCCTGCCGCAAAGGCGGTTCCCAAGTAAGGGAGAATCGCTGACTTCCGCTGTTTGAAATCAATGGCACTATAGGCAACGAAATACAAAAAGCTAAACAAGCCCACCATAAAGGCCATATAAAAATTGGAAAGAAACATCAACACATAGCTGACAAACAGCAGGACAGGCTTTTTCCTTTGAACCAGCCGATGAATCCCCCAAATAATCAGTGGCAGGTAAATCAGCGCGTCAAACCACATGATAATTTCAGATGTCGCCACCATAAAAGACATCAGCGCATAGGCAACCGACAGTCCCACCCGAATTGATGTACCTAGCCTAAAATTATAACGACAGTATACGGAAAAGCTGAGCCCCATTAAACCAAATTTTAAGAGTGTATAGAAATACAGAAAATCTGGTATCTGATTATTTTGAAAGAACAAGACCAGCGGGGTAAAAATGCCACTAAGATAATAACTCATAAAGGACCAGTTGTTTAACCCCAACGAGCCCGACCAATTAAAGAGGACGGAGTCGCCCTCTTTAATCATCTGATTAAAAAAGGCATGGAAAACGGAGTATTGAGAAAACGAATCACTCGCCATCACGGTCCGTTGACTGCCAGGATAGATACTTAAGAGGTTATACACGATGACCATGATGCCAATCGGAATCAGAAAAGATAAGAGAAAACTCAGGCCTTCTTTTTTTAGATACTGCGACACTTTTTTCATAAAATCCTCCTACAGTCACATTATTCAATCCCACCAAATCGTTGCCATGGGTAGACTACCATCTCCACAACTCCGGTAATATCCGTTGCGGCAACGAGACCAAACGCACGACTATCCACGCTAAAGGATCGATTGTCCCCTAAGACCAAATAAAAGCCATCGGGAATTCTCGTGTGATACTCCCCGGGCAATTCCCGCATGGTAAAATCTTCGGTGACTTGAAAGCCGTCTTGGTAGGCTTGTTGCAATTGTTCGATTAGAAATCGTTCTGTAATTTGTCGACCATCCACCCATAGCTCATCATCAAGGTAGCGTATTTCTTCACCGGGAAGCCCGATAATACGGCGTATTAAAGACTGATTCTGACGATTCGGCACTTGAAAGGATACAACAGAGAATCTCTCAATATTGCTATATTTGCTTATAATCACCTTGTCATTTGCTTGGATTAAAGGACTCATCCCATATCCGTCATTTGTTTCAACACGAAAAAAAACAACAAAAACGGTCATGAGAATCACCAGCACAATTACATTAGTGAGTAATATATCCATGACAATCCGTTGTCTCTTTTGGATTTTTTTAATCTTAATTCGCTTTTCTTGTTTCTGCTTCTTTCGATTGCTTCCTTTTTGTAAACTAGCAACTTGCTTTTGACTTTTTTTCTCTAATTGTAATAAACGAGACGCTTTATGTGTTCGTGAGGTTCGAACATCTTTTTTGATATACTTGACTGGTCTCTTTCTTCTTTTCGACCTCTTCATAATCAGGCGCCTCCTAAGAAGCTGACAAGGTGGATTCATCAATGCGGAAATACTCAAACACTTTTTGTTGTGAGGATTTCAGCCGCTCCACATCAGATAAATAACTGCCATTTTGATCCGGATCTTGCATCTGTTCGATAGAAATTCCCGACAGATTAATCCCAAGGCGCTTCATTCTCTCAAACAAATCCTTCATTAAAAGTTTACCTTCTTGAGATAATCTGGGATCCGGTGTCTCCGTTCCATAACTAGCTAATCGAGCAGCAACATCATAAATCGTCGCTTGCAACTGTTCGGGATTATCCGTTGTTGATACATCCTTTAAATCTCGTTCGATTTCTTGAGTTAGGGCGTAGCCTTGAACTAAGGCATCAGAGTTCCCACTTGAAAGTGTGGTTGCTTGATAATAGCGAACATAAAAAGAGAGCGGTATAAGCAGACTTCCCAAAAGAAGTAAGATAAAAAATCTTTTGCGAAATATTCTCTTTTGTTGATTTATACCATGCATAGTTCTTCGCCAACGTTTTACCAATGGTTTCTTTTTTGGAGGTCGTTGTTTTCGATGCACCTGCAATTGTTTTGACTTAATATACCAATTGACCAAGCAAACGATTGCAAATAACAGACACAACACGGCAAGGGAAAGTAATCCAATAACGAGCCAATCTAAAAATTCCAAACGTCTGCCTCCTCAATTCTTTTATTTTTTTTTCTTTCGTATTCGTTTCTTTTTTGACAACTTGATATGTTTCTTCTTTCGTAACATACGAATTAAGAACCAAACCAGTAGGAATAGAACCATTATTCCCAAAACAATCAATGTAATCAAACGCCAATTAATTCCGGACTCTTGGACAAGCGACAAATCAGATTCGTTATACTCACTGGCTTGCTCTTCGGTAATTGTAAATGGTTCAGTCCATTCCCACCGACCGCCAGCCTCAGTTGTCACAACAATATGGGCTCGGTAATCCCCTGAAACCATTTCTTGCCCATTTAAGGAGACAGGAAACGTAATCATCGAGTTAGGTGCCATTCGCATATTGGTTTTCCGTGCATCATATAAAACTTCATCAGAAGTATCTGACATGATTTGAACCTCTGTTGCCATTCCATTAACAAAAATCGGTGCGGTATTAGAATAATTGACAAAAATAGCATTCTGGTAATTGTCTAAACCTGCGTACGTCTCGTTGTATTGCATATTTTCTGTGATTCCTTCAGTTTGCCCGACACTCAAAAGCATTCCTGTCATATAAGCAAATTTGTTTAAAATCATTCCTTGTTGCCCTTCAGATGCCGTTCCTTCTGCAGTAACTTCTTCCAAGCGAATTCCACCGGCAATAAATCCATCAAAGGATCCATCAGGCATATTGATCTCAATATTTAATGGGACAGTTGAATTAGCGGGTATTTCAACATCATCAGGAGCAGTAACAATATCTGCAAAATCGTAGACCAAGGATGCATCGTTGTCGATATCAATATCAGAATATTCAATTACACCGCTACTATTGGTCTTTCCACCATAAATTCCTACTGATATTGAGATTGGCTCTGATGAATCGTTCGTTAGATTAATTTGTACTACTTGGTGTTGTCCGGGTTCCATCGTGAGATCAAAGTAGCCAACACTGAGATTGCGTTGATTTTCTGGACGAATGACTTCGAAGGAAAATCCACCTTCTTGTTGTTCAATCGTAGCCTCATTGCTGCTCTCACTAGTGGCGTAAACTGGTGTCGCAAAAGTCCAACCAAAAATTATGTACAGTAGTAAACACACTAAAAACCTTTTTCTTCGCATAGCTGTTCTCCTTAAAAAGTGGACAAGAAATCCTTAATTTTGGATTTCTTGTCACACCATGCTTCATGTATTCTATTGTTGCTAAGTTACTTAGGCAGTAGTATCTACATAATCCCCAATAGTCCACGTCACAACTGCATTATAAACACCTTCACGTACAGGTGATCCTGGTAAACGGTGTAAGGTTACAGAATCATAGACCGGATTTGGATTAGTCTCCGGATCAGCTACCGGTAGTTCACCGAAGGTAAGCTCAAATGTACCAAATCCTAGTTTGATATCACTTTCATCCCCAGCCCAATTTACCATTAGGGCTTGTTCGCCAGCTCCTACTTTCGTGGAAGCTGCTGTTGGCACAGCATTAGTTGGAATATTATTTACATATTCCGCATAAGAGGTAGTTAAGCGGGCATTTTTATACTCAATCTCTGCTCCTGTTAATACTGCCGTTCCATTTGCAAATTGATCTGTAATTTGTGCTGTGACTGCAAAATTATTGACAGGTACGTCTGTTCGAACATCTTGGAAACGAACAAAGTGCGGCATAGAAATTGGTTCCCCACTTTCAGTTTCCACAGTATTATATACTGTTGCATCATAAGCAGTTTCTGTTTCCAATGCTTCGTGCACTTGGAAATCTAAATCAGTTACAGAAATAATCCGACGTTTTGACAAATCCTCATTTTGAGTTGGTTCGGAAATTTCTGGGCCGCTAGTATCGTCTGGTGGGCGATTGGTTGGATTCGTCGTTTGTGATCCAGCTGTAAATTCTACTTTTCCCTTTCCTGGCATAGATGTTTCAGCATTCGTTTGTGCAGATAAGACTGCACCGACTGCAACAGTTGCTAATAGTGCTGCTCCAGCAATTTTGTGTGATCGTTTCATTACATTTCCTCCTAATTTTTCCCTTTTTTATTATGGCAACTCGGATAAAATCCAAGTTAGCTCCGTTTGATAAGTCTTGCCAGCAACCTTTTCTGCTCGTCCAGGTACTGACAATTGTATGGCACTGTTTTGATACAACGGTTTACCCAATGTTTCATGTACTACTGGGGCTCCGTCTGCATCCATAATTGGGGCCAAATTATTTGTGGAATTCCCAAAGGAAATACTCCACGTTCCAGCCCCTTGTGTTGGACTGGCTGTCGCAATTGTTTGCGTCTCTCCAACCGTCATCCGAATGACATCCTGAAATATAGTCGGTTCTTGCGAACGGTCAGTTACCGTAGAATTAGGCCATGAGGCTCCAAATGAAAGCTCAGCACCATCTAAAGTCTCGCCGTCGCTAGTTTTGAATTGTTCCTCCTGACAAACGCTCAGCGTCCATCCGCTACCCGTTCCACGCACATCTGTCACTTGAACAAACTGCGCCCGTGCACTTGTATCGCCGATAAAATTAACGGCTTGAGGACTATAAGTTTCATCTATGGCCAGTATCTGTTGCACTCGAAATTGTAATGTCGGAACGTAATCTAGCCTTAAGGGTCCTGTATTTTCTAGCATACCATCCTCTGGGATAACGATTGTTTCAGGGCTTTCTGGATCATGAATTGCTTGTGGTCCTTCTGTAAACGTGATTTCCCCACCACCTGTTTGACTAGCAGCCAAAGTGTTTAGTGGCATTGCTATCAATAAAATACTAGTTGCAAGAATCCATCTCATTTTCATGGCTGGTTCTCTCCCTTCTTTCGTCGTTTCCAAAGAATAAAGAAGAAACCAATAATAAGCAATCCTACTCCAGCTATCACTAGACTTCGAGTCACCAACTCATTCGTTTGTGGCAACTTTCCATCTCCGGTATTTGGCAGTTGTGTACTACTACTCATCACGGTAGACGAAGAACTTGACATAGAATCAATAGTGGACGAGGTAGTCGTGGTGATTTCCTCAAAAGTAATTGTCCCTTTTGAAGTGACCCGTTGAGATTGTTCAACCTGCCCCATATTACTTGCAGCAAAAACTGGAGCGGTCAGTGAGATTCCCATCAAAAAAAATGAGAAAATAGCAACAAGGAATTGTAGCTTGAGGACTCGATTCTTACCTTGCATTTTTCAACATCCTTTCTACGGTGTATCACTTAATGTCCACGTGATTTCTGCCTGATACTCTCCAAGTTGACGAACTATTCCGGCGGGAACTTTTAATTTGAATCCCGCTGATTCGCCTCCCAGCCATTCACTACTTATGTTATAAGTTGTTTCATCATCGGCAATATTACCTGAAGCAATCAATTGATCTTCAGTATCCAAAGGCTCATCACGACCGGAATTATCTTGGCGATAATAATAAATCGCATCTGGAAGAGTTTTGCTTGAATCAAGATCTGAAGTTAGTACCTGAGTTAATTTTGCTTGTAAGTACCAGGTTGATTTTGTGCTTCGGGTATCAGATATAATCAAGTCATCTTCACTCCAAGTTGGATCCTCAATCACCGCTCCTCGAGTTATATCTCTGACTCCAAAATCGATTACGGTAGGCGCAGATTGTAAAGTTAGTATACCTTCTACTGTGATATTAACAGTGATATCTATTGTTCTTTCCCCTATACCGCCATCATAAGAGGTAGTATAAGTAATCGGAACTGGCTCCAAACCAGCAGATTTAATTTGATTCAGATACTCTGCATCTAATTCCGCTGTCCCATTAACAGTGTTATCTGCATAAATCACCTGTGCATTTGTTTTTGCATCCAAGGTTGGCTGAGTGATACTATCGGCTTCTACAGGTGTCAGTTTTGCATCATTAGCATAGATTGCAAAGTCCTTTTCGGTTGAAATTTTTGCCGTGTCTGGAACGATTACGATATTCCAAGTTCCTTCAGCTTCATTGGCCGGATTAGTTTCATGATCTTGAACATGATATTTCACAGGGATTTTCTTTGAATAACTGCCTTCTAGACCAGCTTGTAAAGAAGCTAAGTCTGCTTGACTGAGGCTAGTTGTCAAAAATGGTCGTCCAAAAACTGACTGAGCGGTCCTTACTAAACTATCATTGGTTAAATTTTTGGCTTCGCTTTCCGATACAATGACATTCTTTCCTTCTAACGTCATTTCATTTGAAAAGACGATATCAATGGTATAACTATATTCATTGGCGTCTGAGCCCGTATTAGCTCCCATAGTCCAATCCACAGACTTCCAACGCATAATATTGGCATCAGGATCGAGTTCCCGATCAGCGTCTAAATCCATTTGCTCTGGAATAGTTTCGTCATAGCTCGGATTGGTGACCTTTGTTGAATCAATGGTTCCTTTTCGTATCCAAGAACCCGTCGGATCATCAGGATTAAAAGTTAAAGTTGGGTAAATAGGATTTTCATCTAAAATAGGAATCACTAACCGTCCCTTCGTTGTACCATTTTCAATACCAGAAAGCTGGGTAGCATAAGCAGTCATAGGTGGCTCCAATGTTGTTTTCGCTTCTGTTACATCGTGACTGATTAACCCAGTACCTGCACTAAGCCGATTGTCCAAATCTTCTGGGTCATAATCTCCACTTACTGTAAAATCAATAATTGACCCAGGTATCATAATCCCCCATTGCCGATGATTCGCTGCTGAATTTAAGTTTTTGCCAGTTGTTGTATCTGAGTCTCCAACAAAAGTTTTTCCGGTATTATCCTCAATTCCCATGAAATTTAATGGTGTAAGTGCATTAGACATATTTTCATTCACAGGATTTGAAGAAAATGTCAAAACTTGATAAGCTTTGGATATACCAAAATAATCACCGAAAGAATCCATTTGACTTACTCCACCAACTTGTTTGTGCCAAGTTAATCGAGCAGTCTCGTCATTCATAGTTAGCGAAGATAGATTGATTTTTCCGTTGCCAGGTGGGGAATAGACCGAAGCTTCCCCATTAATTGTCATTCTCCCCAAGGAAAGAATCCCCGTATCATTGTTCACGCCAAAGCCTGCTCCATCACTAATCGTCACATCACCAAAATCATCATAATCAGTGTAATGATTGGTTGCGCTCGCATTACGACCATTTTTAATACCACCATTCCCGGCTAAAGCTTTAAAGCCGTTTTCTACAGCTAGGCTGGTAAAGTTCACTAGCCCCGTAGCTCCGAAAGTAATATTTTTTTGATCAGCAGGTATATCTGTTGGTTTAACTGCATAGCCAGTAAAGGGATTCTCTGCAAGCTCTGTACCCAACTTAACATCAATATGTTTAGCTTCAGCTGAAGCATTTTCATAAATCCAGTTCGTTACATTATCTGAAGTGTTGTTACCAGTTCCAGATAAAGCTCCGATTGTCCCTGCTCGCAAAACGTTAATATCTACATTTCTTAATAGTGTGCGACCACCGCTAATATTGGAGTAAGATGTTGCATAAAGACTACCAATTGTAGAATCGGGAGCATCAATATTCATTGTAATATGTCCAGAAGCGGTTCTGGCTGAATCTCCTGCATCACCATAGATGACAGCACCATTTAAGACATTTGATCCAGGATCTGTATAAATATTTAAGGTGATAGTATTGTCAAAAGATGAACCTACATATGTTGTACCATTTGTATTTTGTCCACCCGTAATATTTACCCCACTAGGAAGCTGAAATCCGGAGGTTCCTCTTAAGTCCAAGGTTAAAGAAACATTCCCTGTAATTCTTCCAAGATTAGTTGGACCGCCAGAAAAGCCGCGCGTTCCATGACTAGGATATCCAGAAAAATTACCACCGGTTACATAAACATCTGAATTACCATTGATTGTGTGCCGAGCGGCGGAGCCATATGTTCCACCAATTGCACAATTAATAATCCCACCAGTACAATAGGCTATGGCATTTCCAAAAATTTGATCATCGTTCCAACCGCCACCGGAAAAGAAGAAGTTGACTTCTCCGTTGTGCATTTCTGCTAAGGTATCTCCCCAAATTCTATCTGTATAATAGCCGCCACCTTCTAAAGTATCTATTAAGCCACCATATACTTTATTACTAGTATTCCCATCAATTGTTCCGTAATAACCACCGCCATATGTCCAACGAGCCAAGACATTGTTTTGAATCAATCCAGTATTTCCACTTACATAACTGGTATAGGTTCCTGACGCGGCTCTAGAAGTACCTCCAAAAATATCCCAACCGTTTCTCCTATACGTTCTATTAGTAGTGCTATTAGTAGCGGTACTTGGCCCCACCTTATAAGCTAAATCATCACCTACGTTAGAAAAACCACTCGTACTGGTACAATAGTTGTAACCGCCAGCTCGTGAATCATCACTATTTAAAATACCTATTGTGAGGAAAGCATCTCCTTCATAGTATCCTTTGACACCTGTAGCATGGGCATAACCTTCTTCACCACCAGATGAAAAAGCCCCGCCCAAAATATGACTATCAATATTACCAATTGTAATAACCGTTAATGCATTTCCAGATGAATTTTTTGCTGCATTGAAGGCATAGCTTTTTCTACCAACAGAATCGTCAATGCCAAACGAGTTAATTCCTCCATCCGTAATACCTAAACGCACACTGTCATCTCCAGCAGAACCATTAAATCCGTCAATTGCGCCTGTTGTTGTTGTCTTGCCAGCACGGACTGTATTAATTATATTTGCATAAATAAACCCTCTAGTCTTATTTCCTCCACTCCACGGAAAATTACCATTAGTGAATAAACTAGAATCAAAAATAGTTTTGATATAATTCTGATTGCCTTCAGTCCCAACATTGCCAGTATCAGATCCACCATAAAAGCTGGATGTAAGAGCACCTTGACCAGCAACAAGAGTCTCAACATTACCAGCTACGATTCCAGAATTAGAAGCACCATAAAAATTAGTGACCGTTGGACGATTTGCAGAGTCTACTGCTCGCAATTTTGTATAGGCACTTCCAGTCACCCAACCAGAGTTTACACCACCATATATATTTGTGATGGTATTCCTACCGCCATATATTGATAAATTGGTGTTTCCATTAATGACACCGGATGATTCATTTCCACCAGAGACAGTGGTTATTGAAGCGCTAAAACTATTAATAACTAAATTAGTATTTCCGTTAAAGTTACCGCTTCTTGTCCCTCCGTATAGGTTCCAAACACCAGTCCCCGTTGAATTAATGGTCACTGAAGCTCCTAGTTTTGCATTGGCATCGCCGTCATATGCTCCACCGTATACCGTAGTAGCTCTTGTCCCCCAACTCCCACCACCCAAAGTGAGTGAATTTCCATTCGCAGCTAGAAAAGGCGTACGATAACGAATATTTCGGAATTCGATATTCGTACCGAAATTTAAACCGTTAGCAGCAGTAGTACTAAAATTCAACAAAGCATTTCCAGTAGGAGCACTGGTGGCTGGCGTATTGTCAACCGGATCACTTGCAGAACCAGTTATAGTGAGACTTTTTGCTCTATTACTCAAGGAATAAAAACTGACGTCAGAAGAATTTGTAGCAGTTTCATTTTTATTCCCAATTGACGAATAGGCAGCTGTTCCCAAATTAAGAGTACTATTACCAGTAATTGCGATAACATAATCTTCTCCAGGTTGATTATCTTGATAGATATCAAACATAGCCGCTCTAAAATTATCTGGTGAAATACCCCGTGCAGAGAGTTGCGTGAAATTACTGCCATCAAACCGATACACTATGATATTATTAGAAGCTGGCCCTACATTACTGATTGATGGAATTCTTTCAGCAATCGTCGTCCCATAATTTTGTTCCCAAATATCTGTCGTGCCTTCTGTTCCTTGAGCTTCATAAACAGCTTCAAAAGTTGCTTCATCTCCATGATAAAAAGCGGTTCTAAGTATTTCATGTGGTTCATAAATTTCATTAACAATCAAGTCATACGGATCAGTTTCCGGATTTTGACCTCTTGTCAATTGATGTTTGACTGCCGTTTCAGCTGCCAAATGCAAAGCCGTCAGTTTCCAACCAACAAAACTATAAGCATCATTATCTTTAAACATTGGCATTTTTGTTGTTTCTATGGCCTCTCTGTCAGTTGTAACTTCTATTAACATGCTATTATCTTCAAAAATATAATCGCTGCTCGTCTTAAACGTAATTTTCGCAACAGAATCACCATCCGCTGCATTTGTTTCATCTGCCTCCTGAAACACACTAGCAATTCCTAGAGCACCAAAGACAAAGATGATTGCAAAAAAACCAACCATTATTCTTTTAAATTTCATTATTATCCCCCCATACACTTCTTTCTGATGTTTCTGCACAGTCAGTATCACATTCAAATTCGTGCTCGCAGCAATTACCTATACAAGCTAAATCTTCATACTCTATGAGTCTATGAAATACATCCATTGATTTTTGGCATGTCTGACTGCTCAGAAGTGAAGGATGTATCGCCTCCTTCTGAAAAATATTTTAGACATTTGCAACATTAAGTATTAAGTGACTCTAACCAACTCACTCTTTAAAAATCTTATTTATACTATTTACCATCCCCTCTTCTTTCACTTACAACACTGCTAATTTTTGGATAGTCCTATCATCTTTATGCATTTCAATACTCTCGTACAATGATGAGTGCAGTGCGTAGCCCTTTTTCCAATGAGTCTTAATTAAAGAACTATCAATACCTGTCGACTGCATCTTTCTCTTAACGCGTCCGACAATCTGTGACAGTTGAGCCAATGTTGAATTATTTGGGTCTTTTTCCCAGATTAATTTACTCAAATCCATCCGAGAAATAAACTCACCTTTTTTTCTGTAAAGGATATTGAAGAAAACTTTCTCTTTACCTGATAAATTAGAAACTAATGCAGTTAATGATTGAATCGGAATATGATCAGAAAACTCAGTTGAAGATATTTGTGAATACTTTAAAGTAAACCCCTCATCTCTTATAGAGTTAGCTAAAACTTCTCGAACTTTGGACAAACTCATTGATGACGACAAAGTGAATACCTTAACTTGACTCACCGATGGAATAGCTTGTTCTTTCTCAGAGACATCACTAGTAATTCGATAGATGATTAGTCCTTTCCTTTTTTTTTATAAAAGAGCTAATCTGAGCAACTTCTTCATCGGTAATACTTTCACTAAGCACAACTATCTTAAAGAGCGAAAAAAAACTTGTATCTCCAGCTATCAAAATCCTATCTACAAGCATACTGGAACAAAATACTTCATATCCTAAATTTTCAAATTTTGTCTCCCAATCATTATCCAAGTGGAAGTTCTTGGTTAATAAAAGAATTTGTCTCATTTTCACACCTACTAAATTCATTGTTTGACTACACGAAATAATTACTTACATTCATCAATTTCTAAAATTCGAAAAAAGAGACTGAAAATTTGTGTTGATTTTCTTGACGAACGTCTCTTGTAACCCTAAAATATCAAAGGGCCAACCTATCATTATAAGTTTTCTCATAACTACGTATTAAGCGAAAAGGCAAACCATGCCTTGGTAACCCTGAGTTTTTGATATTGTGACGGCGAAAGTGACGGCCAAAAAAATTGTAAACCAACTTTTGTCAGGCCTAATTTAGTTTGTCTAGCTTAACTGTTTAACAATAGTTTTATTAAAATAAAAAATTTAGTTTTTCTATTTCTTTCTTTTTTTGATTCAGTGTAGAGTCACTGTAAGTATCTAAAGTCAACTTAATCGATTGATGTCCCAACAAGCGACTTAATGTAGCAATATCCATTCCTTGTTCCAAACACCTTGTAGCAAAGGTATGCCGCAACGCATGAAAATGAATATCTGAGAACTTACTATTTGCAATAATTTTTTTAAACCGATAGTTGATTACTCTCGGCTCTGTCATGCCATATCTAGCAGAAACCAGATATGGCGATGTGCTAACCTCTTTCATGTCTAGTAAATATGTACAAAGAATTTTTGGAATAATAACGGTGCGCTGCGAAGAGTCTGTTTTGGGTGAGCTGACAATCACCTTCGTCTTTCTTGAGTTGATATTTTGACACATGATTCGGCTGACCGTTCTATTTACTTTGATTGTCTGCTGCTCAAAATCAACATCTGCCCAAGTTAAACCACAGATTTCACCAATCCGGAGTCCTGAATATAAAGATACTAAAATCGGTAATCCATAATCGCTTTGCCGAGCTAAATCTTCTAACTCTTGTTGTTGCTTCAATGTCAACGCATGAACGTTATGACGTTTTTCCTTAGGTAGCTGAATGTGTTGGATGGGATTTTTAGTCAAATATTCTTGGCGTAAAGCCGCAGAGACTGATTGCTTCAAAAAACTTAACACTAAACGGATACTGCTATTTTGCAATTGTTGTTGCAGCAAGACGTCAACAAACTCTTGAACTGTTTCGTCAGTAATTTCCGAAAATGATTTGTCCTTAAAAAAAGGTTCAATATGAATAGAGACTAAGCGAAAATAAGTTGAATATGTTGACTCTTTTACCTTTCCTTCAATACTTGGTAAATAATGTTTAAATAACCAAGCAATATACTCACCATCATTTTTTTCTGAAGAAATTTCAGGTTTTTCTTTTTGTAAACTTTTTATATGAGCGAGCTTTTCCTTCACTTCTTGGTATTTTTTTCCATATACATAACCGTAGACAATCTTTTTTTTGCTAGTGCGCCTTTTAATAAAGCGCCCTTCCCAGCGACCATCTTTTCTTTTGTAAATATTTTCACCTTTGCGCATGACTTTGCATCCTCTCAATGACTAAAATTTTGACGGCTAAAAAAAAAATCTGATAATATTTGGGCAATAGTACTCATTTTCCCGATAAAATACTCTAAAAAAAGAAATTTTATTTAGATACAAACCAACAGCTATCACTTGAGCTATTTATCAACGTAATCAACACTTTACAAAGAAGTTTATGAAATCATTTTTTATGAAAAAACATCATTTTTTGTCTAAAAAATTTAATATAATTATATTTTGGGTTGACAATTGACATGAATGTTTATAGACTAAATTACATAGAGATAATAATCTTAATCGCTTAATACGTAGTTATCGGAAAACTAATTTGTCATCAAAAAGAGCATGAACCCAACGTTTTAAAGGGTTTCATGCTCTTTTCTATTTTCTTTAAATAGCCAAATAATTAAGAAATATTCTTAAATAAAGAGATTAATTTAGCAAAAAAATTTCTCCTACTCTTAAATTGGATTAAAAAAGATTATCAATTTTTAAAATTTCTTTTTTTCGTTGTTCCATCAGAGAATCGCTATATATATCCAGGGTTAACTTGGTTGATTGGTGCCCCATAATTCGACTTAAGGTAACAATATCCATGTTATTTTCAATACAACGAGTTGCAAAGGTATGGCGAAGCATATGGAAATGTATTTCCGAAAATTCTGTATTGCTAATTAACTTTTTGAAGCGATATCCAACAACACGAGGCTCAGCCAGACCATCTCTTACAGAGACTACATAACTAGAGTAACTGTTTTTTTTTACTTTCTTCAAGTAATCACTTAATGTTTTAGAAAGCGGAACTAAGCGATTGGAAAAATCTGTCTTTGGAGGAGAAATCACAACCTCAGTTCGTTTATTTCCACCTGTTTTGCTTAAAACACGATTAACTGTCTTATTGACACGAATTAGCGACAGCTCAAAATCAATATCTTCCCATGTTAATCCGCAGATTTCACCAATCCTTAGTCCTGAATATAGCGAAATCATGATGGGCAAACCATCATGACTTAACTTGGCTAGCTTTTCTAGTTCTTTTTGCTGGTGAAGTTCCAAAGCAATAATTTTTTCGCTTTTTTGTTTAGGAAATTGTAGCCGCTGAATGGGATTTATCGTTAACAATTTTTGATGTACTGCTTCTGAAATCGATTGTTTAACTAAGCTCAAAATTAAACGAATGCTATTAGATTTTAACCCCTTTTCGCACAAATAAGATATAAATTCTTGAAGAAGCTCTTCAGTTAGTTCTTCAAAGGTAATTTGATTAAAAAAAGTTAGGATGTTTTTTTTATACAAGCGATAATATGTAGTGTAGGTAGAGGCTTTAATCCGTTTTTCTAAAATCGGAAAAAACACTTTTTCCAACCAAATGCAATATAGTGTGGGTTTTGAAGAGTTTTTGATCAAAATAATATTCGTTTGTGATCGGATGATATTCAAGCGATCTTTTACTTCAGTGTACTGTCTACCATAGATATAACCGTACACAATCTTCCCCTCGTGAGTTCGATTTTTAATATAACGCCCTTCCCAACGCCCATCTTTTCGTTTATATATATTTTCTCCTCTGCGCATAAAAATTACTTACCTCCTATTACATGGCTCCTGTTTATTTATTAATTAGTAAAATTCCATATTATTCATAACTTCTACCTTTATATTTTATTCATATAACAGTATTTTTCCTTATCATTTTTTGTCAATCTACATGCCAATTTATAATTAGAAGTTTGATTTCATCTTGAACTTTACTCTTTACAATAATCTGAAAAGTCCTTTATAATTGTTTTGCGTTATTTCAAGGAGGAAAACATGGATATTCTAAGTACTCTAGATACAAACTCTCAAGGCTTATTAAAGCTTTTAAAATTCTTCGAGGTAGTGGATGGACAAGCATTAAAAAAAGATATTTGTGATGCTCTCAACATCTCTCCAAAAAAACTTCGTTATCAAATAGAAAATATGCAAAAAAATTACCAAGAAGACCTAATTTGTGATAATTTGATGCATGAGGTGAGGATTACGTATCGGGAAAATTCCTCTTATCTTGTAATCAAAAACCGAACTTTTCAACAATCGATTCCGCATAAGCTAATGATGGAAATGCTGATGAAGCCCGCATTGACCTATGAGCAGCTAGAACAAACTTTCTTTTTAAGCACCTCTAGTATTAGTCGCTATCTCAGTCGTCTTCGGCTTTTACTTAGCAATTACGGATTAGAGTTAAAAAAGACCAAGATCATTGGCTCTGAACAACAAATCCGTTTCTTTTATCTTCATTACATTGAAGAAGTTTACAGTCTTTCAGCTAAAGTTTTCCAAGAAATACCTGAAGTAGAAAATATGATTGAGAGCCTAATTTTCCATATTGAAAACTATGACAATGTTACCTTAGCTCAATATAACCAACTACGAATCCGTCGTTTGCTTTATATTTTTTATTATCGTTCATTTTTTTGCACTAGTAATAAAACATCCAAAAACGACTTTTTCAAAATTAGTTATCCCAAGGATACGCCTTATTTGCGTGATAGTTTCTTACAAAAGGATTCAGCTTTTCCTGAGTCATTATTAGCTGAAACAGAATTTGATATGTTAATGCAATTCTTTTTTGGACTACCTCTCGTATCTTATGAAGGGTGGCTATATAATCGTTTTCTGATTCAACAACGACAACAACAAACAGTCTTCTATCAAGTCTATAAATATTCTAGGAAAATTCTTTCACCTGCCTTCACCACAATTAGTAATGCAATCTTAAAAAAACGATTGGAGCTCATGTTATTTTGCATTAATAATAATGGCCTACTCTTTAATATGGATAAAGACCTTTCGAATCAGATTGTGATAAATGCTGCCAAGTTAAACCCAGATCTTCATGTTGCTGGTGATCGATTTTTGAAGCAAGCTATTCTGAAAATCAATCAATTCGTCACAAATATGGGATTGGCTCCCTTCAATCTGAGTTATTTATTAGATCAATATGGTCTTTTGCTCATTCGTAGCGGCATGTATGAGGAAAACAAAATTCATATCGGTATTTTTTTAGGAAAATATCTTTTTAACGCTCAAACCGGTTTTGAATATCTAGAGACACGATTACAAACTCATCCACTTTTTGCCTTTCATGACTTATTGATCGAGGAGGTCGCTTGTGATTACTTGATTACAAATGATTTGACATATGCTCATGAAAAAAGAGATCTCTTTAAAGATTGTAAAATTATCAACTTTTTCAATCCAATAGCTGATTCAGAAGAGCTTTCGATGTGGCTTTTCGAAAAAAATATCGAGCATAACAATAAAAAATACGAATAACATACTAATGGAATGGACAAAAAAACCGATAGAATTGATAAATGCTTTAGATTGAGTTTCTCAAGCAAATTATCAATTTCTTCGGTTTTATTTTAAATCAGGACTATTTATCTGTTAGGCCATTAAATGGACCGCTAAGGACTACTTTTCCAAGCATATGTCCAGATTCAACATCCTTAGTGGCTAATTTTAGATTCTTAGCATTGATTCCATCAGAATATACTTTACTCAGTGTAGACTGGATACTCCCTTTGTCCGCTAGATTAGCAACTAAGGCTAAGGCTTCTCCTTGTGTTTCAATTAGGTAATCATAATCTGTTTTGGCAAACATGTACTCCCAATCAAAACTCACGGAAAGATTCTTCCAATCGTTTAAATCCAAGGGCTTTGTAACTCCTACGATAGTTCCAACATGTCCAAATGGTTTAATGAGATGTTTAATTTGCTCCAAATATAGATTGATATCAAATAAGACAGCCATATATTCGACTTGTTCCACATTTAATTGTCGGAAACTGTGATTTAAATCTTCATGGTAATCAATTGGATGATCGACTCCTAATTTTTTTAACCAATCAAAATTTTTGGGACTAGCTGTAGCATAAATTTCTAATCCAGCCCAGTGAGCTAGTTGGTTGAGAATTGAACCGACTCCTCCAGCACCATTTATAACCAAAATCCGTTTGCCTTTATTGGCATTTTCCTTTGGAATCAACTTAAACTTATCAAACAAAAGCTCATAAGCAGTTAATGCTGTTAAAGGAAGAGCTGCGGCTTCCTCATCTGATAAATTCTCAGGCGCCAAAGCTGCAATTCTTTCATCAACTAATTGAAATTCTTGATTACTGCCAGCTCTAGTAGTAGTGCCGGCATAAAAAACCCGATCTCCTAGTTTAAATTTTTTTACTTCATTACCAAGGGATACTATTTCTCCTACTGCATCAAAGCCTAATATTCGTAAAGCATTTCTTTTTCGAGTCGTTTGCCGTAATTTTGAGTCAATTGGATTCACTGATATCGACTTTACCTTCACTAATATATCTTGAGGCCCTGGTGTCGGAATAACTTCTCGTTCATCAATAAAACTATTCTCATCTTCAAGTGGCAAACCTTCAAAAAAACCGATAACATTCATATATTGTTTCTCTGACATAAATTTTCCCTCCTTAATTCTATTTAAATTATGAATCAAAAACTCTAAAAATGAAAAAATTTGGCTTTTACTTGATAAGTTGGTGGACAGTGGAGAAGGCTTGTCTTTTTTTCTACTATATCTTCTTTGCGATAGACGTAGCCGAATGAACCGATAGTAATCAAACTTTTTTCATATTAAACAGACGAACTTTTTTGAAAACACCCTTAGTCCCATCATAAAATTTGATGACATGGTAATTTTGGTGTGGTGTTATTAATTCTTTATGCCAATTTTCATGCTTATGCATAATTTTACTCCAGCTAATTTGGAAATAATTACTTTACTTTAGCTGGCCCTTTACCAATATAAATTCTAAAAAGACTGTAAGGTTTCTCCCGTAAATCTATTCCTCTGTGAAAGCCAGCTTGTCTTTGTAACTGATTAGCATTGAAATACAGGTACTTATCAGACCCAATAGATAAAGTATCTGGCCATAGGATTCTTGAATCATGAACTACAGTGGACATCGTACCATCAGGATGAATCGCTCTAATGCTGTTATTTTCGTAATCACCAGCATAGACAGTGCCATCTTCAGCGGTAATCATACCATCGGAGGCACCTTTTTCACCCCAATCTTTTACATGCTTTGCTAAATCTTGATCTGCAATCTCAGAATCAAAAATCAAATCAGTCTCAATAGAATACAAATGTCGGCTTGACAATGGGCTAAAATATAATATTTTTCCACCAGGAGAAATCGCAATTCCATCAACAGCAACTTGCCAAGGTGAAGTAGAACCATCAGAATCACGATTCATCAAGATTTCCCCTTCAACTTTGGGTAAGAAACTTGGATCTGCTGCTGTCGATATACTGCCATCTAAAATACGGAAAGCATCCCCCGTCGCCAAATCAAGCACTATAATTGCACCTGGACCTTTAATGGAAGAGTCAGTTATATAGGCCACTCCTTCAGCATTCCGACGAAGATCAATCCTAACATCGTTCAGATAGGTTGTTGGCAAAACAACTTCTTCCGAAAAACTGTATACTTTTTTTACAGTATTCGTCGCCAAATCAATTGCAACTAATTTTGCTCCACCTTCAATAGGTACAGAGAAATTAGGCGCAGCTGTATCTAGTACCCATAAAGTGCCGGCACCATCAGCCACAATACTTTGAACACTAAGAAACGCTTTTTGTGGATATTTAGAATTGAACGTATTCAGTTCTTGATTTGGATAGGGAATAACTTGTTCTCCGACAATCTCAGCCACAGTCGCTTTAACTTTATCTCCCCATTCAGGAAAATTAACAAAAATGCGACCATTCTCACTGATACTAACTCCTGTTGGCATTTCATCATAAAATGCGTGAACTTGTTCTAGTTCACCAAAATTTTTTTCAGTTGGTAAAAACATAATTAAACATTTCCTTTCGTAAATCTAATTATTTCACTTCTACTTCAAATTTTAAGACACCTCTTGCTAACACGTGTGTATACATATTGAATCCTAAAAATGCTGGAGTTGAGTCTTGAGGAATAGCAACTTTTTCAATATCTAAAGCCCAGACTGTTAGAAAATAATGATGAACCCCATGTCCCTTTGGAGGTGCGGCACCAATATATTTCTTCGCACGTGCATCATTAGGAAGCTGAATAGCACCTTCTGGAAGTCCACGCCCATTTTCGTTGCCAGCATCTTGACTTAATATAGTGCTAGATGCGGGAATATCCATGACTGCCCAATGCCAAAAACCAGAACCAGTTGGTGCATCAGGGTCATAAAGAGTAACAACAAAGCTTTTCGTATCTAAAGGAGCGCCTTCCCACGAGATAGCAGGAGAAACATCTTGCCCACCTTCTATTCCAAAAATCCCTGACATAAATTTCAAGTCCAAAGTAGCCCCAGTTTGAATATCAGGGCTTGTAACAGTAAAAGATGGAACAAGTGGTAAACCTAAAAACGGATTATTCATAATTTTTTCCTCCAATATTTTTGATGTAAATCAAGAATACTCAGCAATTCAATAGAAGTAAATTAGGGAATTTTTTTATACGTATGGAATATTGGAGCTCTATTATTTTACAAAAAAATGAAATATGACTACAATGAACGACATGATAGTCAGGAGTGAAGTAAATTGACCAGAAAAATATATAATTGCGAAAAAGGCTGCTCGGTTGAATCTACCATGCAAATTATTTCCGGACGCTGGAAAAGTGTCTTGCTTTATCATCTAATGTTTGAAGGAGAACACCGCTATAGTGAACTTCAAAAAACTATTCCTGGAATTACGAGAAGAATGCTTTCACTACAATTGAAGGATTTAGAGCAAGATGGGCTCGTTTATCGGAAAGTCTTGCAGGAAAAACCCTTGATGGTTGCTTATGGTATTACTGATTACGGAAATTCTCTAAAACCGTTAATTGAGATGTTATATCATTGGGGTGAGGATTTTAATAAAAAAAATTCTGGAAGATTAGAGGAAGAGTCTCTGCTGTATTATTAGATATTTCCAAAAAACTTGCTGCAGTACAAATTGGGATGCACTGATATTCATTAAAATAGCTCCTACTGGTCATCGTTTAGATGATTTCAGTTAGGAGTTTTTTCTATAATTTGTGTCTATACGATATCTAATATAAAAAGGAGGAGATGGTTATGATTGACAATCTCCAAGAATTATATGAAATTTTAAACCAGAAAATGAGTCATAGAAAATGGTGGGATACCGATAATCCTTGGGAAATCGCAATCGGAGCTGTACTTGTGCAAAATACTAATTGGAAAAATGTTGACTATTCTTTAGCCAATTTAAAAGCTGAAACCAATCTACAACCTGAATCCATAGTAGCTTTAAACAATGATAGGCTCGAAGAACTTATTCGTCCAAGTGGATTTTATAAAAATAAAAGCAAAACTTTATATGGATTATTCAACTGGCTTAAAGAAGATGACTTTGATTTATCTGTTTATGACCAGCTTGATAAAACTCTACTTAGAGAAAAATTGCTGGCGATTTCGGGAATTGGTCCGGAGACTGCAGATGTATTATTAGTTTATGTTTTCAATCGTCCCATGTTTATTGCCGATCGCTACGCTCAGAGAATCTTTCAAAACCTTGGCTTAAAAGGCACGCTTAATTATTCTAAATTACAGGCAAAGGTTTTACTGCCTCCAAACTTTTCTTATCAACAAGCTCAAAATCTTCATGGCTGGCTGATTGATTATGGACAAGTTCATCTTAAATCTGATGAAGCATGGCAACAAGGTTATTTATCCAATTTCAAGCTTAATATAATAGAGTAGGCTTTAAGATTCTATGCATCTATAGATCCTCAATTTTTTTTAGTCAAGGTATAAATAAATTCCCTAATTTACTCAACCAATTTTTCGGACTATTATGCTCTTGTAAGCTAATTTATTACCTTTACAAGTCCGTAATCCTAATAAACAACTTGCAATAAAATTTTAGGAGCGATTTATTATGAGTAAAAATGGTGCAGATTTAATTGTTGATACACTGATTAAAAACGGTGTTAAACACGTATTTCAGTTACCCGGAGGAAAATTAGGACCACTGTTAATGGCCTTAAAAAAAAGAGAAAAAGAAATCGAAGTAATTACTGTTCGCCATGAACAAAATGCCGGATTTATGGCACAAGGAATTGGACGTTTGACTGATCGTCCAGGTGTTGTGATGACAACTTCTGGTCCTGGTGCCTTAAACCTTGTTACTTCCCTAGCAACAGCAACTTCAGATGGTGATCCAGTTTTAGCAATAGCCGGTCAGGTACCTCAGACTAAATTGCATACTCCTTATCCTCAAAATCCAAATATTGCTGGTGTTATGAATGATGCCACTTTAACCAAATATGCTAAAGAAATTCAAGCAACCGATACCCTAGCTGATGAAGTTGCGAATGCCTATTTCGCTAGCATCGATGGTAATCCTGGAGCAGTCTTCATGGATATTCCTGGCAATATTTTATTAGATCAAACTGAAACAGAAGGCTTAGCATTTTTAAAATTAGCTGATCAACTAGGTAATACTGTTATGGAAAATGAAATTATTTCAGAGGTTGCCGCAAAAATAAAAAAAGCAAATCGACCTATAATACTTATTGGAGCCAGAGCAGATACTAAAGAAGCTGCGACTGCCATCCAAGACTTTGTCACTAAAACTCAAATTCCAGTCGTTGAAACTTTCCAAGCAACTGGACTACTAACTAAAGAATTTGACAAAAACTACATTGGTAGAGTTGGCCTATTTAATAATCTGCCAGGTGATGAGGCGGTTTATAATAGCGACTTAGTAATTACATTGGGCCTTAATTTAGTTGAGTATTGGGCTTCTGCTTGGAATAACGATGACAAAATCATTATCGATTTCGATACTACTATCGACCACTTGGATGAAGCGTTTATACCAGAAACCCTAGTACTTGGTAATATAGCCAAAAATTTACAGAGCCTAACTGAAATCATTGAAACTTCAACAATTTCTGAAGATTGGCAAGGTACTATAGCAATCTTGCAAGAAAAACTAGCAGCTAAAAAGGCAATTCCTGCTAAGACATCCGAAAACTCCCTACACCCGCTTGAAATCGTTAATTCATTACAAAACATTCTTGATGCCAATCCTAATACTACTGTTGTTATGGATGGCGGTAGTCACGAAGTCTGGATGGGGTCTTACTTGAAAGTTTATCAACCAAAGCATTTCCTAATGTCCGACGGTCAGCAAACACTCGGAGTTGGCTTACCATGGGCAATTTCTTCCGCTTTGGTACGTCCCAATGAAAAGATTCTTTCATCTGGTGGTGATGGCAGTTTTATGTTTTCAGCTCAAGAATTAGCCACTGTAGCCCATTATAATTTAAATATTGTGCAATTAATTTGGGTAGATAAAGAGTATAACATGGTAGAATTTCAACAAGAACTAGACTACGATGGACAAGAAGAAGGCGTCGATATTGACTATATCGATTATAAGAAAATGGCTGAGAGTTTTGGAATCAAAGCCGTTCGTGCAACCAATAAACAAGCTCTAGATGCTGCCTTAACTGAAGCATACGCTAGCAACGAACCAATGGTAATCGAAATTTGGGAAGATAATAGCCAAAATATTCACTTAAGAGACAAGGTTGACATGAAAAAAATCTAAAAATATAAATTAGAATTTTTTTCTAACAAGCTTTCTGGAACTCCAATTGCATTTGAAAGTGTAAAAGCTTATGCGAACAAAATTTGTAAGTAGTCTAACGAGATGGTCTCCCTCTTCCTTTTTGGTATCAATCAATTGCCACAAGTAGTGTTGTATCGATTGGGGAACCGCACCAGCCACACCTTTGGTTTTGAGCACAAAAATAGACCAATCACCTGATGAGGTGATTGGTCTTCATGGTTATAATGTGTAAATAATTTTTGTATTCCTACTTCATTTAAGTACCTATTCAAGTATAATAAACTTCTAATTCACAAACCAAAATTGTTCCCCCTTAACTTCTTCCAAATCCTTCACAATATTCTTTTCTACTAATAAAGTACCGTCTGATTTGTTGTATAAGGAGAGATTCCCTTCTCTATCTTGTAACAACACTTCTTTTTCAGTAGTAAAAACGTGCTGTACATTTTTACCAAATGTCGTACCACCATATAAATAGGCCACCCCAGCATGTATTAAGACATCGTTGTCCCAGTCTTCAAATATTTGAACAACATTGCCCTTTCTATCTAGCAACTCATTTACATCGCTGTTCAAATTTGTATGGAAAAAATAATCAGCGCTTCGAGTATCTGGTCCGCTAAATGCTGGCCAAATGTATTGTTCTTCCCCAGCTTCTATTGTTGCGGTCACTTGACCTGATAGATCTATCAAACCACCTTCATCACCTGTAATAAACCCAAGTATGCCCTCTGGATTGGGTGAGGAAAGATAATCATACGTGGGTGCAATAATAACCTCACCGTTTTCATCCATCAATCCCCAGAGTCCATTCTCATCGGCAAAACTAAAATAGTTCTTATTTTCACTCGTTACCAAACCTGAACCCATGACATCACTAGCTTCAAAAGTTGTCGTAATGGAAAAATTTCCATCTAAAATTGTCCCAGTTCCCGTTTCTTCATCAAGAAACAATAAAAGAGATGTACCAAAACTTCCCGGTGAGGCACTCCCAGCAACAGAAGTGACATCATTTCCAGAAAAATCATAAACCTGTGATTCTCTATCAGAAGACAACATATAATGATTGTTATCAATAACATAAATTACGTAAGATGTATCATTTTCTAATTTAAAAATCTCATTTCCAGTCTTATCGATAAGTACCCTTTCTATCTCCTCATCATAGCTGTCCAACAATGTGTAGCCACCCCTGACAATCACACGATCATATTCAGGAGGGTAAATAATATCTAATTCTTGGTTCACTAGGCCATACATATTATCAGTTGTTTTAAAAGAAAAAACGTTTTGAGTATCTAAATTTTCACGAGAAGATGATGAAGATGATTCCGTCTCTTTATCGCTTGGTTCAACAGCTAGTTGTTCTTGAGATTCTATATCCTGATTAGTCTCAACTTGAGAGCAGGCACCCATTCCTATCACATTTAAAATTATTAACGAAATAAAAACAACGTGTAAAAGTCGTTTCTTGTTAAATAAAAAGTTTCCTCTTCTAATTTTAGTTAAGCTTAGTGGTATCCTCAGTCTCGCTATTAACTTCTGAGTCCATTTCTTAAGAAAAACCATATGAATCTTCTCCTTTTAATTTTGATAATAACCCAATAACAAAACTCATATCAGTTCGAAAAATTACACCCGTTATCTTAATTATACTGGAAAAATTAACTATATCAGTATATAGTGCGAATAATTTATGGTCTAAAAAATATTTTTTTACTTTTTCAACCAAAAAATTCTATCCGTTTGTTGGCAAGAACTATAAAGTGATGAATATATTTGAACTAAGATCTATTTATGGAAAGATGAGTCATTTAAAAGCGAGTCTTTTTCAGACGATTTTACTAGTTTAGCTTCCCTCAACAAAGTAGATTTCAAACTTCGTGGATACAATTTTTCACTTTCAATAAAAAAGAAGGACTTAAAAAGCCTTCTCTCTTCTTTCAACTGCAATACGATTAGCATTTTTCTTGATGCCTCTTTAAAATTCTTTCTGCTTTTGATTTAGTAGGTTATTCAACACACACAACCACAGATAGTTCATATTATCCTATCAACTTATATCACTTCAATCTGCAATTATCACAACCAAACATTGATTTAGAAACTCATACTCCAACCCTCACCTTCAAAAAATATCATTATTTATGATACGGCTCCCCTTTTATAATCCGAAAGCAGCGATAAATCTGTTCTACTAAGATTAAGCGCATCAATTGGTGGGGATAGGTCATTTTGCCAAATGAAATTTGGCTATTGCTTCTATTAAGAACTTCAGTGCTGAGGCCGAGGGAGCCGCCGATGATAAAAGTTAGCTGGCTTTTGCCTTGAATGCCGAGGTTTTCGATTTGTTTGGCGAAGGCTTCGCTAGTAGGATTTTGGCCGTTGATGGCGAGGGCAAAGACGTATTCGCTGTCTTTGACTTTGGCTAGGATACGCTGGCCTTCTTTTTCTTTGACTTGGACCATTTCTGCGACACTCAGGTTTTCCGGGGCTTTCTCATCGGGGACTTCAAGGATTTCAATTTTGCTGTATTTACTGAGGCGCTTAGTATATTCTTTGATTCCTTCTATTAAATATTTTTCTTTTAATTTTCCGACTGTGATGATTTTGATTTGCATGGGAGGGCTCCTTGCTTTAGATTTCCTCAATTTTAACATGAAATGCTGTCTTTTGAAGAAATCAGTTTATTGGTTGTATTTGAAGGTGAAAATTTATTTAAATGTGGACAAGTATGAAAGATTTCCACATTATTTGGGGATAACTTATTATTTTCCGGGGATATCTCTATTAAGAAAAAGTTTTATTTTTCATGTTTCGCTAAAACTTATCCACTTATCAACAGAATTGTGGATAAGTTTTGTGGGGATATCCCCAATTATCCGCCTAGTTATCCACAAAAACTGGGGATAACTTATTATTCAAATAAATCTAACTTTTTTCATCAATTGTAGCAAAAATTCCACGGCTTCTTCATTGAAAATTCAAATACTCTCAGTAGACTATAGGTATAGATTACGGGTATACTGAATGGACTACCCGATAAAGAAAATGGAGGATTAGGTTACCATGAGTGAAAACAATAATTACCAAAATTTTGATGATAATAATCAAACACCCAATCCAGGGAAAAAGAAGAAAAAATCTGGCGCTTCTGAAACATTGAAACGCTTTGGAATTGGTTTGGCGGGCGGACTTTTAGGGGCAGCTTTAATCGTCGGTGGCTACGCAGCGTTTAACAGTGGTTCAAATAATACCACGACAAACACCAATACAACATCTAACACATCTGGCACGACACAAGTCAGCAATGTCTCTGTTAATGTTAATTCTGATATTACCGATGCCGTCAGCAAAGTGCAAGATGCGATTGTTTCAGTTATTAATTACCAAGCCAGCACTTCAATGGATATGTTTGGCAACACGCAAACAGACAGTTCTGAATTGACTGAATACAGTGAAGGCTCCGGCGTTATCTACAATATTGACGGCGATACAGCTTATATCGTTACCAACAATCACGTTATCTCTGGTGCTGATAGTTTAAGCGTCTTATTATCTGATGGAACTTCTGTCGATGCAGAATTAGTCGGTACTGACGAATATTCCGACATCGCTGTTTTAAAAGTCAGCTCTGAAGGAATTGACACCACTGCCGAATTTGGCGATTCTGATGCACTAACGGTCGGCGAACCAGCGATTGCCATTGGTTCTCCATTAGGAACAGACTATGCCAACTCCGTTACTTCAGGAATTGTCTCTTCTTTAAATCGTGAAGTTCAAATTTCTACTGAAAACTCTAATGTTGTAACAAGCTATGCTATTCAAACAGATGCAGCAATCAACCCAGGGAACTCTGGTGGGGCTTTAGTCAATATTGAAGGCCAAGTAATCGGGATTAACTCCAGTAAAATTACTTCTACTTCAAGTGGTGAAAGCGTTGAAGGAATTGGTTTTGCGATTCCAAGTAACGATGTCGTAAAAATTATCAATCAATTAGTTGAAAACGGCGAAGTTACTCGTCCAGGGCTAGGTGTAAAGATGTACGACTTGTCGTTCTTCAGCTCACAACAACGGGAACAATACCTATCTAGTCTCCCTGAAGATGTGACTTCTGGTGCAGTGATTGCGTCGGTTGTCAGCGGCTCCCCTGCTGATGAAGCTGGCTTGCAACAATACGATGTCATCACCGCCATTGACGGCGAAGAAGTTACTTCAAGCAGCGACTTGAAGAGTAAATTGTATGATAAGAGCGTCGGCGATTCAATTACCGTGACCTACTACCGAGATGGTGAAGAACAAACTGTCACAGTCAATTTGACAATGACGACTTCCGATTTAAACACCGATAGTGGTAGCACAACGAATAGCAACTAATAACCAACAGGAAAAAAGGAGCAATCAGTTAATCTCAGCTGATTGCTCCTTTTTTTCATGTATTTTTCAACATCTCAGCCATTCGATTGGCTGAGGCCTTGCTGATCGGATAGATTTTGCGAATTTCAGCAGCAAAATCGGTTAGATAACAATATTTTCTTGAATCTGCTCCAAGTCAGTAATAATTATTTTACGATTTTGCAGCTCAATTGCGCCTAAATCCTTCAGCTGCTGCAGCATTCGGCTGACACTGCTAGCCGAGGTGATTCCGCAAAAGTGGGCAATTTCCTCATTGGTCACGACAAAATCAATTAAATAGCCGGCTGGAGTCTCAACGCCAAAGGTTTCATACAACTCATTAATTTGGGCGCAGACAGCCCCGAATTTGCCGTTCATCAGCATCTGCTGCATCTTTTTCATGGAAAATAAGAGCCGTTCCCGATAATAATCCTTCACATAATTTTGCAGTTCAAAACTTTGATTCACATCCTGCCAAAAACGCACCCGATCAATGCGATACAGTTCCGCCTGTGGTGACTCGATACGAATGTTAAAGGGCGCATCGGTAAACTGAGAATATTCATCCCGTAACAGTGAAACAATCTCGACAGTATTGATGTAGCGCCAATTAAATTCCCGTCCATCACGGGAAATAACGCTGGTTTTGATGACCCCATTTTTCAAAATATAAACAAAACGATCCTGCAATCCTTCATAGGTTAAATATTTTTTTCGATCCTTTATGACCACTGGAAATTCTTGGCTACTTAAATAATTTTTCAAGATGTGATTGTCCATCTGCTGACACGCTCCAATTAGGCAATAATTCTCCATTAATTTACCACTATTTAAGCGAAAGACCTAGCAAAAAACAACAACAAATGTTAATGCTTTTTGTTATCGTATTTTATTTACAACAAAGAACCGCAGCAAATCAGCTTTTTTTCTCCGTGGAAATTGCGTACGCTTAGCTCGTAAAATATTTATTTGCAGAAAATTTTCATTTGAGGAGCAGAATTGATGGAGGAAAAATTATTTAACAAAGGCTTTATCAGCATCACCATGATTAACTTTATTGTCTACCTTGTTTATTATTTATTGATGGTGATTATTGCCGTCATCGCCCAAGATAATTTGAATGCCAGCTTAGGTCAAGCTGGTTTAGCTTCTGGTATTTATATTATTGGAACACTATTGGCCCGCTTATTTATGGGAAAAAAATTGGAGCAATACGGCCGCAAAGCCGTCCTGCGTTATGGTGCCATTTTTTATTTGCTGACCACCATTGCTTATCTTTACATGCCGACTATCGGAATTTTATATCTCGTGCGTTTTTTGAATGGCTTTGGCTACGGAACAGTTTCAACCGCCACTAACGCCATTGTGACAGCCTATATTCCCATGAAAAAACGTGGTGAAGGAATTAATTATTATGGCTTGAGCACTAGCTTGGCCGCCGCCATTGGACCGTTTCTGGGAATGATTTTATTAAATACTACCAGCTTTTATACAATCATCCTCACTTCGATTGTGATGATTGCCGCTACTATGCTAGCCTGCTTTTTCTTCCCGGTAAAAAATATCAGCTTGTCAGCGTCGCAAAAAAAAGCTGCAGCCTCATGGAAGCTGGAGAGCTTTATTGAGAAGAAAGCCTTATTTATTTCTTTTGTTGCTTTCTTTATGGGCTTGGCCTATTCAAGCGTGCTTTCTTTTCTCTCTTCTTACGCACAAACGATTCATCTGGTGACCGCTAGCTCGTTTTTCTTTGTCGTCTACGCCTTAGTTATCACCGCCACTAGACCAATGTCTGGAAAAATTTTTGATGCCTACGGAGAAAATGCAGTGATTTACCCCAGCTATTTATTTCTGACGGCTGGTCTGGTGGTTTTAAGTCTCACTAGCTCTGCTTGGATGCTATTAGTGGCCGGCGCTTTGGTGGGCTTGGGTTATGGCACCTTTATGTCAAACGGGCAGGCCATTTGTTTAAAAATGGCCGATAGCCAAAGAATTGGGATTGCCCTGTCAACTTATTTTGTCGGCTTGGATTTAGGCCTAGGTGTTGGCCCCTACTTATTTGGTGAATTGCGCACTCTACTTTCCTTTCAAGGCATGTACCTCAGCGCTGCCGTTTTACCGCTTTTTTGTACCATCCTTTATAAGCTTTTTTACAAATCAGTACCCGCTACAGCAGACTCTGTGGAAGCTGCGCCCCTTGAAGATTTAATCGAAGTCGATGAAGAAATATAAATTGGAGTGAGAAAAATGAATGAAACCTACTTAGATACTTTCCAAAAAGCCATCGAAAAACTAGATGAAATTTGCCGACGCCTCGAACATATTGAAGAAAATACCCACCTTTTAGATAATCGCCAAAAGGAGCTGGACTCAGCTGTCATCCAGCTGCGCCGGGTTGTTGGCAATGATAATATTATTGGGTAAAGGTGGCTGCCAACAAAAGCGAATTACTTTTGTTGGTATTTTTTCTTACTAAAGAGAAAGCTATATAAGAGCAGAAAAAGCAGCTCTCCCCTGATAAAAAGGAAGAACTGCTTTTAAAAAAATCAACTACAATTTTTATTTCCCAACTGCAAAGGCTTCACCAACCACCGCATCAAAAGGCAATTCTAAAATGCCTTTTTTCTCTGGGGCATCTGGCAAATGCAATTCTTTGGCGGAGCAAATCATGCCAAAGCTTTCGACACCTCGCAAGACGCCTGGCCAAATTAATAGACCATCCGGCATCATTGCGCCGGGTTTGGCAACGACTACTTTTTGACCGGCTTTGACGTTGGGAGCGCCGCAGACAATTTGTAAAACTTCACCATCTCCGACTTCGGTTTGTGTGATGGACAAATGATCCGAGTCAGGGTGTTTTTTACTGCTCTTAACAAAGCCAACGACGATTTTTGGCTCATCATCTGCTGTCAATGTTTCCGTAAAGCCTGCTGCCATCAATAAGCTATTGAGTTTCATAATATCTTCATCCGTCAGAGAAACTTGGCCGTTTCCTTGAATCTCTAGATAATTTGAGATATTAAAAAAGTTCCAAGCTACAACTGTATCATCCGCTAATGTCACCCGAGCAACATCACCTTTTCTGATGACAAAATTTTCTTGGGCGTGGTCATCATTGACAATCACCAACAGCGTATCGCCAACATTTTCTTTATTGTATGCAAAAATCACAGGTTATTCCTCCAATTTAATCAAAATTCCATAGGTCAACATGCCCTATCATAACAAAAAACCCCAAGGAAGTCATGGGGTTTTCACAGTCCTCTAAGAATTCGCTTTTTCCTGATGGGTCGGTCTTACAACTAAGACATCACAGGGTGCTTCACGAATAATATAACTGGAAACACTACCCAGCATAAAACGCTCTACCGCATTTAAACCGGATTGGCCGACCATAATCAAATCAATTTGATATTTATTGGGCAATTGATGGGCCATCGCTTCTTTAGCTGAACCATAGGCTAAAATCCCTTCAACCTCTGTAACACCTGCTTTTTGAGCATAAGCTTTCGCTGCATCAATCAAGGACTTGGACTGATCAATTTCCGTCTCGACGACCGTTTCACTGATGGGCGCAAAGCCTATAAAGCTATAAGCCTTTTGGTCTAAGACATTGGCCACAAACAAAGCTGAGTGATTACGTTTGGCAACCTCAACGGCTTTTTCAAAGGCTTCCTGCGCCTGTTGACTGCCGTCAATTCCGACTAAAATGCGTTGATATTCTTGTTCCATGCGGGCACCTCATTTCCATTCATTCAAAACTAATTTTCGACGCTGGTAAGAAAGCTTTCAATCTCTTCTTTGGTTTTACGGGCCTTATTGACTAAACGGCCCTGCTCTTTGCCATCTTTAATCACCACAAAGCTGGGAATCCCAAAAATATTCCACTCTGCCGCAACATCAATATACTGGTCCCGGTCCACTTCAATAAAATTTAATTGGGGAAAATCCGCCTCAATTTCTGGCAGCTGTGGTTTAATAAAATGACAATCGCCACACCAACCGGCAGTAAAAAAGAAAACATTCTGGCCTTTTTCAACATAGCCAGCCAATTCCTCTAGAGATTTGGGAATAATCATACGCTTCATCCTTCCTCGTTTTGCTAACTTTATTATACACCTTTTAAATAACAAAGGAAAAGAAGACTCCTCCAGCAAAAATTGCTTGAGAACTCTTCTTTAAGTGAGCTATTTTCCATAAACAATGGTATTGACTGTTGATTTGTCCAAGCCCTTCAAGGTTTGAATCAACATTTCCCGAGCTGCATCAAAATCGGCAATGCTGAACATTGTTTGGTGGGTGTGAATGTAACGACCCACAACTCCGATGACCGTGCTTGGAATGCCTTCATTAGCTGTATGTGCTGCGCCAGCATCGGTGCCGCCTTTTGAGACAAAATATTGGTACGGAATCTTGTTGGTTTCAGCGGTATCTAAAAGATATTCCCGCAAACGAGGCAATTGAATCAAGCCGGGATCATAAATCCGCATCAAGGTGCCTTCGCCTAGATGACCGAATGTACCATTTTTCGTCATGATATCATCAGCCGCTGAGCAATCAACTGCAAAAAACAAATCAGGATTAAATTTCGTCACAGAAGGTTTTGAACCCCGCAAGCCAACTTCTTCTTGCACATTGGCGCCGGCGATTAAGGTGTGGCCCAGTTTTTCATCCTTCAAAGCTTCTAAAGCTTCTAAGACAACTGTGCAGCCATAGCGATTGTCCCAGGATTTAGAAATAATATTTTTACCGTTGGCAGTTTTGATTGTTTCCACCTGTGGCACGATGGAGTCCCCGGGCAGTACACCATAACTCAAGGCTTCTTCCCTTGAAGAAAAGCCAGCGTCAAACAACACATCAGCGACTTCCAATGATTTTTGACCGCCTGTCCCCCGTAATAAATGTGGCGGAATGGAAGAAGAAATGACTGGATAGTTGCCTTTGCGGGTTTTCAAAGTGAAGCGTTGTGCCGAAACAACGTAAGGATTCCAGCCACCTAAAGGCACCACTTTAAATAATCCATTGTCTTTGATTTCCGTCAGCATAAAGCCAACTTCGTCCATGTGGGCCGCAACCATGACCCGCGGCACATCTTTTTCTTCATGATGGCGAATACCAAACAGACCACCTAAACCGTCCTGTTGAATTTCGTCCACCAGACCTTCCATGTGTCCCCGTAAATAGTCACGGATATCATCTTCAAAACCTGAAGTCCCTTGTAATTCTGTTAATTCTTTGATTCTTTGATAAGTTTTTTCTTCCATAATTTGTTGACTGAAAATAAGTGAGTTGCCCAAACCACAATTTTCTTTTGTTGGCGGCTAATGCAATTTCAGTTCAGTTGATTTCCAGTCTCAAAGCCTCCTTAGAAAAATTTCGTCAAATCGATACGTGTCTATTATAGCGCAAGCAGCGCTAAAAATTGGGAACGATTAAGCAGATTTAATACCCTCCTAAAAAACTTCATTTATTTCTCATCTTTATTAGGCGGATTGACAATTTTTAATAAAAATTTTTCCTGCAAATTAGCATTTAGTTCTTTTCTGGGAAAGTCTATGGTAGAATAATGGTGAAGCTCTGGATTACCAAGCTTACATTTTAATCACTCAGAATGTATCAGAGAATGAAATCAAACACAGCAAACTATCCTGATTCCTGACGTTGAGAGGAGGAATTCCCTTGAATGAAGAAAATCAATTGAATTATTTTAAAGGCGGTTTGGCAGTTGGTGTCGGCTTCGGTCTAGTCAGCGGTGTCGCCTCAGCATTATGGTACAACAAAAAGAGAAGCATCACCCCCGACCAAGTTTTAGACAATGTAAAGCAGGCCTTTTTACAGGAAGGCCCGATTGAAGGCTCTTGGATTTCCTTTGAAAAACAACCCTCCAGAAAATTTGCCATCCGCTCAAAAAGCTACCACGGCGGAATTTCTCGCATTGAAGACGATCAGCTGGTCATCTACGAATTTATTGCCGATGCCTACACCGGCACTGTTTTGGATATTAAACGGATTATGGAATGATTTTAAACCACCTCAACGACTTTCACTAATAGTGAAGTGCTTGAGGTGGTTTTAGTTTACTCAAAAAAATTGTTCAACCATTGTTGTTATGTAAAATAAATAAGCTAAGACTTGCATTTTCAAACACAAGTCTCAGCTTATTTCATATCCTTTTACTTCGCCAACCGATAAATTGCATCTGCATAAATCGCAGTTGCTCTAAATAAATCATCCAAAGCCATGAATTCGTTAGCTTGATGCATGGTGTCCGTATAGCCAGGGAACATAGCGCCATAAGCAACGCCACGTTTTAGTAAACGGCCATAAGTTCCGCCGCCAATCACTTGCTCAAAGCCTTTTTGACCTGTATGATCTTCATACACTTGCAGCAAAGTTGCCACCAAAGGATCATCCATCGGCACGTAATGAGGTGCCATGTCGTGGGGGCGTTTTTCGATTTTAGTAATAGCCGCACCAAATTTTTCAGTTAAGACTGCTAATAAGCCGTCTGATGTTTGCCCTTGAGGATAACGAAAGTTCATATTGATAAAGTTTTCTTCTGAGCCAGCAGTGAAGGTAAAAAGGCCAGCATTCATAGTCAGCTTACCCATTTTAGCATCATCCATAGCAACACCTAATTTTTCACCATAAAAATCTTCATGTAGTGTTTCACCGGCTGCTTTTAAGAAGGCAGCCGCACCGGCTTCAAAATTATATCTAACTAAGAATTTAGCTAAGAAAGTTGCCGCATTAATCCCGCTTTGAGGGCTCGCACCGTGAGCACCTTTACCTGTTACATTTAACGTGATTTCAGTGCCTGAAACTACCGCTTCACCAGAAACTGGTTCTGCTTCTAAGTAGGCAGCAAAAGCACCGGCAATTGCTTCCTCAGAGCCTTTAGGAACCGTAATTTCAGCCGTGGCTGCACCCGCAACCATATTTTCCCGCAGACCTGATTGAAATGAATTTAAGACATATTCTGAGCCATTCGTTCCAGAAAAATAGGCCCGAATAGACACGTTGCCTTTTTCACCATTGATAATCGGGAATTCCGCATCCGGAGAGAAACCGAAATCAGGTGCTGTTTCCTGTTCGAAATAATAATCCATATCGCCCCAGCCGCTTTCTTCATCAGAACCGACTACGAAGCGAACTTTTTTAGACAATGGCAATTCTAAGTCTTTGATAATTTTTAGCGCATAATAAGCTGCCATGCTTGGGCCTTTATCATCGCTAGAACCACGGGCAAAAATTTTGTCCTCTTTAATAACTGGTTCGTACGGATTTGTATCCCAGCCATCTCCAGCCGGCACCACATCCATGTGACCAAAGATGCCTAATGTTTCTGCACCTTCGCCGTATTCAATATGGCCAGCGTAATTGTCAACATTTTTGACAACAAAGCCATCCCGTTCGCCGTAAGCCAACATATGTTTTAAAGCATCCCGGGGACCAGGTCCAAAGGGTGCATCCGCTGTTGCTTGGCTGTCATCTCGCTCACTGTTAATTCTTAAAAGGTTTTGCAAATCTTCAAGAAGGGCCTCTTTGCGGGCTTCCACTTCTTTTTTCCAATCAATTGTCATGATTTTTGCCTCCTAAAATTTAATCTTTTACCGACTGTCCAGTAATTTTACCGACAATCTGCAAAGCTCTCGCCTTTCATCTTACCATTATTCAAAGGAAAAGAAAAAGAAATCTCTTTCGTCGCAACAAGATTTTTCTGTAAAATTTTTTTAAGGGTATAATAAAGAAAAAAGATCTTTAAAAGGAGTTCGTATGCAAATTCAATCTGAAATTTTAGCTGAAGTCATCAAAAAAAGACCAGCTGATTCCCATAAAGGAACCTTTGGCCGCAGTGTCTTAATAGGCGGGGACCATCATTACGGCGGCGCTATAATTATGGCTGCCGCAGCCTGTATCAATAGCGGCAGCGGTCTGACCACCGTGGTGACGGACGAGAAAAACCACGCTCCTCTGCATGCCCGCTTGCCAGAAGCGATGGTGCTGAGTTTTACCGAAGAGGACTTGCTTAGAGAAACTTTACAGACGGCCGATGTAATTTTAATTGGTCCAGGGCTAGGCTTATCCGCCCAAAGTTTATCTCTGTTAACCTTAGTTTTGACGCAACAGCAAGAAAATCAATGGCTGATTGTTGACGGTTCTGCCATCACTTTGTTTGCTGAAGAACACTTAACCTTGCCTTATCCAAAGCAAACCATATTTACTCCCCACCAAATGGAGTGGCAACGGTTGAGCGGTCTTACTATCAACCAACAAACTCTGGAAAGTAGTCAAGAGGCCCGTGATCAATTAGGGGCTATCATTGTAGCTAAAAGCCACCGAACAACCATTTTTTCTGATAATCCGCCGCTAGAAAATCCATTGGGAACTCCCGCCATGGCGACTGGCGGCACCGGCGACACCTTAGCCGGCATCATCACAGGCTTTTTAGCCCAGTTTCCAAGAAATCCGCGAACCATTGCTGCTGCTGTTTACCTCCACAGCATGATTGCCGATGATTTGGCCGCAGATGCCTACGTCGTGCTACCGACACATATCAGCGAAGAATTGCCAAAGTATCTCAAGCGCTTTGAAAATTAGCCGCAAAAAAAGCCTTCACCATTTTCGTGAAGGCTTTAAAATTCATTTTAAAATTATAATACACGGACTGCAAAGCTTGGTGCATAGTAAGCAGTGCTAGTAATTTTCACAACATCACCAGTTTGTGGTGCATGTATAAATTGGCCACCGCCAAGGTAAATCCCAACGTGGTGGGTGCTACCACGAGAACCGAAGAATACTAGGTCTCCTGGTTGTGCTTCTGAGACAGAAATCACTGTTCCAGCGTATTCTTGAGAAGTTGTTACCCGACCGATACTGATACCAGCTGCATTAGAGTACACATAAGAAGTTAGACCTGAACAGTCAAAACCACTTGGAGTTGTGCCACCCCATACATATGGAGTACCTAAGAATTGTTGTGCATAGCTGACAATTGCACTTCTAACTGATGAAGTATCGCCAGTTGATGGAGCTGGAGTCGGAATTGGTGTTGGCGTTACTGTACCACCAGAGTTTCCACCATTACTATTTGGTGTGCTTCCGCCACCATTGCTACCGCCGTTATTGTCAACAGCAGGAGTATCATTTTGAGCTTCTTCTTGTTGTTGCGCTTCTAAAGCTGCCGCTGCAACACGTTCTTGTTCAGCAATCAAAGCTGCTGCTTCTGCTTCAGCTTGCGCTTTTTGTTCTTCTAAAGCTGCTTTATCACTTTCAGCAGTTGCTTGTTGTGCTGCTAAAGTTGTTGTTAATACGTTTAATTCAGCTTGTTTGTTGATTAAGTCGCCTTTTTGCGCTTCTAATTCAACTTGAGTAGCATTAACTTCTTCTTGCTTTTCAGCAACTTCTGTTTGCTTTTGCTCAACAGCTGCTTTATCTTCTTTTTGTTGGTTGACTAACTCGTTGTTCGCATTGACGATTGTCGTCATCGCTGTCACACGAGAAATCGCATCTGTTAATGATTCAGAGTTGATTACAGCATCGATGAAGTTTGTGCTGCTGCCGTTCACTTGTACGTCACGGGCTTGCTCTTGAATCGTAGCTTCCCGTTTTTCAATTCTTTCTTGTAAAGAAACAATTTCATTTTGTAATTGTTCAGCTTCTTCAGCTAAAGTTTTTTGTTGAGCCAATAACTCTTCAGCTTGACTGTTAATACTGTCAACATCTGCTTGAACGCTGCTGATTTGTGTTTGCAAATCTGATTGTTGGCTTTGTAATGAGTTGATTAAATCTTGCTGACTTTGGATTTGAGCATCGTAATCATCTGCTGATGCTGCGATTGGTGCAACAACTGATAATGCAATGGCACTTATTAATAGCCCTGATAAAACTTTCTTTTTCAAGTTGGTTCCCCCCGAGATGCTTTGTTCTTATTTTTAATATAGTTAAAATTCGTTTAAATTATTTGCTAAATTTAAGCACAAGGGCATTGTATCATAGCTATATGTCAGCGATATAAATATTATATTACAAAAATGTTTCATTAAAATAAAAAAGAAATTGCTTAACGACTAAGCAATTTCTTAAACGGCCAATTAAATAGAATGAAAAGTAAGATGTTTAATAATAACGTTGGACCCAAATATCTGGTGATGAAAAAGAGACTGCTGATAGTGGAAAATTGGAAAATCCACTGCACTAAAATTGAATATACTTCAAAAATTGTAATCAGTATTACCCAACCGAAAAATAACGTAAATATATTCGTATGGATAATATCTCCCATTGCATACATCAGGTATACCACTAGTGGAAAAGCGACTGCGTAGACACCAATCACTCCTATATAATAACTATCATAAACTAGCCCTAAAATCGTCATCGTAATCAACATATACCGCTTAGGAAAATAGTTACTGGCAATCAAGGCTGCTAAGAAAATAAAATGACTATTGGCTAAGTAAACTCCTCGACTAAGGGAGGTAATAAAACTTGTAATATGACTGTCAAGCAGCATCAAAATAAAGAGTAGGATGGGTAAATAATACACCGCATATTTTTTCACTGGCTACTCCCCTCCAACCGCCCGTTCGACAACTGTCACAACGGAAATATTGTAGAGGTCAGCACTTGGTGTAACATAAATTTGACTCGTTAAACCATCACTGTCTGCCACAATTTCAGCGACAGTTCCGATGACTAAATTAGCCGGCGAGTTGCCGCCAAGTCCTGAGGTTTGCACTAAATCACCAACAGCAATATCTGCCGTACCGGTTACTTGAGAAATCACCAGCTGATTTTTTTCGTTGTCATATGAACCTAAGACACCATAAGAAATTCCGGCAGTTTCACCGGTTGCTGTAATTTTAACAGGATAGTGGTTCGTCGTTTCATTATCAGTGGTCAATAATTCCACTTTTGATGTGTTGTCACTAACCTCAACGACACGACCGACGATGCCGTGTTGTGACATCACAGCCATATTTTTGGCAATGCCGTCATTGGAACCGACATCAATCACCAAATTGTCCTGCCACGCATCAGGCGAACGGGAAATCACATTGGCATTGACTGTATCATAATCAGACAAGGTATTCGTCAACTCTAACTGCTGCTGCAGGTCAGCAATTTGCTGCTCATAGTCAGAATTTTGTTGGACAACAGATTCATAGCTATCTAAAGTAGATTTTAAATTTTGATTTTCTTCATAGGTACTAAATAAATCCTGTAATGAAGCCACCCCATCTGTAATCCAGTTGACAGGCGCTGTTACAATGCTATCAGCAAAGCCAACCACATCATTCACCACAGATTGTGGGAAACTTGCTTCACTGTCTTCATCACGACTGGCAGCAGTCACACTAATCACCACGACCACCACAATCACAATAATTAAAATGATGATAATATTTTTATTGGGATTAAACTTCTTCACAAGGACACCTCGTACTTTTTTAAACTCGTAAGCCCAATTCTACCACTCTTTTTAGGCAAAAAAAAGCCGGACTAGCGGTCTTAAGTTAATTTTTATTTTTACTTGGGCTTTACTATTTCTATTGAAAAAGCTATGCTGAACCTAATTTCTTAAAAGAAGGCGCTTACTGAAAATGACTGCTTTAGACGAGCGGCTGATGTCTCAGCTACAAACAGCTTATCTCTCAGATTATGCAAATGGCCAAGCTACCTTATACTTTGATCCACAACCAGCCTACCATTTTCGAATGAATCTTTCCTATTATTTTCCCGGCGAAATCACAACAACTATTTAAAATAGAAGTACACTGATAGCACAAGAATTAATCAACGAAATTTTTTGTGCTTCGACAGAAATTTTTACCTTTGAATATCTCTATCAGAAAAAACAGTTGCGCCAATGGCTGTCCAAGAAAAAATTACGCACTGAAACATTTCGGCCGCTGCAATTTGAAGCCGGTACATTGCGAGCTACCAGCTTTTCCTTAACGACTCCACCAACGTTACTTTATAAATTAGCTAGAGCTTTAATCTATCAAGATTTTAAAGCTTTAAATGCCACTGTTTTACACTTAGAGCATCCGCTAATCTTTTTTGAACCTAACCGAAAAATTCTTTTGCACATTTATGATGATCGTGGCTGTGACGTCTTTTGCCAAAATCAAAAGGATTACCAGAAGCTACTCTCTAAATTCGGTACGTATGTGGACAGCTATACTAACACCATGCTAACGGGCGATTTTCGGGTTGAGGAAACGAAGTTTGGCTTGCAGTTTAAAAAAATGGAGGAAGATGCTGAGGATTAAACTATTAAATAGGGAATTTTTCTCACAGTAAGTTTCAGAGGAGAGCTGTGGAAACATTTTAGTAGTCAAATAAAAACCCAAGGGACAATCGGCAGCCGCTAATTGTCCCTCGATTGTTAATTTATTTTTTTAATCCCGACTTTGAATCACTGCAATCAGACCGGAATCAAATTCGCATTCAGCCGTGTCGCTGATAAATTCATTGCTGGCATAGGAGGTTGGCACGGAAACTTCAACATGATCTAAGAGATATTTACTATTTCTCAGAGTTAGATTGCTGACTGGCGTCAAGCAGCAATATGCTAGATAGTCAAAGCCGGCTTGCCGGTGAATTTCATGTTTTCCCGGCAACAAATAGCTGAGGTAATTCTGCTGATTTTTCAAGCAAATTTGCTGAGCATATTGTTGAAAGCGAGGCTCCGCTGCTAGCCAGAGATTCGCTAAGAAATGGTCGAGGCGTCCACCGATGGCTCCTAAAATCGTCACTTGAGCAGTCGGCCAACGGTTAAAAGTTTCCACTAGGGCCAGCTGGGTATCTGTGTCGTCTTTTTCGGCTTTGGCAGTTACCACTTCACCAGCTTCAGCAAAAATCCGCTGACGTTCCGCTTCCGTTGAAGAATCAAAATCCCCCACGGCTAAGCTGAGGGGCCAGCCTAGTTCAAGAATCGTTAAGGCTCCGTGGTCAACACCTACATAAATATCCGCTTGCGGCAAATTTTCCGGCCAGTCCGTCAAGTCACCACCAGCAATCATCAAAACTTCCATTTAGGCCAACGCTTCCTGCAAAGCTTTTAGGCGATCTGTCGGCACTTCGGCATCATAAATAAATGAGCCCGCCACGAAAACATTCGCCCCTGCTTCTTTACAGCGCTGAGCCGTTTCAGTATTGATGCCGCCATCCACTTCAATATCAAAATGCCAGTTATAATTTTCTCGAATTTCAATTAGCGCAGCAATTTTATTCAAGCTATCCTCAATAAAACTCTGTCCGCCAAAGCCAGGATTTACAGTCATAATCAAGACTTGATCCACCATATCTAGCACATGTTGGATAGCAGAAATCGGTGTACCAGGATTGATGACCACACCAGCCTTCACGCCAAAACTTTTAATCATCTGAACTGCTCGATGGATGTGGGGTGTAGATTCAGCGTGCACGGTAATAATATCAGAGCCGGCTTTTGCAAAAGCCTCAATAAAATTTTCTGGTTGCACAATCATCAAATGAACATCTAAAGGCAGCTTGGTCACCGGACGAATGGCCGAAACGATATTCGGTCCTAAAGTGATATTGGGTACAAATTGGCCATCCATCACATCAACATGAATGTAATCAGCGCCGGCTCGTTCTACTAGTTCAATGTCCCGTTGCAAATTGGCAAAATCAGCACTTAAAATTGAAGGAGCAATTTTCATCATCATTTAATAAATCCTCATTTCTTCTTTTTATAAACTGGGCGGCGGTTTTCAATCTCCGCCATAAACTGCAGATAATTTTGGTAGCGGCTCTCAGCGATTTCCCCGCTTTCGACTTCTCGTTTGACTTCACAGCCAGGCTCTTGGCTGTGGCGGCACTCACGGAAACGACAATGGGGCGCAGCCTTCACGAACTCAGGAAAATAACGGGGCAGCTCTTGCACGGTCATTTCTAAAAAATCAATCGAGCTAAAGCCCGGCGTGTCTGCGACAAGGCCATCATACAAGGGCAACAATTCCACATGACGGGTCGTGTGCTTTCCACGACCTAAGCTTTCCGAAATCTCAGCCGTCGCCAGTTGTAAATCTGGTGAAATCCGATTGAGCAATGTCGATTTCCCGGCACCAGATTGCCCCATGAAAACAGTCAGCATTTCCGGAAAAAGCCGTTCTAGCTCATTTAAATTATCCGGTTGAGCAGCGATGACTGTATACCCGATACCTTCATACAAAGCTTGCACCGTTTTAACTAAAGTCAGGTCCGTTAATATGTCGGTCTTCGTCAAATAAATAATTGGTTCAATATCTTTATTTTCCAGTGTGACTAAAAAGCGATCGACAAGATTATAAGAAAAATCCGGCTCCACCATGCTGGTGACAATCACGCCTTGGTCGACATTGGCCACCGGCGGCCGCACAAGCTCATTGTGTCGTGGCAAAATTTCTAAGAGGTAGCCATCTGTCAGATTTTCACTTTCAAAGACCACTTGATCTCCCACCAGCGGCGTAATCTTACGATTGCGAAAATTTCCCCGGCCTCGTGTTTGATACGTTTGTCCATCGGCATATACATAATAAAAACCACTTAGCGCTTTTCTGATTTGTCCTTTAATTCTCTTCCCCTCCTTCAATTCAATTAGCTTTGCTGTTCAGGCGTCTATTCCGTTTTATTTTAGCATACTTCAAAAGGCTTGGGGAATGAAAGAGGAAGCGACGCAGTGCATAAAAAATCGGCTAGTCGAAAAACTAGCCGATTAGTGAGAGCTTAAGAATCAGTTTCCAAAAATATTTTATTAATTATTATCAGAAGAACTCGTGGTTGAGCCTGTGGAGACGACTATCTGAACAGTTGAACCAACTTCAACTTCTGTTCTAGCGTTTGGACTCATACTAATTACTAAACCAGCCTCAACCGTTGTCGAGCTGGCAGTGGTTGTTGAGACAGTTAAACCGGCACCCTGTAGGTAACCTTCTGCATAACTTTGCGTCTTTCCAACTAAGTTTTCGAGAGTAACCGTTTCAGCGGGTTCAGGCCCTTGACTGACTGTCAGAGTAACAGAAGAACCACTGCGAACGGTGCTGCCAGAGCTTGGATTTTGGCTGATTACATTGCCGGACGCAACAGTATCGTTGTAGGCTTGCTCTTCATTGACAGTCAAGCCTAGCGCCTCTAATTCGCTTCGCGCTCTGGTTGCTGTCATCCCAGAATAATCTTCTAAAGTAATTTCTTCTGGCCCTGAGCTAACGTTTAGTGTAATCGTGTCAGCAGTTCCAATATTGACTTCTGTTCCGCTAGTTGGTGTTTGACTGATAACCGTGCCTTCTGCTACCGTGCTGCTTGGTGCATTGTTGCGGCTAATTTGTGATGAAGAAAACCCTAATTCCTCCAAAGCTGCGACGGCATCCTCATAGGTCATCCCTGCATAATTGCCAACCCTTGCCGTTTCAGGACCAGTACTGACTGTCAGTGTAACCGTAACGGATTCATCAGACGGATCAACTTCAGTTCCAGCATCCGGGGTTTGGGAAATCACATCCCCTTCATCCACGGTGGCACTAGAGTCCTCTTCCCGCTCAATCTGGGCAGACGTGAAGCCTAACTCTTCTAATGCAGCGACGGCTTCTTCGTACGTCATGCCGGAATAGTCGGCTAAGGTTTTCGTTGCACCCGTGCTGACGTAGAGGGTGACCTCGCGACCCGTTCGGACTTGGGCATCGGCTTCCGGATCTGTGCGCACCACTGAGCCAGCTTCGACCTCATCACTGCTGACTTCTTTGGTTTCTGAAGCGACTTCCAAGCCTAGATCTTCTAAAGTTGTGGTGGCTTCTGCGACCGTCTGTCCACTCACATCTGGTATGGTCACCGTTTCACCGCCGGAACCTAAGAAAAATAAAACGGCGCCAATCACGACTGCTAAAGCTAGAACGGAACCGATGATAATCGCTTTTCGTTTACTTTTTTTAGGTGGCGGTGTCGTTTCTTTTTTACTCGGCTGATCAGTATCCTCTGGAAAAGTCGGCATCGGCTGCGTGGCTGTCTGACCAATTGGCGTGTCCGACGTAACAGGTACTGCCATTGCAATCGTTGCTTGATCGTGAACCGCTGGCACCCAGCGGGGTTCATTTAAACGTTCAGGATTTAAGGCAGTCTGCAAATCTTCTTGCATTTCCTCAACTGTCTGATAACGATTTAGAGGATCTTTGGCCGTTGCGTGGAGCACGACATTTTCTAAAGACTGCGGCGTGTTGGAATTAAAATCACGAATTTCCGGCAGCTCATCTTGAAAGTGCTTTAAAGCAATCGTGACTGCTGATTCGCCGTCAAAAGGAACTTGTCCCGTCAGCATTTCATATAAAATAATCCCCATCGCATAGATATCTGATTGTTTGGTGGCCATGCTACCACGAGCTTGCTCAGGTGATAGATAATGAACCGAACCTAGCATGGTATTTGTCTGAGTAATAGACGTTTCAGATAAGGCAATCGCAATTCCAAAGTCGGTGATTTTGACAACCCCGTCTTCATCAATTAAAACATTTTGCGGTTTTAAATCCCGGTGAATAATGCGGTGCTCATGGGCCAAAGCTACCGCCGATAAAATTTGGTCCATAATATCGACGACTTTGCCGAAGGGAATTGGAAAATGGGTTTGGATATAACGTTTCAAATCCATCCCCCGCACAAATTCCATCACTAGATATTGTAGACCGTTATCCTCACCGACGTCATAGACGCTGACAATATTCGGATGTACCAGCTCAGTTGCAGCTAAGGCCTCCCGCTGAAAGCGACGAATCGCCGTTTGATCATTTTGAAAATCAAAACGCAAAACTTTGACAGCAACTTCACGATCTAAAATTAAATCTCTGGCTAAAAAAACATGCGCCATGCCACCACTACCAATGTTACCAATTATTTCATAGCGGCCGTTTAATTTACTGCCAATCTCAATCATTGGTTATCCTCCTTTAACTGAATAATCAATACCGTAATATTGTCCGCCCCGCCGGCTTCATTTGCGGCGGCGACTAATTGTTCTACTTTATCTGCTAAGCTTTTTTCTTGAAAGACAATTGCGGCAATCTCAGCTTCTGAAACCATATTGGTCAAGCCATCTGAACAGAGTAATAGATAATCGTCTGTCCGCCATTGATCAACAAAAATATCCACAGCAATCTGATTGGGCATGCCCACAGTGCGGGTCAAAATATTTTTATTGGGATGTTTTTCTGCCATCTCAGGAGTAATTTCACCTGATTTGACCAGCTCGTTGACCAGAGAATGGTCATCAGAAATTTGCGAAATTTCTTGATTCCGCAATAAATAAGCGCGGGAATCCCCGACGTTGGCGATGATGTATTGTTCCTCCAATATGACCGCCATCACAGCTGTGCTGCCCATGCCGTCATATTCAGGCTGCAATTCACCAATGTCATAGATTTTGTGATTGACCGCTTGAATGCTTTCTGTCAGCCATTCAGTAATCTCTTTGACCGTCAGGCTGGCATTTTCTTGCCAGGCGCTGCCGACTTCAGTCACAATCATTTGGCTGGCAACATCGCCGGCTAAATGACCACCCATCCCGTCTGCTAAAATTGCTAGCGGCAGGCCGACTTGATTTTCAAAGACATTTGCGGCATCTTGATTCATCCTTCTGCGCTTACCTACATCAGATTGAAAACGAATTTCCATCAAACTTTCCTCCATTGTCATTTCCCGCTAAAACACTTACCCCTTTTGCATGACGCAGATGAAAAAGCCATCGGTCATGGCATCCTGCGGATAAAGCTGGATACATTGGTTGACGATAAATTGTTGCATAAAGGGATTGGCGACTGGTTCAATTATTTTAAAATCCGGATGGTCCTCTAAAAACTTGGCAATTACCTGCTGATTTTCCTCTTGGGTAATCGTGCAAGTGCTATATGTTAGTATACCTGATTTCTTTAATGTTGGGGCAACACTGGCTAATATTTCTTGTTGAATGGCTGCCAATTTAAGAAAATCTTCCGGTTTTTTAGTGTATTTGATATCTGGTTTCCGACGCATCAAGCCTAAGCCAGAACAAGGAGCATCAACTAAAATCCTATCGAAGCTTTCTGCCAGAAAAGCTTCCTGCACTTTTCGAGCATCCAACTCTTTGGTGGTGATAACATCCTCCACCCGTAAACGGCGAGCATTGTCTTCTACTAATTTTAATTTATGCTGGTGAATGTCCAAGGCAATAATTTCGCCGCCAGCCCTCGCCTCTAAATAGGTTGCCATATGCGTAGTTTTGCCGCCAGGCGCAGCGCAGGCATCCAAAATTTTATGCTGCGGGGCAATTTTTAAAGTCGGTGCTACTAGCATCGAACTTTCATCTTGAATCGCCAATAGGCCATCACTAAATAATCCGCTAGCTGCTAAGCGCCCTTTTTGGCCAACTACACCAAAGGGCGAGACTTGGCTAGCACTCACCTCTAGGCCATCTTCTTCAAGGGATTGAATCGCTTCTTCTCGACTCAATACCCGTAAGTCAACCCGTCCGCTAGCTTTACTTGGAACTAAGAGGGATTCCCCAAGTTCCCGCGTTTTTGCTTCCCCCAACTGCTCTGTCAATTTTTCCACGAGCCAAAGAGGCATACTGATTTCAATTGATAAGCGTTCAAGAGGATTTTGAATCACTTGGGTATCCCGCAAGTCTTTACGCAAATAATTGCGCAAAACGCCATTAACAAACGTGGCAATGCCGTCATTGCCACGGGCCTTTGCAATTTCTACCGCTTCATTTAAGACAGCATGGTCAGGCACTTTATCTAATAAAGTCAGCTGATACGCCGATAACAATAATAAATTTTGGACCCACGGATCGATTTTTTTGGCCTTTTTAGTAAAAGGCTCAAGATAAAATTCTAGCAAAAGTTTGCGACTAATCGTGCCGTAAACAATTTCTGTTAAAAGGCCGCTGTCTTTGGGACCTAAATTCGCCTGTTTCATCACATCAGCTAAAAGCAGATTTGAATAAGCTCCGCCGGCAAATACTTTTTCCAAAGCCGTCAACGCCAGATAGCGAACAGAATATTTTATTTTATTGGGAATTTTTTTTGCCATCAGCCTAATAAATCTCCCTCTTGAACTTTTTGACCACTACCGTTGAGGAACTCTTGGATTTTCTGCTTGCCTTTGCCGGCTGGCTGCAGCTCATCTAAGGCTAACACGGTGCCGCCGCCACAGGCCACCCAAAGATTTTTTTTATCTTTTTTGATGATGGTGCCAGGCGTCGCATTCGTGGCTTCCGCTGTTAAAACAGTTGTTTGCCACAATTTCCAGCGGCTAGTGCCATCCATCGTAAAGGCGATGGGCCATGGTCGCAGTCCCCGCACTTTTTGGTCGACAGCTGTTGCGCTCAACTGCCAGTCAATCGCTTCTTGCTCTCTCGTGATATTTGGTGAGAAGGTTACTTCGGCTTCCTTCTGTGGTGTTGGCGTAATATTTCCCGCCAAAATCTCAGGTAACGTTGTCAGCAGCAGCTCTTTACCTAATAGGCTCAGCTTATCAAACATCGTGCCGACATCATCCTGCTGAGTGATGGGAATTTTTCCTTGGGCAAAAATTCCGCCGGCATCCATTTTTTTAATCATTTCCATAATGGTCACGCCAGTTTCTGAATCACCATTCATCACAGCGTAATGAACCGGCGCCCCACCACGATATTTCGGCAGTAAAGAAGCATGAACATTAATGGCTCCGTGAAGCGGCGCCTGTAAAATCGCCTCTGGTAAAAATTGACCAAAGGCAGCCGTCACAATCACATCTGGTTTTAAGGCAATAATTTCTGCCATCTCCGGTGAACCGGGAATTTTTTCCGGCTGCAAAACCTTCAAGTTATGGACTAAAGCCGCCGCTTTGACCGGTGGCGGTGTGATGGTTTTTTTACGGCCAACGGGGCGATCCGGCTGGGTCACCACTGCTTGAATCTCATAGCCGGCCTCAAGCAAGCCCTCTAAAATCGGCACCGAAAATGCCGGTGTCCCCATAAATACCACTTTAGTCATGCTGGTGTTCCTCCATATACTTTTCTAATTCAGCTTCGGGAATCGCTTCAATCTGCTTATCGATAAAAACTTTCCCCTGTAGATGGTCAACTTCATGCTGGATAATGCGGGCTAAATAATCAAAGGCCTCCATCTCCAGCTCGTCGCCTTCTCGGTCAAAATAAATCACGGTAATCTCTGTACTGCGCTTAACGGTGCCGTATTTTCCCGGCAGACTAAGACAGCCTTCGACATCAATGTCTTCACCGCTACGCTTGATAATTTTCGGGTTAATCAACTCAATGACTTCCCCTTCGTCTGCCTCAACGATGGCTATCTGCAGGTTCACCCCAACTTGCGGTGCTGAAAGACCGACGCCATCGTGGGCCACCATGGTTTCTTGCATATTATCTAATAATTCCACCAGCTCATCTGTGATGACTTTGACTGGCTCGGCCATTCTTTTCAAACGATAATCCGGATATAAAATAATCGGTAACCGCATGTCTCACCTTCCTTTTTCTACATAAAACTAAGGGGTTCATTGTCGATTGATAAATACAAGCCCCGCTGCTGTTCCTTCTGCGATTCGCTGAGGATTTTTTCCAAAGCCTCAGCCAAATGTGGTTCTTGTTTGTATTTGATAATCAGTTGATAATAGTAACGATTTTTAATACGGGCTATTGCCCCGGGTGTCGGGCCTAAGAAAATACTATTGGGACCAAGAGCCTCTTGCAGCTGACGCGCCACTTGGAAAATTTTGCGGGCGGCGACTTCCTCTTCTGGATGATTAGCGGTAATTTTCACCGTGAAATAATACGGCGGGTAACCGCCGTGATGCCGCACCTTCATCTCTTGTTGGTAAAAGGCTTCGAAATTTTGCTGTTCCGCCAGCTGAATACTGTAGTGCTCTGGATTAAAGGTTTGAATCACTACTTCACCGGCTTTATGGCCCCGACCCGCCCGACCGCTGACCTGTGTTAACAGCTGAAACGTGCGCTCACTGGCCCGGAAATCCGGTAAATTTAACGCTGTGTCGGCATTTAGCACGCCGACTAAGGTCACATCTGGAAAATCCAATCCCTTGGCAATCATCTGCGTGCCTAATAAAATATCCGCCTTGTGACTGCCGAACTGCTGCAGAATTTTTTCATGGGCACCCTTGCGTCTAGTCGTGTCGACATCCATCCGCAAAATCCGAGCAGCTGGCAAAAGAGTTTGCAGCTCTTCTTCTACCTTTTGCGTACCAGTCCCGTAATAACGAATTTTATCCTCGCCGCAATTAGGACAGCGGTGGGGAATCCGTTCCTCATGACCGCAGTAATGACAGCGCATCGTTTTGGTATCCATATGTAAGGTCAACGAAATTTCACAGTTGGGACAAGGCAAGACATACCCACAATCACGACACATTACAAAGGAAGAATAGCCACGCCGATTTAACATCAGCACGCTTTGCTCGCCTTTGTCTAAGCGATCGACTAATTTTTCCAGCAAAATGCTGGAAAAGGAACTGGTGTTTTGTTTTTTAAATTCGTCCCGCATATCGATAATTTCAACAGTCGGCAACGTGGCCTGCGCATTGCCCCGCTTCGTTAAGCGCAGCAGCTGATAAACATTTTTTTGAGCCCGTGCTCGGGATTCTAAAGATGGCGTCGCACTGCCTAAGACCACCGGACACTTGTGATACTCTCCCCGCCAGATTGCTAAATCGCGGGCGTGATATTTTGGCGTCTCTTCTTGTTTGTAGCTGGCTTCATGTTCTTCATCAATGATGATTAAGCCGAGATTGCTTAAAGGAGCAAAGACAGCCGAACGGGCACCGACTACAACTTGGGCTTCCCCCCGTTCAATCTTGCGCCACTCATCGTATTTTTCCCCTTGAGACAAACCGCTGTGGAGCACGGCAACTTGTTCACCGAAACGCCCTTTAAAGCGTTCCACCATCTGCGGCGTTAAAGAAATTTCCGGCACCAGCATCATGGCGGTTTCTCCCCGCTCTAACACTTCGGCAATACTTTGCAGATACACTTCAGTTTTACCGCTACCGGTGATGCCCTCTAATAGGAAGACTTGCGCTTTTTTTTGCGCTTTGGCGGCTAAAATTGCATCGACGGCAATCTGCTGTTCGGCATTTAGCGTTAAGGCTGTCGTCTGAGTAAATTCCCGGTCTTTAAAAGGGTCCCGATAGCTTTCAATTTCTAAAAAATTCAGCCAGCCCTGCTGTGCTCCTTGATTTAAGACAGCAGTCGTTAAGCCCTGCTCTTTATACCATTTGACAGACTGCTGCTCTGTTACAGCTAGCAGCTCAATCAGTTGAATCTGCTTTAACGCATTTTTTCTCAGGCCGGCTTGAATTTCTTGTAATTGTTCTAGCGTGGCTTCCCGTTTCACAAAGCGCTCTGTTTTAACTTTATTTTTTTCATTGACATGATAGCGAATATCGACCTTGCCGGCTTTCCGCAAGTCCAGCAATTCTTTTAGAAGCCCCCGCTCTTCTGCCTCCTCCCACATGATTTCTGTAAAATTCGGAAAAAGTGCAGCCACTTGAGGGTCTTCTGTCACAGGCACGATACTCTTATGGTACTCGGCCTTTAGCACACTGGGCAGCATCGTTTGCAGACAAGTGATTTTAAAGGAAAAAGTTTGTTCCTTCATATAATCTGCTAAGGCCAGCTGTTCAGTATTTAAAACGGGCGCTAAGTCCAGCGTCCGCACAATAGATTTTAAGGAAATTGCCGAGGTCTCAGGTGATGAATCTTTGATTGCCACAACAAAGCCCTGCAGATGCCGATTGCCATTACCAAAGGGCACTTCCACCCGCATGCCCACCTGCAGCGTCTCCTCTAAAAAGGAGGGGAGAGCGTAGGTAAAAGGCTGGTCAGTCTGCATCGTCGGTACATCGACAATCACTTCTGCTACTTTTTTCAATTGTGGGCCACCTCCTCGTTTTCTTTTCATTATACCTTGTCTTGGCTACGCCGTTAACTAGAAACCTCTGACTGTCGGATTTCTCAGCCTAGCCTTAAAACGCACAAAAGAGGTTGCGCCACAAGACTTCGCCAGATGAGATTTCAACCTTGATTGCCTTTGTCCAGTGAACCACAGGGAAACAGACAGGAAACACCTGTCGCCTAAATCCCAATTGGTCCTTGTCACAAATTTACAATACTTCCTAGTATAAACTAGGAACGGCTCGGAAATATCCCTCTGCTTTTGCTTGTGTCACAACCTCATTTATTGCTTGCTTTATCTTTGTTCGTCACGAATTTTCGCTTCTAATTCTTTTTGTTCCCGATCTTTTTGCGCTTGCCGGGCTTCTTGCTCCATCTTCAAGCGTTCCCGTTTTAATTCAGGATTTGGATCACTGACCACATTGCCGGAATCAATTTCTTCCAAGGCTTGGCCAACGCTTTTTACAGATTCAAAATTGTCGACAGTGGCCTGCGCACCAGCATCTAATTCATGGGCCCGTTTGCTAGCCAAAATCACTAGGGAATACTTTGAGTTGACTTGATCCAAAAGTGAATCAATTGAAGGTTTTAACATCATAATTTTTAAATCTCCTTTAGCATTTTTACATATCGGCCAATTACCCGGTTCACACGGAAATGCTCACTGGCAATAATATCTTTAATTCTGGCAACCGCCAGTTCAACTTGATCGTTGACCACGGCATAGTCGTACAAAGCCATCATCTCAATCTCGGCTTTGGCAACCTCCATCCGTTTTTCAATCACTTCGCTGGCATCGGTGCCACGATTGACAATCCGTGATTTTAATTCGGCTAAATCCGGCGGGGTTAAAAAGATAAAGACACCATCTGGCACTTTTTCCTTCACCTGTGCTGCCCCTTGGACTTCGATTTCTAAAAAGACATCCTTACCTTCATCTAAAGTTTGATTGACATAGGTCAGAGGCGTGCCGTAATAATTGCCGACATATTCGGCATATTCCAGCATTTGACCAGCTTCAATCATCGCTTCAAATTCTTCACGACTGCGGAAATAGTAATCTACGCCATCGACTTCTCCCTCCCGCATTTGACGCGTAGTCATTGAGATAGAATATTGAAAGTCATTGTCATCACTTTCAAAAATCGCTTTGCGCACTGTTCCTTTGCCGACTCCTGAGGGGCCAGACAATACTATTAATAATCCACGCTCTGTCATGAGGACGTCCTTTCATTGGCTAATCTTTTTTCGTTTTATCTATTTTGCACTTTTTCCAGTGGTTTTTCAAGGTTTTCTTTTCAAATTGAAAAAATCGCTAGAATCCCATTAGAAGCCCATGTTAGAAAGGGCATTCACAACCCCCATAATCTCGTCATGGCGTTTGATATCCTTATCGATTGGATCAGCCACTTCATCAATGTCAATGCGGACGATAAAATTGCGATTTAAAACAATTTGCGTACCGTTATTGATTAAGATATGTAGCTCTTTGTCTGTCACTTTGGCACAGGCGTCCTGCCAGGTTTCAAAATCCGGCAGCTCTGAAGGGATACTTCTTTTAACTACACTTTGGCCGTTTGCTTGGTGGAATGTCACATCATAGTATTTCATTTTGGTTCCTCCTGAATTTCTGATTTTTATTCAACATTTTGGACTTGTTCGCGAATTTTTTCCAAAATAGTTTTCATTTGTACCACCCGATTTTTAATTTCAATCGGGCTTGATTTGGAACCAATCGTGTTGACCTCCCGATTCATCTCTTGAATCAGAAAATCCAATTCTCGACCGACCGGCTCTGCTTTGGTCAATAAATCTGACAAACTTTCCAGATGGATGGTCAGGCGGTCCAGCTCCTCATGGATGTCGCCTCTTTCAAGCAGCAGCGCCATTTCAGTCAAAAGCCGGTCTTCGGCCACATGATCTTCTAGCCAAGTTTTCAGCTTTGTCTCAAAACGCTGCCGGAAATCCGCTTCAAATTCGCTGACAAAGCTAGCCAAATCCTCTTTAATCACAGTGAAATCCTGTTGATATTGCTGCAGTACCTTTTGAATACCAACGCCTTCTTTTTGGCGGCTTTGATCCAAGCTGCCAATCGCCGCTTGCACCGTCGTCAACAGCAGCTCTTCCAATTCTGCGGCTTGATTAGTTTCCACAACTTTAATGTAATCTTCTTGGGTGACTAAACTTGGCAGTAAGGCTGCCGCCAAATTTTTAGTCTCAATCTGGCGATCCGTTAAGCCGCTGTCTAGGCGGTGCAGCAACTGATCCAGCAGCTCCCATTGAACCTGCACTTCTTTGCTGCCAGCTCCAACTTCCCGCAAATTGATATAAATTTCGATGCGGCCCCTTTGAATCTGCTCCTTCACCAATTGGCGAATCGAAAGCTCAAAAGGGTTGACTTGCTTCGGCGAACGAATCTGAACATCTAAAAAACGATGGTTGACACTTTTCATTTCAATATCCAACTGGTAATGCTGATCTGCTTGCAGGGCCTTACCAAAACCTGTCATACTTTTCATAAACCATGGACCTCCTTATTAATCCATCGCCTTAATAGCTGCTTGCAACGCCTTAAATTCTTCATTAGATAAGGTGACGCCTTTACCCATCTTTTCGTGATCTGGCGCCCAATCCCGCAAATCGAATTTTGCCGGGCGACCATTCCAACTAATTAAATTTAATTCTTTGCGCCAGCCCTTCGGATTTTCCGATAGGACAGCGATTTCTTCTAGGATTTCATAGGAAAACTCTTCTGCCATTGTTGTGATCCTCTCTTTAAATAAATTAAGTAGCAAACAAAAAATGCCATTAACGGGTTGCGCTGATAGGCTTGGGTCATCAGGGGAATAATCGTCTCATCTGACACCTGCCGGGCCGCCGATAATAAGCGATTGACCTGTTCCTCATCAGAAAAGGCCGCCGCTTGATAATACTTGGTCAGCCACTCGGTAATCGACAACTCTTGATATAGCTGAACCTTCTGCCCTGCTAAATTATTCAAAATTGCTGCCTTCATTGTAGCATAATCATAAATTTCTGTCGGGGCTACCGCAGTGTAACGGGCCGCCGATTCCAAGAGACTGCGGCCAACAGTTTCCCAGACGATTTTTTGACCATAAATCTTGCTGAAACGGTCGAGAAATTCTTTGCGCTCCATTTTTTTACCGGGGATAGCTGCCGTAAATTCCTGATAAAACTGCTGCCACTCTTTTTCCAAATCCTCCTCAGGCGAAAAGCTGTACCAAAAACCCTGCAAATTACCTAAACATTTGCGGGTCTCTAAATAACCTAACGTTAAATTACTTTGGGATCGCTCCGGTGAAAAAAGTAAGAACGAACCCAAACTCCAAGGCGAATGCAGGGTAAAAAGATTGACGCCTTCTGGTTGGCGCACCGGCTTTGTCAGCCCCGGACCTTTAATGTCCACCACAAAACAATCCGTCGCTCCCTTTTGATAGGCAATGTCGACGGGAATATTGTTGCGGTAACCGCCATCCATATAATAATTGCCGTCAATTTCCTGGAGGGCCATCGCCGGAAAAAATGAAGCCGAGGCCAACAGCCAAGAAACCCAGTCCTTTTGAAACTCCGGCTGATAGCTAATGCGGGTCTCCCGCAGACCGGCAATCGCCGTCGTTACAAATTGAAAATCAACTGTTGTCTCCCGCATTTTTTCAGCATCGTATAAATCCAGTAAAATGTTCCGCAGCGGCTCCGCCGAAACGCCACGATTTTTGATCGCCGATGTCGTCAAAGAACCGATTTGACTCAACAGACTCGGCAAGTTTTCCGACTGCTCGCTAGCTTTTGGAAACACCAGCACATGATCCGTCGACATCCTGTGCCACAAAGTTTTGGCGGCTGCCAAATCCCCCTGCGCAAACAGCGCCCCATTCAAGGCTCCCACTGAAGCTCCCGTCAAAATCTGAATCGGCACATCGCTTTCCGTCAGCGCCATCCAGACACCAACTTGATAGGCGCCGTGGGAACCGCCGCCGCCAAAAACTAAGGCATTTTTATAGATGAGTTTTTTGCTCAAGCCGCCAGCGGTCTCTTGGAAGCCCGCTTGTTTAAAAATATCATCTTGGAAAGACACCTGCCGCTGAGAAAAATCTAGTATTAAGTTTTTTTTGAAAAAAGAGCGGGCAACTTGTTCCACCACTCTTAGCAATTGTTTTTGCGAACGGCAGCGGAGCACTAGCAGATTATCAATAATCAAGGCTTCATTTGTTTTCTGATAGGAGAAAAAGAAATGGCAGCTGGCTGTTTCCACAACAGCCGCCAGCTTCCCTGACTGCGCCAACAGCTTACGGCGTGCTTCGCTGTGGCTGCCAAAAAAAGGCCAAACGAGTTGGCCTTGATTTAAACGATTTTTCCATTGGGTGTCTTCTGATTGATAAAGTGGCGAAAACTTCATATCCATCTCCTAGCTCTTCATTTGACGGTTACTTTTCAAATTAATCTGTGGCTATTAATACGTGTTGGCACTAATATCAAAGGCCGCCGTCATATCAGATGTAGCGTCTGCAATTGGCGTCACTGATGCCAATTCGCCCTGCACGATTAACCGATTGGTGCCGGCGCCATCGCCACAGGTCAGTAACGTCACGATTGTTCTGTCGGGAACATCATCTAAGACATATGAATCGGTCGGCTGCACGATTTCAATATTGTAAATAGTATAGGTATAAATATTTTCTAAATCGGTCAAATAAATAATTTCACCTTCAGAAACTCTCGTTAAAGGGCGGAATAATAAATCAGCATTAGCCGCACGATGACTGGCCAACCCATAATTGCCTTCCCCCATCACTTGATTTTCTTTGGTGGTGCCAGCGCCATAAAAAAGAGCATTGTACTCGACACCTTTAAAAATCGGCAGGTTAATCCCCACTGAAGGTACTGCTACCGCACCGATGACCGCAAAATCTGAATCAGAAAATTGATCTTGAATGACAGCCTCCGTGCTAATGGCTGAGACTTGATCATAATCAAAAGTCGCTTGGGCATCTTGATTTTCAACAATATCGTCCCGGGTATAATTACCAATTGAATATTGCTCGGTATTGCGAGCCATCAAAAAATCTTTAATCTGCTCATTAAAAACTAGTGCTAAGCCTGCAACTAATAACAGTAGTAGAAAAATATTCGACAGCCAACGGAATACCGGATTGCGTTTTTTCTTTTTACGGGATGACTGCGGCCGTTTAGCCGAAGCTTTCCTTTTTTTACTCATGACCGTTCCTCCTGTCGATTGCCCTTAAGACAACCAACGTTTTCTTATTGGTATTTTACCACATTTCCTTTAAGATTTCGTAAAACTGCACTTGTCACGAACAGTGTCAATTGACTGTGAAAAATCTGAAAAACTGAAATCATTTCCTTCACAAAAACTGAAATTTTATTTTCTTTTTTCATATAGTATCGATTCTTCCTCATAATTATCAGCCTAATGATAGAATACTGTTGACTTTTGTCTCCTTTGTAACAAAATCTTAAAAGAAAAGAAATACCTAATTTAATGAAAACAAGGTAGAATAGAATTAGCATAATCTAGGATGGGGAGGGGTTTATTTGAACAGCAATATTTGTGTCCACATCGACACATTGAATAACACCGTTTTAACGCGGGGCATCTATGCCAGCGACTTTTTTGCTGCCATCACCCACCAGCCTAAGAATTTATTATTATTAGATACCGCGACAACTATGGGGGAATTTGAATCTCATACCGGTATGAAAATGATTAAAGGAACCGAGGCCGTCATCAATTACGGCCAGCAATGGCAACGGCGGGGACCCAGCAGCCAAAACAAATGGATTGATTTTAATGATGTGACGATGCTCAAGGAATTAACACCGATTGAAATTTCTGAATTACTGTATCTTGGTCACACACAGCACCCGCTACGTTCACCCTTTTTCTATAAGCTTCAAAATAATTTTGTCTACTTTGACGGTAGCGGCTACTTTAGCAAAACCTATTACCGCTACTTAGATGAATTTTTCCAAGTCTTGGCGAAAAAAATCACAACAATTTTACAGCCGCGGGTCAATGAACGCCGCTCGATTTTCCGTCGCAGCAGCGCAGTTGAGCCGATTCCAACAATCCAGCTAAAAACCTTGAAGCATCTTTTTCAAGAGGGAATTTCCTTTAGCTTTGACAAGGCGGAATACACCAATCAATTGTTTAAAATACCCATTTACGTCGTGGAGGACCGCTTCTGGAAGTCACAATCGGCCCAAGCAAGTGAGCAGCTAGCAGCTTCGATTACCTACAACGCTAATGAAAAAAGCTGGCAAATCGCCATTGAAAATGACGATTTAAATTATTTAATCAACCAAAACGCAAATTAATTGCTCGCTAAAGCATATTATCTGTGATAAAGTAAATGCATAATTAAATACAACTTTGCAAAGGGGAGCCCTTGTGGCTGAGATTGAGTAATACTCTAAACCCTCGTACCTGTTTCGGTTATTCGAGCGTAGGAATTGTAATGGTCAGACGACACGTCCAACCTCTTCTTTGCATAAACCAAAGGAGAGGTTTTTTATGTCTAAAAAAATGGATATTCGGGTGTGGGTCGAAGGAACATTGGTGGCGGCCATGGCAATGGCCTTGTCTTTTATTCCGCTGCAATCATTAAACGCTAGTTTAGATTTATCACTGGGAATGGTCCCACTAGTTTTATATTCTTATCGCCGCGGCTTAATCCCTGGCCTGACAGCTGGTTTCGTCTGGGGGCTTTTAAGCATCATCTCCGGCAACGCACTGAAATATATGGTCTCAGTGCCACAAATTATCTTTGAATATCCCTTCGCCTTCGCTTTCGCCGGCATGGCGGGCATTTTCGCCCGCCAAGTACAGCAAGCCATCAGCGCTGACAAAACAAAAAAAGCCATCACATACGTTGTGATTGGCGGCATTGTCGCCGCCTTTTCCCGTTGGTTCTGGCATTTTTGGGCAGGCGTGTTCGTCTGGGGCGCTTACGCACCTGAAGGCATGAGCCCTTACTGGTATTCCTTCACACTAAACGGCGCCAGCTTTTTAATGAACGCCATCTACATCGCAGTTGTTTTAGGCATCTTGGTTTCAGTAGCTCCTTCGTTGTTTGTGGTGAAGACTGCTCCGCAGGTTTTTTCGGCGAAGAAGTAAGAGTGTCTAACTAACTGAAGTCTTATCCCGCTATTTGTATTCCCTCAGAAATCTCTAGAAAATTTACTGGCTAAGCCAAAAAAATCCCCAGCCTTTTCAGTTGTATAAGAAAAGGCTAGGCGTTTTTTTTACACTCGGTTATCATAGATTCTTGCTGTTACTCATGTTGGAATTCCTTCTGAACCAAACTCCACTGACAATAGCTGGCCGAAGTTTTCATTTTGAGCGGCAATATCTTGGGTATTATAAATTTCAAGTTCCTGGTTGGCATACTCGCTAGAATCTGCTATTTTTTCTAACCCTGCTGTCAAATCTTCTTCAGGAATAGCATAGAGTTCTCCAATTGTTTTTACTAGCTCATAAAAATCCGTACCAACATAGCTACCTGCACCGTCCCAGAAAATCATTTCAAAATATTCATGGCCAACTTTCTGTTGCTGACGATCTTTTAGATACATGTAATTTTCAGTAATATCAACATAGGATACAATAATCTCACCTTGATAAAACAATATTCGCTTAGTGGCATTAAGCTGATCTACAGAGGACTGAATTGTATATTCAGGCGCTGATATAGTGATATCATCTCCAGAGACTTCTGCTTGAGCCAGATTGGAAAGTTTTGTTGTTTATTCAGCTAGTTTCTTTTTTCATTTACTGATTAACAGATAGTAGAGGTGATTTTTTTTAAAATTCTATAGACTCTCCTTCCTCTAATATACGAACTTTAAATTTATAGGTTTCTCCTTCTGGTACTAAAGATTTATCTACAAAGAAACGGATTGCTGTATCTGAACTATTGGTAGAGGTATAGGTCGTACGATAATTCCCATCCAATCGCCCTGCCTCTATTCCTGAAAACGGTCCATACCAAGTAGTTGACCCTACTCTAATTGTACATTTTTTTACATACCCATTTGGAGACTCTAGTACAATTGTTTGATTTCGTCCAGAATGTATCGGCATCTCAAACACGTCAATATCCTTATCACTGTGAATTTTCCCTTGTACCCATTCATTCACTGCTATTTTCGTTGCTGTCTCCCCTGTATCTCCATGGTCATCTCCTTCAGGATCCAGTGTCTCTCCTTCTTCTAGTATACGAACTTTAAATTTATAGTTTTCTCCGACTGGTACTAGAGATTTATCTACGAAGAAACGGATTGCTGTATCTGAACTATTGGTAGAGGTATAGGTTGTACGATAATTTCCGTCTAATAGTCCTGCCTCTTTCCCTGTAAATGGTCCAAACCAAACAGTTCCTACTCTAATTGTATATTTTTTTACATACCCATTTGGAGACTCTAGTACAATTGTTTGATTTC
>NZ_JANLGQ010000008.1 GCF_026157065.1 Enterococcus sp. HY326
CCACTCCTTTTCTTTCGGTGGAGCAAGCTCCGGTGAAAGAAAAAGCGTTCGACTTGCATGTATTAGGCACGCCGCCAGCGTTCGTCCTGAGCCAGGATCAAACTCTCATAATAAAAGTGTTTGCACAGTCTTGCGACTGTTAGCTCATTAATTGTTTGCTAGCTTTTGCTTGCAATGTTTATTTTGTCCTTGACTATCAAGGACGCCCTACACATTGGTTCGTTTGCTTTGTTCAGTTTTCAAAGGTCTACGTGTTGCGATTCAGCCTCTTAAAAAGAAGTGAATTTGTTGTTTCAGCAACTTTTATATCTTATCAGCTTTGCAGCCGATTGTCAACAACTTTTTTTAAAAGTCATTTATATAAAAATCGAAATCTCCTAGAGTTCAAAAGCTTTCTCGCTGAGAACATTTAATAATTTATCATGGAAATCCTATTGCGTCAATAAGAAAATTAGCAATTCAATCCGGAAAAAAGTTTCCATATTCTCAAGATTCAGAAATAGTTCGTGTTTTAGTTAAATACTTATAATTTTGAAATTATTTAGTTCGATTATTATAGAAATTTATTCACGTCTATTCTCTTCTTGCTTATATCATTCGTGAAAACTTTTTTTTTAACTTGCAATTATTTTTGAAATTTTATATTTGATTGCGACTTAATCAGGATGAAACGATATGTCATCACTTATTTCAGTAAAATATCTTGCTAAATAAAAAAAGCAAACCACCTGTTCAGTAGTTTGCTTCTTATGTAAGTAGCCATATAATAAATATTTTTCTAAAAGAAAGGAACCCCTTCAAAGGCTACACTGCCTAAGACTGTTCTCAATTTTTCTGGCCGTTCCCAAATGTAATCAGCTGCCAATGATTCCTGCATGTTCTTTTCTTCAATTTCAAATAGAAATAACGGAATGTTTTCATGATTGATATTGGTATTGGTTAATTCAACAAGTTGAATATCACTTACATTAACGTGGACAGTTTCTTTTAAAAATCTAAGAATACTAGAAAGTCCAGTAGCTTCATCAGCGAAAGTGGTAATTGCGAAACCCATACGATCATCGTTCTCGTGCATCAAAAACTTTTTCGTGCCATCTTGCAAATGCAACATAATAGTCCCTGCAACGCGTTTATTTTTCAATGTATCCACTCCTATTGCTAGAATACTTAGATACTACCACAATTTCTGAAAAAAAACATTAAGTTTTCAAGTGAAGATTTACTGCTTCCGTTCAGCTAAATAATCTAAGTCTTCTTCAATCCATTCAGGCAAAGCTTTCTCTAATGAAGCAAAGCCGATTTTTTTATTGCGATTGGTAAAATATTTTTTTCGTTTCGAATAATTGGGTGGAAATTGTCCACTGAGGGTGCGCAAAGACAGGCTGATTTTTTGCGAATATTCGTCAATGTCAATGACTTGTATGCGAACTTGATCGCCGACTTTTAAAACATCGCTGATATTTTTTGTATAGCCCGCTTGAATCTCAGAGACGTGAATTAGTCCTTGTGTATCATGATCTAATGAAACAAATGCACCATAAGGCTGAATTCCTGAAATAGTACCAAAATGAATGCTGCCAATTTTATAACTCATTTACTTCCCTCTTTTCCAAGAATTCATTATACTGTATTTATGTAAAAAAATGAAGTTTTGTCACATCGACAAGGGAAAGGACGACCGCAATGACCGATTTTAATCAAGTAATCAATCGTAAACAGACCAATTCAGTGAAATGGGACCGCATCGCAGCAACTTATCAGGAGGAAGACTTATTGCCTTTGTGGGTAGCAGATATGGATTTTTTTAGTCCGTCTTTTGTGACGGACGCCTTTCGCAAGTTTTTAGATACAGGGGTTTTAGGTTATAGTGAGCCATCAGATTCTTTATATCAAGCGATTATTGATTGGCAGCAAATACAGCATGATTTTACTGTACCAAAGGAAGATATCTTATTTTCAGTCGGCGTGGTGCCGAGTATTGCGGCAGCTGTGCAAGCCTACACTGAAGAGGGCGATGCGGTTTTAATTCATGATCCGGTTTACTTTCCATTTTCTGCAGTCGTTAAGGAGAATAAGCGCAAATTAGTACGCAACCCTTTAAAGGAAGAAAATGGCTGTTTTGTTATTGACTTTGCAGCAATGGAGCAGGCCATTCAAGAACATCAGGTGAAATTATTTATTTTGTGTAATCCTCATAATCCTGGTGGACGGGTCTGGAATGCAGAAGAATTGAAACAAATGGGTGAGCTGTGTGAAAAATACGGAGTGATTTTAATCAGCGATGAAATACATCAGGATTTAATTTTTGAGCCAAATCAGTTTACGAGCTTTCAAAATGCTTATGATGCAGCTGGCAAGTTTTCAATTGTCTTAACCGCTGCTACAAAAACTTTTAATTTAGCCGGCATTAAAAATTCGATGGTTTTCATTAAAGACCCAGAATTAAAACAGAAATTTGTAGCCGTTCAGCAAAAAAATCATGACAATGAGATTAATACTTTTGGCCTAATCGGAACTGAAGCTGCTTATCGAGGAGGCGCTGAATGGTTGGCGGAATTACTTGATTACTTAGCTGAAAATGTCCGCTTTGTAACAGATTACTTCCATGAGCATCTGCCGCAAGTTAACGTGATGACACCACAAGGGACTTACTTATTGTGGTTGGACTTTTCAGCGTATGGTATGAGTGACAAAGAGCTAGAAGACTTTTTCGTTCATCAGGCAAAAGTCGTGTTAAATACTGGCATTAGTTTTGGGCCAAAGGGGACAGGGCACATGCGCATGAATTTAGCTGCCCCCAAAGCAACAATTCAAGAAGGCTTAACTAGAATTAAAACAGCTTTTGATTCACTATAAATAAAAAATGTTCCCGCTGATATCATTCATCAGTGGGAACATTTTTTAGTTCAGCAGTTATTATTCAGAAATTTCGATTGTATCAATCGTAATGTCGTGCACTGGTCGATCCTGTGGTCCTCTTTGAGCATTGGCAATTTCATCGACAACATCCATGCCCTCAATCACATGACCGAAAACAGTATGGCGTTGGTCAAGCCAAGGAGTACCGCCACCTTTATAAGCTTCGATAATTTCTGCTGGGAACCCAGCACCTTCAAGTTGACCAAGCATATTCGCTGGAACATTTTCATTGTTTACGATGAAAAATTGGCTGCCATTAGTATTGGGGCCAGCGTTAGCCATGGATAGTGCACCTCTTAAATTGAAGGCTTCCATTGAAAATTCATCTTCGAATTTGTCACCATAGATGCTTTCGCCCCCCATACCAGTTCCGGTTGGGTCGCCTCCTTGAATCATGAAATCAGGGATTACTCGGTGAAAAATAATTCCGTCATAATAGCCTTTTTTTGCAAGTTGAACAAAGTTATCAACTGTCTTTGGTGCTAAATCTGGAAATAATTGTACTTTAATATCTCCGCGGTTGGTTTTGATGGTCGCTTTTGGACCTGTTGCGTTGGCTAAATCTAATTGTGGAAATGCCACGTAAATCTCCTCCTTTGATTCGCTGACCTCCTCCGTTAAAAAACGAGCTGGCTGCCGCATAATTACTAAAATATCATAGCCGATTTTCAAAAAAAAAACCATAGGAGACCCTTGGACTTTATGAAAAATTGCTATTTCAAGCAAATTTTTTTATAGAAATAATTATTTTTGATAGAATGCCAACAGAAGTCTTAGTCAAAGACGACTTTCAATATAAAGTAAGAAAGCAACATTTGCTAGATTAATAGGTAGATTTAGCTTCAAGGAGGAAAAAACATGACAGATGTGTATGACATCACTATTATCGGCGCTGGACCGATTGGGCTGTTTGCAGCTTTTTATGCCGGAATGCGGGGCGCCAAAACAAAAATTATTGATAGCCTACCGCAAATCGGTGGTCAACTGGCAACCTTGTACCCAGAAAAATTAATTTACGATGCACCTGGTTTTGCTACGATAAAAGCCATTGAGCTGATTGAAAATCTCGATCAGCAGTTGGAAAAATTTAATCACGACTTTGTTTTAGAAGAGGAAGTTGTTGATTTGATTGCTCATGAAGATTTTGTTGAAATTGTGACGAATCAAGGGCTGCATTTTTCAAAGTCAGTAATTTTAGCGTTGGGTAATGGCTCTTTTCAGCCCCGGCGATTAAACTTGCCACTGGCAGATGACTTAGAAAATCACGGCTTGGATTATTATGTCAATGATTTGCAAAAATATGCCGGTCAACGAGTGGCCATTGCTGGTGGTGGCGATTCTGCAATCGATTGGGCTTTGATGCTGGAGCCGATTGCTGCAGAGGTTCACTTAATTCATCGCCGTCCGGAATTTCGTGGCCATGAACACAGTGTTAACCTCTTAGAAAAATCGAGTATCAATATTTTGACTCCCTATGTGATTGAAAGCTTGCAGGCTCAAGAGGGTGAGTTGACCGCTATTGACCTGCAAAAAGTCAAAGCTGACGATGTTTTGCAAGTACCGATTGATCATCTGATTGTCAACTATGGCTTTTCTTCCTCTTTGGAGCATTTAAAAAATTGGGGACTAGAAACCCAACGCAATTCGATTTTAGTCAACAGCGACATGTCGACTAATATTCCTGGGGTTTACGCTGCGGGCGATATCACTCAATACCAAGGGAAAGTTAAATTAATTGCGACTGGCCTTGGGGAAGCTCCCACAGCAGTCAACAATGCCCTGCATTATATCAATCCCAAAAATCGGACACAGCCGATGCACAGCACTAGTCTGTTTGCTGAGAAATAGCAGAGAAAAAATGAAATCCTTAACTTTTGGCGCATCTTTTTAAGCAACCGCCATTAGTTAGGGATTTTTTACATGCCGTATTCTGCTTGCCATTCTTTAATAGCCGCCGTGACACTCACTAGTAATTCTTCCGGAGTATTAGCCGCAATCCGCTCTCCTTCGAAAAAAGCAAAAGGCTTCATCCCGCACAAGGTGCATTCGCTCATACAAGAATAAGTCATAATATCGCAGTTTTCGCTGACAAAGGCATCGTCAATCACCAATTGACTGCCAGCGGATAAATTTTGTTCGCAAAATTCTAATAAAGGATCCATAGCGCTCCCCTTTCCATTAACTAACAGGGTCTTTCATTGCATTTTAACGAAAATAGTATAACATTGAAGGGGTAAAGATTAAACTATCCAGTTTTAGCATTCAAACGATTAGGAGTGACGCAGATGGTAATTAAAGGTGAAACATTAGAAGAAGTCGCCCGCCAGTTATTAATTGAACGGGGCGTAACAATTAGAGACATCGCCGAATTGGTTATGTTTTTACAAGAACCATATATTATGGGGCTACAAATTGAAACCTGCATTGAAAATGTCGAAGGTGTTTTAACCAAACGAGAAGTTCAAAATGCGATTATCACCGGGATTCAATTAGATATTTTAGCTGAGGAAAAACAAATGCTCTATCCGTTACAGCAAATTGTCGAAGAAGATGAAGGGCTTTACGGTGTCGATGAAATTATTGCTTTAGGAATTGTTAACGTTTATGGCTCGATTGGCTTTACCAATTATGGTTATATCGACAAAGTTAAACCGGGCATTTTGAAGAAATTAAACGATCACGAAGGTCCAAGCGTCAATACTTTTCTCGATGACATTGTTGGCGCAATTGCGGCTTCTGCTGCCAGTCGTTTAGCTCATGATAATCCTGATAAGAGCCAAATCACGCAATAAGTTTCCTGCAAAATAAAAAATCCGCAAGAACTCAGATTACCCTTCTGCTGAAAACAGCAACCCGCAAATAAGCGGGAATTTAAGGAATCTGTGTTTCTTGCGGATTTTTTCTTTATCTCCACTGTTGTTGCAGTAATCTCAACAACTTTTTCATCTGCTATAACTGCGTCTTAACTGCAGGCGACCTGCGATTACTCCGCTGAGGAAAATGAATTCGATTAAAACAAAAAATAAAATAAAGCAGTGCATAAAGAAGGCCTCTGGCAAGACATTAATTATCGGATCAGTGACTGGATTAAACAGCCAGTCGTCATTTGCAAAAAATAATTCGTGGAATCTGACAAAGAAAGTATCAAAGCCGACTGCCATTAAAAAGCCGAAAATCACAGGAACTACTAAGGCAACTTGGAACGGCCGAATCAGTTTCCAAAGTGCCTTTTGTTTAACCAGACTGACGATAAACCAAATGGCTGGAATAGCCGTTATGATTAACACAGCGTAATCAAGTAAAAATAATTTTTTGACATCGTAAAAATGTTGAGCACCGCTAGCCGACATCGGAAAATCCGGCAGCGCTAAAGTCGTATTGAAGGGATTATTTAAAAAGGCCATTAGCTGGTCAAAATTGTGAAGCAAAACATCTCGAGAGACATCGGTATAATCTAAAATATTTAAATACCCGATATCAAAGACGTATAACGGCCGAAAATTAATCGCCACAAACACGGAAAAGCTGATAATAAATAGAAACAGCGTCAGCCATTGCATAAACCGTTTAATCTTCATTTAGTTAAATTCCCATTCATCTAGACTTGCCACTACATGTGTCGGTGCCTCAGGCAGGCTTGGTACAGCTGTTGCCGGTGTGAATCCAGTAGTGACTAACAAGGTATCAATCCTGTTAGCAATCCCTGCTTGAATATCTGTTTCGTAGTTATCCCCAACCATCAAAACAGCTTCCTTATGCAGGCCTAAAATTTCAACCGCTTTTTCAATGATGATGGCATTGGGTTTGCCTATCATCACCGGTTTGGTTTGAGTAGCTGTTTCCACCAAGGCAATGATTGAACCAGCCCCAGGTACTAAGCCCCGTTCATTTGGCAAATTTTTATCGGGATTGGTGCCGATAAACGTCGCCCCTTTTTGAATCGCAAACGTCGCTTCTACAAATTTTTCATAGGTCACCTGACTGTCCAAGCCAACCACAACATAATCAGGATTTGTCTTGTCTTCGATAAATCCGGCTTCAGCAATTGCGGTTTTTAGGCCGCCTTCACCAATGACATAGACCCGCTTGCCTTTATTGTCAGTTTTCATAAAGTCAACGGTTGCTAAACTGGCCGTGTAGACTGTGCTAGCTGGCACTTCAATCGCAAACTCATTTTTTAAACGATTGGCAACATCTGTTGGTGTTTTGGTCGTATTATTGGTGACAAATAGAAAGGGAATCTTAGCAGCTTGAAGCTTTTCAACGAAGCGCTTGGCCGCTGGAATCGGCTGCTTACCTAAATAGACCGTCCCGTCTAAATCAATCAAGTACCCTTGATAGTCCATTTAATCTTCCCGCTTTCTAATCACAAAGCCTGATTTTTCACCATGAGCTGCCTCAGTGGTGTTTTTTCCTGCAGGGTTCGATTGTTTTTTGGGTTCTGTCTTACGATTTTTAATTGTTGGCTTCGTCTTTTTCACAGATTGCACAGGAGCTTTTTTTTCTTCTGTATGAGCTGTTGCTGCATTCTTCTTGCTGTTGTTGCTGCGACGACGGCGATTTTGCTTGCGTTCCCGCTTGCCGCCGACACGCTCAATGACAAAATAAGCACAGCCAAAGTTGCAGTATTCATACAGATAATCCTGTAAACTTTCAATCCTTTGGTCCGGAAAAGCCCGCCGATTGTCATTGGCAAAAAAGCCTTTGAGGCGCAGCTGCTCATAGCCCCAATCCCCAACGATATAATCATAGCGAGACAAAACATCACTGAAACGCTCACCGAGTTTTTCTGCATCAAAGCCGTCACGATAATTCGTCGCCAATTTATATTGGCGATCGCCGATTAATAGCTGATCGTTTTCTAAGACTTGAACGGTTTCGCCTTTTTTCTTTTCAGTCGGTTCGCTTTCTTCGGCAATATCTTCTAAGACAGCGGCCAATTCCGCCGTTAAATCATCTTTTACTTCAGCAGCTGGCTGCTTTTTGTGTTGATTTTTATTTTTTTCTGTTTCGGTTGTCATAAACTCACCACCATCATTCTTCAAACTGCATTTATTTTATCATAGTTTTGCCTCAGGACAAAGACTGCCTCAAGATTCCTCGGATTTTAGCGGGAATTTTTGGCTGAGGTATTCCGCCAGAACACTGCGGATAAATTCTGGAAAGAGAAACTCAACCTGACCGGCAATTTCAATCGTCGGGAAAAATGGCACAAACAGATAATGGTCTACCGTGGTAAAAGTATAGCTTCCCTCAGGGTCAATCATCTCCCCTAGCCAGTGGACTTGATGATTGATGCGATCATAGTCAATGCCGCTATAAATTATATTGCCGAAAATTTTGCCGCGAAAGCCCATGCCGACAATTGGAAAATTCCGTAGAAAATTGCGATTTTTTTCCATCTCCTGCACCAAACGAATCAAATTTTTTCCCGTTAACGTCACATTGATTAAATGCATCGGATGCGGCAAGGTTCGTTGCAACTGGTCTTGATTGACAATACCTGCGGGAATATCTTCCAAAAACAAGCCGCTGTTTAAGATACTGACTTGTGTGTGGCCCCGTTTTTTGACGGCGGCCAAAGTAGCTAAAACTAACGGATGCTCGCTATCAACATCCACCGCTAATGGATAAGGCAAGTCGGCAACTTTGCGGGCTTTTAACAGGTTGTGGCCTTCTGTTAGATAGTCACTGATTTCCTCTTCGTCTTCTGACAGTTCTAACATTTCGCTAGTTGGCAAGGCCCGAGCAGAAGTTTTCACAATCTGCTTGTTGTCAGCTAATTCAATTTTGACTTCCCCAACATAATGGCCAAATTTTTCAGCAGCCGCTAGTTGCACCTGACCGATTTTCTCCCCTTGAATAAATAAATGATGGGTATGGGAACCAAGAATCACATCAATTTCTGGAAACTTGCGGGCGATTTCGCGATCTGAGCCAATGCCTAAATGGCTCATCAGCACGAGCACATCCACTTGACTGCGCAGCTCAGCTAATAAGCCCGGCAAGAGATCGTTAGGCTGGCGAATATCCCACCCGTTCGGTGTGTAAGTCAAAGGAAACGGAGCCGTCATGGCAATTAAACCGATTTTGGTTCCCTTGTCAGTCGTAATTATTTTTGAGGCCCGCGCCCAGTCTGGCATCTGCAAAGACGTTTTATCAAACAAATTATCTAATAGAACATCAAAATTAGCATGGTCATAAAGATGATTTAAATCAGTTTTAGAATTGCCGACGCCTTCATTGTTGCCGATAGTGGCTGCATCATAACCAATCGTGTTCATCAGTTCAACATTCGCCTGCCCATTGGTGGCCTCTGACAGTGGATGCCAGCGGTCAACAAAGTCCCCTAAATCAACGGTGATTACAGTCTGACCTTTACTTTTTGCTTCAAAGCGCCGCTGTTGTAAAAAGCGGCGAATCTTCGGCCAGTTTTCAAAATGAGAGTGCAAATCATTGGTATGTAAGATTAAAATTTTTTCCATGGAATCACCTAGTTTTCATTTAGTCTAGTTTATAGTAACATAGGTCTGACAAATCCGTTTACTAGGAGGCTGTACCATGAAAATAATGACCCCCATCGGCCCTTTCTGGCTGCAGGCAGATGACACAGGTCTGACTCGAGGAACGTTTACACCGCTGCCGGAAGACTCCGCTGAAAAAAATAATCCTCATCTAGCACAAGCAAAAAAGGAATTAGCTGAATATTTTGCTGGTCAGCGCCAAAACTTTACTGTGCCTCTTTCGATTAAAGTCGGCACCGCTTTTCAACGACAAGTCTGGCAAGCATTACAGCAAATTCCTTTTGGCGACACCCGCAGTTATCAAGCGGTAGCCCAAGCGATTGACAATCCGAAAGCTGTCAGGGCAATCGGTCAGGCTAATCGCCATAATCCGATTGCCATCATCATCCCTTGTCACCGGGTAATCGGGAAAAACGGTCAACTGACCGGTTATATGGGAACTAGCGGCGTGGAACTGAAACGGCAGCTGCTAGCTTTAGAAGGTGCCGCGTTTTAAAATAAAAATAAGCTGTGGAAACTCTTTTTGATGAAGAGTTTCCACAGCTTTTTATCTGCCAGTGACAGTGTAGATTTTTTATTCAAAAAAGTTTGCCAATTAATTTTGACCAAAAAGAAAAAGACCCGAAAGTCTTTGGTATCAACAACTATTAAAGACACATGGCGGCATTCACTTAGTGCTGCTTCCTTCCAGATCTGACACAATTCACAAACCCGCCATTGTCCTGCCTTGCGGCAAAAACTAGTATAACTTATTTTGTTATTGAATGCTAGTCTTTCTCAGAAATTTCTTCGAGTTTGGCAATTTTTTTCGCAGCTTTCTTTTGTTCCCGCAGCTTTCTAAAAAAATTAGTCAAAATTGCTCCGCATTCTTCCGCCAAAATCCCACCTTCAACATAAGCACTATGATTAAAGTGCTCCTCTGTTAATAAATTCATCAGCGTTCCAGCGGTGCCGCCTTTAGGATCGGCGGCTCCGAAATAAACTTCGGCTACCCTTGATAAAACCATGGCTCCGCTACACATAGCACATGGCTCTAATGTAACAAAAAGCTGTGCGTTTTCTAAGCGCCAGTTGTCAATTGTGTGACAGGCTGATTTGATAGCAAACATTTCTGCATGAGTTGTGGCATCCTGCGTGTGCTCTCTAAGATTATGACCCCGGCCGATGATTTCGCCATCTAAAACTACGATTGCACCAATGGGAACTTCTGCTAAAGCTTCGGCCTTTTGCGCCTCCGCCAAAGCCAAACCCATATAAAATTCTTTTTCAGTTTGTGTTAAGTCAGTCATGGTCTTCCTCCGCTGCTATTTTAGCATGAGATTTCTCCTGCTTCAATTCGTAAAAGCAAGATAATTTCTGTCCTAATTGATATTTTTGATTTGGATTTCGGTTGTCAGACGGAGACGCTTTTCAGACTTTAGTCCCGTGAAGGATAAAAAACTTCTGTTATACTTATTAAAAAGGAGGTTGTTCAAATGAATCTAGGGTTGTTGAATATATTGGTAATTGGCATTAGTTTTTTAGTGCCGTTTTGTATCAGCATTTATTATTTAAATAAAAAACGGATCAAGTATCGTTGGTTGCTATCTTTTGTGATTGCCTTAATTGCCGGCTCGGCTATTGCCTATGGTATTGCTGAATTTCTATTATAATGTAAAAAAGAACTGTGGTATCAGCCAGTCAACAGAAAGAGTCTGTTGCAGCTGTTACCACAGTTTTTTTGTTTATCCTTCAAAAGCTGCGCTTAAATAACTAGAAAGTTTGTTTTTTAAATCCTTTTGGGAACCTTTGAAATTTTGTCCGTAGATTTTAACTTTTTGTTTACCATTCTTAATTTTTCCGGAAACGGTAATAATTGATTCTAAGTCTTCATCTGACAAACGGTCAACTAAATCCATAATTTTTTGGTTGCCGCCAAATTTGTTTTCCACAAATTTTCTAGCTTTGCAACGATTGGTTGCATAATGTACCTTTTCGATAATTTTTCCTGAAGCAATCACAGTTGCCGTGATGCCCGCAACGGCTGCGATACTAAAACCGATTGCTACTTTTGTAGTTGTTTTCATTGGCTAATCCCCTTTCTCTTACTTATAATGATAGCACACTCATGAAAAATAAGGTATCGAAAGCCCTGCTAAACTTTAAACCGTAAGCCTTTGGGATAAAAGTTTTTAATGACTCCCTGAACTTGTTTGCCAAATCCGATTGGCATCTTGTCATAGCTTAAAATCACCCAACCTTGATTGCCGGCAAGCGAAAAAGTTTCACCGGCAACATAATGCTGCCAGTCTTCTTCGGTGATAGAAACTGCTGGCCAAGTAGCTGGCGCTATCATGCTTAAAGCAAAGCTTGGCTCAAAACGATTTTTTTTAATGGTGCCCAGATGCAAGCCTGGGCGAATCAATTTCAGCTTTTCAATCTGTGAAAAAGTAAGTCCTGCAGGCAATTGCCACACCTGCTCCCCAAATTTAATCCGTTCCCCTACGACTCCTAATGGAAAAGCTTCAAGAAAATTGTCTACCAATTGACTTTCCTCTTTGGTCAATTTTACCTGAGCCTTTTGCGGATTTTTTTGTTTTTTCTTTGATTTGGTTGTTTGTGTTTCTTCATTTGCCCCTTGGGAAATGAGCTTTGCGACAAAATGTCCTTCGCCGATATTTTTGTGGGGCCAGATTCTGGCTGTCTTGGCCAAATCGGGCACACTACCCCATTCTGGACGGCCTTGTTCTGTTTCAGGATAATTAATCTCAGCAATGGTCAGCGGATAATTTTCAACCAGCCAGCTGACAATTTCTTCATTTTCCTCTGGCGCAAAGGTACAGGTGGAGTAGACTAAAGTCCCTTGTGATTTTAGCATTTTTAACGCTGAGCTTAGAATTTCCTTTTGGCGAGCAGCACAAATTTCAGAAGAATTTTCCTGCCACTCCTTCATTGCCACGTCGTCTTTACGGAACATTCCTTCCCCTGAGCAGGGAGCATCCACTAAAATTTTGTCGAAAAATCCGCTGAAGCTTCCGACTAATTCAGCAGGTGCGTGATTCGTCACCAGACTATTGACCCCGCCCCAGCGTTCGATGTTTTCACTTAGGATTTTTGCCCGTTTTGTGAAAATCTCATTGGAAACTAAGAGGCCCTGATTGTTTAATTGACTTAAAATTTGGGTCGATTTTCCTCCAGGAGCCGCACATAAATCTAAGACCTTTTCCCCCGGTTGTGCAGCTAAGACTGTCGCCACCAACATGGCACTTGGCTCTTGACTATAGACATAGCCGGCCTGATGCAGCGGACTTTTTCCAGAGACCTTGCCCAAAAAGGCATCCTTAGCATAAGGAGCCTTCGGAAAATTGGCAAAGCCGTGGGCGGCGACCATTTCTTGATAAGCTGGTTTCAAAGGATTTTCCCGAAAAGCCTTTTGATAGCTTCCATTCGTTAAAGCTTCAAAAAAGTCAGCGGCTTCGCTGCCTAATAAGGTTTGATATTTTGAAATAAAGCCACTTGGTAATTTCATCAATGGACTCCTTTAAAAATTTTTGGCAAAAAAAAGGCTGTGGCATTAGTCTTTTCAACAGATGAAATCCCGAACCAGACTATATTTGCTCCTGCGGTCCAGTAGGTCCTCGTCGCAAATCAACAATATTCAGTGTCTTTTACTAGATATTGTTCATAAGGTTCGGCTCTGTTCTAACTAATGTCACAGCCTCTATTATAGATTAATTACGTCGGTTATTGCCACCGAAAATTAAAATCAAGCGCAACAATTGTAAAAATGTTGCTAGCGCTGCTGCCACATAAGTTAAGGCAGCCGCAAATAATACTTTACGGGCAATTGGCAGCTCATCTTCAGTTAAAATATTGCCAGAGCCTAGAATTGCTAAAGCTCGTCGGGAGGCATTAAACTCGACCGGCAGTGTCACTAATTGGAACAACAAGGCCAATGAGAACATCAAAATCCCGATATTAATCAACGTTTGGTTCCAAGAGAACAATACACCGATTAAAATCAGCGGCATTGACAATGACGAACCAAAATTAGCAACCGGCACAATTGCTGCCCGAATTTTTAAGGGGCTATAGCCAGTCGCATCCTGCACAGCGTGACCACATTCATGAGCCGCCACACTAATGGCCGCAACTGAGGTCGAACGAGCAGTAGCCTGCGAGAGACTCAACATTTTATTACCAGAATTATAATTATCTGTGAGATTGCCGGCAATTTGCTGAACCCCCACATTGTTAATGTGTTGACTGCTTAAAATATATTGGGCCGCTTGAGTGCCCGTCACATTATTGCGACTGTGAACATCGTCGTATTTTCTAAAGGTACTATTCACATAGGCTGAGGCGGCCATCGAAATGACCATCCCAATGATGACAAAAATCAAGCCTGGACCAAAGCCGTAAAAAAGTCCCATCCCGTACATAGGAACATTCCTCCTTCTCTTTGACCAAATTTTACCATAGAATTATTAAATATTTGTGAACAGTGCTCAGTTTTTTTTTATTTGATTCCCCCTTAACAAACTAAGCAAATTTCTTAGCGGCGACACTTGCCGCACCAATCATGCCCGCCGCTGAACCCAATACGGCCAATTCTAATTGACAAGCGGCCGCAGAAATTTTTAACGCATGTTGTTGGATTACTCGGCGGGCGGGGGCCAATAATCTTTCACCGGCCTTGGCCATGCCGCCCCCAATCAGGATTTTTTTAGGATTATATAAGTTGATGACATTGACTAAGCCGAAGCCGAAAATTTCGCCGGTTTCTTGTAAAACTTTTTGGCAAAGGGCATCTTCTTGATCAAAGCCCTTAGAAATCATTTTAGCCGTCAGCTGTTGCCAATCTTCTCCAAGCCAATCCCTTAAAATACTTGGCTGACCTTCTGCTAAATAATCAGCGGCCGTCTTAACCATTCCTCTGGCTGAAACATAGCGACCCAAACAGCCACTGCTGCCACAGGCACAGGGCCGGCCTTCACGATACATATTCAGATGACCAATTTCGCCAAAACTATTGGTAGCCCCATAAAGTAGTTGATGATTGATGACCACTCCAGCGCCTAAGCCAGTGCCCAACGTAATAAAAACAAAATCACTAAGCTCTTGAGCGGCCCCCAGTGTCCATTCGCCAAAGAGATTCATGCGAACATCATTATCAATCACCGTTGGAATAGCAAATTCTTTTTCTAAAATTGCGATGATTGGAATATTTTCCCAATCGGTAAAATTCGGAGAGAAAAGCGAAATACCATTTTGTAAATCCAATAAACCGGGTACGCCTAAACCAATTCTCTTCACTTGATTGGTAGTCAACTGGTTATCCTGCAGGATTTTTTTTATAGCTGTCACTAAATTTTTTAAAACGATGGCGGCACCCGCCAAAGAGTTTGTGGCTGCTGTCTGTTTGTCTATGCAAACCAACTCTTGATCAAACAAACCTAATTTGATTGCCGTTCCACCTAAGTCAATCCCCAAATACATTTGCTTACCTCCAGATTTTTTTAAAATTATCAAGTAAATTTATTACTAAATATTTTACCAAGAAAATTATCCCGAGACAAGCCAAAAAAACTATGGCAATCCTAAGTAGGTAAAACGTTCCAAATAGTTTGTAGAGCTAGCTATCATCTATTATTGAGAAAAATTTCCTCAATAATCTAGCCGACTGTTTGAAGTTGTTTACTTTATTAGGTTTGTCATAGTTAAGTTGCTTTTGAAAATTTAGTTTTTCTTCACAAATTCTGATTTTAATTTCATCGGACCAAAGCCATCGACTTTACAATCGATGTTGTGGTCACCTTCAACTAGGCGAATATTTTTGACTTTGGTGCCTTGTTTAATGGCACCAGATGCCCCTTTGACTTTTAAATCTTTGATGACCGTCACACTATCGCCATCAGCTAAGAGATTGCCGTTGCTGTCTTTGACGACTAAGCCGGCTGTCTCTTCAGTGGCGTTTGCATCAGCAGACCATTCGTTGCCGCATTCTGGACAGATAAACAGTCCGCGATCCTCATAAGTGTATTCTGAATTACATTGGGGGCAATTGGGTAAAGCGCTCATTGATTTCCTCCGTGCGTTTTAATTATTTTCCCGGTACTCTTGACAGAGCCGTTGAATTTCTTGATAAATTTCCTGAACTTCTTTTAAATCGTGGGCATTGGCACCGCTGGCTAATGGATGACCACCGCCGTGATGACGTTTAGCTAGCTCATTAATCACAGGGCCTTTTGAACGTAGCCGCACGCGATAATAGCCTTCTGGTTGTTGGACAAAAATTCCCCAAGCTAAGACTTGATCAATTTTTCCGGGAACGGAAACGATGGCGGAGGTTTCTGAATCCACCACGCCGTATTCTGCTAAAACTTCTGAAGGCAGAATCACTTGGCCAGCGCCATTTTCATCCAGTCGCAGATTTTGGTTAACAAAACCGGACAAGCGGGCCACCGACATTGAAATTTGGTCGATTTCGCGATTTAATTTGTTAGCATTAAAGCCGTAATCCATTAAAACAGCTGCCGTTCTTAAAGTATGAGCCGTCGTTGCTGGATATAAAAAGCGGCCAGTATCGCCAACAATCCCGCCGTATAATAAGCGGGCAGCATTTTCGCTGAATTTTAGCTCATCAGGAAATTGCAAAACAAAATCGGCAATAATTTCACTACAGCTGCTGGCGCCAGTGTTGACATATAATAAATCGCCATAAGGTTCATCGTTAGGATGATGATCAATCTTGATTAATTTGTCGCCTAAAACATAGCGCTTGTCACTGATGCGGTCGCTGTTGGCAGTGTCCGTCACAATCACTAAAGCCCCTTGATACTGACTTTCCGTCACCTCATCCATCACGGCTAAGTAGTCTAAGCCTTCAACGGGACCACCCACTTGATAGATTTCTTTTTCCGGAAATGAGGTCCGTAAGATTTCTGCCAAGCCGACTTGCGAGCCGATTGCATCGGGATCAGGTCGTTGATGGCGATGAATGATGATGCGGGAATATTTTTTAATTTCAGCTAAAATTGCTGACAGCATATCTAAATCTTTCATAAATTCTCCTAGTTTCTATAGTTCTGGATTACAAAATGTTGCTACTTTTTAAATCTACTTGCTTCAATCAAGATGCTTAAGCACGTTCCATGACCTGACAGACGACTAATGCTTTAGCGACAATTGTATTTTCTAAAAAAACTTCAATATCTAGTTTAGCCGAACGGCGACCAATTTCCAAGACCCGCGGCCGAATTTCTAAATCACTTTCCAATTGAATCAAACGCAAGTAATGGAGATTAATTTGTTCAATCAAAATATTGCGCCGTTGATTGGCGACCATTGTCCGCTGGGCGACGTTGGAAATAATTTCACTGAGCACCCCAAAGGAAATTGTCCCGACACTGTTTACCATCTGCGGTGTCACGACAAAATGATAGGAATAATCTTCGTTTTGTTTGCCCTCCTGCTCATCCTCCACCGTGATAACTTCACCGGCAATCTGATCAGAAATAGTGTCCGCAATTTGCGGCTGCCGTTGAACCATTTGCATGGCCTTCATGACATCTTGCCGACTAACAATTCCGGATAAAGTCAAATCATCTTCGACAACCGGCATCACCTCTAAGCCGTCCCAAATCATTTGGTGACTGACAGAGGCAACGCTCATGGTGCGCTTAACATAAATGGGATCTTTAGTCATAATTTTTTCAATCAATTGATGGTCATTTTTGCCGATAATATCTTTAGCAGTCACAATGCCAATCAAACGCTGATTACGATTCACTACTGGAAAACGGGAATGCCGAGTCTCTTCTGACAGCCGTTGAAATTCTTTAACACAATCAGAGCCATGAAGGTAAATGGCTTTATCTAAAGGCACATAAATATCTGATACCAGCATAATATCTTTTTTAATCAGCTGATCGCTTAACGCCCGATTAATCATTGTCGCCACTGTAAACGTATCATAGGTGGTTCTTAATACTGGCAGTGCTAGTTCATCTGCAAGCTGTGAAATTTCATCCGTCGTTTCAAAGCCACCGGTAATCAAAACGGCGGCGCCTTCTGTCAGCGCTAATTTTTGAACGCCTTCACGATTTCCGACAATCATTAGTGAGCCTGGCGTGATGTAGCGTTCCATTGCAGATTCGGTCATGGCGCCAATGACAAATTTATTTAAACTTTTGTCTAGTCCTTCACTACCGCCAAGCACGTCTCCTTCAATAATTCGGACAACTTCACCGAAGGTCAGCTTCTCAATATTTTTTTTCAGCTTGCGTTCAATGCGAATCGTACCGACCCTTTGAATTGTCGAGACTAAGCCGATGGTTTCTGCATCTTTGATTGCCCGATAAGCCGTGCCTTCACTGACGGAGAGGTCTTTGGCAATCCGGCGAACTGAAATTCGTTCGCCCACCGGTAGGCTTTCAATGTGATTTAAAATTAAATCATGTTTTGTTGCCATGGGTCTGCCTCCTAAAATTCAAAGCTGGTGTCCGGGGTTACTACCCGGCCCACATGTTTTGGTAGTAATTGAATAAATGCTTCTGGGTCCTGTTGAATCACTGGAAAAGTATTATAGTGAATCGGTACCACTTGCTTAGCCTGCACTCGTTTGGCAGCCCGAGCAGCTTCTTCAGGTCCCATCGTAAAATTGTCGCCGATTGGCAAAAAGGCCAAATCGATGTCGTAATTTTCGCCGATTAAACTCATATCGCTGAACTCAGCAGTATCGCCGGCGTGATAAATTGTTTTGCCTTCAATTTCTAAAATCATTCCGGCAGCTTCCCCCATATAAAGCAGCTGGCCTTCGTATTCATAGGCAGAGGAATGGAGCGCCGGTACTAATTTAACCGAGCCAAAAGGAAATTCGAATTTGCCACCTAAGTTTAAGCCGTGGCCTTTAATTCCAAAGCGGCCGAAGAAATTAACCAACTCCACCATGCCGATGACTTGTGCGTGATTTTTTTCGGCAATTTCCCGGGTGTCGCCAATATGATCGCCATGTCCGTGGGTTAATAAAATATAATCCACTTTTAAGTCTGCTGGGTCTACCCGCGTCAGTGGATTATCAGAAAGATAGGGATCAATTAAAAGTTTTTGGTTGTTTGTGAGTTCTATTAAGAATGCTGAATGTCCGAAATAAGTAATTTTCATCAGAATACCCTCCGTTTAGCTAAAATCTGTGCTGTAAAAGTAATACAGTTTATCAAAACAATTATAACAGTTTTCCAAGCAATCTCCAATCAAGCTGACTGAAAGAAGCAAAATTTTGGCCATTCACGCAAAAAAACCAAAAAAAATTGTTTAAATGAATTATTTTTGAAAGATGCTGCGTTTTTGATACAAAAATCAAAGTTAAATTTTATTGCTCCCTCACGATTTCTAGTAGAACAAAAAAGCTTGAAACTTAGCGTTTACTAAGCTCAAGCTTTTGGTTATTTGTTGTCTTCTTCAAAATACTCTTCGTAATCGCCATAATCCTCGAAAACGTCTGCTTGGTTATCATTATTGGTGTCATCCAAGGCATCCATTCCTGTCATTGCCTTATCCAAAGTATCAACCTCGGTGTTTTCCAGCAGCTGCGCTTTGTATTCCTCTTCTGATATAACTTTACCTGTTTTTTTATGTCTGAAAAATCTAGGCATCTTCTTCACCGCTTTCCTTAAGATACTTTTATTGTACGCCATCTTAAAAAAATTTACGACTATTAAGGTGCTCGACCAGCAAGTCTTGACAATAAAATTGCAGTTTCTTTATTTTTTGACGATGGCGGTCAGTTGCGGTTGAATAAACGCAATAAAATCTTTTACCGACAATTTAATTCCCTTGCCTAATTCACCAGCAGAAACAACGATTTCTGGTAACTCTTGGACTTTTTCATCAATCAAAATCGGAAAATCTGGATGGTGCTTGCGAATGCCAAAAGGTGTATTAGCGCCATGCTCATAACCGGTTTGCTCAATGACATACTCAATCGGCGGCAAACCGATTTTACGATTGCCGGTAGCTTTGGCAACTGCTTTATAATCCATGCGCTTTGTCAAGGGTACTAAAGCAATCACGACACCAGTCTTATCGCCTTTTAAGACTAGTGTCTTATAAATAATTTCTTTTGGAAAATTTAGTTGCGCCTCCAGCAATTCTTCTGTGCCATTGACTTCTTGTGTGGGAAACACGATGGCTTCATAGGCCATTTGATTTTCTGATAAATAACTTTCAACTTCATTTTTATCGGCCATTAACTTTTCGCTCCTTGCGTGTTCTAAGATAAGTAATTAACAGTGCTACAAAACATAAAATAAACGAGCCTAAGAAAGCAATTTCCATCCCGAAAATAAAAATTTCTGGCCGTCCATTGATGTAAGTCGTCACCTTTTGACCATAAGCAACACTCATGGCTTGATAGAGAATCGTCGTGGACAAAGCAATCCCGATTTCCATCCCAAAATTGCGGGCGAAGCTATTTAAACTGCCAGCAATTCCTAAATTTTCTTTGTTGACGCTGCTCATAATCATCGTGTTATTCGGTGATTGGAAGAGGGCATTGCCCAAGCCCATCAAGGCAGTAAAAAGGCAAAAATACCACAAAGGTGTCGTTAAACCTAAAAACATATAGCCTAATTGGGCAGCTGCCAAAAGAATTAAGCCTGAAAACACTAATTTTTTAGCTCCCAGTACATCAGTTAAATAGCCGCTTAACGGCGAGCCCACCACCATCATCAGTGGAAAGACCATCATTAAAATACCGGCAAAGCTGGCGCTGTAGCCAAGGGCATCCTGCAGGTAATAAGGCATGATAACATTGACAAAAAAGTTCGAGGCAAAAATAAAGACTGCCGTAACGAGACCCATTGTAAAAATCCGATTGTTAAAAATTTTGAAGTCAATCAGCGGAGTTGTCTGCCGTTTTTCAAGACGATAGAAAATAATAAAAGCCGCAACTGCAATCACCCATAGGCCAATCACCTGCCAAGCAGTAAAGCCTAGCTCTTGGCCGATAAAAATGCCGCCGAATAAACTGATAATGCCGATGGCAAAGATAATAAAGCCGGCAAAATCAATTTTTTCTTTGCTCTTTGTTAAATCCTTTGGTAAAAATTTTTCACCGATTAAAATCGTAACAAGACCCACGGGAATATTAATCCAAAAAATATATGGCCAACTTAAATGAGATAAAATCAACCCGCCTAATCCCGGACCAGTAATCGAACCTAGTGAGACAAAGGCGCCAATCATCCCCAGCGCTCTGCCCCGTTCTTTTAACGGAAAAATCTCAGTAATAATACCGGAGTTGGTGGCCATTGTCATACTGGCCCCAATCGCTTGAATCACCCGACCGAATAATAAAAATAATAGCGAATGATTGAAACCGCAGAGTAATGAGCCTAATACAAAAATAATTGTCCCAATCCGAAAAATCCGAATTTTGCCCCAGCTGTCACCAATTTTCCCAAAAAGCAGCAGACAGGCGCAGACCACCATTAAATAAACGGATGCCACCCAGGCGGCTTGATTCATCAACACACCTAAATCCTTTGAAATAGTCGGTAACGCAATGTTGACGATACTGGAATCGAGGGTCGACATAAAGGTGAACATCGCCACACAGACTAAAATCCACCAGCGTTGTTTTTGAACTTTGGCATCATCTTGATAGGTTTTCATGCCACTCCTTCTTTCTGATAATTTTTACAAAAGAAAAGCCCGCCGACATCCGACAGGCCTGTTTCCTAGTTGCGACTGCGCTTACGCTGCGTTGCCTCCATGATGACTGGTAAAATCACTGGACGACGCTTCGTTTGTTCAAAGAGATAACGCCCCAGCTGATCACGAATGTCTTGTTTTAATTTGCTCCATTCAAAATCTTTACTTTGCAAATGCTTTTCAACAATGTCACTGATCATCTTACTGCATTCTTTCATCAAATCACGGCTGGTTTTGACATAGACAAAACCACGGGAGGTAATCTGTGGCGCCGAAACAATTTTTTGTTCTCGGCGATTGATGGTTACAACTGCCACAAAAATCCCGTCTTCTGATAAAATTTTTCGATCCCGCAAAACAATGTTGCCGATATCACCGACACCTAAACCGTCAATCATCACATTATCTGCTGTCGTACTGCCGGCATAAGCCATTTTACCTTTGGCGTATTCCAAAATATCGCCACGGCCGGTGATGTAAATATCTTTATAGGCCATTCCCACTTCATGGGCTAAATCAGCATGGGCAGCTAGCTGACGGTATTCCCCTTGGACGGGAATGAAATATTTTGGATTCATAAAGTTTAACATCAACTGTAAATCGTTGGCATTGGCATGGCCGGAGACCCGGAAATTTTCCGAAATCTGTTTGACAACGCCGCCTGCCCGATAAATCATGTCCTCTGTTTTAGCCACGACTGTTTCCATGGCTGTCGTTGGCGTTGTTGTGATGTAAACTAAATCGCCTTTTTCAATCCGCAATGAACGATGGGCACCATTGGCCATCCGCTGTAGCGATTTAATCGGCTCACCCATGCGGCCGCTCTCTAAAATCAGAATTTCCTCTGGCGAATATTTTTTCATTTCCTTCAAGGTAACTAATAAATCTTCACTCGGCAAATGCAGGCGATTTAATTTCATCGCCGTGCGGATGATTCTTTCGACATCTTGGCCAGTTAAGACAACTTTACGATTGGCTTTAGCGGCTGCATTTAAAATTTGTTGAACCCGTTGCAGGTTGCTGGCAACGCTGGCAACAATAATGCGGCCTTCCCAATAGCGAATCGTATCTAACACTTCGTCGGCAATTTCCCGCTCAGAGGCTGTTTGAACCGTGCTCTCAGCGTTAGAAGAATCACTTAAAAGCGCTAAGACACCTTCTTTGCCAATTTCGGCTAAGCGACCATAATCGGTTTTGTACATAGCTACAGCGCTTTGATCAAACTTAAAGTCGCCGGTGTAAACAATATTGCCTTCTTTAGTCTTCAAGTTAATTCCAACAGATTCAGGAATTGTATGGGTCGTTCTAAAGAAGCTGACGGTTGCATGGGCAAAATCAATTTCCGTATGCTCATCAATTACATGAAATTCGTTGAACTGTTTGCTCTCGTCATTGGCATTGACGGATAATTTAGCCAATTCAATGGTCAAGGCTGTCCCGAAGACCGGTACATTCATTTTTGAAACAAAATAGGGTAAAGCTCCGATTGCATCAGCATGGCCGTGGGTCAGGAAGACTCCCGCCACTCGGTCAGCATTTTCTTCTAAATAAGTAAAGTCAGGAATCACGACATCAATTCCTAATAATTCGTTTTCTGGATATTTTAGTCCGCAATCAAGGACAAAAATTTCATCCTCCACCTCAACGACATACAGGTTTTTTCCATTTTCCCGGACACCGCCAAGAGGGATGATTTTAATGTTGCTCATTTTTTCACCTCTCTGAAGTAACTCGCCATACATAGGAAAGTCAGCCCTTCTAATAGAAGCGCTGAAGCCCGTTTTATAAGTCGAGAACTTTTAAAATTTGTTCTTTTTCAGTTTCTGAGCATTCCACCATCGGCAAGCGCAGGCCACCGGCTGGAATGTGCAGATAATTTAAAGCCATTTTAATTGCCGCTGGCGAAGGCACTGAAAACAGTGCATTAATCTTCGGCAATAATTTTCTTTGCATCGCCGCCGCTTGCGCTAGGCGGCCGGCTTCAAGATCTTGATACATTTGATAATATTGGTCGCCGTAAATATGACTGGCCACTGAGATAACCCCGTGTCCGCCTAAAACTTTTGTGTGAAAAGCCAAGCCGTCTTCACCGGTGTAGACTAAAAAGTCAGCCGGTGCATTTTCAATCAATTCGGTGATGGCTTCGATGCCAGCACATTCTTTAATAGCAACAATATTGTCTAACTCAGCTAGGCGTAAAGTTGTCGCAACTGCTAAGCTGGCAACTGTGCGACCAGGTACATTATACAAAATAATCGGTAGGCTGCTGCTTTCTGCTATTGCTTTGAAATGCTGGTACAAACCTTCTTGATTCGGTTTATTGTAATAAGGTACCACAGCTAACCCCGCGGCAATCCCGCCGAGCGCTTCAACCTCTTTAACAAAATTAATCGTGTCCCGGGTGTCGTTGGTCCCGACACCGACAATAATTGGCACCCGATTATCGACTAAGCGAATAACCTCTTTAAACAAAAGAAATTCTTCGTCATGGGTTAAAGTCGGCGATTCACCGGTTGTTCCAGCCACCACCAGACCTTCTGTATGTGTGCTTAATAAGTGTTCAATTAATTCCGGCAAGCGGGTAAAGTCCACGTTCCCTTCCTCATCAAAGGGGGTAACCATGGCAGTAATAATCGTTGCACTTGTTAACTCCATTTTTCTCGACCTCTCAATAAAAAACTATTTCGCAGCAATTAAGCCCATTTCGTGCATTTTTTCGGCAATCTGAACGGAATTCCAGGCCGCTCCCTTTAAGAGATTGTCTGAAACCACCCACATATGAAAACCATTTGCGACATCCAAATCTTTTCTGATACGACCGACAAAGGTTTCTTTTTGACCGACAGCATTTAAAGCCTGCGGATAAATTTGTTGACTCGGATCATCCTCTAAAACGGCTCCTGGAGCTGCCGCAATGACTTCTTTAATCCCGGCAACCGTCGCAGCGTCTTTGACTTCGATGTAAACTGACTCAGAGTGACCAGAAACAACCGGAATCCGTACACAGGTCGCCGCCACTTTAATGGCCTCGTCTTCCATGATTTTTTTTGTTTCATTAATCATCTTCCACTCTTCATAGGTATAGCCTTCTTCAGCAAAGACATCAATTTGCGGCAACGCATTAAAGGCAATCGGATAATGTTTTTTATCACTGCCGGCTGGTAAAATATTGGCATCAATATCTTTAGTGGCAACCCCTGTTAAAAATTCCTGCGCCTGCACTTTTAATTCTTCAATCGCCTGCGCTCCCGCACCAGATACCGCCTGATAAGTGGAGACAACAATCCGCTCTAAACCATATTTTTGACGAACTGGTTCCAAGGCCACCATCATTTGAATGGTGGAGCAATTTGGATTGGCAATGATTCCTTGATGCGTGCGTAAAGCTTCTGGATTGACCTCAGGAACCACTAAAGGAACATTTGGGTCCATCCGAAAATAGCTGGTATTGTCGACAACAATTGCCCCTCGTTTAACTGCTTCAGGCACAAAGGTTTTTGAAATCCCGCCACCTGCGCTAAACAAAGCAATGTCGATGCCCTCAAAAGATTCCGGCACTAATTCTTCAACCGTCAGCATTTGATCTTTAAAAGCCAATTGTTTGCCTGCAGAACGTTTTGATGCTAAAAGTTTAATTTCCTTAATCGGCAGCGTTGTTTCCGCCAACATTTCCAACATCTTGGTACCAACTGCGCCAGTCGCTCCCACAACGGCTATTTTATATCCTGCTTCCATCCGTGAATTCCTCCATATGACGCCAGACTTTCAGCTCCCGACAAAAAGGCTGGACTTCCTTCATTTATTAATTTGCTTTTCCCATTTTACCATAAAAGTGCTAATTACTATAGGGATTGTCCTGCTAATTTGAAAATTGCTTAAGAAACAGCAGCCAGTGAAAATGAACTATGTGACTGCTGAACCGACTAAAAAATTTTTTTCAAATAAAAAACCTCCTGTAAACTTCGGGAAAACCCAAAATTAACAGGAGGTAAAAAAGTTGAGGGGAATCAACTTATTCACGAAATTACTTATTGTGTTTAGACATTTTTGCTTTTAAGTCTTCGTAGCCTTCTTTGACATCATCGCCAATTTCATCAGCTTTTTCTTTGACTTTATCGCCTAAATCACGAGCTTTACTTTTGGCGTCGGCGCCTTTGGATTGGACCTTGCCTTCCATTTCTTTAGACTTGTCATCCGTTGCTTTGCCGTAAGCTTCTTTGCCTTCACCAGCAACTTTATCTTTTGCGTCATTCATTCGACCTTTTAAATCTGCCATGATTGATCGCCTCCTTTTGTTGATGAATTTATTGTATCATCCACAACCAAAAACGAAGAAAATCCAGCTTATTTTTACAACAAACTCAGCCAAATTTTAGCGCTATTAATCTCATCCATACTGACCTGATGCCCGTAGTCAAAGGTGTTTGCGCTGATTTCAGCCTGACGCCCTTCAAAATTATCGACCAATTCGGAAAATGCTGAATCCGAAACAATCGGATCATTTTTCCCTTTGGAGAGCCAAACTTTTTTATCGCTTAAATCGAAATCCTTTGTCTTAACCCCTAGAGACATCGGATGAAATAAAATGGCCTTATTCAATTTGGTTTTTCGCTCCAATAGTAAATGTGCCGCAATATTGGCACCATTTGAATACCCAACTAAAATCCAATCCTCCAAAGGAACATTGTCCTTTGCGCTGTGCTTTTCAATTTCTGCTAATAAATTGTCAGTTTCTTTTTCTAAACTAGGAATATCAAACTGATTTAACCCATTACGTTTAAAAAACCGATTCATGCCATCTTCTTGGACATCTCCACGAAAAGATAAAATCGTACAGCTGCCATCAAGGAAACGGGCAATATCCACCAGCGACGTTTCATCGCCGCCAGTCCCGTGCAATAACAATAATTTTTTCCCTTGGCTTTGCCCTTCATTGAAATAATATTCCATGTGCTTAAAACCTCCGATCGCTTACTTTTAATAAGCTAATCATAGCATCGGAAATTTTTTTTGCCAATTAATTGGCTTAACTCTTCTTTAGGACCTTCTCTTTAAATTTTTTTAAACAAAAAAACGGCAAGAGCTGTCACCAACTCTCTTTTTCAAAAAACTTTTTTCTTTAAAAAGTTTTCGCAAAGAAATTGGTTATGCTCTTGCCGTTGTTAGTCATATTTTAATGATATAAATCGAAGCGTCCTTTAGCGAGCATTTCTTTAATGCCGCCGGTTTCTAACAAGGAACGATCCAAAATTGCTTTTTTAATAAAGGAAGCTGGGTAGCCTTTGACTTCAGCAGCACCTACTACACCAAAGGCATGGCTGTTGCCGATTGATGCCACTGACCCTAAAGATTTAAAGGTAAAAGGCGCAATCGTTTGGCCCTTTAAAGTTGCCAGTAGATGTTTGGCTGCATAATGGCCCATCTTCAAAGAAATTTGGGCTGTCGTTGGATAAGGCCGTTTGCTGGTGGCATCCATCACAGCAGAGACATCCCCAATTACATAAATATTTTCATGATCTGGTGCTGTCAAATGATCGGTGACAGTCACCCGACCTCGCCGTTGTTCAAAGCCTGATGCGCCAATGACATGACTGCCGCTGACACCAGTTGTCCAAATAATCGTTTTGGCGGTCAATTCTTTTAAAGCTTTGGTTTCTGCATCATCTTGATAGACGACCGTGTCAGCTTTAATTTCTTTAATTGGTTTGCCAGTTAACAATTGAACACCCCAAGATTTCAAATGATCAATTCCATAAGCAGCCAATTTTTCAGAAAACATTGGTAAAAGATGGTCAACCGCTTCGACACAATAAATTTGGATGTCTTCTGGTTTGACGCCAGCAATTTGCGCGTATTCTTTGCGGCCTTCTACTAAGGCACCCAAAAGCTCAATTCCGGTAAAGCCAGCACCGCAGACAACAATTTTCAAATAGTTCTCGTCTTTGGTTTCTTGATATTTTTGCATCATTGCTAGAATATGCTGATGAACAGCAGCTGCCGTTTCAACATTGACCATTGGCAGTGCAAATTCTTCTACACCAGCAATGCCAAATGATTCTGACTCAAAGCCTAGTGCCACGATTAAATAATTGTAATTAATTTCTTTACCGTCTGCTAATAGAACCGTTTGCTTTTCAGCATCAATTTTAGTGACTTCGCCTTTGATAAAGGTCGTCTTGTGACTTTCTACCACATCTTCAATCAAATAGCTGATGGATTCTTTGGTCTGGGTACCTGCAGCAACCTCGTGCAAATCTGTGGCTTCGTAATGATAATCGTTTTTGTCAATCAATGTGATGTGTAAATCATCGGCCTTTTGCAGTGCTTTTAACGCCCGCAAACCAGCATAACCAGCTCCTAAAATGACTACTTCCATCTTATTTTCCTCCTCCAATTTAGTGACAGGCAACCTTGTCTATCATTTTGCTAACTTAAAACATGCCCATTGCAAAGGTGACCACTTGAACCAGTGCGCCAATCGCCAAAATCCGCACAGCATTGATAAAAGTTTGACTTTTAATCTGAACTTTTAAAAAGCTGCGAATTTGTTTTACAATCACTGGCAAGGCTAAAAAGCTTAATAGCATGGTCCACGGAGAGATACCGAAGACGACAGCTAAAATTAAGGCCACCCCTGCAATTAAGTTCATTAATAAGAATAACGCTAAAGCGCGTTTTTTTCCAAGATAATGAACGATTGTGAAGCGATTATTTTTTTCGTCCTCTTCTAAGTCGCAAATATTATTGGCTAACATCAAGTTAGCAATCCACATTGTGTTAGGTAAAGCAATTAAAGCAATCGAGCCTAGCGTCGCAAAATTCCATTGAAACATGTCAGAGGTATTCAGATAAACACAGATGAGAGAAATCATCATACCCATTGTAAAGCCGGAAAAAAATTCTCCAAGAGGTAAACTCGACAATGGCTTTGGTCCGGAAGAGTAAAAAATCCCCACTAGGTAACAATAAAGCCCCATAAAAAACAGCGGCCAGCCGACATAATAAGCCAGGACAATCCCCATGACAGCCGAAATTACAATCATCGTCACCATTATGTTAAAAACTAATTTCAAGGATAGATTTTCCCGACCGATAATATTGGTTTTTTCCCGATAATCATGGACTTCGGTGGCGTGGTGGTAATCATTGTAATTATCTAAAATATCGACCGCCATATTAAAAATCACCATTGCGATGAAGTACAACACCACATAGCCCACCCGCACCTCGTGATAATTGTACCAGCTGTAACAAAGGCCGATAAAAAACGGCAAAATACTCGCCGTTTTTGCTTTTATTTCCACTAATTCTAAAAATACTGATAATTTCATTTCCTGCTCCTTTTTTGTTTCTCCCCGTTCTCTGCAAGTAAAAGCTTCCTTCTTTATTTTCAACCAAAAGAATCTTGGCAGATTAATTGTATTTCCGATAACTTCCATGTACAATAAAGCCGTACTAGCCGACTGTCAAAGGTGGACTAGCTTTTTCTTTGTTTGCTTAAAAACAATTGCATTACGGCGTCATAGCTGGAGTTGAGAAAGGATTTACACATGTTTTCTTATTGGGATCAATACCCTAATATTAATACCCGTCTAACTGAGGTTTGTCAATTAATTGAACAGCGACTGACGGTCCGCAACCGGGAAATCTCGGCGGCCTTTTTAAAAATGAATCGCTCCGGTGGCAAACTTCTGCGCCCGGCTTTCTTTTATATCTTTGCAGAAATGGGTGAAAACGCGCCTGCGGATGCACAAAATTTAGTTAAAGTGGCGGCATCTTTAGAGCTATTGCATATGGCAAGCTTAATTCATGACGATATCATTGATGATTCTCCCTTGCGACGAAGCACAATTACCCTGCAAGCGGAATTTGGTAAAGATATTGCTGTCTATGCCGGCGATTACTTATTTACAGTCTTCTTTGAATTGGTGACAGAAGCCATCGACAAGCAAAGTTTATTATTGCGCAATGCCCGTTCAATGAAAAATCTGCTTTTGGGCGAATTGGACCAGATGAACAGCCGCTTCAATGCCGAAGAAACGCTGGCGGATTATTTTCAAACGATTGACGGCAAAACAGCGGAATTATTTGCCTTAAGTTGTTTGGAGGGAGCTTATTTTGCTGGCTTGACCGAAGAAGTTCAGCAGCTAGCAGAAAATATCGGCCGCAATATCGGTTTAGCCTTTCAAATTTACGATGATATTTTAGATTATACGGCGACATCTGCTGAGCTGCATAAACCAATTTTAGAGGATTTGGCTCAAGGTGTTTACACGCTGCCACTGCTTTTGGCTAAAGAAAAAAATCCCGCAGACTTCAGCGATTACTTTGAAAAAGGGCATTTAATCAGCGAAACTGAAGCCAAAAAAATTGCGCAATTGGTAGTAGCTAATGATGGTGTCTTGGCGGCCAAAAAATATGCCAACGATTTTTCAGCCCAAGCACTGGCAGATATTGAAAAACTGCCAGCAGGGAAATCAAAAAAACAATTATTGAAACTAACGAAGTTATTGTTGAAACGCAGTCATTAAAAAACAGTGAAGGGGCAATAGCGCCCTTCACTGTTTTTTTGCTTTATTTAACTACATCAGCTACTGGATAGCCAAACTAACCAACTGCAACAGAAGTTATTTCTGATAGCTGAATTTTGTTTTTGTTTACTCCTCTGTTTGAGATATTTCCCAAACATTTTTCCCAGTCAAAACAAGCTAGTCGTTTGAACTAATCTTTAGTAAAACCAAATTTACGATAGCTCACCATAAAAATAGCGATAGCGACAACAAAGCTGCCGAATAGAACTAGCCAATCTTGCGTGGCAAGAGCTCCTCGATTACCTTCTGAAATCGAGGTAATTAAATTGGTGACCACGCCTGTATAAAGAAAATCACTAAATGTTTTCAATCCATCCACCATCGTCGAAAACATCGGAATCATCATCAAAACTAGCATAATCATCGTTGCAATATTTCCAGAAGACATTTGGTTTTTGGCAAATAAACCAATGACCATACCAATCACACAGCTGATAAGACTGGCGATAGCTGTAACCACCATAAACAGCGGAATATTAATCAAGTTTAAATCCAAGCCGCTTAAAAACAACACACAGACATTAATCACTAGAGACACACAGAAGGTCGGAACAACCGCTGCAATAAAATATTCCAAACTACTGACAGAAGAGGTCATCAAGACCCGCAGTGTATTTTTTTCTTTTTCCTTAGCCAGCATGTTAGCCGGCATCAACAGAGAAATCATCACAATATTAAAGGTGACCCCTAAATTTAAGACCATGCTAAAAATAGAGGTTGGCGGTGTTTCTCCAGCCAGCATATTTTCATACAACAGACGAAAGCCAACTACCATTGCCGGCACTAAGATAGCGCTCAGCAAAAAGGTTTTATTTTTCAGCAATTCTTTAAATTTGAAAATAGTTAAGGTGCCGGTTTTTTGTAGTGACATATTCATTAGCTTAACTCCCTTCCAGTAACTTCTAAAAAGACTGATTCCAGTGTCGGTTCACAGGAATGAATGGTTTCTAATAAATCTTCTGAAATCCATTCGGAAATCTGGCGGATATTTTCCGGTGTCTGTTCCAGTACGTACTCTTCGTTGGAATTAAGCATCACCCGGTATTGCTTGTTAGTGTTATAGCGCAGACAAACTTCCTGAGGAGTGCCAAACTCAACAATGTGCCCTTCATTTAATAAAGCCACATGATTGCATAGCTTGGTGGCTTCCTCCATATTATGAGTGGTCAGAAAAATCCCCATCCCCGCTTCTTTTAATTCCAGCAGTAAACGATGAATCTCAAGTGCTGTGGTGGGATCTAGCCCAGAAGTTGGTTCATCTAAAAATAAAAGTCTCGGCTGATGCAAAACGGCCCGAGCTAAAATCAACCGCTGCCCTTGGCCTTTGGATAATTTTCCCGCCAATTGCTTTTTTTGTTCGGTCAATCCAACGCGATCAATTAAGTCGTTGACCCGTTCTTTTTTAACCTTAAGTAAATTGGCAAACAGCATCAAGTTATCCAACACGCTGAATTCTTCATAAAAACCAGAGGCATCTGTAACAATGCCGATTTGTTCATAAATTTTTTCGTTGATTTTACGGGTGTCTTGACCTAGGATAACCGCTTCTCCACTCGTTTGCGTCATTTGTCCTGTTAAAATTTTGATAGTGGTCGTTTTCCCGGCTCCAGATGGTCCTAAAAATCCTAAAATTTCGCCTTCTGAAATGGTCATATTAATATCCTTTAAGGCTTCTTTGTTGCCAAAGCTTTTGGAAATATGTTTTAACTTTAATAATTGCGTCATCTTTTTCAGCTCCTTTGATAATAGTTTAGAGCTGTCACCCTTTAAATGGCAGTAACTGTCAAAAAAAGACCGAATTTTGTCATTTTCGGTCTTTAATAGTTAAATTTAGTTTTGCCAATCGTCAAAATTTGAATGAATTGTCCGTCTTTAAGGCGAGTCTCACTGACGATATGAGGGTAACGAGACAAAATTTCCTTGAGATTGGCTAATCCTAAGCCGCGATTTTCCCCTTTGGTTGAATAGCCACTCTGCCAGATTTTTTGCAAATCCAAGGATGAATTTTCAATGGGATTTTTTACTAAGATAATCAGCTCTTCCTCTTTGATAAAAACAACCTGCACTTGTTTTTTCTCAGCTTTTGCGGCAGCTTCAAGTGCATTGTCCAATAAAATTCCTAGACTTCGCAGCAAATCACTGCTCTCCATGGCAATCGAAGCAATCGGTTCAAATGCTTCAATTATCAGCTGTACGCCACTTTTTTCACCGGCGACGATTTTAGTCATCAAGAGAGTCTTGACTTCAATATTTTTTATATTGGTCAGCTGATTGGCCTGTTGAATACTCAGCTGCAGACCTTGATCCATTTTCATCAGTTTTTGGCTGATGTATTTCTGCGCTGCTTGTAAATCCCCCGCCTCCATGTGGGCGTAAGCCCCAACCGCAACATTTTTATAATCATGTTGAATTTTACGCAGCTCCTGTTGAATGTTCTCCAAACGGTTAACATAGATTTGCTGCTGCTGTACTAAGAGCTCTGAATTTTTTAAGCGCTGCTCTCTAAAGTACTGCCAAAAAAGAAAAAAACTTAACGCTAGTACTAACAAATAAGAAGCGCCCCAAAAAATCAGTGTCATCATGGATTGATTTTGCGCAGTCTGCAAAACTGAGTGGATGATAACTTGCAAAATAAAATAAACTATAAGACTGATGATAAATGTAAAGTTGGGAAAGGCTAAAACCTTTTGGAAAACATGAAAGGACTTCCTTCTAGAAAACCATTGAAAAAAGAAAATGATGGCCGCAGCAGACAATAGCCCATCTCCTAAAACATAAGCATAATATCCCAAAGTGGTGTTTAAAAAAGATTGGAGTAAAAGCCGCAGAATGGCCGCTGAAAAAACTTGGAAAAAACTGGCAAATAACGACACACAGACAAAAATAAAAAAGATGATTCGCTTTTTGACCTGCGGAAAAATGTACTGGTGAACAAAAATACCAACGATTGTTGTCGTCATATCCACTGCCATAATAATGGCAGTAAAGCCCAACCAAGTTTGAATTTCTAGAACAGGCAGGTAAGCTATCATGGCTGTCAGACCGCCGTAAAGAGATAGTCCGGCGTAAATCAGCCACTTATATTTTCTAGGGCTGGCCGTCCGGGTCAAATTACGAATACCTATATAAATACCCACCTGCCAGCTAAAATTCATAATGGTTGTGATGAGCACAACACTGATTAATCCCATAACAGCCCCTCATTTTTGTGGAGTGCCAAGTATTCCTTTAAGGCCCGCTTGCCTTGTCGGGATAATAAGCAGGTGGCGTTATTTTGCATAACCAATTGATTGTCGCCAAAATTAATTTCTGCGATACTGCTGGCCTTAACCAAATAAGAGCGATGAACTTTAATAAAATCAGCGCCGACTTCCTCTTGAACCTTTTTCAACTCTCCACGAAATTCAATCCGGCGATTTTTCGAATGAAGGACTAGCCGATGGGGAGCAGCTGTTTCAAAAAAAATTATTTCAGCTAGCGGGATTTGATAACTCGTATCCCCTTTAATCGTATAATAGGTCTGTTCACTGCTAGTATCACTAGAAATCAGTTGATTGATGTCACTCAAACATTGCTGCACCTGCTGTTTTAATAATTCTGGCTGATCTTTTTCTAAATAGCTCATCGCTTCTAGCCGATATTTAAAAGTTTCAAAAATCAGCTCTTCATGGGTGGTGACAAAGACTAAAAAGCCTCTAGCATCCAGCTTGCGGATTTCTTTGGCCAACGTAAAGCCGTTATAATCCGGATGCTGTAAATCAACATCAAAGAAATAAATTGCCGGCTGCTGCTGATTTTCCCGATGTTTAATCACTGCACAAGGGTCAGCTGTTGCCAAGACAATCTCCATATCATAATCATAAATCAATAAAAAATTTTCAATCATCTTTTGAAGAAATTCACGGGCTGGCCGCTCATCCTCACAAATATAAATTGGTACCATCCCAACACTCCTATAATCCTTTTCCTTTTTCTAACTAGCAATAACCTTCAAAGCAACAAAGAATCAGACTGTGCCCTCAGCAAAAGCAGATACAAAATTATTTTCAGGTAAAATAGCAAAACATTGGATAACAACCTTATTACCATCCGTGCTATTTTGAATACAATTATCGCTCAAAAAATGCTAATAAATTTATTACAAAACCTAGCTAGCTTTCGTACCATGTAATAGCAAAATCTGATGCAAATAACCAGCCTCAAGGCGAGTTTCCACCAAGAAATTATGATGACGGTAACTAATTTCTTTGAGAATGCTCAGACCTAAACCACGATTGCTGCCCTTTGTTGAATAACCAGCTTGAAAGATTTTTTGCAAATCCACCTGCTGGCAAGTGGCATTCTTAATACTCATCGTCAAGACTGCTGATTCCTGTAAAAGCAGCATCTGCACTGTTTTATCTTCTGCTGCTTCCGCCGCCTCAATCGCATTGTCCAATACGATTCCTAAACAACGTAATAAATCACTAATCTCCATTGCCACATTGGTAACCGGCAGCAGCACTTCCAAGGTCATAACAACGCCTTTTTGCTCCGCCAGTAGTAGCTTGCTCAATAGCAAAGTCTTCAATTCAGCGACTTCAACCTGTGCCAATTGGTTCATTTGCTGAATGTCCAATTGCAAATTTTCGTCCAGTTGCAAAAATTTTTCGTTTAGATATTTTTTAGCCCCCGCTAAGTCTCCCGCCTCCACTTGCGCATAGAGGCCCGTAGCGACATTTTTATAATCATGGTGGACTTTGCGCAGCTCCAATTGAACTTTTTCTAAGCGATGCAAATAATTTTGCTGTTGCAGGCGTAATAACTCTGCATTCGCAAATTTCTTTTCTCGAAAATACTGCCAAAAAATCGTAAAAATCACGAGAATCAAAAAAAGATTGTTTAAGGCATAAAGGGGACGCCAAAATTCTACTTTTTCAATTAGAAAGTTCGTGAAAAACGAAATAGCTGTTTCTAAGACAAAATAAGCGACCATAAAAATGAAAATAAAACGAAAGGAGGGGAGGCTTTGTCTTAGCACCGTATAAAAATTGCTGCGTTTTAATAGGATTAAGATGGCTATTATCCCTAAAGACGGCCCGACTGTCAAAAGGAGTTTCACAAGATAAGGAAAAGCTGTTGCATTAAAAAAATTGGGTACAATGATGTTTTGCAGGCTTTCGACAAATTCAGCGGCAGCCAATAAGAAAACACCAGCAGAAAAAATAACCCTTCTGGTAATAAGGGGGTACAAATAGTGAATGAAATAAGCTTGAACTATTTGCATTAATACCGCCATCACCATCACAAACACGCTGAGGTCGTAGTAGCCCTTTTCTTCAATTTCAGAAAAAACTAAGGAACATCCCAATATGGAACTAGCTAAGGCATAGCCTAAGTATAGCAACGGCTTAAAGGAGCGCTGACTTGGCACACCATTTAATTGCTTCACAAAAGTAGCAATCATCACTAATTGTCCTAAAAGATATCCCCAGTTTGAAACAACATAGGCTGCATAACTCAAGTCAGTCCCCCCTTTTACTTAAACTAAAACACGACAAAAATTTCTAGAACAACTATCAGACAGTTGTCAAAAAAATAAAGCAGATGCAATTTTCTTCTGACAATTATCAAAGTAGTCAGGCAAGGAAAATCTTTTTACTCTAGTGATAGGTCCGCATCTACGCAATGGCAGATATTTTTTTTCAACTTTACATCCAATTATCTTTTTAATCAAAATTTTAACATTTTTTAATAATAAATGCGATGGCAAACACAAAAAAGCCGCAACTTAATAAGGCAGCAAATAACGATTTCAAAGTTTTTGTCTTTCTCGAAGGGACAAAAGTGAGCCAGTCAACTGTTGACTATATCACCAACCTCTTTGATACATTATTTGATTGCTAAAATTGCGACTAACTGATTCTTTTTTATTTAGAAAAAATGTGCGTATAGGTAATGGGCGCTGGCCAAAATAGCTAATTCATAGACAACATCGCGACCAATTTTAAAAAAGCGGTTTTTAACAACAATCCATCTATTTTTTAGTTTCTCGGTGATTTTCATAGAATCAGCCTCCTTTATTCTCCTCAGCTTAGGTCAAGAAAATTAAGCAGAGCTTAAATTGCTAGTAAGAAAAGCTTAAGGGGAAAGTTTTCAGTAATTCGCCACAATCTCTCTGCTGATTGGTAATAGTTAATTCATTTTTGAATTCGACAGAGTTTCTATCAAGATATTTAGTAATTCATAAAACCGACTACTTTAAAAAACTTCTCTGACCAAATTTTTTCGATAAACTCTCTTTCTTATATTTATCCCCATGTTATTGTCGCTTCAGAGTACAAAAACAGCCAAGCAATATATCCGCTTGGCTGTTTACTGTAATGTCTAATTTATAATCCTTTATCAATCGCCAGTAATTGTTGATAGCGAGAGTTGCTGGCTGCTAGTTCAGCTGGTATACCACTGAGGGCTAACTTACCGTCTTCAATAAAAATGACCCGATCCATCATGGAAACTCCCTGCAGATGATGGGTAATCCAAATAATTGTTTTCCCCTCTAAGTTTTGAAAGAAAGTTTCCAATAAACTTTGTTCGGTAATTGGATCAAGCCCGACAGTTGGTTCGTCTAAAATAATGATTGGCACATCTTGCAGGAGCACACGAGCCAAGGCCATCCGGTGTCGTTCACCGCCGGAAAAACGCAGACCGGCTTCATCGACCATTGTTGCCAATTGTTCCGGCAATCGTTCCACCATTTTTTTCAGTCCGACCCGTTCTAGAACTTGCCAAACTTCTTCTTCGGTGGCCGACTCACGACCAATCCGCAAATTATTTAAAATCGTGGTATTAAATAAATACGGTTCTTGATTAATGACGCTGATATAATTTGAGATTGCGTCACCAAAAGTATCCGTCGCCACACCTGCTAATGAAATTGTACCATAAGTTGGCATCAAGTCTCCTCGCAATAAAGTTGCCAAGGTACTTTTTCCCGAACCGCTACGGCCTAAGATGGCAATTTTTTCCCCTTGCGGAATCGTTAAATCCAACTGCTGTAAAACTTTTTTCTGAGTCTGAGGATATTGGAATGTTACATCGTCTACAACCATATCCAGTGAGCCTTGAACCTTTGTTAAATCGAAAGTGGCAGGCTCCTCTTGCACCTCTAATTGATTTAAGTGCTCAATCGAATCTTTATAGATATTTGTTTCCTGCGCCGCTGAAGGTAGAGGAGCAAAAGCGTCAACTAATGGAAAGCCGCTCAGCACAAAGGCGGCTATCCAATTGGCAGCCCCGCCGTGGTTTCCAGGAAAGCGGAAGCTGGTCCAAACGAACAACGCAATCACGATTAAAGCAAAGACAAATTGCAGTAACAAATCCCGTTTACGGTCAAAGCGATTGATTCGTGCATCGACTTCCCGCAAAGCAGCTTCGCTAGCTTCATAATGATTCAAATATTCTTGACTTCTTTGGGCAAAAATCCAATCGGAAACACCAAGAATATTATCAGTTAAATCCCGATACAAAAGATTTTTCATCCCTTTACGTTTTTCTTGACGGGCGCCATTCATCAAGGCGGAGTAAAGTGGTACAACAAAAATCATAATCCCCATCATCAAGAGCATCGCTAAGCCAAACCACCAGCTAAAGAGTCCTAAGCCAATCACAATGAAAGCATACAGAACCCAAGCAATGATTGTTGGAAAAATGGTCCGCAGATAAAGGTTTTGAATATGATTGATATCTTCGGCTAACAGACCAAGAATATCACCAGTCCGATATTTGCGTCGGAAAAAAATAGCATCCTTTTCTAACACATTGTACAGCTTGACTCGTAGATTAGAGGTCATTTTCAAAACCCAGTTGTGACTGACTAGCCGTTCGATATAACGAAAGACCGGCCGACCAATCCCAAAGGCCCGCGTTAAAACAATCGGAATATAAATCATTAAAATATTTTCCGGCAGTGAAGCTGCTCGACTAATTAAATAGCCAGAGTTAAACATCAAAGCACCGGCACAAAAGAAGGTTAAAAAGCCTAAAAAGACCGCTCCGGCTAACGCAACCTTATATTGTTTTAAGAAGGGCTTGACCCAAGTATCGGTTTTTAAAGCTTTCGTTAAGCCATTTTTTTCCATCAGGCACCCTCCTTCAATCGTTGACTTAAGCGTAGATAGGCACCTTCATGAGCCAGCAGTTCATTTAAAGTGCCAGCTTCTACTACCTTGCCTTCATCCAAAACTAAAATATAATCCATTTCCTGCATCCAATGCAGGCGATGGGTGGCAAAGAAAACCAATTTATTCTCCATCAACGGCAGCATTTTTTCCTTTAACTCAACTTCCGTTTCAATGTCCAAATGGGCAGTCGGTTCATCAAATAAAAGGACATGGCGTTCTTGATCTAAAAAGGCCCTTGCCAAAGCAATCCGCTGAGCTTGCCCGCCGCTAAGAGTGCGGGCCCCTTCACCGATTTGTGTGTCGATGCCTTCAGGTAATTCGTTCACCAGCTCATCCAATCCGACAATCCGAATCGCTTCAAAGATTTGTTCCTCGGTTGCTGTAGGAAAATAAAAAGCAATATTTTCTCTTAAGCTCAATTGGAAAATATAAGGATTTTGCGGAATATAGGCCAATTGTTTTTGCCAAAATTGTTCTTTAAAGCTCGTTAAATTCTGCTTGTCGTAAAAAATTTCACCGGAGGCTGGCGTAGTAAAGCCGCTTAATAAATTAATCAGCGTCGACTTGCCTGAGCCACTCATACCGATAATGCCAATTTTTTGATTGCCCTTTACTGATAGGGAAACAGCTGACAAGGCTTGAAAGTCTTGATAACTGAAGCTCAAATTGTTTAAAACTAAATCTGAATCAGCCTGCCACTCTGGTAAAGGAGTCGCTTCAGTAGCGGCTTCTGGTTCTTCCAAAATTTCCCGCACTGCCGTCATCGCATTTTTTCCATCTAACGTCGCATGATAATCACCGGCAAAATCCCGAATCGGCAAAAAGTATTCCGGCGCTAAAATCAACGTTGTTAATGCCGGAAACAGCAAAATGTTTCCTTCAATTAAACGCAGACCTAAAAGAACCGCCACAATTGCTACAGATAATGTGGTGAAAAAATCCAAGGCAAAGGTAGATAAAATCGCTACTCGCAGCGTACTCATCGTCGCTTTGCGAAACCGTTCGCTGGTGGAAAAAATACTGTTGCCGTACTGCTTGCTTAAGCCGAACAATTTTAGCGTATCAATCCCCCGCAATGAATCAATAAAATGATTGGATAATAGTTGAAAGGCCTTGTACTGATTATCCGCCTTGGCTTGGGCAGCGTAGCCTAAAATAATCATAAAAATAATGATTAAGGGAAAGACGACAATTAGCACGACTCCCGATTCCCAATCAAGCCAAAAAATCGCCGCCAGTAAAATCCACGGAATAATCATCATATTGGTCATTTTCGACAAAATTAGATGGATGTATTCCTCCACCTGCTCGATTCCTTCAAGGGCCATCGTTGCAGTATTACCAGTTCCTTGGGTTTGAACAATGCCGGGACCCACTCGAAAAATTTTTTCCAGCAATTTTTTTCGCAATTGGCTGGATTGGTCATAGGCATAATTGTCTAAACGCTGGTCTCGAAATAAAATCACCAGATGACGTCCCATAAAAAAAATAAAAAATAAGAGAATCCAGGATACTTGGCCGCTGAGCTTCTCTCCATTCCACAGATTGGTAATACCGTTAGAGAGAGCATAGGCTTGGCCGATTATAAAGATTGCTTGCAGAACTGAAAGTCCTGCAAGCAATCCCATCATTTGTTTAATTCCTGGAAATCTCATGATTGCTTTATCAATCATGTATTAATACCCCACTGATTCGTTGTGTTTAATCCGTTTTCTAAAGACATAATAGGTCCAACCAGTATACGCCAAAACAAATGGCAAAATGGTCAATGAAACAAAGCTCATAATTCTAAGTGTATACGGTGAGCTAGATGAATTGGCAATCAATAAATCATTAGCTGATGTGATTGAGCTGATCATCACTCTTGGGAACATGCCGGTAAAGATCAAGGCCACTAGCGCAACTAACGTCAAACCGCTTGCTAGAAAAGCCACCATCTCTTTGCGTTTCATAACTGACACATTGGCTATGACTGTGAGAGCCACGATTAAAACCACCAATAATAAGGTTAAAGCAAAATGATTCTCAAAGAAATCCGTTTGCAAATACAAGAGAATTGCAAAAGCAACTAAGCCGGCGTATAACACCCAATACAAAGCCTTCGCATAATTGCGGGCCCGTTCTCTGATTGGTCCTTCCGTTTTCAAGGTGATGTAGTTTAACCCGTGCAAATAGCACAATAAAGTTAAAGCAACGCCCCCAACGACAGAAAAGAGATTGATGTAATCAAAGAAAGAAGCTGACATATTGCCGTTAGCGTCAATCGGCATACCTTGAATCATATCAATAAAAATTACACCGAAGAAAAATGGCACTAAGAAACTGCCGATGGTCATCGTCCAGTTCCAAATGTTTTTATGCTTCGCCTTCACAGAGTGGCGAAACTCAAAGGAAACCCCCCGGATAATCAAGCCAACTAAAACGATAAACAAGACTAAATAAAAACCGCTAAACAACGTCGCATACCAATATGGAAAAGAGGCAAACATCGCTCCGCCGGCTGTTAAAAGCCAAACTTCATTGCCATCCCAGACTGGTCCAATCGTCGAAACAATTTGATCTTTTTCTTCTTCGTTGTGAGCCAGTGTTTGAACTGACATACCAACACCAAAGTCAAAGCCTTCTAAGAAGAAAAAGCCGGAGAATAAAACACCGATTAAGACAAACCAAAGTAATTGTAAGCCACTCATTATTCAAACGCCTCCTTGTCAAAAGGATCTGTTGCTGGTTTATTTTCTTTCAACGCCATTTCATCATCGTAAAATGGACCTTTTTTCAAGGTGCGGCGAATCAGATAAATCATGACGCCACCTAATGTCGCAAACAGCAAGAAATAAACAATATTGGAAATTAACAGTGACGTCACCGAAACATTCGGCGAAACACTGTCTTCAATTTTAAAGAGTCCATAAACGGTCCATGGATAACGACCTAATTCAGTAATTAACCAACCAGCTGTGTTAGCCATAAATGGCGTAAAAGTGGTGAGCCCCATTACCCATAGTAGGAAACGATTTTCAAACATCCACGGTTTTTTCCGTCTTGTCCAAAATAATCCTAAAGCAGAAACTAAGAACATTAATACGCCGAAGCCGGCCATAATTCTAAAACTCCAGAACAACGTATTGACTGGTGGATAATAATCACCATCACCATATTCTTCAACTAAATCTTGATAAACAGTGTCCATCCCATCTACAGAACCAGATAAAGAATTATAAGATAAAATACTTAGCATATAAGGAATCTTAATACTGAAGACTGTTTCACGATTCGTCGTATCAGCCCAAGCGATTAAACTCCAAGCTGCCGGATCACCACTATCTTCATAAGAACCTTCCATCGCCGCAAATTTCATCGGCTGATCTTCAATCAAAGCTTTCATTTGTGCATCGCCGGCGCCTAAAACTAACACGGAGCCAACTAAGCTAATAACTAATCCAACTCGTAAAGATTTTTTGAAAAAGTCTTTAATCTCAGTTTTTTTCTTCAATAATTGAAAGGCTGACAAGCCCGCAACAATGATGCCTCCCATTGTTATTGCGGCCGCGATAACGTGGGAAAACTCATACCAAGCTTGCGCATTTGTTAATAATGCGCCAAAGTCTGTCATTTCCGCCCGGCCATTATTCAAAGTATAGCCAGTTGGATGTTGCATAAAACTGTTGGCTACAATAATCCAAAAAGCTGATAGTAACGAGCCGATTGTGACGAGCCACATAAATAAATTATGGACTGCCGGTTTCACCCGGTCCCAAGTAAACATCCATAAGCCTAAGAATGTTGATTCTAAGAAGAAAGCTAAGAGAGCTTCCACTGCCAGCGGCGCTCCGAAGATATCTCCCACAAATCGTGAGTAATCTGACCAGTTCATCCCAAATTGAAATTCTTGAATAATCCCGGTGACAACCCCTACCGCAAAACTAAGCAATAATATTTTTCCCCAAAAGCGGGCCATTTTTTTGTATTGTTCGTTTTTAGTGCGAACGTACAACGTTTCCATCACAGCTACGACGACCGCAAGACCAATTGAGAATGGCACGAAGAAAAAGTGAAAAACCGTGGTCATCGCAAATTGAAAACGAGCTAATGTTACAATATCCATTTTTTATCCTCCTTATTTTTTGCAAATCTAAAAATAAATAATTGCACCAGTAGAAGTATACTCCAAGTCAGCTGAAATCTCTAACTAAAAGGAATCAAAAATAGACACTTCCCTAAAATATGTTTCTACTAGATAGATTATCCCGCTAACGTTTCATTTAATCAAGAATTTCTCTTAAAAAAGAAAAAATATTGCTTCAATCGTTTTTTTCGCTATTTCTGTTGCTTTTGTTATAATAGAGCCATAAAGATTTTTAGGAGGCGTTACAATGTTTTTCTACAACGATGAAGAAGAAGAAAAGAACGAAAACAAACCCAATATTTCTGATTTATACCGCCAAAAAATGTTAGAACAACGGATTGTTTTAATTTACGGTGAAATTAATCAGGATTTAGCAAAGGAAGTTACTTCACAACTATTGATGCTGAGCGCTTTAAGTGACGATCCAATTACTGTTTACATCAACAGTCAAGGAGGCCACGTAGAAGCTGGCGACACAATTCATGATATGATTCAATTTGTGAAGCCTGAAGTCAAAGTTGTTGGTACCGGCTGGGTTGCCAGTGCCGGGATTACCATCTACCTAGCAGCCCAAAAAGAAAATCGCTATAGCCTACCAAACACCCGCTATATGATTCACCAACCAGCTGGCGGTGTGCAAGGCCAACAAACTGAAATTGAAATCGAAGCCCGTGAAATTTTAAAAATGCGGGAACGTATCAATCGCTTAATTGCTGAAGCGACTGGTCAAACCTATGAAAAAATTTCGCAAGATACTGACCGTAACTTCTGGCTTTCTGTTGAAGAAGCCAAAGACTATGGCATTGTCACCCATATCGTTAAATCTTCTGATGAAGTGAAATAATTGAGTTTAAAAAAAGCCGAGGCGCAAAATCCCTCGGCTTTTCTTTTGCATAAATTTAAAATAAAAATTCAGCTTCCCAATCAAAATCACCGGAAGTCTCATAACTCTGCGGCCAATGTTGACACCAAGCTGGGACTTTAGGCTCTTCAATCCGATCAGCACTTGGTGTGTAAGGCTTGATATCCAATAGTGGAGAATCATCGTTGGCATCAATATAAGGAATGTAAATCATCCCCTTCTCGTAATCAATGTCTAAAACCTCCACCATCGTTAAAGCTAGAGGATTAGGTCGCACTGGTGAGCGAGTGGCGAAAATTCCCATCACGTCTGGAGCATTCCGATAAGGTTGAGGTACTTCCAATGTTGCCCGAGCTGCTTCAGTATCAAAATCACTGAACCACCAAATAACTGCGAGATGACTAAAACCAGCCAAACCTTGTAAACCTGAAAGATATTTTTGATCAATGTGTAGGGCCATTTCATCAGGTCGATTGCTAATCTTCCCGATTGCTTCTACTTGAAAATTCATAATGATTTCCTCCTCTTCTATGGTAAAACCAGTTTAGAGGCTGACACCATGTGAGAGTCAAGCAGCAGCTTATTTTTTATGCAGAAGCCAGTTTAAGTTCGTTTACTGACGTTCTCGAATAGGAATTTGAATCTCAGTTAAATAATTTTCTGGATTATCCTCCTCCCAAGGCCCACGATGGACAATCTGCCGGTTGTAAGTTCCCATTTGGTATTGTGGATGTTCCTCTAACCAACTCGCAAAAGCCAAAAACGCATCATTGATATTTTCAAAAGGACCATAGACCAGTGTGGAGGCCATCAAAGGTTCAGCGGCAACCTCTCGTAAGGTAAAAGGTGCTGATACTGTTAAATTCTTAGTCTCAGCTAGCACCAGACAGACCTCGATATCAACATCACTTGTTTTATATTCCGGATCATGATAGATAGAAAAACTTTCTTTGGCTAGCTTCAGTTGTTTGGGTTCAAGGGATTGACCCAATTCCTTCCAAAGATATCCCTCTTGAAAATAATCCTTCACTATCCGCCTCAAAGAGATTACTTGATACTGAGGAATCGTTTTTATGGTGACATTGTAATGGATTTTAATTTTTTCTGTTAAAATGTCCTTTTCCGCCAAAGCAATCTTCGCCAATTTTTCCTGCTCTAAAAGAATTTGATTTTCAATCAGCTCTCGTCGTTGCTGCAGGAGGTTGATTATATCTTCTCCCTGCCACTTTTTTAAGGCTGTGCTGATTTCAGCTACCGTAAAGCCTAAATCCTTGAGAAAAATAATTTTATTTAGTCGGGGAATCTGCTGAGCGCTGTATAGTCGATAATTGGTTTGGGGATCAATCCGTGCCGGTGTGAGTAGTTCATTTTCATCGTAATACCGCAACATCCGAATTGAGACTTGAGTCAGTTTTGAAAATTCACCGATTTTAAACATAAGACCACCTCCTGTAATACTCTCCAGTTTATTATAAAAAGGAATTTAAATTCATTCCAGCTTCATCCTTCTAATTTAGTCACAAAAAATAAAAAAATATCGTTTTATAAATAAATATTCAAAATAAGTCTTTCTTTGTTATAATAGTGGGAAAAAGGACGTTCACTTATGGCTCAAAAACGACAAATCCCGGCAATTGAATTCTTATGGCTAGCCTTATATGGTTTTGCTGCATTTAGTTTAGAACTTTTTCAAGGGCTAATTTTCAAACTTTCAACAGGAGCCAGCAACCTGCTGACAGCTCTCCTGTGGCTGATTGCAGCTACAGCTTTGTTTTATTTGGCTAAAATGAAATTTGACTTTGATATTTTTAGGATTAAAGCCAAGCTTAACAATCAGACTCAGCTCTTTTTGATTATCTGCGTTTGCGGAATTATTTTACTGACGACAATCGGCTTTGGCGGCTTCAAACCGTGGATGGAGTTTACTGGTGAGGCCAATCGACAAATTGGCCCTTATCTTTCTCGGATTATCTATTACCTTGTTGAGTCTCTTTTAATTCTTATCACCATCAGCTTTGCTCAAGAATTTTTCGACCGACGCTTTCACTTGCCAACTTGGTTGCCCACTGGCGGAATTTTTCTAGCTATAACCTGGGGGAGCATTCATTTCTTTTTACAAGGAATCAGCGGCGGTTTGTATACGATGGCTTTTTCTCTGATTGCCGGCTTGATTTATCTAGCCGCTAAAAAAGATGCCCGTTGGAGTTATTTTTATATTGCTTTGGCCTTTATTTTATAGTAAATAAAAAACGGCTGAGCCACAAGTTGTTACAGAAATAAAGTTTTCTGAATAAGATTTAACAAAAGTGACAAAATGAATTGTGGTAGCCTCGTGATTCCGTTTCATATAATTTTTTCTCTAGTGCATTCGTAGGACAAAGAAAAAGATGTCCTATCATTTGATATTACTTCTGTAAGTTTTTTTGCATCCTCCCACTAATTCAAAAATCAAAAAAAGAGGGAACAAGTTGCTAGCTGCAGCTTGTTCCCTCTAATGTTATTCAAAAATAAGTCTAGATTCTATGCTAAACCGGCAACGTAAGCGGCGCTTTGAATGCCTGCTTGCCGACCAAAGATGACAATATCCGCCACTGCATTTCCACCGATTCGGTTTTGTCCATGCAAGCCGCCGGTTACTTCACCGGCTGCATACAAGCCGGTAATTGCCGCGCCATCTTCTTTTAAGACCTGCGTCTCAGTATTAATTTTGACACCGCCCATTGTATGGTGAATACCCGGTGCAATTTTAATCGCATAATAAGGTGCTGTAGCTAAAGCTTCCGTCATCCCGGTTGTCCGGTTGAATTCAGGATCACTTTGACTAGCGACACTTTGATTCCAAGTGTCTAGCGTCTTTTGTAATTCATCTGCCGGTACATCAATCTTTTCAGCTAATTCTGCAATCGTTTGACCAGTTTCGACAAAGCCCTGTTGATCATAAAAATCAATGGCCTTCACCCGGTCCCGCAAACTATCATCAAAAACTAAATAAGCAGATTGTTCGGGTAAATCGATAATCGCTTGAGACACCTTATCGCGGGTTTCCAATTCATTAAAGAAGCGATCCCCTGCTTGGTTTACTAAAATAGCGCCTTCGCCCCGCACAGCTTCTGTAATTAAGTAGCCATCTTTTTGCTGAACTGTCGGATGAATTTGAATTTGATCCAAATCGACAGTTGCTCCGCCTAATTCAGTAATCATGGTGATGCCATCACCTGTACTACCTTCTGAATTGGTGGAAACATACCCTTCTAGGTCAGGACGATATTCTTGAATCATTTCTTGATTAGCACCAAAGCCTCCCGTTGTTACAATTACAGCGTCTGCAGCAATTTCTTTTTCTTCATCTTGATTAAAGACGACTGTTACTCCATCAACTGTGCCATCGCTTTGACTGATAGCTGTGACATCGGCGTTCACAAAGATTGGAATTTCCCGTTCGCCGATATTTCTTAAGAGGCCATCAACTAAATATTCACCAACAGCTGAGCCGTCGCTTGGCCGATGAGTTCTTGTAACACTCATGCCACCAGTCGTAGTTAAATTGTCCAAAACAATGCCGTTTTGATCTAACCAATCGATAGCGTCTGCTGAATGATCGACAAAATAGCGTAATAATTCTTGGTCGTTGGTACCGCCGCCGCCCTTTAAGGTTTCTTCAAAAAATAAATCGTTGCTATCTTCAACGCCTTGCTCTGCTTCAAATTTTGATTCAGAAGCGTTCATTCCCGCAGAAGCTTTGACAGTGTTGCCGCCAGCTACTGGTAATTTTTCAAAAATCACGGGATTCATGCCAGCATCTTTGGCTTCAATCGCCGCTGTCATCCCAGCACCGCCAGCGCCCACGATAATCACATCATACTTGTCAGCTAATTCGCTTAAATCTGCGTACTCATCACCATTTTCTGATGCTCCAGAAGTCGCCTCTGCTGATGATGCAGTTGTCGACGCTGCCGTTGTACTGGCTTGCGTCTCTTGACCGTATCCCGCTGTATCCTGATCTGCATTACATCCCGTTGTAAATAACATCACAGACAGTAATCCCATTACACTTGCTAAAACTTTTTTCTTCATTCCTTCACCCTCAAACTTTTTTACTTTTTCAAGCTAGACCTATCTTAACAAGGCAGTAAACATCTGACAAGGCTTTTTGTGATTTTCTTCACTTAAAATAGTTAAAAAAACATTTTCCGCTTTTTCAAAAAAAAAACCGCTAAATTGCTAGTTCGCAATCTAACGGAAAGTTCACTTTAATAAATCAAATTTGTTCAAAACCAATTCAATCTTCCTTCAGCAAAATTCGGCTGTCAAAATATTTTTCTTGGAAGTCAACGGCGGCCTCAATTTCTTCTCTAGTAAAATTTTGTCCTGCTGGTGCTGCTACCCACTTGGTTTCAACATCGTCTAATCTTTGAATAACGGCAATCACTTTGCCTTGAGCTTTTTTAACCGGCTCAGCGACACCTAAAAGATAGACATCCTGTTCAGCACCGTCACCACCGATAATTCCCGGGACAAAACCATAATTAATTGGATAAAGATGTTCAGGAAATCGAGGATGCTTACTCCCTAACGGCCGATCAATTTCAATCATAATCTCTTGACCAATTATTTTTAAAAGCTCACAATCCTCCATCATAACTCTCTCCTAATCGTTCTTTTCCATCGCGGCTTTTAAAGCCGCTGCTAACGGACTTTCCTGCGGTTCTTCGGCTTGGGCATATTTTTTCACTAGACGTCGTTCTTCATGTTTAGTCATTTTTTTATTGCGCTCTTTTTTATCCAACATTTTTTCCGTGGTACCGTCATATTTGCAACGGAAAAAGGCGCCATTTTTGCCTTCAATGATTTCCATCTTGCGGTGACATTGCGGGCAGCGATGATTGGACATTTTCGGATCTTTGCGACGTCGGTAGCCGCAATTATTGCAGAGGTATATTTTACCATCACGGGTATTTTTCTCCCGTAAAAGCTCGCCACAATCGGGACATTTCTTCTGGGTGACAGAAAAATCTTGATACGTATTTTGGCTATCTTTAATTTCAAAGACTAATTTTTTCGTTTCCTTTTGAATTTCTGCGATAAATTGCTTTTCTGAAGTTTGGCCATGGGCAATTTTTTCTAATTCCCGTTCCCAAGTCGCCGTTAAATCCGGGGTGACCAAAGAAGGATTAACTAAAGTCAGCAGCTGCTTCCCTTTTGGTGACACCTGTAACTGATTTGCATTGCGCTCCATCAATTCAGATTTAATTAATTTTTCAATAATCTCAGCTCTGGTGGCAGGAGTTCCCAGGCTATATTTTTCCATCGCCGCCAGCAAGGTACCTTCCGTCAACGGCTTAGGCGGTGCTGTCAGCTCTTTATTAATCAGCAGCTGACCAACCAGTGTAGCACCTTCCTGCCAGTTTACAGCTTGAGCAGAAACTTTCGCTTCTGCTGTTTTCCAGCCGGCTTGCTCCACAACACTTTGGCGGAATAAAAATTCTTGCTCGCCTTGCTTGACCGTAATTGTCCGCTGCTTGGTGATATGATTTTCAGCAAAGAGACCTAAGAAACGCTCCACAATCAGCTGATAAATTCTTTGCTCGTCGGTACTTAATTTTTCAAAACGAGGAGCCTGCTCCGTTGGTAAAAGGGCGTGGTGATCACTGACTTTTGCATCATTAAAGACTCTGACTTGCAGCACTTTTCCACCATTTTTTAAAATGCTGCGGGCCTCGGGGTATGCGCCGCTAATTCCCTGCAGGCGTTCCTTCATTGTCGCTTTCATATCCTGAGTTAAATATTTGCTATCGGTTCTCGGATACGTCACAATTTTATGAAATTCATATAAGCTTTGGACTAATGACAAAGTCTTTTTCGCTGAATAGCCGAAGCGTTGATTGGCCTCCCGTTGCATCTCCGTTAAGTCATAGGGTAAAGGCGCTGGTTCTGATTTGGTTTTATCGTTGATTTTAATTACTTTAGCCTTGCTCTTACTTAATACAGCAACTAATTTTTCGGCGTCACTGCGCTCAGTCAAGGCCATCGGATTTTTTTGCTGCAGACGGCCTTTTTCCTCGCCGATTTGCAAATCAATCGAAAAATAAGTTTGCGGACGGAACTTTTCAATTTTCTTTTCCTGCTCCCGCACTAAAGCCAAGGTCGGTGTTTGGACGCGACCGGCTGATAAACTATCATTGTATTTAACCGTTAAAGCTCGGGTCACATTCAAGCCGACTAACCAGTCTGCTTGAGCCCGCGCCAAAGCGGACTCATATAAATTATCATAAGCCTTGGCTGGTTTTAATTGACGGAAGCCTTCTTTAATCGCTTTGTCCGTTTGAGAAGAAATCCATAAACGTTTGACCGGTTTATTAAATCGGACATATTCTAAAATCCAACGGGCGACTAACTCGCCTTCTCGTCCGGCATCTGTCGCAATCACGGCCTCGCTAACATCTTTGCGATTGGCCAATTCTTTGATTGCTCGTAGTTGATGACCGGTTTTTGGTAACGGCTTAATCCCTAAATTTTTAGGAATCATCGGCAAAGTTTCCATTTGCCACGTCTGCCATTCTTTATTAATGTCTTCAGGCATTTTTAAGCCCAATAAATGACCAAGGGCCCAAGTAACAATTACCTTGGGTCCTTCGTAATAATTTTTATGTTTTTGATTAGCTCCAAGCACCTTGCTTAAATCCTTTGCAACACTTGGTTTTTCCGCTAGAATTAGTTGTTTCATATAACTCGACTCCACTCTCTGCTGTCACCGCTTGATAATCCTTCAGTAAAGCCAGCCCTTGATATTGCTGCAGGTCGTCATCACACTCTTCGCACCAGCGTTCGTCTCCATCATTCCAAAAGGCTACTAAAAAATTATTTTTGGCGTTCATATAGTTAAACTCTGGTCTTAATTGTAACCAAAGTGTGCGGTAACAGTCAATGGCTTCTTCAAGGGATGAGAATATGTACTGATCGGTGATGGAATCTTGCCAGTCCTCAAAGAACCACCAAGGCTCATTGTCCCCATACATTTTTACTACTTGGTACACGTTGTTCGCTTCCCTTCATTTCTTGATATCTTCATTCTATTCACTTTACTGAAAACTTGCAAGGAAAGAAGCTTGTAAAAAAACGTCAGTTGTTTCAAAAAATGAGCTTTTTTTGTCAAATTAAGCAAAAAAACCTGAGAGTCTTTCAAACTCTCAGATCCCTTTTAAATATATTGTAAAACTTTGCTTTCTTGATAGGCATGGTCAATTAAGCCGCCGCCTAAACATTCCATTCCGTCGTAAAAAACGACGGCTTGGCCTGGTGTGATCGCTCTCACAGGTTCGTCAAAAATGACCCGTGCTTGATTATTTTCTAATAATTGCACCGTTACCGGCACATCTTGTTGACGATAGCGGAATTTTGCCGTGCATTTAAATTCCGTTGCTCTGTCAATATTTGTAGTAAAATGGATTTCACTCGCATCCAAGCTAGTTGCATATAATGCTGGATGATGGAAGCCTTGACCAACATATAAAGTATTGGTGGCTAAATCTTTGCCCACCACAAACCAAGGCTCTTGTGAATCACCACCGCCGCCAATGCCTAAGCCTTGACGTTGGCCAATCGTATAATACATTAAACCGTCATGTTGTCCTTTGATTTCGCCTTCCAAGGTCACCATGTTGCCTTTTTTAGCTGGCAAATAATTACTTAAAAATTCTTTAAAATTCTTTTCGCCGATAAAGCAGACTCCTGTTGAATCTTTTTTCTTGGCAGTTGCTAGGCCAGCTTTTTCCGCAATTTCTCTAACCTGCGGCTTTTCCATGCCCCCTAAAGGAAACATCGTCTTCGCCAATTGTTCTTGAGAGAGTTGGCTTAAGAAATAAGTTTGATCTTTATTGTTATCAACACCCCTCAACATATGAGTTGTGCCATCTGCATCACGAGTGACTTGAGCATAGTGGCCCGTCGCCACATAATCCGCCCCTAATTCTAAAGCATAATCTAAAAAGGCTTTAAATTTAATTTCTTTGTTGCACATCACGTCAGGATTCGGCGTGCGGCCAGCCCGATATTCCGCCAAGAAATATTCAAAAACTCGGTCCCAGTATTCCTTTTCAAAATTGACTGAATAATAGGGAATACCGATTTGCGCTGCAACTTTCGCAACGTCTTTATAATCTTCCGTTGCCGTGCAGACACCATTTTCATCGGTGTCGTCCCAGTTCTTCATAAAAATACCCACAACATCATAGCCTTGTTCCTTCAGCAAAAGTGCTGTTACGGATGAATCGACACCGCCGCTCATCCCGACGACAACTTTCGTTTTGCTGTTGTCCATCATTTGATCACCATCATTTCAATTAGATTCTGAAGCTCTACGATTTGAAGGTCGCAACTTTTCAGTGAATCGTATTATACACTGTTTTGTTGAATTTTTCATTAAGAATGACTAAAGGCTGTCCGTCAGCATTTTACGTAAAAAGAACTAAGAGGCCCATTAAGAGCAACGTTACCACTAAGGTCAAAGCCATTATTTTGTCATAGATTTTCGGCGGTCGGCTCAAGGCTTTCGGCGCAATCTTAATGATTTTCGCTTCAGGAAATTCAACTGAAAAATATTTGTTATAGGCGTAGGCGGCTGGTGCCAAGCCGACAGTCAAGGTTGGCTTATTCCGCAAAATTTCTTTAATACTTTCAAAATCCGAGACTTCCCAATAAATATAAGGATAGTCCCGCATCAGCTGTTGCAAATTTTGATAGTGAAAATGCTCCGTCTGTGTTGGCTGCCCCTTTTGTTTGAGCTTAGGCCCCTCAGCTAACAAATAGCCGGAAGTTTTAAACAGCACGTCCCCACGAAAAGCCATCTGCGAGACTGCTTCTTCAGGAGGAATCTCAACAATTTCCATACCTGGCTTCATCGCCATTACTTGTCCCCGTTTTGGTTCCGCTAAACGGGAGAGGGCGGCAATTTGATAATCGGCTAAAACGTCAGCATCCACTTCATAAAACGGTTTTTCCTCCCACTCATACTGAGGGTATTCCAACTCTAAGTAATTTTTCAGCCGTGGCAGGACAAATTGATCTTGCATCGTCCACATGATGCTATTATTCGCTTGCCGTGATAAAGTAATAATTAAACCCTTCATAACACTTCCTCTTTTCTTAGCTATTGGCTGCTAAAAGACCAAATACCAGCAGCAGACCTACCCAAAAACCGGCAAAGACAAAAATACCAATATCAAAGGCATCTTCTCCTTGGGTAACGATATTTTGCAGTCGTTTAGTTTTCCGGAGATAAATACCTTGAATCAAAGCCCCGCCAATGCAGTAGCAAAAAAAGATAAATAGACGGATGCCACGATCCACAAAAATAATTTCTGTCGCAACCATCAGCAAACTCCAAACTATCTGGATAATGGCAAAGACTTGTCCCACCGGTCGGCCATGACTGACTTCTGGATTATTACTCGACTTACCGGGCTGAATCAGGTCATTAAGATTAGTACCAAACAATTCGCTAATCAAAATTAAGTTTTCTAAATCCGGTTGGCCTTTATTATTTTCCCAATTGGATACGGATTGACGACTGACAAATAATTGCTGCGCCAGCTCCTCTTGTGTTAACTGTTGTTCTTGTCGCAAACTTTTTAAACGTGTCCCAAAATCCACGTTCCTCACCTCCACCTTTATTGTATCAAGCCCCGTTCAAAAAATCTGGAAAAGCAACAGAAAAAGCCTGTCAAAGCTAATTGACAAACCGATATATCAAGGTTTTCTAAAAAATAAGACTGCGGCATTTGTTTTTCTCAGCAGATACTTTTCTGCCGATTTTTTCACCATTTTTTATCAAGGTCTCAGCCTTTTTGAATATTGTTTATTTTTTTGCAGCCCTTCTCTTAACAAAAACGACTATGACAAACAATAAAATCACACCGCCAATGACAAGTAAAATGAGAGAACTTTGGGCATTGGTTTGAGGGAGTTCAAAAAACCTAAGGAAGTCTGATCTACTCAGCATTCCTCAGGTTTTCTTAAACTTTATTATAAAAAATTGCGAAACATCGCAATAATATAGCGAACTAAACGAAAAACGATAAATAAAACAAAAATATTTCCCAGTACAAAGCTGAAAATATTTCCCACGCCGGCCTTCAGATTACTAAAAGAAAAGCGTCGTAAAAAACGGGGCATTGAATTGTAACCGTTGCGCTTCAAGCGAAATTTTTCTTCATAAGTAATTTCCAGCATGTCGTAGTAAATGATCTGCAATGGTTCTTGACTGAAAAAAGTCTTCGCAAAACCGACCATCATCGTGTATTGCTTTTCACTGGAGGGTAGATTTCTCACCCCGTTTTTATTGACACGAATGACCTGCTCACCATTTTCCATGACATTATAAGCATACTCATCTTCTTGGATAGTTTGAATTTTTAAATCTGGTGTGTTTTCCGCCAAAAAATTTTCAAAGACTTCAGAAAATTTCTGTTTGGCATTAAATAGATAAACAGCGATTGCCGCCAGACCGATTAACAGCACAGCATTGAGGATTAAACTTTCCCGAAAAATAATCGTATACAGTAAAATCAGCACGAAGGCTATTAAAGTGATTGCAATCCGTTTCCAATAATAATTTTGATACATTTCCTGAATCGTCCGCTGATAATAATCAAAATCCTGCTGGGCGACTGTCATAAAAAAACCCTCATTTCTTGACGACTTCTGCAAACGGGACAAATGGCGCAGGGACAGTTGGCACTTCTGTTAAAACTTTTTGCATCCATAGCACATCATGCCACTGATCAAATTTATAGCCAACATGGTGGAAGTTGGCGACTTCCTGGTAGCCAAATTTTTCATGAAAGCCGACACTTCGTTGATTGCCTCCAGTAATGCAGGCTGTTAAATTTACGACATGCTGTTGCAATAGATAAGTTTCTAAGCCTTCATACAACGCTGTTCCTACACCTTTAACGTTAGTTTTATGGCTGACATAAACGGTGACCTCCACCGTCCAATCATAAGCCACTCTACCTTTGTAGACTCCGGCATAAGCATAGCCGATAATTTCTCCATCAATTTCTGCTACCAAATAAGGATAGCGTTCTAAAGTTGTGGCAATTCTTTGGCTGAACTCAGCCACACTGGGTACCTCGTATTCAAAGGTGATTGGTGTTTCTTTTACATAATATTCATAAATAGCTACGATTTTTTCAGCATCAGCTGGTGTTGCAATTCTAATTGTAAGTTCCATCTAACCACCCTCTCGTTATCAAAAAATTATAACGATGATTGCCACAGCTGACAAGTCTTTTTGGCAACAAGCTAGCTCTATACGCCGGCGTCTCGAATTTTTGCTAATTCCTGAGCTTTTTTCTCTGCAATTTCATCTATTTGATTTTCTGTCAACGGTGTACCAAAAGGAATCGGTTGGCTTAGAAAATCCCGTTCTGGTGCATCGACGCCAACATTTATATCATCAGCAATCGGGACACTGTAATGGTGAATATGTCCGTGAAGATTGCGAATATTAACAGTTTGTCCCAGCAGCATTGGATAGTGGGTCAAATAATATTGATGATGATTAAACTTCACGATGGCCCCCACATCTTCAAAAGCAAATTTTGCTTCACCGTTAGCTAATTTCGGATCATGGGTGTCTAAAAAGTTAAAAAAATTCCGGCTATCATGATTGCCTTTGATAAAGACTATTTTCCCCTGCAATTGCCTTAAAATGTCTAAAATATCTTGGCTCCCCTTATCATAATCGGGATGCATCGCCACATCTCCGAGATGATAAACGGTGTCTTTTTCAGTCACCACAGCATTCCAGCTGGCAATCATCACTTGATGCATCTCTTCGATTGATTCATAAGGCCGCGGGGCAAAGTCGCTACTGCCAAGTAAACGCTCGTGGAAAAAATGGGTGTCTGCAATAAAAAATTTTTTCATATTTCACCTGCTTATAAGATAAAACTAGGCCATAGGTCATTCAAAATAAAAAGTAACACGCTGTTTGTCACCTACTGACAATTGTAGTAAAACAATCCCTTCGGCGGCTTTATCCAAGCCAACAGCTTTGCTATTTTTATTTTTGACCTATGGCCTCGCTTTTTTTGCGATTATGCTGCTACTTTTTCAAAAAGTCCACGGCTAATCATGCCGTCCATTAAAAAGTAGAATTTTTCTTGACTCATCACATGCTGATTGTCTTTAAAAATATTAACTGCTTTTAGTCCGTTAGCGGTAGTGATGGACATTTTAAAAGTTTCCAAATCTTTAGCCACAGTAATCTTCAGACGAAATCCTTCTTTACTTTGAGGAGTTGCGTCTAAGCTGCGAATCATTTGGTAATTGCCGGATTTAGTTTCAGTAAATCCGTTATCTCTTAACGTATAACGCTTTGCTTCAGGATTCAGTTTGTAAAGAACTGATGCTCCTTCAACTGTTGCTGTCTCTGTAAAAGCCATTTTGTTCACCTCGATTAATTAGTCATCCTCTATTATAAAGAACTTATGCGTCTTTTTCTAGCTGTATTACTGATTTCAAGTTATTTTTTCGTAAGAATTGCTATTAGTTTTGCTGCCAATTCCTCGACTTCAGCTAAGGTATTATCACTGCCAAAACTGATTCTAACAGATTCTTTAATCGTAGGATTTCCCTTGCCGTACATTGCTTCTAACACATGGGAAGGATCAACGGTGCCCGCCGTGCAGGCAGAGCCGGTTGAAATAGCAATTCCCTGCAAATCTAATTTCATCAGCAACAAATCATTTCTAACACCAGGAAAACGCAGATTCAAAACATGATGGGTTGCCTGTTCAACATCCCCGTTGATTTCAAACGGGATGCCGGCTGCTTCCAACTGTTTAAGCAAAACAGTTTGAAATTGTTGGAATTCAGCTCGCTTACTATTTTTGTCGGTAGCTTTCAACAAAGAAACAGCTTGACTCATGCCGACAATGCCAGCTAGATTTTCTGTGCCAGCCCGTCGTTTTTCTTCCTGCTCGCCGCCATGCAAAAAGGGCGGCAGCTGAATGGCATCTGTTTTAAATAAAAATCCGACACCCTTTGGACCATTAAACTTATGGGCCGAAACACTTAATAAATCAATTCCGATTTCGTGGGGATTAATTTCCAGTAGTCCATAAGCCTGAACTGCATCAGCGTGAAAATAAGCTGGATGATGTTTTAAAATGGCACCAATTTCTGGAATCGGTAAAATATTTCCCGTCTCATTGTTGACGTACATAATCGAAACAAGAATCGTATCTTCCCGCAGTGCTTTTTGAAAATCAGCTACAGCAAGGTTACCTTTTTGGTCAACCGGCAAATACGTCACTTCAAATCCCAATGTCTCCAAATATTTCATAGTATTTAAAACAGCTGGATGTTCAATCGCCGTTGTGATTAAATGTTTCCCAAAATTTTGTCGTGCTAAAGCTGTCTCAATGATGGCCGTGTTATCACCTTCCGTACCGCCGCTATTAAAAATAATTTCATGGGGCTTCACCTGCAGCGAACTGGCAATCGTCTGCCGGGCATTTTCTAAATATTCGTGAGCTTGCCGACCAAATTGATGAATGCTAGAGGGATTGCCAAAGACTTCTTTCATCACCTGCGTCACTGCGTCAATGACCTCAGGAGCCATTGGTGTCGTGGCGGCGTGGTCAAAATACATTCTGCTCATTGTTTATCACCTCTTAAAAATTCTAGAAACATTTTAGCACAGGGGTTATTTTTTACCTAGTAAAGCTGCTTTTCTATCCAGTTGTAAAAATTGTACTGCTTATAGATAGTTGCTCTGCTTTTTTTAGCCGCTACTGCATTTCTTTTTTGACAAAGCGTTTTTCCTTTAAATAGCCGCCTAAATTGCCATACATAAAGACGGCAATCCCTGCCCAGATAAAACCAAATGCTACAAATTGTTCTGCTGTGTAAGGCTCGTGAAAGAGGAGGATAGCCATCAGCAGCATCATGGTTGGATTAATATATTGAATAAAACCTAACAAAATATACGAAATTTTCTTAGCCGCCTCAGCAAAAAGTAACAAGGGAATCGCCGTAACAATTCCCGCCCCAGCCAACAATAAATTAATAGAAGTCGGATAGCTCATAAAGCCCGCATCCGAGACAAAAAATAGATACAGCAGCGCAAAGGGAAAAATAATCATCGTCTCAATGGTTAGCCCAGAAGCTGAGCTGAGTTTAACACCTTTTTTAATCAGCCCATAAAAGCTAAAGGCAAAAGCCATCACTAGAGAAGGGACTGGTAATGTCCCTGTTTCAAGAGTCAATAACAATACCCCTAGCAGCGCTAAGCCACAGGCAATTTTACCGCTGCGACTCAAAGGCTCCTTCAAAAAAATAGTTGCCAACAAAACATTGACCAATGGATTCATATAATAACCCAAACTCGCCTCAGTCACCTTGCCGATGCTGACGCTCCAGATAAAAACGCCCCAATTTATCGTAATTAAGACTGCCGCTAGCGCAATCAAGCCTAATTTTTTCTTGTCCTGCCACAGCTCTCGACACTCCTGTAAAAATTGTTGCCATTTACCAGTGGTAACCAATAAAATCAGCATGAAAATAAAGGACCAAACAATCCGATAACATAAAATATCAAACGAATTGACTGTCGGCAACAGCCGCCAATACAACGGAATAATTCCCCACAAGACATAAGCACTGATTCCAAATAACAAACCTTTATTTTTTTCCTTCATGTTACACCTTCACTTTTTTAAATTTAAAAGCAGATCCCGCTACTCTAGCTAGTTTTCCAGTAAAATTTTATCTTTTAGTATAGCATATTTTTCATGGCTACTATAAAGAAAGAAAAATGCTAAAGCCAAAAAGACTCTAGCATTTCAAAATTTTATTTATTTCTTCTAAACAATGGGCTCATCGGACGATTTTCATGAATCCGTTTAATCCCCTCGCCCATCAATTCTGAACAGGAAATAATCGTTAAATTTTTGGGATGGCGTTCATCAGGAGTATAAACTGAATCGGTAATACAAATATCTTCAATTTCTGAATTTTCCAGTACCTCTTTAGCAGGTGGAGAGAGCAAGCCATGGGAAGAGCATGCATAGACCTCAATCGCACCGGCTTCTTTTAAAATTTTGGCAGCTGCCGCCAACGTCTCGCCAGTATTTAAAATATCATCGACTAAAATTGCTTTCTTTCCAGCCACATTTCCGATGACATAACCGGTCAGCTCACCATCTTCTTCATACTGATCGACAATTGAAAGTGTTGAATCCAAATAATCTGATAAACTGCGAGCCCGCTGCACGCCACTATTTTTCGGAGAAACGACAACCACGTCATCACCATACAGCCCCTTATCTCGATAATAATCGGCAAACAATGGCATCGTAAATAAATTATCCACCGGAATATCAAAGAAACCTTGCACTTGAACTGTATGCAAATCCAGCGTCAGCAAGCGAGTTGCCCCAGCTTCTTCTAATAGGTTAGCCACTAACTTAGCCGTGATGGGTTCATGGGGACGAGCAGTTCGATCCTGTCGCGCATAGCCGTAATAAGGCAAAATAATATTAATTGTTTTTGCACTCGCCCGCTTCAGCGCATCAATCATAATCAACAATTCCAAATAGTGATCATTCACCGGCGCATTAGTTGATTGAATCAGGTAAACATGATGCCCCCGAACACTCTCTTCAATGTTGATGGCAATTTCACCATCACTAAACTGCTGCACACGACATTTGCCTAACTCGGTTCCAAAAACCTTGGCAATTTTTTCCGCCAATGGCTGATTGGAATTTAAACTAAACAGCTTCAATCTTGAATCGTGGTATTTCTTTCCCATATGAACCTCCGCATTTTAATTTCACCCCCATTCTAACACAGAAATCAGAATTTTTGGGGGTGAAAGGGTGAATCACTCTTTCAGGCACACAGCTTTATTCAAAAAATAAACGCTGCTCAAAATTCAAGCAGCACTAGCTTTCATTACATTTAATTTTTAAATATAGGTGAGACATTAGCAAACACAATACAAATAAAGACAACAATCGTCAACACAATCGCCGAAACATTTTCATTAAAGTCTAAAAAGCGCGTCCCTAGTATTATGAAGTCCGAGAAAAATAACATTGCAGCCATCAATTTCCCCAAATTTCGACCATTTATTTTTTCCCGCTCATCTTTCCCCGCAGTATTATAGCCAGCAATCAGCATCAGCCACTTGCCCCGCAGCAATTGCACCGCAGCTATGAACGTAGCCAAGAAAACAACCAGTAATAAAATATCTGTTCCTTGCATAGCCTCCACCCCTTTTCTTCTATTATATCATGGAAGGAGACTCTGCTCCAAAAATGATAGTTGAAGAACTATTTATGACAAATCAACTTTCCCCATAATCTCCAAGCTAAATTTTCTACGGCAAATAGAGAAATGAACAAAAATAATAAGCAACGAGCTAAAAGAATTCAGACTCATCCAAAAGAAGGTCGAAAATTTTTTCAACTTCAATCAAAAAACCTCAGTGATGACCTACTCAACCTCTTTGAAGTAAAGAATTATTTTATCCTGCAACCATGCGAAGACCAATTAGTGTTTGTCTCAGTCGGTTACCAAGCCATAGACTTTACGCCTCAAAAGACAGATTTATAAAAGCCAGCCCTAAGATAGCATGCAAATTTCTCTATGTACGGATAAATTCAATAAGACTTTGACTAGTAACCTTGTAATGGTGAAGAAATGACATACAAAGTATCACAAGAAAAACTCAGTGTCATACACTTCATTAGTCTTATTGATATGGGATACTAAAAAATCTGGTCTGGCCTCTCTCAATTGGCATAAAGAAAATTTTGATGGGCTAGTTAAAGATTTGTTGAATTTTGAATATGGGCGGATAAATCAATAGATTACTATTGGAAATTAGGAAAATAGTTCATCGTTAAAAGCACCTAAATTCCAACTTGATGACTCAATTAGAGATTTAGGCGCTTCATTAGTTTTAAATTATTTAAGGTGCAGTAATTTTTCCAAAGGTATTCATTTTGTAATCCCAATTATAAAATGGAATGTCGGCACTATTGGCAATAGTCGGCTCAATATAAATCGTCACGTAGTATTTACTACCAGCACTAAAGTCTACAGAAACTGTAGCTGGTGCACTTTCTAGTGTAGCAGCAGCATGACTTTCTTCAGTAGCAGAGATACGATAGCCGTAATATTGATACATTTCTGGTAGAATCGGATTAATCGTAAATAAATCTTTTCCTGTTTCTGTTTGGAGCTGTACCCGTTTAAACCCGATTGCCTCCCCAGTACCTGAATTCACTAACATATTATATTCTTTGCCAGAATCGGTTCCATCGGTATTTTCTAAAGTGAAGTATCCTTGACTTGGAACAACTATCTCATTATTTTGACTAGAAATTACTTGTCGAAGGAATAATTCAGCTTGACTATAATAAATGATAACTTCCATCGTGCTGATATTTCGGTCAGATATTGTGTTAAATACAATTTTTTTATCTGTAAAATTTTGTGGACTCCCGCCATCAACTGTAAAGTTAAGCGGCGTAGCGCTAGGCACATCTACTGGAACTCTAGACACAGTAATCGTAGTACCTGCATTTGATTTTTTAACCGTTTCTTGATTACCAGATATCCCTTCATTTCCTGCAATACCATCCATTGTGTATGGTGTGATATCAATTGAAGAACCATTCAAGCGACCTTTATAATTGATAGTTACCCAACCATTTGGATCTCTTTCATAATCAAAGGTATGCGTAAATTTGTTCGCTAAAAGATAATCAATACTATCTAATGAATACTTTACAGGCGTCAAATTACTATCTAGTAAATACCAACCATCAATATACTGGGTATATTCTGGATCACCGGATTCAAAAGCTCGTATAGCTACTTCATCATATCCAAAAGTTGGATTGACGATAACAGCGCCATTTTTATCCAAAGGTAGACCATAAACCGTCATGTCTTCATCGTCAGAGTCTTTACTTTCGGCCGTTTTAACAATGTATTTCTCTGTCGCAGCATAAATTTCTTCATTAGGCAGATCTACATTTACTCCATCATGGTAAACAATTGTATTTGTATAATAATTGTCATAGACTTTTCGAGAGATATTGGCTGTATCGTCTGAATATCCATGGGTAACGGTCATCACCCATAACACACAATTATCGGTTACTACAATGTGCTGATTGTCTGATAGGCGTTTACTTGTATCTGGACTCTTATTGATTAAATCATCTGCCGTCCATCCATTTAAGGTAATCAAATCACCCTTTTCATAGCCATTAGTTCCATCATTATACGCTGCTTCAAATTGCTGTTGAGTCGGCTCAGTGATTGTAGAGTTAATATCATTAGGGTCGAATGGAATCTTAATATACTTTGCCTGAGTCAATTCTGGCTCAATCGTAATATTTAGTTGGTCATTGACCACTGCTGTTCCCAAAGTGATTCTGACGTCGGTGTTTTGTTTTTGACTCTCTTGAGACTCTGATTTATAAATCTTACGAATCGGACTTTTGATGTCTGTTGTTGTCGGGTTAATTCGCGGTGCTCCCCGCATAAACATCAATTCGTAAGTATACATATCAAATAGTCCGTCTACAGCGTGCCGGGCTTGCAAGCCATTTCCATCGCTATAAAAATGAGAAGCACCGTTCCACTCATACTGTGGCATATAATCCCAACCCCAAGCAATAGTTCCAGAACCATCTAAGGCTGAACGATAAAGATTACCAGATTTATCGAGAATCATGACATAAGATTGATAAGTATAAATTTTATCCGCATATGGAGCTGCTGCGTTTTGAGTACCAGTAAAATCATTGGCTTCTCCATCAGTCACAGCCTCAATCCAACCACGTTCATCTTCTTTAACCTTTGGTAATGCAGTTTCGTTGGTAACACCAGTAGGAAGACTGCTACTAGCTGTACTTGCATTCAAATCAGTAATGCCAGATCTATTAACAAACCAACTACCTGAATAGCTATCCTCCGCGACATAAAAGTTTCCGCTATAGCGATAAGTTGAGGTACTATTACCAGTTCGTAAAACGACATAAACCAATTTCCTACCATCCTCATCAACAAAATAAACTTTGTCATGTGAGTTCGCTTTTACAGCGTCTGACGGTGCAACAGATGTTATATCCAATAAATCACCAGTTGTTTCATAGTATCTTTTATCATAAATCGTCGGGTGGCGATTACCACTATCAGCTGCTGGTAGCAATTGGTTTGACCACATGCCGGCACTACGCCATTTGGACAAGGTTTGACCAAGTTGATAAACTTGATTAGTCCCAGATAGATCACTAAATACTGGTGCCTTCACAGGTGTATTAGGATTAGCCGTTGTCCCTCCCGTTTCGTATTGAGTATCTCCATCGCCTAGCACTGTCAATACCTGTGTTGCTTGTAATAAGCGCTTAGCTAGTTTACCATAGTTTGGATTTTCAAAATGGAATAATAGATTTTCCCCTTCAGTTCCTTTACTGGGGCCATCCGATCCGTACTGATAGGTCATATTGGAAGCCCATGCCCAAACACGACCGTATTGGTCAATCGCTAACTCAGCATATCGACCAGCCTGAATTTTTTTAAAGATTGGTGTATAGTTGGCGGATGTTAAATCAATTTCTACTTTCGTTGGTGTTCTTATGATACTGGCCGCTGAAGCCCCAGTATTATTGTCTGCTTTGATTAACCCAAAATTATATACATCTCCGGTATCTGTTAAAGCAAGAGAATCATCCGTATTAGCACTTACTTGTATCACTTTCAAATTATTATTACTAAAGAAAGGTATCTCATTTAAAGTATAGACTGATGTAAGACTTCCTATTCCCAATTGACCTGTCCCATTTAATCCCCATGAATATGCTTTTCCCGATTGTGTCGCAACTAAAGCATGGGACCCCCCTAATGAAAATGAAACTATTGGATCCGACTTGTTTAGTGTTGACAAGGGCTCAATGTACTGGGGAATCGAAATAGTTGACCCAGTGACACCCGGACCAGTCGCCCCGTTATTTGGCAAAAAGCTATTGGGAATTCTGTAAGTGGTACGACTACCAAAAGCATAATAATTTCCGCTCTCCATCTTAATGTATACAGCTTGATCTTCCTCTCGCCCAACATAAAGCTCATCAACTACTTCTCCTGTTGGCATACCCGTCATCTCTACTGGTTTGTTATTGTGTAATTGAAGAGTGTTATTACCCATATTCCCCTTGTCGCCTCTGCCCCAAGCATACATCTTATTATCTTCCGCTAAGGCATACATTGTATGGTATGCACCCCAGATTTTTTTAATCTTAATATTATTTTCGGTAAAATAAGGTACACGTTTCATCCCACCATTATACCGATTTGTCCCCCCTTGATTCCATGCCATATCAATACCCATAACACCGTACATATTGTAGCCCCACATCCAAACAGCACCTTGATCATCTAAGGCACCGCCACCTAAATAAAGTGCTACCGCATCAATAAATTTAACCGAAGAAAGCAGCCCCGGATCCGTCGCTTCAATCGGATCAGCTAAATCTAATGAATCAAGGTTTGTTACCTGTAATTCCGGTGGTAAATCGATACTATTACCGGCTTTTGTTTCAGTTGGCGAAGTGCTTTTTATCAATAAGACACAAGCTACACTAAACAGAATAATAACTGATAGGATTCGTAAAATTTTATTTTTTTTAATCTTTTTCATTTGACTCTTCACCCCTCTTTTACCCTTATCAACTATTCACAACTGTCGCCAAAGCAGTATCGATTGTTACCAATGGTTCAGCTTGTGGTGTTTCAGTCAAGCCCAAATTAAACCAGGCTTTACGATATTGGTAGTTTGCAGCAGTCACCGTTTCGCTTTTAACTTGAATAGCAAAATCTGCACCATTGTATTCTGTACCTAAATTATCTGCTAGTGAAATATTATTAAAGAGCGAAGTTGTCGTTCCTAAGGCACTAACTTCCCCTAAATAATAGTAGTAGCCATCTTCTCCATACTGCCAATTTGTTCCCACAGTAATTAAGACTTCTTTTCCAATAGATGCTGGTAACCGACCATCATCTATACTCGGATGTTCTATTTCCGGAAAGACCATTACTCGTACTAAAAAACCAGTACTTCCAGTATTTTCGATAATAATATCTTTCGTCTGTGTCCCACCGACAGCAATCGGTTCATTTGGTGTGAAGGTTTCAACGATCTCTCCTTTTATCGTTGGAACAGAGAGCTTATTATGAACACTGTCATTCTTCTGTGTGGCTGCATAAATGACTGCAGCAGCAATTGATGTAATCAAAATCATTCCAAGAAGAAAGGAAACCAACCACTTCTTTTTAATTTTCAACCTCTTCGCCTCCTTATTTGAATCTTGTATCTTCTTGGTACATCGTCAAATAGCCACCGTCGTTCGTCCATGTTTGAAGACCGGATTGAGTTGCTTCCACACCCTCAGCTTCTATCTCAATATCATAAAGAGCCTGTTTGTATTGATTAGGAATGCTTGTATTTGATAACATAACAGACTGTAATAAATCAATTGTTGTCGTCTCTCCACTTTCTAAGACTTGTGAATAATAAAAATATTCACCGTCAAAAACCCAATATGGTGTTGAAACAGCATTTTGAGGCACACTATGAACGGCCGGATTAAGATTCCAGCTAAAGTACTGTAAAGCTACTGGACGAGAAGCATTACTCCGATCAGTTTCACCCGTATATAGTTGGTTTATGATTACCGGGCTGTCAGCTTGATAATAAAGAGAATCAGCGCCATCTTTTAGGCCGGAGTCGAGGATGTTACCACTTTCCCAAGTAGACAAATCATCTAAGCTCAGCTTAGTTTCACCGTTATCTTTCACCAGCTTTATATCTCCATTGCCGTTGCCTTCACCATCGTTCATATCCATCTCAAAGGGTAAAATAGACTCATAAAATCGCACCCGAATAATAGCATTTCGATTGGAGAGGTTCTTGACTTTGACTGATTTTTCAGTTTCTTCTTTAAATGATAAAATACTTTCTTGCTTGAAAGTTTCTGTTACTTTTACCGAAACTGACTCAGGGTTAGACTGGGTATGATTTTTTACCCATTCAGAATAACTCGACCAGGCTAATGTCGCATTTACTAGGATAATCAATGAAAAAACTGTAACAAAAATCCCGAAAAACTTCTTGTTCTTTCTTAGCGACAACCCTCCCCAACTCAGTTTCTTTTTACTCTTCCTTTTCATTTCCCCACTCCCTTTGAATTGAATTCATCAATGAACCGGACATCCGATGGATTCACTCATGAAATCAATTCAATACTAAGATCAAATTGATTTCTTAAGACATTAATTTTGTTGCTCATCTTTGCGTTTTTTTAAAATAATTAAAGCGATGCCGATTAAAATGAATCCGGCAACCATTCCTAATAAGACATTTCGCCAGTCTTCCCCAGTTTGCGGCAATTTTCCAGTTGGTGGTAGTGAAGGTGTTGTAGAAGTTACTGTGGAGCTTGGTTCTCTATTCGCAAAAAAAACCCAATAAAAATCAGCCTTACTTATTTCACGCCAACTTGTATCTGGATACTCGTCACTGACTGTAAAATCTGCTTGAATATTACGAACCTCTCCAACTTCTAAAGTCCCTAAATCAATCGGTTGTTGTCTTTGATTGGCTACAGGTATTCCATTTCCATCAATTGTCCCTTGATAAATAACTTGCCCTTGATAAGTCAATTTGACACTGATGACTTCCAATAGATTTAGCTCACCATTAACCTCTTGCAAGTGGTCTTCATCATTAGGATTCATGACAAATTTCAAAGCAAAATCTCCGTCACTTGTTGAGTAATTGCTTAGTGTTATTGTTCGAGAAAAAGTCTGTCCAGGAGTAACATTATTATTAACTATGAAGTATTCTCCTTCGGTCCCGACTTGAACCCCTGTATCATCACCAACTAAAAAGCCAGGAGGAAGGGTTTCAGCATGGGCACGGCCAGCAAAGCCTAATGAAAGTAGCAGTGACACCATGAAAAAAAGTATGAGTTTAACCATTTTTTTCATATCTTTCTTCCTCCTAACTCATGTACTTATTATTCTACGACTGTTGCAAGCGATTCATAGTAAGCTGTTAATTGTGCATCAGTTAATCCCCAACCTGAACCATTGGAAACCCAAGTTTTGTTTCCTTCAGTTTGGACTGAGCCAATCAAAGCACCATTATTTGAAGCGGCAGTTACTGCACTACGAGCTGCTGGAATAGATTCTAAGCCAACGTACAAGTTGTAACTAGCTAATTTGTAGTCTTCTCTATCAGTAGCACTTGGGAACTTAATTGCATCCATCATTGTTGCTGATGTAGTTGAACCAGATGGCAATACTTTTGTATAGTAGAAGTAACCATCAGTACTGTCAAAATACCAATCAGCAGCCGCTGCAGAACCAGCAGTTGGTTTAGTAGTTGTTACGTTTGGTGTAATAAATGAAATATCACTACCTGCAATTGCAGATGTTGTTGAAACGCCTGGTGTAACAGTCCCTTGAGAAAGTGCTGTTGGATTAGGAACGTTTACATTAGCTCCAGCCCAATCTGCATCTTCTTTAGCACCCAGACCAACACCATAGCCCCAATAAGCTAGAGCAAGGTCAGCAGATGCAGCTGTTTGATAAACAACATAGTTCCCTGCAGCATCTTTGACTACTTCACCAGTCACCTTTTGGGCAACAACAGCCGTATCTGCGTCAAATGAGCCACTTAGAACTGGCATTTTTGCAGAAGCTTTGTTGTAATCAAAGTCTGTAGGTAATTCAGCAACCTTCAAAGTTCTTTCATTGATTAATACTGCATTCGTATCATCAGCAGACACATATAATTTTAAATTGCTAGGTACAGTTTGCGAAGTACCACCAACTGTATCATAGATAACTAAATCTGCAGTTTTATCTGTGTAAGTTGTTACATATTCTGTTGCATTAATAATTACTGGGAATTCCGCTGCTGATTCACTAGCATAACCCATGCCAGCAGCAGTATCTTCCAATTTGTGAAGCATTTCTTCAAATGATACCCGAATAAATGCGTCGGTACTTGAAGTATTTACGACACTTACTTCTTTGGTAATTTCACCATTAACAGCTTCGTCAATTGGTGTTTCAGGATCAAATTTTTCGACGATCGTTACCCGACCTTCTTCATAACCCCTAGATTGCAGATGGTTTTTTACCCATTCTGTGTACGATTGCCATGCAAACGTCCCCGCTAAAACTGTTAATAAGGCTACTGAGGAAGCCACAATAGCAGTTTTCTTTTTTCCGTTTTTCCGTTTCATTGGAAAAACCCCCTTTTTCTTTTTTTATTTGTAATCTTGCAATGCAAGAGAACACACCTAAAAACACTTCATTTTTCAAATGAGTACATAGCCCCATCACGGGCTTCCCATCCGTAATTTTTCCATCGTCCGCTCTCCTTTTTACTTTTTTCAAAACTTCTATATCCATCCAATTATTTCTTATTGGTGTGCTCTCACTTTTCTTTTTTTCTTGTTTACTTGTACAGCTTCATAGTTTCCCAACCCTATGTAATATTTCAATGTAACGAATAGTCCAAAAAGTGTAGCTAAGAAAATTGCCACCACAACCAAATTATCTCGAATAAAATTCAGAAAATTGCCAATGAAAGGGATTGTAAGAACTACTTTTCCCACTACTTGGCTACCACTAATTGGAATATCAGCGCCTGTGTTTGCATCCCCTTGGGTTTGAATGAAAAATCCTTCTTCACCATCTAAGTTGTCCATCGTTTCGACTACCCGGTGAGTTAAATAAGATTCAGTATTTCCTGGTACTGGATAGAAAGTGATAATATCACCATCTTGTAAGGTCTCAGGATTAACCTGCTGAATAATTATGATAGATCCACTTGTAAAACCATTTGTAAGTTCCGGCTTCTCTGGATTAGGTGCCATTGAGTTTGTTAATACAGTCATAAACCGATATCCAAAAAATGATTTATCTGGACTATCATTAAAATTAAAAAAGATTGCTCCACCGATAATCAGAATTAGAAAAGCATAGAACAAAACATCCCATAACACCTTTAAAGCTTTATTAGTTTTTGAGGGAGGAATCTCCCGATATTTTTTCTTTGAAGAATGCTTGCGTGATTTTTTCTTAGGTGTTGCTTGATTTTTAGTTTTTGCGGAACTCTCTAACTTTGATTTATTTGAAGACTTTGTCCTATTTATCGATTTGCTCGGACTTGGCATATTACTTGAATGCATAGCTTTCTTTTTTTTTTCTTCTACCTTGGTAGTACGTTTATTTGCCCGCTTTGTTTTCTCATTGCTATTGCTTCCCATCCAATCCCCCACCTTAAGACAATTTGAAGTCTTTTTATTTCTTAATCGATGAAGTAAATACTTTCCGTCACAGCTTTATCGCTTCTTACCTTTAGTAAAAAAGCAGAAGATTTATTTACTTGAAATCAGATCATCGCCTATTAGGCTCAACCACAAATTAGTTTAACTAACTGCTTTGATGAACTTTTTTTGTGAATCAATTGGTAAAATTTCAAAAAAATCTTGTGATAATGAGTAACCACTGCGCCAATGAGTCTCTAATAGATTGCCATCAACACCGAAATGCTCCATCTTTTTTCTAATTCTTTGAATCAACTGAGATAGTTGAGTTAATGTTGAGTGATTTGCACCTATCTTCCACAACTGTTCACAGACATCAACTCGTAAAATAATTTCACCTTGGGCTCTACATAGGATTTCAAATAAACCTGCTTCCTTTGGTGATAAGTTGTTCAGCAATTTTTTTACAGCCTGTTTACTTTTTTCTTTATCCGCTGTTGAACTCGATTTTTTTAAATCAGAAAAACTTAAGTTTTGGTCAGATAATTCTTCTCTCAACTGTGATAAAGAGACATCATTCGATAGCCACTTCTTTAATCCAAGAGAATGCCAGTTTCTCCACATCTCATCAGTGATACTCTCTGAATCAAGGCGAATAAAATTTACATCCCTATCTTTTGATAATTCCAATAACTGATGAACTTCATGATTGCTTAATGTTTCACTAAATATCACATTGTAAAATAAAGACAAATAGATTTTCCCTTCTCCTTGAAGTAGTTTGTGAACAACCTGTTCTGAGCAAAAAACTTCATAGCCTAATTTCTCTAAGATAGCTTTTAGCAAGTTCTCACCTAGGCTATTCTTAGTTAGAATCATAATCTGCCTCATTAAATATCACCTGCCTGTTTATTCAAAGTTGTTACACAATCCTAAATTTTTTAGTAATTCGAGGAACCAAGATGTTTGTTACAATCTTGAGAACGAATGATTAAGCAAAAATGAATCTTTTCTACAACGAAAAAATTGGAGACTTTAATGGCTTTCTATGGTAAAATAATTGAATTATCCATTTTTAAAAAGACTCAAATTGTCTTTTAAAATAAAAAAAAGAAATTTTTGTTTGTTAGTTTTTCTTGTAAGTATCAATTACAAGAAAAACTAACAAACAACTATTTTTATAGTTGATATTTTATAATCATGACGGCTTTTATGACGGCTTTTAGACAAAAAAACTGCCAGAAAAATCTGACAGCTTTTTTTGGAGACTATTCAAAATCATTTGTTTTGATAAATTGAATCAATTTTTAAGATTTCTTTTTGACGTTGCTCCATTAAAGAATCACTATAGGTATCTAAAGTCAGCTTAATAGATTGGTGCCCTAAAATCTTACTAAGACTCGCAATATCCATTCCCAGCTCTAAACTACGTGTAGCAAAAGTATGTCTTAAAATATGAAAATGAATGTGAGCAAAGGAAGTTTCACTGATTATCTTCTTAAATCGATAATTTATCACTCTTGGTTCAGCTAGACTCCCTTTGGCACTTACTAAATAGTTAGAAGAACTGATTGATTTTTCTTCTAATAAATAGTGTTTTAGAGTATTTGATAATGGAACATAGCGATCTGAGTTCTGGGTTTTAGGATCATCGATTACTATACGTGTTTTCCCATTAGAATTATTTTCATCGGTAATTCGAGCAACTGTTTTGTTTACATGAATTATATTTTGTTCAAAGTCAATATCCTGCCAAGTTAACCCGCTGATTTCACCAATTCGTAGCCCTGCGTATAAAGATAAAATAATTGGAAGCCCATATTCGCTTCTTGATGCTATAATTTCTAGTTCTTTTTGCTGAACTAAACTTAATGGTCGAATTCGAAGTTTCTTTTCTCTTGGAAACTGAATACTTAATAGATGTCCATCCATGACATATTTTCTTTTTACAGCTTCTTTATAGGATTGCTTAACGAGACTAAAAACTAATCTGATAGTATTGCTACTCAGCTCTCGTCCTACTAAATAGTTAATAAATCCTTGGAAAATATTCTCGCTTAAATCATCAAACTTTAATTCATTAAAGTATGGAGCTATGTACTTTTTTATTAAGCGTTGATAATTAGAATATGTTGAAAATTTAACTCTTTGACGGATTCCCAACAGAAAGTCCGTCAATAACCAATCACAATAGCTTGATTGATAATGTGACAAATTACCTTGAGAGCGATTTGCTTTTTGAGCAATAATTAAATTAAGCTTCTGTCTAACATCTTGATACTTTCTGCCATAGATATAGCCATAAACTATTTTTTTATCCGATGTTCGATTTTTTATGTAGCGTCCTTCCCAACGCCCATCTTTTCTTTTGTAAATATTTTCTCCTCTTTTGACCACACGCTTTCCTTCCTTACTTGACAACTTTTTTGACGGCTTTTAATCTGTTTTACATACAGAAAATAAAAAAACACTTGAAAAGACCAGCTTTCTTCTTTCTAATTAATAGTTCTCTCTACATTCACTTTAATTTTCTGTACTGTCTATTTCAAAAGTTAATATCAACTTCATGATATTAAATAATCAAAAATAACAAAATAACACAATAATCTCCAAAATATTAAAAAAATTAAACGAAATAAGATTGACAATACAATGTAAAAACATTAAGATTTAATTGTAAGTTATTTATATTATTTTTTTGTGCTTTTCTTGTAATTGATACTTACAAGAAAAAAATTTTTTGCCCTTACACAGGGAAGCCTTCCATAAAATCGAAACTCTATTCAAGCATTACCTCTTTTATTTACGCTTATCACTAATAAGATTACACTATTTTGAAATAATTGCTATTATTTTTTCGATTTTTATAACATTTAAAGTTGCATATTTACAATAGTGTTTATCTTTTCAGATGACCTCTACTGTTTCATCAACGCATATGAAAAACTTTCATATTGATTTCAAAAAATAAAACCTCATATGCTAGATTGAAAATAATAATCTTCTCTAGCATATGAGGTTTTATTTTTGCTATTATCTTATGAAGTAAATCGAATGCCTAGTCTAATTACTTTGAATTTTTCGATTTCAATTCATTGCTTTTTTTATTCTGTTACAGATATACTTCGACTTCATCCACTAAAGTAACATTATCTAATCAGCTAACAACTCTCTACTCTCCAACTTCACACAAATGAAATCATAAAGCCCTTCTGGAATCATTAAGCGCTCGTTTTCGATAGTTAACTTTTCTTGATTATGCATGAGTGTTGCTTGAGAAAAGTTTTGACTAAAGTCAGCTAGTGGGATACTGTACTTTTTACCGTCTCCTTTGAAAAAAAGGAAAATATTTTGATCTTTTTGAGTTAGATAGCAATGTGCAAGCCTTACTCCATTGACTGGTCTGGTATCATAAATCGCTTCACCATATACAGACAGCCACTTACCTAATTGATTCATTAACTCAACTGCTTCATCGGGGAGGGTGCCATCGGGTTTCGGTCCAACACCCAAGATAATATTTCCACCTAGAGACACCACTTGAATCAAAGTCTCGAGAATCTCGGAAAAAGATTTATAAGTATCATTAGGAACAAAACCCCAATTTTTTGCTAGAGGAATATTCGTCTCCCAAGCCTTCTTTGGTGGGTTATCAGGGACCTTTCTTTCTGGTGTTACATAGTTTTCATAATCACCACCAATTGTCCGGTCAACCACTAATAAATCTGGTTTGATTTTCCTTAGTTTACTTACAATTTGATTCATTTCTAAAAATTCGTGATTCTCACGATTGACCCACCCCCCATCTAGCCATAAAATATCTAACGGTCCATAATTTTTAGTAATCTCAATCAATTGATTTTCAACAAATTGATTAAACCGTTGCCATTTTTCTGGTTTCTCTAATGGATTATAGCTAGCATATCTACCAACTGGGTCAGCATCAGGCTCCCAATAATAAGGATTGTGCCAATCCGCCTTTGAATAATATGCCCCGACTGAAAGACCTTTTTTGTTAAACGCCTGATTGACGTATTTCAAAATGTCAGCTCTGGGATTGGTGTGAAATTTGCTATGACTGCTAGTAATTTTAAAATCACTGTATTGAGTATCATACATGTTAAAACCATCATGATGCTTAGTCGTAAACAGCATATATCTGAAACCTGCATTTTTAGCTACGTCTGCCCATACATCGGGATTAAAATTGATGGGATTAAACTTTTCTGATAATCCCCAATAATCTTCTCTTAAAGTGGTCAGCTTATCACGCCAGGCTCCTTTTTTGCGAGCCCAATCATCTTCTTTTGACAACTGCCAAGATTCAACAATACCGGCCTCTGCATATAAGCCCCAGTGGAAAATCACACCAATTTTTTGATCCTTAAACCATTCAATTTTTTTTTTTATTACTGGAGATAATTCTCCATATCCTTCTTGTTCGCTAAAACTATTTTCTTCGATATCTTCACGAATTTTCGTCATCTCATCTTCATTCCTTTATTGAATCTCGCCACAAAATTTCATTTGGCAGCACAAACGTTTCGCCAGTTAGCTGAGGATTACGGATTCTTTCAAACATCCGTTCAACTGCCATAATCCCCATTTGATTAACCGGCTGACGGACAACTGTCAACTGTGGGTAGACAATGTCACTGACACCCGGATAATCATAGCTGGCAAAGGAAATATCTTCACCAATCTTTAAGCCGCTTTCAAAAATATATTGAAGTGCTCCTAGAGACATATTGTAATTGGTGACAAAGAATGTTCTAATTCCACGTTTAATCAATGCCCGCATTCCTTCGTAACCAGTCTTCTGAGAATAGTCACCATAATAAATTTCCGCATTTTCTAAAGGAAAGCCTTCTTCTTCAACAGCTTCCAAAGCACCAGCTAAACGGTCTTTGGCGACAGAAGCCGTCTGTGGTGCCGAAATAATCCCAATTTGCTGATGGCCGGCTTGGATAATTCGCTTAACAATCTTTTTTGTGCTCTCCCGATTATTTACAACAATTGAGTCAACATTTGGATAGGCGAGTTTTGTATTAATTGAAATAACCGGAATTTCTAAATTCTCCATTCTTGCCAATACTGGCCAATCATTTTCTATTTCAAAAGCAATCAACCCATCCACGTGTCGGTCCACCAAAAAATCAAATTTTTGTTCCAACATTTCTGGTCTATTTCGATAACTGTTCAGTAAAATACCATAATTATGATAATCCATTTCTTCTTCAATCTGACCAATTAATGTTGAAGAAAAAACGCTTTGCATATTATTCATCAAAACACCGATAGATAAGGTCTGGTTGCTTTTGAGACCTTTAGCAAATAGGTTTTCTCGATAATCCAAATCATCAATTGCCTTTTTGATTTTTTTCATATTCTGTTCCTTCAACTGATGTCCATTTAAATATCTGGAAACACTGCCGACTGAAACACCTGCTCGTGCAGCAACCTCTTGAATGGTAACCATAACCTACCTGCTTTCTAATGAGCCGTTTTTATTCTAAAGTTTCGCCTTTAAGTCCTTTATTACTTGCCATTACAAACGGCATGTACAAGAAAATATCAAGTACAAAAAGTACGACTGATAAAAGTGTAGCGGGAATATCCCCTGCCGTTGTCACCCAAGTTGTGATAATTGGAGGTAAAATCCATGGTGGTATCACGACACTTTTGGCTACTAGGCCAAGAGCCGTCAGCGGATATGCGATTGCCAAATTAATTAACGGTACACAGATGAAAGGAATCACTAGGAAAGGATTCATTACAACAGGAATCCCAAACATAATGGGTTCTGAGATATTAAAAATACTTGGTAATAAACCAATCTTACCGATATCCCGATAATCTTTTCGTTTAGAAACCAAGAAGATAGCAATCAACAACGGTAAAATAGCTCCCGTTCCCCCAAATAAAGTATACATCCCAATCCAAGGATTTGTCACAATATTTGGAATCGCATCCCCAGCGGCAAAAGCTTCAACATTTTGTTGGATAGCCGTCAGCATAGGTGGTGATGTGACAGAAGATACAATATTTTGACCGTGTAAACCAAAGAACCAAAAGACTTGGGTAAATAGTTGAACTACGAACAAGCCAACCGGACTTTCCATTGCATATTGTAAAGGAGTAGAAATAATTGATTGGATAATCGCCGGAATTGTCGTCCCGGTTACCTTAACTATTGTAAATGTTATTGCCGCAAAAACCAAGATAACTAAAACTTCTGGAATTAGAGAATTAAAAGAACTCGCAACTGCTGGTGGTACGCCATCCGGCATTTTAATTCTTAGCTTTTCATTTTTTGAAAGACGCAGCAGCATTTCAGTCCCTAAAATCGCAGCTAGAATTCCGACAAATAAGCCACCAGAAGAAGTTAAGCTTTGCAGATAGACCCCAGCAACTTCAACTGAGTCAGTTGCTCCAACTGGTACGATATCATTAAAAAGTGGAAACATTATTAGTGCTAAAGCCAAACTCAAGATACCAGCATGCAGCTCATTAAAATCTTTTCTTTCGATAGTTCCCTTATTTATATAATATCGCGCCAAACGATAGCCAATTAAAAAAGTAACAAAAATTGTCATGACGCCCATTGTTCCATTGTTGACCATAGTTCCCATATCCGTTAAGAAAACTAAATCAACATATTTATTCAAGGTTTCATTCGTAAAGACAACAGCATTTAACAAAGTGAACAATGAACTAGCCATAATGATTGGCATGATATCAATAAAACTATCACGCATAGCAACTAAATGTCGCTGATTCGCCATTTTTGATGCTAAAGGCATAATCAACTTGGTTATTCTATCCGTAAACGACATAATTTCTCCTGCTCTCAACTTTATTTTTGAATCGATTCAAAAATAGTTTATCATCAAAAACAAAAAATGCAAGCGTTTTTTTGAATCGATTCAAAAATACAGTAATTCCTTGTGAATCTCTCTTAGATACTGCTGTGTTTATTAATCAAAATACAGAAAGATTACTTTTTACTTGTTGGTAGGAAATTTTGGGAAATTGCTTCGTAGGATTGATGTGCTCATTAAAATTAGTCACAACAAAAATTAATCAAGTCTGAACTCATTCATCACTTGCTAAATTACTCAACAAAAAAATCTTTGAAAAGTTAGCTCAGATGATGCTATCGTGCAGTATAGCATTATCTGAACTGTCAAATTTATAAGTATAGCTGTTTTTTAAGAAAAGAATTTTTGAAATGATTAAAGATTTATATTACGACATTGCAAAAAATGAGGCAAGTAGCATAGATGAAATAGATTGTTTGATTAAAGAATACAAGAATATTAAAAAGAAAAACATTCCAAATACCTGTGCTTTAATACTTTGAATTGAAAGCCTTTTATTAGTTACTATAACTTCTTTATTTTCAGCTCAATCAAGTTTACAAAGTTCACTTTATTTTAAACTAGTTAATCTTTATGCTCTTGATTGTAACGATGATTTTGAAGTCCTTGCAGATTTTAGTGACTTTGGATTTTCTTAAATAATGGAACTATTTGGAAAAACTTTAGGATATTTAATATTAGCTAGTTCCGTTTTAGCTATTGTTATATGGATTTACAATAATTTTAATCAAAAACATTTGTCAGGTTTCTATCAATATAAATATGAATTGCTAAGAAATAAAGGGGAGTTACAGCTCTTTTTACTTCAAATAAAAAAAAGCTAGGAACACTGTCATATCAGCGTTCCTAGCAAATAAAGTAGACTTACCCCACAGACCCTTCCATTTAAGGATTTTCAACACGGATATTCACAAATGTTGATACATCAGTCATAAATTTCAAATGATTAAAGAATTAAAGTCGTATATTCACTTATATTTTTACAAATAGATAGTTTTTAGATAGCTTTTTTAGCTGGGGGCATTATCTATCTTCTGAAATGGTAGGTATTTCTTTATGTCTTTTCTTCTAATTTTAATTTTACTTTTGTAAATTTTACCGAACGAATCAATTGCTTGAAATTCAAATATTATCTGTTGTTCTTTATTTTTATCAATTTTAGGTATTATTTGCGCCTTAAGGAAGTTCTCAAATAGATATTTACTATACATCCAAGTGTCAACCTCAAATGGTTTAATTACCATTGTCAATTTTGATAATGGCCCTAAATCATCATCTGTAAGAAAGATCCCCCCACTTATGTAATCCTCTTTTATAAATTTTTTTTTGAATACTTTAATTTTTATTGTTGAGATAGTGATAGGAAATTTGCTGTAATTATAAATCTCAAATGAAATAACCTCAATTGGATCTACAATTTTTCTTGTAGGATGCATAATAGCAGTTTGTTTTTTTATTCCATTAACTTTTAACTTCCCTTTTCTTTTATCTTCGCGAACAGCTAACCACAAAGAAACCCAAACAGCCCCAATTGTTCCAATAGCACTTAACCAATTTACTAAATGTTGATTTTCCCAAATATTTTTTACTAACCACTCCACTTATATCACCTCAATTTATTATAACAAATCATATTTACTACATAAAGCTCCTAGGGGGAGGGGGAGGGGGGAAAAACTTCGTTGTATTTGCAGAATCAACCCCATCCACCGGTTCCCCGTTTGATAATTTTTAATCAATTTTTTTCGATGGGGGCATTATAACTATTGATATAAAAGAAAAAAGAGATGTTCTTTCAAAAAGAACACCTCTCTACTTATCTATCTTATAGTTACAATCTTTATAAGCTATTTACTACTAAATAGGAACAAACAGACCTAAACTCCACATGCTTAATCACTATTCTACTTGATATCATCAAGAATAACAAAGTGTGGTTCTTAAATCGTTTGTACATCTGCACGCAAGTATGCACGAATCTTAAACTTAAGATTACTAAAGGCGTCGCCAGCCACACGAGTAACCTCTATTGTCACACCAGTTAGGACACCATACCATAACTTAGTAAAGTCGCCCACTACGGCAAAGCTTCCATCATTCTTAGCTCCTAAGTCATTTGGTACTTGTGTAGTTGTAAGTTTGTGTGTCAAGTTCTCATAACTCTTAGGTGCATTTAAAGGTTGGCCGCTAACATCAGTCAAAGCGTCTAACTCTCCATAGGTTCGTGGTGAATAGATAACGCCGTTTGGTGTTCCGTTTGCTGACAAGATTGAAGTGACCGCTTTGCTAAACTCTTTATAATTTTCTAATGCTTTACCCACTACTTGTTTTTGAATACCATCACGATTATAAATCCCTTTTGGTTCTATCTCTGTTCCAGCACCCAACAACCCGACTCTGTCTAATTCTAACGCTAGTGCATTGACTATGCTTTGAGTAACAACTTGATCAATGTTTAATGCATCTTCTAACAATTCAATGGTGATATCTGACATTCCCACCAATGTTTTTGCTTCAAACTTCACTGGCTCGAAGTCTGCGTCAGTCTGAATGATTGGCTCGCCTTCTTTTTTCCAGTGTGGTTTAATATCCCCTGTTTGTTTGGCAAAGACTAGGGTAGATGAAGTCATGGGAACTGTTCTAGCACCAGCGGTCATTAAGACTGATTGTGCACGTACCATATTAATTAATTCGTTTGATAGTGGAGTTGGAATCAATACGCCGCCACTTCCGTCCCGATTGGCTGCGACTACCTGCTGTTCTTTTTCTGCCCCGTCCCTTTTACCAGTTGCCATGCCTTTTACTAGTTTGCCAATACTCATATCAGAAAATTCTTTTTGTTCATATCTACTTTGATTAGGTACGGTGATTTTTTGTTCAGGCGAAAGAACTTGTACTTTTTTTCCATCTTTGTAGAAATGTTGCTGCTGTTCTTTCACGTTTTCCATTTTTAACTTTTGTTCATCTTCTTCATTCTTTTGTTCTAGTTTTCTGATTTCAGCCTGTTCAATCTTGCCTACCAATGAATTGTAAAATGGGTAGTCATTCAACAATTGTTCATGCGTGCAATCCTTATGCTCGTTGATAAATTCCTCTTGTTGTGCCTTCAAGTCTTCCAATCGATTTCCATTTAATTTGATTGTCATATTTTTTACCTCTTTCTTTTCTTCTAATTTTATTGGATTATTTTTTAAAGCATTAATACATGTTGAATCGTTGAATTTTGCTACTAATTCAACTTGGTTTGTTACTTCATCACAAAAGCCATAATTCTTACATTCCTCAGCGCTAAGCCAAGTTTCATCATCAAGTAAGTCGATAAGTTTTTCTCTTGTGATTTTGCCGTTAGATTTGGATAGATATGCTTCAATTGAGCTTTCTCTAATCTTATCTAACGTATCAGCCATTTTTCTTAGCTCGTTAGAATTACCGTATGATAACGACGACATAGGGTTATGAATCATCATCATACTATTTGAAGGCATGATGACCTTATCCCCAGCCATTGCGATTACAGTTGCAATACTACAAGCCACGCCATCAATGTAAACAGTAACCATAGCTTTATAATTTTTTAGCATGTTATATATCGCTACGCCACTAAAGACACTGCCGCCATAAGATTGCACCCTTACTTCAATTTCACTAACTAAAGGTATGGCTGCTAATTCATTTCTAAAACTCAACGCACTAACATCACTTTCAGAATAATTTTCATCTGTGATATCACCATAAATATATATGGTAGCCTTGGTTCCACTTGTTTCTATTTGAAAATATTTTTCCATGTTACCCCTCTTTCCTATGATAGATTTTTATTAGATTTGGTTTTGCCCTTATCCTATTGATAATCCCACCCCTTTTTTTAGTATTGAATATACTACATAATCAATACTCCTTCTTATTCGTTCTATCCTATGCCACATAAGGCTTTAAGCTTCTTTTTTAAAAATCATTAAACTAGGAAAAAATACAGTGTATCGTCATGGACTTTTTTGTCCAACACGGCTAAATCCACTCCTGTTAGTGTACCCCTGCTAGAAGGTCAATTTTTATGGACATGTTGGACACACCACTATAAAAGCTGATATATCAAAGTTTACAGAGCAATAATTTTTATTTTATCTATTTTTTCGTTGGACACCCACTTGGACACTTTCCTTACCTGTCCAAATAGGTGTCCAAGCGTTTTTTTTTATTAATACAATTTCCAAGCCTACAAAGCCCGATAAATCAACGTTTAAAGATACCTGTCCAAACTGTCCAATAATTATCACCTAGATATAGGGGTATACTCATTTTTTAATTGCAGATGTTTGTACCTCCATAATCTAGTACCTTTTACACTCTGCTTAATCTTAATAATGCCCATTTTTTCAAGTTGCTTACTAAATCTTGGTTGTGATAATTCATGTAAGCTTTCTTGGTAACAGAATTTTTGATATTCCTCATAAATCATTTTTGAGGAGTCGCCATCATTTTTCGTAGTATCAAAAATACATTTTTCTTCAATAAACCGTAAGACGTGATTGGAATCTTTCAACCACTTTTCTTTTGCTTGTTTCATCTTGTCAGAAACGGTCAGCTCTTTACGGTCTAACGCTTCTTTAAACATACTTATGCAATAGGTGGCGAATAGTGGAATCTCTTTTTCAATCGCCTTTAAATCGTGTGCGGTTTTGAAGTCTTCATCTATTACACAATCAAAAGGAACAACGTATAACCGTCTTTCAAAGCCGTGTGTGAAGTCATTGAATGCTGGTAACTCGTTGGCTGAAAATATCAACTTCGCAAAGTTCACAAACATAAAATGGTCTTTCCCTTTAAACTCAGCAGATAAACGATCCCCACCAGTAAGAGCTTTGAGTAACCCTGTTGACTTGAGAAACTCTGAATCAACGTCCGCAAAGAGATTGGCTTCCTTCTGAAATAAATTCGCACTGGCAAACCTATTCTGCTTATTGCCTAAGTCTTGTAAGGTCATGTTGCTAACATTATCCGCCCCTAGTAGTTTCGTTAGAATTTCTAAGAAAGTAGATTTCCCGTTTTCCCCTGACCCTTGTAAAATGGTGATGGTCTGAAAAGGGGCATAGCTCCGATAAAAGCAGTAGCCGATTATTTCCATTAAATACTTAGCGCTGTCACTATCACCAGTTAAGGCTCTCAACCATTCAATTGTCTTGATGGGCGTTTGCTTGGTGGCTAGATCAATAGAATAGTTGTGACTTTGCAAAATATAGTCCTTTGTATCATGGGGCTTTAAAACGCCTGTCTTGATGTTATACGTGCCATTTTTAAAATTTGCCAAGTATGGCTTACTACGATTGAACGGATTTTCTTTTAAGCTGGAATCAAATATTTTAATGAAGATAAATTTCTTCGTCTCGCTTAATTTCTGCTGGCTCCACTTGCCAACGGACTCTAATTTTTTTGTGATATAGCCATCTAAAAAATCACTCAAACTATCTAAGCGCCAAGACCCGATTTTTTTATCGAATCTTGCGCCATAAGCTAATTCATTGGCTCGAATCATAGGAACTTCGTCTATGACTTCATAGCCTAATAATTGAGCGTTGACTTTCATAGTGCCGTTCTCGTCATAGTAAATCCATTTTGGTAGATTGCTTTTTTCTTCTTGGCGTTTCTTTTGAAGTTCCATTAAATCTACTATTTCACTCAATCGGCACCAAGCTCCTTCCTGGAAATTGAAAAGAAGGTTTCTTCCACTTCTTCTTCTGGTAGTGGTTCGTCAAAATATTGATTAGCTACTTTCACCAATTCAAAGATAGCCGTAACATTTACCGCCCTTGCTAATAGCCCGCCCGTAATGGCTGCTATCCGATTGTTGCGGTTTCCCACTTCACCACCAGACACCAGACTTTCAAACAGTTCTGTGGTGGCATTGCGGTAACGTGACCCACCTTTTTTAAACTGGTTCAGGTTCTTAACTGGTTTCCCCTTAGTTTGCGATACAACCCAATTCTTAGCGGTTTCTAACGTCTGACTTAATCGGAATGGTGTTTCTACTTCGTGGATAATAACTTGCCCCTTGTGAACGTGTTGAGTAAAAACTGGTAGCAATTGAATCTGCGACCAAGTGCCATTGGATAAGTCCACATTCTTTAACACGCTTTTAAGCAGCTTTTCAGAGAAGAAACGGACTAACAGCTTATAATCTGCTTCCTTTACAGCACCATCTAGCGGAATAACTAACCGATAGCGGACACCTTTCAACCCGTGGCTGATAGTCGGGTAAAGGACATAAGAGACATCACTTAATAATTTACGGATCGTTTGAATTAAAGTTTCTTCTGATACACTCACATCATCTAAATCTAAAATTAGACAATCCCGATAAACTAAGTTCTCATTCTTACGGACGAGTGCCGACATCTTACCAGCAATAAACCCATCTACGCCCATTGTTTTTAATTTCTTTTGTTCTTCTGGTGCATCAGGTACTTGTACTGTAATTGGTTGATAGTCCTTGAAAAACTCAATCACCTTTTTTTGAGTAGGTTCTTCCATAATAGACGGAATAACTTTTCCTTTATAAATCATTTAACCACCGCCTCACTCTCGATAATATTCGCTAGTCTGTTTAAAAATCCTTTGACAGCTGGAGTATCATTTTCTTGTACTTTATTCCGAATTGAATTTGCTAGAAGAATCTTCCCATCATCATCTAGTTGGATAGCACAAATTAATACTTCTCTAATTAATTCGGAAAGTTCACTGTTGAATAGTTTTTCAATATTCATCAATCCAAACCCCCTACCAATTCAAGATTTTTCTCTACTACAATCGTGTTCCCTTGTTCGTTACGGCATAAGAAAATTCCTTCTTGAAGCTCCATTACAATCTCAACAAACGCCCCTGTAGTTAAATATTTTGACTTTATCACTCGGCAAAAATCACCTTTTTTAATTGTTTTCATGGTCTTTCCTCCTAAAATTTGATATAATAGAGAAAAGAATAATAGGCATGAAACCCTATCGTGTAGCCATTTGCTGAACTCGCCAAAGTTTATACAGCAAAAGGCTTTTTTCTTTTCTCCATTTCATGTTATTCCTCTATAAATTCCACAAATTCTAACTTCTCAACTAACTGTTTAGCTGCCTGCAGTTCATCAATTGCAATCTGAATTTTTTCACTGCTAAGTTCAACAAGCTCGCCGTCTTGCATTATTGCTGAACTAAGGTCACCAGCTGCTTCGAGACACCCTTTTGCCGTTCCCATAATTGATTCCCATTTCGCCCACTCTTGATCATACTTTTCTTCATTGATTTTCATTGTGATGTTCTCCCTTCAAATCCTTATGCAACTAATACTTGACTAACTGACTTCCACTTTTGCCCCCAGCAATTAATTAATTTTCAAATTGTGCCATCCATTCATCAACTTTTTTACGATTACAACGCTTCGTTTGGTTGATTACAGACACTGGAAAATCTAACTCTTTGATAAACTTAGATAGGTTAGTCCGTGATACTTGTAGATAATCGCACGTCGTTTCTAAATCCATCCAATCGGGGACAGTACGTTTCTCAACTTCACACTGCATTGTCTCCGCCCATACACGACTAGCAACTTCTGTTAATTGCTGTTCGATTGTCGGCGATAAATCTACTTCTAATTTCATTAAATCACCTCATTTCAGCAAAACATTTCCCAACTTAGTGATTAAAAAAAATTTCATCAATAGTTACGTTGGGATTAACTAATTTGAATTTTTCTTTCATTATTTCTTTCTCGGAGTCTTTAAAAGGAATATTGCCTCGTTCTTTTTCAGAATAGGCTTGTCTCGATATATTCAAAATGGTAGCCATTTCCTTTTGCTTCATTCCTACCATAACACGATAGCCAGCAACTTTATTCATTAATATCACCTCGCTTTTACTTAAAAACATTTCCCAACTTGACTTTAGTATAAGCCCAATTTATAATGGTGTCAAGAACATTTCCCAACTTTTTTTTATTAAGGAGATTTTTTATGAGTGATAAGCAAAATAATATAGCAATCGGAACACGAATTAAATCTATCAGAATTTCTCAAGGTTTAACTATGGAAGATTTTGGGAAAAAATTTACCCCTAAAGCCACCAAAGGAACCGTTTCGAATTGGGAAAATGGAAACTATCTTCCTAACAATGAAAGACTAAAGCGTATTGCCGAAATTGGCAACGTTAGTATGGTTTACTTGCTTGAAGGCAAATATATGTTAAAAGATATTCATATGATGCCTAAAGAAGAACAAGAAAAATTAGCTCAATCTAGAGGCTCCGCATTTGGAACTGATTCCGAAAACGAGTATTTTTTACAAATGGCCAAGAAGTTTTGTGATTCTGTTGACGATGATCATATTAAAAAAGATTTGGCCTTATTGCTTAACGGATTAATTGAAATTAAAGAAGGTCTTATCCCAAAAAAACAACTTAAAAATGAACTAAGTAATTTATCATCTGAATTATCAAAGATTCCATTTAGAATTTCTGAACTAAAATAACCCTCCACTTGCCCCCAGCAGTACAGGAGGAAATATCATGGCGAAATTTGAACAATACAAAGATAAGAACAACAAAAGAAAATGGTTATTCACTGGATATATTGCTACTGATCCAATATCTGAAAAAAAGATTGTTACTACCCGCAAAGGTTTTGACACTAAAGCAGAAGCTAGCCTTGAATTTGATAAATTGAAGGCAAGTATTTTGAAAGGGTCTAAGAAGAAGCGTGCAATCACCTTTCAAGAACTTTACGCCGATTGGTTGGAACAGCACCGTAAAAGTGTTAAGTCGTCCACCGTAGCCACTAACAGACGTTTTATTGAAGGACATGTACTTCCTAAATTTGGAAAATTAAAATTAGACCAAATAACCGTCTCTTTTTGTCAAAAGTGTGTAAATGAATGGCACAGCAAATTTAAACAATATCATTATATAAGACGTGCTGCTGCACAAATAATGAGTTACGGTGTATCTATGGAACTTATGGAAAGTAACCCTATGAAAAAAACAATTCTCCCTCGTAAGAAGGAGGAAGAAAAGAAGCCGAATTTCTATAGTAAGGACGAACTAAAAGAATTTATGGTGTATGTTGAAACGCTTGATAATTATAAGTATTATGCTTTCTTTCGTCTGCTAGCAATAACTGGTATGCGTAAATCAGAAGCGTTAGGGCTATATATTAAAGACCTAAACATATTTAATAAGACAATAACAATCGGCAAAACGATAGCAATTGATGAATATGGCCAAGTTATTTTGCAGACACCTAAAACAAAAAATTCATACCGCACCATCAGCCTTGATGATGAAACGATACGGATTTTGAAAAAGTGGTTCAGTATTCAAAAAGAAGATTATTTTAAATTGGGTTATAACACATCGAAACCTAAACAGCTTATGTTTAGCAATATGAACAATGATTTGTATTATCCACAAGTTGTAAACGACTGGCTAGATTGGATTTATGATAAATCCGAAAAAGAAGAATTAATTCTAAAAAGAATAAGTCCTCACGGTTTTCGTCATACTGCTTGCTCGCTTATGTTTGAATCTGGTGCAACGATTAATGAAGTTCAAAAACGCTTAGGTCATAAAGACGTGAAAACTACCATGAATATTTATAGCCACGTTACACCGGAACAAGCAGAAAATACCAGTCAAAAATTAGCAAGCTATTTAGGTTTCTAACAAATAGATAGTTTTCCAGATAGTATTTATGAAACAGAAGGCAAATAAAAAGCCAAGAACGCTATAATATCAACGTTCTCAGCTTATAGTTAGGACTTATCCTACACTGCCTTCCATATTGGAATCGGCTTCTCAACTAGTGTCATTAACTATCAAACCAAGTTATTAAGAGTTCTTATAGAAGTTTAAAGAATCAATATTTATCATTGATTGTCAAATTAGGATGGTCAAAATCTGGTCAATTTAGATATGTTATTGGGAGCAACCCTGTCTTTATTTACTAAAGATAGGGATTTCTATTTCTTTAAAGATAATAGTTCACTAACTAACGCAGAAACATTTGTGCAAGGATTTTTTTTTGAACATGGACATCCACAAAAATCATTAAGTAATTTTTCCGAGTTACTTATTGCTATCTCAGTCTTATCAACTAAAAAATCAAAAATCCCTTCATCAGTTTTTGAATATCCTTTATACCCTTCTTTTTGTAAATACTTATCTAATTTTTCCTGATATTGTGCTCTAGTAATTGCAGATTGAAGATATTCAAAATGTAATAAATACCATAATTCAAATGAATCATTAGACCATGCAACTTTATAACCTTTAGATTTTGCCGATTCAATAGCATTATCAAAATAATCTAACGGTATGTCATCTAAATCAAATAAAATCCATATATTTTCATAAATTTTAGGCGACTTTCTCAAATAGTTTTCAACGTCTTCTATCAACCTAAAATTACTTGTTCCTACTCCATGAATATCAAAAGATGGTACATCTTCAATTGAAATTTTCCCATCAAGAGCTTCATACCCATCAATTAGCATTTCACTAAACTTGGTAAAATATATTACCTCTGTCTTCTTCCCTTCACTTCCTATGAAGTAACTTGCAGGTTCTCTTTTTTTCTTTTTTTTTTCTTTTTTTCCTATTTTAGCCAATTAATCATCCTCTATCTTTCTTAAATTAGGGATTGAATTATATCTTCCTAAAATATAGTCTTTTCCATAACTAGCATCATTTCTAATTTTTTTATTGTCTTCATCTACATAGCTATCCAATGAATACAATTCGGAAGATCCAGCATCATCCTTATCTACGAACCAAATTTCATCTCTTCTAAACGTTTCTTTATCTAATGTAAACACTTCTTGTGTAGAAAATATTAACTGAGCATTTTTTTTATTTAAATTATTATCATGGAACATTATGATTATATACCTTAAAAGTAAAGGATGGAGTTTAGCATCTAATTCATCAACAAACAAAGTATGCCCATATTTAAGTGATCTTGAAATATCAGCATATAACAATAACATTTTTATTGTACCACTTGACTCAGATGTAATTGGAGTAATTTTCAATTCTTTAGTATCTGGATTTTTATGATAACTAACTACTATTTTCCTAGTTAGCTTTTCTTCTTCGAATGAATCTATTTCTTCCTTAACACCTAATTTTTCAATACCAACATCTATTGATTTTATGAAATTTTCTAATTTCTCTTTCTCATCAATATCTTCTATAATTTGAACTAAATCCGATTCAATTGAATTACGCATAGGGCCATATCCTCTTAATTTTCTTAGCCCAAACGCTTCTCTATTAGGATTTCCGTAATCTATTGTTTTAGTATCTTTAAACCACTCTATGACATCACTAATACTCTCTATCTTTAATTGAGATAGGACTGAAATATACAAAGTTTCATCGCTTACTAGCTCCAGTAATTTTGATGTTTCGTTTACATCTTTAAAATCATTTGCAACTCTAATCTGACTATTTTTTCTATTAAAAATAGGTTCAAAATCTTCTTTTTTTAATTTAGGATTTCTCTTGTATAAATATTCTTCAATAATTATATCGTTTTTAATAGAGAATCCATACTGATATATATTATTTTTTTTTGAAAAAAGTACACTAAACTCAGTAGGGACTGTTTCTTTTTCAAACCAATGTCCTTCCACACTATGAAATAACTTAAATTCAGAACTAGAAAATGAATTTAATACTAACAACCTCATCATTCTAAAAGCTTCTATAATGTTACTCTTTCCAGAAGCATTTGCACCATAAATTGCTGCAACTTTAAGTACTTTTTCGTCAAAGCAATCAATAACCACATCTTCCACATGCTCTTTTATTGGTGACGCCAACATATCTAAGGTTACTTCCTCTTTAAAGGACTTAAAATTTTTAAAACTAAATTGATGTAACATCTTTAATCACCTCTTATTTCAAATACTACCTTAGTTTATTCCTTTTTACAAGTATTTGAGAAATTTTCTCATATTATTATCTGTAATATTTGCAGGTCTGTTTCATCTGCACTAACTCACACAACTATGTAGTACTTTTTAATGATTTTCAGCCAAAAACTATTTTTCGTTTCATTTACATATGAAACATAGAAACCCTTGTATATCAATATTTATAAAGCTATGTTTCATTTCGTTTCATGTCTCAAAATTTATTAACCTTTTGCAAAAGTCAAAAAAAGAGTACCCCAAGTGAACACTGTAGCTCATTTAAAGGGTACCCTTAGTACGGTCAAATAACAACGGGGTGGGGTTCTCTATCCTATTCAATTCCTTGTATCATTCTGCCAAAGATATGATTAGCTTGAGTTGGTTCTCCATCAGTTAGAGTAAGGGTGTACTCCGTTGCCAGTGGCTCTTTTAAGCTCACTTTTATCCCTTCTCCAACCTTCTGCTGAACAGATAGACTAATTGCTTTCAGATGTTCAATTGCTTCTGATATAGCTTGCTGATCATTTTGAATAGACTCATCAACATAATAAGTAATCCTTGTACCATTGCCATCATTTTCAGTCGTTAGATAGCCTTTATAAGGCAGTTGACCATAGTTGCTGATAAAGTAACTAAGTTGTTCATCTTTGGTAAAATTTGATTTAACATCATCAAAAGTTACACTACTATTCACAATATTACTAAAACCATCTCTAAGCTCTTTATTCTCTGTTTCTTTAAAATATAAGTAATTATTGGGATTTCCTTGATTCTGACTAGTTATTAACACTTTGGGTACTCCCGAATTAATGGTAAAGAAGTAAACATGCTTCGATAAATAACCTTGTGCCCCTGCATCGGAATAAACAGCCACTAAAGAATAACCTGATTCTTCTTCACCATTTTCTGACCAGTTTAAAACTATTGGCGTGTTACCAATAACCGCCTGCCACTTATTGTTATTCAGAACCGAGTCAGGGAGTTTTAAACCGTATAAATCAACATTATTATTCGGACTGTATTGTTTATACGTCTGATTCATTGTTTGTCCCCAAGTATTCATAAAGTCATTGAGCTTTTTATCCTTATCAGCATTCCATAACATTTCATCAACTATCTTATCTTCTGTTGAAGAATTACTGACAGAGCTCTCTTTTACAGAACTAAGTCTGTTAGTAGTTTCACTATAGGTAGATGAGATAGGCTGTTCTTCTTTATTTTGACAGGACACCATCAAAATAGTGGGTAGTAGAGCTAATAACACCAATGCTTTTTTCATTTTGTTACTCCCTATCAAATTTATCTGGATTTTTTTCTATATAATCATTGTAAAGCACAGTTGTCATAGAAACAATCGTTTGCCCTGCTTGAATTTTTTCGATATCTTGCTCCAGTATCCCTGTTCTTATTTTATCTATGCCCTCATAAAGAGTTTCATGAGAATCCTTAATCTCTTTAGGTAAAGCACTTGTAGGTTTGATGTTTTTCAATTTTTTCATTTGTTTACCTAAATAGTCTGCTGTATCCTGCATATCTTCATCAGAATAGACATCTGTCTGCTTGATTTTCACGTCACTATCAACGACTATATTCACAACTTCTTGTACGTATTCTTTTTCTGATAGCCCCTCCGAACTAAATAACATTGAAAAACAACCTAATAATAGCAAGCCCCCCACTATCAGTATTTTTCTTCTATCCTTTGGGTGATGATGTGTTTTGAGAAGCTTTCTTATTGCAATTGCGAAAAAAATAAAACCTATCCCACCTAATATTTTTGTCATCTTTAAACCTCCTCAATATCCAGATGATAAGCCCAGAAGCGTTCCTAGAATACCACCTGCTACACCTGCAATCATTAAAATAGTTCCATGCTTTTCATCATGTTCTCTATACAAATACCCCATAATAACTCCAATAGCACCAAATAATACAGGAATAAATAGGAGTGAGATGACAACTGAAATCCATCCAGCAATCTTATACAGATTTCCACTCTGCTTTCCCTTACTAATCTGGTCTTTTACTTCACTGAGAGATTTTTCTATCTTAGGGCTTATTTGTTCTGTGTATAACTCCTTATTTTCCTGCGATGCACCACATGATGGGCAAAACTTTGCTGATTTCTCCATTTGACTTCCACACTTTCTACAATACATTTGTTTCTTCCTCCCTATTTACATTAAAAATATCATGAAAGAGCTCATCCATATCAACTTCTAACACTTGCGATAATAGCTTCATTTGGTAAGGTTTAGGTACTGTCCTACCAGTTTCCCATGAACTAATTGACTGCTGAGTGACAGACATTTTCTCAGCTATTTCAATTTGAGAATACCCTTTTGCTTCTCTGTATAAACTAAGTCTTCTTTTCTCTTTCATAATCTTTTTCCTCCTCACAAACATTATATACATCGTTTTGTAGTATTTCAACAATAATTTGTGATTAAACACCATTTTTAACAAGAATAAACAACATTTCGTTGTATAGTATAAGTATCGGAGGGATAGACTAAATGAAACAATATGCTAAAACCATACGAGAAAGCAGAAAAAAATTAGGTTGGACTCAAAAACAACTTGCTGAGAAAATCCATGCCTCTCAGCAAGCTATTGCTCGTTGGGAAAATGAAATTACTGAACCTCGAACTGAAAATTTACAAGCACTTTCAGAGGCTCTGGGAGTCCCTCTAAGCCATTTTATAGATAGACAAACAGAAATAGCAGATGACGATTTCAACGCTTTGTATCGCTCCTTATCGCCCGAAGATAAGGTTAAAACCTTAGACTATATGAGGTTATTAAAGAGACAAGAAATGGAACGAAACAAATTTAAAGATCACCCAGCCAATTAAGAAGGGTGATCTTTAGACTTTAAAACTAGATGGACTCATCTCCAAAGTTATTTTCCAAAAAAATCAATTAATAAGCTATACATTTTTCTCCTTCATTTTTTGAAGAACGCCTTTTACTTTGATTTCCAACCTATATACTCTTTTTTTGAAGGTTTCCTTAGAAATTTCATGTTTCTCGCATATATTATCTTCGTTAAGTAATAACAAATCCAATATAAGCTGTTTTTCTCTTGTTTTCAGCACTTCTGATTCTATCAACTCTTTTAATAATTCAACGGTTTCTACCTCCTGCATATAATCAGTTACATTATTATAGTTATTTTCTACGCTCAATATATCTCTTGAGCTTAATTTCAATTTAAGTTCATATTCATTGACAAATATATCTTCATGAGAAAAAATGTCTACACCCATTCCATTGTGAGTTGGGCTCATCACTCTATAATAGTCAGGCTTCTCCTTTTTTTCTCTGGCTAACTGTTCACTAGACTTTCTTCTATATCCATTCCCAAGCATTAATTCTCTTTTTAAATTTCTCTCTGCATTTTGCAGCATATTATATTTTAACTTCATTGACTCTTCAGATTCTCCCTGTAGTAATAAATGAAATTCCCAGATATCTTTATTGTTTTGTTCCTGAAGCTTCACTCTTCTACAATATTCTATCCATAAAGAGGCTACATACATATCGTATGTATCTTTATATTTAGGCATGTTAACAGGTACAGACGTAGAACGATACACTTCATAAACATAAGTTTGGATATATGGCTTAATTAACTTAAAAAAGTGAACCCATACAATTTGTAAATCTCTTACATATTTTTCCCTTGGCGATACTTTTCTATCTAGTAATTTCTCATTTTTTTCAATTTTATTCATAATCTTCTCCTTAATTGTCCAAATTTATATTTTTATTGGGCATTATTTATTTGTAAAACTCTTTTGAAATGTTCTTTCATCTTAGTCCCTTCTGAAAAACCTTCATCATACTAAAAAACTACTAACCTTTTAATCAAAATCCTTTATATATTTGATTGTTTTTGAATCTCTTTAGATTAGTAGTTAAATAGAACTTAGAATTGAAAGCTGAGTGATTTTCTCAGCTTTTTACAGGTTTTTTAAGGGGCGTGCCCCTTGAATAGCTACCTTTGTGTTCTTTTTCAAAAAGAACCCTCAAGCTAACTTCTGTGACTTAGCATAAAAACATCTAAGTCAGATTTAGAAATTCTTTGAATACCATCAATTTTAGTAATAGCTAGATCATACTCAGAAATATATCTTTTCAATGTGTTTAAAGAAACATCTAAATATTTAGATGCATCCTTCAACTTCATATATTCAGAATACTTATTACTAGTGTTCAGTAAAAAATAGATATCCTCTTTTAACTTTTCAATCTCCCCTTCTAACACTTGTTGAACTGTCTTAGTAATGACACTATCAATTGTTATGTCTTCTGTTAACATAAATTCCATCCTTTCATTAGTTTTTTGTATCTCTCTTTTTAAAATCACTAAAAAAGCACAGACTCCCCCTCTCATCAAAATAAAGTAAAAAAACTTTAATTAGACAAGAAGCATTGAAAGTCTGTGCTGTAAGCTTCTTTATATATTACATGATTACTATACCACGAAACAGGGCGTTTGTCAATACCCTGTTTACGATTAATTGCTATTTAAATTAAATCATTTTAAAATACTAGTATTCAGTGTGCTATTTTTCAAAAACGTAATACAGGGTATTTACAAACACCCTATTATATTGTATACTATTTGCAAGGAGATGATAATATGACTAACTCACTTCCTCTAACTTCTAGTGACAGAGACAAACACCGAGGTCAGAGAATTAAAAAAATTCGTAAAGAATTAAAATTGACTCAAGTAGACTTTGGTATACTTGTCTCTAAAAATAAGAGTATGGACAGAAAAACTGTTTACGATTGGGAAATAGGTAAATTTTGTCCTAATGATGAAAGTTTAAAAAAAATAACCAAAATAGGAAATATTAGTATTGAGGAACTCTTGTTTGGATCATTTGACAGCTACATTTTAGGATTGATTCTAAATGGTGATACATTAATTCAAAATGAATTTAGTTCTACAGATTTATCACTCTATGATTACCTAAAATTTTCAAATAGACCTGTAACAGCTAGTCTATTTAAAAATTTAGATATAGAAAAGAAAAAAGATATCTCTTATAAGACACTCGAAATTTGCCGTAAAAAAAAGCTAACACACTATGATACTAAAAAGATTAGCGATATTTTTACTGATGTTGTCACAAACTACACAGAAGGAGATATTTCTTATCTTACCTTTTCAATTTTAGAAAATTTAAACTTAATTGAAACTGAATGGCTACCAGATCAAGTTAGGGATAATTCTTCTGAATCAAATAAGTTTTCTGACGATGGGTTAATTGCAATATCTAATGCCATTACTCATTTTAGACATGAACTAAATATCATTAACAACCAGTACAGTAATCTAAAATAACGGAGGTGTATAAGATGGAGCGATACTAAGCGTAACATCTTAAAATAAACAGAAATTAATACTTAGATTTACTCCTACTATTGCTCCCAATAGACTATATCTATTGACCGATATCTAGGAGGAAAGAAAATGGCAAAAATATCAAAGTACAAAAAGAATAACGGTCAAGTAGCATGGATGTTCAAAGGACATGTGGCCACTGATCCACGAACTGGAGAAAAAGTAAATACCACACGTAGAGGCTTTAAAACTAGGCAAGATGCAAAAAAATCACTTGATGAACTAGCATACGAGATAAAGTATGGGGTCAAGAAGAAAGCTTCTGATATGACTTTCGAGGACTTATATGAAGAATGGATAACCCATCAACGATCAAGTGTTAAGCCTTCGACAGTAGCTATATCTGTTAGATTTGCTAAAAATCAAATACTACCTGAGTTTGGTAAGTTGAAGTTAACGGATATTTCTGTCCCATACTGCCAGAAAGTCTTAAGCAAATGGCATGCAAAATATAAGATGTGGGATTCTATTCGAAAACAGACTGGACAGATTTTAGCCTATGGCGTTTCTATGGAATATCTTGATAGTAACCCTATGAGAAAAACAATGCGTCCTAAGCATAAAGAGTATGAGGAAAAACGAAAGTTCTATACTAAAGATGAATTGAATACCTTGCTAGATGCATTCAAGGACTTTGGAAACACTAAGCAATATGCTTTCTTCCGATTACTAGCATATACTGGGATGAGAAAAAGCGAAGTTCTTGCATTACAGTGGAAAGATATTGATATGTTTAATAAGGAACTGTATGTTAACAAAACAGTTGCGATTGATGAACATAAGAATATCATAATCCAAACGCCTAAAACCAAAGCCTCAAGAAGAACGATTTCTCTTGATAAAGGGACTTTAGCAATCTTAAACGACTGGAAGATGCAACAAAGAACTGAATATTTTAAACTAGGCTATAATACGAGCTCAGAAGAGCAATATGTTTTTACAACACTTAAAAACACTCTATACATTCCAAACACTGTGAATGATTGGTTAAGATATATTTTGAAAAAGTATAACTTACCTCGTATTACGCCTCATGGATTCAGACATACCCACGCTAGTTTGTTATTAGAAGCTGGAGAATCTGTTAAGGTAGTTCAACAACGATTAGGGCATGAAAATAGTAAAGTGACATTAGATATCTATGCACACATTACAAACAACGCACCTAAGAAAACGGGGCAAGAGTTTGCTGATATGATGGCTCATCAGTAAAAAAGCTGGTCAAAAGCTGGTCATTTCTAATATCAAGGTAAAAGAAAAAAGCTAGAACCCTTATATATCAAGGGTTCTAGCTCCTATAATAGGTTTAACCTACACTGCCTTCCATTTCATAACTGATTAAACGATTTAACTCTACCGCATATTCCATCGGTAATTCCTTCGTAAATGGTTCGACAAAGCCCATGACAATCATTTCTGTGGCTTCGCTCTCGGTCAGGCCACGGCTCATCAGGTAGTAAAGTTGTTCTTCAGAAATTTTAGAAACCTTGGCTTCGTGTTCTAAAGAAACTTGGCTGTTGTGGATTTCATTGAATGGAATTGTATCGGATTTCGATAGTTCATCCATGATAATTGTGTCGCATTCAATGTGGGAAATTGAACCGGCACTGTCTTTGTTAAAGGTTACTTGACCACGGTAGTTTACTTCGCCGCCGTCTTTGGAAATTGATTTTGAAACAATGGAGCTGGAAGTGTTTGGTGCGTTGTGAATCATTTTCGCACCTGTGTCTTGAATTTGTTTAGCTCCAGCAAACGCAATTGATAACATAGTGCCACGAGCGCCACGGCCATCAAGATAAACACTTGGATACTTCATAGTAGTTTTGGCGCCTAAGTTTCCATCAATCCATTCCACGGTTGCCCCTTCTAGAGCTTTTGCCCTTTTAGTAACTAAATTATAGACATTGTCTGACCAGTTTTGGATAGTCGTGTAACGCGTGTAGGCATCTTTCAAGGTAAAAATTTCTACGATGGCTGCATGCAAGCTATTGCTAGAATAAGTTGGCGCTGTACAGCCTTCGACATAATGAACGCTGGCACCTTCGTCAACGATGATGAGCGTCCGTTCAAATTGACCGGTATTTTCAGCGTTGATTCGGAAATAAGTTTGCAAAGGAACATCAACTTTGACACCTTTTGGCACATAGATAAAGGTGCCGCCAGACCAAACTGCTGAATTTAGTGCAGCTAATTTATTATCTGTTGGTGGGACTAACTTGGCAAAATATTGTTTGAATAATTCTGGATATTCCTTTAAAGCAGAATCTGTATCCGTGAAGATGATTCCTAATTTGGTGAACTCATCCTTCATATTGTGATAAACAACTTCTGATTCATATTGGGCAGAGGCGCCGGCTAGATAAGCCCGCTCTGCTTCTGGAATCCCGATGCGTTCAAAGGTTTCTTTGATTTTATCCGGCACATCGTCCCAATCTCTTTCGGGACGGTCGCTGGCTTTTTGGTAATATTTTATTTTAGCAAAATCAATATCTGATAAATCTGGACCCCAGGTTTGCATTGGCATTTTGTTGAAGGCTTCTAAAGACTTCAAACGAAATTCCAACATCCATTCTGGTTCTTCTTTTACTCGCGAGATTTCCCGGACGACTTCTTCGGTTAACCCTTCACCCGTAGTAAAAACGGGTTTGACGTCGTCATGGAAACCAAATTTATATTCTTCTAACTCGGGTACTCCCATGGTCCCACGCTCCTTTTCTGATTGGTGTAATGGAAAAGTATTGAGGACTTTTCTTGATTACATTGGAAATTTTATTCTGCCCCGTGAAATTGATGAGCCACGCCATGACCCTCTTCTTCATCGATGGCCTTGCCTAAAGCTTTCCATGCTAAGGTTGCACATTTGATACGGGCAGGAAATTTGGAAACGCCTTGGAGCATGGCGGCATCGCCGAGTTTTTCTGCCTCAGGGACATCTTCGCCTAAAACTAAATGAGAAAAATCATCTGCTAATGCTTCGGCTTCGACCACTGTTTTGCCAACAACGGCGTCTGTCATCATTGAAGCACTGGCGGTTGAGATTGAACAACCACTGCCGCTGAAGGCGATGTCTTTAATCACGCCATCCTCAATGGCTAATTCCAATTCGATGACATCGCCACAGGTGGGATTGTTCATTTCAATTGCATTGGTGGACTCCCCTAATTTGCCATGATGATGGGGATGAGCTGAGTGATCGAGAATGACTTGTCGGTATAAATTATCTAATTTAGATAGCGCCATTTGCAAAAAACTCCTTTGCTGCCATAATCGCTTCGACTAAACGGTCGGCATCGTTTTTCGTATTGTAAAAGTAAAAACTAGCTCGAGCGGTTGCGGGAACGTTTAAATAATTTAATAATGGTTGCGCACAGTGATGGCCAGCTCGGACAGCAACGCCCTCCATATCAAGTGCAGTTGCTAAATCATGAGGATGGACGCCGTCAAGATTAAAGGCGATAACACCGGTATGCTCTTGCGGATTTTGTGGTCCGAAAATCGTAAGGCCTCCAATTTCCTGCAGCCGTGGTAAAACATAAGCAACTAGTTCTGCTTCGTAATTGTGGATATTTTCTAAACCAAGTTCACTGAGGTAATCAACGGCGCTGCCTAAAGCAATTGCATCGCCAATATTAGGCGTGCCGGCTTCAAATTTCCACGGTAGCTCTTTCCAAGTGCTATCCTGCAGATGAACAAAATCAATCATCTCGCCACCGAATTCGACAGGCTCCATCTGATCTAGCCATTGGCGTTTGCCATACAAAATACCAATCCCAGTTGGGCCGCACATTTTATGGCCGCTAAAGCAATAAAAATCAGCATTGATTGCTTGAACATCAACAGGCATATGAGGTACAGACTGGGCACCGTCGACCACCATTACAGCACCATGTTGATGAGCTAATTCTGCTAATTTAGCAACACGATTAATCACGCCTAAAACATTTGAGACATGGGCGATTGAAACAATCGCCGTTTTATCGGTAATTTGTTCTTTGGCACTAGTCATGTCCAAAAAACCTTCTTCGGTGATCTCAATATATTTTAAAACAGCTTTTTTACGCTTAGCTAATTGTTGCCAGGGAATAATGTTGCTGTGATGTTCCATATAAGAAATCACAATCTCATCGCCTTCTTTGACAAAAGCGTCGCCATAGCTGCGGGCCACCCAGTTTAAACTGGTGGTTGTTCCCCGTGTAAATAAAACTTCTGCAGCTTCATTGGCGTTAATAAATTTTTGAACTTTTTGACGAGCCGCTTCAAATTCAGCTGTCGCTCGTTCGGCTAAGGTATGGACACCCCGGTGAACATTAGCATTGTCCCGTTCATAATAACGATTGAGACTTTGCAAAACCGCCCGTGGTTTTTGAGTGGTTGCCGCATTATCTAGATAAACTAAAGGTTCGTCGTTGACTTCCTGATCTAGGATTGGAAACTCTTGACGGATTTTTTGTGCATCGATCATGCATTCAACTTCCCTTCAATAACCTCAATAATTTCATTTTGGACTTCTCGAACTGGAATCGCCGTAATGACTGAACCTAAGAAACCTCGAATAACTAAACGTTCTGCTTCTTCTTTGTGTAACCCACGACTCATCAGGTAATACATTTCTTCTGGGTCAACTCGACCAACACTGGCTGCGTGACCAGCTGTTACTTCGTTTTCGTCAATTAATAAAATTGGATTGGCATCGCCTCTTGCTTTATCTGAAAGCATTAGGACTCGGCTTTCTTGTTGGGCATCAGCGCCCTTGGCTTTTTTCAAAATATGGCCAATGCCATTAAAAGTTAACGTACCACGTTCACGAATCACACCGTGTTGCAGGATATGACCAATCGTATGAGGTGCTTTATTGGTTACCCGGGTATCAATCCCTTGTGTTTGGCGGCCGCTGCTAATCGCAACAACTTTCACTTCAGAATGGGCACCGTCACCAACTAAATCAGAATCAAAATCGGCAATCACATCGCCGTCATTCATCACGCCAATTGCCCAGTCAACGGAAGCGTCCCGCATAATGTAGCCACGACGATTTAAATAGGTCGTCATCGTTTCGCCTAATTGGTCAACGGCGGAATATTTGACTTTCGCACCGGCTTTGGCGATTAATTCAACCACGATGTTAACAGAAGCTTTGGTTGTATCTTCACCAATTGTTTGAAAACGTTCCAGGTAGCTGAACTCACTATGTTCGTCAGCAACAATTAAAACGTGTTTGAAATAATGTTGCTGGCTGCTAGTATCATTTAAAAACAGTGCTTCAATCGGTTCATCAATCACGACATTTTTAGGTACATATAAGAATACGCCACCGTTTAAAAAGGCGGTGTGGTAAGCTGTCAATTTATCTTCGTCTGCTAAGACAGCCTTGGTCATAAAATATTCTTTGACTAATTCAGGATATTCTACTAAGGCTGTTTCTAAACTGGTGAAAATCACGCCTTGATTGGCTAATTTTTCTGAAATTTGTTCAAAAATGGTTTCGGAACCATTTTGCACGACCGTCGGATTGTCTTTCATTTGATCAAAGACGGGCACCGTGCCCGCTGCTGTGGTGACCATATTTTCTGGTGTCACCTTGAAGAGCGGCCAACGGTGAAATTTCACCCGTTCAATTTTTGGTAACTCTAGCTCATCCATTTTGGCTAAAGCCGCTTTACGCAATTCTAAAAACCAAGCTGGTTCGTTTTTTTCAGCAGAAAAAGCGGTAATGGCCTCTAGATAAGCTTCATTTGTTTTTGTCATCAAGCTTGGCCTCCTTATGCTTCTTCTTCTTTGTATTCAATACCTAATTCTTTACTGATGCCAGCGTAGCCTTCTGCTTCTAGCCGTTTTGCTAAATCGGCATCACCGGTTAAGACAACCCGACCATCCATCATAATGTGGACAACATCTGGTGTGATGTAATTTAATAAGCGTTGGTAATGGGTGATGATTAACGAGCCGAAATTATCCCCTCGCATGTCATTAACCCCTTTAGCCACCACTTTTAAGGCATCGATATCTAAACCAGAGTCGATTTCATCTAAGATGGCAAAGGTTGGCTCCAACATTAACAATTGCAAAATTTCGTTGCGCTTCTTTTCTCCACCAGAGAAGCCTTCATTTAAATAGCGTTCTGCCATTTCTTCTGGCATGTTCAGCAATTCCATTTTAGCATCTAATTTTTTCAAAAATTCCATTACAGAAATTTTGTGGTCTTCATCTCTTTTAGCGTTGATGGCCGCCCGCATAAATTCGGCATTGGTGATGCCGGGAATTTCACTTGGGTATTGCATTGCTAAAAATAAACCTAAGCGGGCTCTTTCATCCACTTCTAACTCTAAAATATTTTCACCGTCAAAAAGAATTTCACCCTCGGTTACTTCGTAGTTTGGATTGCCCATGATGGCAGCAGATAAAGTAGACTTACCAGTTCCATTAGGTCCCATGATAGCGTGAATTTCGCCAGTCTTCATCGTCAGGTTAACACCCTTTAAGATTTCTTTATCCTCAATAGCCACATGGAGATTTTTAATTTCTAAAACAGACATTTAGTTCGACTCCTTCTTTAATTTCTCAGTTAGCGAGAGATTTCTTTCGTCATTCTCAAAAAACCTGTCGAAAACCAAATTATTCTAAGTTACATTCTAGACCAAATGGTGGTCAAGCGCAAACCTCCAAGCCCGCTTTTTGCGAATAATTAGGAATTAAATCGGAAAAATCAAAAAATCCACTCGCTTTGCTGTTATTTATAATCAATCTAAATAGAAAAAGAATTTTCAAAGGTTTCTGCTTAAAAATTATCTGACGGACTCACACTGTTCCGTCACCAACTTTAAATAAAAAATCATACGAAGCTTAATAGCTCCATATGATCTTGGAAATAGATGAATGACTGTCTTGTATGCTTCAAAAAAACAATTTTCTAAAATTTTAAACTAGTGACTAAGTTTCTAGCTATCTGATAGTGGTAAAAAAGCTACATCATATAAAAATTAATTGCGTAATTTTCTTTTTACCAAAAATAATACTATCACAAGTAAAAATACACCGCTGATTAAACTAAGTAAGGCGATTATCGGACGCTCACCAAGTTGCGGAAGATCACTATTTCCCTCTGAGTCTATCGAAATCTCATACATCGTGCTGCTAATTTTTGGAACTTCCTCTGAAATACTTGAACTACTGGTGGTTTCAGTTGTTTCAGTAGGCGATAAAGTTCCGGCAATCGTTACGGTCCCTTCCTTTGCGCTTCCATCTATCGGGAAACCTCCACTGATAAATGCAACGAAGAGAAGGCCAAGTAGAGCAACTTTATATTTTTTCATAGATACTCCTCTGTAGAGTATAGTTTTTTACTCCCAGCTTTGAGCTGCAAAGGTTAATGTCATTGTGAACGTTGGGGCAATTGTTTCCGAAAGAGCTGAAGATAAAGTCCCGTCATATTGGAACGTTGCAGCATTATTTGTAACGGTACTACTGTCTGTGGCCGCTTCATCTGTACTGGCAATTTGACCAACGTTATTCGCTAAAACTAAGCTAGTCGCACCAGTCACACCGGTAGTTCCATCTGTCACTAAAGAAGCTGTTGAAGAAGCTCCACCATCATTTCTATTTAAGTTCACTGCTAATGAAGAAATCGATGAAATATCTACACTGTTGGTTTGCGTAATTCCTGTGGCAACAACACTGACCGGACGTCCAGAATTATTGGTAATATCATAGTCTGGCGATTCGATGGTGGTACTTCCTGCTGTATTGTAGAAGATTGTCGCTGTATCTAAAGTTACGTTAATCCACTGGTTAGAGCCTTCATTGATAGGTGCTTCAGGATCGGTATTACTTTGACCTAGCGTTCCGTTAATTTGAACATCTCCGGTATTGGTCCCATTATTGATAGTTTCAGCGGCATGAGCTGTTGTCGCTCCTAATCCAAGTGTAGCCAGTGTGCCTATTCCTAAGATTGTACCTAAAACTTTTTTATTCATTATGTGTTGTTCTCCTTTATAATTTTTTTATCAAGTCACTGTGAAGCTAACTGTTGCAGCAACTTGACCTTTCGCTTCTGAAGTTTCCGCATCGTACAATTTGAATAAGGCCGTCCCAGTATACGTACCTGCATCCAAATGAGTATCTAGCGTGGCATTTTTGACTTCATAACCAACGGCAATCGCTCCCGAGCTATAGACTACCGTGCCGTCATCTAAGGTGATAGTGACTGCAATGGGATAAGCGTTAGTCGGCGGATTTTGAATATAAAGATCGCTTGAATCATCCTGACTGTCTACTTGAATTTCTGAGCCGATAATCATTTGAAATTGACTCGCATCAACTTGTGCTTGAGCGTAAGTGGCAATTTCATCATTGGTCATTGCGGCGGCATCTTTGCCCTCAGGTAAAAAACTACCAGCGACAACTGTTGCTGTTTTTTCTTCTGTTTTTGAAGAGAAATACCAATAAAGTCCACCACCTACGATGGAAACCAGTAAAAGCAGTAGTGCTAAAATAAGCCATTTTTTCCTTTTGGTTGTTTTGCTATTTTTTTTCTTCAATTTTCTTTTCTCGCTTTCTTAGCTGCCAATCACGACAGTCAATGTATATTGAATATCTTGAACACTTGTATAGCTAACCGTTCCGCCGTATTGCCCGACAAGATTAAAGGTATCCTCGCCACCGAAGCCATTCATTGAAAAGCTGTTCGTTGTGCTTCCATCTGAAATGAACGGGATTTCAGACGAGGTATCGGAGGTATCTCGTAATGCTAAATACAAGGGGTTGGTTGCCGTTGTATTATTGACATCATTCACTAAGGTGATGTCAGGAACACTGGTCACCGATTGAATTCCCATTGTTGCAGGATAATTGGACTGATTCGTTACGGTGTAGGAATCGGCAGATGTGAATTCAGCATTATCTATGATTGAAAATGTCATTTCAATTGGGATTGAAACAACCAACGTACTTCTATCAACTGTCACTACCTGCAACACCCAATCTGTTGTTTGCGTCAATCTTCCTGAAGATGAAGTTGCCGTGCCTCTCACAAAAACCGTATAAGTTCCCGCAAGAACCTCTGTTAAAGAGACTGAGCTGGCGGTTGTCTCGCCAGCGTAACTTGCATTTGAAGCGTTGGTTATAATACTTTGATTGCTATCGGTACTGAGATCGGCGTCATCACTCAGTGGCGAAGTGCTAAATATTTTATATTCAACATTGGTTAAACTGTAGGAGGAACTAGCATTCAAATTGGCAATATCAAGATTACTTGTGGCTTTGGTATCGCCTGTTCCATCGGCCACTGTGCTTGTTGCATCAAAGGAGAGAGTTGACTTTGGATAATAAACGACTTTTGCTACGTTCGTTGCAAATCCGCTATCCGTCAAACTAGTCGCAGTGGTAGCTGCACTTTTTTTAGTCGTCACTCCGCCAACGGTATAATCCCAAAGATAGGCATCAGTGGTTGTCGGGGTCAGTGTCGATGTACTAGAAAACAAGCCAGTACCCGAAGTGTTCTCGAAGGAAATTTCAGCAGGTGTTGTGGCATTGATTGCCATCGTTGCTGAACCAGAGCTACCGACTCGCCCTGCCCCTTCCAGTGATAAGGTTGCGTTATTTCCAATGGTATAAGTCGATGTTGTTCCAGTACCGTTAGCTGGGTTGAACCCATAAGAACTTGCAGTGTAAAGAAAAACTGCTGAATCAGCTAGATTCAAATTCACATAGCTGCGGTCGTAAACAAAATAGCGCTTATTGGTAGTAATATTGACGTAGGACTCAACGTTGATAGTTGTTGTTTGGTTTGAATTTGTACTAGTAGAGTTGTAAATAAATGCGGTGTTACCTGAACTAGTTTGCTCAATATTTGTCACGCTGTCGGCTGCAAAGGTTAGGTTCGCCCCCTCCATGAACTCTTGGGAGTTGCTACCAGAAGCAACAGTAAAATTGTTTTGCCCCTCAAAAGTGAACGTCGTATTGCCATTATAATTACACAAGGGCTGTCCGCCATTAGAACCAAAATAGTCAACATTTCTAATTGTTAAATCAACTTGCGCATTATAATTTAAGATGATGCCATAGTAGGTCTGGTAATACGTATACGAACTATCACCGAAAGAGAGGTTTTCATAGGTGACATCATAACCGCTGGCATTGACATAAAATCCAGCAGTTGAAGTGATAGTCGAAGTTCCGGTTTTTAACATCTTATAGTAAGAACCTGCTGTATTATTCTTCAAGCCATTTATCACTACATTGGAGTAGATGATGAAGCTGTCAGTATCGGTGTAGGTGATATCATTATTGAGTTGAATGTATAAAGTCGAAGCTGAGCCGTCGCCATTTTTTAAGGCTGTTGTCAAATCGGCGGCATTTTCAACGATATATGGGTCGGATTCCACTCCCGACCCGGTAACCGCAGCAGAGGCTTTTTCTGGAGTTAAAACAATGAAGATACTGCAGGCAAAGAATAAGAAAAAAATTATAGACAATCTATTTTTCATTGGATTCACGACTTTCTGATTTCATTTAATCAATACAGGTTAAAATTCATTGTCGTAATCGTAATAAAATAGATTGATTTAGTAACCCGTTTGGTTTTATCCTTTTTACCCAAAAAAATAAAATTAAAAAGCTTTGATTAGAAAAAGGGCGTGAAATAAGGATTTCTAACCTATTGGACAAAATCGAAGTGGACTTTTCTTATTTTTGAAAAAAAAAGAAATTAATGATTTTTCCTTGAGGAGTATTTTGAAGAGATTTTTCTGAAATGATGATTATATCTGATACTCAAATACCGCTAAAGTTTCTAAAAACTGTGTTCTAGTGCACTTTTTACATTCAGCAGGAGCATATTTATCAGTGGGATTGCCACAAATTTTACACGCTACATCAGTTTTAGGCACAGTCTTTTGTAAGATTAGTCCATGACCATGAATTTTCAAAAAAAGACAACACAAAAAAACAGCCGATAAAAGAGGTCATGCCTCCTTTATCGGCTGATTTACTATTTATTATTCGTCAACTGGTTTAACAGCGCCGCCCCATTTGTCAAGAATCCATTGTTGGATTTCATCACTGTGGAGAACTTCCATTAATTTAACGATTCGTTCATCATCTTCATCGCCGGAACGAACTGCGACAATATTCGCGTAAGGCGAGTTGTCACCGTCTAAGGCGATTGCATCTTCTACAGGATTTAAACCTGCTGCATAAGCTAAGTTAGCATTGATAGCAATTAAATCAGCTTCATCATTTTCATAGGCCTGCGCCAAAATCGTCGTGTCAATATCACTAGTAAAAGTCAGATTTTTGGGATTTTCATCAATGTCATCAAAGGTCGCTGTTTCTGGATCAACACCATCTTTTAGTGTCAATAAATCATTGTCAACAAAAATTTGTAAAATCCGACCCCAGTCAGAAACTGAATTTGAGGTAATGACTGTTGCGCCATCTTCAAGATCATCTAGGCTGGTAATTCTTTGAGAATACAGGCCCATTGGTTCAATATGGACAGCACCAGCGCTGACAATATCATAGCCGTAATCTTCAATTTGTTGATTCAAGTATGGTAAATGTTGGAAGTAATTGGCATCCACATCACCTGCATCTAACGAACGGTTCGGGATATTGTAGTCATCTGTCACCGTAATATCTAACGTCACGCCCTCTGCTTCTAATAATGGCGCAGCTTCTTCTAAAATTTCAGCATGGGGTGTTGAGCTGGCAGCGATTTTTAATACCTGTGTGTCACCGCTAGCAGAAGCATCTGTGCTAGAGCTTGCTGTTGAATTTGAGTCATTCCCGCAGGCAGCCAAACCTACAACTAAGGCTGCCGATAAAGCAAAACCAAATAATTTCTTCTTCATAAAATAAAATCCTCCATTTTTTCTATTTTTAGCGTTTATCTAAACGTTTCACTAACTGGTCACCGATAAATTGCACGATGAAGACAATTACTAAAATCGTAACTGTTGCAACTAAGACAATCGTTTGCTGATTACGGGCATAGCCGACTTGATAGGCCCAGCCCCCAAGACCACCACCGCCAATTGGACCGGCCATTGCCGTAAATCCAATCATTGAAATAGTGGTTAAAGTAATATTGGCGATAATACTCGGCAGACTTTCTGGAATCAACACCTTTCTAATCTTTTCAAAAGGTGTCGCCCCCATTGCATCGGCGGCCTCCAACACACCGCTGTCCACTTCTCTAAAGGAAGTTTCCGCTAGTCTGGCAAAAAAAGGTGTCGCTGAAATAATTAAAGCGGGCAGTGCCGACTCAGCACCGATACTTGTACCGATTATTTGCCGGGTAAAAGGCATTAACAAAAGTAACAAAATAATAAAAGGAATTGAGCGGAATATATTGCTAAACAATGAAACAATGCTGTAAATTACTTTTGCTAAAGTTGAAGTTCTGCGGCCTAATAAATAGAGCAGCAGACCTAATAAAAAGCCTAAAATAATCACAAACAGCATCGAGATAATCGTCATATAAAGAGTTTCCACGGTCATGTCCAAAAATGTTTGAGGATCAATTTGTGTAAAATCAAAATAAGTTTCTACGAAGCCCTTATTCAAAATCGGTCACCTCCACATCCTGTAGTTTAAAGAAGTCAATTGCTTGGCTGATGGCTTGATCATCCCCTGTTAACAAAACAGTTAATGTTCCAAAAGAAGCGTCCTCAGTCCGTCTGATGCGACCGGCTACGACATTGATGTCGATTGGAAATTGCCGAATTGCCTGAGATATAACTGGCTCATTGGCATTATTTTCTTTAAATTCCAAAGTGACGATGCGACCTTCTGGATTAGCCGCCACAAATTCTTGAATCAGCTGTTCATCGCTATTGGTTTCCGGCTGCAGTTCTTGTTGCACAAATCGCTTGGTGACCTCTTGTTGTGGATGGCGGAAAACTGCGGAAACTTGTCCGTCTTCGACAATTTTTCCTAATTCCATGACGGCAACTTTGTTACAAATTTTGCGCACCACATGCATTTCATGAGTGATTAAAACAATCGTCAGCTTTAATTCATGATTGATTTTTTCTAAGAGATTCAGCACTTCGTCTGTCGTCTGCGGATCAAGAGCACTGGTTGCTTCATCACAGAGTAAAATATCAGGGTTATTGGCTAACGCCCGAGCAATTCCCACCCGTTGCTTTTGACCACCGGATAGCTGGGCGGGATAAGCATCCCCCCGCCCCTCCAAGCCGACTAATTGAATCAATTCATTGGCTCTTTGACTACGGTCATTTTTGGCAACACCGGCTAACTCTAAAGGCAGTTCAATATTTTCTTTAACGGTACGGGACCACAGCAAATTAAAATGCTGGAAAATCATACCGACTTTTTGACGGAAGCTGCGGAGCTCTTTATTTTTTAAGTTGGCAATATTTTGCCCTCGGACGATGACCTCACCTTTACTTGGTTTTTCCAAGCCGTTTAATAACCGGACTAAGGTACTTTTACCGGCTCCAGAATAGCCGACAATACCGTAAACGTCCCCCTGCTCCACATCTAAAGAAACATCCGCCACTGCGTGAATGGCGCCGGCTTTACCGGAAAACTCCTTTTCGACATGGTGTAATTCAATAAATGACATGTTGACCCTCTGCTTTCTTTTTTTTCATTAACCTTCTTATTAACATTGATACTTTAAAATAGCTGCTGACTTTTGGCACTAAAAAAGCCTCCGCCCTTTCAATGAGTATGCCTCACCAAAAGGACGAAAGCCTAACTTTCGTGTTACCACCTTAGTTTGTTATCTTCTCACGAAAATAACCTCAATCAGTACTTGATAGAATTATCGCAGACTGCGTTGCTATATCGGGCAATCCCGTAATCAGCTCGCCTGCGCTTACTGATTAATGCTCAAAGACCATCTTCCATCTCACTAGTGTTACCCTTTTTCAGCGGCCGGGCTCTCTTGAAACTTTCATGAGGATGTACTCTTCTTTTCAAAGCATTTCTTATAATGTCAGAATTATAGCAGTCGCTTGTTCATCTGTCAAACTTTTTACAACTGTCCGAATTGATCTTCAGGAACTTCCTTGAAGGATAGAATCCACGCATCCAACTCGTCTTCACTGTCTAAAATATCTGTACTGCTGTCTAATTTTTCATTTACAGAGGAGATAGTGCCAGTCAAAGGGCTAAGAAATTCACTGACGGCTTTTTCTGCCTCCACTTCAATAATACCTTCCCCTTGTTTCACTGACTGACCGACTTTTGGTAAAGAAAGAAAAGTGATGTGACCCAGTTCATCCTGAGATTCTTTGGTCAGCCCAATGCAATATTCTTTGCCATTGTGTAAAATCCATAGACCATCTTTTTTCTTTAAATGTGTTTCGCCAACCATTGTCTCTTCCTCCGAGATTTCAAATTTTATCCGAATAAATTTTCGTATTCCGTTTCTTTAAAGCCGATTGCCTGCACTCGGTTGTCTTTGATTAACAAGGGCCGCTTGATTAGCATGCCATCTGTTGCCAAAACTTTGGCAGCTTCTGTTTTATTAAAGCCATCCAGCTGATCTTTTAAGCCCAGCTCCCGATATTTTTGACCGCTCGTATTAAAAAAACGGCGCAGTGGCAGTTCACTATTGTTCAGCCACTCCTCCAGCTGTTGTGCCGAGGGAACGTCCTGAATCATATCAACTGCTTGATAATCGACTTGGTGATTGTCTAAAAAAGCCTTCGCTTTCCGACAAGTAGAACACTTCGGATACCATAAAAAAGTATACATCCAAATTTCCTCACTTTCAAATTTCCTAAGATAAATCCCTGTTGATGAAAACTTTTTCTCATAATTTTTTCATCAAAAGCTAGTTTAAATTTGATTTGGATTCGTCTGATAACGCATCGACATAATTAAGCCAATCCCAATCATGTTCCCTAAAATGGAGGAACCCCCTTGACTGATAAACGGCAGCGGAATTCCCGTTAAAGGCAATAGGCCGATATTCGCCCCAATATTTTCAAAAATATGGAAAAGCAGCATCATAATCAAACCAGTTGCAATGTAGGTGTAAAACTCATTGTTCATATCAAAGCAGACCCGCACCATGCGGTAGATTAAAACAAAGTATAAAAAGATGACGATGGTGCCGCCGACAAAGCCAAAATTTTCACCGATAACACTGAAAATCATATCGGATTCTCTAACGGGAACATAGACATCGCTAACATTAAAGCCTTTACCCAACATGCCGCCGCTAGCAATTGCCAAAAGTGCCCGGGCTAGCTGATAGCCAGAACCCTGCGAGTCGGCAAAAGGATCTAGCCAGGCATCAATCCGGTTAAACTGATACTGTTGGAAGCCGACTTTTGTTAACAATTCTCGCCCTAAATCCGTCGTAACCAAATAAATCATAAAAGCCACAAAGGCGACCGCTAAAAGAATCAGCGGCAAGAGAATTTTCCAAGTGATGCCGGACATTAAAAACATGCCGGCAAAAATTGCTAGAAAGACTAACATTGTCCCAAAATCTTCCTGGGCTAATACTAAGCCGATAACCGGCAAAGTGACTAGCATCATTTTACCAATCAGCAATAAATCAGATTTTAACGTTCTGACAGCATATTTGACATTGTGCCCGGTAATGACATAGGCCAACATTAAAATCAAGGCAATTTTCATAATTTCTGATGGCTGAAAGCTAAAGCCGGCAATATTAAACCAGTTTTTTGAACCCGTTTCACCATATAAAACTCGATCGTAAAATTCCAAAAGAAGCATCATCACAAGTAATCCAAAGGCATACAGTGCCGGCGTCAGCTTCCATAGCCATTTTGATTTAATATGCATAATAATCACAATTGATACCGCACCAAGAAAATACCACAAGCCTTGCCGCAGTAAATTTGAGGTGATTGGCGGATTGCTGATGTCTTGGCTTAAAGCTACATAGACGGAGAGCAAACCAATTAGGCAGAGGAGGAAGACGACTAAGATCACACCGTAATCAATCCGGTTGTCTCTAGAAGCCGGTTTTTCTGCTTTTTCTTTATATAGTTCTCTGCGATTCTCCAAATTTTCATCTCTTTTCTTGAACATACTGCTGTTTATTATATTATTCCTCCCCCAGAAAGAAAAGTCATTTTCCGCTGAATGCAAAAAAATTTAAACTTCCCTAATGATTCTTTTGACCATTTTTTTAGAAAACAATTTTTTTCTGACGAGTTTTTTCTTAAATATGATAAGATAAACACAACATTTTAAAAAAAGAGGGTTGGAAATGGAAGTAGTCAATAAATTTTTTGCCGCACTTGGCAGAATTCATCCGCTTGTACCGGGGGTTTTGTTAGCTGTCTGTGTCGCTGGTATCAGCCGCTTATTAGCTTTGGTGATTCCAAATTTAGGCGGGGCAACCATCGCCATTTTATTAGGAATTTTGTTGGGCAATACATTCTTTAAACAAGAGAGTCTGCAGGCGGGGACCAAATTTTCTGAAAGCAAGCTCTTAGAAATCTCAGTTGTTTTATTAGGGGCGACTGTCACCTTTCAAACGATTACTCAGATTGGTTGGCAAGGTGTCCTATTTATCGTTTTACAGATGTCCATCACTATTTTTGCCGTTTTAATGATTGGCAGCCGCCTACATTTTCCACTGGTGACTCGCTTATTAATGGCTGGGGGCAACGCAGTCTGCGGTTCATCGGCGATTGCCTCAATTGCTCCGGTGATTGGCGCAAAAGAAGAACAAAAGGGCCAAATTATCACTTTAGTGAATCTGATGGGAACCGTTATGATGTTGACACTGCCGTTTATTGGCAGTGCTCTTTTTGGTGGCAATCTGCTGGCTAAAAGTGCGCTTTTAGGCGGAACATTGCAGTCGGTTGGCCAAGTTGTTGCTGGTGCTAGTATGCTAGACACCGATGTCGTACAGTACGCAACGTTATTTAAAATTATGCGGATTATGCTTTTAATAGTGGTCGTCTATGCCTTTAAAAAAATTGCCCAAAACAATCAAAAATATCACGGCCAGCAGGTAGAGACCAAAGAAAAAAGCAGCTTTAAGCTGCCTCTTCCTTGGTACGTATTGGGCTTTTTATTGTTTTGTATTCTAAACAGCTTGATTGAATTACCAGTACTTATCGATACAAGCGCTCATGCTATCAGCGGCTGGTTTGAAATAATTGCTCTAGCGGCGATTGGGCTGCGCTTGGATTTCCGCAAGTTTATCAAAGAAGGGCCCCGCTTTTTAATTTACGGTCTTTCTGTAGGCAGCCTGCAAACTGTTTTGGCTTTGATTTTGATTTTCGCCTTAGGGATTTAACCCAAGAAGGGAAAATCCCTCAAAGACGGCACCCTGAGCTTATCAATCTTTCGCTGCAATTCCGATAAATTTTTATAGGATGGAATATCCTCGACAATAAATAAATCATCAAAGGGCACATCCTCCATCGAAAAATTCGCCACATATAAATCCGCCTCTGGTCGAGGATAATCCTTCAAATAATAAATTGAGGCGGGTTGGATGATGATTTCTACCTTTTCCTGATAGACAGATTTTAAATAATTCCCTAGAGATTCCGCATGGTACATGCCTAAATCACTAAATACAGCTACTTTGGCAGGTTTTCGCAGGCTGTCAATCTGCAACGAAAAGTCCTTCCAGCAGGAGGAAATCATCACCAACATGTGGTCAAAATACATGCTGTACCAAGGCATTTTCGTTTTTTTCTCTAAGTCCTTTAAAACTTTTTCCAACACTTCTTTAAAGAGGGGCGCGTAACTTTGTAAGACATTACTAGCAAACCAGTTGCGATCGTAAAAAATATAACGGGGATACGGGTAAACTTTATGGCGCATATAACTTTTGATAAAGCTGTCTTGAATTTTTTGCCGACTCTCGGGGTCAATTGTTAATCCCAGAGCTTCAACAATTGTATCAATGAACTCATAACCTAGCTTATGTAAGCACCGCTCCTCTTCAGGATTGTCCCACGCAAATTCCCACCAAAAAATGGTTAAAATAAAATCTTCTTTCCAACCCTTCGGCATCTTATAGCCCAAAGGCCGAATAATCCGTTCAATATCTCCCCGATATTTTTCCATCGAATTAATTAACTCCCGATGCTTGTCGGTAAGATTCGGATCAGTTAACAGCAGATGCCCCTGTTCACTACGAACCAGAGAAACCCCAATGGCAAAAGCCAAATCAACGCGATCAACATCTTCGTGATTCCAATGAAAATCGTGGTTCAATTTTTCAACAAATTCATTGACGGCCTCTTGATCAAAGGCAAAGGGCCAATCGTGAATCCCATATATTTCCCAGAAAAAACGTTTAAAAAAGATTTGTATCTGACGCTCGTTACTGCCTTCAACGGCATAAGGTGTGCGATTCAGCCGCATCCCCCGGGCACTCAAATCTGCTTCTAAACGATGTGTCAACCGATACAATGAAGACTGACTTAAATAAAATTTGCTGCCCCAATAATCACGATTTTCTGTCGGGTCAAAAAAAACTGCCTCCAATAATTTAAAGGCACTCGACTCCTTTAGCATTGTCCGATAAATATCATGAATGGAGTAGTGGGTGGACTGCCACAAACGCACGCCGAATTTTTCTTGATAGTCAATGGTTATCCTGTCGGGCCAACGTTCTGCTAAATAATCCAAGTCCCGCATAATCGTTTTCCGGGACGCCTCCATTTGTTTCATCAGCTGTTCGATTGTCACCCAGCCATTTGAATTGTGTAACATGTGCAATACATAAAAACGCCGTCTCATGCCGGTGGATAAAATTGTTTCCATAACAACACCTCCTCAAAATAGCAAAGTCTCATTTTCAATTTTAAAAGCGCTCTCTTTCATTTATTATATCACGATTCGTCAAAAAGTGTCCTTTATGTCATTTGTATTATTCTCACATTTATTTTTTTTATTTATAAATAATGAAAAATATTTTTCTGTTTTAAGTAAAAAGTTTCTCATCATTTCCGATTTAAGGGGAATTTCTGACAAAAAAACCGCTAACCCTTGACAGTTGTCAAAAAATTAGCGGCTACAATTTTGATACCAGAGGCTTAGAGCATGGTCCCTTAACCAGTTCATGGGATGTAATTCCTCCGTCATTTTTCTAGTAATTTTTGTTCAGCGGCTTCAATCGATAACATAGGCGGGAATTTCTCTATTGTCACGAAATTCCCAAAAAACCATCAGACTAAAGCGCAGAGTCACTTTAACACTTGTTAAAAAATCTAAAATTGCTGTCATTGCACTCAACTCCTCTTTAAACAATCGAGGAAGGCTAACTGGACTTTTTTAATAGCCTCGTCTTTTTTGGATACCTCGATAGGTCATTAAGACAATCAAACCTGTTGCAGAAATTGCTGAACCAACTGAAATAATTTTTTTCATGGGAAACATCCTTTCTATTTTTCAAAATTATGCTTATGCATAAAAGTGGATGGCAGGATTTGAACCTACAGCACAGATGAGTACCAACACCGATTCATCCACAAATTGTTAACTGACTCTATCTTAAGCCTGAAACCTAAAATCAAAATTAAAAATACTTGAAGACTTTTCGAAGAATTGCAAAGTTTTCTTGAAGGTTCCTATAAAAAGTTTAAGGAGCTAAATTTTTTCTCTTTACAAACAGAACATTTGTTCGTATTATAGAGATAAGCAATAGCAGTTTTGATATGAGCGCTTAAGGAGGTTGTTTCTATGGAAAGTTATCATGGTGTTGTGACAAAAATTCGGATTATCAAGCAATTAGAGGATCGACCACTTTTATGGTTCGGTCTGACTTTAGTCGATCAAAGTCAATTGAACTGCTTAATTGCCAGCCATAGTTTAAACTTTTTTGCAGATGTCACGGAAGGCATGAAGCTATCCGTTTACGGCAGCTTCAATCAACGAAAACAATTTGTCGTTAAAAAATATGCTGTCCAGGGTAAAACCAGCATTATGCTGGAATTTGAAAATCTAACTCGCCAGCGCTCCTAATTTTTGTTTGTGGATAATTCTTATGAAAACCATTCCATTTGTTTCACAATTTTAAACTCAGCGGTAAGTCCCCCTAACAATTCGCCTACTAACCAGTTTATTTTTGTGAAACAATTTTTTTTAAAAAATTTTAACCCCAACATAAAAAATCATCTGAGACTGAATGTGTCAGCAGCCTTGTGAACTGCCGCCAATCATTTCCTTCTCAGATGATTCTTTTTTTGAATTTCATATCAAATTCTGTTACGGATGCCAGCTGCAGGAATCGAACCTGTGACCTACGCGTTACGAGATAGCTAAATAGCACAAAACAGGATTAAGATTATTGAATTTAAAGCATTCTAAGATTGCTATTTTATCAACTTTAGTTAACTTCAACTAGTTTCTGCCCCATTTTCTGCCCCAAAAAAAGTCTTGTTATGTGTTATTTAAAATAAGTATGGTCATTTTATCCCTATTCACCCACCCCGCCACTTTTGGTAGAAAGGTGACAAAAATACTATTTCTGTTTTTTACAACTATCGCACAATTTCAGCTTGATTTTCACAACCGAAGTTTAGTACAACAGTCTTTCTACCGTTCATCAACTTTTATACAATTTTCTTCCATAAACATCAACTGAGTTTGTTTGACCAACATTAAAAAAACTCGCTTTTTTTGCAAATAGGAATACAAAGCTGCTATCTTATTTAACCAAAATGCCACTTCTGGTAAAATAGCTGTGAGGTGAACTCTATGGACAAGCACACGGGATTGTTGACGAAGATTAGATTAATCAAAGAGGAACCGCTTCTGGTGCGTTTTACGCTAGATACTGGCGAGGAGTCGATTAATTGTATTGTCAGTAGAGAAATACTGGCTAAGTTGGTTCTCATGCTTCCGGATGACAAGTACAACGTTACTGTTAGAGGGCACATGAATACTCGTAGCCAATTAGTTATACGCTGGTTAGCTGTGGATAATGTGGATAAGTTTACAAGGGAGTTGGGACTGTAAAAATATTAATTTAAATTAATATTTTATTGAAGTGATATTTTTGGTATGATTTATACAAGCCCGGTGAAAAACGGGTGGCTGTTTCTTTCTTTTGTCACCTAGCGGAAACTGGGTGGCTCTTTTTACGCAAAAAAAGACCCTCCAGCTGTCCATCAACAACAAGAGGGTCAAGAGCAGAATTTGCTCAATGGATTATCTTTACTTTACCATAATATTGTTACAATTCAAGTTTTTTGATATACTTTTCTCAGAGTTTGTACATTTAGTCGTCTAGCGGAAACTAGGCGGCTATTTTTGTACAAAAAAGTAATCCCGTAACTGAGGTGGTCAATTACGGGATAATGAAGAAAACTTTTTAGTTTGTGCAGCTTGGGACTTAACTTAGTATATCATCCATATATTTTAATGTTGTAAAATTTATGTAAAAAATTCTACTCTCAAGAAGTATATATCTGCTTTTGTTCATGCTATAATTTTGTTGTGGCTAGCTTTTTTCGAAAATAATATGATGAGTTTTTGGTACAATTAGCCACACTGCATTTGGCGGAAACCTAGTGCAGACCACACAACAGGGGCAGTCTTAATTGGCTGCCTTTTTTTGTCTTTAATATTTGTCTATCAAACGTCCGCATATTTATAATAAAAAAAGACCCTCCAACCGTGAGCAAACGGAAAGAGGGGCCGAGCAAAATGCTAAATGGATGTATGAGTTATACCACGTATTATTCACATTACAAGTAATATGCTATGACAATGCGACCAAATATGTTTTATATTACCTCGAAACAGAAATTTGGAAGTATTCTTTTATAATGATATAATCTACTAGTGGCTATTACATTTCTCCTAAGTAATGTTTGATTCATAGCCACACTGCACAGGGCGGGAAACTTGTGCACTTCTTTTGACAGGGCAGCCGGTTTCGGCTGTCTTTTTTGTTTCGGAAAAATAAAAAACCGTATTTTAAATACGGTTTAAGGACTTTTATATTTTATAAAGTATCTTTTACTTTAAATATATTTGTATTTAGCGTTGGGAGCAAAATCGCACTCTCAGAGTCTAAGCTCGACACAACTGATAAAATACTTCTAAGCAGGACTCGAACCTGCGACCGGACGGTTATGAGCCGTCTGCTCTACCAACTGAGCTAAAGGTACGTGAATTGATTATAACACAAGAAAGCCGCCACTCACTTAAGAGTAGCGGCTTGATTGTTGAATCCTTTTCTAAAATTAGGTTATCCCAAAATGCCAGCAACTGGCTTTTGACC
>NZ_JANLGQ010000009.1 GCF_026157065.1 Enterococcus sp. HY326
TGGTTTTCGGAAACTGCATCCCCAACATTCACTAAGACTTTTAAGATAGCGCCAGGCATAGGAGCCGTAATTGCATCGGCGCCGGCTGGAGCTGAAGCAACGGGTGTTGGTGTTGGTGCTTCTGGAGCAGGAGCTGCGGGCGCAACAGGTGCAGCCGGAGCAACGGGTGCTGTCGGGGTTGTGGCACGCCACCGATTTCTTCCATTTCTACTAAGTATTCTTGACCATCGATTGAAATTTTAAATTTACGTAACATTGATGAACCCTCCGTTTTATTTTTTCTTTTGAATCGTTTTGACAATGAGCTGACTGTCTTCTGCTGCCTCTGCGGCAAGACTGGCGGCAATTAACGCAACTGTGCGGGCTTCTGGATTGCGTTTTAAAATTGTTTTAACCACAAATTGACTGTCGCTGTTTTCGCCAGCCGCAATTGCGGTGGCAATCACACTCACCAACTGATATTCTTCGGGACTTGTCGGAATAAATGCTGGTAAGGCTTCAAAAGAATTTGCATCTTCAGCTGCTTGATTTATCGCCTGCTGATAATCGCCTTTATTGTCTAGTTGATTTTTCGTTGATTCTCTGCGTTTTAAAAATTGAAACAATTTGCTCCCTCCTCTTTTAAAATTTCAAAAAGAAAAGACGCTGTAGCATAAGTTCCCTCTGTCAAAATTCTGAACACCTTGATGCTTCTACTAAACAGTTCATTTTTGTAATTTCTAAAATATTACTTTTGAAATTAGATGAGCTGCTGAATAGGTCAGATTTTTGACCGTTCGTTGGACTTATGCCACAGCCTCTTATGTTTAAAGCGGCAATGACCCGGTTGCTGCGTACACAGCAAGATAAATGATTAAAATTGGCCAGCAATATTTGATATACTTCTTCTGAAAATCAACAAAATTTAATTCAGTTGAAGCTGTCAGCATAAACAAAGCTGGAATAACTGGCGAAATCAAACGGAAGGATTGTCCCACCATGGAGGCAACTGCTGCTTGGGTAGCTGACAAGCCATAGGATTCCATCACCTCAGCAACAACTTTGGCGATGCCGAAGTAAAAGGCATCCTGTGGTAAAAAGGTAATTGCCGGTGCAGAGATAAAGGCGTAAATCGGTGCCATATGGGCGCCTAAATTTTCGGGAATAATCATGGTGATGCCTTGAGCTAAAGCATTTGCCATGCCGCTGCCGGATAAGACTCCGGAGAAAACACCGGCGGCAAAGGTTGCCAAGGCTGGCGCTAAAGCGTCAGAGGCAATATCATCAATTCGGTCATTGATGATACTTACCTGGCGATAATTCACCGTCAGCACGATAGCGCTACCAATCATAAACAACACAGCGCCGTGGGCTACATCTTGAATCAGTAAATATAAAATGCCAGCAGTTAAAAGCAGATTAAACCAGAATAGTTTTGGCCGTTTTAATTCAGGATCTTTATTTTGAATCGAGGCTAACATTTTTGCCATCATCACGTCATCAATCGCTGAATCAGAACCGTCGCAAAAACCTAAGCGCTTACGTTCTTTTAGTCCTAAGCGATAAGCTAGAAAAATGACAAATACTTCTGCCACTAGCATCCCTGGCAGCAGGGCATTAAATAGTTCTGTCACCGGCACTCCAATGGCTGTACTAGCAGCAATTGTCGGTCCGCCCCAAGGGAGCTGATTGAAAATTCCGATGGGGGCAACAATTAAAATTGCTAAATAACTGAGTTTCATATTCATAAATTTATACAATTCCAAAAAAGCAGCTACGCAGATAATAATCGTCGTAGTGGTGTCACCGTTCATCGTGACAACTGTGGCTGTTAAGACAGTAGCCATCGTCACTTTTAGCGGGTCACCCTTGGCTTTTTTTATAAAAAATTCGCACAAGGGGTCAAACAAGCCCACATTTAACATTAAATCAAAATACATCACCGCAAATAAAATTAACAAGCCTGGGGAAATAACTCCCATGGAAACACTGCCGGATTCATCATTGACACTGAAGAACAGCGCATCCGTAATCCATTGAAATAAATCAGCAAAAGTGGCATCTGTTAGAACAACCACAATTAATCCGAAAAACAGTGGCACTAAAACCAGAGCGCCGACAATTGAAAGTTTATTTTTCGCCAATAAAACGACAAATGAAACAATCATTAACAATGCCAAGAATAAAAGCATAAGGCTTCCTCTTTTCTATAAAGCTATTTGATGAAACGCACTTCCTGATAAATTTTTTCTAGTTCTGCATCTTTGCGTCGGTTAAACTCAATTTTATTTTTTTCAAACAAATTGTCTCCTAGAGTGTCGATTGAAACGATTAATGGACCGTATTCCTTAACTTGATTCACCCATAGAGTTTCTGGCATCCCTAAGTCTTTCCACTGCGCATCGATAATTTCTTCAACTTTTTCAGCTGCATAAACAGCATTACCTGCTGGATAAACAAGGTGCAAGGCTTGATACTTTTTACAGCCGGCTTGTGTGCCCGCTCCCATACCGCCTTTGCCGACAATCAAACGAACACCGGTTTCTTTAATAAAATCCTCTTCAAATTTTTCCATCCGCATGCTAGTCGTCGGTCCAACAGAAATCATTTGATAGCTGCCATCTTCCTTTTCTTTGACAATCGGGCCAGCGTGTAAAATTGCCTTATCTTTGACATCCACCGGTAAAGGCAATCCTTCTTCGACAACTCGCCGATGAGCCACGTCGCGACAGGTGACTAAAATTCCTTCTAAATAAACGATATCCCCTACACGAATATCGGCAATATCTTCAGCGGACACGGGTGTTTTTAAATGAAACTCTCTCATAGTTCTACCTCCTGATGTAACGGTAATGAATAATTTAATTCGCTATCAAATAAAATTTTGCCTCGGCGATGAGACCAGCAGCCGACATTAATGGCTACGCCAATAACGGAAGGATGGCGGGCAGTGTTAATAATGTTAACCCCCATGACGGATTTTTTTCCGCCAAAGCCTTGCGGTCCTAAGCCAATATTGTTGATACCATCTTCTAGTAAATGTTCCATCTTGCGGGCATTTTCGTTTGGACTTTCACTACTGACTTCCCGCATTAAAGCTAATTTAGAATTCATAGCGGCAACTTCCACAGACGTTCCAATGCCAATACCTACCAATAATGGTGGGCAAGCGTTAATTCCATAGCTAGTCATCTGATCCATCACAAATTTTGCGACACCTTCGTAGCCTTCTCCGGGCATTAAAACTTTGGCTGCTCCTGGTAAGGAACAACCGCCCCCTGCCATGTAAACGTACATTTCCAATTTATCGGAATCGCCTTCAATTTCAGTAAAGACACTTGGTAAGCCAGAACCAATGTTTAAGCCAGTATTGTACTCATCAAAAGTTTCCACTGCATTGTGGCGCAGTGGTGCTTTTTGTGTTGCTAAAAAAACAGCTTCCTTTAAAATGTCATTCAATTCGCTTAATAATGGAAAATGACTGCCACATTTGATAAAAAATTGTAATGCGCCGGTGTCTTGACAACTTGGTCGTTCCAATTTTTCAGCTAACATTTGATTTTCCCACATGGTGTTGTACACCAATTGTTGCAATGGATCGACTTCAATTTTAGAAAGCTCGCTTAATTTTGCTGTCACATCATCTGGTAAACGACGGCTGACCACGGCAATGTAGTCAACTAAAATATCTCGCATTTGCTGAGCCTTAGGTGATAAAGTTTTTTCTTGGTACGTATATTTTGTAGTCATGATACTCCTCCTTGCTGTTATCTGTATTATCTTCGGAAAAGCTCTTTTCAACTAGCCAATAATTATCGAGATGCAGCTTCCTTGTGAAAGTAATAACATTAAATAAAGTCGTCATTTTCACTCCTTCAACACAAAAAAAGCCACTGCTGTTTGCGACAGCGCCGGCAATTGTTTCCGTTTTCATAATACTGAGTAGCAAAAAAAAAGGTATCCCGATTTTTGTGATAGCCTAAAAATAAATCCTCAAAAATCAGCATTGAAAATCAAAAATTTGCATAAGATTAAATGCTTTTTGAAAACAGGCAATTTTTGAGGAAATGGTTTTTTAATCAGCAGTTGAAGTGATGGCTTTTAACTTAGCTAAAAGCTCGTTGTATTTTTCTTGGTAATCATCTCTGGCACAATAGCTACAAGGATTAATCTGCAGTGTTTCTTGACTAATGGCTTGTTCCTGTAAAATTGCCAACGCCGCTTGTTGATCTTCTGGTGATAATTCTTCTTTAAAGGATCGATCAATTACCCGCAAATCAGGATTCAATTGCTTCCGATACTCACTTGGCGTCAGGGCAAAATGTTTTTTAAACATTTTATTAAAGGCTTTGATATCACTAAAACCATTTTCATAAGCAATATCGGCAATTTTCAACTGGGTGTCTGCCAATGCTTTGACTGCATGTTGCAAGCGGCAACGAGTCAGATATTCGTAAAAATTAATCCCCAACTCGCTTTTAAATAATTTTGACAAATAGGTCGTGGAATAATTGGTCGCTTGGGCCAACGACTCCAGTGAAACCTCTTTTCTAAAGTTTTCCTCCAGGTAGGAAATTGCATCATCCAATAAAGACTGCCGCTTAGCTAGCGGCTTCTCCTTATTATTTTCAGCGGGAACAAAAAATTCCAGTAGCTTTTGACTAATTGAAAAAAAGAGACTATTTTTTTGAAAAGCGGCACTCGCCTGATTATCCAACAATTGCAGCTGTGCCATATCTTTCCTAAAAGAAGCATAGAGGGGATTAAGCTGGTCACGGCTAGAGTCCAATTTGAAATTGCCCCCGCCCAGCTCCACTCCTTGATTAATAAAAAAATCAGGGGAAAGATATAGCCGCAAACAGGTGCTATCAGGATCAATAGCAAACGTCGCATGCCCACTATTGGAATTGATTACATACAAATCCCCTGTTTGCAGCTCATGAATGCTTCCGTCCACATTAATTTCAATATGACCTTTTAACAGCCACAATAATTCGATTTCATAATGCCAATTGTAGTGATAGCTGCCAACCCGATACACCAGCTGGTCAAACTGAACACTTAAATTATCAAATTGATACTGCTCTCTTAAATTCATTGTAAAAACTCCAAATAGGACACTTTTTTTCTTGATTATAGCATTGTTTTCCTAGTAAGAGTACTCACTGTTTAGTAATCAAATAGGATGTTTCCAATCATTTTGAAAAAACTTATCCAGAGTCATGAAAAAGCTACAAAGAGAAAAGGGGTAAATCATGGTATATTTGCCTCTACAATGTAGCAAATCATCGCTTTAGAGGAGTAATTTTTGATAGTTTTTAGGAATTGTTGTTTAAATTTTCATCTCAATTTAAAGTACACATACTCATAGAGTGCCAATTTCCGCTTTTCAAAATTAAAATAAAGAATAGCGACTAGCAATCCTAAAGAGCCTAAGATGAGATATAAAATTAGTGATGTATAAGGTGAGATCATTCCCACCAATCCAGTAACAATAAAAATTGAACTGATTATTATGGTGTAAATAAGAAACAAGCTCCAGGTTCTTTTTTCATTTTTTAAAGTGAAATAGGCAAAATAAAACTGTTCCACATCCATTTTGAAAATCTTCTGAACCTCTTTTACGGATCCATATTTATTCCTTAATATTTGCTTCTTTAAAGATACTCCCAAAATTGTCTCAATTCTTTTTTCTTTAGCAGCAGTCATCCTATCCTCCATCGAATAAATCATCTCATGTTTTTAAATCGGAAAAATTGATTGTTATTACACCTATAATTTGGTTTTCACTCACCAGACCATAATCACGACTATCAGAGCTGTACTCTCGATTATCCGCTAAGACAAAATATGCTTCTTCTGGTATCTTCGAAGCACCAGAGATATCTATAAGATTAAAATCCTTCGTAAAATTCCCACCAGATTGTTGCGCCTCATTAATTTGATTAATCAAAAATCTTTCAACAACCATTTCTCCGTTCACATATAAGCTATCATTTATATATTGAATATCCTCCTTTGGTAGGCCTATCACTCTTCTAATCTGATAAGTATTACCTCGTTTTATTAGAACCAAGTCAAAACGCTGAACACTTTTATTTTTCTTTAACAACACAAGGTCCCTGTCTCTTAAAGTCGGCACCATACTATACCCATTCACTCGATAAATTTCAAAAAGGAAGGAGCTAACAAATAGACATGTAATCAGAGTCATACTGAATACAAGCAAAAGCTCTTTAAAACGCTGTTTTGACCTACCAACCTGCTTTTTCTTTGATAGCGAGTTTTGAGGCTTAAATCTTTTGCCTTTTTTTCTAGTTTTTCTTTGAGGGCATGCTAACGGCTCCTCACCTTTGCTTTTACGAAATTCTGCTTTGCCACTTGTTTGAAGCAAAGCTGATTTTTTTGAAACTATTTGAGTACTTGAATTTATTTTTTTAGTTTTGTGCTGCTTAGCTGAACCAACCGATTTTTTCGGTCTTTTCCTCAGCTTCTTTTTATTTTCCATCGGAATTTTCACTAGCCTCATCTTCTAGTGCCTCTTGATTGACGCTATAATAGTCAAAAGCTTTACTTTCAAGTTCTTTAAGTCGTTTTATATCACCTTCATAGGTGACAACCAGCTCACTGTTATTGTAAAACTCTGTCACCTGACGACTTGCGTTCATTCCAAGTTCTCCTAGTGCTGCGTAATACCTGTTTAAAACAGTTTGACCGTCTGCGGTATTTGCCGAACTCGCTGTTTTACTCGCATAGCTTGCTAGGTTAGTTGCTAAATACCGGATATCTCTATTCACCGTATCGGCATCTTCTGTTGCATTTGCGGCATCATTTATTTTCCCTTCAAAATCACGCAGTAACAAGTATGACCGTACAACCAAATCGGAATCTTCTGTAGATAAGTTTGTGGATTGATAATAGCTAAGGTAGGCTGTTCCACCACCAAATAGTAGAGCCAATAAAGAAAAAACGACAACCATTTTCACATCTTTTTTTCTTTTTAAATAGATTCTTTTTCTTACTACCCGCCATCGTTTTTTTAGTTTAGAATTTTTTGGGGGAGAACTCGGAATACCTGCCAGCTTTTTTGTTTGTGATAGCACCGCTATAAAAAAATAAATAGTGAAAAAAATCAGAATCAGTGTAATTGAAATTCCAATGATGACACCCCATTCTATGATAGACATCATATCCCCCCTGAATTATGAATTCTGTTAAATAGTGACTAAGATTTCTTTTTGGATTTTTTAGCCAACTTTTTTTTCTTATTTTTTCTTCTTGTTACAATAAAAAAGATGATGCCAACTAAGGCAATAAACCCTATTACAATTGTAGCAATCAAGCGCCAGTCAATTCCTCTTTCTTGGACCAAGCCTGCATCTCTTTCATTATATTCATTTGCTTCTTTTTCAGAGATTTCAAAATTTTCATGCCATTCCCATTTTCGATCTCCAATATAAGCATTTACATGGGCAGTATATTGTCCCGGCTCCATCTGGCTGCCAGCCATGCTAATTGGAAAATCTATGAAACTATTAGGGGCCATCCGCATTGTCGTTCTTCGAGTTTCCCACAGGACTTCATTTGATCCCTCTGCCGTAATTTGAGCGTCTACTGTTAAATTATTAACATAGGTTGCAACGATATTTGAAAAACTAACAAAAATCGTATTTCGATAATTTTGCTGGCCAGCATAAGCTTTGTTGAATTGTAAATCAGGCTGTAAATCGTTATTTCCTTCTCTCAATAAAATGGAGACCGCATACGCATATTTATTATTCACATAGGACCCTGCTTCGGAATCAGAGCCTTCTGTCTCATCAACAATTCTTTGCATCGTAAGTCCCCCCGCAATCACACCATCATAAGCTGTTTCGGGCATTTGAATTGAGATATCTAATTGTTTAGTCTCACCTGCAGCTAAATCAATCGTCTCTGGTACGGAGACAATCTGATTAAAATCAAACTGCAGTGAGGGATCATTTTCGATATCTGGACGATTATACTCAATCACGCCGTTATTGTTGGTCTTAGCAGCATTAAGCTTTAAGCCAACCCTTATAGCTTCTTCTCCCGGATTAGTCAGCGTCATCGATATTACCTGCTGTTGGCTTGGATTCATAGCTAAATCATAATAGCCTAAACTCGAATCTGTTTGATTTTCTGGAAGCATAACTTGATAATTAAAGCCTGTCGCTGAACTACCGTTACTTTGATCAGCAGTGGCCAAAGCTTTCTGGTTGCCCATTGTTACACTAATCATTCCTAAAACAAATAGAAAAAAGAGTTTTACAAATTTTTTTATATGTCTAAACATCATTGCTGTCATACCACCTTTAAAAATAAATTATCATGAATATATGTATATGTTTACAAAACTAATGAGCTGATGAGAGATGCTCTCATCAGCTCATAAAATAGTAAAACCTAAGAGCTTAAATTATGCTAATGCACCAATTGTCCAAGTGATATCAGCAGTATAATCTCCTAAGACCATTGATGAAGCAGTTGCTGCTGGTACTGTTAATGTAACAGCTTTGTCATCAGTCTCTTTAGTACCGGTCATCCCTAATACTGTATTAGCACCTGTATAATCTTTACTTTGGCCAAATTCTAAAACATAAACCCCAGCACCACTGCCTTGAGCAGCAGATACAACTGTAATCGAATTTCCAGCACTTGTAGTAGAATCATAGCCCAATGCGTCTAATGATGTAGACATTGTACCTGGTGTTGCCATATTATCTGCCCGAGTTTCCATGATTCCATAGTTGTATTTGATTGTCGTGCCGTCTAATTTTTTAGTAGTATCAGTTTTCAGTTCAAAAGGTCTGGTAATTTGAGCGGTTACTGTGTAACCAGCGTTTGTACCACGAGTATCACCAAATTGAACTAAAGCTCCACGAGTTTCTGTGGTGGCACCAGTGTCATCAGTTTTAGTCACTAAAGCAGCCGCATTTGCAGTTACTGCTTTAGAAGCAGTTTTAATTGTTCCAAAATTTAATTTTGAAACGTTCGTAATCCCTAATGTGCCTGGATCTGTTCCTGGAGTGATTTCTGGATTATCCGGATCAATATCTTTACCTGGATCTTCTGGGTCAACGATTGGATCTGTAGGATCTAAATCACCCGCTTCAACCGTCACACGACCTTCAGAGATTGCAGAGTGAGTTTGAGTTGCTGCACTAGCTAATACTGGAGCTGTTGCCCCTACAGCAATGACTGATAATAAAGTTGTTGCACATAAACGTTTGAATTTCATTTTTTATTTCCTCCTAATAGTTCTTCCTTTATTACAAAAGAGGGATTCCTCTATTTGCCAAAAATATTAATTTGTGGGACCAGCAGTAAGAATCCATGTCAATGTCGTAGAATATTTTACTGGCTGAATTTTAGTTGTCTTTGGAACACTCAAAGTAATCGCTGAATTACTGTAAGCTGGTTTATTGAAAACTTCATCAATTACCGGATTTCCCGATTTATCAACTAAAGGTGATAATGTGTTCGATTGGTTATTTTTATTTCCGCTCGACGCACCAAATTCAATTGTCCAAACTCCTGTGCCTGCACCTTTAGAAGAAGTCGCTACGGTATACGCCGAGTTCATTTCATTAATCGCAATTGTGTCGCGAGTAACGAGGGGAGCTTCCGCCGTACTGACGGAATTCGCCCAGCCATGGTCAAAGGATAAGCTGGCCCCCTTTAGTTCTTGGCCATCTGTTGATTGAATAATTGAGTTACTAAATTGATGGTCTTGGGAGACCTGCAGTTCCCAACCACTGGAGTCTCCGCGGCGATCAGTAACTTGAATGTAATATCCTCTTGCATCTGTTTCATCATGAAACAACTGGGCTAAAGAGGTATATACTCGATTTTCTTTAGATAAATCATTTAAGCCAAATTTTAATTCCGATACGAAATCAATTCTTAAAGGTCCCTCAGTCGAAGGTGATTCTCCTGGATCCACCTCATTTTCAGGATTCTCCGGATCAACTGGATTCGTCTTACCGGTATCCTCAACAGAAACAGCCCCTTTTGAAACAGTACTATGGGCCAAGACGGATTGACTTCCTCCGAAAAAGATGATAAGAAAAGTTAGCAAAGTAGCAAAAGCCATGAATGATTTATGATATTTTTTAACCATTTCCCTCTGCCTCCTTTTTTTTCTTATAACGCAAGAAGACTATCAATAAACTAAACAGTATCAATCCCCCGCCGATGAAACTAAAATTACGTACAGTTTCACCTGTCTGCGGAAGCTTTCCACCAGGTTCTTTTCCCGTCGGCTCTGAAGAAGTGGTACTACTTTCGGAAGTTTTAGTTCCTTCGTAAAACGTAATCCCACCATCTACCGTGACCTGACCACCTGCATCTTTTACGGCATGAACACTCGCAACCTGTACTGTAAAGCCCAACAGCAGAACCAAACAACTGAGGAAAACCAAAAATCTTTTATTTTTCATCTTACTAACTCCCCCTATGGTCCTGCTGCAATCGTCCAAGTAATTTCTGCTGAATAACTACCGATATTAGAAATCGTCGTTTTAGATGGATCGGCTACTAACTTCAACCCTGGTGTGGACGCGGTCGTCCCCCAGGTGCTAGAAACATCGACACTGCCTCCGCTAGGATTAACGACAATGTCTGACGCGTTGGTATCCAATGTGATATCCGTACCATCTTCGGTAATATAATGGAGTGCCTCATTCATAATCGATTGGGTACTATTATTTTTCATCTCTTTACTTAGCTTGGCTGTTAATGTCCAACCACCTTTGCTTCTAGAGCGTGTATCCAAAATTGAAAGACTCTCATTCCCTAAGTTAGGATTGTCTACACGTTTTACAGTCGAGTCATAAATAATATTGCCAAAATCGATAACACTCGGTGCTGATTTAATAATCAGAATCCCATCGAAAACGTAAGTTACTTCATCTCCATTACCTGTAATGGTTACTTGTTCAGAACTTGGACGTTCCTCTAATTAATAGTTTTGCGTTTCAATTAAAGCAATGGCATCTAACACATCTTGCTCTTTTGTTAAATCAACGACTTGATTCAGGCTTCCAGAAATGACAACCGGCTCATGAATCACTTCACCGTCAAGATTTTTAAAATTAACTGTCAAGGTATTGTCTAAAATAGGATTAGTTTCAGACTTGTTTGAAGCAATCTCGAAGGTTCCGTCAGATGCTGTTTTCCCTGATAGATTAGCCGTGTTGACAATGGTGCGACCAACTGCTTTTCGGTTCACAGAAACATTAAATGATAGGATTATCTTATTCTCACCGGTACTGGTTACTGGCAAAATATCTCCCAGCGAAACACTCAATTTCCTTGTCTCAGCATCAAATGTACTAGCAGCACTTACACCGTTGATTTGAACATCGGCGCTGGAACTGTCAAAGTCAAGACCTTCATCTAAAATGTCAGTTAACACCACATCAGACCATAAAATATTGCTACCTTCCGCTTCATCGTTAGTCACTGCGACAGAATAACGCAAGACTTCGCCTGTGGAGACATTGGCTGCTCCGCTCGAAATAGTGAAACTCTTTTTCGCAGATGCAGTATCAATAATCGACTTCTCAACAGTATAAGTGGCAGCCGGATTGAAAGTGGCATCTCCGTAGTTTAAAGCATTATCAGGATTGATATTTCCTATCGAATCGTTAGTAGCTGGAGCTACATTTTTTAACCCTGTAGGAGCAAGGCCGGCATCGTCTTGTAAATATACTGTGACTTTATCTCCAATAGTTAGCTTGTTTGGCAGAGTAATTGAAAATTTTCCGTCAGCGCCAACAACAGCAGTCGAACTGAGTAAGCTTCCGTTAACTTTAACGAGAACCCTTGCTCCCGCCTCTGCACCGTCACCTTTCAAATACAAGTCAGTATCTGTTACTTTTCCGCCATTGATTTGAACCGGCTCAGGTGGTGTGATATCAAATACTGGTAATGATGCCGTAGTATCAGAAATCAATTTTCCACGAGTTGCCATTGCACTTAAAATCGTGCCTGCAGCATAAAAATTATCGACTGTCGTGGAAATATAACCAGTCGCATCCGTTACTAAATCTTTTTCATCAGAAGAAACCGAATCCGTCAGCTTAACTGGCAAGCCAGAGTTTGCAAACACGTCAATATAATGTAAATCACCGTTCTCATCTAACCCTGTATTATCTGGCACAGAGCCTAGTCGGATACGAGCTAAGTTTGACAGATTTTTATCTGCATCTGTCAATTGGTACTGCCAAAGAACATCTGGTTTGGAATTTAGTCCTGAAATCCGGGAAACATTGCTTCTGGTGTTTGTTTTAATCGCCGAAAGCTTAGTTTGTAACTCTGTCTCACTAGAAGTTGGAACATTTAAGTCCTGATAAATAAAACTTGTGACATCTGGATAATCAAAGGTTGCATTACCAAATATATCTGAGCCAACTTGCCAGAAAGATAAATTACTATTTAGAACACTAAATGAATTACTTTTGCTTCGATTGACTTGAACTGCATCTTGGGAACCAGTGTTTCTAAAGTCAAATTGTAAAGGTGAATCTAATGTAATTTTGTTATTACTACTATTCGTTGCTTCACCTAAAGTAATCAAAGCTTCGTTTCTACCCGTACTACCAATAACAAAGAAAGAAGAACCCGGTTTGAAATTAATCGATAAATTTGTTGCGTAACCGCTATTAAATGGAATACGACCTTCGTTTCTGCCAACGATTGTTGAATCACCACCCATTGTCGAACTATCCCGCAAACTAATGTCAGAAGCCAAGCTTGTTAAAGTGACAACTGAACCTTTTTCTGCGGTCATTGTTTGACCATCACCGTGAAACTGCAAAGATGAACCTGGTACTGTGGCAGTAAATTTACTGTTTTCCCCCACATTAATCTTTGAAAAATATTGATAGATAGCCGGATAGGTTGTGTTACTAAGACTACCAACGTTTCTTAGCTTAATGTCACAATTCTCACCGATATCAAACTCTGAACTCCCAGTATCAGTTGGCTTTGTATTATGTCGATACCAGATTACTGAATAGTTTCTGCGAGTAATATCACCATAATATTCGGTGCCATTTTCAAATTTCATACCGCCTGTATAAAAGTTTTCTCCCCATGTACTAACCTTATTTTTTCCATAGATAGTTACTTGACCTCTTGTGAACCGCGCTACCCGTTCAGTGTCACTTTTGGGTACCACAATATTTCCTAATCTCAATGTCCAATTCTTTGTATAACAGTTCGCATCGGTTGGAGTGTAATTCGGTAGTCCAAATATTGAAGAAGAATCCGCAGTAGTTCCAGTACTGTAATTGGAGATGATGACATCATGCACATGAAGCGTTGCATTGGTTACGCCAGCAGCTGGATTTACAACACCAAGATAAGTTCTACCTATATAAAGTTGATAATGATCATAGTCATTTGCTGGATTAGGTTTAGAACCATCAATTTCAAGAGATGTGGAACGATGTGTCCGAATATTGTTAGAAGCAGTAGTATCAGATCGAATGATATCTTGGCTCAGCTTGATTTTCGTGACATTTGGATCTTCATAAGCTGTCTTAAAGCTACTCCAATCAGAAACGGTGACTTCTGTTGCACTGACAGCAGATGGCTTAAAGAATAAGCTAAGTCCCAGCACCAATCCTAGAAAAAGAACACCAAGTAATTTTCTTTTTCTGTTTCTCATATTTTCACCTCCCTTCGTTGCTTAAATCTTAAGTAACACTCTCTAACCCAAGGTACATAAAGGTCATCTTCGTTCAATAATCCTGTTGCGGCATACCCTTTAAGAATGAAACTAATTAATTTACTCAACAAGCCTTACAGGGATATAATCTTGAAAAAAAGTTTCAGAGAGTGTATAGCCCTTTTTCCAATGAGTGATTAAATAGGAACTATTTGATTCTGATAAATTGATAATATTGTTTTTCTCCATCTTTACTCGAATTCTGCTGATAATTTGAGAAAGCTGTGCTAGATTTGATGAAGAACTTGAGTTCCAAATATGCGAAGCGAGGCTTTTTCTGTCAATATAGTCCCCCTCTGAATCAACCAATACCCGAAAAACTTGACGCTCCTTCGCAGACATTGATGATATGAAGTTTTCATAATATAGTTTTTTATCTCCCTGCTGAAAGTTCCTTTTTTGATGCAAATACTGATTTAAAGGATTTTTTTTATCGCTGATTTCAGTTTCTACTTTTTTTGATAAAGCTTCTCGTAATGTTTTCAAAGAACAATCCTCATCAATATAATCAATTGAATGACATTTCTGAGACTCTATCAGTGCGTTGTCATCCCCTTCAAAATTTTCTAGTCGCAAAAATCTGACATTTTGAAAACCAATGCTTAGTATCGTCTCAACTTCTTCTTCACTAATACTCGAACTGATAATTACGAGATTAAAGATTGGTGTAATCTTTATTTTGAATCCCAATAAAATTTCATTAAAAATTTGGGATGAGGAAAACACCTCATATCCTAAACTTTTTAATTTCTGTTCTAATTCCGATTCGACTAGGATGTTTTTAGTCAAGATCATGATAGACTTCAAAAAATCAACTTCTTTCTAAAATAAATATATTGTTTACTCTTTTTAATCCATCTTTACAAATTACATATAGTTCAGCGTTGTAGTTGTTACTTCACAAAAATTAAAATTTAAAATAAAACAGAAGGAATGGATATTTGTTATTATCGGTTTTTTTGTTATAATATTGTAAGTTGGCTTTTTCAATCAGGCTTTTACAAAAAACAGCTAGTTATTTTTCTCAATTCTCTCACAATTGAGAATTTTCCTTTCAAGCGGCTTATTCTGAGAGTTTTTATGATTTTTGACCATTCTCTCTGACGCTTAATTGTTCTCAGACAATTTCTAAAAGAGTATCCAGTTGGCTGATTCCTTTTCTTCTGGTCTCCATTAATGAACCCGCATAAGTATCTAAAGTCATCTTTGTTGATTGATGTCCTAATATTTTGCTGAGACTTGCAATATCCATTCCCTGCTCTAAGCAACGAGTGGCGAAAGTGTGCCTTAATGTATGGAAATTGATATTTTCCAAATTGGTCTCTACTAAAATTCTTTTAAAGCGATTGGTAATGGTTCTAGGTTCTGTTAATTCCTTTGATGATTCGATTACATACTCCGATGTTGCGTTTTTTCTTTTTTCTTGTAGGTAATTTTTTAAATTTTTAGCTATAGGAATTTTTCTGATTGAGCTAGCCGATTTCGGACTACCAACCGTTAATTCAGTTTTGGTTTGAACTGAGTCAAGGCTAAAAATCCTTGAGACCGTTCTTCTGATATAGATCATATCTTCATCAAAGTCGATATCTCTCCATTGCAAACCGCTAATTTCACCAATACGCATACCAGAATACAAAGCGATGATAATAGCAGAACAGCTTGTCTCTTTTAAGGCCGTGCATTCTAATTTTTTTTGCTGAGCTAAGGTTAAGGTATTTACCTCATGCTTGATAAGTTTAGGTAATTGAACGCTTTTACAGGGAAATTCACGAATATAACCTTGTTGATATGCATCAACTAAGGACTTCTTAACAACATTAAAAATATTTCTGACAGTACCAGGAGCTAAATCCTTCTCCTGCAGCTCCTCCAAGAACTTATCGATTTTCTTCGAGGAAATCTCATTTAACAACAGATCGCCAATAGAAGGGTTTATATAGACTTCTACTAGTCGTGAATAAATTGACAGAGTAGTTTTTTTCACCCTTTTCTTTTCAATCTTGTCTATCCAATAAGCTAGCCATTCAGAATATTTTTCTGCCTTTATAGTTCGCTTACTGATAGTAAAGTCACTAATTTGCTCGACCTTTTTTTGAAGTAGTTTTCTTTTAACGTCTTCATATTTTTTTCCATAAATAGAAGAGTATTTAGCTTTTCCTGTGGTTGTTCGAGAAGAAATATAGCGACCTTCCCAACGTCCATCTTTTCTTTTGTAGATATTTTCGCCTTTTCTGGCCATAGTAATCCCACTTTCTTTTGACGATTTAATTGACGGAAAACAACAATAAAATAAAGCAGCTTGCAGTTAAACTGAAGAAAAGAATCATTTTTTAATAATATTTCTTTGCATTAAAAATAAAATGTGCTACAATATTTTGTATCACAAAGGTTATCAAAAATAATCCTTATCAATAGCCTTTCTCAATTGTGAGAGAATTGAGAAAATTACATTCATGAAAATGTTATGATTCATATTGAATTCATATTATAGCCTTCAAAAAGAAAGTTTGTTGCTTGTTGGAGTAACATTCTTGTTGATTTGAATAATTTAATACATAAAAAAACAGTTATTTTATCAATTGAAAAATAACTGTTTTTGTTTTGTTTTTTTCTGCAACTAGAAAAAAATTTCTTCTATTTTAAACCAATGTAGCAGAAGTCTAATTTACTTTTGAATCTTGATGGAAAATTTTGTAACTTTGTTTGACTAAAGCAGATTAAAATAACAAATTTTCTATTCTTCAAGAGCTCTCAATATCGGCAGGTACTTTTTTATTTTTCTCTGATATTTAAAAAAATTCAAACAAATCTACATGTCTGAGGTTACTTTTTGCTGTGACGTTTCTCTCAGCAATTTTTTTGTACTTTTAATCTGGATAAAGTTTGCCGAGCTTGAAGTTAAACTTCAAAAGTACTTTTTTTACAAAAACGACACCAAAGCTATATAACATTGACTTCAAAAAAGCTTTTTTCTTGAAAAAAAGTTTGAATCCACTTAAATTGTTATCGATAGGGGTGACAGAATGAAATATGAGGCTAACGTGTATATCATTGAGGATGAACTGGCTCACAGAATGGCGATTTCCAAATGTTTGCTCGATTTTACCGAGAAAAGTGAATACATCAATCTGTGTATTGATGATACCCTCAACTACATCCAACTTTATCGAGATGTTGCGAATTTTACCATTTGTGACAATGATGTCTTTCTTATTGATATTCATCTTAATACAGATTTCACTGGGATTCAGTTGGCCAAAATATTACGTGGGAGGAACTCAAATGCTTTTATAATATTTCTGACAAGCGATGATACTTTGAGTCAATTTTCGATAAATCAGCAAATTTATCCATCAGGTTATCTTACAAAAAACATCTCTGAAAATATCATGACTAATGATGCACTATTCCCTATTTTAAATGAAATTCAAAATACCATCTTAAACAGACTTGAAAAAAATGTGGTAATTGAACTAAAGACTTCAGAAGGTATAACACTCGTTAACCCTTTTGATATCTCTTACATTACAACGGTCTCAGGCCTGCAGAAAAAGACTGTTGTGAAAACTAAGGATATTGAGTTTATCGCAAATGAAAGATTAGTTGATATCAGAAAAAAGCTCAATTCACCTGCATTTTTTAATTCTCTTAAATCATACATAATAAATCTTTTAATGATTAGCTCCCTTAATCAAAGCCAAGGGATGATTTATTTTAAAGATAATCGGGAATTGTTTATCGGATCAAGACACGTCGCTAAATTGAAAAAACGCTTTAAAAATCTGGAGGCATAGAGAGGCAGTTCACACAATGGATTATCCAAATTTATTCAGATTAATGATTGTGAGCCACCTTTGGCTGCTCCTCCAGTGCGATCACGAGAGACTGCTACCTAAGAAAAAAACAGCAATCTTAGCGGTAATGCTCGCTGTTGTCTTTTTGACTTCATTTATATCCATTTTTCTCAGCTTACTAGTGTTATATTTATATTTTATTTTAAAATTTTATTTAATTCGGACTTCCTTTAATACTTGGCTCGTGTCCGCATATTCTTCCCTTAGAAGTGGCCTAATCTACTCTATCGTCTGGTTAGTCACCTACAGCATTTCAAGAATCTTCTTTGGTAGCAACATTCACGACGGGGATACCCACTGGCCTATATTTATCCCCCTCCATCTAGTATTACTAGTTCTACTAACCCTGATTTCTAATAAGGTTCACAAAAAATATCAACTAACCCAACGATTTATTGCAATAAAAAAAAAGTATCTCCAATACTCGATTATTAGTAGTGTTGCTTATGTGACTCTTTTTGCGATTAACCAGTATTATATTTATCGAATGACGTTTTCTGCAATCGTCTTGAGTTTTGCATTGATGATTGTCACTGCTCTACTTTTGACAGCTTTTACAATAGTGTTTACAACTTTTTCTACCAACGACCCAAAGAGTGATTATCTCGATAGCTCGATTGTCTCGATAAATAAAAGCTATAGCGAATTACAGAATTTTCGCCATGACTACAAAAATATCTTGATTAGCTTGTCTCAATATCTAGAAAATGATGATTTGGAAAGTGCCAAAGATTATCTGGCTAAAATCGTTGTCTATTCCAATAAAATAATTGATTCTAAATATTACTCCGTTATGAATCTAAATAATTATCCATTGCAAGCTTTAATTATTTCTTTTATCAATCGCTTAGAGTTGGTCAAAGAGGTATCAGAATTAAACTTGAAAATTGAAAAAATTAATCAAGAATTTACTGTTGAAGTAATTGATCTTGTAAGATGCTTATCCATTCTTTTGGATAATGCCTACGAAGCTATCCAACCAAATGGGTATACAGCTATCTGGCTAAAAATTTTTCGTAGTAAAAATGTGATAGTTTTTGAGGTCAAAAATACAATTCACGAAAAAGTATCCCTTGAAAAAATTTTTAGGAAAAATTTTACGACGAAAATCAATCACAGTGGTCGAGGGCTCTACTCCTTAAATCATATTATTGCAGACTACACTAATCTAGATTTTAAAATAGAAATCTCTGCTGATACTTTTTCTGCTAAAATTATTATGTCAGTTTAACTCAGCTAGCTTTTAGTTACCATTTATATTGAAAAGCCGGCTTACATAAAATTGTATCGGATGAACGGAACAAGCCTATTAAAATGTATACAATACCTGTGTTGATAGAATTTTCTTGATTTTTGATTTTGCTGGCGGACCGAAGCGGCAAACTGGGGGTTTTAGGTATCTTGGTTACCCTTTTAATTAACCCAAATAATTATGAATTACGCTATGGCAAGAAAATCAAAAGAGCTTTAAAATTATTTACCTGCAAGACGTGCTACTGAACTTTTTTTGTAGCTGTTATATCACCTAGATTATCACCCATAATCTCAGCAATCAGCTGTTGAGAATAATTTTGGAATTAAGTCTGCCCAGCTACTTTTTTATTATCATCTGGCTCTATGTCAGAGTTTTGGTTCCCAAAGTCATTCATCCTTATAATAAATCTGAGAGAGTAAAAATGCTTCTCCCGAAAAATTAAGGTGCAAACGCCGAGCTGCTTTTAAAAAAAGTGAAACTTTGTCAGACTAAAAAATCTCCTTTAATTTTTATCTAGACTTCTTTAATTATCTAGCTTTAAAAATTTTTCGCTACTGATTAACCAGAAACTTTGCTTCTTTCAATTTTTCCTAGTACAATAGCTATGTTTTGAAGGAATCCGTGTACTGAAAGGAAGTCAATCATGTTAAAAAATTTCTGGGCTGATTTGCCGAAGCCCTTTTTCATCTTAGCTCCAATGGAAGATGTCACAGATGTTGTCTTTCGCCATGTTGTCAAAACGGCGGGGGCACCGGATGTTTTCTTTACGGAGTTTACTAATTCTGATAGCTTTTGCCACCCTGAAGGCATCGACAGCGTGCGGGGCCGTTTAGTTTTTACTGAGGATGAACAGCCGATAGTAGCTCATATATGGGGAGACAAACCAGAGTTTTTCAAAGAAATGAGTATCAGTTTAGCCGAGATGGGGTTTCAGGGAATTGATTTAAATATGGGTTGTCCGGTTCCTAACGTTGCCGAACGGGGCAAAGGCAGCGGTTTGATTTTGCGGCCTGAGGTGGCGGCTGAATTAATTCAAGCTGCAAAAGCTGGTGGGCTGCCAGTCAGCGTTAAAACCCGCATTGGCTTTGAACAAACTGCTGAACTGGAGCCTTGGATTACCCATCTGCTGCAACAAGATATTGCGAATCTTTCCGTTCATTTAAGAACGAGAAAAGAAATGAGTAAAGCAGCCGCCCATTTTGAATTTATTCCCAAAATTCTCGAGCTTAGAGATAAAATCGCTCCGCAAACGTTGATTACAATTAACGGCGATATTTTAGATCGGCAAATGGGCCTAGCCTTCGCTGCAGAATATGGTGTTGATGGTATAATGATTGGCCGGGGAATTTTTAAAAATCCCTACGCTTTTGAAAAAGAACCACAAGAGCACACTCCTGCTGAATTAATTGGGCTGTTAGAGCTACAGCTGGATTTACAAGATCACTATGCACAACTAGTTCCCCGTTCAATTGTGGGCCTGCATCGCTTTTTCAAAATCTATGTCAAAGGCTTTGCCGGCGCCAACGATTTACGGGTTCAATTAATGAATACTAAATCAACTGATCAGGTTCGTGAGATTTTAGCCGCTTTCCGTCATAGCAATCCAGAAATCTTCGTTCAATAAACTAAGGTTGTTCTGAGTTTCCTCCACCACTAAAGAATTTGCTTCTTTAGATTAGTAGGAAAACTCAGAACAACCTTTATTTTTCCTCTTTTACCTCAACCCATAATTTATAAAATTCTTGCTTACCGAGTTTTGCATCCTCTACCGCCGCAAATAAATACCGCCCAAAAATTGTTGTCCCAATCTGATAGCCCATTTTTTTAATAGCCATTAGCTGGCTGTCTAAATCCGTTTGCGCTACCTGCATATCTGTCATCGTCAATAAACAAGTGACAAATGTTTTAGCGGCTGCTTCCTGACTAGTTAAAATCACCCGTTGCGCCTCATCATTTTTTAGACTGTGAACGACACTACCGGAAAAAAAGGCTTGTTTGTCTGACTTAAAATAGATTGCCGAATTATAAGAATCCTCAATAAAGAGCTGGGTACCTTCAATTTCACTGACAGCAGAATCAATCAGATACTGAATATCTGATTTCTCCAATTGGTATTGATGGTCTCTTAGGTAATTGTATTTTTCAATGTGTTGCATATTCGTATCAATTTTCATAACAGTTTTTTCAAGATTTTGAATTTCTGTCAGCAGGTCCTCACGTTTTTTTTGCAGAACTTCCTTCATATTTGCTGAGCTCATCTGGTCGATTTTCCTTAACTGTTCAATTGCAATCCCTAACTTGCGATAAAAAACAATGTCACCAATCTCCAATAAATCTTTAATTGTGTATTGCCGATAGCGACTGGAGGCATCTCGAGTGGAGCTTATCAAGCCCTCCGATTCCCAATATCTTAAAGAAGATTTTGCGACATTAAAAATTTTTGCAACATCATCAATCGAAAAAATTTCCTGCATCTCAGTCCTCCTAAATTTTTTAAAAAAAGCCTTGACATTAAAGCTACTTTAAAGTTTAGACTAGAGCTACTGGAAAGTAAAGACCTTCCAGAAAAATTTCATTTTTTGATTTTCAAACCTGTTGCTGGCTGCTAGTTCTAAAAGTGGTTCGCTAGTATTTTACTCGAATGAAGATCAAGCTATTTTTTTGCAGTGACTTTACTGCAAATCAATCAGGAGGATATCATGTATTTATTAAAAGAGTTTTCTAAAAAGAATAAGGGCTTATTGGCAATCAGTATTTTCTTTATCACCATCACCACCTTTGCGACACTCATTATTCCCTTTTTAGTCGCCCATATGATTAACGAAGGAATTTTGTTAAAAGATGCTGGAATGGTTACAAAAGTCAGTATTCAGATGGTCTTTATCTTGATTTTGGGAACTTTAGCGGGTATTTTAGGCAGCTATTTTTCAGCAGACTTTTCGGCAAAATTTGCCAAAGAAAATCGCCAACAGCTGAGCCGCAGCATCCAAAAATTATCGATTAAACAAGTCGATGATGTGGGCGTCGCCTCATTGGTCACTAGAATGACCAATGACAATGTCAATGCTCAGCAAATTATTTTGACCTTTTTGCAGCTGATTTTACCGAGCCCGATTATGTCGATTTTTTCTTTGATTTTAACGATTCAAATCAATCCGTTGCTTGCGCTGATTCCGCTTTTTTCAATTGTAATTTTTGGAGCGGCGATTTATGTCACTATGAGCCGTTCGGTAGAAAATATCATCCAGATTCAAATTAAAATTGACCGAATGACGTTAGTTCTAAGGGAATTTTTCACCGGTGTTCGAATTATTCGGGCCTTTGACAATTCCCATAAAGAGCAAGAACGTTCAAATAAAACCTTTGAAAGTTATACCGATAATAATATTGCGATAAACAAGCACTTCGCTATATTAACACCTTTAGCTTTTTCTTTGATGGTAATTGTCATGGCTTTAATTATTTGGTTTGGCTCACAGCTAGTCTCACAAAACGCTTTAGCAGTCGGCAGTATCACAGCACTAGTCGAATATACCGTCACGACAATTTCGACCTTGATTACTTCGGCTTTAGTATTGTTCCAGTTTCCAAAAGGGATTGCTTCAATTAAACGTATCAGTGAAATAATCACTATGGAAAGCAGCATTTCAGATCAAAAAGATCAAGCAGATGGCGTCAAAAAATTAGCCAAAACAGCAGGCGTTTCAATTCAACAATTAGAGTTTAAGCAGGTTGATTTTCGTTATACCGGCGCTGAAGAGAGCGTCTTGACGGATATTAATTTTTCGATTCGCGCTGGCGAAACGCTAGCGATTGTCGGCGGCACGGGTTCCGGCAAAAGCTCTCTTTTAAAAGTTTTGTTACGTTTAGAGGACACTACCGGCGGTGAAATTTTAGTCAATAATATCAACACCCGCAAACTGCCTTTAAAGGAACTACGAAAAAAAATTGCCTATATTCCGCAAAAGGCTTTCTTATTTAGCGGCACCATCAAGGACAGTTTACAGTTTTCGAATCAAGACTTAGCGATGGATAAAATTATTGAGGTAGCTAAAGTGGCGCAAGCCCATGATTTTATCACTTCGCCGGCTGAACAATTCAATGCTCCGGTAGCCCAAGGCGGCACCAATTTTTCTGGCGGTCAAAAACAACGGCTAGCAATTGCCCGGGGTTTAGCAAAAGAAGCGGATATTTATATTTTTGATGATAGCTTTTCAGCCTTGGATTATGAAACAGATGCCAAACTGCGTCATCAACTGAAATCCTATTTAAAAAATAAGATAGCGATTATCGTGGCTCAACGCTTAAGCACAATTGCCGCTGCCGATAAAATTGTCGTCTTAAATGAAGGTCAGATTGTCGGAGTTGGCCAGCACAAACAATTGCTTCACGAAAATAAATACTATCGTGAACTCGCCTTAACCCAAGGCTTGATTACTGATGGAGGAAAGAAAAATGTTGTTTAATAAACGAAAAAAAATTCCCAAAACTGCCTTAGCGGATACCCCTAAAGATACGAAGCGGGCCGTGTTGTTGTTCTGGAAACTTTTAATGGAAGAAAAAGTTAAGGTTGTAACGGTCTTTTTCTCAAATGTCATTTCCACGATTCTCTATATGCTAGTGCCATGGATTGCGGCGATTTTAATTGATAAAGTGATTGCCGTGATAAGTGACGGCAGCATTTCAAATAAGTGGGCCGCCATTCAAATGGAGATTATCAGTGGCATTATCGCTTTGGCAGTCATTGGTCTTTTAGTTTTTATCATGAACTATTTCCAAGAATACGTGATTGCCAGCGTCTCAGAGAATCTCAGCCTCTCGTTACGGAAAAAGCTGACGGAAAAAATGACGAAGCTACCGATGAATTTTTATGATACAACCCAGGTCGGTGAGCTTTTAAGTAAAGCCACCACGGATATTGATAAAATTTCTGATATGATTGTCACTGGCTTTAATCAGATGGTCTATTCAGTCGTCTGTATTCTCCTAGGAATTGGAATTCTCTTTACAATTCGGGTGGATATGACCTTTGTGATTTTAGCCGTTTTAATTTTAGGCGGCGTGGGTACGGCGATTATTTCAAAAATTAATAATGAGCTTTTTGAAAAGCATATGGCTACTCTGAGCGCATTAAGCTCTACCACAGAAGAAACACTGGCAGGAAATCTGGTGGTCAAGGTCTACGGTCAAGAGGAACGTTTTATCCAAACGATTGACCAAGACATTGAAGCCCAGTATCAAGCCAACAAATTTTCTCAGTTTGTTGTTTACTCGATTTATCCAGCTATCCGTTTTATCAATCAAATCGCCTTTATTCTGGCGGCCTTAATCGGTGCTAATTTAGCCATTCAAGGAATTTTGACGGTGGGCTTGGTGCAGGCTTTCCTGCAATATGTCACTCAAATTTCCGAACCGATTACAAACTCTTCTTATATGATCAATTCATTTCAAGGAGCGCTAGTCGCAACCGAAAGAATTTATCAAATCTTGGATTTACCAGAGGAAGTGCAAGTTAGCGATGACGAATTAATCACCTTAGATCAACCAAAGGGCGCCATTCAATTCGACCATGTTTCCTTTAGTTATACAAAGGAAAAACCTTTAATGAAAGATGTCAATGTAGCCATTAAAGAAAAACAAATGGTGGCAATTGTCGGTCCTACCGGTGCCGGCAAGACGACACTTGTTAATTTGCTAATGCGTTTTTATGATGTCAATGCCGGACAGATTACCTTTGATGGCCAGCCGATTACCAAGCTCTCCCGAAAAGCGTTACGCCGCAATTTCGGCATGGTGCTACAGGACACTTGGCTCTTTCATGGCACAGTTGCCGAAAATATTGCTTACGGCAATCCCAAGGCAACACAAAATGAAATCGAAGCTGCTGCAAAATTGGCCCGCTGTCATTCCGTTATCAAAAAGTTACCAGAAGGCTATCAAACAATCATTTCAAGTGAAGGTAGCACCTTATCACAAGGTGAGCAGCAATTAATTACCATTGCTCGGGCCATTTTAACTGATCCCCGCGTAATGATTTTAGATGAGGCCACCTCAAGTATTGATACGAAGACTGAAAAAGATATTCAAACGGCGATGAATCAAGTGATGCAGGGCCGGACGAGCTTCGTGATTGCCCATCGCTTGTCGACGATTAAAAATGCTGATTTGATTCTCGTGATGGATAAAGGCAACATCATCGAACACGGAACCCACAGCCAATTGCTCGGTCAGCCTTCTCTGTACGCCCGTCTTTATAATAGCCAGTTCCAAGCCTAATTAAATTACAAAAAAATAGCCGCTGATTTTCAGAACAATTCTAAAAAATCAGCGGCTATTACTGGTAAACATAGGGATTCGATTGAGAACGGAAATTGATTTCTCGAAAAAAATGCAGTTGCAAAAAAATTTCTATACAAAATACACTTGCAGCTTAACTTTTTTCATTATATTCTTGAAGAAAAGCTAAGGAGTATTGAGATGGAGACACAGCTGATTACAAAAAGAATTGAACATTTTAAAGACTATGGCAATTCTCTAAAAGGAGCTAAGGTTTATTTCCGTGAGGACTGGGGTACGATTTATTTTGATTTATTAGGTAAGCAGTTTGGCATGATGAGCCCAGAAGCTAGTGCTGAGAGCTTGATTACCTTAAAAAATCTTCCTGAAAAAAATGAAGAGCTGCGGGAAATATATCCAGACATCATCATCCCAGGATATTATGCTAATAAAAAACATTGGAACTCGATTCGCTTAGCGGCTCCTGAAATTTCTGATGAGATGATTGAAACGATGATTAAAACCTCTTATGATTTGGTCTTCGCTAAACTAACGAAGGCTCAGAAGACAGAATTAGCTAGTTAATATCCGTGCCGGCATTTTAAAAAAATGCCGGTATTTTTTATTACAGCCCCACCTGCTGACGAATTTCTGCCAATCTGGGATAAAGAGATGGCCCCGGGCAGGCGGTCTCATTTCCCGGCGCATCGCAATGGCCTTCAATTATTTTAATATCATAACGAGTCTGGATATCTTGAATTAATTTTACCAGACTAGCGACTGTCGCATCAGACACTAACCAATCAGGTTCACCGCTGACATTGCAGCACTCGATACCAATCGAGCGGCTATTTTCATCTTTTGCGTGCCATGCACGTTTTTCTTCGTCTACGTAGGCCCGGATTTCGCCAGCCGGGCCGATGCCATAATGAGCGGATGCTTCTCGTTCACGCCAGACATCCGGTACACCATCAAAATCGGTCATCGCCATATGATGAACGACAATCGTGTCAACCACGGTTCCATCACGACTCCCCCAACGGACAACGCCCCAATTTTCAAATTGATATTTTTCTGCTAATGAACTGACTGCCATGTTTAATTGCCTCCTTTTATAAAAAAAGACTCAGCACGTAGCTGAGCCTTGAGAAATAGCTTTTTTAAAATTTTGCTTCAGGCTTCTTCTTTTTTTATTTCAGCCAACAATTTTTCCATTTCATCCGTTAGTGTCAGCTTAGCCAGCATATCCGGGCGCCGCAAGTACGTCCGCCGCAACGATTCTTTTAGCTGCCACTTCGCAATTAATTGATGATTGCCGTTGGTTAAAACGGCCGGCACTTCCATGTCGTTAAAGACTGCTGGGCGAGTATACTGCGGGTGTTCTAAAAGTCCAGTAGAATAAGAATCGGTTTGCGCCGATGTTTGATTGCCTAAAACCTCTGGTAATAAGCGTACTGTAGCATCAATCATCACCATCGCACCTAACTCTCCGCCGGTCAAGACATAATCTCCTAAAGAAACCTCATCTGTCACCAGACTGCGGATACGCTCATCGTAGCCTTCATAATGGCCGCAGATAAAAATCAAATGCTCTTCATTTGAAAATTCCTCCGCCATTTTTTGATCGAACTGTTTCCCCGCTGGATCGAGTAAAATCACCCGCTTTTTGGTTGTGGGATTTTCTTTTTGAATGGCCGTTAAGTTATCATAGATTGGCTGCACTTTTAATAGCATGCCGGCACCGCCGCCGTAAGGATAATCATCGACTGCCTGATGTTTATTGTCAGAGAACTCTCTGAAATTAGACACTTTAATCTCCAATAAATCTTTTTCAACGGCCTTGCCGATAATCGATTCGCCTAGTGGCCCTTCAAACATTCGGGGAAATAAAGTTAGCACATCAATCTTCATCGTCTAATAATCCTTCAGGTATGTCCACTTCAACTTCACCGGCTGCTAAATCAACTTTTTTAACAACTGATTCGATATAAGGAATCAGTGCATCCTTTTTCTTCGGTCGCTGTACGACCCACACATCATTGGCGCCTGGAGATAAAATTTCTTTAATTTTGCCGATTTCTTGGCCTTGACCATCCACGACTTTTAAGCCAATAATCTCGTGGTAATAAAATTCATTATCCTCCAACTCACCCATATCAGTGGCAGCCACTTTTAGAATACCATCACGATATTTTTCCACATCATTAATAGTCGGATGGCCTTCAAAACTTAAGATATCGAAATTTTTATGCTTGCGGTGACTTTTCACCGTTAATTCAAGTGGTGCCTTCTTTTCTTGAAACAAGGTTAAAACAGCGCCCTTTTGGTAGCGTTTCTCAGGAAAATCTGTTTGGGAAATCACCCGCACTTCTCCTTTGATGCCTTGTGTATTGACAATTTTTCCAACATTATAATAGTCCGTCATAAGCTTCCTCGCTTCTTTTATTATCTGCTATATTTTAGCAGAATTGAGCGGAGAATTCTAGCTTGAGTAAGAAAGCGACTTTTACCATCTCTCAATAAAAAATTTTGATAAACCCACACAGTTTTTAATTATTTTTCTGAAGAAGTAAAATGAAATCTTAGCAACAGAATGATTTAAAGAATTATTTCCTAAAAAAATTGCTACACTAGAATTTAATTTGCCATGGAAACAGCCATCTTCAAGCCATTTAAGTAATTGAAATTTTCAATTGTATAGACTACTGTTCCCTCCTGCCAGCTGATTGCCGTCATCGTGTAATCAGACACTGCCATATCAATTGTCACTTGGCCGTCGGTGTCGGGAGCCGGCAGCAAGGCTGTCTCAAGATAATTGACGATTTCTTTGGCGATTGGTACAGGATCTTGATTGGCATTATTGTTGGCTCGGATATTAAATGACCAGTTACCTTCATCCCAAGCTAAATAAGTTGAACCAGCTGCTCCTTCTAAAAAGCCGGTAATGTTGGACCCCAAATCAACTTGGCTCGCCCCGTCAGCTGGAATTTTACTGACTGCCGCTTGAGCCTCGGCGGTTGTGGAAAAATTATCCTGTTTGAAGGCCGCAAGAGGCTGGGCATCATTTAAATGATGATCATTCAACACATAGGCTTGTGGCAATTGATAATATAACACTGAGACATGATTTGCTTCAATATCCGCTGCGATATTTAAAAAATTGGTGCTATCATAGGGAATATCTGTTGGAAATAATTGGCTGGGGTATTGCTGTTGCAATTCCGCCAGTGCCGACGTGTCTTCTGCCACTGTATTTTCACTAGAGCTTGAGATTGTCGTAGAGTCATTGGTTGATGTTGAACTAATTTCGTTGCTGACACTTGCTTCTTCGGTTGTTGCTGTCTCTTGATTATTTTCGGTTGAACAGCCTGCCAATAAAACCAGTCCACAGAGTAAAACAATTTTTTTCATATGACTTACCTCCTGAACTTTTATAATACGCTTCATTTTTCAAGTTACCAAAAAAATCGCTTGCATTTTTTTCAGCAGTCTTCTTATCAACAGCATAAAAAAACACCTGACTGTCTAAACAATCAGGTGTTTTGATATTAGGATTTATCTACAATATTTAGTCGAACTCTCTTGGGGCCATTGGTGCGAACCGAATAAACAATAGTCCGGATTGCCTTGGCAACTCGACCTTGTTTTCCAATCACACGACCAATATCTTCAGGATCTACAGAAAGATTATACTCATAAAAGTCATCTGATTCTGTAACTTCTAAATGAACCCGATCAGGATGAGTGACTAATGGTTGAACGATTGTTAAGACTAATTCTCGCAAATCTTTCATTGAGACTCACCTTATTTCTTTGTAAATTTAGCTTCATGGTGTTTTTGCATTACGCCTTCAGTTGAAAGCAAATTGCGAACTGTATCAGAAGGTTGCGCACCTTTAGATAACCATTCTAAAACTAAATCTTCTTTTAAAACTACTTCTGCAGGGTTTTTCAAAGGGTTGTAAGTACCTACAGTTTCGATGAAACGTCCATCACGAGGAGAACGAGAATCTGCTACGACGATACGGTAAAAAGGTTTCTTTTTAGAACCCATACGTTTTAAACGAATTTTAACTGCCATTTTTTAATTACACCTCCATTAACTTAATCACAAAAGCTAGTTTAACAGGTTTCTACGACCTTGTAAAGAGTTTTTTCTTGACACCTCAAAATTAATTCAAAAAACTCTCAAAAAGCAGCCGCCTATGCTAAAATAAAAGCACCTTGGCAGGGGCAACTCCTCAAGTCCGAGGAGTACCTTTGAGTAGTTTGCTGATTAGCAGACTACTCTTTTTTGAAATAATTAAACTGAGCTATTTCACGAAAGCCTAAGCTTTGATATAGATGTTTAGCTGAACCATTATCTTTTTCCACTTCTAAATAAAGGGGCAGCTGATATTTTTTCAAGCGATTTATCATTGCCGCTAAAAATAAGCGGCCGAGGCCTTGTCCTCGCACCTCTTCTTTGACGACTACCCCATAAATTCCTAGCCGCTCTTTTCCATGGTCGACCCGCATTGACGCTAAAACCTGCCCGTCTTTTTTCAAAAGAAAGGTTCTTAAGATATCCGCTTCAGAAAAAATATTTTCTGCTGTTTCAGCTTCTGGCTGCCAAAATTTTAAAATGGTTAAATCATCTGCAAGAGTGGCCGGGACGATTTCATACTCTTGCGGCAATTTCGTTTCAGTAAAGGCCGCCGATTTTTCGATATCTAAAATCATTGCCAATTCTGTGAAGGCATATTTAAAGCCTGTTTGGCGGATAACTTGCTCTTGTTGGACATCCTTTGCCTCGACAATCACAAGAATACTTTTAATCATCGGTGACTGACAAGCCGCTAAAACCGCTGTTAATAATTTTTCAATAATCGATTCATCATTAATTGTAACTAGTGTGATTTCACTTTCACTGGGATCAAACTGGCTTAAAACACCCAATCCGACAATTTCTCCGGCAGCTTCTGCCACGAAATAGGTGTACTGCTCACTTTCTCCTACAGCTAATTCTTCTAATTTATATTCTTGTTGAGCTGCTTGTTTCATCTTATTAATAAACTGGGTCAGCTTTTGCTGCTGGGTGATTGTTAAGTCAGCAATTTTTTTAATCTCCAAATTTTTTCTCTCCTCGCTAGTTTTATCAAAATCTTTTTTACTTATTTTCCCCACACTAAACGCTGTTAAATCAGTATTTTCAAATTTATTTCTCCTTCGAAATAAATTTCCTTACTTTTTGTAAGTCGTTTTGTTTGAATTATTTCCGAATCTTTTTTATTATAGGTTCATAGCAAAACAACAAACAAAAAACAGGGGGAACTTACTCATGACAAAAAAAATTGGATTCTTTATCGGTAGCTTAAGAAAAGACTCATACAACAAAAAGGTTGGCGAAACAATTGCTAGTCTTTTACCAGCAGGATACGAAGCTGAATTTATCGAAATCGGCGACCTGCCATTTTACAATGAAGACCTTGACACTGACGGCAATGTGCCAGCAGCTTGGACTCGTTTCCGTAATGAAGTGAAAGGCTTGGATGGCTTTGTTTTCGTAACACCTGAATATAACCGTTCAGTACCAGCGGCTTTGAAAAACGCTCTTGATGTTGGTTCTCGCCCTTATGGCCAAAGCGTTTGGGATGGCAAACCAGGTTTAGTTGTCACTGTATCACCAGGTGCAATCGCTGGATTCGGTGCTAACCACCACTTGCGTCAATCATTAGTCTTCTTGAACGTACCTACTTTGCAACAACCTGAAGCTTACATCGGCGGCATCCACACTTTAATCGGTGAAGATGGCGAAATCGTTGCAGATACAAAAGGTTTCTTACAAACAATCGTAGATGCGTTTGTACCATTCTTTGAAGCAAATTCAAAATAATACCGATAAGCAAACCATTTTTCAAAAATAATCGAGAGGGTTCATCAGCGTTAGTTGATGAACCCTCTTTTTGTTGTCAGAAATTATAGTAAGGTCTTGACTGCGCACGCTACCAGTAAAATTTTTTGTCTTTTCTATAACTCACACAGCTACTATTTATTTTAAAACATCTTGATACAAGCGCAAAACATTTTTTGAAAATACTTTTTCAATTTCTCCATCAGAATAACCGGCCTGTGACAGTTTTAACGCTAATTGCGGCAAATAGCTAGCGTCCTTGAGATCCGAGTTTAAGCGAATTCCATCAAAATCCGAACCTAAGCCGACGCAGTCGATACCGCCGACATTTTTCAAATACGAAATATGCTCGACTAATTTAGTCAGCAAATGTGTTTGGTCATCTGCTGCCCGTAAAAATTTTTCATAATAATTCATGCCGATAACCCCGCCACGATTGGCAATTGCTTTGATTAAGTCATCCGGCAAATTGCGGTAATGATTTTTTACTTGGCGGCCATTGGAATGGCTGGCGACAAAAGGTCCTTTGGTGGTGGCCAGCACATCTTTCACCAATTGATCTGAGCCGTGGGAAACATCGACAATCATCCCCAACTCTGCCATCCGCTCTACAATCCCAAAGCCGGCTTTAGTTAAGCCTGCTTGCTCTAGTGTTACGATTTGCTCTGCTTCATCAGCATAAATTGCATTGGGATAGCCGATTTCATTTTTAAAATTCCATGTTAATGTCAGCATCCGCACCCCTGCTTGATAAAATTCCTCCAATTTAGAAATTTCTCCCTGCAAAGGCGCTCCCTCCTCCATAGTCAGCATGCTGCTGATAAAGCCCTGCTGTTGATTGTCCAGAATTTCCGCAACCGTCGTGACCGGTCTTAGCCAGTCTTGATTTAAAGATAGTTCCTCTTGATAGCAGGCAATCATTTCCTTAGCTGTTTGATAGGGATTTTTGGCGGTTTCAAGATCTACATAAATCGCAAAATTTTGAACCAGATAATCCCCTGCTAATAATTTTTGCCGGTCAATTTGAAAATCATTTTCCCGCAGTCCTTGGTAATGACCATCCAAATGGCTCTGATAGATTTTTAAAATGGTATCACAATGCATATCCGCAACTTTCATAACAGCACTCCTTTGAAATTCAATAAACTTATCATACCACTTTTTATTCACTAGACAATCCTACTGGTCAGTTAAAAAAGAAGGACTAGCTTATGCTGCCCTTCTTGCATTCAACAGATTAGTCTTGGTGATAACGAAAACAGCTTTGCAGATGGTCGTTGACGATGCCCACGGCTTGTAAAAAAGCATAAATCGTCGTAGAGCCGACAAATTTAAACCCACGTTTTTTTAAATCCTTGGCAATCTGATCAGATAACGGCGTATTCGCCGGAACTTCCGCCAATGTCTGATAGTCACCATAGATGACTTGATTATCAGTAAAGTGCCACAGATAGTCACTCAAACTGATTTCCTTTTGCAGCTCTAAAACTTTTTGAGCGTTGTTGATGGCCGCCTCAATCTTACGACGATTGCGGATAATGCCGGGATTGTCCAGCAGCTCTAAAATTTTTTCCTCATCGTAATTAGCCACTGTTTCAATATCAAAATTGTCATAGGCCGCATCGAAATTTTCCATTTTATTTAAAATCGTCTGCCAGCTTAGTCCCGCCTGATTGATGTCTAACATTAATTTACGAAAAAGATTTTGGTCATCGTAAACCGGCACTCCCCAGACCGTATCATGATACTCCTGCATTTTTTGATTGGCATCTGCCCAACCGCATCGGGTCATCTCCATCACCTCGTATATTTTCTTTTTGTTTTCTCTAGTGTAGCAAAACTTTTCAAAAAAAACTTTACAAAATTCAGTGTACTATTTATACTAGTACACAAGAAACAGTTGCTTTTTAAATTTAGAAAGGAGCTTCTAATGGTTTCAATAAATAAGAATAGTAGCAAACCCTACTATGAACAATTAATGCTGAGTATCAAGGAAGATATTTTGCAGGGGATTTTACAGGCTGGCGACCGCTTACCTTCTGTGCGGGAACTGGCAGCTCAATTAATGATGAATCCCAACACAATTAGTAAAGCATATAAATTACTGGAGGGGGAACAAGTCTTGACCACTGTGAAGGGTAAAGGAACTTACGTCAATAATCTTGACGATATTCAACGGGATGAATACAAGGTGTCCCAATTAAAAAAGCGTTTCAACGATTTAGTAATTGAAGCCGGTCATCTCTTGGTCTCCCAAGATGAAATCATCGACTGGCTGCAGGAATCAGAAAAAAGTCTGGGGGGTGCTCTCCATGAAGATTGAACACCTGACTAAAAAAATTGATGACCAAGTCGTCCTAGATAATATTTCGGTTGACTTGACTCCTGGTGAAATCATCGGCTTAATCGGCCGTAACGGTTCGGGGAAAACGACAATGTTTCGCACGCTAGCCGGCCATTATTTAGCAGATGGCGGCGAAGTTTTGCTGGAAGGAGAAGATTTATTAACAGCTCCTCACCTGCAGGAACGACTTTTTTATTTGGATGAACAATATCATTTCTTAAACCATTATTCCTTGATAAAAATTGGTCGCTTTTACCAGACAGTCTATCAGGAATTTGATTTTGATTTCTTTTTAAATCTGCTGCAAAAGCAACAATTACCATTGCGGAAAAATTATCGTTCCTTATCCAAGGGGATGCAAGGCCTCTTCAATATTATTTTAGCGCTGGCTTCCAATGCGCCGTATCTATTCTTGGACGAACCCTTTGATGGCTTAGATGTAATTGTCAAAAAGAACGTGATTCGGTTACTGTTGGAAAATATGGGGGCTGCCCATCGGACAGTTTTGATTTCTTCTCATAATTTAAATGAGCTAGAAAGCCTGATTGACCGAGCATTGCTGTTAAAAGACAATCAAATCGTCCAGGATTATCGGTTGGAAACGATTCGTCAGCAATCTCGCAAGTTGCAGCTAGTCTTTCAGAAAAAACAAGTCCCAGAGCTGGTGAAGGCCAATAGTAAGGTCGTAAACATTCAAGGACGCGTGATCACGGCAGTCTTTGAAAATTATACGCCAGAATTAGAAGCGCAAATCAAACAATTAGAGCCAATCGTTTTTGAAGAGCTGCCTTTAAGTTTAGAGGATTTATTTGAAGCCAATCTCAGTCGGGAAGCTGATTACCAACTATTTATGTAAAGGAGCAGAAGATGGATAAAAAAGTTTTTGCGCTGATGAAACAGCGCTACGGGAAATTTGTACTGATTGCAGCCTTGCTGATTGTTCTATTTTATATATTTTCAGCAACAAATTTTATTGGCAACTGGCAATCTAATCACGAGTATTATTTTTCAAAGGATTTTAGTGAGTACTATCAACCTAATGATAATATTGAAACCTCCTTTGATGAGCAGGGAAATATCCTCTCAGAAGAACCTACATCTTTGGAGGATTATCGCGACCAGCAGCTTTATGTTTTTGCAAGAGGCAATGGCTATAGCTATAGTGAGGGACTCTATGAAAGAGACTATCGGGCAAGCGGAGAATATTATTACAATTCATTTCGCCCTCTTGAATTAAATGGGATGATTTTTCTAGCCTTAGGTTTCTTATTATTCTTTGTGGATTTAAAAACATCTTTCAATACCTTTCTATTTTCCAGCGGCATTTCCCGCAAAAAAATCTTTATGGGAAAATTACTGACAGTTGCACTACCAATTTTGATTGTTTTTATTATGGCAACTTTAATCCAATTGGCCATAATCAGTCTGAATATTCCGGACCCGTATTTTAATAGTGAACTTGGGCCGCTGCTTTCCAGCTTGATTAGCACTTGGGCGCTAGCCTTCCTCAACTTGATAATGGGGATTTTTATTGGGATTTTAACCGGCAATTTAATTTTAGGACCTTTGACAGTGCTGGTATACGGCACGATGTTTTTAGGAATCCCTGAGCTGCTTAATAATCTACAGCTTTTAATTTACGGGGTTACCGAAGTGATACCGATTGATTTTTCAAGTTATTTCAATTTCGGTCTGGCTAAACAAACGAATCCAGTCCTGTTACCAGTGGTGTTAATCCTACTCGGTTGTTTATTTATCTTTTTAGCTGTCAAAGCCTTCCAAAAAGTGTCCTTAGAAAACAATGGTCATTTTCTGTTAGTGCCTAAATGGCGGTTGCCGATTTTTATTTTTATGGCTCTCTATGCAAATCTAATTGTGAGTTTCTTAGTATCACCACCATTGTTGAATTATCAATATACCGTAGCATTTTATGAGCCCAATGCCTCGTTGTTACCGTATGTGGTGCAGCTGATCATTCAACTAGTCATCGTCACTTTAATTTGTGGACTTTTAGTATACTCAGATACCCTCATTCAACGCCTGCAGGAGCGGCGGGAGAAAAAAATTGCTAAGCTAGGTTAAGCGGGCTTTCTCTGTTGATTATTATACTTTTCTTGAATTTAGCGAATAAAATACCAAACAGCACTAGTCAATAAGCGGTTATACTGCTTTTGACTAGTGCTGCTTTTTTGATGAAACTCTTTATTCTGTTTTGACAAATTACATTTGCTTAATTAATTTTAATTGCCATGTCATTGACTGTTCGTTCTTTTTTTATTTGATAACTCAAAAGAACTCCTAGAATCAGCATAGTGAGTAATAAAAGTACCCCGCCTTGTAACAGCACTGCCCCTAAGTTGTCGGCAATAGCTGCTTCTTGAATAATTGTTGGCATCTGCAAATAATAATGGGGAAACCAGCGCCATAAGCTGCCGCCATCATCCAGCATTTCAATAAAAGCATAAGGAGCAGCTAATAAAAAGATACTTAACACAATGGTCAGTAGGCTGCGTTTTGTCACCAACGACAGCCAAGCGATTAGCAAAATTACTAAGACACTCCATAAAACATCTGTCGCAAAAAGTAAAAGCAGATATTGCCATAATTCAAGAACAAAGTCTTCAGAAATCACGATTGGATAACGCAGGATTCCGAAATCCTGCGAGTAGAGGCTGCCTCCTAAAACTATTACAATTGTTAGAGCAATACTTAATCCCATCACTAAAAAAAAGGCAAACTGAATTTTACTTTTAATAAAAGCGCTCCGCTTAAAGGGCTGTGTGTATAAAAGCTTGATGCTCTGATTTTCAAACTCACTGGTGAACAAATCAAAAAATAATAAGACCAACACCAAAACTAAGACAATGCCAATCGCACCTTGATAAAACAATTGCAAGGTATTCAACCCGCTAATCTTTTTCTGATAACGCAGTGGTTCAATCTTTTGGTCAAGAAAATACTGGTTCACCTGCAAGTTCATTTCAACTTCTGCCTGGTCAACTTCGCTACCCACATTCTCCCCTACAGCCAGCAACTCTAGCTGATTGCTTTGCCAAGCAAGATACCCACTAATGGCCCGCTGCCAATCATCTTGATCAATGCCAATATATTCTTCATCAATTGCCTGCATCCCTTGATTGTAAAGGCTGATGGTCGCAGCCGCCTCCTCGCTCACTTCTTCGTTGGTCATCTGCAGACTCATCAGATTGTCATAATAGCGATTGTACAGCACTGATAACTCTTCTAAATGGGTTTGCCGTTGCTCTTCATTTTGCTGATTGGAGATAAAAACAAACCCAAATGACGCTAATAGTAGTGCAACCACCAATAGTTTATTTTTTAATTGCCGCAGCCATTTAACTCCTTCAAACTTCATCAGTTTCATAATCTTTACTCCTAAACAAGTCGAAATAAATATTTTGGGTACTCTCTTCACTGATTGCCGTATCATGAATCAGAATTTCATTAAGTCGGCAATACGCTAACAATTCTTGGTATTCGTCTTGTGTCAAGGTCACTTCGATTTTCTTTGGTGCCAGCTGTTCAAAGGTCAGCTGCTGTTGAGCAAGATAAGCAGCAGCTTGGGCAATCTCCTCTAGCACAAAAGTATAATCCAACCTCTGAGCGTGATAGTCTTTGGCAGAAATAAAATCTCCTTCATGAAGAAAATAAATATTATCCGTCAAACGATCGATTTCATCTAAATTATGGGAAGAAAAAAGTACCGTCGTCCCCTCTTGGTGCAGCTCCTTTAAAATCTCCCGAACCCGCAGAACACTGGAGGGGTCTAAGCCATTTAACGGTTCATCTAAAATAATTAATTGCGGTTCAGGCAACACCGCCATCGCAAATAGCAGATGCTGCTTCATTCCTAAAGAATATTTTTTGACCTGCTTTTTCAAATAGCCAGTCATCTGCAAGCGATCGGTTAAAGCCTGCTGTGCCTCCTTTGAAATCTCATGGAGACTGGCGACAAAGTCTAGATGATCTTGGCCGGTCAGCTCCCCATAAAGCACCGAATTATCCTGCAGATAGGTCACCTCTTTAAAAATACTAGGATCTGTATGCTTTTTGTCTAAAATAGTAATTTCTTGGTAACTGGCCGATTCTATATTCGTAATGATATTTAAAAAAGTTGATTTCCCCGTACCGTTGGGGGCTACCAGCGCCATAATTGTCGGCTCGCTAATTTCTAAGTCAACCTCATCTAATACACACTGCTCTTTAAAGTATTTTGTTAACTGACTGATTTTAAGAATCATCTCGCTGCTCCTTTATGCTCCGAAATATTTTTTTGACTGTCTCAACTACACATTTTTCTTTTATAAATTTGACTGCATACAATTAACATTACGCCGTTAAAGACCGTTAAGCTCAGCAGACCCTTTTGCCAGCTGATATTTGGATTTGATGTTCGCCTAGCTAAGCTGAGATTAGAATAGTAGCCGATATTCTCAGCATCAAAACTAAAATAGTCCTCCTCATAATTGGGAGCTAGCGGGTTTGTTGAATAACCACCCTCCATCAAGATGGGGTCCTCGTTACTATTACTGAAAAAAATTTCACTAGCAGACACATATGTGCTTGGACTGTAGGCTGCTAATGGTCTAAGCTGTGCTGGAAGAGTCAATTGGCTGGCAAACAATAGATACGCAAACAGCGCCAAACTCAAAAAGATGCTGACAAAGCTTTTCCGCAGAAATAGAAAAAATAACTGGCTAACTATATAAAACAGCATTAGATTTAATAAAAATATTCCACCGGCAACTAACAAATATTGCCAAACTGGGATAATGTGATATTGGTAAAATTGCCCTTTCATTAAAACAGGAAATAACCAACTACTCCTACTGCCAAACAGCCATGGGATAGCGTAGGCAAAACAGCCTAGTACAACTAAAAAGCGGAGACTGCGAAACAGAAATTCTAGCAGGTCCGCCAAAAATACTTTGACTCGAGAAAGTGGTTGAACTGCAAAAAAACGATAATTATTGGCTTCGTTAAACTTCAAGTTTTGAAAACCAAAACAAAGCATGAAATAAACTAAACCAAAAATACTCAACAAGTAGGTTGAAAGTGACATCAAGAAAGTTTGGGTGTTCGTCCCATAGCGAATAGAATCATTGGCAATATTTTGTTCCAATAAATAATCATTGACTAATTTGCGGCCATCGACATAAAATCCCGGTTCAAAACCATAGAGTTCCATAGGAGTGGGTCCATAGACACTAAGGTGAGGCGAAAGTCGATAATAGCCATCAAACCACTGATTTTCTATTGCTATGCGATCGGTAGAACTCCCATTATGAAATAATTCAAGTTCATCAATGACTTTTTGAGTAGACTCATTGAAAGCCTCTTGATTTTCTGGCAACACAACTTCTGGACTGTCTCCGTAGTCTACTAAAAATTGTTTATTAAGTTTAATTATTTCTTGATCCCTTACCCAGAGCTGATCTTGTTCCCGCTGACGCAGCGTTTGATTTGAGAAAAAGAGCAAGACAATCAAAAGGAAAGGAATAATCAGTAAAATGTTTGTCGTCAAATCCCTGCGACTCAGTTTTCGTTTAAAAAATAAATAAGTTTTAAATGTCTGCATAAGTTCTCCTAAAGATTAATCGCACATTCGCTTGTTAAACAGTCCGATACTCAGTAAAAATAGTAGACCATTTATCACAACTAAACTAAGCACACCTTTACTCCAGCTTATCTGAGAATTACCGGTTCTAACAATCAGATTATGGCCCATATAATAACCTGCATTTTCAGTAGTAAAGGCGTAGTTTTCAAATAGAAAAAAATCGGTTTCCCAATTAGACTGTTCATAGGTCTCCATCACTAGTTGCTGTGGCTCATGACTTTGACCAATCATTATCTGACTGGGATTAACATACGTTGTCGGCGAGTAGGCAGCGATTAGCTGTATATTTTCCGGCAAAATAAGCTGGCTAAGAACAAAAAAGTAAGCAAAGATAGCCAGAGTAAGCCCCACCACCACAAAACTTTTACGCAATAAGCAAAATAATAGCTGCACACAAAAATAGAAAAAACAAAGATTTAGTAAAAACAAACCTGAGGTAATGAAAAGATACTGCCAAATAGGTAAAATCGATAACTGCCCTATCTGATTTCCTGTAGCAATCAGTACAGGATAATCCCAGCCCTGTGACGGGCCCAAGACTTTAGCTAGCAGATAGGCAAAAGCAAAAATTCCCAGCAAATAAACAAATGACTTCAAAATAAATTCAAAAAAATCCGCTAAAAAAATCCGACTGCGACCCAATGGCTGCACGGCAAAATAACGATACTTGCCAGCTTCATTACGTCTCAAATTACTAAATGCAAAGCACAGAATAAAATAAACAAGACCTAAAATCCCCGTCAGATAACCCGATAGTGACACGAGAAAAGTTGCTGTGCCAGTCCCATAACGCATGGAATCAGGTTTCATATCATTTTTCAACAAGTAGCGGTCAGTTAATAGCTTGCCGTCAACAAAAAATGTCGGATAAAAACCATAAACTTCTTGTTCCATATCTGGATAGCGCCACCAAACTCGTGGGGCCAATTGATAGTATTTTTCCAGTTCAGTAATTTCTAAAGTTAATTTTTCAGAAGTCGTTCCCTGATGATACAAGGCAAATTTTGCAACGAGGGCTTCTGTTCCTTCACGAATCACCTGCATTGTTTTTGGAAACGAAGGATCATCGTACAAATAATCCGCATCAATCGTAAATTGCTGATACGCCTCTTGCTCTTGATAACTCCGCTGAATCTCAGATTGTTCTCGATTATTTAATAATTGATTCGTAAAAAATAGTCCACTGATGAGCAAAAAAGGCAGCAGCAATAATAATTTGGCAGGTAAATCGTGTTTATTCAGCTGACGTTTAAATCGTAAATAACTTTTCACATCCCCCATAGCGACTCCTTTACTTAACTACACATTTTCTTTTTAAATAGCCAGCTGCTAATGGCCGCCATTAAACCAGTAAAAATCCCCGAACTTAACCATCCTCTTTGCCAGCTAATTTGCCCATTGCCAGTTTTCCTCGCTAAATTAGCTACGGTATAATAGCCACCATTCTCTGCCGTAAATAAAAAATAAAAAAGCGAAAAAGTATCGTCTTCAGGATTTCCCCTTGAACCACCATCACTGATTAATTGTTGTTCTTCATTACTTTGGCCGATTAAAATGGCTGATGGTGTAACATATGTTGTCGGACTATAGCTGATAGCCTCCTGCAGGTTTGTCGGCCAACTTACCTGACTCAAGACAAAGAAGTAAGCAAAGATTGCCAAACTGAAAAAAATACTCACAAAACTTTTGCGGATAAGTAAAAAAATCAGCAACGTGATAAAATAAAATCCGCTAAGATTAACCAGAAACATTCCAAACACTATTACTAAATAATGCCAGACCGGAAGTATAGTAAGACTGCTCATTTGGCCGCTGACCGTGGTCAATACCGGATAGTCCCAACTACTGGCCTCACCAAAAAGCCAGGCCAGAGAATAGGCAAATACAATTAGCAATAACAGATAGCCAACCGAACGACCTAAAAACTCTAAAAAGTCGGCTAAAAAAATAGTTCGCCGCTGCAAAGGCTGGACTGCTAAAAAACGATATTTATCGTTTTCATTTTGTTTTAACTGATTAAAACCAAAACACAGCATAAAATAGCAAAGTCCGCCAATTCCCGTCAAGTAGACCGAAAGAGAAATTAAAAAAGTTGCCGTGTTCGTTCCATAACGAATAGAATCATCAGCAATCTGCTGGTCGATTAAATAATTATTGACCAGTCTTTTGCCATCAACAAATGGTTTTACGTAAAACCCATACGTTTCCACTTCCTCTTCTGGATAATCCCATTCCTGTAAAGGCACATTATAAAAAGTATCAAATTCCTGATTTTCCCTCTTTAAGCGTTCTAAAAATGTCCCGTGTTCATACACTTCAATTCGCTCTAAATCATTTTGACCACTCTCAAACCAAGCCTGATAATACTGTTCTGAATAATCATAGTCATAGTCATCTTGAGAAGTGTCTCTATCTAGAAATTCTTGAGCATTTTCACTAATCATTTGATTTCGGGCAGAAATCGCCGCTTGCTCTCTTTGAGCCAACGTTTGGTTTACAAAAAAGAGACCAATAATCAATAAAAAGGGCAAAAGCATTAAAATTGTTGCTGACAAATCTTTTTTTCTCGTTGCCCGTTTAAATTTTAGATAATAACCTAAATTATTTTTCATATTGTCTCCAATAATCTCCCAGCTGCATGTGAACCATAGCACTTGTCTTCTTAAAATAATGATACCTTATTAAAAGAAGATAAAATAGCAAAAATCGCTATTTTTTTATAGATAAAGCAAAAAAATCTTTTTATTTAAGAGTTGGATTTCATAATTTTTTTGGATGAGCAAAAACACTACTCAAGTTTTTTATTTCTTTGAGACATAAAAAAACTACTTAAGAACTTGCTAATGCAAATTCCTAAGTAGCTTTATAAGTAGCTTTCACCGCTATTCTTCTGATTAATCTAGCACATCATCACTTTCAGCAATTTCGCCAGCCTCCAACTCAAAGTCGGCTTCCGGATGTAGTGGCTCTGCTTGATCAGTCACCAAGCCAGTCGTTGTGTTCGCATCATCTGGTTGCATCACGATAGTTTCAACTGAATCTGGCAGCTCGTCATCCAAGCGATAGCCCTGCGCTTGGGTCGCTCCTAATAATTCTAGGATATGCTGCCATTCATCATTGGCAATCACCATCACGTCTGTGCCGTTTTCAGCCTCTAATTTCACAACTGCTTCAAGCTCGTCTCCCACCTGCTGTAAAATTTTCTCTAGCGGCCATTCAGTATTATCCAAATTTATTCTTGTTACCATTTATTTCCCCTCCATCAGCAAAATTTATCGTCTTAACGATAACTTCCTTTCACTATACGGGGGAGCTTTATGGATGGAAACTGTTTTGCTTGAACTTACGGATAAAAAAGAGGCAAATTGAATAGGTTAAAACGGTTTACAAATTTAATCATGCCTTTTCTACCCATATACTCAGGACTCTTTGGCTTAAAAAAGAAACTTCTTTATGACATAATCCGCTTCTTCAAATTAAAGATATTAAACGAAATTAATGAATTTTTTCAGGATTGTTTTGTTGAAAAAATTATTATTGGTATTGATTTTTAAATCAATAATCTTTTAGTCTATCAAGCTTGTAAAAAAAGCTGTAGGATGACGTTTTCATAAATTATCATTTCCTAGATGAAGAATACTTTTGTGCTAGCACCTATTTTTGGAACTGAGCAGCATTGAAGATCTTTCCTCTTTTTATTTGCGAGACATTTTTGTAAAATCGTATTTTTATGATTTCAAGCAGAACTCCAGTATGATTACTGCTGTGAGTGTTATATGCTATTCTGCTCAAAAATAATTCTAAACGATTATGATTGTTGGCGTTATTTATAGAACAGCGCAGGTTCGATTCCCGCCACTCACGTAGTGTTGATAAATGAAAAGCGAGATTAGTTATCCATAAACTAATCTCACTTTTTTTCATGATATATTACTGACTAAATCATCTTTTTCATATCAGCTTGTCAGTAGCATGTCCTCTAATTCCGCCAACAATTTTTTTGCTTCTCCCATAATATAAACCTCATCAGGAATCACTTTCACAGGCACCTGCTCCTCCGTCAATATCCCTAAATCATTTTTTAAAAAGCGTAATGACGAATCTAGAACAACTAAATTGGCTTTAAGTTCTGGTTGCTTGCGTTGTTCTTTAGTGATTTTTTCAATTGTATAAAGGCTTCCTTCTTTTTGAACAGTATCTTGAAATTCCCTGAACAACCGATTCATCACAGGTCTTCTATTCGTTGCATCTTCTACAACAAAAAGTATTTTCTTTTTAGTCATCGATTCTCTCCTTTTATATCTCATCAATTCGTTTTTTGATTGGACGGGCCGGCACACCAGCAACCACCGTATTACTAGGGACATCTTGGGTCACGACTGCTCCAGCTGCGACGACTGCTCCATCACCTATTTTGACCCCCGGTAAAATAGTGCAATTGCCACCAATCCAAACATCATTGCCGATAATCACCGGCTGTGCCTGAGCCAACTTTTTCCTTCTAGCTTGGGGATTTAAGGGATGGCCGACTGTCGTAATCAAGGTGTTCGGTCCAATCATGCAAAAATCACCAATCTTCACAGGCCCGCAATCTAAAATCGTCACGTTATAATTCGTCAAAAAATCTTTGCCGACATGAATATTTAAGCCATTGTCACAGAAAAAATTGGGCTGCATATAAACCGGCCCCTTAGTCGAGCCAAAGATCTCTTGAATTTTGATGTTTTGGCTGGTTAAATCAGTCGGATCAATCTGATTAAATTCCTGACAAAGTTTCAATGCTCGCTCTTTCGTTTTTACTAGTTGGCTATCAAAAAAATCATATGCTAAACCTGCAGCCTGTTTGTCTAGTTCATTCAACAACTTCACCCCTTAATCAAGCAGAATTTTTTATCTGCTTGTTTTCATTTATCATAGCAACTGCTAAAATGAAGTGAAATGGGTTAACTTTAAATTGGAGCAGTGTTCTAAAATTGCCTGATTCTTGAGTGCTATTTTTGAAACACTGTTCTGGAAAAGAGGCCACTATGTTAATTCGGGAACGTTTAGAAACCTTTTCTTTTACGGCTGGCGAACAAAAAGTTGTCGACTATTTGTTAGTTGAAGGAGACAATATTACCGATAAATCCACTAGTCAAATTGCGCAGTCGACTTTTTCTTCAAAGTCGACTTTAGTACGGATTGCCCAAAAATTAAATTATTCAGGCTGGAGCGAATTTAAAGCTGACTATTTGAGGGAAATTGATTATTTAGATAAATTTGTTGCCAAGGTCGACGCCAATCGCCCCTTCACAAAAGCTGATTCTTTGATGTCAATCGCCGCCAAAATTGCCGCTTTAGAAGAAGAAGCGATTGCAGATTCATTAAATTTGCTCAGCCACAATCAATTGCGCCAAGCACTGACGTTGCTTACTAACGCCAAAACAATTCATCTTTTTGCCGTCAGCAACAATCTTTTACTTGCGCAAGAATTCGCTCATAATATGGCTCGCATCAAAAAAGAGGTCCGCATCCATGCCCTGCAAAGTGAATTAATTTTTCGGGCTGGTTTGGCAGAAGCAGATTCTTGTGCCATTATCATCAGTTATTCTGGGGAAACGGAAGTTCTTAAGGATGTCAGTCACTTATTAAAACAAAAACAGATTCCAATTATTCTTTTAACGAGCCTCGGGGAAAACAGTCTCTCCCGAACAGCTGACTGCCTTTTGCATTTGTCTACGCAAGAAAAGCTATACTCAAAAATTGCCTCCTTTGCAACAGATTATTCAATCACTTACATTTTAGATGTGTTATACAGCTGCGTTTTCGCTCAAGACTATACTGAAAATTTCGAATTGAAACAAACTCTTGCCGCTCAAGTTGAAAAACATCGCTCCTCAGATTCTGCCATTTTGAGGGAGGAATGAGCGTAGCAGTTTAGGCAAAATTAAAAAATGAAGATAATAGAAACAGCAGCAAAAACTTTTCAGTTTTTGCTGCTGTTCTCATATCTAAACCTCTAAAACTTCTTCTCTCAAAAAGATAAGCCTACAAACCTCATTCAATTAAAAAGCACCCACTCTTATTATCGCGAGTGAGTGCTGATGGAACGAAATCGCTGAAATTCGCTTATTTCCGTTTCTTTTTCTTCTTTTTATTTTTCTTAACCATCCGATTCATGGCCATCTTGCCAAGCTTACCTTTGACCCCGCCGCCAAACATTTGATCCATGCCGGGAATATTATTCATATTCCCTTTAGACATTTGCTGCATCATTTTGCGGGATTCTTTAAATTGCTTAATCATCCGATTGACTTCGACGACAGAATTCCCAGAACCAGCGGCAATCCGTCGGCGACGACTTGGATTTAATAAATCAGGATCTTCCCGTTCTGCTGGAGTCATTGAAAGGACCATCGCTTTTTTGCGGGCAACGTCTTTCGGGTCAACATTGATATTTTCAATACCGGGCATTTGATTCATGCCAGGAATCATTTTCATCAAATCTTCTAGTGGACCCATGCTCATAACTTGATCTAATTGTTCGATGAAGTCATTAAAGTCAAAGGAATTTTCCCGCATTTTTTGGGCTAATTCTTCGGCCTTTTTCTCATCGTAATCCTGCTGAGCTTTTTCAATTAAAGTCAGCATATCTCCCATGCCGAGAATTCTGGAACTCATTCGATCTGGGTGGAAAATTTCTAAATCGGTTAGTTTTTCACCGGAACCGATAAATTTAATTGGCGCACCGGTCACCGAACGAATTGACAGCGCCGCACCACCACGAGTGTCCCCATCGAGTTTGGTAATGACAACCCCAGTAATACCCAGCTGTTGGTTAAAACTATCTGCTACATTGACAGCGTCTTGACCGGTCATCGCATCGACAACTAAAAGAATTTCGTTTGGCTGGGCGACTTCTTTGATTTGCTTCAACTCATCCATCAGAGTTTCATCAATATGCAGACGACCCGCCGTATCAATGATGACATAATCATTTTTCTTTTCTTCGGCTAACGCCATCCCTTGGCGGACGATTTCCACTGGGCTGACATCGGTACCCATATCAAATACTGGCACATCTAACTGTTGGCCTAACACCTTCAACTGATCAATCGCCGCTGGTCGGTAAACGTCACCGGCAATCATTAATGGCCGGGCATTTTCCGTTTTGATTAAATGATTGGCAAGTTTTCCAGCAAAGGTTGTTTTACCAGCCCCCTGCAAACCAACCATCATAATGACTGTTGGAATTTTAGGGGATTTATTCAAGCCGACGGTCTCTGAGCCGAGGGTCTTGGTTAATTCTTCGTCCACAATTTTGACAATTTGTTGGGCTGGTGACAAGCTGTCTAAAACTTCCACCCCAACTGCCCGTTCGCGAACATTTTTGGTGAATTCCTTCACCACTTGCAAGTTTACATCGGCTTCTAATAGAGCGAGCCGAATTTCTCGCATCATTTCTTTAACATCAGCCTCGCTGACTTTTCCTTTGCGCCGCAGTTTGCTTAACGCACCCTGCAGGCGTTCTGTTAAACTTTCAAATGCCATGACTTAATTCCATCCTTTATTCGTCAATTTCTTGGATTGCTTCGATAATTTCTTGAATTTTTTGATCTTTTGGATAGGTCTCACTGATGTAGTCACTCAGTGTATCTAATAATTCTCCCCGAACGATGTAATCGGAAAACATCGACAGCTTCCGCTCGTAGTCCTCAAGAATTTTTTCCGTACGCTTTATATTATCATAGACGGCTTGGCGACTGACCTGATACTCTTCGGCGATTTCCCCCAACGAAAAATCATCCGCATAATACAGCTCCATATAATTCATCTGCTTTTCAGTCAGCAGTGTTGAATAAAATTCAAATAATGCATTCATGCGATTGGTTTTTTCAAGCTCCATGGATACTCGCTCCTTCAGTCGTTTTTTTCAGCCAGTCCTCATCAGATAAAACCATCAAGCCTTGATTGATGAAATAAGCTGTCGCTACACCAACACCGGTGATTTTTACACCGGAAAAACTACCGTCATAAATTAAACCGCAGCCACAGCTAGGACTTTTCGCCTTTAAGACCACTGTGGTTACACCAGCCTCCTGTAATTCTGCAAAAGCTTTTATAGCACCAGCTTTAAAGCTTTCAGTGACATCTTCGCCAGTTTTTGTAATGACTTTAGCTTGGTTTTGCCAGACCGCAAAGCCGTCACCGCCGACAATCTCTGCTGGCGTACGCGGCGTTTGTAAACCGCCGATGACCTCAGGGCAAATCATTACAGCTTCACCTTGTTGAACCAAAGTTTGCAGCTGGTCAACTGGATTACTGCCGCCATCATAGCGACACTTGACTCCGCCTAGACAGCTGCTGACTCCAATGCTTGGCTTTTTCATTTTTAGCTGGCCTCCTTGGCTAATCAACGTCTAAAAATTGCTTTTTTATTATAACATTTATTCCCGCTGAACAATAGTCCTACTCTTTACTTCTATGTTAAAATGAGCATAGAACTACGCAGTTTTACTTATTATATTTAAAATCAGTTCAAGTCGAACATAAGGAGTAAATTGAGTGAAGGAAAATGTAAAAAAAGTATTGGTAGTGGATGACGAGCCGTCAATTTCCACTTTGCTAAAATTCAATTTAGAAAAAGAAGGCTATCACGTTACTACTGCTGAAAATGGCCGCTCAGCACTGGAACTAGCGCTAAGTGAGCCTTTTGATTTTATTATTTTAGATATCATGCTGCCAGGCTTAGATGGTATGGAGGTCACTAAGCGCCTGCGTCAAGAAAAAATTGATACACCGATTTTGATGCTGACGGCTAAAGACGACCAAATCGACCGTATTCTTGGCTTAGAAATGGGGGCCGATGACTATCTGACAAAACCCTTCAGTCCAAGGGAAGTTTTAGCCCGCATGAAGGCCATTTTTCGGCGGGTAGAGCCACGGGAAAATGCTACATCAGAAAAGCCCTTTGATGAAGAAGAGGAGTGGCTACAGGTGGGCGGCATCAAAGCTGAACTCTCCAATTTCAAAGTGTTAGTTAACAGTCAAGAAATCATTTTGACACCAAAAGAATTTGAACTTTTGGTTTACTTTATGAAGCGCAAAGACCGGGTAATTGACCGGGATACTTTATTAAATCGAATTTGGCAATTTGATTTTGCCGGACAAAGCCGAATTGTCGATGTCCACGTCTCCCACCTGAGGGAAAAAATCGAAAAAGATCCGAAGCATCCAGAATACCTGCAAACCGTCCGCGGCTTCGGCTACCGGTTTCAGGAGCCAAAAAAATGAGAACTCAGCGGAAACGTTTTGAGTTTGTCCTCAGTCTAGTCGTCGTCTTACTTTTGTTTATCGGCAGCTGGCTGACCATCAATCATTTTTTTAAAGAAGAAGTTATCCAGCAGCAGACTGAATATTTACAAAAAAATGGCAGTCTGATTGTCACTCAGCTAGAAAATCGGACGATTGATGAAGGCCTTGAGGTGACGGATGAAATCAAACAGATGCTCAATGACTTTGTGACAGATGAGACGGAGCGGATTACCTTGATGGACCGTGACGGCACGATTTTATATGACAGCTACGACCCAACGCTTATGGGAGAGCGCAATGATCGGCCAGAGATTCAGGCAATTTTATCCGGGAATTCTTTAGGCTCCTCATTGCGCCAAAGCGCTACTTTAGGAGAAGAATTACTTTATGTTGCTCTGCCGATTATACTGGACAATCAACGCATCGGTATTTTAAGAATATCCGAAACAACTGCCGGCTTTGCCAGTTCAGCGGAGAATTTCCGCCGATCCATTTTATTCGTGCTGACGATTGCATTTATCATCATTGCCCTGATGGTCCTGTATCTAATCCGTCAAAAAAATCGGCCGATGGAAACTGTTCTACCAGTTTTAAAAAAAATGGTGGACCATCCCGAGGTTTCCAGCAATATTTTAGAGGCCTCCAATCAATGGGAAGAATTATATTTGACGATTAATCAGCTGAGCGAGAAGATGAGCAGTACTTACTTAGCCTATACCTCCACAGAAAATCAGTTTTATACCTTGTTAAATGATTTAATGATTGGCGTTTTTATCATTGATGAAGAGGACCAATTAAAATTTGCAAACCCAAAAATTCGGGAGCATCTGGGTTTCACTGCAATTGATGAAACGACCGTTTACACAGATGTTATTGAGGATCCGCAATTAATTCGACTGATTCACCAGGCGACCAGTGAGCATCCCCTCGTGCATGAAATTTTGAAAATGAAATTTCCAAAAGAGCAAGTCTTAGACATCTCAATTCGCTATGTCCAAGATGAAAATCAAGCACCTCAATTGATTGGCATCGCCTATGATTTAACCCGTGTCAAGCAGTTAGAAAAATTGCAGCGGGATTTTGTCGGCAATGTCTCCCATGAATTAAAGACACCGGTCACTTCTTTGATTGGGTTTACCGAAACTTTATTAGACGGTGCAAAAGAGGATCCCGTGACCTTAACTGAATTTTTATTGATTATGCAAAAGGATGCCAAACGACTGCAGCAGCTAATTCAAGAAATCATTCAGTTGTCACAAGATGGCAAAACGGTTTTAGCCGAACCCGAAAGTATTGAGCTACATCAATTATTTACGACAATCAGCGGTAATTACCGCCGCAAGATTGCTGAGAAAAATTTGACCATCACCATCGATGGTCCTGAGCCTGCTTATTTTGTAACCCAGCCGAAATTTTTCCAGCCAATTGTTAAAAATTTAATCGAAAATGCTATTAACTACTCCTTCGAAGAAACTACGATTACGATTGCTTATCAACTGACAACAGCCCAGCTAATTTTTTCCATCACAGATATTGGCATTGAAATTGACGAAGAGGAACAAGAACGCATTTTTGAACGCTTTTATCGTGTCGACAAAGCCCGTGGCCGTGATTCCGGAGGCACCGGTCTGGGTTTGGCAATCGTGCAGGAATATACAACAGCCCTTGGTGGGAAGGTTACTGTCAGCAGTCGCTTAAATCAAGGAACAATTTTTACAGTCACCCTCCCTACTCATCTATAAAACACTGGATGCTAAGGGATTTTTAGTAACGACACTACTGAGTTAGCTTCTTTATTTAACCTTAGGTGTCGTTACATTTAATTTCCTAAGCTCATCTTATTTTTTTCGCAATACTTTTATTTAAAAAATAGTGGCGAACTCCTTATTTGTTTAACCAATACGTAAAAAGACGCAACTACCACTTTGGGTACTTGCGTCTTTTAGGTTTTAAACAAAACTATTTTCGGGGGTGAAAATTAGTTTACTTCAGTAATATCGCCATCAACAGAACGTTGAACTTGCATTGAATTCACTGGCAGATAGCCTAAATCTTGTACGATACCGTTTTGAACATCATCACTCATGATGTAATCGATAAATGCTTGCACATCTGCATCCGGCTCGCCATTAGTATACATATGTTCATAAGACCAGATTGTCCAGCTGTTGTCTTCAACATTTTCGGCAACTGGTTCAACACCATCAATGGATAAAGCTGTTAAAGAATCATCAAAGTATGAAAAAGCTAAGTAGCTGATAGCACCAGGTGTTGAGCTGACAATTTGACGAACTGTACCAGAAGAATCTTGTTCCTGTGATTCAATTGGTGTTGCGCCGTCTAAGGCCCATTTTTCAAAAGTTGAACGCGTACCAGAACCACTAGCCCGGTTAATGACGACGATTTCTTGATCCGCTCCGCCGACTTCGTTCCAATTGGTAATTTCGCCGGTAAAGATTTTGACTAAATCCTCTTTAGAAAGATCAGTCACGCCAACTTCAGAGTTGATAACTGGTCCCATGCCGACAATCGCTACTTGATGGTCCACGATTTTGCTTGCATCCACGCCATCTTTTTCTTCAGCGAAGACATCAGAGTTTCCAATTGTCACCGCTCCGCTCTCTACTTGGCTCAAGCCAGTTCCGCTGCCGCCGCCTTGAACTGAAATTTGATAGTTTGCATTATTTGCTGCAAATTCTTCACCAGCTGCTTCGACTAATGGTTGCAGCGCGGTTGAACCCACAGCTGTGATTTGAACTGTGTCTCCACTGCCTGTTGCTGATGACCCACTAGATGAATCGCCGGTTGCTCCTGTTGAACCACAACCTGCTAATAGAACTCCTGCAAATACTAAACTAAAAATTGTTTTTTTCATTATTTTGTTTTCTCCCTTTCTTTATTACAAAACAAAGTTTAGCAAACCCATGTAAAGAGAGAATAGACTTTTTGTAAATTAGCAGTAAACTCGTGTAAATTTTAAGTAAAGAAAACTAAGTCCTCTTTACAATACGAAATTTTCGTATAATTTTTAGGCTGGTGCTATACTCATCTTGTAAGAAAGCAGAGAACCTCTGCGAATAAGCTGAAGGAAGTTGATGTAAATGTTAGAAATCCATTATATCGTTGCCGGAAATGAACAAGTAAAAACGTATAAAAGCCCTGCTGAGTTTGTCGCTCGGCAACAACTAGAAGTCCCCGACATTGAGGACTACTACACTATTTCCAAAGTTACTTTAGATGGCCAAGAAGTAGCCCTACCTGAAAAAACAATTGGCGGCTTGTTTAATTTCTATAATAAATAAAAAATTGGTGTGTGACTTTAACCGGTCACACACCATTTTTAGTAATCTACTTTTGACTAAATAAATACTCAGCGATTGAAAGCGCCTTGGCACCATAAGCAGTTGCTGGACCGCCCCCCATTAAAATGGCAACCTCAACTGTTTCAGTAATTTCTTCGATAGTAGCGCCGGCTTTGATGGCGTCTCTGACATGACCTAAGATACAACCTTCACAACGCACCGAAATGCCAATCGCTAGAGCCATCAATTCTTTAACCTTTGTTGGCAAATGTTTTGGGGCTAAAGCTTCTTTGGCTACTTCACTGAATTTTCCCATTAGTTCAGGTGCGTTTTTTCGCAAAGCACTTTGGGTTTTTGCTAAATCCTTGTAATCCTCTTTGTAGTCCATTTTTATCACTCCTTATAAATTTTCCTTAACTAAAAATAACTAAGGTTTTAGGCAAAATCAAAAATTTAAAAAAAGATTGAACCAAAATAGCCACTATTTCAGTTCAATCCTAAGACTTTATTTCGCTAAAAACTCTTCAATAACTTTGACATCGTCAAAATCATATTTAATAGTACCAATAATCTGATAAGTTTCATGACCTTTACCAGCAATTAGGATGATATCATTTTCATCCGCTGCTGCTAACGCTTTTTGAATAGCTGTGCGACGATCAACTTCCGTTTCAAAATCGTCAAAGGCTAATCCTGCCACCATATCATCAATAATCGCCTGTGGGTCTTCTGTCCGCGGATTATCTGAAGTGAAGATAACATAATCACTTAATTTCGCGGCCGCCTGAGCCATTTTAGGGCGCTTCGTTTTATCTCGATCCCCACCAGAACCGACCACTGTAATGATTTTTCCGGTTTTAATCTTATTTAACGTGTCTAGGACATTTTCCAAACCATCTGGTGTATGGGCAAAATCAACAATAATTGTCTTTTCTTGAACATTAGGCACCAGCTGCATCCGTCCCCGAACACCTGTGAAGGTATTCAACGCTGACACGATTGTTTCTGGAGCAATCCCTTTGACAATCGTTGCACCAACCGCAGCCAAAACATTGTAGACATTAAAATGACCAATTTGTGGCAAACGAACTGGATAGCTTGCACCGTTGACTAATAAATCAAAATGAGTCCCGTCAACTTTAGTTACAATATTTGCCGCTTGCACATCGCCGACACCTTTACAGCCATAGCTGACAATCGTGGCACTAGTCAATGGTACTAATCGCTCGCCGTATTCGTCATCTATATTAATCACGGCAAATTTTTCTTTGCCGGCATATGAACTGCCCAGTTGAGAGAACAATAAGCTTTTTGCTAAGAAATAATTATCCATTGTTTTATGGAAGTCCAAGTGGTCTTGGGATAAATTAGTAAAGACTGCCACATCAAAATCAACGCCCCAAGTCCGGCCTTCATATAAAGCATGGGAGGAAACTTCCATCACACAATCCCTGACCCCTTCATCCCGCATTTCTGCAAACAGACCTTGTAAAGTCACTGCTTCAGGCGTTGTATTGACGGTTTCAATCACTCGGTCACCAACTCGATTATAAAGCGTTCCAATTAGACCAGTTTTACGCCCATCTTCACTTAAGATATGTTCAATCATGTGGGTAACAGTCGTCTTGCCGTTTGTACCAGTCACACCATACATCTTTAAGTCTTCACTTGGATAATCATAAAAAGCCGCTGCCAATTGCGGCAATGCTTTATTGGTATCTTTGACATAGATTACCGGCACATCCGTTTCAATCGGTTTTTGAGCGACAATTGCTATTGCGCCTTCCTCCACTGCTTGTTTGACAAATTTGTGGCCGTCAACAGTATAACCCTCAATACAAACAAATAAAAACCCCTGTTTGGTTTTGCGGGTATCCTGAGCCACGCCTTTAATATCCAACATATCTAAATTTTCTTCAGTGATATTTTCTAGAGAATTGACTAAAACTCGGGACAATAATTCTGATAATCTCATTTCCATTCACCTAATTCTAATTTTTGATTTTTATAGCTTTCATTATACCAAAATTAAAGGGAATGAGTAGTGTTGATTTTTTTCTTGAAAAAGTTTTTAATCCTGATAAATTTCACCGCAAAATAAAAAAACTCAAAAGCCAAGTCACGGGACAGGTGATTAGCTTTTGAGTCGCGTAGATTTATTTAATCATACTATGATTTTTAATAGTTTTTTGTTGCCGCGATAACCATGGAAATAATTTTGTATAGAGTACCAAGAAGACGGCGCTGACGATACCACCCTTAATGATATTAAATGGTACAACACCAACTAAAATGTATTGGCCAATGCTCATACCTAGATTAAGACCGAAAAAGTGTAGGTACATCGGCGTGATCACAAAATAATTTGCGATACTCATAAAAATAGTTAAGCAAAGGATACCGGAAAATACTCCAGCGGCTTTATTTTTAATTTTGCCAGCACCATGATTAAAGAAATAATACATGGGTAACGTGAAGACTGTTGTTGCAAGGAAGGATGCTGCATCGCCAATCATATTGGGAACGCTGAATCCTGTAATCGATAGGTGGACGATTGAACGAATCAATGCCGTTGCAATGCCCGCCATTGGACCAAATAAAAACATACTAATCATCACTGGTAAATCACTAAAATCAATTTTCATAAAACTGAAGGCTGGAATGACTGGAATTTCCAGTACGGTTTGTAACACTGTCGCCATCGCCGCCAACATTGCGACAACCACCATTTTTTGAACACGATTGCTTTTCATTGAAATCCTCCTAGTGCAAGGACTCATCTTCAACGAACCTATCAAATCAGTCGTAAATCAAAATAAAAAACTCCATTTTTTCCACAGGAAAAAATAGAGTTATCTGATTAACAATCTAATTCAAATAAGCCCTATCTTCTTTATCCAGACTATACTGTCGGTATCGGAATTACACCGATTCGGCCGCTTTGGTAAAAAGCAGCTCGTGGACTATAACCACCGGTCGGGAATTACACCCTGCCCCTGAAGACGAACCTCGTTCATATTTTATTTGTATTACATATTTAATTATACAAGTTGTCCAAAAAATTACAACCTTTTTGTTTCGAAAAAAGTGAATTATTTCACTTGCTCCTTAAGTTGATTGACTTCTTTATGACTTAATTCGCGAAATTGGCCGGTTTGAACTCCCTTAAGTGTCAGCGGACCGTATTGCTCCCGTTTTAATTTTTGAACGGGAAAACCAACCGCCTGCAGCATATTTTTCACTTGATGGTTGCGTCCTTCATGGATGGTCAACTGCACAATACTCGTACCAGTCTTATGATCGATAGAAATAATATCAAAGCGTGCCGGTGCCGTTTTTTTCCCTTCGATGCACACGCCTCGGGTTAAAGGCATCAAATCTGGCTTAGTTGCAATGCCTTTGACTTTTGCCACATAGACCTTGTCGACCTCATGTTTCGGATGGGTTAATAAATTGGCCAGCTCGCCATCATTGGTTAGTAATAACAATCCGGTTGTATCATAATCCAAACGCCCCACTGGATAAATCCGGCGGGTTTCATCTGGAATCAAATCAGTGACAACCTTGCGCTCTTTGTCATCTGTAACCGACGAGATATAGCCGCGGGGTTTATTTAGTAAATAATAAACGTAATCTTCTTGGGTAATCGGCACCCCATCGACTTCTACTTGATCGCCTTTTGCGACTTGGACACCAAGCTCTGTCACTAATTTGCCGTTAACTTTGACCCGTCCTTGTAAAATATATTCTTCAGCTTTGCGCCTTGAAGCGATACCCGCATGAGCGATAACTTTTTGTAATCTTTCCATATTCATTTTCCTCCTCAGGAATTTTATTGCGTTCTATTTTTATTCTTCCTCAGAAGTTTCTTCAAGTGGGTCAGATTGTAGCTGGTCTTTTTCACTCAATGCTGCCTGATCAGAGTTTGCTGTGTCGAATGCATTGGCTTTGTCCGTAGCCTTTTCTGTGGCATCCTCATCAGCCACATTCTCGGCAATTTCGGTTCCATCGGCTGTAGCAGAGTTTATTTCTGCTACATCAGTGGTAGCTTGTTCATCCTTCACTGCATCCTCTTCATAAGCTAAATCGCTTTTGTTATAGCGTTCAAAGAATAAATCAAAGGGCATCTCTGCCTCCAATTGTTCTTCCATGCCATCAATTGGCGGTAATTCCTCCAAAGATTTTAACGCAAAATAATCCATAAAAAATTCCGTCGTTCCATATAATATTGCGCGCCCCGGGCCCTCCACACGACCTTTTTCTGCAATTAATTGATTCGCTACCAATTTTTGAACGGCTCCGCTGGATTGGACCCCGCGGATTTCATCAATCTGCACCCGGGTAATCGGCTGTTTGTAGGCGATGATCGATAATGTTTCCAAAGCTGCTTGGGATAATTTATTGGAAGCAGGTGATTGAGCATAGCGCTTCAACAGTGGCGACATTTCCTTTTTAGTCGTCAAGATAAAATGATTGCCGGTTTCTAAAATATTCAAAGCACTGTTTTTATTTTCATAATACAACTGTTTCAGCTCGTCTAGGGACTGATAAACATCAGCAGTTTCCATTTCCAATAGATAGCTAAGTTCCTCTAAGCCAATGCCCTCCTCGCCAACGACAAATAGCAGGGCTTCCAAATCTCTTAATTTACTCATTTTCTATACTCCTATCAATCGGAAAAAGGGTAATTTGACTATAATTTCCCGATTGTTCGGCGCGAATCACGCCGCCTTTCATCAATTCCAAAAGGGCCATAAACGTTGTCACAATGTCAGCTTTGGTGAAGCTAGTAAAAAATGTTTCAAATTTCTCACCGGTTTTGGGCACTTGTTTTAACTTGGTTTCAATATAGGCCATCTTTTCTTCTATCGAAATATTATCCGAAGTGATGGTGGTTTCTAACGGTTGTTTTTTCCGACGTTTCTCTAGCATTTGATGGAAGGCAAAGAACAAATCTATCGTATTTAATTGCACCGTTGGCCGCTGATTTGGTTTCTCCTGATAAGAAGAAATATCCGTCGGTTCTTTAGTAAAATACAAACTGCGCTCTTCGGCCTTTTCCGAAAGGACTTCAGCGGCATATTTAAATTTGCGATACTCCAAGAGCTGCGCTACTAAAGCATCCCGCGGATCTTCCCCTTCAACTTCTTCATCGGGATCGATTTCCAGTTCAGGCTTTGGCAGTAACATTTGGCTTTTAATCGCCATCAAAGTTGCCGCCATCACGATATACTCGCCAGCCAGTTCCAATTCTAAGGTCTTCATCGTATGAATGTAATGCATATATTGTTCCGTCACCTCGGCAATCGGAATATCATAAATATCAATTTCAAACTTTTTGATTAAATGCAAAAGCAGATCCAGAGGACCTTCAAATACATCTAATTTTACTTTTATTTCTTCCACAGTAAACTCCTTTTGGGCTTGGGACTATTGCACTTTCAAGCCCGCGGAAAATATTCTTTATAAACATCTGTCATCCGTTTTTTGGTAATATGCGTATAAATTTGCGTTGTAGAGATATCAGCATGACCTAACAACTCCTGTACCGTCCGTAAATCAGCTCCATTTTCCAGTAAATGCGTAGCAAAACTATGGCGTAAAGTATGGGGAGTGACTGTTTTCGTGATGCCCGCCTCCCGTACTAGAGCCTTCAAATTTTTCCAAATACCTTGCCGCGATAACCCAGTTCCATGACTGTTCACGAAAAGAAAAGTTTCATCGGGATGTTTTTTGGTCAAGAGCGGGCGAGATTCCTGCAAGTAGCGCTCCACCCAGTGAATCGCATAATCCCCTAATGGAATAATTCTTTCCTTATCGCCTTTACCAATCGTCTGAATTAAGCCCATCGCCAAATGTAAATTACCTAAACGTAGGCCAATTAATTCACTCACCCGCAAACCGGTTGCATACATTACTTCTAAAATGGCCCGGTCACGAATTCCTAATGTTTTGGTTGTATCCGGCGTTTCAATCAACCGTTCAACCTCTTCGATACTAAGAGTATTGGGTAATTTTTGATTTTTTTTCGGTGAATCAATGTGCTGCATCGGATCGTGATCGACAAAACGCTCCTGCCGCAAAAATTGATGAAAACGCCGCAAGGTCGACACCATTCGTGTAATCGAAGCCGCAGCCAAACCATCTTCTTTTAATTTTTGCAAAAAATCCAGCACCACAAAGCGGTCAACCGCTGACCAAGTCGAAATGTTTCTATCCTGCAGGAACTGATAATAATGCTGCAAATCTCGTTGATAACTGACACGAGTATTCAATGACAAGCCTCGTTCAATCGTCAAATACTGCAAATAATCTTTGATCTGATCTTCCAATGCCTTCACCACCTTCAACCTTTCCATTTTAGCAAAAAAAAGCCAAAAAAAATAGCACCCTCAACGATTTGTCGGCAAATAAAAACATCTGCCTGAATTAGACAGATGCTTCTTGAGTTTTTGCAGCTAATTTCGCTGCTGCTTGTTTTTGCTGGCAATCTTGACAAATGCCGTGAAAGGTTAGCCGATGATCTTTCACAAGAAAATGAAAACGCTCCTCGACAATCTGTTCAACACCTAAAAGTAAATCTTCTTCCACCTCTTCAATATTTCCACATTCTAAACATAAAAGATGATGATGGAAATGTTGGGCGCCCTCTTTTCGTAAATCATAGCGGGCCAATCCATCATTGAAGCTGACTTTATCGACAATTTTTAAATCCGTCAAAATTTCTAAAGTCCGATAGACGGTCGCTAAACCAATCTCAGAATTTTTTTGTTTAACTAAAAAATAAATTTCTTCGGCAGACATATGATCTTTTTCATTTTCAAGAAGTACCAGTAAGGTGGCTTCTCGCTGAGGAGTCAACTTAAAGCCCGATTCATGCAATTGTTTTTTGGTTTTTTTCAAGGCTAATGCTGTATTCATCTTTCTCCTCCGGTTTCCAGATTATAATCATTTTAATTAAAACTAAATAATCTCGTTGATAGATTAAAACAATTATAAAATAACCACCAAGAAATAGCAAGCGATTCTCAATTAGATTTTTCAATTAAAATAGTAAAACCGTCTTCTTGTTTGATTTTTTTATTCTTCAATAAATTGCCAATAGCCCGCTTGAATTGGCCTTTGCTGATACCAAAGGTTTGCTTAATTTCTTCGGGATCAGATTTATCGGTAAAAGGAATTCGTTTTTCTGCAGAGCGCTCTAAGACAACCAAAATCATGGCCGCGTCATCACTAATGGTTTCATGAGCCCGCGGCTTTAAGGACATGTTTAAAACACCATCCGGGCGCACACCAATTACTCGACCTTCCACCACCTGACCCAAGCGGGGTTCAGTAAAGCGTTCTGAGGGATGAACAAAACCGATATAAAAATCATCAGTTAGCAAATAGCTGCCGATTAATTTCAAACGATAGATAGTTCCTTTAATGTCTTTATTTTTCAGCTCCTCGGTTCCCCGACGACTCATTGCGGTAAACATTTTCTCCTCAGCTAGTGTAGCCCAGATGCGGTCTTTGACATCGACTGTTAAACCGACCATTAAACGATCACCAGTTTTGGGCCATAATTCCCGCATCGTTGGCAGCTCGTCTAAGGAAACAACTACGTCTTTATCAGGTAAGCCAATATCCACAAAGGCCCCTAAATCTTTTCTTGTACCCGTCACTTCGCCAAAGGCATATTTTCCAATGCCGGCAGCCGGAATTTTTGTCGTGATTGCTGCTTGATGCTTTTGATTAATAAAACCAAAGCCCTCTACTGCATCCCCAAGTTGATGGGTGCCTTCTTTTTTATCTAATTGAAACGTCATCCCATTTTTTTGTAGAAAATAATAGTCTTCATTTTCATCGGTAATCAGACCAGTGAAAACCGTTGCTAACAATTCGTTCATTTTTAATCCTCCGCTTTTTATAAAATAAATCTCAATAAGGCAATCGTCACAATCCCGACAATTACCGTTTTCATCAAATCCTTAGTCCGCATTGCAACAATTAAGGTCGGCAGACAAGCCAGAAATTCTAAGCCCTTCAAGCCTGGAAAGGCGCCTTCTCGATAATCTAGAACACTTTGTAGCAACAACGCTGTTAAAATACATAGGGGCAGGTAGCTTAAAAATCTTTCCAGCCAGTTGGGGAAGACCATTTTTTTAGAAATGACAAATGGCACAATCCGTGGTATCCAAGTTACTATACAACAGCCCACCAGCATAATCAAAAAGTAATTACTCATCGCCTGTCACCGTCCCTACTAAACAACCGATTAAAGTCGCTAAAATGACAGCTAATTCTGCTGAGACAAAGGCCATCGCCACATATAAACTAACACAAACAACTAAAATAATCATCAAAGTTTGTTTAGTTTTTTGTTTGAGGGGTGTTACCGCCTGCAGGGCAAACAAGCCGACAAACATTGCAGTTAAGGCAAAGTCCAAGCCTAATATTTCTGGATCAGGTAAAATCCCCCCCAAAAAGCCGCCTAAGCCGGTTGCTAAAATCCAAGCTAAATAGGCTGTGACATTTAATCCATTGGTCCAGGCTACTGAAACCTGATTGCCTTTATTGATGACCGTTGCCAAAACGCCATAAGACTCATCTGTCAACAAAGTCCCGATGCCGATACTTTCTATCAATGGGGCCTTTTTAAAATGATTGGCCACCGACATGCTCATCAAAAAATGTCGCAGATTCACTAAAAAAGTCGTTAAAATGATAGCTAAAACCGGTGTCTGCAGTGCCAGCATGCCACTAATGATAAATTGAGCACTGCCTGCGTAAATAAAAACCGACATCAGCATAATTTCCATGACGGATAAACCGACACCTTTTCCGACGACGCCAGCGGCAATCCCAATGCCGATGTAGCCTAAAACAGTTGGCAGACAATCTTTAATCCCCTGTTGAAACGTTTGATACTCCTTTGTTATCTCCATTCAAACAACCTTCTTTTTTCCGTTATTTCCATATATTACCGAAGAAAGATGGCGTGTGCAAGAAAAAAACGGCTAGGTTTTGGAAAAGAAAAGACCGCAGCATTAGCCAAGACAACAGATAATAACCAATTGATCCATTCACTCGGGCTGTCCACTTCCTTCAAAGTAAGAACATCCATAAGCAGCATTTGCGTTAGCTATCTGTTTTGACTAATGTCACGATCTTTAAACTTATATTTAATTCACTCTGGTGTTCGGGCCACCAGGACCATTTCCTTTAAACCAACTTGTTTTACAGTTAACTGTTACTAGATAGGTTCTAGAACCGTTACTTTCAACACGATAAAGATTATAAAAACCATCGCCATCAACAATTAAGGCCGGTTCGAAAGCGTAATTATCCCCACTGAAATAGCCTCTTTCACGGCAGACATTTAAAACTTTTTCTTGAATGCCACTACCCCAAGTCCATGCACTATCTGTTGTATTGGCAATGTCAGCCGGATTGGATTCGACAATCGGTTGACCATTATCATTCATCACAAAGCCAACTAAAGCTCCGCCATCACCAACTGTATAAGAGGTATTCCCGGAATAAGAAGGTGTGCTTGCTGCATTTGAGCCGCTAGCTGAGCTTGAACCAGAACTACCACTGCTTGAGCCAGAGCTTGTAGAGCCGCCAGAGGTTGAACCACTATCACTTTCTGTTGAACTGTTGCCACCTGAAGTCGAACCAGTATCACTAGCTGCACTGTCATTACTATCGCCTTCATTTGTTGCGTCATTTAAAGCGGTGTTTACTTCTTCCAATTGGCTCAATAAATCTGTCACTAACTCTTGATTTTGAACGGCTGCTACAGCTGCTGCAGCATTGTTGAACTGTTCAGTTGTGGCTCCACTGACGACTGCGCCATCAGCATAGACAACTGCCACTGCTTGAATAGCTGCCTGTAGGGTTTGATATTGACTGTTAGCTTCAGCTAAAGCTTGATTCAATAACGTACTCAAACCATCTGTTTCGCTAGCTTCGGTGACCGTAATCGGACTATTGGAAGCGAGTAAAGGATTTTCAGTCAAAGCATCACCATTAATAATTGGCGTGGTGAATAAATTATTGATACTGCGAATGCTGGTAACTTTTTCTGATAGTTGCTCATAGTCAGCAACTAAATCGCTGTAGCGATCTGAGTTATCGTATTCATCAATGCTTGCTTTTAAGCTATCTAAATCATTGCTGACCATCTCAGGATTGATAAATACTTGGCTATCATCGGTATAATAATCTGCCACTTGCGTTTCCAAGTCATCAATTGCATTGGTAATCGATTCTTGAGTGGCTTGCTCTTGATTAGCTGCATTTTGCTGATACGCATAGCCAGCACCGATTGCTCCTAATAAAACAACTGCCGCAACTCCAGCATAGATCCATTTTTTACGATTAGAACTGCTCGTACGTTTAGAAATGGCATCCTCAGCAACAGTCTCAGAGACTTTGTGCTTAGGTTGTTTATCAGAACTCTCGCTAGCTTTGCCCATTTTCTCGACTTTACGCTCAGAATCAGCTCCCCGTTCAGGGAAAACTGATTTTACTGGTGCCGAGCTTGGCTTTTGCGGTGTTTCTTCTGTTTCAATTGGTGTTGGTGTCGCATCATCCATTGGCTGTTGCGCAGCTGCCTCAGCTTTAGCCTGCTCTCTAGCTATACGAGCTTGTTCCCGCTCTGCTGCAATCCGGGCATCCTCTGCTTCTTTTTCTTGAATCAACCGTTCAAATTCTTTTTCACGTTTAACGGTCTCAGCATTTTCGACGGCTTGAGCTACTCGTTCAACCTTGGCTTTTTCTGCTTCCTCTGTTGCCTTTTTAGCCGCTGCTTCTTTGGCAGCAATTTCGGCTAACTCAGCCTCTACTTTAGCTTTTTCGATTTCCAATTCTTTTTCGCCAAAAACTGGCAGCTTGTCTTTAATTGAAAACTTAGGTGCTTGTGCTTGATCTGCTGAAGTTTCTGACTCATTAGTTGTCGACTCTTCTTGCGTTTTTTCAGATGAGACGGGCGCAACCTCATCGGTATCAGATAAATCTTGGATATTCACCTGTAAATTATTATCTGTTTTCTTCGCTGAATTATCACTTGTTAGTTCATTGCTCTCATCTTGAGGAGGTTCAACTGCTGAATTTTGTTCAGAAGATTCGCTTGCTTCACTCGCTTCTATTGCAGAGTTCTCAGTTTCAGCAGCTACTTCACTATTTTGCTCATCGCTGTCATCTATAGCTGAACCTACTGAATTACCCTTCTCAATCGAGGTAGAACTTTCTTCTGTTACTTCTTGAACATCCTTATTTTCAGTCATTTCTACTGCTTGACTGTCATTGTCTGTCTCATTAACTTCTACAATCTCTTCTCTACTAATTTCGGTAGCACCTGAAAGAGAGCTGAATTGTTCTTTTTCAGACACTTCTTCATTAAGGCTATCTTCTAAGCTATTTTTGCGATTTTGAGCCGCTTGCTCTTCTTCAATCTCTGCAACTTCTTCGGCAGTATATTCATGGCGATGTTCCTTCATATACTGGGCCAAGATATGATTTGCTGAATCCTCTTCGGTGTCCTGCTCGCTTTGTCGTAATTGAGCTTGGGCGACAATTTCTTTGGCTGTCAGTTTTTTAGGCTTCGCTGATGTTTTGTCTGCTTTTTTTGCCTCTGATTTTGTGCCCCGTTTTTCCAGATTGGTAGTTTCTTCGGTCTCTTCCTCAACAGGAGTCTCTGGAGTAAATTTACTTAAGCCATTTTCATTAGCAGCGGATTCTTTGGTCTCAGCATCATTTAAGTCTTCATCAAGAATTTCTTTGACAGACCCAATCGGCATTTCTTCAAATTCAGACCATTGAATATCATCGTTAATCGGTGTTTCTTTCATTTCAGTATCTTTGTCTGAATTAGGCTTGTCTGGTGCTTTTTGCTCAAGGTTATCTTGGGCAGCATTTGTATCAGTCACGGATGCATCAATTTTATTTTTGTCGTTCTTATCAGCAGCTGTTTTGCTTTCTTCTATCTTCAATTCTTCTGAAGTCTTCCCTGCTTTTTTCTTTTTCTTCTTACTCATCTGGCGGAGTTCACCTTCTTTTTGATTTTCTACTGTATTTTTTTCACTATATTCTACTTGCTCCCCACCAAACAAGCCGGGGGGATTGGTTTGAATGACATCCGCTTTTTCTCTTCTATCTGCTTCTTCGGCAAAAAGAGTTGGCGGATAAAGCTTGCGTTTAACTGGCAGTCTGTTTACCGGCAGATGCTCAAACAATGCTTTTTGAGCGGAAATCATCTGAGCAGCCAAGGTAATATCTGCTTCATTATGTACCAAATCAACTTTTTCTGATTCTTTTAATTCCCTTACTTTTTGCCCATCAGAAGAGTTTACTAATGGTCGATTGCCTACTCGTTTATGAGGGTTGATTGTGATTTTCTCAGGTAAATCAGCAGGCTCTTTATTTTGCAGACTATTTAATGAACTGCTGGCTTGAATCAGATCGGTATCTGACCAAGAGATTTGATCCGGAGTTGACGCTGGTTCATTCACTGCTGGAGCGGCTGGCTGGATTTCGCTGAGGCTATCCTCGTCATCCGCTGCCGCTAATTCCCATAAAGGATAGCCACAAATCGGACAGTAAGCTAAATCGCCAGAATATTCATAACCACAGGCTGGGCAATAATTATCCTGCAACACTATGCGCTCCCCTCATCACTAATTTTTAATGTAGCATAGTTTTTCCAGTCTATAAAGTTGCTTTAAGATTATTTAAAAAAGACCTTCTTTGCTGCATTTGAAAAAATATCCAAAAGAAAAACCAGAAAACTCCTGGAAGCCTACTGGTTCATCCATAGATATTAAACAGTATAACATTTTTTTAATGGATAAAAAATGTTACCGTGAAAATTTGAAGAACTTGATTAAATCTTTAATACCGCTAGTCAAAGCGATGACCAATGGAACAATTAAAACAATTAGAATAATCAGTAAAATCCCATTGGAAATACTAAGCATCCAAGTAACATCTAAATAACCCCATTGTTGACTTAATAGCAATAATTCAGAGGTGAAATGAGATAGGATAAAATATTGCAACGCTAAAATTCCCGCAGCAATCACAAACATCAGCATCACATTCAACAATAGATTGTTAACAATCGCTAAATGAACTCCACCACTGGCTGCTTCAATCTCTTCAATCCAATCTTCCTCATCTGAAGAAAGTGCCTGCTCATCTGACTCATTACCTACATACTCCTCCACCATCGCCTCAATTTTTGTGGCAGCTGGCTGTTGGGTAGTAGACTCAGCTGCTATCAACGAAGTGTTTTCTGAAGATGAGGATTGTTGAGTTAAGGCTAACTTTTCTTTTTCAGCCTGTAACAAGGCTTCAATGACTGCTAATTCTTCTAAGATTCGGGAAATAGTTCCTGCTGTTATCTCAGGCTCTGCTACCACTGCCTCACCTGATAGAACCTCTGATAAACCATTGGGAGCTTCGACTGGTTCAATAGAATCATCTGTTGGCTCTTCTTTTGAACTATCCGCAGCTGTTTCCTCAGTTGAAGCGACAGCTTCATCTGAAATTTCTTCAGTGATTTCAGACTCATTAGCCTCTGTGGATTCGTCATCCTCATCAACATCATCTGCAACTATCGCCATCTCTGCTGAATCTTCAGCTGCCTCAACTTGAGTTTCCTCATCAGAATTATCAACTTCAGTTGTTATATTTACAAGTTCAGAAGCTGAGGCTTCATCTGTTTCTGGTTCTGACGCTTCTACAACACTTTCTTCTGAATCAATCAAATCAGTATCTGCTTTAATTGTTGCCTCTGTTTGCTCTTCAGCTAACCCATCATCATCTGATGCTGCACTGGTGTCCTCCTCAAAAAAGTCCTCTGTCAAAGAGTTAGAATCCACTTCTGTTGAAGTAGCCATTTCTTCAATGGCAATAGCTGTACTCGAATTATTGTTTTCCTTCGCTAACTCTTGTTTTTTCCAAGGTAAAATGACGCTCTCTTGGATTATATCGGCATTGGAAACTTCTTCAATTTCTGCAGGCTCGGCCATCATTTCCCCAAAGCCAGCTGGAAAAGCAAAGATTACTTGACCGCTGTTGGCAATCGGTTCTTCGCGATTTATAATATTTTCGGGAATCTCTTCATCAGAAATTCCAGCATTGGGATGATTGGTTCCGCTGGTTCCCCGCAATTGAAAGCCGCAATTTGGACAGTAATCCAATAATTCTAGATTTACATAGCCGCATTTTGGACAAACTGCATCTACCAATAAACTCACCCTTTCTTTACTACTTGTTATTATTATAAATTTATCATAAAGCCGGCTGACTTCCAACTGATTTTCATGACTTTCTCAACTTTTTGCCAGAAAAGTAAAAAACCTGAATGCTTTTTAACATTCAGGTCATTGAAAATAATCATTTTATTCTAAAAAGTCTCGTAATTGTTTAGAACGAGATGGATGGCGCAATTTCCGCAACGCTTTCGCTTCAATTTGACGAATCCGTTCTCTAGTCACACCGAAAACTTTGCCGACTTCTTCTAAGGTTCTCGTCCGGCCGTCATCTAAACCAAAACGCAAACGCAGCACGTTTTCTTCACGGTCTGTTAAGGTGTCTAAGACATCTTCTAATTGTTCCTTCAATAATTCATAGGCAGCATGTTCTGCTGGACTGGTTGCTTCCTGGTCTTCAATGAAATCACCTAAATGAGAATCATCTTCTTCACCAATTGGCGTTTCTAATGAAACTGGCTCTTGGGCAATTTTCAAAATTTCCCGAACTTTTTCAGTCGGCAAGTCCATTTCAGCACCGATTTCTTCTGGTGTTGGTTCCCGGCCTAAGTCTTGCAATAATTGCCGTTGAATCCGAATCAATTTGTTGATGGTTTCCACCATATGCACAGGAATCCGAATCGTCCGTGCTTGGTCGGCGATTGCCCGGGTGATGGCTTGGCGAATCCACCAAGTTGCATACGTCGAAAATTTGAAGCCTTTACGGTAATCAAATTTTTCAACGGCCTTCATCAGACCCATATTTCCTTCTTGAATTAAATCAAGAAATTGCATACCACGACCGACATACCGCTTGGCAATACTAACTACTAGGCGCAAGTTAGCTTCAGCTAAACGTTGTTTTGCTTCTTGGTCGCCTTCTTCAATCTTCAAGGCTAAGGCAACTTCTTCTTCTGCATTTAACAGAGATACCCGACCAATTTCTTTTAAATACATCCGCACTGGGTCGTTAATTTTAACGCCAGTCGGCGCAGATAAATCTTCTTGTTGGGCCTTTTCGGCTACTTTTTCATCTTTTTTCAAGCTGTGGGTTGAAGGGTCGCCATTTTCATCAACAACACTGATGCCGGCATCTTCAACTTGTTGAATCAGCTTGTCCATTTCCTCAGCACCTAGTGAATAAGGTGTAGCCAATTGGTTGGTTAGTTCATCATAAACTACTTGACCTTTTGGTTTGTTCTCTTTAATAAATTTGGACAGTGCTTTTTCATAGGTTAATTTTTTTGTTTCTTCAGCCATCTAAAAAGGGCCCCTTTCAAAAGCATTACGCTTGCTTTAATTGTTTAATCAAATTAAATATTTCAATCTGCAATTCCACTTCCAACTGCCGGTTGCCTTTTTGGCTGGCTTCTTGCTGCTGTCGTTTTTTTTGATTGATTTCATCAGCAATGCTAGCCTTGGCAATCACCTGCAAAAGATCGTGAATTTCTTGGGGAGAACTTTCCTCCGACAGATTGAGATAAGCAATTTCAATGGCGAACTGTTTCAGTTGCGGGTCCTTTAAAAAATCTAAAAAATCAGCAAAGACAAACTCATGAACAGTTGCCAGATAACCTTCTAATAAAACATATAATTCTTGATAACTATCATGGGCAAAATGAAACTCAACTTGGCTCAACTGCCTACGCACTGTAATCTCATTGAACAAGCGATATAAGAGCATCTGCTCGGCTTTTTCCACTTGGCTCAGTTTCTTTTTAGGCGCTGCGGTGACTGTTGGCAGCTCATCTGGAACTGAGTATTGCTCTACTTGAACTTGCCGTCGCTGCTCTTGTCGTTGCGTTTCCTTCAATAAGCGCAGCTGCTGTTGCAAGGTATCCCGCCCTAGATTAAATTCCTGGGCCAATTGCGTCAGATAGCGATCTTGTTCAATTGGAGAGGAAACTTCGACTAGTGCTGTCAACACATCTTCAATATATTCCAGCTGTTCCTTTTCATTTTGCATATTGCGATTGTGGCGCAAATAATTTTTCTTAAAGGTAAAAACCGTTTCCTGACCGTGTAATAAAACTTCAGCCAAGGCCTCGTCGCCATACTTTTTGCGATACTCATCCGGATCAAGCTTTTCTGGCAAACTAACAATCGTCACATCTAGACGGCTATTACTTTGCAGCAATTGAATCCCACGATTGGTCGCTTCGACACCTGCAGCATCCCCATCATAGGCGATGACTACCTGTTTAGCGACCCTTTGAATCCCGGCAATCTGTTGATTTGTCAAGCTAGTCCCCATTGATGCAATGCCATTTTTGACACCGCTTTGCCACGCTGAAATAACATCCATAAAGCCTTCAAATAAAAAAACAGTCTGGGTTTTACGAATGGTTGGTCGCGCTGCAGCAAAATTATAGAGGACGTCCCGCTTGTTAAATAAGACTGTTTCCGGGCTGTTTAAATACTTTGGCTGATCTTCACCGGAAAAATCTTCCGTCGGCAGTAATCTGCCGGAAAAGCCAATCGTGCGTCCTTGAAAGTCTTGAATGGGAAACATAATACGCTGGTAAAAGCGGTCTAAAAAGTTGCCATCACTTTGTTGGACAAATAGACCTGAGGCTTCTGACAATTGCGGATCTATGGTTTCATTTTCAAAAATTTTTGCTAAAAAAATCCGCTGCAAAGGGGCAAATCCTAACTTAAAATCCGTGATTAACTCTTTGGTTAAGCCACGTTGATACAAATATTCCAACGCCTCTGCGCCGGCTTTCGTGTTCATCAACATGTGGTGATACAATTCTTGTGCTTTTTCATGAAGCTCAATTAATTGTCGTTGCTGTGAATTTTGGGTGTCTTCCCTTGGAGTGGCCTGCTGCCATGCTTGATCAATTGGAAGGTTCTCTAATTCGGCAACTTTCACGACTGCTTCAGGAAAACTCAATCCTTCGATTTCCTGAATAAAGCCAAACACATTTCCGCCTTTACCACAGCCAAAGCAGTGAAATATCTGTTTGTCCTCCGCCACTGAAAAGGATGGTGATTTTTCATTGTGGAAAGGACACAATCCGAGATAATTCTTCCCTGATTTTTTTAACTGGACATATTGTCCAATCACTTCGACGATATTAGTTTTTTGCCGAATTTCATCGATTTTGGCATCAGGTATTCGACTTGCCATACTTTCACCTCCAATGTTTGGAAATGATGCAACCTATGACTTGAAAAATCGCACCAATCTGAAATCAGCGCGATTTAAAAATGAACATAGATATACATTATTATTCTATCACAATCATGGTGTTTTTCCAAACCGATTGACTGCTTTTTTTAACAAAGTATTAGATTTTGGTTATTTTCCAAATAATCAGCCGTAAAATAGCATTTAAGACCATCATAATAGCAAATATCGGTAGCGTGGTCATCGTTAGGAAACCAATTTCCAAAACCGAATGAAATAACATAGCGGCTACATAAATTCCCACCACCGTCGTACTCGCTAAGAAAATACGCAATGGATTAAATGGCAGGCAGGCCTTAATCACAGCTAAACAGCTAATTCCAATTAACAGATAATACATCAACGTTGTTGTGTCTAATTGACTCCAACCATTCCCTTGCCCTATTAGATAAATGGTCACCACATTCAAAATGACCAATAAAGCGTTAGGCAAAGCCGACTTTAAGGCTGTCGTTAAAAATTTACCATTGATACGGCGTTTATCCTCTTCAAAGGACAGGAAGAAGGAAGGATAGCCTTCAATCGCCAAATCAATCAAAGTAATTTGAATGGGAATAAAAGGAAAAGCAATGGCTGTCAGTCCGCAAATTATCGAGAGAATGAAGGAATAAATCGTCTTGATAAAGAAAATCCCTGAGACTTTGGTGACATTGTTAACTACCCGGCGACCTTCAAAAAGCACTTGAGGCAGCATAGTAAAATCAGAATCCAACAAAACTAAATTGGAAATTTGGCGTGTTGCGCCATCACCTTCTGCCATGGCGATGCTGACATCGGCTTCTCTAAGCGCCAAGACATCATTAACACCATCACCAGTCATGGCAACAGTCCGGCCTCGGTCCTTTAATTCCTGCACTAAAAGCTTTTTCTGTTGCGGCGTTACTCGCCCAAAAACTGTATAGTAAGTGGCAGCTTTTCTGACCTCATTGTCCGTTTGACAAGTTGATAAATCAATATAATTCTCGTAATTTGGCAAACCGGCACGACGAGCGATATTGGAGACTGTTACGGGATTATCCCCGGAAATAACTTTTAAGTCGACTCCTTCTGCATGGAGATAAGCCAAAGTTTCTTCGGCATTTTGACGGATGACATCTTCAATTTCAAAAATGGCTAACGGCTCGAGATGCTCAAAATTTTCCTGCAACTTTTGATTGGGAGCAATTGCCAACATTAAAATTCGGTAGCCTTCTTTTTGAGCGGCGACAATTTCTGGAAATTCTTGCTGAGGGACTAATTTCTCTGGCGCCCCTAAGTAAATAGTTCCAAGCTCCCTAAATTCCATAGCTCCCCATTTGCGCTCTGAAGAAAAGCCGAGCTTTTCGCCGGCACCATAACGATTCGAGACTGAAAAATAATCCCGCAGCGCCTGCATGGTGACATTATTATCTGTCGATTCGGCTAAATAGCTGCCGATAATTGCCGACAGCTGGTCTTCATAGACTGGATGCAACGGTCGAACATGCTCAACACGCATCCGCCCCTCGGTAATTGTGCCGGTTTTATCCAAGCATAGTGTATCGACATGAGCTAGTGTCTCAACAGCATACATGTCCTGCACTAAAATTCTTTTTTTGGCCAACTTGGTCACACCAGTAGTCAAAGCAATACTAATAAGTAAAACAAGTCCCTTTGGCAGCATTCCCAATAAAGCGGCGGCCGAGACAACCACTGAATCTTTAATACCGCTGTCCCGTAAAAAGAAAGCTTCAATAAATAATAAAATCCCTAAAGGAATAATGACAAAGCTCGTAAAACGGGAGACTTTTCTAATTGAGCGAACCAATTCAGAATCCAATGGTTTATGGACCTTGGCTTCATTAGCAAGCTTCATAGCATAATTATCTAGGCCGACGTGAATCACTTTAGCTGTTAAACTACCGCTGGCTAAAAAACTACCGGATAAAAGTTCATCGCCAGTGTGTTTAACCACCAAATCCGCTTCACCGGTTAATAACGATTCATTGGCCTCTCCTTGACCATCTAAAACTTCGAGGTCAGATAAAATTTCATCCCCTGCCTTCACCAAAACTACATCATCTAAAACCAGTTCACTGGAATCAATTGATGTCACTTGGCCATCTCGAATCACCTCAACACCCTGCTTTGAGACAATTGACAATTTTTGGACCATATTACGGGCATGGATTTCTTGATAAATTCCAATGGTGATATTGACTAAAATAATCACCAGATAAAACATATTGGAATAAGCCCCTACAAAAAATAGACAAATCCCGATTAAAATATTCAGCAAATTAAAGAGGGTTAAAATATTATCAGAAAAAATGGCTTTTGTTGATTTGCTGGCATTTTCCGTGTGATTATTTTGCAGCCCCTGAGCTTGACGCTGGGCGACCTCCTGAGCTGTTAAGCCAGTTTCATTTTGCATGTCGATTCCTACTTTCCAAATTATCAGTATCCAGTCTACCACGGCAGCAAAGAAACTCAAGAAATAATCAGCTCATTTTCAGAAATTTTATAAAAACTTTTTTCTTTTGTGAATCAAACGCTTTAGAACATTAACTATCTAGTCTTTTCCATAAAAAATACGCCGAAAGCAATTAAGCTCCGGCGTAAAAATAATTTTAAATTTTTATTCAAACGAAAAACTTTATTTGTATTTTTCTTCTAGACTACTCATCCACCAGCCTAATGCTGCTCCTGCAACACACAGGGCAAAGCATGCAAGATAGCCCATGATGCCCATTCCACTGTAATTCGTCGGAATAATCATCACTGTTGAGGCGAAGACCACCCCTAAAATGAAATGAAATAGCTTTGCATAAGCCTTGCTGAAAATATAATCCATCACTTTTGACAGTCCTAGCACACAAACAAGCCCACCAATTGCTAATGGCACAATCACGCCGAAATCCATCGTCTTAAAGCCATCACTCATGGCGGTGTACATGCCCATGTAAACTAAAAAATTAGATGGGCTCAAGCCGGGAACAATCATTCCTAAGCCAATCAAGCCACCGGCAATCATCCAAGTGAAAAAGTTTTGATCGACTCGGCCGCCGAAAAGGTCTGCCCCAAATAAAAGGAAGATAAAAGCCACCACAAAGGTAATCGCCATCAAAATCGTATCCCCTTGGCTGCGGCCTTCTTTACCGGCTTCTTTCCAAAGAGCCGGCACTGTTCCTAAAATACAGCCGACGAAAAACCAAAGAATTGGCGTTTCATAATTCGTCAATAAAAAACTGATTGGAAACGAGAGTAAAAAGACACCGGTCACTCCGCCGATACCGACAGGAATAAAATACAAAACATTTTCTTTAAAGTTTCTGGTTAAATGGGCTAGAAACGAAATCATTCGTTCATAGATGCCAAAGACTGCCGCTAGCGCACCCCCACTAACTCCTGGCAAAATAAAGCCCGATCCAATAAACATCCCTTTGACAAAACGTAGTAGCCAGTCTTTTAAAGAAGACTGGTCCTGTGATTTTTCCATTTTTCTCCACCTATCCTAAATTTTAATTATTACCCAAAAATTGACTCGTAAAATTCAATCAGCTTTTGATTGTCTTGGACAATTTGGCTGTAAAAGAAATTCCCACCGTTACTGTATAGATAGCCGCCATTATACAAAATTGCCTGCCATTTATAATAACGATAAGTTTCAGCAGTCTGATTTCCTAAAAGAGGCGTTAAAACCTCCCGAGAATAAGTCTCAGCCAAGCTAACAGTGCTGGTGCCGCCGTTTTCACTAACATAGGCAATGTAATCATGTCCAAAATTATAAGACTGAATCGCTGTTGACAGATTGTCGCCGGCAGCCTCAGTCGTCTCAATGGCGCCAGACAAGTAACTAATCCCCTGCTCGATGCTATCTGCTTGTGTATTAATTGAATCGGGTTCTCCTGATAAACTTTCTGAACTCTGCATCAAATCTGTGCCACTGCCTTTAGACTCCGTATAAATAATCGCCAAAATCAATGTCTCATGATCACTGATACCATATTGACTAGCCAGCGTTTCAACTTCTGGTCGGAAACTTTCCACCCGTTTGATAATCGTATATGTCCGATAACCAATAAACAAAGCTACTAATAGACTAACTAAAATAATTAATTTTATCAACATAAAAAGGCAACCTAATGGGCCTCGACGTTTTTTTCGCATAATTTCCATCCTTTTTTTCAAGGTTTTTCTATCATACCGAAAAAAAGCGCCGTTGAAAAACCTTCTTTAAGATATTTAAAATAACTTAACAATCAACTTTAGATTTTCTCTCAACAGCTTACAGGCCTTACAATTTTGATAGCGGTCAAAAACTGTTAAAATAAAGAAAAGCCGTTATACTATTTTTAGAAGGTGCCCTTATGGAATTCAGACAACAAACTGCCGTCATGTCAGACGGCAGCCAATTATATTACGAAGTGTACGGTGCAGGCTTTCCAGTAGTCCTGCTCCATGGAAATGGCGGCAATGGAAATTTTTTTTCCAAGCAAATTCCTTTTCTCAGTCGTTATTTTCAATTGGTGATCATCGACAGTCGTGGTCACGGTCGTTCAGCTAATTACGCAGACAGCCTCAGCTTCAGCTTGATGGCACGGGATATTTTTGAAATCCTCGAACAGGAAAAAATTGCCCAAGCGGATTTTATCGGCTTTTCTGATGGCGCCAATTTAGCGATGGTTTTTGCGGTTAACTATCCGCAAAAAGTGCATCGGTTAGTTTTAAATGCCGGCAATTTGAACTTTGCCGGCCTGCGGAAAATCTCCCAGTGGACTAGTTATTTAATTGTTGCAGCAAGTCACATTTTAGCCCTCTTTGGCAGTAGGCTGAAGCGCCTGAAGACCGCCAGTGATTTATTATTAAAAGACACGGGCTTAAGACCAGCTGACCTGCAAACAATTCAAGCCCCCACTTTAATAATCGTCGGAGCCCATGATGTTATCAAAAAAAGTCATTCCCGCAATCTAGCACACTGGATACCTAATAGCCGGTTTATCGAGGTGCCAAAAGTCGGGCATCAGTTGGCTCGCCAAGCGCCAGCCGCATTTAATCAGCTTATCTTAGCTTTCTTACAAGATCGGAGGTCCTCATGGAAAAAATAATTACCTGGTTCAAAAAAAGATTACCTGTTTTCAAGTTTTTATTTCTACTATCAGTAATTATCGTCGTTATTTTTCAATTAGTCACCCTCAGTAAAACCATCACGCCGGAGCAAATTGCGGATGTGTTTCAAAGTATTCCCCTGTGGAAGCTGGCTGTTATGCTAGTAATTGGTCTAGTCGCCATTTTACCAATGCTGAACTATGATATTATTCTGAATAAAATGCTGGGGCAAAAACTTAAACCTAGTTTTTTATTGGAGTCCAGCTGGTCGATTAATACCATTAACAATATGGTAGGCTTCGGTGGTGTCTTCACTATCGGCTTGCGAACTGAATTTTTCGGCAAGGAAATCGATGGTAAAAAACTGCTACAGCATTTATCCAAGCTACTGCTTTTCTTAATGTCAGGGCTCTCGGTTTTTAGTCTCGTTAGTTTTATTTTACTATTTACAATGCCAATGAATCATTACATCACAGATTATTGGATTTGGCTTTTAGGGGGCAGCCTGTACTTCCCAGTTGTTTTACTTGTCACCAAGTTAAAAAAAGAAGGCATTTTAGGAGGCTTAGCCGCAAAATATCGCTGGCAGCTCCTGTTAACATCAACCCTTGAATGGGCAGGTGTTCTAATCAGCTTTCTGTCCATCGGCGCTTTGATGGACATCAAGGTCAACTTTTTTGCGGTCATTCCGTTATTCATTGCCTCTTCTGTTATCGGGATTGTCTCGATGATTCCCGGTGAGCTGGGAAGCTTTGATGTAATGATGATTTTTGGTTTAGCATCGCTTGGCGTTCCCCATGACGTAGCTGTCACTTGGATTTTATTGTATCGCCTGTTTTATTATGTGATTCCGTTTATTATCGGCGCTGTCTTTTTATTTAAAAATCTCGGTGGTGAAATTGACAGCCGCTACAACGGAATTCCTAAAGAATTGCTCCAGGAAATCGCCCATAAGGTATTGGTTTTTGCTTTATATTTTTCTGGTAGCATGATGGTCCTGTTGGCAACAATTCCTGAGGCCTTCAACCATTTTCAATGGTTGAATCACATCAATCCTTGGCGTTTGCATTTTATCAGTCAGTTTCCGAGTCTGCTTTTAGGCTTTTTATTACTGGTGATGGGTCGGGCAACCGCCAATCGCAGTCAAAAAGCTTATCTGCCAACATTAATTTTACTGGCACTGGCTAGTGTCTATATTTTCTTCAGTGAATTTAACACGGCAACATTAGTCTTTTTAGTATTGCTATTTGTTTTAGCAGTCTTTTCCAAAAGAGAATTGTATCGCAAACAATTTGTTTACTCTTGGGAAAGTATGACGATGGATGGCTTATTGTATACTGCATTGTTTATTTTATATATTGCGATTGGCATTTATAATTTGCCAGCTTTTCCCCATCGAAACCATCATACAATCGATTTCTTTTTATTTCCCTCAGAGCGTACGTGGTTGACAGGCTTTATTGCAATTGTCGTCGTGGCATCGATCATTTGGCTCTTCATTAAGTATCTTCAGGGAGAGAAAAAAGTCCTTGGTGAAAAAGTTGCAGATGAACAAGTCTATCAAGTCCTTAATAAATATGGCGGCAATCCCGAGAGCCAATTGGCCTTTTTAGGTGATAAAAATATTTATTTTTACAATGATGGCACTGAAAATACCGTCTTCCTTCAGATGAATACCCACAATGATAAGTGTGTCATCATGGGGGATCCAGCCGGCAAGGAAAGTGATTTTGCCGATGCGATTCAACAGCTGATTCATGACGCCGATATTCTCGGCTATCATCCGGTCTTTTACGAAGTGAGCGAGAAGCTGGTCATGCTACTCCATGAGTTTGGCTATGATTTTATTAAAATGGGAGAAGCTGCCGAAGTTGATTTAACAACCTTCACAATCTCCGGTAAAAAAATGAAGGGGCAACGTGCCACCATGAATCGCCTCCAAAAAGAAGGCTATCAGTTTGAAGTCCTCAAGCCGCCTTTTAATCAGGAGACAATGGCTAGCTTACGAGAAGTGTCAGATGCTTGGTTAGCTGGCCGCAAAGAAAAAGGCTTCTCTCTTGGCTTTTTCTCTGAGGATTATCTGCAAAAATCGCCAATCTCGGTGATTAAAGACCAGACTGGTGCAATTGTTGCCTTTGCCAATATTATGCCGACTTACACAGAGACGATTGGCACAATTGATTTAATGCGCCATAATCCTGAAACGGCGCCTTCAGGTACGATGGATTTTCTCTTTATTAATTTGTTTGAATATATGCACAACGAAGGCCTAACCGTCTTTGATTTAGGGATGGCGCCCCTCTCTAATGTTGGCACCTCCCGCAAAAGTTTTACGCAGGAACGTATCGCTTACTTAGTCTATCAATTTGGATCGCATTTTTATTCCTTCCAAGGTCTGCGGGATTATAAGGAAAAATATGCTGCCGAATGGGTGCCAAGCTATACCGCCTACTCCAGAGATAGTTGGATTATTTATGTCATGAGCGCTCTGTTAATTATTGATAATGCACCCGTTGAAAAATAACGAAAAAGCCCATCACTGTGGTAAGTTTTCCGCAGTGGTGGGCAATTTTTTTAAGTTTTTAGTTGTCGTCTTGCCAAAAGTCCTGTAGTTTTTCGGGCAATTCTTCCGGTCGATTAAAGCCAAGATAGCCCCGCCAGTGCTCTGGAAAATACTGCTGATAGCAGTTGGTGCCAAAGCGTTGGTCTAATAATAGAACCACTCCTTTATCGGTCATCGTGCGAATTACACGACCGGCCGCCTGCAAGACTTTATTCATCCCGGGAATTTGATAGGCATATTGGAAGCCTAACCCTTTTTCATCGTAATAGTTTTTAATCAAATCCTGCTGGTGACTGAGCTGCGGTAGACCAACACCCACAATGCCGACACCAATCAGTCGGGTCCCCTTCAAGTCAATCCCCTCAGAAAAAATCCCCCCTAAGACACAAAAACCAATTAACGTTTCTTTTGGTTCTACCTCAAAGTTAGTTAAAAATACTTCCCGTTCTTCTTCACTCATTTGATTTTGCTGAATCAAAGTCCGCAATTCTGGATAAGCTTCAATAAACAGTTGATAGACATCATCTAAATAACGATAGGAAGGAAAGAAAAATAGATAATTACCGGTTTTCCCCTGAGCTAATTTTGCCAGCTCAGCCACCACTCTAGGCAAACTAGCCTCCCTTTGCCGATAAGTCGTCTGAATCTGCTGGTCAACCAATAACAATTGCCTTTTTTCATCAAAGGGGGAGGCTAAACGATAAGTCAACCGTTCTTCATTGCCTCCTAACACCTCACTATAATAATCTAAAGGCGTCAAACTAGCCGAAAATAAAATCGCCGCCCGTCCTTTTTCTAAGCTCTGATTTAATAAAAAAGACGGGTCAATACAGTACTGCTTGATGATGATATCATGATTGCGCTGCTCTAAATAAGTCACAAAATGGTCATCGTAAAATTCGCTAATTCTAGTATAATTCAACGCTTCAAAGTAAAAGCTTAAAACCATTTCCTGCAGGTCATCATTGGGATTTTCCGCTAACCATTCCTTCGCCACCTCGGTAAATTGGTAAACCCGGCTTGTCAAGCTCTCGACCGGAGCCGCTTGCGCAAAAAAGTCAGCCTCCTTTTCTTCTAAGACTTTCCGCAGCTGAATCATTTCTTGATTTAACTTAGTCAAAGCTTTATATAGCTTCTTATAATTCTTACTTTGATTTTTTAAGGTTAAAATTGTATTTTTGTTCAAAGACTGGGAATACATCTCCCGTCCCCGATCAACTAAATTATGGGCTTCATCCACTAAAAAAAGACTTTGGCCATCGGGATTTTCAAAAAAGCGCCGCAGATAGACTCTAGGATCAAAAAGATAATTATAATCACCAATCACAATATCACAAAAATTACTCAAATCCAAAGATAGCTCAAAGGGACAGACTGTATGCTTTTGGGCGTAGGTCTCAATCACTTCTCGAGTCAGCTGATTCTCCTTGTGAAGCACATCCCACAAGACATCGTTAATTCGATCATAATATCCCTTTGCAAAGGGACAAGCCTCTGGAGTACAATTTCGTTCTGTCAAAAAACAAATTTTATCTTTGGCAGTCAACGTGACACTCTTGACCTCAGCTTGCTTTTCCTTTAGCTCAGCAATTCCCTCTTCTGCGACCGTCCGTGTAATAGTCTTGGCCGTCAAATAAAAAATCCGTTGTGCCTTCCCCTCACCAATCGCTTTAAGAGAAGGAAATAATGTCGAAATCGTCTTACCGATACCAGTCGGTGCCTCCACAAACAGCTGACGTTCACTTAAAATCGTCTTATAAACCGCCACCGCCAATTCCCGTTGTCCTTTACGATAATCAGGAAAAGGAAATTCCAGTTGCTTCAAAGACTGATTCCTTCGCTCCTGCCACTCCTCTTGAAAAACCAACCATTTCTCATATTCCGTCACCACATGGGTAAAAAAATCAGCCAGCTCAAGTGCAGAAAAAGTCAATTTCTGGCGAGTAATTTTTTTCTCAGTCGTTTGAAAATAAGTTAATTGTAAGGTAATCTGCTCCAAATTTTCCTTTAAGCAGTAGATATGTCCGTAACATTTAACCTGATTCCAAAACATTTCAATCTGTTCAGGTAATAAGTCCTCAAATTCTGGCTCAGAGGTTTTTATTTCATCAATTGTGATCTGCTGATCTTCTGTAATTACCCCATCTGCCCGGCCTTCAACTGTTAACATCCCTTCCGTTAAAGATACTTCTAAAGACAGAAAAACTTCCTTTTGATAATTTTCTCCACCAGCCTTTTGTAGTTGGCGATGAATGCGGGCCCCCTCTTGCGCCGTGTGGTCACTAGTATGCCGCTCGTCAATGCTGCCTTTGCGCAAAATAAATTCCACCAAATTACGCACTGAAATTCGTGCTGTTTTCATGGGCAACCTCCTAACTTATCTATTATAGAACATCCATTCGCATTTCACTAGTCAAAGTACAGAGAATACTCGAGGCAAATCCAGAAGCCTCTGAAGATTTCCAATTTCATAAATACTTTTGTGCAGATTATTTTTGATTGCCCACGAACTTTTTACAACTCATAGATTGACTACAAAGTATCAACAAATTTTATGTGGAAATTAAGGTCAACAAAAAAAACGCCTATCAAGCTTAGCGGGTAAGCCAATTTTTGATAGACGTTTCAATAATTTTTAATAATCAGTAAAATTCCATAATTTTTCTTGGAACTCAATGCCGTCATTTGATTCAAAAATACTGAGACTAGTGTTCCCCAATAAGCCCGCCTCTCTAACATCAGCAACTGTTTTCCCCTTAAGCAGCTGCATTAGCGTCATCAAAGTAACCCCATGGGCGACGATTAGATACTTTTCATCATTATTATAAGCTAACGAATCGCTAAAACGCTTTACTCTTTTTGCTAAATCAAAAAAGCTTTCACCATGGAACGCTGTTGGATTATACTTTTCCGGCACATGCAGCAAATTATGGAATTCCGGCTCCTGCTGCTTCTCATCAATCCGCAGCCCATCCCAATCACCGAAATTAATCTCCTGCAAGTCGTCAACAACTTCAATCGCCGGTTTGTCTGTCTGAGGCAACAAAATATTGTTTAATGTTTCCTGCGCCCGCTGTAATGGACTGACATAGGCTTTGGCAAATGTTTCCTTTGCCAAATATTCCCCCAACAATCGCGCTTGCGCCACCCCTTCTGGCAACAACGGCGGATTTGACTGACTGCCATTAAACCGACCTTCATGATTATTAATCGTCAACCCGTGACGTACAAAATAAAGCTCTGCCATGCTTCTTCATCCCCCTGAACTTTAGAATAATCAAACTTTCTCTCTTAAGCTTAACGGAATCTGGCGGGTTGTCAAATAGATTCGTGGCGAACTATTTTAACACTTTAAAATAGTAACAAACTTTACCGAGTCGTCACATTTTAATCCTAAAATAGTAAAATGCATCAACTGATAATTAAGGATGAGGAAGCATCTATCTAGATAATTTCTTTCTACAAAATTATCAAAGTTAAACTTCAGATTCATTAAACTCCGCAAAAGTTGTTAATCGCTGTTCGCTCTCCTGAATTTTTTCTACAAATTCTGTGTATGTTTTTACTTCTTGCGGAATATAAAAATAATACGAAAAAACTTCTTCATTGTTACCATTTAGCTTTCCAATAAATTGATAGCCATTTTTTTCGTACTCTTTATCACCTGTTGGCTGTAAGAAACAGCCCTTTGTTGCATTCAAAATGTGAATGTAAGTAACAATCTGATTGTAGTCATTTCTCTTATCAAGATTTCTTTTATATTTGGTATCTATTGGTAGATTATTGAAGACATAATCTGGATAACGGGGAGAAGTCTTAGGATTATCAAAAAGTTGTAAGGTAAACAATTTAGCATTTCGCCCATAATGTTTCCAACCAGTGACTTTTCCAATATATTCTTCCCACAACCAAGCAATATCAATGATGATTCCTTGAATTTTTTGATCTACCATCCCAAAAGCGGCTTGTTCATCAGAAAGAATTTGAATGCATAACTTTTGTAAAGCTCTGTACTCTTCAAAATAACTATGTTTTAAAGGTTTCATAATGTTTTTTTGTAAAACTTTTCGAAAATCATTTTTATTATAGGAAGGGGTCTCCTGTCGCAACATTCTTATATATTCTTTTGTGTCTTCGTTCGCTTGTAACAAAAATGATTTCTCCTTTTGAATTTTTTCAATTGTATGGCGAACTAATTGCGTTAGATAATTATCATGGCTAAATTCCCTCGTCGTATAAGCAATTTTTCCTAAAAAAGGCGTGTTTTCCTTAATCTGGCGATAAATATCAATTGTTCCTTTTACATTTTGATCATTATATTCTCTTCTAACGTATTCTTTGTAGATACCTTTATTTAAAGCATTGTTTAGATAATAAGGAAACAGATACATCAGTAAATCATAGTAAGACTCAGTATCAGACTCGCTAAATTTCTGGTTAATAACATTATAATTAAGCACCTTCTGTAGCATATAGCGCAAAAAGAAATCTTCTTTACTCGTTTTATTGGTGAATCGAGAAAAAATCTGCAATTGCTGGTTGCCTTGACTAAGCATACCCACAATATTTGAAGTCCAAATTTTCCCGTTCCATTTTTGGAATATAAAATTATTCTCATCCAAATCTTTTGATTCAGATAAAATTTGAGGAAAAGTTATAAATCCTTCTTTTTCTAAACTTGCGACATTTCTATTTAATAATTCTGTAACTACTGGCAAATTAGACAATTCATCATCTACCAATGAATTGTCGTATAATAAATTAGCCTTCATTTTCTTGTCCTACACTAAAATACACTTTTTCCAAATTGGCTAATTTTTCTTCTCCTTGAAATTCACCTCTAAAATAGTCTTTTAATAAAGGTTTCAATTTTCTATCCCATAAAGAAAGTAGTCTTGAAACGGTTACGCCCTCCTTATCAATCAGTAAGAAATAGCTGGCACCAATTTGATAATCAATTGTAAGTCCACCCATTTCTTTTGAAATAATGGCATTGTTTAATTCTGACATTAAAAATTTTACTTGGGTATCTTCCAACATGTTTTCAGCCGATTCTTTTGCGGTCACTTCTAAAAATGTAAACCGACGTCGCATCGCAAAGTCAAATGTATCTACGGAACGGTCAATGTCATTCATGGTACCTATAATATAAACATTATCTGGAATAAAGAATTTTTCTTGCGGGTCATCATGGAGATTAGCATACTGAGTCAAAACGCCGTGTTTACTCCCACGATAACCTGGATCTATCGAAAAGAATAATTCCCCAAAGATTTTAGAAATTTCGCCACGATTAATCTCATCAATAATAAACACATAATTTTTCTTTGAAAAATTTGTATTGTTTGATACAGAATAATCTTTCAAACCATATTCTTCTTTTAAATGTTTAACAATTGCTTTTCGATAAAAATCAAATCCAGCTTTCGGTGTTCCTTTTTGCCCTTTATATACTTTGTAGATTTGGTCATGATTCAAATAGATGGTGGTATTTTCAGGATACACACCTTGCATCTCATTTCTTTCGTAAACTAATAAATTTTTAATTGGTTTTCCTGTCAAAGTAGTTAATTTATTGTAGCCCTCATCAGTTCCACTAGCCTCAGCCACTGCTTCAAAAAACTTGTCCCAAGCTTCTTCAAAGTTATCTTCGTGAATCTGTAAATCTTCTTCGTCTTTGGCTTTTTCAACAAACGATTTAAAACTTCCGGGCTCTAATTTGAAACTAACAGCACCTTCATCTGTACTGATTGGCCGCAATCCTTCCACAAAGTCTGTATAATCATAACTTGGATGGAATTGAACAAAACCGATTTGTTCTGTTTCTTTTTCAGTTAATTTAGATATGTTTTGAGTACGTCCATAAGAAACAATATCAGCGGCTATTTCATTAGCCAAATAAGTTTTTCCAGTACCTGGAGCACCACGAAGAATAATATTTTTTGCTTCAAGCAGTATTTTGGAATATTTATTTTGATAGCTATAGGTCCCACTAATTTCTTTTACAACAGAAACATCCTCAGAGACTTCCTCTTCTTCAATTTCACAATCAACAATCATTTTATGATATTCCCAAATAATATTACTCAATAAATCACCATTTAGCTCAGGAAATTTTGAAGAAATAGTTTGCGTAATTTCATAATTTTGTTTGTAAACATTTTTATTTTTATTCAGAGAAACAAAATCCCCCCAAATATTTTGTTCTTTTCGATTATTAACCCCCATAAAAATACTATTTTCAGAATAAATACACAAAAGCTTTATCACTAATGCCGTCCTACCTAAAAAAGTATTTTGAGAAGTGAAAACAGGATCATCAAAATTTGCCTGAATTCCTTTAGATACAAGTTCGAATAAGTCTTTTTTTAATTGTTCAAACTTTTCTCCTACTTGCTCTTCTGGGATAGCATTATTACTTTGATCACAATACGCCTTCTTGCTTTTAGAATAGTAAATGCCAAATTTTGAAGCCGCTCCCCCTTTGATTCCCAAATACATTCTGCTGTATTTTCCTTGCTCTAATTCATAGCAAAAGGATTTATTTTGCGAACCTTTACCAAGGACATATTCGTCAAGAGACATGGTTGCTATCCTCTCTAATGGCCAATCAGCTAACCACTCTTCCCTCAAACCATCATTCTTAGTTTTCCATTTTCTAGCTTCAGAAAGTAATTCAGTTTGATTCATTTCATACCAATTTGAGAAATCCCTTAAACCTGCTTGCTCCATTCCAGCACCTCATCTCATAATCTGTTTATAAAAATTATATCATATAGATAAAACCGGAAACTAAGATGGAGAAATCAAAAAAGATGGATTCTTAAATGAGTCCATCTTCTACAAAACAATATTAAGTTTCTGAACAGGGTAAAATACCTAAAATCATATACCAGAATAATATTTGATGTTTTCTACAAATCCTCAACCCTATACTCCATATAACCTTCATAAAAATAACTCGTATCAATACCCTTCATGAAAATCTCTCGGTCATCTACTTTATCTGTCAAAGCCTCTTTCAGTAAAAAACGAATTTCTAAATCATTAATAGGACTACGTTCCATCGCTGACAGATAAGCTTCTTTATCGATCAAAGACCAATCAATAACTTTTCCTAATTCTTTTTTAAGAATCAAGTCCAACCACATGCGTATACTGCGACCGTTGCCTTCTCGATAAGGATGCGCCACATTCATCTCGACATATTTAGCGATAATCTCTTCAAAAGTGCTTTGAGGCATTGAATCAATATTTTCCAATGCTGTTTTTAAATACATCACCGGAGCAAATCTAAAGTTTTCTTTTGCAATGTTTATGTCTCTGATTTTTCCAGCAAAATAATAGATATCCCCAAACAAGTCTTCATGAATATCAGAAAGGCCGCGAAATGTGCCTATCTCAAAATCATTAATCTCACCTGATTCAAATAATTCTTTAGCTCTTTTTTTGCTGAGCTTTTCTTCGGTCTTGGCTAAATCAATTTGATCAGTTATATTAAGTTTGTTTTCTAGCATGGCTACACTCCTAGAATATTTTGGAAAATTGTCTACACATAAATACTTCTATATTGATTTGTTATTTGAAATAACTTATTTTGATCGCAATAATTTATACAGGTCTCTGGCTACTAAAGTATAGACTAAATTGAAATACTGATCTTCTTGGCCAAGCATTTTTTCAAACGCTGCATTGTTCGATTCATATTGTTCCATTACTTTGTCCTTGAATACGTCTGGAAAAAGCGATCTTTCAAACATTTGAGCATCATTATTTTTTGCCATACTAATTATTTTTGCATCTGGATTTTCTGCAAAAGATTTATACAGAATTTCTACGAGGACTTTATCCCCTTCTCCAAAATCATCTGGAAATCGTTCATTGATTTTGTGAATGATTTCATCCAAAGAATCTCGTTCATCAGGTGGTTTAATACCTGCATCAATAGTTTTAGGATTTTCTAAAGTTCCCTCTTCTTTAACTAAATCCAATTCTCCAGAAAAATCTTTTCGCAGTTTGTAATACTCAAGTTTTACCTTATCAGAGATATCAATATTCTCTCTTTGCTCTTTAGGTAGGAATTTAAGTAAGTAACCGGTAAAAATTCTTTCTTCTAAAAGTTCTTTATCAAACAAACGATCTAGTTGTGAAATATAATCATACCATTTCCCAAAATTTCGGAGAGTAACACGAGATTGGTATTGATTATCTTTATTCATATCTTTATAGCGTTCAACAATTGGTTGAAATTTACTAGAAATCCGACCTAATAAACGTTCATCTTGCTTTTGTTGGGCTTGTTTAACTAGCTTTATTACAGAATCAATATCCTCTTTGTTATAGACATTGAACTTGTGCAACTTACTTTGAGTATCATAAATCAAATTCACATTAATTTCTTCTTTTAAATTTGTCTGCTCATAGAACGGTTGAAACGCTTCTTGAATATCCTCAGCAGAATTTACAAAATCTAAAATGAAGGTATCTTTTTTTCCAGGCATCGTTCGATTTAATCGAGATAAAGTTTGTACGGCTTTGACTCCTCGTAATTTTTTATCCACAAACATGGTATGCAATAAGGGTTCATCAAAGCCCGTCTGGTATTTTTCAGCTACAATCAAAATATTGAACTCATCGCTATGAAACGTTTCTTTCAATTGGTTTTCCTTCACTTGATCACCAGATTTCGTTGAATCCATTTTTGATTCTGTAAACTCATCATCTCCATCGGTGACTGTCCCAGAAAAAGCAACGAGCACATCTAAATCTTCATAACCTTTATTAGCGATATATTTTTTGAACTCCTTCATATATCTAACTGCATGCAAACGTGATGCAGTAACTACCATTGCTTTTGCTCGTCCATCAATCGCTCTACTTGTCACTGAGCGAAACTGTTCTATCATTACAGCAGTTTTTTGTGCAACAGCCCAAGGATGTAATGATTGAAATCTTACGATTGCTCTCGTAGCCTCACTTTTGGGTAGTTCAGGATTGTCACTGATTTCTTTTGCAATACGGTAAGAAGTACTATAGGTCATATAATTATTTAAAACATCTAAAATAAAGCCTTCTTCAATCGCTTGTCTCATAGAGTAAACATGAAATGGTGAGAATCTACCATCAGCTTGTTTTGTACCAAACATTTCTAAAGTTTTCTCTTTGGGAGTAGCAGTAAAGGCAAAAAAACTCAGGTTTTCATGCTTTCCTTGTGAAATCAACTGTTGGACCAACTCATCTTGAGCATCAGGCGTAGCATCCTCAATTTCGCCCTCTATCTCAGCATACTCTTCTAAAGTAGCTTTTTTATCTGCCAAAGCTGCCTTTAATTTTTGCGCACTATTCCCTGTTTGAGAAGAATGGGCTTCGTCAACAATAACCGCAAAATTTCTACCTTGAGCTTCATCAATTTCTTGATAAATGATTGGAAATTTTTGTAATGTAGTAATGATAATCTTTTTTCTATCATTAATTGCAGCTTTTAAGTCTTGCGAAGTTTTCTTATCATCGATCGTAACTACAAGGCCGGCTTTATGATCAAAACTGGTAATTGTATTTTGCAACTGTCTATCCAAAACGGTTCTATCTGTGACAATAATGATTGAAGAAAAGATTGGTTCGTCAAATTGTGTGTGTGCTGAAGCTAAGTGATAAGCAAGCCAAGCAATACTATTAGATTTACCAGAGCCTGCACTATGCTGAATCAAATAGTTCTCACCACTACCATTAGCTTTAACATTCTGAACTAACTTTCTAACAACATCTAGTTGATGATAACGTGGGAAAATCAAAGTCTTTTTAGTTATTTCACGATCACCTTGTTTTTCTTTTTTTACTTCCAAATTCATAAATCGTTGAATAATATCCATTAAATTGTCAGTGGTAAGAACTTGTTCCCATAAATAAGCTGTTGGATAACCATCTGGATTTGATGGATTTCCTGCCCCACCAACATTTCCTGGACCATTTGAGCCTTGGTTAAAAGGAAGAAAATAAGTCTTTCTTCCTGACAGCCTAGTTGTCATATAGACATCAGTATGATCCACAGCAAAGTACACTAGGAAACGACGATTAAAGCCAAATATTAATTCTTTAAAGTCACGATCTTTCTGAAACTGAATTTTAGCATTTTCGACTGTTTGACCTGTGTATTGATTTTTTAGTTCCAGAGCAACAATAGGGATGCCGTTTATAGATAAAACCATATCAATCGTATTATGATTATTGGGGCTGTAGGCGAATTGTCTAGTACAAGTGAATCGATTTGCTTCATATCTTTTTATTGACTCATAGTTTAACCCTGAAACTGGTTTGAAGTACGCAATATTAAACTTTACACCACGATCTTTAATACCAGCTCTTAACACATGAAGCATACCATGTGCATCAACTTCTTGATTAAAGCGTTGCAAAAACTTAGCTTCACCATCTCCACTGTAATTTTTCTGATGTCTTGCCCATTGTTTAGGTTGAGTCTCTTGGATAAATTCCAATAGTTTATTTAAATCTAATCCAATGGTGGCATCAAAAGTTGAGTGGCTAAACTTTTCTTTTTGCCATCCACCATTGTTAATCAACGAAGTTTCAATATCTTGTTCAAAACGAATTTCTTTATTTTCTACCAATATAGACACCTCCTTACACTTCTTTTTTTCCAGTAACGTATTCATAAATAAGAGCTTGTTTATATTTATGTAGCTCCATAATAAAGTCTAATTTTTTCTCAATTAAATTATTAATTAACAACTCTTTTTTATTTATATATCTTGCTATTTCTTTTTGCTCATCAATGTTAAAAGGAAAGGCAAATAAAATATTTTTGAATTGATTTTTATCTAAATCCCACTGTCCTGTTCTTAATCCTGCAGAGATTCTTCTATACTCATCTAAATAGCTTCTATTCTTCAAAACATAGTTTAAAAAATCAAAATCAATATTGTTATCTTTTATTTCAAATATATAGTACGCAGGCGATATGATTCCCCTCAATTTTGAGATTGCCATCGATCCTTGCCACGCCTTCATCTTATTAATGACTAATTGATTAGGCTGAACAAGTTTATAAGAAGATGTGTCTAACGATGTGACATTATGGTTGTCGTCCCTACTTTCTTTTAGGATTACACCATAATCCCTATATAACGACAAAACTTTTTCATTAGGAAAGTTTTTTTCTGATACTTCTTGTAAAAAAAAACGAACCTTTTTTATTTCCCATTCTTTTGGAACCTGCCCAATCCATTCAATTCCACTATCTTTCATCTCAGCATTCTTATCCAAACCCTTAGTAACTGTCTCGGTTATCAAGGCCTGCTTATATTTTTTTAATTCCTCGATTGATTGCTGAGTTTTGGAAATTAAAGAGTCAATCAATGTCGATTGGGACTGTATTATTTCCACAATCCTTCTTTGCTCATTGAGAGAGGGCACAAGTAAAAGTGTATTCGCAAAAGTAGCATAGCGATAATCTGTCGATCTTACGCGAATGCCTTTAGACATAGATTCAATATACCCTAAATTTGAATATACTCTTAAAAGAAATGCAAAATAGTAATTGTCAACTACTTTATTTTCTCCTTCTAAAACTATACAAACAGGGCTACACTTTCCGTTATCTTCTGAAACTCCTATAGCTCCTGCAAATGCGTCCATTGAATGAATAACTAAATCACCTTTACATACTCCCTGATACCCTATTTCTTTTATTGCATTTGTAAATCCCGAATTTCGTCTTCTTTTTCTTTGGACAACTTGACCATCTCGAAATACCGTGACAACTTCATCAGTATCTATTTTACGCTCCATTTTTTTATATAAAAATTTGCCTCGCAAAATTTTCCAACCTTTTGGTGCAAAAGGTACCCAATCAATCCCTGTTTTTTTCATACCTCTAGTCAAAATTAGGCACATCCTTTTCAGATAAAGCTTCAAAGTTAGCTACTATGGATGCTTCTAATTCCTTTATTCTTTCTGCAATTACCTCAGAAGGCTCAGGAGCAGTATATTTGTAGAACAAGCGGGTAAATGGAATCTCGAAACCTATTCTATCTTTTTTTCTATCCATCCAAGCATCAGGATTAAAGGGCAAAACTTCTCTTTCAAAGTACTCTTGAATATCTTCTTTTAAAGGAATATCCTCAGTATCTCGCAAAGCTGGATCAACCACTACCTTATCTTTTTTAAGAACAAGTTCGCCATTTTCATCTTTCAAAGGACTTTCAACCGTTACTTTAGTAAAACCAAAATCATCATTATCAAATATTTTGGACTCAACTACTTTGTCATTTAAGTGATAGATTTCATTTTGAAATTCACCATACGCTTTGACGATGATTTCACGACAAGGTTCTGAAATATCTACTCGCTTATTCCCAATATTTTTTCTTCGCTTTTCAAACATTTTCGATGCATCTACTAGCTGGATTTTCCCCTGCCGTTCTGCTGATTTATTCTTTGTTAAGATCCATACATAGGTTGAAATCCCCGTATTATAAAATAAATCAGTTGGTAGTTGGATAATAGCTTCAACCCAATCATTTTCAATCGCATATTCTCTAATTGCACTTTCGCCACCACCTGCATTACCTGAAAATAGAGCTGAGCCATTATGGACAATCGCCATACGACCAGTATCTTTTAATTTAGATAAACCATTTAATTGAAATAATAGTTGTCCATCGCTAATTTTTGGAAGTCCCGGACTAAAACGCCCTGCATCTCCTAATTCATGTTCTTTTTCGACAGCTGATTTCGCACTTTTCCAATCAATTCCAAAAGGCGGGTTAGAAATACAATAATCAAAAGTGTAATTCGTAAATTTATCATCAGAGAGTGTGTTTCCCTTAGCCATATTATCTGGATTGCCTCCACGAATCATAGTGTCTGCCTTAGCTATTGCAAAAGTTTCTGGGTTTAATTCTTGACCAAATGTCCGTACTTCAGCACTTTCATTGAAATCATGAATCCGCTCAATCATTGCGGACAACATTTGAGAGGTTCCCATAGTTTGATCATAAACGGTTTTAACAACATCTTCACCAACTAGAGTTTCACTATCTTCCGCAAGCAATAAGTCAGTCATCAAATAAATGACATCTCTACTAGTGAAATGCGCTCCTGCTTCTTCATTATAACTTTCGGAAAATTTCCGTACCAATTCTTCAAAAATATAACCCATATCCGTGCTGGTAACTTTGTCTGGTCCAAGATAAGATTCCTTCTTATTAAACTCTTGAATAACATAAAATAATGCATCATTTTCAGCCATATTACTTATCTCTTGTTCGAATTTAAAGTTAGCTAAGATATCTTGCATATTCTCTGAAAAGCCATTTAAATAAGCCCGAAAGTTTACCTCTATATTTTCTGGATCAGCAATGAGTGTTTCAAATGTATAGAGACTTGTATTATAAAATGAGTATCCTGAAGCTTTTTCTAAAAATTTATTACGCATAGGGCCGTTTGTTCCAACATGTTTTTCAGAAGCTTTTAATACCTCATCTCTTGTTGGCAATAAAGTATCGTGCAATCGCTTGATAACTGTCATGGGTAAAATAACTTTACCGTACTCATGAGGTTTATATAAGCCACGTAAAATATCCGCCACATTCCAAATCATATTGGCTTTTGTTTGAATAAATTGAGTTGTTTGTTCATTACGTTTCGATTCGTTCATCAATTTTCATCCTCTATTCTTTTGTATAGTTTTAAAATGCCCATTTGACTATATAGTTCTTCTTTAAGTTTAATACTCTCTTTTTTTAAACAAGTGATTTCTTTGTTTATGCGGTCATTTTCTGTTTTGTATAACCTAACCATGTTCTCTTGGTTACTCAAAGTAACTAGAGGAACCCTATAATCATGTAGTTCCCTGATAGGTAGTTGCCGGATTGTTGTACCCATCGACATACTTTTGAACTGAGCTTGACCAAGAGGACTTTCCATAAACAGTTTGATAAATTCCGGTAAATACTTTTCAACTACAAACTCTTTTACTCTGATCCTAACCAAATTAGAATTTATCATTACTTTATTGTAGTCTTCTTCGACAAAAGCAACTTTGTTCGTAGTACCTCGAACTGATAAAACAATATCTCCTCTTTGAAGAATATAATTTTCCACTTTGGTTCCTTCTACTGCGTTAGCTCTTACTGCTCGATTGTAATCAATAACATCTCCTTTAATGTCAGAAATTTTTAAAACTCGAAATTCACCATCCGACGCTTCATTCTTAGAGGTCATGTTAAAACCACGATCAATTTCAGCAATACTAGATAAAGAAATGGAGTTATCTTTGTTTAAAGAATCTAGATCTACATCATATGTAAAACCATCAATTTCGAATTTGGAACTAGATAGGTAATGCTCTACTGCCATGTTCTCGGGATTTATTCTATCAACGTCTACTATTTTAGAGAAACCATCAATTTCCGTGTAACTTTTATAAATTGAAACAATTTCATCAATTGTGTTCACGGTAAGTTTTTCAGCCATTTTCTGATGAATTATTTCTTCTCTCGCTTTAATGAATAAAACCTTTTCTTGTCGTATCGGCTCTTTATTTCGATTAAAGATTAATACAACTAGAGGAATAGCAGAATTTGCTAAAAGACGCTCTGGTAACGCAATGACTGCCTCAAAAAAATCATATCTAAGAATTTGTCGTCGAATTCTACTATCCGGTCCTGTACGGTACAGAGCTCCAGCTGGCACAACAACTACTGCCTTACCATTTTTAATATTAGAAGAACTAATTGCATTGCTGATAAATGCCCAATCTGCTGAGGATCTACCAGGAGATCCAAACGGAAATTGACCATATCTATCCCTCGAAACTTCGTTATTTGTCATTCTTAAACCAAATGGAGGAACTGTCACAACTTTATCGAAAGTTTCTAATTTACCTCTTTTTAGATATCCTGGGTTAGTTAGTGTATTTCCAACAAAGATGGTTGAATTTTTAGCTTGAGAAATTTCTAAGATTATCTGTGCAATTCCAGCAACTTCTGGTTGAATTTCTTGACCAACTACTATCTGATCTGGATTTCTTCTAATTACTTCTAATAGAGTTCCACCAAAACCTGCTGATGGGTCTAACACAGATTCATCTAATTGTATATCTGCTAATTTTACCAATAAATTATTAAGTGTAGCTGGTGTAACTGATTCAGCACCTTGTCGATCAGAAGACAATACAGATAATACTTGTTCTACAAAACCGTCTTGCTTATATAAGTCGAATGCCACCTCTATAATTTCTTTGTATTCTTTGTCTGACAAATCATCAGTTACTTCTTTTAATTTTGTTCCTACCCCGACAATTATAGAATTGATTTTTTTCTCTCTTGTGATACTATCAAATCTTTTTAGGAGCTCTTCGCTCCCCATAAAAGGGATTAGCTTTTTTGATGCAGGATCCTCTTCAAAAATGAAGGCTATTATAAATAAAAATAACGCCAATCGGTACAAATCCATATATCCTCTCAATTTGTTCAATTCAGTCCACAGTTTGTTATTTTTCTCCAAGACTTTTCCTCCTTATATTCTCTATTCCTGAAATAAGTATAATTCTACTCTTTTTAGTTTGTCTAAAAAAATTAGCTCAATATGTCTTCTTGGAATTCCCACTCAGTTTCTTTCCTAAATTTTGTCGAGTGCAAGAGAGCATTCTCAAAATTCACTTTAGTAATTGCAAGTTGCCCATTCTTTTTCCGCAATTGTTGAAAAGTTGGAACTTCAAACTCATGATCAGCTAAGAATTGATACGGGCTAGTTGACTCTGAGAGACTGGTTGCTTTATGGGGCGTTGGCCCAATAAAAATGTCACAATATTTTTCAGTATTCAGTAACTGCGAAAAATCAAATTTATTTATTTCATTGTAAGAAACAAAATTTATATCCTTTTTTAGTATACCATAAGTTCTAAGGACTGTTTCAATTGTTCGCGCTGACAGTTCACAATTTCCCAAAACTAAAATTTTTCCTGCATTATAGCTTAATCTCATGATATTCCCTCCTTTTCTTTGAATTTACTATATCAAGTATTATCATATTTGTCAATAAGTATCTAAAAACTTCTAACTAAGTATGTTTATACTTAGTTAGAAGCCTTTAACTTTTTTTTAATTTGAAAAGTGTTGTCACATCAGTATTCTTCTCGACAAGGTTGCATAATGTTATCAAAATTGGCTTAAAAAAATACTTCAATAATTTACTTTCATGCCCTAAACTTCAACTTACAGGGCATAAAAGTAAATCATCTTTTAAAATTCGGACCATAAAGAAATCCATATTCAAATAGTATAGTTTCAATACAACAAACCAATCCTATCCGCAATTTCTTGTTGTTTATTCGGATATAAATGCCCATAAACATCATAGGTTGTCTGAATTGAAGCGTGGCCTAGTCTTTCTTTTATTATATATGGTTCTTGGTTTTGCTCTACCAACAGCGCCGCATGGGAATGACGAAAATCATGGATTCGAATTCTTTTTAAGCTGCAATCTCTCTTTAAGATAGAATCATATTTCTTTCTGATACTATTTCCATCCATAATATGACACGGTGCATCTTCAAATAATCTTATGTCTAGGTCCGTTCTACCCGAAGCATAGTGACCCAGCATATCATTTTGATAATTTTTCCACTCTAATAACAGGTCACTTAATTGGGCATGAATGGAAATACTTCGTTTGCTGGCTGCAGTTTTGGGGGCACTAATCATTTCTTTTCCATGAATTTTAGTAACTGATTGAATCACGTATATCTGATTTTTTTCAAAATCAATGTCTTCCCAACTTAAGGCTAATATTTCACCCATCCTCATACCCGTAAAATATGCCAGATGAAAAAACAAGCGAAGAAGTTGTTCTTCCCCATTGAATAAAGCATCAAATTTTGAGAATTCATCAAATGTCCAAAAATTCATTTTCTCTTTTTCAACAGGTAACCGTTTAAGAAATGTACATGGATTTTGACGTAATACTTTCTTCCGCACAGCAATATCTAATATTTTTTTCAATAAAATTACAATCTTATTAATATAGTTATTCGATAACTTTTTCTTTAACAAGGAATTTCTAAAGCCAATAATATCTTGGTCGTTAAGCTTGGAAATTTTTGCATGTTTAAAATAATTTTTCAAATGCACATCAAATACATATTGTTGAGAAACTACATGGCTTTCCTTTTTCCCACTCAGCTTATCTCCATACAGTAACAACTCATAGAAAAATTCAAAATCCATGCCTGCCTGTTCTTCCTCTTTAACAATCAACTCTCTGAGTCTGCTTTCCTCCTCTAGAGCAGTCTTCTTAGAATCAAAATTTTTCCGAACAATTCGTTTACGCTTTCCTGTTATCTGATTCTTTGTCGAGATATCAATTATCCATTTATTAGTCTTTTTGTCTCTTCTTACTGCCATCTTTCATTCTCCTCTTCTTTTTTGAGTTTTGCTTTCAAATTATCCTTACATATATACCAGCAAATTAGACAAGGAAAAATGACACATAAATCCGAGAATTTAATTTTATTTTTATTTATATGTTCATCACATGAGTAAAAAAACTCCTATATAAATCTGTGATATATTTAGCTCTTTACTATTTAATGATTAGGAGAGTCGTACTATGTCAGTTAGGAAAGCAAAGAATCATAAAAGTTGGATTGTTGATGTATCCAATGGCGTAAATGTAATTACTGGAAAAAGAGAGAGGATCGTTAGAACTGGATTTAATACGAAGAAAGCAGCCCTGGAAGCAGAAGAGAAGATTTATTTACACAAATTTAGTACCACTCAAAACTTAAAAAGAATCTCAGTTGATTACTTATATGGTCTAATGAAGAAAGAGGATGTCAGAAATCAGCGCAAAGCCAGCTATATTAAGAGCCAGGACTACAATTATCATAAGCACATTCAACCATATTTCAAAGAATCTATTCTAGTTAAAGCTTCTTATGAAGATATCGAGTGCTTTCGTGAAAAATTAATTGCGAAGAAAATCTCAAACAATACGATTAATAAAATTATTTTGCTGCTCAAGAAAATACTTGATATTGCCGTAAGAAAAAAATTCATTTCTGAAAATCCTGTTAGTCAATTAAAGAAGCTCAAGGTTGTTAGTAAGAAAATGCAATTTTGGACCTATCATGAATTTATACAATTCAAGCAATTATTCCATTCAGACGAAGAAAACTTTTTACTGTTTTTCACAACAGCCTTTTATACAGGAATGCGTTCAGGTGAACTATTGGCATTGACATGGCAGGATATTGATTTTGAGCGAGCAGAAATCACTATTAATAAGACATTGCTAAGACTTAATGGTCAGTTTATCGTCAATGAACCTAAGACGGTTTCTGGCAATCGGAAAATCGCTATTAATCACTTACTATTAGAAGATTTAAAAATCTGGAAGCTTCATCAATCCTCTATCCTAAATAGTCTAGCGGAAGTCACTGCTGATAGTAATACACAAGTTTTTCAATGCAAAAATGTACTCCTATCAAAAGATCATATACGGAAAAAGTTTGAGACAGTTTTAAAACGAGATTCAACTATCAAGAAAATTCGCATCCATGATCTAAGACATTCACATGTAGCTATGTTAATTGAAAATAATACTCCACCCTATCTCATAAAAGAAAGACTAGGCCATGCTTCAATTAATACGATTTACGATTTTTACGGTCATCTTTACCCGAATAGACAACTTGAGGCCGTGAAACATCTTGATGATTATTATTGATGCAAACATGTTATTTAACAGTTTAATCTGTAGCAGTAGCTCAAAAGTAGTCCGAAATGTTTGATAGTCATTCTAAACTAAAAACAAGATTCTTAAATTCAGATGCGAAGCAAATTAGTGATAAATCAGCGATTATGTAAGTCAAATACAAATTTTATATGCTTTTTTATTCTCATATAGAACTATCCGCATTATCCAGTACCATAAATTTAAATATAGATAAGATAGCTATTTGTGCATCCAAAAAAGGCTGATATAGCAAGCTTTTCTTCAACATATGTTTTTTTATAAATAGAAAATAAGCACGTGATTTTTGAATCTTTCCATAAAATATGCCAAAAAGTGGTAGTTTTCGAAGCTCTAATTGAGAAAAACGCAAAAAAATATAACAACGTTTCAGCTAGAAACGTTGTTATATCAAGGATACCGGCGGCCGGGGTCGAACCGGCACGCCCTCGCGGGCACTGGATTTTGAGTCCAGCGCGTCTGCCAATTCCGCCACGCCGGCATGTTATATAATTTTGCGAAAAGGCGGTAACCGGATTTGAACCGGTGATGAAGGTTTTGCAGACCTCTGCCTTACCACTTGGCTATACCGCCATTATGCAATTTCCCTTATAAAAGGAACTGGGGTAGCTGGATTCGAACCAACGCATGAGGGAGTCAAAGTCCCTTGCCTTACCGCTTGGCTATACCCCAATAAGAGGGCGAACGATGGGAATCGAACCCACGAGTGCCGGAGCCACAATCCGGTGCGTTAACCACTTCGCCACGATCGCCGTAATACTATAAAAAACTAAACAAATAATAATGGCAGGGGTAGCAGGAATTGAACCCACACTAACGGTTTTGGAGACCGCTGTTCTACCTTTAAACTATACCCCTACAATGGAGGAGAGTGGATTCGAACCACTGAACCCTAAGGAACGGATTTACAGTCCGTCGCGTTTAGCCACTTCGCTACTCCTCCAAATGGCGCGGGACAGAATCGAACTGCCGACACATGGAGCTTCAATCCATTGCTCTACCAACTGAGCTACCGAGCCAAAACTATTCAAAAGATAAACGGTCTGGACGGGACTCGAACCCGCGACCTCCTGCGTGACAGGCAGGCATTCTAACCAGCTGAACTACCAAACCGTAAATGGAGGTTAACGGGATCGAACCGCTGACCCTCTGCTTGTAAGGCAGATGCTCTCCCAGCTGAGCTAAACCTCCAGTGTAAAGCAATGACCCGTACGGGAATCGAACCCGTGTTACCGCCGTGAAAGGGCGGTGTCTTAACCGCTTGACCAACGGGCCAGGAAATTAACGGAGAGTAAGGGATTCGAACCCTTGAGACAGTGGTTACCGTCTACATGATTTCCAATCATGCTCCTTCGGCCTCTCGGACAACTCTCCAGAGAAAAAGAATCCTACTCAATTCATTAATTTGAAGCTAACTCCGGCAGTAGGACTCGAACCTACGACATCATGATTAACAGTCATGCGCTACTACCAACTGAGCTATGCCGGAATAAACAACTGCGTGGCGACGTCCTACTCTCACAAAGGGCAACCCTTCACTACAATCGGCGCTAAGAAGCTTAACTTCTGTGTTCGGCATGGTTACAGGTGTATCCTTCTCGCTATCGCCACCACACAA